>CAVXZG010000019.1:220000-600067 GCA_963766375.1 uncultured Actinomycetes bacterium | reverse complement strand
TCGCGCCCGTCGAGCACGAGCGGCACGGTCACGGGCCGGGTCCCGGAGACTCCGGGTTGCGCAAGCGGGACATGCGAGGTGAGAGCAGCCCAGGCAGATACGACCTCGTCCACCGGCTTCCCGAGCGCCTGCGCCTCGCCGACGCCCGTGATCGCCGCGGCCGCCGGATTCCAGTGCCGCACCACACCGTCGCCGTCCAGCAGGACGACGCCGTCGGCGACGTAGGCGAGTGCCTGAGCCGCGTTGGCGCCCTTCTCGGCTTCGCCGTAGAGGCGGGCGTTGTCGACGGCGACCGCCGCCCGGTGCGCGAGCTCCAACGCGAGCTGCAAGTCGGCCTCCGTGTAGGCCGGGTGCGTCTCGGCGGCGATCAGCGTCAGCGCCCCGAGCGTACGTCCTCGCGCCGTGAGCGGAACACAGATCGTCGAGCGCAGGCCGAGCTGGTCGACGATCTCCTTGAGCTCGTCGTCGTCGCCGATCGCCTCTTCCAGCACCTCGTCCGGGATCACGGGAAAGAACTCAGCCTCGCCCGAGCGGAGCACCTGCGGCACCCCGTGCGGTTGGTCCGGCTTCGGCGGATAGCGGTCCTGCAGTTCGTAAGCCCAGCGCACCTTCTCCGGGTCCTGGTGGGCGACTGCGAGCCGCACGATCTCGCCGTTCTCGCCCGCCATGTCGATCGCGCACCAGTCGGCGAGCCTCGGCACGGCAAGGTGGGTCAGCTGCCTGAGCGTGAGGTTGTAGTCGAGGGAGGAGGAGAGGAGCTCGCTCGCCTCAGCGAGGAAGGTCATCCGCTCCCGTAGTGCCTGCTCCTGCGCAAAGAGGCGGGAGCGGGCGAGCGCCTGCGAAGCCTGCCGGGCCAGCGCGATCTTCATCTCGCGCCGTTCGAGGCCGAACTCGACCTCGTCCGCGAACGAGAGGGCCATCGCCCCGAAGACACGGCCCTCGACTGCTAGCGGGAGAACGGCGATCGAGCTGCCCTCCTGTCCCCGTTGCGCCAGCTCTGGGAAGAGCTCGTTGCGCTCGGCCAAGGTCGAGATGAAGAGCGGCTCGCCGGTCCGCATCACCTGCGACATCGGCACCTGCGCGGAGACGGGGAATCGAGCCCAATCTTCCATGATCTCGCCCGCGTAGCCCTGCTGTGCGAGCAGCTCGACGCTCTCGCCGTCGTCGCTGAGCACGCCGATCGCGCCCGCCCGCGCCTCGGCGGCGCGGACGCCTTCGGTCAGGATCGCGTCGAGCACCTCCTGAGGGGTGACCGCCTCGGCGAGCAGCTCGGCGACCCGCTGGAGTCGGAGAGCGCGGTCCTCGCGTTCGTGGATGCTCACTCTTCGTGCTCGGTGGCGATGCCGCGCTGCAGCTGCTCCCGTTCTCCCCGCTCGATCCGCGTGAGGACGTCGTCCACGAGCTCGCCGATCCCGACCGGGTCGAACGGCTTGACGACGTAGCCGACGCCGCCGAGCTGCTCGCCCAGGCGCCGGTCGGCGGGGTCGGCGCGCGCCGTGATGAAGATGATCGGAATGTCCTGCGTGTTCTTGTCGGCGGCCAGCTCGCGCGCAACGCCCCAACCGTCGAGGCCCGGCATCATCACGTCGAGCAGAATCAGGTCGGGCCGTTCGCGCCGGGCGAGCTCGAGCCCCGCCTCGCCGTCGTCGGCCTCGAGCACGTCCATGCCCGAGGCGCGCAGGTTCACGCGGCAGAGCATGCGGATCGAGCGCTCGTCGTCCACGACCAGCACGCGCCGGGTCTCGTTGCGGGTGGAACCGCGCGAGTCGCCGCTGCGGGCATCCGTGCGCTTGGGCATGCGGGAGCCGGCATGACATTGCCACTGCTGCCGCCCCCCGGCGGTCCTGGCCCGGCGATGCGGAGCTGAGCGAATCGGGTGTGAAACCTCTGCTCTCACGCGCCTTCGGGATTGTAGGGCGGGAACCGCCTTCTGGATAGAGGCCGAGACTACAATCGGCCACGTGAGCGCACCTCTGAGAATCGGAGTCCTCGCGGTGCAGGGCAACTTCCGCGAGCATGCCTCGATGCTGCGCCGGCTCGGCGCGGAGGTCCTCGAGGTTCGGAAGCCGGAGGAGCTCGACGACCTGGACGGCCTGGTCATCCCGGGCGGCGAGTCGACGGCGATCGCGCGACTGGTGCGCCTCTACGGGCTCGAGGAGGCGATCCGCGGCTTCGAGCGGCCGTTGTTCGGCACCTGCGCGGGGATGATCCTGCTCGACCGGCGCCACCTCGGCTTGCTCGACCTCGAGGTGAGCCGCAACGCCTACGGGCGGCAGGTCGCGAGCTTCGAGGCCGACCTCGAGCTCGCCGGGGACGACGAGCCGCTGCGGGGGATCTTCATCAGGGCGCCGCGTGTTGCCGAGGTCGGCCCGGAGGTCGAGGTTCTCGCCGAGCTCGACGGGGAGCCGGTGCTCCTGCGCCAGGGCCGTGTCCTCGTGGCGGCCTTCCACCCGGAGCTGACCGAGGACACGCGCGTGCACGAGCGATTCCTGGATCTCGTCAGAGAGGAGAGCGGTGTCAGGGCATAGCAAGTGGAGCTCGATCAAGCACAAGAAGGGCGCGGCCGACGCCAAGCGCGGGAAGCTCTTCTCGAAGCTCTCGCGTGCGCTGATCGTCGCGGCCCGGGAGGGCGGCGCCGATCCCGCCGCGAACCTCGCGCTCGCCAACGCGATCGAGAAGGCGCGCTCCTACTCCATGCCGAAGGACAACATCGAGCGCGCGATCGCCCGCGGCTCCGGCGCCGACTCGGACGCCGAGACGTTCGAGCAGGTCGTCTACGAGGGCTACGGGCCGAACGGCGTGGCCGTGATCGTCGAGGCCCTGACCGACAACCGCAACCGCACCGCAGCCGACGTTCGCGCGGCGTTCTCCAAGCACGACGGCAACCTCGGAAGCTCGGGCGCGGTCGCCTGGCTCTTCGAGCGCCGGGGGCTGATCCTCGTGGACGCCGACCGGGCCGACGAGGACGAGTTGACCCTGGCGGCCGCGGAGGGTGGGGCCGAGGACGTCGAGCAGGACGGCTCGAGCTTCCGCGTCACCTCGGCGCCCGAGGCCCTGACCGCCGTCCGTGAGGCGATCGAGCAGGCCGGCATCGAGGTCGAGTCGGCCGAGCTGACGATGGTCCCGAAGACCACGGTCAGCCTGGAGGACGAGAGCGCGGCCAAGAAGACGCTGCGCCTGATCGACACGCTCGAGGAGAACGACGACGTCCAGGAGGTCTACGCGAACTTCGACATCCCGGAGCGCGTGATGGAGGCCGTTCTATAACGGGGGAACCCCTGGTTCCCCCGTTGGCCCCCTCCTTGCGTTGCGTTGGCGCGCTGCGTTCGTTTCAGGAGCCGCCCGAGCTGCTCGCCGTGCCGGCCTGTTGCGATCCCTGCCTGAGCGGCTGAGCCGGGCGAAGCCCGTCTCAGCGTCGAGTGTCTAGAGACCGTTGTCGGCGACGTGGTGGCGAGCGATCTAGGTCGCGGGTCAGATCGGGCGACAGTACGCTCGCTCAGGCGACGGAGTTGCTCGTTGCTGTCAGCGGATGGACTGCCAGTCGGCCTGGTGTGCCTCGAGGTTCTTGCTCGAGATGAAGTGAAGGTCAGAGCCGTCCGGCTTCATCGTCGCCAGCCCGGTTCTGCCGACGCCGTTCACGACTCGGTTGTCGAGAAGGATGATCATGCGTCCATCCGGTGACCAGGCGGGATCGGCCGAACCTGACTGGCCCGCTGGATTCCGCGTGAGGTTGACCGGGCTACCGCCGGTCGCGTCGACGACGTAGATGTCTCCGTACGCATCGGGATTCGGGTAGGCCTCGACGACAATCCGCTTGCCGTCGGGGGACCAATCCGAGTCTTCCACGTGCAGCGCATACGAAGTCAGCCGGTGCAGGCCGCTTCCGTCAAGGCGCACCGTGAAGAGAGCCGCCCGCGCGTGGTCAGCGGTCCCCCGCGCCCGCGAGAACACGAGATGCGTTCCGTCCGGCGAGAAGCGCGGCTTGTAGTCGCTCAACGGAGGCCGGGGATTGGTAACCCTCCTCAGCTTCCGGCCGTTCGCGTGCATGACGTAGATGGCACTGAGTCCCTTGCGGTTTCCGCGATCCGCCTCGAAGGCAATCAACGATCCGTTCGGCGACCAGGCAGCGTCCCCGCTCACGCCTTTCGAGTCGGTCAGCTTCTTCACACCTGACCCATCCGGCTTCATCACGAAGACGTCGTTGACGTGACGGGAGTTGTTGGGCGTGTGATCAGTTCGACTGCTGTCAAATACGAGCCACTTGCCACCCGGCGACCACACCGCCCAACCAGTGTCGTAGCGACCACGGGTCAGCTTCTTCGCGCCCGAAAGATCGGGGTTCGCCACCCAGACCTGCCAGTGCCCCGCTGCGTCCTTGACCATGTAGACAATCCGACCGTTCTTGCCGGGCGAGGTCGCCAGCGCTGCGGGTACGGCTATGAGCACGCCAACAGCGAGGACTGCGAGGGCGAACCGGGTCGTCGGTCGGCGTTTCAAAGAAGACGAGTCCCCGCGTCCATGGAGGAACAGGCTCTCACCTTCAAGCGTCTCCTGCAACGATTGCTGGGGCAACCATCATCCTCACCCGCGGGCCATCACATCCGAGCCGTCCCCATTAGCCACACTGGCTGAGCCCCGTGCAACTCACCCTGAAGCAGGTCCTCGCGCCAGTGTCATTCACGGGAGGCCGTCTTCGGTGGGCATAGAACCGCCGTTTGCAGCCTTCCGTCGGGCGTCATTCCGGAACACTGGCCCAAGCCAGGGCAGCCCCTCTCGGCGGGGCAGAAGTTAGACGTAACGTTCTGTCGGCGGCCCGACGATCTTCATCGAATGGGCCTGCGCGATAAATGCGAGTTCGTCGTCGGTCAGGTCTGCCCGACTAAGCGCGGCCGCGAGATCGTCGAAGTATCCGATCATCGAGGCCGGGAAATAGAAGTTCAGTTTTCGGCTGGGCGCCTCGCCTACGTTGAACCCGTGTGGGACGCCACGAGGGATGAAGATGAACGACCCCGCGGGGCACGAAAACTCGTTGCCGTCCAGGTTCATCACGTATCGCCCTCAAGCACGTTGAACGCCTCAGCCGCATCATCGTGCACATGAATCGGGGGGCCGAAGCCTGGAGGCTCGGTCGCCTCGAGCACCGAGACAACCCCGCCCGTCGTGGCCGCATCTGCCTTCACCTGCATCTCGAACTCGCGCAGGTCGATCAGCCTCCCCTGGCCACATCCCAATCGCGAACGTCCTCCCCCACAGGTGAAGGCTTTCATCGCGGCCCCTGGACGTCAACGAGGCGTGGGCTCAGGGACAGTCGCGAACGCTGGCCCAACCAGACGTACGGACATCTGATCCCGCGTCCCCTTGCGGGCACCGGTGATCTCTTTGCGATCCGCAAGAATGGCCGCGTGGCGCTTCAACGGATGGACAACGTCGGCATCGTGGTGGAATCCCTCGATGCCGCTATCTCTTTTTTCGCCGAGCTTGGCCTCGAGCTCGAAGGGCGAGCCACGATCGAAGGAGACTGGGCAGGGCGCGTCACCGGACTGCGCGACCAGCGCGTCGAGATCGCCATGATGCGCACGCCGGACGGCCACAGCCGGCTCGAGCTCTCGCGATTTCTCACCCCGCCTGCGGTCGCCGATCACCGGAACGCCCCGGTGAACGCTCTCGGCTACCTACGCATCATGTTCGCCGTGGACGACATCGACGATACGCTCGCCCGGCTCCGCACGCACGGCGCCGAGTTCGTTGGTGAAGTGGTCGCAGTACGAGGATACGTATCGGCTCTGTTACATCCGCGGCCCCGAGGGGATCCTCATCGGGCTCGCCGAGCAGATCGGCTAGCGGGTTGAACTTTCGCGACGGGAGAGCCCCTCAGGCGTCATTCCCGAACGCTGGCCCAGCCCAGTGCTTTGAGTGCTGGCGGGCTAGGCTGAGCTGGTAGTGGGGTCGGGGTACACGATTAAGGCTCTCGATGAGTCGAGTTGGGATGCGTTCGCCAGACTGGTTGAGGCGAACAACGGCGTCTTCGGGGGTTGCTGGTGCATGGGCTTTCATCCGGATGACAGCCGCGAGGCGGCGTTGAACCGGGAACGCAAGCTCGCACGGGTGCGGGCAGGCAGGGCACATGCGGCCCTTGTGTTCGATCGCGACGACTGTGTGGGTTGGTGCCAGTTCGGGGCGCCGGACGAGGTGCCGAAGATCAAGAACCGCGCTGCCTACGAGAAGAGCCTGACGAGCTTGCCGGACTGGCGGATCGCCTGCAACTTCGTCGGCAAGGGGCACCGGCGCAAGAGCGTCGCCACGGCGGCGCTCGCCGGGGCGCTCGATCTGATCGCCTCTCTCGGAGGCGGCAAGGTAGAGGGCTATCCCGAGGGCGCGGGTTCCGTTCCCGCCGGCTTCCTCTTCAACGGCGCTCTGTCGACCTACGAGAAGCTGGGATTCGTCCGCGACCGCAAGATCGGCAAGCACCGCTGGGTCGTCACCGAGGTCGTCGACCCAACGTCGTAGGCGACCTCGCGACGCTCAGGGTCATCCGTCAGTCTTGTACGACAATGCAGACCTCGTCGAACTGACGGTTGAACGTCTGACCCGCGTGCGCGTTCGCCAGTGTCGATCCCGTGACGTGCAGCGTCCGGGACTGACACCGAAAGTCACCGATCCTTCACCGGGGACCCTCTGCTCACCGCTGTCTCCTCCTTGGGGCGCCCGATAGCCGGACAGCACGAAAGCGCAGGAGCCACGCGGCCCCCGCTCTCCAGACAAGCGGGCCTTGGCTCGGGCGACATTCCCGAACACTGGCGCACTGCAGTAATGCGTAGCATCTGCGCGCGTGGAGGCACGAGTACGCACCGGCGGATGTCTCTGCGGGGCGGTCCGCTACAGCGTTCGCGGTGACCCTGTGCATGTCCGGCGTTGCCACTGCGCGAATTGCCGAAAGGAGTCTGGCAGTGCGTTCACTGTGTATGCGCACTGGCCCGTCGAGGCGTTTGAGATGAGCGGCGAGATCTCGAGCTATGACGGTCGCGGCTTCTGCCCCCGCTGTGGGTCTCGCCTCCTTGACACAACCGACCCCGGCGACACGCACATCGAGATTCGGATCGGAAGTCTGGATGAGGCGCCCTTCGAGCTGAAGCCCGAAGACGAGATCTGGGTGAAGCGGCGCGAGAGCTGGATACCACCGGTCGAGGGCGCAGCGCAGCACGACGGCCCAGCGCACAACGACGAGAACTAGCGGGCTTTCGGGTTCGGCCGCAAGCCGGCAGTTTCATCCTTCGCGCCGACTGATCAAGTGCCGAATGACGCAAGTTGCCGGGTCTCGTGCGTCGAGACCAGAAACAGCAGGACGGCTAGGCCGAGAAACGCTCCTCCCAGGAGGGCCGGATACCACAACCCAAGTGGCGCGAAGATGCCGAGGGCAAGTAGCGGAACTCCGACGAACAGGATCGTCAATCCAAAGGCGCAGATCGAACAAAGCCCGAGGGTGCGAAGCTTTCCGGCTTCGTTCGGCAAGAGCAAGTCTTCCCGACTCACATCCGGGACGTAGGGCTTTCGGCTGCGGATGGCGATAGAAGCTCGGTCCCAGCCTCTTGTGTCACCGAACCCATCCTCGCCGGGCATCAAGTCGCTCATGTTCTCGGAGTATGACTCCGGACTGGAGTTGCGCTCCTCGAAAGCCACGTCAGGTAGGGCTTTGTTGCCCAAGCGGCGGCGACTGATCAAGTGCCGGATAACGCAAATCGGTCAAGCCCCGGTCGTGATCTGCCGATCCGAAAGACGTGGCGCAGCGCATCGCTCTCGCCGTGGCCATCCTCGTCTCCGTCTCGCTCGCCGGCGACCTGTCTGTGCGCGCCGAGCCAGTCGCAGGCGCGAAGCCGCGCCCCGCGAAGCGCATCGCTGTCGTGCGGCCGTCGCCGTCCCCCGCGTCGAAGAGCACCTCGCCCGGGACTCTCGTCGCGCACGTCCGCCCCGGGCGCGTGGTCACGGTCCGGAGCGGCCCGAACGGCCCCGTGGTGGCGCGCCTTTCGTCGCGAACAGAGTTCGGCTCCGGGCGCACCTTCGCCGTCACGCGGGCCGGCCGCCGGTTGGCGGTGATCACGAGCGAGTTGCCGAACGGCCGCGTCGGCTGGCTCGACACGGGCAGCGGTAGCCTTCGGTTCAGCCGCACGCGCGTGACACTCGACGTCGACCTGTCAGCGCGCGAGCTGCGCGTCCGCGGCGGCGGGCGCGTGATACGCAGGATGCGCGTCGGAACCGGCGCGCGCGGGACGCCGACTCCGACCGGCCGCTTCGCGATCACCGACAAGCTTCGCGGATCCGACTTCTCGGCGTCGGCCTACGGCTGCTGCATCCTCGCCCTCTCGGGCCATCAGACGAGCCTGCCGCGTGGCTGGACCGGCGGCGACCGCCTGGCGATCCACGAAGGCTCGACCGCAGGGGCGGTCAGCACGGGCTGCCTCCACGCCGCGGCTCGCGACCTCGTGTGGCTGATGCGCTCGGTGCCGCTCGGGGCGCAGATTACGGTTCACCCGTAAATCGCGGACGGCTGAGCGGAGGAACGTCCGAAGCGGTGCCTAATGTGTCGACGTGACGGTTCTCGGCATCGACCCGGGTACGGCTGCTTGCGGATTCGGCATCGTCCAAGGAAAAGGAAACCGCCTGAGGGCGGTGGAGTTCGGCTGGTGGCAAACCTCCGCCAAGCAGCGCCCCGAGCTGCGCCTCAAGACGATCTTCGACGGCGTCATCGACCTGATCGAGCAGTTCAATCCGCATGCGGTCGCCGTCGAGGAGTCCTTCGTCGGCGTCGACGCCCGCACCGCGCTCTCCGTGGGCCAGGCTCGCGGCGCCGTGCTCGTCGCGGCCGCGTCGCTCGGCGTCGAGTGCGTTGAGTACGCGCCCTCGCACGTGAAGCAGGCCGTCTGCGGCTACGGCCGGGCCGAGAAGGCGCAGGTGCAGCGGATGGTGATGGCGATCCTCGGGCTGAAGAAGGCGCCGACGCCGCATCACGCCGCGGATGCGCTCGCCGTGGCGATCTGCCACGCGCTGGCGCCGCGCCTGCTCCGCGCGACGGGCTGACCCGCGGCGGCAGGAACGTCCGTTCCCACGCCTAACCTGACGCTGTGATCTCGCGTCTGCGCGGAAAGCCCGTGGGGCGCACGGGCGAGCGGCTCGTGCTCGACGTCGGAGGCGTCGGCTACTCCCTGGCCGTGACGCCGACGGCGCTGCGCCTGGCCGAGCGCGGGGGAGAGGTGAGCCTCGAGACGTACCTGCACGTGCGCGAGGACGCGCTCCAGCTCTACGGCTTCGGCGAGCCCGCCGAGCGCGAGCTGTTCGAGCACCTGCTCGCGGTCTCCGGAGTGGGGCCGAAGGTCGCGCTCCTGATCGTCTCCGGCTCGCCGCCGGCCGACCTGCGCCGCGCGATCGCGCTCGAGGACACCGCCCGCTTCGAGGCGATCCCCGGGATCGGCAAGAAGACCGCACAGCGCGTCGTGCTCGAGCTGAAGGAGAAGCTCGGCACGATGGACGAGCCGGTGGCGATCGCCGGCAAGCCGCACGCGGTCGCGCGCGACGCCCTCGTCGAGCTCGGCTGGTCGCTCACCGAGGCTGAAGAGGCCCTCGCCGCCACCGATCCCGACCTCTCGCCCGAGGAGCGGGTGCGGCAGGCCTTGAGGGCCGCATGAGCGCCGAGACCCAATTTCTCGCGCCGACGGTCGAGGGCGAAGAGGACGAGCTCGACCGCTCGCTCCGCCCGCGCCGGCTGGACGAGTTCGTCGGCCAGGAGCGGATCAAGGAGCAGCTGGCGATCGCGCTCGAGGCGACGCGCTCCCGGGGCGAGGCGCTCGACCACCTGCTGCTGATCGGCCCGCCCGGGCTCGGCAAGACGAGCCTTGCCTTCATCGTGCGCGAGGAGCTCGGCGTCGAGTTGCGCTCGGCCGCCGGCCCCGCGCTCGAGCGCAAGGGCGACGTCGCCGCGATCCTGACCTCGCTGGGCGAGCGCGACATCCTCTTCATCGACGAGATCCACCGGCTCAGCCGCGCGGTCGAGGAGATCCTCTACCCGGCGCTCGAGGACTTCCGGCTCGACATCATCGTCGGCCAGGGCCCGGCGGCGAGGACGCTCACGCTCGACCTGCCGCCGTTCACGCTGATCGGCGCCACGACCCGCACCGGCCTGCTGACGACGCCGCTGCGCGACCGCTTCGGCATGACGTTTCGGCTCGAGCACTACGAGCCCGAGGAGCTGGCGCGGATCGTGCGGCGCTCGGCGCAGATCCTCGAGGTCAAGATCGAAACCGAGGCTGCGGAGGAGATCTCGCGCCGCTCGCGCGGGACGCCTCGGATCGCCAACCGGATCCTGCGGCGTGTCCGCGACGTCGCCGAGGTTCGCCACCAGGGCGCGATCACGACCGAGATCGCCCGCGAGGCGCTCGACCTGCTCGAGGTCGACGACCGCGGCCTGGAGCGGATCGACCGCGCGCTGCTGAAGGCGATCGTGGAGAAGTTCGAGGGCGGCCCGGTCGGCCTCTCGACGCTCGCCGTCTCGCTCGGCGAGGAGCCGGACACGATCGAGGACGTCTACGAGCCGTACCTGCTCCAGCTCGGGTTCCTGCAGCGCACGCCGCGCGGCCGGATCGTGACGAAGCTCGGCCGCAAGCACGTCGGTGCTCCCGCGCCCGACGGCACGAGCCTGTTCTAGTGGCCGAGGTCTGGCACCCCGGAAGCGCAGGGCCGGTCGACGACCTGGTCAACCGCATCCACCTCCAGATCGAGGCGTTTGCCGAGAAGCATGGCAAGCAAGCGCTGGTGGAGGTCCAGTTGCGCGACGGCCCGACCACCGTCGTGCGAGCGATCTCCGCCGAGCCCGGCTCCGGCTTCGTCACGCTCTGGCCGCACAGCGACGACGGCGGCGACGAGGAATGGATCGTCCACGTCGCCGCCGTCGAGCGCATCACCTTGCGCGCGGCCGAGGAGCGGGAGCCCTTCGGCTTCACGCTGCCCGACTCCTAGCTCGAAGCGGTCTCGCCGTAGCCGGCCAGCACGCCCGACCAGGCCGAGTCGTAGCCTTGCCGGACTTGACCTGCGTGCTCGCCGAGGTTCTGCCAGCCGCGGTGCTCGAGGTCGACGCGGGTCTTGTCGCCCTCTTCGGTGAACGTGACCTCGATCTCCGTTCGGGGCCGTTCCTCGCGGCTGGGGTTCCACGAGAGCACGAACCGGTGCGGCGGCTCGAAGGCCGCGACGTGCGCCCAGTCGAGCTCCTCGCCCTTGGTCGTGCGCTCGTAGAGCCGGCCGCCGGGGCCGTCGAAGATCACCGTCTCGGGCTTCGAGCCGGCCTCGTCGGCCTCGATCGAGTACGTCTCGAGCGGCCACCAGTCGTGGATCCGCTCCGTGAAGGTCGCGAAGGCGTGCTCGACCGGGCAGTCCACCGTGATCGAACGGCGGATCGCTTCCGTCTCGGTTGCCTGGGTGCTCATCCGTCTCTCCTCTCGCGTTCGGCCGCCGCCTTGAAGCCGGCGAGGGCCTCGGTCCAGAAGTCGTCGAAGTAGTCGCGGAGCTCGCCGAGCCCGTCCGGATCGAGCCGGTAGAGCCGGCGGGTTCCCGTCTCGCCGCTCCGTCACGAGGCCCGCGTCCTTCAACACGCGCAGGTGCTGCGAGACCGCGGGCCGGCTGACCGGCAGCTCGGACGCGATCTCTCCGACCGCGCGGGGCCCTCGACGCAACTGCTCGAAGATCGCCCGCCGGGTCGGATCGCCCAGCGCATCCATGGCAGTTCTGTAAGCCATGACTTACGTAAGTCTAGACTTACGTAAGTCGAGAGTCAAGCCCGGCGAAACTGGAGCTCGTGCCAGGAGGGCGTAGGCGCCAGCTCGAGCAGCGCGCGCTCGCCTCCCGGCTCGAGGTACGCGAACTCCGAGGCGCCGTCGTCCCAGGCCACCTCGAGCCGGCCGTCCTTGACGCGGTGGTCGAGCCACGCGCCGCGGAAGACGAGCTTGCGCAGCCAGTAGACGAGCGACTCGCCGTCCACGAGCGAAAGCCGCTCCCAGTGGCGCACGAGGTAGCGGCCGAGCTCGCTGCGCGGCTCCTCGATCACGCCGTCCGCGGTCAGCTCGACGAGGTCCTCGGTCTCCTCCTGATCGAGCTCGTTGTCGTCCACGAGGCCGAGCTTGAACGCCGCGGAGGTCACCCGTTGCGCGAAGTCGGGGGCGTTGAAGCTGAAGCGAAGGCGGAGGAACTCGACGACGATGTCGTCGCCCGACGAGTAGTTGTCCACGTCCACGGTTGGAGGATAGTCGTGGCACCAGAGGCGGTCGCTTGCGACGCCGACCAAGAGAGGGTGTGCCGGCTTTGCCGGTGCGCCCGCTTAGACTGACCCGGATGAGCATGCGGGCCGCAGTCGCGTCAGGCCTCGTGACCGCAGCGCTGGTGCTGCTGGCCGTGGGCGTGTTCGAGCTCTCGCTGGAGCGGGCGGCGATCCTGGCGCCGGTGCTCGTCGTGGTCTTCGGTGCCGCGGCAGGCCTGGTCGTTCTGTGGACGAAGGTCGGCTGGGAAGCGCTGCAGCGGCGCCGGCGCCCGTGGCTGGTGGCGGCCGTCGCAGTGGCCGTGCTCGCCCTGCTCGTCGGGCTCTCGCTGCTCGGCGTGCAGCTTCCGCGCGAAGGCTAGCCCGAGAAAACGCTGTCCGGCGGCCTCCGTACGGTGGACTGCCCATGCAAAGGCAGGATTGGCAGCTGCGCGACGAGTGCCCACGCGACGAGGTGGAGGCTCTCGTGCGCGAGCTCAGCGTGAGCGAGACGCTGGCGGCGGTGCTCGTACGGCGCGGCTACGCGGACGCGGATCGCGCCCGGTCGTTCCTCGCGGCCGAGCTGCCCGAGCACGACCCGTTCCTGCTCGGCGACATGGAAGGCTGCCTGCGAGGCAATCCGTCGTGCCATCGCCGAGGGGAAGCGGATCTGCGTCCACGGCGACTACGACGCCGACGGGATCTGCGCGACCGCGCTGGCAGTGCTCGTCCTGCGCGAGCTCGGCGCCGAGGTCTCGTCGCACCTGCCGAGCCGCTTCGACGAGGGCTACGGCCTCGCGCGCGACACACTGACCCGCCTGGCCGGAGAGGGCTTTGGGCTGGTGCTGACTGTGGACTGTGGCGTGACCGCGGTCGAGGAGGTCGCGCACGCGCGGGCACTCGGGCTCGAGGTCGTGATCACCGACCACCATCGCGCTGGGTCCGGAGCTCCCGGACTGCCCGGTCGTCGGCCCGTACCGAGGCGACTACCCGTTCACGGAGCTCTGCGGCACCGGGGTGGTCTGGAAGCTCGGGCAGGCGCTGCTCGGAGCGGGCTCGGAGGCGCTCGCGCGGCACCTCGACCTCGTCGCGGTCGCAACCGTTGCCGACGTCGTGCCGCTCCTGGACGAGAACCGGGGTCTCGCCGTCGCCGGGCTGAGGCAGCTCGCGCGCACGCAGAAGCCCGGGCTGCAGGAGCTGATGCGCTCGGCGAGCGTGGACCCGGCCACGGTGGACGCCGGCGCGATCGGCTTCCGGCTCGCGCCTCGGCTGAACGCAGCGGGCCGGCTCGGTCGCCCCGAGGCCGCGCTCGAGCTCCTGCTGACGGAGGAGAAGGAGCCGGCGCGGCTTCTCGCCGCACAGCTCGAGGATCTGAACCGCGACCGCCAGGCCGTGGAGCAGCGGATCCTCCGCGAAGCGGTCGAGGCGATCGAGTCGTGGCCGGAGGCGCATCGCCGCCGGCGCGCATACGTGGTTGCCGGCGCGGGCTGGCACGAGGGCGTGATCGGCATCGTGGCCTCTCGCCTGGTCGAGCGCTACAACCGCCCGGTCGTCCTGATCGCCGGCACCGAGGGCGACTGGAAGGGCTCGGGGCGCTCGATCCCGGGCTTCGACCTCCACGACGGGCTGCGGCAGTGCGCCGGCCACCTCGAGCGCTGGGGCGGCCACGCGGCCGCAGCGGGGCTCTCGATCAAGCCGGAGCGCGTCGAGGCCTTCGCCGAGGCGTTCTCGTCCATCGGTGACCTCGCCCTCGGCGAGGAGGACTTGCGCCCGCCCGCGAAGGTGGACGCGCTCGTCCACGGCCGCGACCTGACACTCGACCTCTGCGCCGAGCTCGCAAGCCTCGCCCCGTTCGGTCTCGGTAATCCAGGCATCACGCTTCTGCTGGCCGGCTGCGAGCTGGCCGAGCTGAGCCCGGTGGGCGACGGCAAGCACCTGCGCTTCCGCGTGCGCGAGGACGGCCGCGACTCCGGCAGCGCGATCGCCTTCCGCTTCGGCGGGCAGATCGACCGCCTTCGCCGGGTCGGGCACTACGACGTCGCCTTCCGGCTCGAGGCCAACCAGTGGAACGGCACGGTCTCGCCGCAGCTGAACGTGCGCGAGATCTTCGACGGCGACGATCGCTACCTCGAGCGGCGCGAGTGGCTCAAGGCCGAATGGCGCAAGCCGGCCGAGGCGCGTGATCCAGACGCGAGGGCGGTGTTCGAGGAGCTCGGCCTGCGCGAGGGCTCGAAGGCCCACCTGCTCGAGTCGGAGCGGTTCCTCGCGCTCCTGGACCGGCCGGTGCTCGAGCGCGCCGCCTAGGTCGTACGGCGACCGGCGCCGACCGCCGCAAACTGGACGCGCCGCGGGCGCCAGGGGCGCACCTGACGAGCCTCGTCGTCCAGCGAAACCAGCATCCGGGCCACTTTCGCGGCCTTGCGTTCGTTGCGGCGCTTGCGCATGACCGCCTTTCTTCGGCTCGAAAGACTTCGCTCCTGCGTGGGGAATACCGCCGTTCGGTCACCCGAAAACCGGGGAGTACAATTTTCCTATGACGGTCCTCGAAGCAGGTGAACGCCACCAGGAGCTGATCGACGAGCTGATCACGACCGTCGCCGCCTACAACCCGGAGGTCGACCGCGACCTGCTCACCCGGGCCTTCCATTTCGCCGCCGCTGCCCATGAGGGCCAGCAGCGCCGCTCGGGCGAAGACTTCATCAACCACCCGTGGGGCGCAGCGAAGATCTGCGCGGAGCTGCGGCTCGACGAGCAGACGATCGCCGCCGCGCTTCTGCACGACGTCGTCGAGGACACCGACACGGACATCAAGGAGGTGCGCGCCGAGTTCGGTGACGAGATCGCCCAGCTCGTGGAGGGCGTCACCAAGCTGACGCGGATCCAGTTCCAGAGTCGCGAGCAGGCCGAGGCCGAGAACTACCGCAAGATGATCGTCGCGATGGCTCAGGACGTGCGCGTGATCCTGATCAAGCTCGCCGACCGCCTGCACAACATGCGCACGATCGAGTACCTGGGCAAGCAGAAGCAGGTGCAGAAGGCCAAGGAGACACTCGAGGTCTACGCCCCGCTCGCGCACCGGCTCGGGATCAACAAGCTCAAGTGGGAGCTCGAGGACCTCGCCTTCTCGACGCTGCACCCTCGCAAGTACGAGGAGATCAAGACGATGGTCAGCGAGCGGCGCACCGACCGCGAGGAGCACGTGCGCGAAGCCGCGATGACCCTCCAGCGCGAGCTCGAGAAGGTCGACATCCCGGCCGACATCGCCGGGCGCGCGAAGCACTTCTATTCGATCTACGACAAGATGGCCAAGAAGGGCCGCGAGTTCAACGAGATCTACGACCTCACGGCGATGCGCGTGATCGCGGAGCGCGACGGGGACGAGGGAACCCGCGACTGCTACGGCGCGCTCGGCCTGATCCACTCGCTCTGGAAGCCGATGCCCGGCCGCTTCAAGGACTACATCGCAATGCCGAAGCTGAACGGCTACCGCGCCCTGCACACGACCGTCGTCGGTCCCGAGGGCCGGCCGCTCGAGATCCAGGTGCGCACGCGCGAGATGCACGAGACCGCCGAGTTCGGGGTCGCCGCGCACTGGCAGTACAAGGTCGGCTCGAAGGACGGCCAGGCGGACGAGGAATGGCTGGCCTGGATCCGCCAGTTGATGGACTGGCAGGAGGACGAGACCGACCCGCGCGAGTTCATCAAGACCTTCCGCACCGACCTCTTCGACGACGAGGTGTACGTCTTCACGCCCAAGGGTGAGGTCAAGGTGCTGCCGTCGAACTCGACGCCGATCGACTTCGCCTACGCCGTGCACACGGACGTCGGCCACCGAACCGTGGGCGCGAAGATCAACGGCCGGATCGTCCCGCTGCACTACCGGCTCAAGAGCGGTGACTTCGTCGAGATCCTGACCACCAAGGCCGGGCGCGGCCCGTCACGCGACTGGATGTCGTTGGCGGCGTCCTCGCGCGCGAGAAACAAGATCAGGCAGTGGTTCTCCCGCGAGACGCGCGAGGAGACCGAGGCGAAGGGCCGCGAGTCGCTGGAGTCGGCGCTGAAGAAGCAGAACCTGCCGTACAAGAAGCTGCAGGGCTCCTCGGTGCTGGCGCAGGTGATCCGCGAGACCGGGTTCAAGAAGGCGGAGGACTTCTACCTCGCGCTCGGCTCGGGGAAGCTGGCCGCCGGTCAGATCGTCAACAAGGTGATTCAGCGCCTGAAGACGGACGAGGTCGCCCACGAGGAAGCCGTTCCGCTCAAGGCGCCGAAGGCGCGGCACGCGATCTCGAGCGACAACTTCGGCATCAGCGTCCGGGGGATCGACGACGTTCTCGTCCGGCTCGCCAAGTGCTGCACGCCGTTGCCCGGCGACGAGATCGTCGGCTACGTCTCGCTCGGCAAGGGAATCACCATCCACCGCGAGGACTGCTCGAATGTGAAGGCGCTCAAGCGCAACCCTGAGCGGTTCACGAACGTCTCCTGGGACGGCGGCGCGACTCAGAGCTTCCGGGTGCAGATCTCCGTGGACTCGTGGGACCGGCCGCGGCTACTCGAGGACGTCGCGCGCACCTTCGCCGAGCACGGCGCGAACATCGTCGAGTACGGCGGCCACGTCGAGGACCAGCTCGCCAAGAACTGGTACGTGGCGGAGGTCGGCGACGTGAAGGCGCTGCGCAGTCTCCTGACCGCTCTACGCAACCTCGATGCGGTCTTCGACGCGTACCGCGTGACCCCCTCGTAGAGCGAGCGAATCCCTCGATCGAGGGATCGTCCCTCGAACGAGCGGGGTACCTCAAACGAGGGATGGCGTTTTCCGCCGTTCTGACTACAACGTGAGGGAGGGGAGAGGGGCTTCACCAGAGAGCTGCGGCGCCCGTCCGTTCAGAGGACGGCGGGCAGGCGCCCGGCGCGCGCCCGGCCGGTGGCGGCCGTGCCGGGCGCGCCTAGCTCCTGGCCTGCATCGCATAGATCAGAGGCTTTGCGCCGTGCAGCCGGACGCGCGGAACGAGGGCCCAGAAGCGGCCTGCCGCCGCCGGCGCGACCGCAACTACCTTCCCGCCGACGACCACTGCCACGGCCCGGATCGCTTCCGGCACGCGCCCGCTGACCTGAACCGGATCGCCCGAGAGGTCGATCGCGTCGAGTTGTACGTCCAGCGGGCGTCCCTCGATCGAGTGGTTCACGTGTTCGCGGCCCGGACCGACGGCGTACAGAGTCGACAGCGGCTCGCCGGATCCGAACAACCGAAGCTGGCGCCGGAGCGCGCGCTCCCGGCGGGCCTGGAGCTCGGCCGTCGGCACCACGAATCGTCTCCCGCCGTCCTTGATCAGGACGACGTCGCGCTCGGCAGGGGAGCCGCCGAGGACCGAGCGCCCGTCGACGTGCCATGGGATCCGCACGCCGAGCGCGTCGGCGATCGTCGGAACGATGTCGATCGTTCGGGCGGGCGCCCGCTCGACCCGGCCCTTGCTCTGGTGCGGAAGCTTCACGAACAGCGGCACGTAGGCGATGTCCTCGAGGTTGCCCTCCGAGAGCGGGCGCCGCTTCTCGCCGGCGCGAAAGCTGATGCCGTGGTCGGCGGTGACGACAACCAGCGCGCGGTCGTAGAGCCCGTTTTCCCGGAGACGTGCGATCAGCTTTCCGAGCACGCGGTCGGCGTAGCCGAGCTGGAGCAGGTGCCGCTGCCAGTACTGGTCGACGGCCGCCTGGTTGGCGTTCCAGACCTCGTCGCCGCCCCAGCCGGGCGCCTGCCGGATCGAGTAACGGCGGCCGGAGGGCAAGTACCGCCAGGGGCTGTGCGGGAGCATGAAGTGCACGTACCAGAGCGCAGGGCGCGGGCCGGGCCGGAGCGATCGCCGAAAGGCCGGCGGGATCGCTCCTGGATCGTCGTGCTTGCTCTCGTCCCGGAGGAAGTTGTCCCAGCCGTTCGCGATCGAAGGGATCCCGCCTGTGAGGTCGCCTGGAAGCAGCTGGCGCAGGTAGACGACCCCGGTGTCCTCGGCGAGGCCGCGCATCCTGCCGCTGAAGGAGCCCTCGAGCCCGGGGCAAAGCTTCGGCGGGCAGAGGTGCGTCTCCTGATCGACCACGTGCAGGTCGGCCGCGCCGCCTAGCAACGTGAACAGGTTCTGGCGGTGATCCGTGTAGACGGGGAACTCGTTCGCGCGCGGGAACCGGCCGGTGAGGATTGCCGGGACGGCGTGCGTCGTCCCTTCCGCGACCGTGCTCGTGTTCGCGAACCAGGTCGAGCCGGCGGCGAGCGCGGCGAAGTGCGGGAAGCGCACGGCGTCGATGCGGCCGTGCGAGTCGCGTAGCGAGTTGACGGGCAGCTCGTCGAACGCGACCAGGACGACGGGCGCTTTCGCGTGCGCGCCCGCCGCGAGCGCCTTGTCCGTGCCGGAGAAGGTCAGCCGCGAGGCATCGGAGTGCAGCAGGAAGAGCCCGAGAAAGAGCAGAGGCGCCGGGGCGAGCACGGTCAGGATCAGCCGGGCTCCGGCGAAACGCGTATAGGTGACCGCCGCTGCCGCACCGAGCACAGCGGCGATTGCGACGAGCAGCCAGCCGGTTCCGCCGGCGCCCCGGATCGCCTGGAGCACGAAGAGCGCTACCAGTGACCCGACGAGGAGCGCATGCACGGCGCCGCGCGCGGGGCGTGGCGTCAGCGCCTCGACGCCGGTCAGGATTGCCGGTGGCACGAGCAGCAGCACGACCGCGAAGAGGACGACGTCCCAGCGGGTCGAGCCTCGCGCGGCGAAGAACTCACCGTTCTTGCCGAGCAGGTCGAACAGCGGCTGCGCAACCGCGAAGGCCCAGAGGACGAGCAGGTGAAGGGCGGCGATGCGCAGCCGCACGGTCAGGCCCGGGGACGAGCGAGGTAGAGCGTGCGTGTCCCTGCCGAGAGCTCCTCGCGCCGCTCGACCTGGAAGGCCTCGGCGAGTGCCCGCTCGAACTCGTCGCGGCTGTAGCCCTCGTGCGTCTCAGCGCGCTTCGCCGCCAGCAGCCGCTCGACCATCGGGTCCTCGCGCGCTGCGAACTCGATCACGAGCCGGGCGCCAAGCCCCCGCAACCAGCCGACGAGCTCCGCGAAAGGCACGTTGCGCCCGATCACCAGGTGGTGGACGAGCGCGAGGCAGAGGACGAGGTCGGGCCGGCCCCGCTCCTCGAGCCGCGAGCGCTCGACGCCCCGCCAGCCGAGCCCCGGTGACGGATTGGCGAGATCGACGACGAGCGGCAGGATCGAGCGCGAGCCTTCGCGGTGCAGCGCGGCGTAGAGCTCCCCGACGACCCGCTCCTCGCCGTCCACCGCGACGACGGTCTCGGCGTCGAGGGCGCGGGCGAAGCGGCCGTCGTTCGCACCGAGGTCCCAGGCCAGACGCGCGTGCCCCGCCTCCCGCACGAAGCGTTCCTTCCGCTCGGCGTCCTCGTCCGTGTAGGGCGCCGCTTCCCGATAGCCGGCCCAGGTGGAGCGGCCCCGCCGCGGCCGCAGCCGCCCGACGAGCTTGCGCAGGCGTCGCACGTTCGCCTGGATCAGCTCCTTGCGGAAGCCGGAGGCCTTCAGCTCGGCGCGCACGTCCTTGGCCCGGTCGGCGTGCTTCGCCTCGAGCCGGTCGTGCAGGACGACGTGGCTGAGCACGCCCCGCCGGAACCTCGGCAGCAGCGCTCGCGCCTCGGCCGGCTCGATCCCCTCGAGACTCCCGCGCAGCCACGGTTGTGGCGCGATTCCGCGGTAGGCCTGCAGCATCAGCGGATAGAGGAAGAGCGTGCAGAACTGCCGGTAGCCGGCCCAGGGCTCGCCGTCGCGCAGGCGCTCGAACGACCCGACGTCCACGAAGACCGGTTCGGAGCCGTGCCACTGGACGTTGTAGGGGCTCCCATCCTTGAGCACGAAGCCTTCCGCCAGCGCCTCGTCGAGGAGCCCGAGCTCCAGAAGGGCGGCCGCGCGCAGCATCTCGAACGGCCACTCGTACGGATAGGAGACGAACGGCACGCGCTCGTGGCGCAGCAGTCCCGGCGCGATCTCCTCCGTGGCGACGATGCGTCCGTCCTCGAGCGCTCGCCGAAAGAAGCGCGCGCTCTCGAGCGCGGCCCAGTCCTCCTGCGCGCGGGGCGAGAGCTCACGCAGCACCTCGCCCTCGGGCGAGTAGACGACGCGCGCCTCGGGATCGCGGAAGGAGGCCGGCTCTGGAGTGTGGCTAGTTCTGGTCGTCATCCCTGCGGATTCGCAGGGTATGCAGCAGGCGTCGCCAGGTGAGCTTGGCCGTGACTCCGATGGCGGCCACGCCGCCCAGGATGATCTGGAGCAGCATGCTGCCGGAGCCGGGGTCGAGATAGGAAAGCGGGGCCATCAGCGGGGAATCCTAGTCGACGCCGCTCCGGAGCATGCCGGCGAGATCAGGAGCGCCACCCGCTCGAGGAAGACGCGGTCGTCCTGGCCGAAAGCGGCCGGCCGGTCGGAGTCGATGTCGATCTCGCCGACGACGCGGCCTTCGTAGGCGATCGGCACGACGATCTCAGAGCTTGTCGAGGGGAAGCAGGCGAGGTAGCGCTCGTCGGCGTTCACGTCGTCCACGACCTCCGTCTGCCCGGTCGCGGCCGCCGCGCCGCAGATGCCCTGGCCGACCGGGATCCGCACGTGCTCGGTCGCCTGAGGCCCTTTCCAGGGCCCGAGCACGAGCTCGTCGCCCTCGACGAGGTAGATCCCGATCCAGGAGTAGTGGTCGAAGCGGTCGTGGAGCACGTCCACGACCGCTTGCAGGACCTCGTCGGCCTCGCCGCCGGCATTGAGGATCCGGTCGATCGCCTCGGTCGCGCCGCTGTGGCTCATCGCTCCAGATCCTCGCCTTCGAAGTCGCCGATCTTTTCGCAATACTCGTCCGGGATCGCCCGAGGCCTGCGCTCCCCGAGGTCGACGAGGACGAGGGTCTGCTGCGCGGTCACCATCAACACGTCGTCCTCGTGCTTGTAGGCGGCGAGCTCGTAGCCCACGCTCGTGCGCCCGATTCGCGCGACGCGGATGAAGACTTCGATCAGGTCGTCGAAGCGGGCCGGCGCGAGGTACTCGATCGTGTTCGCGCGCATGACGAACTCGTGCTCGCTCCACGCTCGTCTCGAGCAGGCCGAGGTGACGGTGGTACTCGACCCGCGCGGAGTCGAAGTAGGGCAGGTAGCGGCCGTAGTACACGATCCCCTGGGCGTCGGTGTCGGAGAAGCCGACGCGCGTGAAGGACGCGTACTTGAACGGCGGCTTGCGGTCGGTCACGTGTCCGAGCTCGATCGTCACCCCTGGATCACCTGGAGGACTTCGTCGCGCTTGCGCTCCATCAGCTCCTTCGAGCGCGCCTCGAGGTTCAGGCGCAAGAGGGGCTCCGTGTTCGAGGGCCGCACGTTCATGTGCCAGTCCTCGGCGTCGATCGAGACACCGTCCAGGTGGCTGACCCGGCCCTCCTGGCCGAAGCGCTCCTCCAGCTCCTGCAGCTTCGCGGCCACGTCGGGCACCGGGGTGTTCAGCTCGCCGGTGATGAAGTAGGTGTCTCGGAACGGCCGCAGGACCTCGGAGAGCTTCTGCCCGCGCTTCGAGAGGAGCTCGAGCATGAGGAGGAACGGAATGACCCCGGAGTCGGCCTGCGAGAAGTCGCGGAAGTAGTAATGGCCCGAGACCTCGCCGCCGAAGGCCGCGTGCTCCTCGCGCATGCGGTGCTTGATGTACGCGTGACCGACGCGGTTCACGAGCGGGATGCCGCCGCCGCGTTCGATCGTCTCGGGCACCGCCCAACTGGCGCGCACGTCGTAGATGATCTTCGCGCCCGGCTCCTTGTCGAGAACGAGCTCGGCGAAGAGCGCCGTCACGAAGTCGCCGGGGACGAACTCGCCGCTGTCGTCCACGAAGAAGCAGCGGTCGGCGTCGCCGTCGAAGGCCACCCCGAAGTCAGCCTGTTCTTCGAGGGTCTTGCTGCACGATGAACTCGCGGTTCTCGGGGAGCAGCGGGTTCGGCTCGTGGTTGGGGAAGGTGCCGTCGGGCTCGAAGTAGTAGCGCACGGTCTCGACCCTGGGCAGCCGCGCGAGCACCGGCGGGAGCATCACACCGGCCATCCCGTTCGCCGCGTCAGCCACGACCTTGAGCGGCTTGATCGCCTCCGGGTCGATGAACGAGAGAACGCGTTCGACGAACTGCTCCCAGATGTCGTACGGCTGGACCGTGTCCCGGGGTCTGACCCCGGGTCGTGTCCGAAAGGGCCAGCGCGCGGTCGCGGATCTCCAGCAGCCCCGACTCGCCGCCGACCGGGAGCGCCCCGCTGCGGACGATCTTCATGCCCGTGTAGTCCTTCGGGTTGTGCGAGGCGGTGACCGCAATCCCGCCGTCGAGGGCGAGCTCGCCGACCGCGAAATAGACCATCTCGGTACCCACGAGCCCGAGCTCGAGCACGTCCGCGCCGCCCTCGGAAGCCCCGCGGATCACGGCCTCGGTCATCGAGGGTGAGGAGACGCGCATGTCGTGCCCGACCGCGATCCGCTTCGGCTCGAAGACCTCCACGAACGCGCGCCCGATCGCGTAGGCACCCTCCTCGTCGAGCTCCGAGGGGTAGATCCCGCGCACGTCGTAGGCCTTGAAAACCTTGGGGTCGAGCACGGCATGATGCTACTGGCGGCGGAAGAAACCGGCTCCCGCGGTCGTTTTACACTGCAGGCATGGAACGCAAGCTTGCCACGGTCCTGTTCGTCGATCTCGTCGATTCGACCGCCCTCGTCACGGGCGCGGATCCCGAGGTCGTGCGTCGCCGTGTCCAGACCTTCTTCGAGCGGGTCTCGCATTGCGTGATCACGCACGGTGGGATCGTCGAGAAGTTCGCCGGCGACGCGGTCATGGCGGCCTTCGGGATCCCACAGTCGCACGAGGACGACGCTGAGCGCGCCGTGCGCGCGGGGCTCGCGATCATGGACGCGGTGGACGAGCTCGAGCTCGAGGCTCGCGCCGGGATCGAGTCCGGCGAGGTCGTCGCCGACGACAGCGACTCGACCTTCGCCACCGGCGAGGCCGTCACGCTCGCCGCACGCCTGCAGCAAGCCGGCGAGCCCGGGCAGCTGTTGATCGGTCCGGCCGCACACCGGCTCACGCTCGGGCGGGTCGAGGTCGAGGACGTCGGCCCGGTCGATCTCAAGGGCCTGGACAAGCAGATCTGGGCGTGGCGGGCGCTGAGCGCGAACGGAGACGGCGCGCAGCCGCGGGCGCAGCAGGCCCCGCTCGTCGGGCGCGACTCCGAGCTCGAGCTTCTCAGCGAACACGTACGAGCGCGCGCTGCGCGACAAGCGGGCCCACCTGTTCACGATCTACGGCGAGCCCGGTGTCGGCAAGAGCCGGCTTGCGCACGAGTTCAGCGACGCGCTGGAGGGCGCCACCGTCCTTGCCGGCCGCAGCCTCCCGTACGGCGAGGGGGTCACCTACTGGCCGCTGGCCGAGATGGTCAAATGCGCGGCCGGGATCGTCGACGACGACCCGCTCGACGTCGCGATCGAGAAGCTCCGCATGTCCTGCGAGGACGAGGTGGTCGCCGACCTGCTCGGCCTGGCCTCGGGCGTGCTCGAGGCCGTCCACTCGGAGCGCAGCCAGCAGGAGATCGCCTGGGCCGCGCGCGAGTGGGCGCAGCGAATGGCGCAGGAGCAGCCGCTCGTGCTCGTCTTCGAGGACATTCACTGGGCAGAGGAGCCGCTGCTCGAGCTGATCGAGCACCTCGCGACCTGGGTGCGCGAGGCGCCGCTCCTGCTGGTCTCGCTGGCGCGGCCGGAACTGCTCGACATCCGTCCCGGCTGGGGCGGCGGGCGCGTGCGTGCGACCGCGATCGAGCTCGAGCCGCTCGGCGATAGCGACAGCGAGGAGCTCGTGGACGCGCTCATGACCGGTGGCGAGCTGAGCGAGGACGACCGGCGCCTGCTGCTCGACAAGACCGAAGGCAACCCACTCTTCCTCGAGGAGACCGTGCGAATGCTCGCCGAGGACGGCTCCGCAGGGATCGGCCGGATCCCCGACACGCTGCAGGCCTTGATCGCCGCCCGCATCGACCGGCTCGACCCCCAGGCGAAGGCGTTGCTGCAACGGGCGGCGGTGATGGGCCGGACCTTCTGGGAGGGCGCGCTGATGCGCCTTTCGCCGGAGCTCGATTCGCTCGACGCGCCGCTCGAAGATCTGCTGCGCCGCGAGTTCGTGCTCGACGAGCCGCGCTCGTCCATCACCAGCGAAGCCGCCTACCGCTTCAAGCATGTCCTCATTCGCGAGGTCGCTTACTCGGGCCTTTCCAAGTCCGACCGCGCCGAGCACCACGCGCGCTTCGCCGAGTGGCTGAAGGAGCACGCCGGCGAGGAGCTGCTGGAGATCCGCGCGTTCCACCTCGACCGGGCGACGGGGCTCCTTGCCGAGCTGGACGGCGCCGCGCCGATCGAGCTCCAGCGCGAGGCCGCCGAAGCGCTGACGGAAGCCGGCCTGCGCGCGCTCGCACGTGAGGGGAACCGCTCCGCGCGGCAGCTGTTCGTACGCGCGGTCGAGCTCGAGCCGACGCTCCGCCGCCGTTACCTCGCCGCACGCGCGGCCGACCGGCTGAGCGACCTGCCTACGGTCTCACGCGAGATGGAAGAGGTCTGCAAGGCCGCCGCCGAGGCCGGCGACGGCTGGACGCAGGGCCGCGCGCTCGTGACGCTCGCCGAGGCCTCCGTGCTGCGCGACGCCGACGTGACCGGCGCGGAGAAGATGATCGAGCAGGCACTCGGCGTCCTCGAGCCGGACGACCTCACCGGCCGCTTCCGCGCGCTCCGGGCGCAGGCGACGATCGCCTGGACTCGCGGCGACCTCGCCAAGGAGGAGCGCGTGATGGAGGAGGCGATCTACCTCGCGCGGCAGGCTGGGCGAAAGGATTTCGAAAGCGAGGCTGCCGACGAGCTCGCCAGCGTCTACCTCGCGCGGCTCGAGCTCGACCGGGCGGCGCCGCTGATCGAGCAGGCGATCCTGCTCGCCGAGGAGAGCGGCAGCGCCGAGGCCCGCGGCCGCGCGCTTCGGTTCGCCGGCCAGCTCCACCTCTACCGGCGCGAGCTCGACGCCGCCGACGCGGCGCTCGACTCGGCGCGCGAGTACCTCGCCGAGGCCGGCGCCGCCTGGACGCTCGGCCGCACGCTCAACTACTCCGCCTGGGTTGCCCGGCACAAGGGCGACCTGGCCAAGGCGGAGCGGCTCTACCGCGAGTCGATTCGCATCCTCGCGCCGCTCGAGGACCGCGTCACGCTCTGCGAGAGTCAGCGCGGGCTCGCCGAGCTGCTGCTGGTGCAGGGCCGCGTCGACGAAGCCGAGCGCTTCGCCCTCGCCGCCCGGGAGACGGTCGGCCCACACGACATCACCTCAATCTCGACGACGACGATGGCGCTCGGGCTCGTCCGAGCCGCGCAGGGCCTGGACGAGGAGGCCGAGGCGCTGCTGCGGGAGGCCTACGAGACGATCGCGGCCAGCGAGCACCGGATGCACCAGGTGGAGACCCTGGAGTCGCTGATTCAGTTCCTGCGCGACCGAGGCCGGGAAGACGAGGCTACGGAGCTCGACGAGCGCCGCGAGGACCTCCTCGCCGCAGCCAGCAGCGCCGAACGCATCGCCTGATCCGCGTCATCCGCGTCTGAGGCTGTCTTTTCGGTCTGGCTGTGATACGAACGACACATGTCCGCGCCCCGGACGCAGTACGCGCGTAGCGGCGACGTTCACCTCGCGTACCAGGTGATCGGCGAAGGGCCTCGGGACATCGTGCTCGTGCTCGACTGGGCGAGCCACCTCGAGGCGCTCTGGGAGCAGCCGTTGGTAGCCGAGTTCATCAGCTCCCTGAACCGGTTCGCACGTGTGATCTGGTTCGACATGCGCGGCGTCGGGCTCTCCGACCGAGTGGTGGACGCCGCTGTCTCGGCGGAGGATTGGCTCGAGGACGTGAGCGCGGTCATGGACGCTTCCGGCTCGGAGCGCGCGACGATCGTGGCTCACGGTCACGCCGTGCAGCTCGCGCTGCTGTTCGCCGCCACACACCCCGAGCGCCTGGACTCTCTTGTGCTGATCAACGGCTTCGCCCGGCTGCTGCGCAGCGATGACTATCCGGCGGGGATGCCGCCGGAGGCGCGGGATTCCGTGCTCGCAGGGATCGAGACCAGACTGGGGAACGGGCAGGCTCGCGACGGTGCTGGCCCCGTCTGTAGCCTCGCAGCCCGGCGTCAAGGACTGGTACGGACGGGTCGAGCGCTATGCAGCGAGCCCGGGCACGGCCCTGGCCAAGATGCGTGCGATCAGCGAGCTCGACGTCCGCAACGTCTTGCCCTTGGTGGCCGCGCCAACGCTGGTCGTCCACAACCGTGACGACTGGTTCATCCGCGTCGGCCACGGGCGCTACCTGGCCGAGCACATCGCCGGTGCACACCTCCTCGAGCGCGACAGCGCCGATCACTGGCCGATCGGCGACGCGGACCTCCTCGGCGCGATCGAGGAGTTCGTCGTCGGCTCTCGCTCGGAGGACATCGATGTCGACCGGTTCCTGGCGACGGTGCTCTTCGTGGACGTCGCCGGCTCGACCGAGCGCGTGAGCGAGATCGGCGACCGCAGCTGGGACGCGCTGCTCGGCCGTTTCGAGACGATCGTCGGTCGGGTCCTGCGCGACCATCGCGGCGAGCTCGTCAACACCGCCGGGGACGGACTGCTAGCGACGTTCGACGGCCCGGCCCGCGGGATCCGCTGTGCCTGGAGCTTGCGCGACTCGCTCAAGCAGACCGGCCTCGAGGTGCGATCGGGCATCCACACCGGCGAGCTGACCCGCCGCAACGGCGGGGTCGCGGGCATAGCCGTTCATATCGGCGCCCGGGTGTCGGCGCTCGCCGAGCCGGGGGAGGTGCTGGTGACCCGCACGGTACGCGACCTCGTGGCCGGCTCCGGAATCGTCTTCGAGGACCGCGGCGAGCACGCGCTCAAGGGCGTCGCCGACCGCTGGGCGCTCTACGCCGCCAGGGGCTAGACGCTCGACGACCGACGCGAGTCCGAGAACCTGGGCTAAATTCGCCCGCATGCAGTTCGACCGGCACACGCTCGTGCTGCTCGTGCGTCGGCCCGATGCACCGGAGCTCACGGACGAGGAGGCGGCCGAGCTCCAGGATCGGCATCTCGCCTACCGAGCCGATCTGCGCGACCGCGGCTACCTCATCGGCGGTGGCCCGCTCGTCGACCAGGACGACGAGCGCCTGCGCGGCATCTCGATCATGACGTGCGACCCCGAGACGGCGCGAAGGCTCAGCAACGAGGACCCGGCGGTGCGGGCGGGCCGGCTCGCGGCCGAGGTGATGACCTGGATGGTTCCGGCAGGCAACGTCCGCTTCGAGAACGTGCCCGCGCCGCGGTCGATGGCCGAGGCGGCGGAGGACTGACGATGCAAAAACCGGCCCGCCGGCCTGACCTCGTTGGCGGCGGGCCGGTGGTTGCTCGGCTCTAGGCCATCGCCGGTGATCCCACTTCGGAAGCAGCCCTCTCGACGAGGTCAGCCACAACGCCCGGCTGTGACACGTAAATCGAGTGGCTGCCCGCGGTCTCGACAACCGTCGAACCGGCGCGCTTCGACATCTCGCGCTGTAGCGATGGGGGAATCATCCGGTCATCGGTTGTGACGAGATACCAGCTTGGCTTGCTCCGCCAGGCGGGCTCGCTGATCGTGCCGCCCGCGGCCTCGAGGCCCCACGGGACCTGCGAGTTGGCCATGAACTCGGCCAGGTCGGCGTCCACGTCCGCTGCGAACGCCTCGTGGAACTTGGCCCGGTCGAGCATCAGAAAGCCGTCCTGCGGCGGCAGAATCGGCGGCCCGGTCTCGGGCGGCAGGTCGGCGATGAGCGTCTGCACCGACTCGCCCGCATCCGGCATGAAGGCCGCGATGTAGACGAGCGCCTTCACGTTGGGGTCGGTACCCGCCTCGGTGATCACCGCTCCGCCGTAGGAGTGGCCAACGAGAATCACGGGCTCGCTTTGCGCGTCGATGACGCGCCTGGTGGCGTCGGCGTCGCCTGCAAGTGAGAGCGTTGGATTCTGGACGACGCTGACGCTGTAGCCGTCCTCCGTCAGCTTCTGGTAGACGCCCTGCCAGCCGGAGCCGTCTACGAAACCGCCGTGAACGAGAACGACGGTCCCCACTGATGAACCATCATCCATGGTGTCTCCTTTCGGGCTAAGAGGGGCTCTTGACCTCCTTTCTGGATCAGAGGGAACTCGGGACCCTACTCCGGCCTGCGGGAGCAACAAGGCGGTCGAGAAGGGCTGCCGCAAGGCTAAGAAGCGCTAAGACGGCGACGCGATGTGAGGACGGCCCGAATCGCCTGAGTCGACTCCAGGTCGGGCGACTCGCTGATCACGGTCGCCGGCCGGTCGAAGCGTCGCAGCGCCTCGGCCAGCGGGTCGGCGCGGAGCGTGCCTTCGCCGTAGGGCAGGTGCTTCGTCTCGTTGCGGTTCGCGTAGGCGATGTCGGAGAAGTGGATGTGGAACGGAGCGCCCGGCTCGAGCACGCCGTCTGCCGCCTCCAGGGCCTCCGCGAACGGCTCGACCTCTGTGTAGGCGCCGTCGCTCGTGGCATGCAGGTGCGCGAAATCGAGCACGGGGCGGACCCAGCCGGTGCGGCGAGAGATCTCGATCACGTCGTCGAGGCTGCCGAAGTCGCGGACGCGGCCCATCACCTCGACGCCGAACGGCACGACGCGGCCCTTGCCCTCGAGGCGCTCGCGGAGCTCGCCCAGCTGCTTGCAGACGGCGGTGATCGTGACACGGTGCGTGCGACCGAGCAGGAAACCGGGGTGGAAGACGACGAGCTCGGCCTTCGCCGCAACCGCGATCCCGGCGGAGTGGTCGAGCATCCCGACTGCCATGCGGAACTTCTTGTCGTGCTCGAGGTGGCCCATGAACCCCGCGATCGGCGCGTGCACCGAGAGCGCGATCCGCGCCTTGCGCGCGAGCGCGCCAAAACGCTCGGCCCACGGATAATCCATCCAGAACCCGCCTGCGAAGTCGATTTCGCAGGCCGAGAACTTCCGCTCCCGCAGGAGTCGAATCGCCTCCTCGGGGCTGTCGCGCGAAGGCACTCGTGCCGGGCCAAAGCGGAGCTTTGCCATCCGCGGATCGTATGTCGTCCGGGCCTATATCTACGCTCACGCCATGGCAAAGAGCCCTTCGCGGATCGACCTGCTCGAGCTGGACATCGACCTTCGGCTTGCCGACCTCTGGCGGGAGGCCGCCGACATCGGCGAATGGAACCTCGAGGTGGTCGCCGCGTTCATGCGCGCGGCCTACGGCAAGGGCTACTGCGACGCGCTCACCGAGGACAATCCGGGCAGCCTCTGCGAGGAGCACGGCTACCGGATCCCGAGCCGGCGCTCCGAGCCTGCTCGCGAGTTCTAGCGACCGCCTTTAGACTTCAGCCGTGGCGCGGAACCCTCGTTCCGTTCGGCTCGTCATCGCGCTGTCGGTCGCAGCCGTGCTCGCGGTGTTCCTGCTCTACGTGTCGATCGCGGGCGGGCGCCAGGCACAGCTGAAGCCGAGCCAGCTCGCGGGTCACGCGGAGACCGTCTCGCTCGTCGGCAAAGTCGTGGGCCACGCCCGCGGCGACGGGTACTCGAAGAACGGGCTGCACTTCCGGGTCGGGGACATCGGCGGCTCGGCCTCCGTGCCGGTCGTCTATCGCGGCAGCGTGCCCGACATGTTCAAGACCGGGCGGCACGTCGTCGTTGACGGCCGCTACGCACACGGCGTCTTCGTCGCCAAGCACGACACGCTCGTGACGAAGTGCCCGTCGAAGTACGCGCCCGCCAAGAAGGCCTAGCTGTCATCTGGCTCGTCCTGGGCGGCCTGCTCGCCGTCGCCTGCGTGCTGCTCGTCGCGCGGCCCTTCCTGCGCGAGCCTGCGCCCGAGCACGATCGGCTCGAGGAGCCGGGGACGCGCGAGCAGGAGCGCATTGCCCTGGAAGAGGAGCGCGACCGGGCGCTGGCGGCGCTGAAGGAGCTCGAGTTCGACCACCGCACCGGGAAGGTCTCGGACGACGACTACCGCGCGCTCGTCGGGCCCTTGCGCCGCCGCGCGGCAGAGCTGCTGCGGGCGCTCGAGCCTCGTAAGCCGAAACAGGAGCGCGTACGTGCCTAGCTGCGCCAACTGCAACTCGCGCCTCCCGAAGCGAAGCCGCTTCTGCCCGGAGTGCGGGACGCGCGTCGGCGCCGGCCCCGGCGAGACGGCCGTGCAGGAGTTACCGCCGCAGGAAACCGGCCCCGTACCGGTCGAGGTGAGCGTGGCCGCGCCACGCTTCTTCGGTGTCACGCCGCCCGCGGCGGTGCTCGCGCTCGCCGCGGCCTCGCTCGCGCTCGCGATCGTGCTCCTCGTCAGCGGCCACGTGATCGTGGGCGGCGCGCTGCTCGGCGTCGCGGTCGTGCTCGCGGTCTTCTTCGTCGGCCTCGCGCGCCGGCTGCCCGATGCGCCGGTCTCGCGCCTCTCCAGCGGCGCTGTGGGCGCCCTGCGCGCCCGCGCCGGCTTTGCGATCGAGGCGCTGAGCGTCCACTCCGGCGCGCGAGTGGAGCTGTTCCGCCTGAGGCGCGAACTGGCGGAGCTCCTGGCGCAGCGGGCCGAATGTGCCCGTGTGCTGGGAGAAGCTGTATACGCTGACGACGAGGAAGGGAGCGAATCGGCCCGTTCGCGAATGGCAGAGCTGGACGGGCTGGTCGCGGCAAAGGAGGAAGAGATGGAGCAAACAGCGGCAGGCGCGATGGAGCGAATCCAGCGAGCACAGCTCCAGGTGCAGCCGACCCAGATCGAAACCCCCGCAGCCGGTGCCAGAGCCCTATCCCGCGCCGAGCCCGGTGCCCGAGCCCGTGCCGGTGCCCGAGCCGGGTCCCGAGCCGTCGGAGCCACCGGGCCCCGCAATCGTGCCGGAGCCGAGCCCAGTCCCGAGCCCGCCGCCGCAGGGGGAATAGCCCCTCCGGGCAGGGACGCCCGGCCGACCGCCGAAGTCTCGCCAAATGCACATCCGCCGACTCTTACCGGTCGTCGTGCTCCTCCTGGCCATTGCCGCCTCCCCCGCGAGCGGCGACGTCACGAGCCGAAAACAGGAGATCGACTCACGTCTCCAGGCCGTCCAGGCCAAGATCGCCCGCGCCGAGCAGCGCGAGCAGGCGTTGGCCGCCGACATCGCCTCGGTCAACCAGGAGATCCGCAACCTCGCGTCGCAGGTCGGCGATGTCTCTGCGCAGCTTGCGCCGCTCGAGCGCGACCTGGCCCTGCACAAGGAGAAGCTCGACCGGCTGAACGAGCTCTACCGGCTGCAGACCTCGCGCTACGAGTTCTATCGCAAGGAGTACAACGCATTGATCGACCGGCTCGGGAACCGCCTGATCGAGATCTACGAAGGCGGCGAGCCGAGCTCGCTCGAGGTGCTTCTCTCGGCCAAGACCTTCACCGACCTGATCTCGCAGGCCGACTACGTGAACGCGATCGTGGCGCAGGACAGGCACATCGCCGGCCAGGTGGGAACGGCCAAGCAGCGGGTGCGCCGGCAGCGGCAGCACACGAAGCGCTTCCGCGCGCTCGCGGCTGCCGAGACGAGGACGATCGCCCTTCGCGCGGGCCAGGTGCGGGCGCTGAGGGACGAGCTCCTCGCGAGCGAGAACCGTCTCGCCGCCGCGCGCGCGTCGAAGCGGGAAAGCCTCCGGAACGTGGCCGAGAGCAAGAAGGAGTACCTGCACGAGGCCTCGGGGCTCGCGCAAGCCAGCGCGTCGCTTGCCGCCCAGATCCAGTCCGCCCAGGCGAGCAACTCCTACGCGCCGCCCGGGGACACCACCCCCTCGGCTGCCGGCTTCATCTGGCCGGTGAACGGGCCGGTGACGAGCGGGTTCGGCATGCGCTGGGGACGCATGCACGAAGGGATCGACATCGGCGTCCCCGCGGGCACGCCGATCCACGCCGCGGCCTCGGGGCGGGTCGTGTACTCGGGCTGGATGGGCGGTTACGGCAACCTCGTCGCGATCGACCACGGAGGCGGGCTCTCGACCGCCTACGGGCACCAGTCCAGCGTCGCCGTCGGCAACGGCCAGATCGTGACCCAGGGCCAGGTGATCGGCTACGTCGGGTGCACCGGCCACTGCTTCGGGGATCACCTGCACTTCGAGGTGCGCGTCAACGGCAGCGCCGTTGATCCCGCTCGGCTATCTGTAGCACGCGTTTCAGGGACGCCTCCGCGTGGAACACGCGCTTGTCCTTCGGGACAACACGAAAGGAGACGCCCAAAATGCTCGCACTGCTACTCGTTCTGTTGCTCGCGATCCTGCTCTTCGGGATCGGCTTCGCGGTCAAGGTCCTCTGGATCGTCGCCGCGATCGTGCTCGCCCTCTGGCTGATCGGCTTCCTTGCTCGAGGCCCCGAAGCACGCTGGTACCGCTGGTAGACCGGCCTAGCCCAGGAAGATCTGGCCGAGTAGGAAGACGTTCAAAGCAGAGATCAGGGCGGCGACGACCACTGCGATGGCTGTCGTCGCCCTTCTGTTCACGAGGACGCCCATCAGGTCCTTCCGGCTCGTGAAGTAGACGAGCGGGATCAGCGCGAACGGGATCCCGAACGAGAGCACGACCTGGCTGATCACGAGCACGCGCGTGGGGTTGAGCCCGATCGCCGCGACCACGAGCGCCGGCACCATCGTCACGAGTCGGCGCACGAAGATCGGGATCTTGCGCTGGATGAATCCCTGCATCACGACCTGGCCGGCGAGCGTGCCGACCGTCGAGCTGGACAGGCCCGAGGCGAGGAGTGCGAGCGCGAAGAGTGTCGCGGATGCACCGCCCAGGATCGGCTTGAGCGTCTCGTGGGCGTTTTCTAGCGACGCCACGTCTGTGATCCCGGACTTGTAGAAGACGCTCGCCGCCATCACCAGCATCGCCATGTTGATCACGCCTGCGATCGACATCGCGATCACGACGTCGACCCTCGTGTAGCGGTACAGGCGCTTGGCCTCCGCGTCGTTTTGCGGAACGACCCGGTTCTGCGTCAGCGCGGAGTGCAGGTAGATCACGTGCGGCATCACCGTCGCGCCGAGGATCCCGACCGCGAGCAGCAACGAGTCGCTGCCGGCGAAGGCCGGCGACACCGAGTGCAGGGCTACGGTGCCGAGCGGAGGATTCGCGTAGAAGAGCTCCGCGATGTACGAGACGCCGATCACGCCGACGAAGGCCGCGATCACGGCTTCGAAGGTGCGCAGGCCCAGGCGCTGCAAGCCGAGGATCACGAAGGTGCAGATGCCGGTGATGACCGCCGCGGGGAAGAGCGCCATCCCGAAGAGCAGGTGGAATCCGAGCGCCGCTCCGAGGAACTCGGCCAGGTCGGTGGCCATCGCGATCAGCTCCGCTTGCACCCAGAGGCCCCGCGATGTCCTGCGGGAGAACTGGTCGCGGCAGACCTCCGGCAGGTTGCGGCCCGTGGCGATCCCGAGCTTCGCCGAGAGCGTCTGGATCAGCATCGCCATCAGGTTCGAGACGAGGATCACCCAACAGAGCGTGTAGCCGAACTTCGCGCCGCCGGCGATGTTGGTCGCGAAGTTGCCGGGGTCGATGTAGGCGACGCACGCGACGAACGCGGGCCCGAGGAACGGAAGGATGCGAAAAGGCCTGGGGAACCCCCGCAGCGCGTTCTCGGCCGCCTCGACGTTTCCCGTGGCGACCCGTTCTGCCCGCGTCGCCATCATGGGCCGAGTCTAGCGAAAGTTAGGCGTACCTAAACTTTGGCGAGCCGCAGGTCTGGCAGGTTGCGCCAGCGCTCGTCGATGTCGAATCCGTACCCGACGAAGAACTCGTCCGGGACGGTGAAGCCGACGTAGTCCACGGGCAGGTCGTCGACCAGGCGCCGATAGGGCCGGTCGAGCAGCGCGACCACTCGCAGGCTCTCCGGCTTGCGCAGCTCGAAGATGCCGCGCAGGTAGTTGAGCGTAAGCCCGGTGTCCACGACCTCGTCGACGATCAACACGTCGTGGCCGGCGAGCGGGATGATCGTGTCCTTCAGCAGGCGCACGCGTGAATGGCCACCCGTGTCTGCGCCGTTGTAGCCGGCGAGCTCCACGAAGTCGACCTTGTGCGTGCTCGAGATGGCCCGGGAGAGGTCGGTGAGAAACACGACGCTCGCCTTCAGGATCGAGATCAGCAGCAGCTCCTTGCCGGCGTAGTCCTCGGCGATCTGTGCGCCGAGCTCGTCGACCCGCGTCCGGAGCTCCTCCGCCGAGAGGAACACGTCTCCGATCCGCGGTTCGGAGGCCTCTATGACGCCAGGTCGAGGCGGTATCGCTGGGCCAGCCGCTCGATGTCGCGTTTGTAGAAGAGCTTGGCCTGCACCTCGGGATAGCGCTGGCGGAGCTTGCGCAGCTTGCGGTTCTTGCGCGTGACGAGACGCTGCTTCATCACCGTGATCTCGAGGAACAGGTTCTGCTCGGGGAGGTAGAAGTCCGGCGTGAACGCCTCGGTCACGCGCCCGTCCTCGTCCTGCTCGAGGACGAACGTCCGCGGCTCGTAGTCCCAGCGAATGCCGTAGAAGTCGAGCACCTTGGCGCATTCGCGCTCGGCGTCGTTGGCGAACCGCGGCGTGCCCGTGCCGCAATAAGCCTGGAAATCGGCGATTTCTGCCACCCCGCGCAACAGTAGCAGTGGGTGCGGACGCGACTCTCCCGGGGGACTTGATAGAAGACCTCCCGCGATGCCCCGCCTCCGCTTCACGCCGCAGAAAAGCGAGTTCTTCGATCTCTACTCGCAGGCCTCGGCCAACACGGTCGAGATCTCGCGGCTGCTCGTCGAGTTGCTCGAGCGCTTTCCGACGGACGGTGACGCCTTGGTCGGCCGCATCAAGGAACTCGAGCACGAGGGGGACCGGCTCACGCACGAGGTCGTCCTGCTCCTCAACAGCACCTTCGTCACGCCCTTCGACCGGGACGACATGTACCGGCTCGCGGGCGCCCTCGACGACATCTGCGATCACATTGACGAGGCCGCCGACAATCTGGGCTCCTACGGGGTCGACCGCGTGCCGGAGAAGGCGCGCGAGCAGGCCGACGTGATCTTCCGCGCCGCGACGAAGCTCGACGAGGCGGTCGGGAGGCTCAAGGGCTTCAAGGACTCGAGCGACCAGCTGGCCGAGCTGCGCGCGCTCGAGGACAAGGGTGACGAGCTCGAGCGGGACGCGGTCGCCGAGCTGTTCCGCTCTACCGACGACGCCAAGACGATCATCCGCTGGAAGGACATCCACGAGCGCCTGGAAGAGGCCGTGGACGCGCTGGAGAACGCCGCGGACGTTCTGGAGGCGATCGTGGTCAAGAACCGGTAGAACCGAGTGGATACGGTCCTGCTCGTCGTCGTGGTGGTCTTCGCGCTCGGCTTCGACTTCACGAACGGCTTCCACGACACGGCCAACGCTGTCGCGACCTCCGTCTCGACGCGTGCGGTCCCGCCGCGGCTGGCGGTGGCGATCGCGGCGATAGCCAACCTCGCAGGTGCCTTCGTCACCACTGCGGTCGCGAAGACCGTCGGCCAGGGAATCATCGACACCGGCCTGGCCAACGAGAAGACGATCCTGGCCGCGGTGATCGGCGCGATCACCTGGAACCTGATCACCTGGTGGCTGGGTCTGCCGTCGAGCTCCTCACACGCGCTGATCGGCGGCCTCGTCGGCGCCGCGATCGCGAACTCGGGGCTGGCAGGCGTCCAGTGGCACGGGCTCGTCCACAACGTCGCGATCCCGGCGGTGACCGCGCCGGTGATCGCGTTCGCCGGCGGCTTCTTGCTGCTAGTGGCGATCTACTGGATCTTCGTGCGTATCACGCCGGGCTTCGCCAATCGCACCTTCCGGTTGGGCCAGCTTGCGTCCGGAACCTGGGTCGCCTTCACCCACGGCGCCAACGACGCGCAGAAGACGATGGGCGTGATCGCGCTCGCACTCTTCGAGAGCGGTCACATCTCGCACTTCTACATCCCGGCCTGGGTGATCGTTGCCGCGGGCCTGGCGATCGGCGCCGGCACGTACATCGGCGGCTGGCGGATCATGCGCACCCTCGGCCAGGGCGTGATCAAGATGGAGCCGGCGAGCGGGTTCGCCGCACAGACCACGGCTGGCTTCACGATCTACGCCGCGACCAAGCTCGGCTATCCGCTCTCGACGACGCACGTCATCTCCGGCGCGGTCATCGGCGCAGGCGCGACGCGGCGGCTGTCGGCTGTTCGCTGGGGGGTCGCGGGCAACATCGTCTTCGCCTGGGTACTGACGATCCCGGCGGCAGCGTTGGTGGCGGCAGGGCTGTACTGGCCGATCGAGGCGATCTTCTAGCGCGCCGCTCTACACTTCGAGCATGCCGGAGGCTCGAAACGGCGGCTCGATGACGATCGCGCAGATCTCCGACATCCACTGCGGAGGAGTCGACTTCGTGCCGAACCTGCTCGAGCGCGCGATCCGCGAGATCAACGACCTCGCGCCCGACATCGTCATCTGCTCCGGCGACCTGACCACCTTCGGCTTCAAGCACGAGTACGTGCTGGCGCAGTCATACCTCGATCAGATCGAGTGCGAGTCGGTCGTCGTCATCCCGGGAAACCACGACTCGCGCAACGTCGGCTACGTGCACTTCGAAGACATGTTCGGCGACCGCAACTCGGTGCTCCGGCTCGGCGGCGTGACCGTGGTCGCGGTGGATTCGACCGAGCCCGATCTCGACAACGGCCAGATCGGGCGCGGCCGCTACCGCTGGATCGAGGAGCAGTTCGCGGATCAAGCCGACCTGCGCGTCTTCGTCCTTCATCACCACCTGCTGCCCGTCCCTGGCACGGGACGCGAGCGCAACGTGGTCTACGACGCGGGCGACGTGCTCGAGTGTCTCCAGCGCGCGGGTGTGAACCTCGTGCTCTCCGGCCACAAGCACGTGCCCGTACGCCTGGCGGCTCGAGAATCTCTTCGTCGTGAACGCGGGCACGGTCTCGTCGCAGCGGCTCCGTGGCAAGACGCGGCCCTGTTACAACGTGATCGAGATCACCGACCGCCATGTGGACGTCTGGCGCAAGTATCCGTTCCACGGCTCGGAGCGGATCATCCAGTTCTCGACGGAGACGCTCGCGTTCGAGAAGTACACGACGCGGATCGAGGACGAGGTCACGGCGAGGACCTGATGCGCGCTTTGGCGCATCGCAGACGGTGAGCACTACGCGCCCGTCGTGCGCGATGCGCTCGCCGCGCTGCCCTACGACTTCGTCGCGGTCTGGCTCGCCGGTGGGACCGAGAAGCTGCGCGGCGGCGAGGACTACGGCGTGCCGGTCGTGGACGAGCTGGAGCCCGCGATCGCCGAGCTCGAGCCGGAGGTCGTCGTCGATCTCTCGGACGAGCCCGTTCTGGGGCCTCGCGAGCGGTTCCGCGTGGCGAGCCGGGTGCTCGCGCTCGGCCTGCCCTACGTGGGCCCGGACTTTCGCTTCGACCCGCCGGAGCTGGCGCCCTTTCCGTTGCCTTCGCTGTCGGTCGTCGGCACGGGCAAGCGGGTGGGCAAGACAGCGGTCACCGGCCACCTGGCGCGTCTGCTCGCGCTCGACCGCGACGTGATCGTGGTGGCGATGGGCCGCGGCGGCCCGCCCGAGCCGGAGGTGGCCGAGGTGCGCCCGACGCTCGAGCGTCTGCTCGAGCTCTCGCGCGCAGGGCGCCACGCAGCGTCCGACTACCTCGAGACCGCCGCTCTCGCCGGGGTCGTGACGATCGGCTGCCGACGCTGCGGCGGCGGGCTCGCCGGAGCACCCGGTGAGTCGAACGTGCTTGCGGGAGCCGCGCTCGCCGCCGAGCGCGAGCCCGACCTCGTCGTCTTCGACGGCAGCGGGGCCTCGATCCCCCCGGTCGAGACGAGCGCGCGCGTGCTCGTGACGAGCGCGGCACAGCCGGTCGAGGTCGCGGCCGGCTACCTGAACGCCTACCGCATCCTCGTCTCCGACCTCGTCCTGCTCACCGGCGCGGAAGAAGGCTCGGGCTACGAGGAGCTCGAGCACGCGATCCACGGCGTGAAGGATGTGCCGGTGGTTCCAGCCGTCCTGCGCCCGCGGCCTGCCGAGCCGATCCTCGGCCGGCGGGTCGCCTATTTCTCGACGGCGCCGGCGGAGGCGCACGAGACGCTGGCCCGCCACCTGCGCGAGGAGCACGGAGCGGAGGTCGTCCTGGTCTCCGGCAACCTCGCCCGCCGCAGCGCGCTCCGTGAGGACGTCGCGAGCGCGGATGCGGAGGTGTTCCTGGTCGAGATCAAGGCCGCGGCGATCGACGTGGTTGCCGAGGCGGCCGTGGAGCGGGGCGCCGAGGTCGTGTTTGCAGACAACCAGCTCGTTCCGGTAGGCGTGCTCGACCTCGACACGGAGCTGATCCGCCTGGCCGACTCCGCGATCGCCCGAGAGGTGGTGGTGCCCAGGTGAGCGACCGGCGCTATCGCCAACCGCTGCCGCTGGGCGGCGAGGATGGCCTGCCGTTCTCGAAGGGCCTGATGGCGCGAGCGCTGATCGCGGCCGGCTTCTCCGCCGACCGGGCCTACGAGCTCGCGCTCGCGGTCGAGGCCGACCTGAAGGCGAGCGACCGTCAGTCGATCTCGTTCGAGCGGCTCGACGAGCTGGCGCACGACGCGCTGGGCGACGAGGCCGGGCCGGGAGCGATGCGCCGCCTCCGCCTCTACCGCGAGCTGTACGAGCTCGACCTGCCGATCATCTTGCTCGTCGGCGGCGCGACGGGCACGGGGAAGTCGACGGTCGCCACCGATGTCGCATATCGCCTGGGGATCACGCGCGTGACGTCGACCGACTTCGTTCGCCAGACGATGCGGGCCTTCTTCTCGCGCGAGTTCATGCCGGCGATCCACCACTCGAGCTTCGAGGCCGGCCGCGCGATGGCCGACGAGGACGCCGACGGAAGCGAGGCGGTGATCGGCGGCTTCCTCGAGCAGACCCGCGACGTGCTCGTCGGGGTCCAGGCCGCGATCGACCGCGCGCTCGAGGAAGGCTGGTCGATGGTGCTCGAGGGCGTGCACCTCGTCCCCGGGATGCTGCCGAAGAAGATCCAGGGCGCGCTCGTCGTCCAGTGCGTGCTCGGGATCGAAGACGCAGAGGGGCACGCGAGCCACTTCTGGATCCGCGACACCGACTCCGAAGGTGTCAGGCCGTATGAGAAATACCTCGACTCCTTCGACGACATCCGGCTCGTCCAGACCTACATCCTCGAGCGGGCCCGCAAGCACCAGGTGCCGGTGATCGAGAACGGGAACATCGAGGAGGTGATCGGCGAGGTCATGGAGCTCGTGCTGGCCGCCGCCGAGCCGCTGACGGTGAAGCAATGACGCAGACCGAGCCTGAAAAACGGGTCGGCGCGCTCGGGAGCGAGGCGCGCTTCTGCCTCTGCGAGAGCTACGCGCGCGTGACCGAGCGGGCGGCGCTGGCCGGCGCCCGCTGGCTCGGCCGGGCCGATCAGGAGACCGCGGAGGAGGACGCGTCCAACGCGATGCGCCTCGCGCTCGAGCTGCTGCCGATCGAAGGGAGGGTCGTGATCGGCGCAGGAGGCGAGACGAGCGAGCTCACGACAGGGGAGACGCTCGGCACCGGCGGCGAGGAGGTAGATCTTGCGCTCGACCCGCTCGAAGGGCGCGGCGTTGTGGCCCGTGGCGGCTACGGCGCGATGTCCATGGTCGCGGTCGGCGAGCCCGGCGCGTTCCAGATGCTGCCCGACATGTACATGCGCAAGATGGCCGTCGGTCCGAAAGCCCGCGGCGCGATCGACCTCGGCAAGCCGGTCGGCGACAACATCCGCGCGATCGCCGACGCCTTCGGGCGGATGGTCAACGACGTGACCACGATCGTCCTCGACCGGCCGCGTCATCACGACCTGATCGAGGAGATCCGGGCCGCGGGCGCTCGAATCAAGCTGATCCAGGACGGCGACGTAACCGCCTCGATCTCCGCCGCGATCCGCGGCACGAACGATCACCTCGCGGTGGGCATCGGCGGCACGCGGCAGGCCGTGCTCTCCGCGGCGGCCCTGCGCTGCCTTGGCGGCGAGCTTCAGGCGCAGCTCTGGCCGACCTCGCGAACCGAGGTCGAGGCCGCCCGCGAGGGCGGGGTGGACGACGTCGAGAAGGTCTTCACGATCGAGGATCTGGCCGCCGGCGAGATGATCGTCGTCGCGACCGGCGTCTCCAACGGCGACCTCCTGCGCGGGGTGCGCTTCCTCGCCGACAGCGCGCGCACGCACTCGCTCGTGATGTGCACGCGCTGCAACTGGGTGCGCTTCGTCGACGGCTTCCACTTCTTCGCCCGCGAGCGGCGCGAGGAAGTGCGTCTGCTCGGCTACTGATGGCTCTCGCTGGAAGCTGTCTCTGCGGAGGCGTCCGCTTCGAGGTCGACCTGCCCTTCCGGCGGGCGAACCACTGCCACTGCTCGTTCTGCCGCAAGCACTCGGGCACGTTCGGCCTCACGCAGGGGCGCGTTCCGCGGGAGCAGTTCCGGCTGCTCGCGGGCGAGGAGCTGCTGCGCATCTTCAGCCCCGAGGGCGGCACGGCGGCGAAGGTCTTCTGCGTCGGCCTGCGGCTCGAGCCTGTTCGGCGGCCACTGGCCCGACGGCGACGAGGTCTCGATCCGGCTCGGCTCGCTCGACGGCGATCCGGAGATCCGGCCGCAGTACCACTCGTTCGTGGATTCCCGCGCCGCGTGGGACGTGCTCCCGGAGGACGGCCTGCCGCGGTACCCTGGTGCCAATGCCGACGCGTGACGACGTTTTCGAGGCGCTGCGAAGCGTCGAGGACCCCGAGCTCGGGATGGACATCGTCGAGCTGGGCCTGGTCTACGACGTCGAGGTAGCAGGGCCCGAAGGTGAAGGTGCAGTACAGCCTCACCTCGATGGGCTGCCCCGCCGGGCCGCTGATCCAGCAGAACGTCGAGGAGACCGTGCGCGCGATGCCTGAGGTCGGCGACGTCGAGACCGAGCTGGTCTGGGACCCGCCCTGGACGCCCGAGAAGATGTCCGACGACGCCAAGTTCATCCTCGGCTTCGGCTAGCGCCATGACCCAGCGCGGGCACGTCGTGCGCGTGGCCCTGAGCATCGCGGCCGTCGCCGTCGTGACCGGTGCGATCTTCGGGCTCAAGGCGATCGCGCCCGTGCTGAGCCTCGGCATCGTGTACCTCTTCGCGGTCCTGCCGGTGGCCGTCTTCTTTGGGCTTGGCTACGCGCTCGCCGTCTCGATCGGGAGCATGCTCGCCTTCAACTTCTTCTTCCTGCCGCCGCTGCACACGCTGGCGCTGACGGACTCCGAGAACTGGGTCGCGCTGGCGGTCTTCGTCGTCACCGCAGCCGTCGTCAGCGAGCTGGCCACACGTGCGCGCCGCAGAGCGCTCGCAGCAGCCGAGGCCGACACCCTGCGCAGGAGCGATGCCGTGAAGACGGCGGTTCTCCACGCCGTGAGCCACGACCTTCGCTCGCCCTTGACGGCAATTCGCGCGGCGAGCGAGGGTCTCGAGAGCGCCTCGCTCGAGCTTGGCGACGCCGATCGCGCGGAGCTGCTCGAGACGATCCGCCTCGAGACGGCTCGGCTGGAGCGGCTGGTCGCCAACCTGCTCGATCTCTCCCGCCTGGAAGCCGGAGCAGCTCGCCCGCAGCGGGAGCTGTGGCCGATCGACGAGCTCGTCTCCCGCGCGCTCGACGGCCTCGGGGCTGAGGCGGCACGCGTCACAGTCGCCCTGGACGACGAGGCGCCTCTGGTCAGCGTCGACGCGGCGCAGCTCGAGCGAGTGCTCGTCAACGTGCTCGAGAACGCCCTCAGGCTCTCGTCGCCGTCAGATCGGGTCGAGCTCGTGGGCACGAGCACCGGTGACGACGTCCTCATCCGGATCAGCGATCGGGGCCCCGGCCTCGACGGCGGACGACCTGGAGCGGATCTTCGAGCCGTTCGAGCACGGCCGCGGAGGAGGGCAGGGAACGGGACTCGGCCTCGCAATTGCCCGCGGCTTCGCGGAGGCGAACGGCTGCCGGCTCTCGGCCGAGCCGTCGTCGGGGTCAGGCGCGTCGTTCGTCCTCGCGCTCCCGGCCGCTGCCGCCCGGCCGACGGTGTTCCGATGAGCAAGCCGCGCGTGCTCGTGGTGGACGACGAGCCGCAGATCCTGCGCGCGCTGCAGACGAACCTCCGCGGCGCCGGCTACGAGGTCGACACCGCCTCGACCGCCGAGGCCGCGCTCGCCGCTGCCGCGATGCGTCCGCCGGACGCCGTCATTCTCGACCTGGTGCTTCCGGACCGGAGCGGCACCGAGGTCTGCCGGGAGCTGCGCACCTGGAGCTCGGCGCCCGTTCTCGTGCTCTCGGTCGTCGGAGACGAGCCGGAGAAGGTCGCGGCGCTCGATGCGGGCGCGGACGACTACATCGAGAAGCCGTTCGGAATCGAGGAGCTGCTGGCGCGGCTGCGCGCCGTTCTTCGGCGCGCCGGGCCTTCGGGCGGGCCAGTGCTCGAGATCGGCGAGCTGGTCGTCGATCTCGAGAAACGCTCGCTCGCGGTCGGCGGTCGTCCGGTTTCGCTTACCCCGCACGAGTTCGAGCTCCTCCGCGTGCTGGCCCAAAACGAAGGCAAGCTGATGACGCACCCCGCGATCCTGCGTGAGGTCTGGGGCCCCGCCTACGGCGAAGAATCGCACTACCTCCACGTCTACATCTCCCAGCTGCGCCGGAAGATCGAGGACGATCCGGCCCGGCCGCGCTACCTGTTGACCGAGGCCGGGGCCGGATACAGGCTCGTCACACCTTGAGCCGGTCTTGAGCCGCCTGCCGCCTCGTTTGAGGCGGCATTGAGCGGCGCAGGGCTAGCGTCGGTGCGTGCTCTTGCGCGCCTCACATCCCGTGCGCCGACCCGGCCTCGCTTACCGGCGGATCGTCGTCCCGCTCGTCGGGGGCGAGTCGGAGACGTCGGTTGCACTCGCCGCGGAGCTAGCGTCCGAGCAGGGCGCGTCGATAATCGCGGTTGTCGTCATCGAGCTGCCGGCCGAGCTCCCTCTCGAGGCGCACATGCTCGAAGAGGAAGCACAGGCGCGGCGCTTGATTGAGGAGGCGCGGGCGATCGCAGGCTCGTACGGCGTTCGCGTCCGGGGGCGGGTCATACGGGCTCGGCGTTCCGGCCAGGCAATCGTTGCGGAGATCGAGGCGCAGGAGGCCGATCTCGTCGTGCTTCGAACCACGCCGGGTCGCCGCACGAGGCTCTTCGGCAACACCGCGGAATACGTCCTCAAGCACGCGTCGTGCCGCGTGCTCGTGGACGCGCCCTCGAGTCAGGCATGAGCACGGAACTCGCCGAACCGCTCACCGCGAAGACGAAGCGAGTCCTGATCGGCCGGCCGCGAGCCACCCGCGAGATGGAGGGCACGCTCCTCCCGAAGACCCTCGCGCTGCCGATCTTCTCGTCCGACCCGATCTCGTCGGTCGCATATGCGACGGAGGCGGCGCTCGCCGTGCTGGTGGCGGCGTCGCTCTCCTCGGCCCATCTCGTCCTCCCGATCTCGATCGCGATCAGCGCCCTGCTCCTGATCGTCGTGCTCTCGTACAGCCAGGGGGTGCGGGCCTACGCGTCCAGCGGCGGCTCGTACGTCTTCGCCAGGGAGAACCTGGGAACCTTGCCGGCGCTCGTCGCGGGCGCCGCGCTGCTGACCGACTACGTGCTCACCGTGGCGGTCTCGGTCGCGGCCGGCGTCTTCGCGATCACGTCGGCGGTGCCGTCGCTCGTCTCGCACGAGGTCGCTCTCTCCCTGGCCTGCATCTTCGTGCTCACGCTCGGGAACCTCCGCGGCGTGCGCGAGTCGGGGCTGCTGTTCGCGTTCCCGACCTACGGCTTCATCGTGCTCCTCTACCTGACCCTCGGCGTCGGAGTCGCGAAGTGCACGGTCGGTTCGTGTCCGCAGGCGGTGGTGTCGCACCCGCTCGCGACCGGAACCGGGGCGCTCGGGGTCTTCGTGCTCCTGAAGGCGTTCTCCTCGGGCGCGGTCGCGCTGACCGGCGTCGAGTCGATCTCGAACGGAGTCACCGCCTTCCGGCGACCGCAGTCCCAGAACGCCGCCCGGACCCTGTACGTGATGGCGGGGATCGCGATCACGTTCTTCATCGGCGTCTCGTGGCTCGCCGTCCAGATGGACGCGCGGCCGAGCGAGAGCGCGTCGGTTCTCTCCCAGATCGCGCGTGGCGCCTTCCCGGCCGGCTCGCCGGGCTCGAGCGGCTACTACCTCGTCCAGGCGTTCACGCTGGCGATCCTCGTGCTCGCCGCGAACACGTCGTACCAGGGCTTTCCGCGCCTGGCGGCACTGCTCGCGCGGGACGGGTTCCTCCCACGCCAGTTCGTGAACCTCGGCGATCGCCTCGCCTATTCCAATGGAATCCTCGTGCTCGCGGGGCTCGCGGTGGGGCTGATCGTCGCCTTCAAGGCCAACGTCAACTCGCTGATCCACCTGTACGTAATCGGCGTTTTCACCGCCTTCACGCTCGCGCAGGCCGGGATGGTCCGCCACTGGTTCCGAGAACGAGGGCCGGGCTGGAAGTGGCGCGCGGCCCTGAACGCGGTCGGCTCGGCCACCACGCTGCTGGTGGCGGTGGTGGTGATCGTCACCAAGTTTCTCGACGGAGCCTGGATGGTGATCGTCGCGATCCCGTTGCTGATCCTCGTGTTCTACGGGATCCGGCGCCACTATCGCTCGGTGGGGCGGCGCCTGCGCGCGAAGTCTCGAGCGGTGCTCGCCCAGCGCGAGGTCGAGAACACCGTCGTCGTCTACGTCGAGCGGCTCGACGCCGCCACGCGCGAGGCGCTCTGGTACGCGCGCACTGTCTCGGGCGGCTCCTTCCGCGCCATCCACGTTCCCTTCCCCGGCAGCGACCCCGGGATCGGCCCGCGTTTCTTCCACTGGACGAACGGCGAGCCGCGCCTCGAGGTGCTACCCGCCGAGGAGGAGCCGCTCGAGGCGATGCTCCAGGAGATCTGGGCGATCCCGCACGCCGAGTGCCGCTTCGTGACCGTCGTCATTCCCGAGCTCTTCCGCAAGCCATCGCTGCTGGCCGCGGTGCTTCGTCGCTCGACGTTTTCGCTGAAGGTCGGCCTGCTGCGAGAGCCGGGCGTCGTGGTCACCGATGTTCCGAAGCTCGGAGACGACGATTGGGTGCCCAGCCGGGCGACCTGCGTCGTCCCGGTGGCCGGAGTCCATGCCGCCTCGCTCCGAGCGCTCGTCTACGCACGCTCGCTCGGAATTCCGGACACGAGCGCGGTCTTCTTCGCGGACGACGACGAAGAGGCGGCCAAGGTCGAGCGGGACTGGCGGCGCTTCCCCACCGGTGTGCCTCTCGAGATCATCGAGGCGCCGTACCGAGACCTCGGCCAGCCGTTGCTCGCCCACCTGCGCCGGATCACAATCGACCCCGAGGCCGTCGCGGTGGTGGTGATGCCGGAGCTCGTGGTGCGCGGGGCAAACCGGCTGCTGCACAACCAGCGCGCGCTCTATCTGAAGCGCCTGCTCCTGTTCGAACCGAGGGTGATCCTGACGAGCGTGCCCTTCCAGCTCTCCTAGATCGTGAGCACGATCTTCCCGAACTGCTCGGCCGCTTCCATGCGCTCGTGCGCGGCGCGCGCCTCGGCGAGCGGGAAGACCGAGTCCACGACCGGTTTCGCGCGGCCGCTCTTGACCAGCTCGTAGGCAGCCTCGAAGTCGGCCTTCGTGCCCATCGTCGAGCCGTAGATGGTCAGCTGCTTCCACCAGATCCGATGCAGCGCGGCGGGAGGGTTCGGGCCGGTGGTCGCGCCGCAGACGACGATCCGGCCGCCGGCTCGAGCTGACTGCAGCGAGGTTTGCCACGTCGCCTCGCCGACGTGCTCGAGCACGACGTCCACGCCCTTCCCGCGGGTCGCCTCCTTCACCGTCGCGGCCACGTCGCCGGTGGCGTGGTTGACCGTCGCGTCGGCGCCGAGCTCCCGGGCGCGCTCGAGCTTGTCGTCGCTCGAAGACGTGACGAGAGCGCGCGCCCCCAGGGCCTTTGCGATCGCCAGTCCCGCCGAGGCGACGCCGCCGCCGATTCCCCAGAGCAGCACCCATTCGTCCTCCTGGAGCTGCGCCTTCGTCACCAGCAGCCGGTAGGCGGTCTCGAAGACGAGCGGGAAGGCGGCGGCCTCCTCGAACGAGAGCTCGTCCGGAAGTGGATAGACGTTGCTCTCGGGCACCGCGATCAGCTCCGCGTGGGTGCCGTCCATGTGCTCGCCGATGACCGTGATCCGCTCGCCGTGCTCGAGGCCCGGGTTGATCACGACGCGCTCGCCGGTGTCCTCGCGGATGCCTGCGCCGTCGGCGCCCGAGGATCCGCGGTTTCGGCACCGAAGGAAGGCCCTTGCGGATCCAGAGGTCGAGGTGATTCAGGGATGCGGCCCGCAATCGGACGAGCACCTCGCCGGGCCCCGGCTCGGGATCCGGCGCGTCCTCGTAGCGCAGAACCTCCGGGCCGCCGTCCTCGTGGATCCTGATTGCCTTCATCCGGGCACAATCTCCCACATGCGAGCCGTGGAGCTGAGCAGGCTGGGAGAGGAGCTCGGCCTCGACGTGGTCGGGGCGGCTCCCGTCTCGGCATACGACGAGACCGAGCGGCACATTCGCGAGCGGCGCGAGCGCGGCCTCTTCGCGGACATGCGCTTCACGATGGCCCGGCCAGAGCAGTCGTGCCACCCGGAGCTGCTGCTCGAGGGAGCCCGCACCGTCGTCTCCGCGGCGCTCTGCTACTGGGCCGAGGGCGAGCCGCCACCGCCGGGCCACGGGCGCCTGCCGCGCTACACGTGGTGGGATGCCTACTCGGTGCTGCGGGAGCGCCTCGACGAGCTCGGACGGCGCCTCGGGGGCGAGTACCGCGTCTTCGTGGACGCGAACCAGCACGTCGACCGCGAGGCGGCCGTTCGCTCCGGGGTCGGCTTCTACGGCAAGAACACGATGCTGATCACGCGCCGCTTCGGCTCCTGGGTCGTGCTGGGCACGCTCGTCACAGACGTCGAGCTCGAGCCGACGGCGCCGCTCGGCCTGGATTGCGGGTCGTGCACGCTCTGCATCGAGGCCTGCCCGACAGGCGCGCTCGACGAGCCCGGCGTGCTCGACGCGACGCGCTGTCTCTCGTACTGGACGCAGTCCTCCGACCCGATCCCGGAGCCCTACCGCGAGCGCCTCGGTGACCAGGTCTACGGCTGCGACATCTGTCAGGACGTCTGCCCCTGGAACCGGGGCGTCGAGCGGCGGCGGGCCGGAGCGGCGGCGCCGGATGGCGCGGAGCCGCATGTCTCGCTCGTGGACTGGCTCGAAGCCGGCGACGACGAGTTGGCCGCCCGCTACGACCGGCTCTACTTCCCGCGCAACGATCCTCGCTATCTGCGCCGGAATGCCCTCGTCGCGCTCGGCAACAGCGGTGATCCTGGAGCGCATGACGTGGCGGAGCGCTACGCGGCCGGCGACGATCCGCTGTTACGCGAGCACGCCGAGTGGGCGTTGCGCCGATTGCGGGGAGGCGCATGAACGGCGAGCTGAAGCGCCTTCGCGACGTCGAGCGCTGGATCGGGTGGATCCGAGCGGTAGCCGTTCCGTTCGCGGCTTTCCAGGTGGCGATCGGGAGCGGCTACCCGCCCGGCTACGAGGTCTGGGCGTGGAGCACGACCACGATCTTCGCGGCGGGCGCGGCCGTTCTCTTCCTCCTCAGCCGCCGGGAGTGGCCGCGGCCGGCACAGCGGCGGTTGGGGCTGGCTGCGCTCACCTTCGACTTCGCGATCGTCTCGGCCTACGTCCTCATCTACAGCTTCGAGCAGGCTTCCCCCGTCCGTCAGATCATGTTTCTGCCGCTCGTCGAGGCGGCGCTGCGTTACGGGATCCTGGGTGCACTCGTCCTCGCGGCCGCCAGTGCGCCGGTGATGGCGACCTTCGAATGGTTGCGCGAACGTCACAGCGCGCCGCGGAGCTACCACGTCGACTACGTCACCCTGCAGCTCGGGATCGAGGTGCTCATGGGCCTGATCGTCGGCTGGCTCGTGCTGCGCCTGGTCGGCCAGACGGAGGTCGCCGAGACGAGGGCGGGGGAGGCCGAGCGTCTGCGCGACCAGCTCGGCCGGCGCGCCGACACGCTCGAGGCCGCCAACCGCTGCGCCCGGGCGCTCAGCTCGTCGCTCCAGCTGGAGCAGGCCTTCGACGCCTTCATCCGCGAGGTGCGCGGGTTGCTCCCGTTCGACCGGGTCGCGATCGTGCTCAGCGAGGAGGGAAGGGCCCAGGTGATGGCGGTGGCGGGCGCGGGCGCGGACGAGGTACTGCCGCCCGGCTCGGCGCGGCAGATCCACGGAACGCTGCTGGAGGAGCTGCTGCGCACGAACCAGACTGTTTACCGGCGCGACATGGAGGGCGCCGATTTCCCCGAGGAGGAGGAGTTCCTCGCGCTGGGCCTGCGCTGCCGGCTCGCGACGCCGCTGCTGCAGGGGGCGCGTGCGATCGGGATGCTCTCGCTCGTCCGGCGCGAGCCGGAGTCGTTCACGGCGGAGGAGATCGAGTTGGCGGGCCTGCTCGGCAGGCTCGTGGCGAGCGCGGTGCAGAACATCCGGGCCTACGAGGCCGAGCGCAAGACCGTCGAGGAGCTGCGGCGCCTGTCGGCGCTGCGCGCGGACTTCGTCTCGCTCGTCTCGCACGAGCTGCGCACGCCAATGGCGGCGGTGATCGGCTCGGCGCGCACGCTGCAGCAGCGGTGGCGCGAGCTCTCGCCTGACCAGCGCGAGTCGTTCCTCGAGCTGATCGCCAGCGAAACGGGCCGGCTGGCGACGCTGATCAGCGACGTGCTGGACACCTCGCGCATCGAGGCGGGGACCTTCAACTTCCGCTTCAGCGACGTGGACGTCGGGCAGCTCGTGCGCGACTCCGTGGCGACCGCGCAGCTCGGGCGCGACGAGGTGCAGGTGCTTGCCGAGGTGCGCGACCCGCTGCCCTCCGTCCGTGGCGACTCGGAGCGGCTGCGTCAGGTGCTGATGAACCTGATCGACAACGCGATCAAGTACTCACCCACGGGCGGAGAGGTCGAGGTGCGCGCCTATGCTCAGGACGGCCTGGTGTGCGTCGACGTCCGCGATCGCGGGCCCGGGATCGCAAAGGACGACCAGCGGCTGATCTTCGAGAAGTTCGGCCGCGTCACCGGCAGCGGCGCAACGAAGCCCGGTACCGGCCTCGGGCTCTTCATCGCCCGCTCGATCGCCGAGGCCCACGGAGGCGCGCTCGAAGTCGTCTCCTCGCCGGACCAGGGCTCGACGTTCACGCTCGAGCTGCCGCTCGCCGGTAGCGCTAGCTGACGCGGACGCGTGAGAGGCCGAGCTCGCGCTGGACCGCCTGGGCGCGCCCGGCAATCTCCTTGCGCAGCTCCGGAGGCTCGAGCACGACCGCCTCGCCGCGGTAGGAGAGGATCTCGCCCACCAGCCACTCCGGGCTGCCGACGGGCCGCTCGGCGGCTGCCGAGCCGTCCTTGAGACGGCGTGCGCCCTTCTCGAACTCCCAGCGCGCGATCTCCGCCGAGTACCAGATGCGGGCGGTGCGGGCGTCGCGGAACTCGTGGGGGTCGAAGCCTTCGCGCGGCTCGAAATACCCCCGCTGGAGCCGGGCGCTGCGCATCCGGTCGAGGCGGAAGGAGCGCTCGCCGTCGCGGGTGCGGTCCCAGGTGTGGATGTACCAGTACGGCAGCTTCCGCTCGAGCGAGTACGGCTCGACCAGATGCGTCGAGACCTCCTCCTCGCCCTCCTTGAGGTAATCCACCTCGACCAGCCGACGCTCGCGTAGGCCTCGGCTGAGCGTGCCAACGAGATCCTCCTCGGCCCGCCGCACGTGCGGTTCGGGCGTCTGCGCGAGCTCGAACTCGCCGAAGGTCTCCTCGAGCTTCGAGCGCACCCGCTCGAGCGGCGAGCGCGCGTCGGCGGCGATCATGGGCCCCACGAACTCGAGCGCGAGCCGGATCGCGCGCGCCTCCAGCGGGGTCAGCCGGGGCGGTGCACGGAAGGTGTCGCCGAAGAGCTCCTTGTCGACCCGGATCGTGTCGCCGTCGAGCTCGGCGTAGACGGCGTAGCAACCCCCGCCGAAATTGACGAGGTTGAGCAGCGAGAGGTGCTCCTCGAGCGCCTCGGGCGGAATGTTGAAGCGCTCCACGAGCTCCTGGGCCGGGAACTCGGCCTGGCTGTCCTCGCCGCAGCGGTCGAGCAGGTACGCGAGCAGCGCCTGCAGGACGGCGAAGCGCTCCGGGGCGACGGGCGCCGCCGGCCGCTCCACGGCCTCCTCGACCAGCTTCGCGGTCTCCGCGGCGAGCTCGTCCGGCTTGCCTTCGTGGCGCTCGCGCACGAGGCGCAGGCTGCGCGCGACTTCCTTGCGGAGCTCCTCCGGAGCCTGCGGGACCGCACGACCGTCCTGGCGCAGAACCCAGGAAGCGAGGAGCGGCAGGCTCGAGTACTCGGTCACGAAGACGCCGTCCTCGATCTTGCCGCTGTCGCCGTAGGTTCGCTCGACCCACCAGGCGGTGTCGCCGCCGACCTCGATCCGGGCCTCGCCGACGGGCTCGCCGATCTGCCAGGGCGGGCGGCCGCGATAACGGTCGACCTCGAAGTCGGCCGGCAGGCGGAAGTCGCGCTCTCGCCGGGTGGCGAAGCGGATCTCGCCGCGGATGCGCGAGACGCGGAAGGTGCGCTCCGCGCTTGCGTCGAGATCCTGGCCGACCACGTACCAGGCGCCCGCGTCCTGGAAGAGCGCGTAGGGGTTGACGGTGCGCTCGCGCTCCTGGTCGCGCGAGATCGACCAGTACGGGAACTTGACCGTCCGCTGCTTCGAGATGGCGCCCTCGAGCTTGCCGAGGCGTCCCTGCATCTCGGCCGAGTACTCGGGGTCGAGCACCTCGACCCGCATCGCGGTGTCCGTCGGCGACTCGGCGAAGCCTGGGCGGCCCAGGGCGAGGTTCTGCAGCGCCAGCCGCAGCGGCTCGGCGTAGGCGAACTTGCCCTCGAGCAGGTAAAGGCAGGTCTGGAGCGCGGCAAGCTCGTCGTCGGTCAACTCGAGCGGCGGCAGGAAGTAGCTCTCGGAGCGCATGTTGTAGAGCTCTTCGCCGGTGTATTCGTCGCGCTGCGAGTGCAGCGGCACCCCCAGGGCGATCAGCTCCGCGCGGTCGGAGTAGAACCGCCGCGCGAAGGCCTCGTCGGACATCTCCTGGTAGCCCTCGACGCTCCCCTTGATGTCGCGCGCGGTCACCGCCCGCCGCTCAGCCATCAGGAATGCGACCAGCGAGAGCTGGCGGATCAGCTTGTCCGTGTCGTGCGACACCCGAACCGAGCCTATCCGCTCAGGCGCGTGGCGGCTACGAGGCCGAGGGTGCGGCGGGCCATGGCTCGGCTGTCCGACAACGTTCGTTGGACGGCTGTACGGGCGGAGCCCGAACAGCCTCTATGGTCGGCGCCGCTGAAGCGACGCCTCAGGCCGCGACCTTGGAGCGCTCGAGATGCTGGTGCGAGGGGCAGTAGTCGCGGTCGGGGAGCGGCGTGCGCTGGCACGGCTTTCCCTTGCGCGTCGTCGCCCGGCAGCGGGCGATCCCGCCGTCGAAGGCGCCGGCCTCGATCTGGCTCTCGATGAACGCGACCGCGGCGGCGACTCCCTCGCGCACCGCCCACGCCACCTGCGCCTGGCAGGTGATCGGGAAGTAGCGCCGGATGTCCTGGAAGAGCGCTCGGTCAGGCTTGGCAAAGTAGAGCGGATCCTTGGCGAGCCGTTCCATCGTCAGCTCGCAGGCCTCGAGCACCTCGCGGCGGTACTGAACTCGGGTCTCAGGGCCGACGTACGGGTCGATCAGATCCTTGATCGACCGGTAGATCGCGCGTGAGTACTGATACATGCAGGCCTGAATCTGAAGGGTGCGTTCGTCCAAGCTCAGTATCTCCGGCTCCTATTAATCTTCCGCAAAGCTTTGTTAACCGGGGGTTAATCCTGCAGTGGCGACTCCCGCTGCGGCGAGAGTCTAACGAACCGAGGCCGTGTTACAAAGTCCCCTGCCCCGTTGGCAGGAAGGTAAACATCCGGCGCTAGGGAATGATCCGCCGCGGGTAGGGCCCGGGGTAGCCGTGTTGGTGGGCGTCGATCACATGGCTCTGGGCCGCGGCCTCCGTGTCGTAGATCCCGGCGAAGACGACGTAGTAGCCGGGGTGCAGGCTCGAGAAGCGCGAGGAGTCGATCACACCGACCTGCTTCATACCGACGTGCAGAGCCTGCTTGGCCTCAGCGAGCGCACCAGCGCGGCCGTTCACGCTCGGCACCGAGTCGAGGACGATCGTCCAGCCGCTCTTCGCCGGCGGCCAGGAGACGAGCGTCGGCGGGGGCGGGGGAGGTGGCGGTTTGGGGCCTGTTGTCGCCGTGACCGTCGGTTCGGTGATCGTCGGCTCCGGCGCCGTGGTGGTGGTCTCGTTGACGCTTGATGCGCCGGGAGAGGTTGCTACGACCGTCTCGTTCGCCGAGCTCGAGCGGTCGGCGAGCCAGATCGCCGAGACGACGCCTGCTCCGACCGCGACGAGAAGAGCGAGCAGCGTGGGCCAGATCCAGTCGCCGGGGTACCAGCCGAGCTTGCGGCGCCAGGCGGATCCCAGGAAGGCGACGGCGCCGGTGGTGGCCGGCAGTCGCTCGCCGCACTCGAGGCAGTACTCCTGGCCGTCGCCGTAGGGAGTGCCGCAGCGCGGGCAGCGCCGTTCTTCCTGCTGGGCGCCCGCGCCTACCGCTCCCAGGGATCGACGCGTTGCTCGCTCGCGGCGTGGACGATCGTCTCGTCCGGAGCGGGTGTTCCGGTTTCGGGCGCGGGCTCATGCACGTTCTCACCGGTCGACTCCTCGACGGGCTCGGCGGATCGGCCGCAGCTGGCGCAGAAGCTCGCGTCGGCGGGAAGCGGATGGCCGCAGCCCGCGCAGGCGACAACCGGGTCTCCGCCGACGGGGCGGCCGCAGTTGGCGCAGAAATGCGAGCCCCACGGGACCGGCGCGCCGCAGTCGCAGGTCGCGGGTGCTCGGCGCGCCACGGCGACCGCGTCGAGCATCGAGTCGAGCTCGTGCAGGCGCTGCTCGAGCGCGACGATCTCGCGGCACTGCTCGATCAGCAGCTCGTCCCGAAAGTCCGAGCGCCGGTACATCTCGAGCGTCAGCCCGCCGAGGTGGCGGATTCGCTCCTCGCGTGCCTTGACGATGACCCGCCGCTCGCGCCGCAGAGCTCCCGGCGAAGGGGCTCGTCGCAACGGCGGCGACGCAGTCGCCCGCTCGGATTCGCCGGACCGGCGCCGAATGCGATTTAGCAGGGAAAAACCGGCCACGCGGGGCGCGAGTCTAGCACCGGCGCTGGACGCTTCTACGGCCTCGGTTCGCGCGGAGCGGCGGCCGAATCCGGCGACGAAGGCGAGGAAGAGCGCAAGGCCCACGATGCCCACGACGATCCCTACCCAGGGGATCACGAAGCCGAAGACGAGGCCGATCACCATCAGTGCGATAGCGAGGCCGATCATGGCGCCGTGGTTCCCGGGCGGAGCGACTCCAAACTAGAGATCGATCACGACCAGGCGCTCTTCGGTCAGCTCGCGCACCGCGTATGCGGGGCCCTCGCGCGTGTTGCCCGAGTCCTTGACGCCGCCGTAGGGCATCTGGTCGCTGCGGAAGGTGGGCGCCTCGTTCACCGTCACCCCGCCGAAGTCCAGCTCTTGCGCGGCCTGCAGCGCATTGGCGAGCCCGCTCGTGAAGATCCCGGCCTGGAGCCCGAAGCGCGTCGAGTTGGCGAGCTCGATCGCCTCGTCCACGGAGTCGACCGCGTTCACGGTTACGACGGGACCGAAGACCTCGTCGCAGCTCACTTTCAGGTCGGGCGAGGCGTTGGCGATCACCGTCGGCAGGATCAGCCCGTCCCGCTCCTCGCCCCCGGTGAGGATCTCTGCCCCGCCGGCGCGCGCCTCCTCGATCCACTCGAGGATTCGCGCCCGCGCGTCCTCGTCGATCACGGGGCCGACGTCGGTCTCCTCGTCGGCCGGATCGCCCACCTTGAGCGCCTCGACCTGGGGCACGAAGCGCTCGAGGAACTCGTGGTAGGACGGGCGCTCGACGTAGATGCGCTGGACCGAGATGCAGCTCTGGCCCGCGAAGGCGAACGCGTTGGCGGCCATCGCGGTCGCGGCGGTCTCCACGTCGGCGTCTGCGGCGATGATCACCGGCGTCGCATTGCCGAGCTCGAGGCTGACCTTCTTCTTCGGCGCCCGCTCCTTCAGGCCCCAACCCACCCCGCTGGAGCCGGTAAACGTGATCGCCTTGACGCGCTCGTCCTCGACGAGGACGTCCCCGATCTCGGATGAAGGCCCGGCGACGACGTTGAGCCAACCGGCCGGCAGGCCCGCCTCGTCCTCCAGCTCTGCGAGGAGCAGCGCCGAGAGCGGCGTCGCGCTCGCGGGCTTGAGCACGACCGCGCAGCCCGCCGCGAGCGCGGGGGCGAGCTTGTGAGCAACGAGGTTGAGCGGGAAGTTGAACGGCGTGATCGCCCCGACGACCCCGATCGGGCGGCGCAGCGTGAAGCCGAGCTTGCCCTCGCCGGCCTGCGCCGCGTCCATCGGCACCATCTCGCCGGAGAGCTTGCGCGCCTCGACGGCCGCGAAGGTGTAGGTGGACATGGCGCGCTTGGCCTCGACCCGGGCGGCCTTGAGCGGCTTGCCCGCTTCGTCCGAGATCTGGCGGGCCACCTCATCGTGACGGCGCCCGAGGCCCATTGCGACCTTGACGAGGATCTCCGCGCGCTTGTGCGCGGGCAGTGGCTCGCGCATCGCCAGGGCAGCCGCGTCGACGGCCTTCGCCGTTTCGGCGGCCCCGGCTTTCGGGACGCGCCCTACGACCTCGCCGGAGTAGGGCGAGCGGACCTCGATCCAGTCGCCTGTCTCGATCCAGTCGCCGCCCACGAGCAGCTTTTTTTCGGCGGTCGTCACGGCCACGAGGGCTAGTCTAGAGCGGTTATGACGCGTCCCGATGCCTTCATCGTCGACGCCGTTCGATCGCCGATCGGCAAGCGCAACGGCACGCTCGCCAGCCTGCGCGCCGACGAGCTCGCCGGTCAGGTCCTGAACGCTCTCGTCGAGCGCAACAACCTCGATCCCGCGGAGGTCGAGGACGTGCAGATGGGCTGTGTTTCCCAGGTCGGCGAGCAGGGCTGGAACATCGGCCGGATGGCGCCGCTCGTGGCCGGCTGGCCCGAATCCGTTCCGGGGGCGACAATCGACCGGCAGTGCGGCTCCTCGATGCAGTGCAACTTCAACGCGGCGGCCGCGGTCTGGTCGGGGCAGCTCGACGTGGTCGTCTCGGCCGGGGTCGAGTCGATGTCGCGCGTGCCGATGGGCTCGAGCGGCGGAAACCTCTCCGAGAAGCTCCTGGAGCGCTGGGAGATCGTCCCTCAGGGCATCTCGGCGGAGCTGATCGCGGAGCAGTGGGGTCTCTCGCGCGAGGAGTTGGACGCGTACTCGTACGAGTCGCACCGGCGCGCGCTGAGCGCGATCGACGAAGGCCGGTTCGAGAACGAGGTCGTGCCGGTTGAAGTCTCCAACCCGCACGTGGGCGTTGTCTTCGGCGTGGACGAGACGCCGCGGGCCGACACCTCGCCGGAGGCGCTCGCGGCGCTGAAGCCCGCGTTCGTCGCGGACGGGAGGGTGACGGCCGGCAATTCGAGTCAGATCTGTGACGGCGCGGCCGCCGTGCTCGTCGCGAGCGAGGGCGCATGCTCGCGGCTGGGGCTGGAGCCGCGGGCGCGGTTCGTTTCGTTCGGCCTCGTCGGGGTCGACCCGCGGCTGATGCTGCACGGCAACCCGCAGGCATGCGAGCGCGCCTTGGCGAAGGCAGGTCTCGGCTGGGACGAAGTGGCCGTGGTCGAGGTGAACGAGGCCTTCGCCTCGGTCGTGCTGCAGTTCATGCGCGATGCGGGGCTCGAGGAGCGCTGGGGCGACGTGAACCCGAACGGGGGCGGCATCTCGCTCGGCCACCCACTCGGCGCGACCGGCGCACGCGTGACCGCGACGCTCCTGAACGAGCTCGAACGGCGGGACGCGCGCTACGGCGTGGCCACGATGTGCATCGGCTTCGGCCAGGCAATCGCCGCGGTGATCGAGCGCGTGTAGGTGCTCGGCATCTAGGATCGCGCGCCGTGGAGATCGGTCGCGTCGGCGTCGTCGGTCTCGGCACCATGGGGGCCGGGATCGCGCAGGTCTGCCTTCAGGCCGGGCTGGAGGTGGTCGGGCGCGAGGTCAGCCCCGAGCTCGGGCAGAAGGCACGCGAGCGGATCGATCACTATCTCTCGCGCGGGGTCGAGAAGGGCCGGCTGACCCAGAAGGAAAAGGACGCAGCGCTCGACCGCCTGACGCTCGTCACCGAGCTGGCCGACCTCGGCTCCTGCCAGCTCGTGATCGAGGCCGCGTTCGAGGACCTCGAGGTCAAGCGCGAGCTCTTCGGCGAGCTCGAGCGGAGCGTCGAGCCCGAGGCGATCCTCGCCACGAACACCTCGGCCCTGTCGGTGACGGAGATCGCGGCTGCCACGACGAGCCCCGAGCGCGTCGTCGGCATGCACTTCTTCAACCCCGCGCCGGTCCTGCCTCTGGTCGAGGTGATCCGGACCGCGCACACGAGCGACGAGAACTTCGACACCGCCTACGCATTCGCCGAGCGGATCGGTAAGGAGCCTGTCGCCTGCAATGACACCCCTGGTTTCATCGTCAACCGGATCCTGATCCCGCTTTTGAACGACTGCGTGCGCGTCCTCGACGAGTCGCGGGTGACCCCGGAAGACGTCGACCGCGCGATGCGCTTCGGCGTCAACTGGCCGATCGGGCCCTGCGCGCTGATCGACCTGATCGGCATCGACGTGCACGTGCACGCGTCAGAGGCGCTGCACGCGGCGCTGGGCGAGGACCGAATGGCGCCGCCCGAGCGGCTCCTCCAGATGCAGCAGGCGGGACATTTAGGTCGCAAGAGCGGCCGGGGTTTCTACGAGTACGAGGCCTCCTAAGGCTCGGTCAGCCGAGACCAGACGTTCTCGACCAGCTGTGAAACCGCCGGGTCGGTGATCGAGGCGGCGAAGTTGACCACGCCCGCCGCGAAGACCCTCGCTCCGGCGGGCAGTCTCGTAGTAGGTCATCTCCGCGTCGTGCTCGCCGATCAGGTTCGGGATCCGCGCCAGCGTGACCGTTCCCGGCGGTGAGCTCTCCGAGCGCGCGTCGATCTCGATTCCGTAGCGGCCGAAGGCCGAGCCGTTGCGCAGGCCCGTACCGGCGAAGGCCCACGGCTCCGCGCCGGCTCCCTGCACCACGTACGGCGCCTGCTCGCTGCCGTAGTTGCTGGCCGACCACTGCGAGCCAACCAGCGCCGCCTCCGGCCGGCCGAGCTTGCGCCACAGCTGCACCCGCCGCAGCAGCTGCCCCTCACGCTGGACCTTCCAGAAGAAGTTGTTCGCAGAAAGGAACATCATTCGTCCACCGAGGTCGCGGTAACGCCGCGCGACGTCGTACACGTGCTGGGTCACGTACTCCTCATGTCCAGGGAAAACGACGAGGTCGTAGGCCCGCCGCAGCGCATCGCCGGACCCGATCCGCTCGAGATCGTCGTCCGAGAGGTAGTCGACTTCCTTGCCCGTCCGCTTCAACCAGGAGATGAAGCTCAGGTCCCAGTCCCGGAAGCGGAACGGGACGCCGAAGTCGAGGTAGGGCCGGCGCAGGTCGACCGCCCGGGTGGCGCCGCTGACATACCAGCTGTCGCCCCAGCCGTCGCCGCTGCCGTCGAGGAAGTTGTAGGCCTGCCAGGTGTTGGTCGAGAGCACGACCGCGACCTTGTGCTCGCCGAGTGTGCGCGGCCGCAGGATCAGCGGCGCGTAGCCGACCCGGCCGTCGCCGGCGGTGACGCGCAGGAAATAGAGCCCGCTCTCGAGGATGCCCGCATTGCTGATCTGAACGACGTGGGAGGCGTTGCGGCGCCGGCTCCAGTCGAGGCGAACCGCCGGAGAGACGGCCTGGCCGTTCGTCCGCAGATCGCGCACGGTCGGATGCTGCAGGTTCGCGAACGAGAAAAGCTGTAGGCGAACACGGCGCGCGTCGGTCGAGATGGTCAGAGCCGCGTCGCCCCCGACGGGGTAGCTGCGGTTGAGGAAGCCGGCCTGGATTCCCTGGACGCGCACGACGAGGCCGCTCGTCAGGCGGTCACGACGCGGGGCCTCGTAGCCGTAGACGCGCCGCCCGCCTGTGCGGCCGCGCACGGCGAAGCGCACGAGGTACGTGCGGTCCGGGGTGGAGGGGCTCGGCTGCCAGACGATCGTGTGGGCTCCGGCGGTGAGCACCCGCTTCGTGCTCCAGACAATCTGGACGGGCCGGCGCACCTCGTCTGTCGCCACGACCTGTACCTCCACCGTTCCGGCGCGGTCGAGCTTGAAGCGGAACAGCGCGCGGTCCCGGAAGCCGTCGCGGTTCGGGCTGATCGTGGCCAGGTGAGGCGTATCTCCGGCGAACGGCGAGCCGCCGTTCGAGACGCGCAGGCCAAGCAGGCGCGGGGGCCCGGGTTGGGCCGGCGCGGCGCCGGCGACGGCGACGGCCGCGACCAGCACCAGACCGAGTGGAACCCACTTCACGCTGACGATTCTCCCCTGCTCATGCGGTCGTTTACGCATTCCTTACAACCCGTTCATGCTCAACACACCAAGCGTGTCGATACTGTCGTTGCATGGGGCGACTCTTCCTTCTGACCGCGCTTCTCCTCGCGGCATTCACGGTACCCGCGGCGCTCTCGGCCGACACGCCGGGCGACGGCACGCTCTCGGTCAAGCGCGGCCGCGGCAGCGTCGTGGTGAAGCTGAAGGGCACAGTGATCGGGCGCCTCACGAACGGCAGGGTGCAGGTCAAGGACTTTCGGCCGTTCGACAACAACGTCGCCCTCTTCACCGGCTGCAAGGTGAGGCATCCGACGATCGCCCTGGCGGTCTGTCAGGGCCGCAAGATCGGCTACCGGGTGCTGAATGGGCGTTTCAACGTCAACGTTCGCGGGAGTGGGATTTCGATCTCGGCCGTCGGGCGCGGCACGGTCACTGCGGACGGAAGCGGGGAAGACGGTTTCCCGGACGGGGTCATGTCCATGAACGACCAGCCGTACGAATCGCTCCCGGACGACACGACCACGCTTCCGCTCGAAGCGCCGCCGGCCGGGAGCACACGGCTGTCTCTGGCATCCTGAGACCATGTCGAGCCAGACCCAGACGGTGCTGGTGGTCGAAGACGAGGTGTCGATCGCCTCGTTTGTCTCCCTCTACCTGAAGAACGCGGGGTATCTCGTCCACACGGTCGGGACGGGTCAGGAGGCGCTTGTCAAGGCCGAGGCGGAGCGGCCGGACCTGATCGTCCTCGACCTGATGCTGCCGGACGTGGACGGAATCGAGGTCTGCCGGAAGATCCGCGCGAACTCCGAGGTCCCGATCCTGATGCTGACCGCCCGCGACGAGGACGTGGACAAGATCATCGGACTCGAGGTCGGCGCCGACGACTACCTGACGAAGCCGTTCAATCCGCGCGAGCTCGTCGCCCGCGTCAAGTCGATCCTGCGGCGCTCGGTCCCGGAGCGGCGCGAGCTCCAGACGAAGCAGCTCAAGCACGGCGACCTCGAGATCGACGCCGGCCGCCGCGAGGTCCGGGTGTCCGGCGAGGAGATCCAGTTGGCCCCGAAGGAGTTCGACCTGCTCTGGGAGCTGCTCGACCACCGCGGGCTCGTGCTCACCCGCGACCAGCTGCTCGAGCGCGTCTGGGGGTACACCTTCGCCGGCGACACGCGCACGGTCGACGTGCACGTGCGCCAGCTGCGCCGCAAGCTCGGCGAGGCCTCGCCGATCGTGACCGTGTGGGGGGTCGGCTACAAGGTCAGCCCCTCGCGGGATGCGGTGAACGCCTAGATACGGTTCGGTGATGGGCTCATTTGCCTCGACCGGTCATTGCCGACGGACGCACGGGCTTAGCCCGCGCGTCCTGAGAGCGGCACCGCAAGCGGCGCCTTAGGCCGGCGGCAGCATGCTGCGGTCGCTCCGGTTCCAGCTTCCAGCGTTCTTCCTCCTCGGCGCCGTCATCGCGGGTCTCGTCTCGGCGGTGATCGCGCTACGGCTCTTTCAGAGCTACGCCCAGACCCGCGCGCGGGAGCAGGCCTACGCCGAGCTGGCACGCGAGGCGCGGGGGATCACGGAGCTCTACCAGCAGCGGGCCGGCCTGAAGCTCCTCTCCGCGAAGAACCTCGAGCGCGCGACGGGCGACAACATCTTCTACGTCGGCCTCGACCCGTTCCCGGGCCAGGGGCCGGCTTTCCAGAGGCTGCCCGTCAAGGGTGCCGCCCTGAAGAAGGTTCGAGTGAGCCATCCGGTGCGCATCGAGTTCCAGCGGGCGGGGAAGCAGACGCTGCTGGGAGTGGCCAGGCCGTTGAAGATCGGTCAGTCAGACCTTTGGCTGGATCGTGGTGGCCAAACCCAAGACGGTGCTGAACCAGCACTGGTTCGCGCTGATCGAGCGGCTGCTGATCGCCTTTGCGGGCGGGCTCGCTCGTTGCCGCCGCCTTCGCGTGGTACCTCTCGCGCCGGATCACGAGCCCTGTGCTCGAGCTCTCGCAAGCTGCCGACCAGGTCTCACGCGGGCACTACGACGTGGCGGTGCCCGCAGGTTCCCGGCGGCGGCGAGATCGGCCTCCTCGCCGATCGTTTCCGTGAGATGGCGGCGCGGCTCTCCGAGGCGGAGGAGCTCGAGCGCAACTTCCTGATGTCGGTCTCGCACGAGCTGCGGACGCCGTTGACGGCGATCCGGGGCCACGTCGAGGCGCTGCGCGAGGGCGTGGTCACCGACGAGGAGATGCGCCTCGCCTCGCTGACGGTGATCGCGGCCGAGGCCGAGCGGCTCGAGCGGCTCGTCGGCGACGTGCTCGACCTGGCAAAGCTCGACGCGCGGCGCTTCACCGTCCTGCACGAGGAGGTGGACATGGGACGCCTCGTCGACCGCGCGTTCGTCACGTTCGGCGAGGAGGCGAGGCGGCGTGGGATCGACTATCGCTGCGCGGTGGACGCCAAGCCGGTGATCGTCACCGACGGCGACCGGGTGCTCCAGATCATCTCGAACCTGCTCTCGAACGCCTTCCGCTGGACTCCGGACGGGGGGAGCATCGAGCTCGAGCTGAAGGCCGTCGAACGGCACGGTCTGCGTCGCGGTGGACGACAGCGGGCCCGGGATCCCGCCGGGGAGCGGGAGCGGATCTTCCGTCCATTCTGGTCGCGTGACGGCGGCGGCACCGGCCTCGGCCTGGCGATCGCGCGCGAGCTGGCCGCGGCTCTGGGCGGCGAGATCCGCCTGAAGAGCTCGCCGGAGCGAGGCAGCCGCTTCGAGCTCGTCCTGCCTTCCGCGCCCGAGTAGTCAGAATCCCGCTCGATGGTCGCCGCGCCCGAGATTCTCGAGCTGCCACAGCGTCGCTCTCCCGCTCGAGCGGCGGTCGTGGCACTGCGGCCTCGGCAATGGCTGAAGAATCTGCTCGTCTTCGCGGGCCTCGTGTTCGCGGCCAAGCTCGGCGACGCGGGGCGGTGGCTCGAGGCGGTCGCGGCCTTCGCCGCCTACTGCGCGGTCTCCAGCGCGGCCTATCTCGTCAACGACCTGCGCGACCGGGAAGACGACCGGCTGCATCCGGTCAAGCGGGCGCGGCCGATCGCCCGGGGAGAGTTGTCGCCACGGGCGGCGGTGGTGCTCGCGGCCGGTCTGGCCGCGGCGGCGCTCGCGCTCGCGGGCGTGCTCGGCCTCGTGTCCGTCGCGTTTCTCCTGGCCTTCGCGGGGCTGCAGGCCGCCTATAGCTTCTCGCTCAAGCACGTCGTCCTGCTGGACGTGCTCGTGATCGGCTCGCTCTTCGTGATCCGTGCCGCTGCCGGGGCGGCCGCCGTCGACGTGCGCATCTCCCCGTGGCTCCTGCTCTGCACCGCGCTCCTGGCGCTCTTCCTGGCCCTCGCGAAGCGGCGCGGCGAGCTCGTGCTCGTCGGTGCGCAGCACACTCCCGGCCGGCCCGTGCTGGAGGGCTACTCGCTCGAGCTCGTGGACCAGCTCGTTGCGATCGTCGCCGCCTCGACGGTGATCGCCTACTCGCTCTACACGCTCACCGCCCGCGACTCGAAGGCGCTGCTCGCGACGGTGCCCTTCGTGATCTTCGGGCTCTTCCGCTACCTGCTGCTCGTGCACCGCGACGACATCGGCGAAGAGCCGGAGCAGGTGCTCCTGACCGACGTGCCGATCATGCTCGCGGTGGCCGGCTGGATCGCCACGGCGGCCGTGATCCTGGCTTTCACCTGAAACGCACCATCGTCCTCGTCGCCGCCCTCGTGGTGGTTGTCGCCCTCGGGCTGGGCCTCTACGCCGACTTCGGGCGGCTCGGCGACGAGTTGGCGAGCTTCCGCTGGGAGCTCTTCCCGCTCGCGCTCGCGCTCACCGCGCTGAACTACCTGCTGCGCTTCTGGCGCTGGCAGCGCTACCTGGCGCGTCTCGAGATCGAGGTGCCGACGGGCCGCAGCTTCGCCATCTTCCTTGCCGGCCTGTCGGGAACGATCACTCCCGCGAAGCTCGGCGAGGTGCTCAAGTGCGGGCTGCTGAAGCGGTCGTTCGGAGTTCCCGTGCGCCGCTCGGTGCCGATCGTGCTGGCCGAGCGCGTGACGGACGCGTCGGGCGTGGTGGTGCTCGCGGTCGCGGCCGGAGCCGGTGCGAACCGCTGGCCGCTGCTCGCCCTAGCCCTGGCCGGCGTGGCCGCGATCGTGCTCGTGGTGCGAAGCCCGCTGCTCGAGCGTTTCTCGCGCCTCGGCGAGGCTCCAGAAGTGGCGCGCGTTCTTCTGGAGACGCCCCTGCTCCTGGGGATGACTGCGCTCTCCGCGGTCTCGTGGTTCTTCGAATGCCTCGCCGCCTACGTCTGCGTGCGGGGCTTGCGCCTCGACCTCTCGCTCGTGGACACGGTGGTCGTCTTCTCGCTCGGGAGTCTGGCCGGTGCCCTCTCGTTTCTCCCCGGCGGCCTCGGCGTCGCCGAAGGCAGCATGACCGGCCTGATCCGGGTGCTAGGCGACGTGCCGAGGGCGGCGGCCGTGGCCGCGACGGTGCTGATCCGGCTCGCGACGCTCTGGTTCGCGGTCGCTCTGGGTCTTGTCGGACTGGCAGTCGAGGAGTGGCAGTACCGCTCACAGCGCCGCCGCGAAGCAAGCGGTCTCGGCTAGCGGCGCGTCAGCCGGTGCGGCGCTCTTCGATGGGGTAGACGATCGCGCCCTCGCTGCTCTGGAGCGCTTGCTCGAGTCCCGCGAGGCGATCGTTGACCGACTTCCAGCCGGAGGTGATCAGGTCGACCTGCAAGGCGAGATCGTCGATGCGCGCGTGCCGCTCCGAGAGGAGGTCGCCCTCGACTCGCTCGAGCCGGCGGATGACCTGGTTCATCAGGCCCCGGATCTCCGCGAGATTGCGGCCAACGGGCTGGACCTGCGCGCGGAGGCCGTCCTGGACGGCGTCTTCCACCTTCGCCGGGATCGTCGCCTCGAGGTTGGCCGCCGTCAGGGCCAGCTCCTCGACCTGCGCGCGGGCGCGCTCGAGCGCCGCGTCCACGGCGGCGGCGTCGGGCCGCCCTTCGGCCGCCTCTCGCAGCCGCTCTCGGGCTCGATCGATCGCGTCGTCAGTCATCGGCGCCCACGGTAGCGTTCGCATCGGATGAAGTCCTCCGAGCTCGACTACGACTTACCTCCGGAGCTGGTCGCCCAGCACCCTGCGGCACGGCGCGACCACTCGCGGCTGCTCGTGCACGAGCGCGCGAGCGGCTCGACCCGGCACCGCCGCTTCGACGAGCTCCCGCGCGAGCTTCCGGAAGGGACGCTCGTCGTCGTCAACGACACGCGCGTGCTGCCTGCGCGTCTGCGGCTCGAGCGGCCGGGTGGGGGCGCCGCCGAGGTGCTCCTGCTGGAGCGGCTTGGCGAGAACGGCACCTGGGAGGGGCTCGCGCGCCCGTCGCGCAAACTCAAGGCCGGGCAGCGGCTCGGCCCGGTCGAGCTGCTCGAGCCGCTGGGCGAGGGCCGCTGGCGACTGCGGCTGGACGGCGAGCCGGCGGGCGAGGCGCCGCTGCCGCCTTACATCACCGAGCCGCTGGAGGATCCGGAGCGCTACCAGACCGTCTACGCGGCTCACGAGGGCTCGGCTGCGGCGCCGACCGCCGGCCTGCACTTCACGCCGGAGCTGCTCGAGGGCCTCGACTTCGAGCGAGTCACCCTGCACGTCGGCCTCGACACCTTCCGGCCGGTGGCAGTTGCAGATCTGTCGCAGCACGAGCTCCACAGCGAGCGCTACGAGGTGACCGAGCAGGCCTGGGCACGGATCCAGGCCGCGCCCCACGTGCTCGCCGTCGGGACGACCACCGTGCGCGTGCTCGAGTCCCTGGCGCGTGGCGCTCCGCTCGGAGGGCGGACCGACCTCTTCATCACACCCGGGTTCGAGTTCCGCCGCGTGGACTCGCTGCTGACGAACTTCCACCTGCCGCGCTCGACGTTGCTCGCGCTCGTGATGGCCTTCGCAGGTGTGGAGGAGACGCGACGGCTCTACCGGCTCGCAATCGAGGAGCGCTACCGCTTCTACTCATTCGGCGATGCGATGCTGATCCTGTGACCGAGCAGTCCTCGCCGGCCTGGGGAAGAACCGTCACGGTCCTGGCCCGATCGCGTGACAGACAGGTGCGCGTCTCACCGGTACGCTCGCAGCGGGAGCGAGGGTGGCCGGCAACCCCACCCAGGGCGGGGGATTTGAGGTTGTGGGGCTGGTGATCCGATGGCGGCCATGAGCGCGGGGGATTGGCGCGCCTTCTGGCAGGCGCGGGGGATGCGCGAGCTGCAGTTGCTCCTCTGGGCGGCCTGGGATCCGCTGGACGACGGGTCGCCCGGCGAGTACGACGGCTACGCCCTGCGGGTCGCCTCGCTTCTCGGCAGCCGCGCGTCGGGCGATGCGATCGCAGCCGAGCTCGGCCGGATCCGCCGCGACGAGCTGGGGCTCGAGCCCGACCCCGCCGAGGACGCGCGCGCGGCGACCAAGATCACCGCCTGGTTCGAGGCCGCCGCCGCGTGAGCGCCTTCGCGCTTCAGGCGACCGACGGAGCCGCCCGCACCGGGGTGCTCAGCACCGCCCACGGCGAGGTGCGCACGCCCGCGTTCATGCCCGTGGGGACGAAGGCGACCGTCAAGGGCGTCGATCCCGAGGAGCTGCGCTCGCTGGGCGCGGAGATCGTGCTCTGCAACACCTACCACCTGCACTTCCGGCCGGGCCCCGACCTGATCGCCGAGCTCGGCGGGCTGCACTCCTTCATGGCCTGGGACGGGCCGATCCTCACTGACTCCGGCGGCTTCCAGGTCTTCTCGCTGCGCCACACGATCGTCAAGCGCGACGAGGAGGGCGTCACCTTTCGCTCGGTCTACGACGGCGACCTCGCGCGCTTCACGCCAGAGCTCGCGGCTCGCGTCCAGGCCCAGCTCGGCTCCGACATCGCCATGTGCCTGGACGTAGTGCCCCCGCCCGGCGTCAGCAAGCACGAACTCGAGCAGGCGGTCGGCCTGACCGCCCGCTGGGCCAGGCGCCAGAAGGAGGCGGAGCGTGCCCCGGGGCAGCTGCTCTTCGGGATCGCGCAGGGCGGCACCGACCCCGAGCTGCGCAGGCGCTCCGTCGAGGAGATCGTCGCCTTGGACTTCGACGGCTATGCGCTCGGGGGCCTGGCGATCGGCGAGCCGCGTGACGTCATGTTCGACACCACCGCCTGGGCGGCCGACCTGCTCCCGCCAGACCGGGCTCGCTACTTCATGGGGATCGGCGACCCGGCCGGGATCCTCGAGGTGATCGAGCGCGGGATCGACATGTTCGACTGCGTCCTGCCGACCCGGAACGCGCGCACCGGCTCGGCGCTCACCTGGGAGGGGCAGCTGAACTTGCGCAATGCCCGTTTTGCCCGCGATCCGCGCCCGCTCGACGAGAACTGCGCCTGCCCCGCCTGCACTCGCTTCTCGCGCGCGTACGTGCGTCACCTGCTCAGCCAGCGGGAAATCCTCGGCCCGCGCCTGCTCAGCCTGCATAATCTTCGCTTCGTGCTCGACCTCGTCGCCGGCGCCCGCGCCGCGATCGAGCGGGGCGAGCTGCGGTCGTACAAGGAGGAAGCGCTGGCGCGGCTGCAACGCTCTCCGGAGGAGGCAACGTGGGTTACGTAATCGTGCTCGTCGCGCTATTTGGCCTGATGTGGTTCCTGCTGATCCGTCCGCAGCGCCGCCGCGCCGCCGAGCAGCTCGAGATGCAGGACAAGCTCCGCACCGGCGACGAGATCCTCACCGCCGGGGGCATCCACGGCACGGTCAAGGCGATCGAAGAGGACGTCGTCCACGTCGAGATCGCGCCGGGAACGCTGGTGAGGGTCGACCGAAGGGCCGTCGCAGCGGCCGGCGGCGTGGAGGAGTCGCCGGATGAAGAGGCGAAGCCCGAGGACGGGAGCAAGCCCATCTCGTCGCCCGAAAGCTAATCTTCCTCGACTTCTCCGCGTGTCCAACAGACGTTCACATCTGATTCTCGTAGGCCTGATCGCGCTGGCGCTCGCCGGCGTGGCGGCCCTGGGCGTGCCGGGCTCGCCCGTGCACAAGAAGGTCACCCTCGGGCTCGACCTCCAGGGCGGCCTCGAGGTCGTGCTGAAGGCGGTCCCGCCGAAGAACAAGACCTGCGACGCCGCCTGCATGGAGCGCTCGATCTCGATCATGCGCAGCCGCATCGACAAGCTCGGCGTCGCCGAGCCCGAGATCCGCAAGCAGGGCAAGAACCAGATCGTGATCCAGCTCGCCGGCGTGCACGACCCCGGCAAGGCGGCGCAGATCATCGGCAAGACCGCCCAGCTCCAGTTCTACGACCTCGAGGCGGACGTCACCGGCCCTTCGACCGACGGCGCCGGGCACGTGGTCGCCACGGGCAGCCTCTACGAGCTGTTGAACGCGGTGAAGGAGGACACGAAGAAAGGGACGCCGACGGCGTTCTACCTCTTCAACTCGAAGAAGCAGCTTGTAGCGGGGCCCGAGGACACCCTTGCGAAGTTGCTCCAGTCGACCACCAAGGGCAAGCTGAAGCTCAACGGCAAGGTGCCCAAGGGCTTCGTCGTCCTCGCCGCTCCGGCGAAGACGACGGTGGTCAGCTGCCAGGTCTCGACCGGCTGCCCCGGTGTCACGACCGCCCCCACCGGCAACACGGTCTTCTATCTCTTCAAGTACCAGCCGGACAACCCGATCAACCCGATCCCCGAGGCGGCAGGCGGAGACCTGAAGCTCTCGGCCATCTCGGCCGAAATCGGCACCTCGGGCCAGGGAAACGTCGTCCGCCTGGGCTTCACGGGCGAGGGCGCGAAGAAGTTCCACGACATTACGCGTGAAGAGGCGATTCGCGGTTCGGGCGCTGCCAATGCCGCCGGGCAGGGCAGCGCCAACGACCTGAACACGATCAACACCTACGCCCAGCATTTCGCGATCGTGCTCGACGGCGAGCTCAAGTCGACGCCGTACATCAACTACAAGGAGAACCCGGACGGGATCGACCCGACCGGCACCGGCGCCGAGGTCTCGAACATCGCCAGCTTCGGCGAGGCGAAGGACCTGGCCCTCGTGCTCCAGACCGGTGCGCTGCCGGTCGAGTTCACGCAGATCGAGCGAACCGACGTCTCGGCCACGCTCGGCAAGGACTCGCTGAAGGAGGCCAAGTACGCCGCGCTGATCGGCCTGCTGCTGGTCGCGGTCTTCCTGCTCGTCCTCTACCGCTTTCTCGGCGTGGTCGCGGTGGTCGGGCTCGGCATCTACGCCGCGTTCCTCTACGCCGCGATCCTGCTCTTCAACGTCACGCTGACCCTGCCGGGCTTCGCCGGCCTGATTCTCACGATCGGGGTGGCCGCCGACGCGAATGTCGTTGTGTTCGAGCGGATCAAGGAAGAGGTGCGGTCCGGGAAGTCCGTGCGCGCCGCGATCTCCGCGGGTTACCAGAAGGGCTTCCACACGATCATCGACGCCAACGTCGTCACCATCATCACCGCGCTGGTGCTGTTCGCGGTCGCCACCGCGGGCGTCAAGGGCTTCGCGCTGATGCTGATGATCGGCACGGTGATCTCGCTGGTCACCGCCGTCGGGGCCACGCGGGCGATGCTCGGCCTGCTGGCCGGCTTCCGCTGGTTCGAGAACCCGCGGTTCATGGGCGCGGAAGGCCAGCAGTCGGCCAAGTGGCTGCAGATCGACTTCATGAAGCGGCGCTACCTCTGGTTCGCCATCTCGGGAGCGATCGTCGCGATCGCAGTCGGCGCGCTCGCGGTCAAGGGGCTCAACCTCGGGATCGACTTCAAGGGCGGCACGCAGGTGACGTTCACCACGCCGAAGCCCGTCTCCCTCACCTCCGTGCGCACGGAGGCGGCGAGGATTGGGCCGGAGCCGATCGTCCAGGGCCGCGGCAAAGCCGTCGGAGGCGATCAGTACAAGAGCTTCCAGCTGCGCCTGCGTTCGCTCAACTCCGCGCAGACCACGCAGCTCTCGAACGACATCAAACAGCGTTTCGGCCAGGACATCGCGCTCCAGATCCAGACCGTCTCGTCGAGCTTCGGGCGGCAGATCGCGCGCTCGGCGATCATCGCGATCCTTTTCTCGCTGCTCCTGATCATCCTCTACGTCGCGATCAGGTTCGACTTCAAGTTCGCGGGGCCGGTGATCGTCGCGCTGCTGCACGACGTCGTGATCACCGTCGGCGTCTATGCGCTGATCGGGAGGGAGGTGTCCAACTCGACCGTCGCAGCGGTGCTGACCGTGCTCGGGTACTCGATCTACGACACGATCATCATCTTCGACCGCATCCGGGAGAACATCCCGCTGATGCGGCGGGCGCCCTTCGCGACGATCGCGAACGTCTCGCTCTGGGAGACGATCCGCCGCTCCCTGGCGACGACGTTCATCACGCTGCTGCCGATCGGCGCGCTGCTGGTCTTCGGTGGCGCCACGCTTCAGGACTTCGCCTTCGCGCTGATGGTGGGCATCCTCTCCGGGCGCGTACTCGTCCATCTTCATCGCCGCGCCGCTGCTGACGATCTGGAAGGAGCGCGAGCCCGAATACGCGCGCCGCAAGGGCCAGGAGCCGGAGCAGAGCGGGGACGAGGACGGCCATCCGGCCCGGCGGCCGGCCGATCCTGCCGCGCGGCGGCCCCGCGGTGACCGACGGCGGGACGCGGCGCCGCTCGAGGAAGCCGAGCAGGCCGCCGCTGCACAGCCCGCGCCTCGCTCGGCGACGCGCTGCCGTCAGCCGGCCGGCTCGGCGCGAGGCGAAGCGCGAGCAGCGGCGCCAGCGCCGAAGGGCCAAGCCCCATGGCCGAGCGCGCTGAGCTTCGCGAGATCGCGGAGAAGCTCGTGCTCGCCGGGGTCGGCGCCGTCGCGCTGACCGCTGAACGGGCGGACACGCTGGCGGAGGAGCTTTCGGCTCGTGGCGGGATCGGGCGTGACGAGGCCCGGTCGGTCGTCGAAGAGGTCGTGGGCCGCTGGCGCAATGAGACGGTCCGCCTCGGCGAGCGGACTGGCGCCGGCCTCGCAGGGTTGTTCCGCGAGCTCGGGCTCGTGACGCGCGACGAGCTCGAGGAGATCGAGCTCCGGGTGGCGCAGATCGAGCATCGCCTGCGCCTGCTCGAGAACGGGTGAGCCTGCTCCAGCGAGTAAAGAGCGCCGAGTTCGGATGGGTGATCGGCCGCAGCTTCGTCCCGCGAATCGCGGTCACGCTGGCTCCTGCGGCCGGCTACGGCGTCGACCGCATCCCGCTCGAGGGCGGCGCCGTCGTCGCCGCGAACCACTTCTCCGGGATCGACCACCCGCTGATCGGGGCGTTCAGCCCGCGGATGATGTATTTCCTCGCCAAGGCCGAGCTGCTCGATATCCCGGTCGTCGGGCACGCGCTCCGCTGGCTCGGCGTCTTCGGCGTGCGGCGCGGCGAGGGCGACCGCGAGGCCCTGCGCAAGGCCCGGCGACTGGTGGCGGAGGGCAACCTCGTCGCCGTGCACCTGGAGGGCACGAGGCAGCGCTTCGGCCACCCCGGCGAGATGCAGCCGGGCGGGCTGATGATCGCGATGCAGGAAGGCGTGCCGGTGATCCCGTGCGGGCTCGACACGTTCGGCTGGTCGCCGACCAACCGCCGCAAGTGCGCGGTCGTCTGGGGCGAGCCGATGACCCTCGACGACCTGCCGCGGAACCGCAAGGGCTACGCGGAAGCGGCCGAGCGCGTGGGCGCGGAGATCGTGCGTCTGTGGCGCCTGGCCGCCGAAGCGTCGGCAGCGGGCCTGCCGCCCGAGCTCCCCGACGGATCCAAGCGAAGCGGGATCAACCCGAAGCCTCTGCAACACTGAACGCATGGCGAGTACCGCCACGAGGAACCTCGGGCGCCTCTCCGAGATTGCGCAAGTGGCCGTCAGGCACGGGTTCGGCTACTTCTTCGAGACCCACCGCCTGACCGACCTGCTGCCGGGGAGGCCGAAGCTCCCGCCGGAGGGATCGCCCTCGCAGCGCGGCCAGCACCTGCGCGAGCTGCTCGACGAGCTCGGGCCGACCTTCGTCAAGTTCGGCCAGCTGCTCTCGACGCGGCCCGACATCGTCCCGCCGGACATCCTGGTCGAGCTCCAGTCGCTCCAGGACGACGTGCGGCCGTTCCCGTACGAGGACGTCGAGCGCGTGATCCGCGAGGACCTCGGTCTCTCGGTCGAGCAGCTCTTCACCGACTTCGATCCGACCCCGGTCGCGGCCGCCTCGATCGGCCAGGTGCACCGGGCGACGCTCCCGAACGGGAACCGCGTCGCCGTCAAGGTGCAGCGGCCGAACGCGCCGCGCCAGGTCGAGGCCGACCTCGCGCTCCTCTACCAGGCCGCACGCCTCGTGCGCGAGCGGGTGCGCGCGCTCGACTTCATCGATGCGCGACAGCTCGTGGACGAGTTCGCGCGCTCGATCCGCCAGGAGCTCGACTACCGGCTCGAGGGCCGCAATGCCGAAGCGTTCCACCACCGCTTCTCCGGCCATCCGCACGTGAAGATCCCCCGCGTCTACTGGAGCTACACGCGCACGCGCGTGCTCACGCTCGAGCTGGTGGAGGGCATGCAGCTGGCCGACCTGCCGCTCGACGCGTGGGAGATGGAGGAGCGCCGCCGGCTCGCGTACCTCGTCACCGAGACCTGGATGACGATGATCTTCCGGCACGGGTTCTTCCACGGCGACCCGCACCCCGCCAACATCTTCGTGCTCGGGGACGGCGACCAGATCGGGATCGTCGACTTCGGCCAGGTCGGCAAGCTGACCGACGAGGACATGTCGAAGCTGACGCGGTTGTTCATCGACGCCGCGAATGAGCAGATCGAGCAGATCCCGCGCCGGCTGGCCGAGCTCGGCGTCCGCTACCCGAAGGAGCGCGAGGAGGAGTTCGTCGCCGAGCTGCGCGAGATGTACTACCGCTACTACGGCGTGAGCCTCGCCGAGATCGACCCGCTGGCGGTGATCCGCGAGGCCTTCCAGCTGATCTACCGCCTCAACCTGCGCCTCCCGACGCGCTTCGTGATGCTCGACAAGGCGATCGCGACCCTGGGCTCGGTCGGGATCGAGCTCTATCCGGACTTCAACGTCTTCGAGGTGGCGAAGCCCTACGCGCGCTCGCTCATGCTGGAGCGCTACACGCCGCGGCGCATGGTGATGCGAGCCCGCAAGGAGGGGATCGAGCTGGCGCGGATCGCCCGCGAGCTGCCATACCAGCTGCACGACATCCTGGACGAGGCGCGCGACGGGCAGATCGAGATCGGCTTCGTGCACAAGGGCCTCGACGAGTTCATGCGCAAGCTCGACGTCGCCTTCAATCGGCTCGTGATCGCGCTCGTCGTCGTGGGCGGCCTGATCGGCTCGAGCCTGATCGGGATCTTCTCGACGAGCGGGCCGCAGATCGCAGGCGTGAACTTCCTCTCGTTCGTCGGGTTCGTGTTATCGGGCGCCCTCGGGTTGTGGCTCCTGTGGGGCGTTCTCCGCTCCGGCCGGTTGTAGAAATCTCGTCGCAGTTCCGCGCGAAAGGACATCTGGCGGCGTCGCTCGGCCGGCGGTAGCTTCGGCTGCATGTTGCGGGCGCTGCTTCTCGCCGAGGCTGAGCCGGGGACACGAGAGTTCCTCGAGCGACACCTGGCGAGCGACGGCTTCTCGGTGCTCGGCGCCGGAGCGGGACGGGAGGCGCTGGAGCTGGTGGAGCGGGAGCGGCCCGACCTCGTCTTGGTTGGCGGCCTCCCCGATGCGCCGGCGCTCGAGGTGTGCCGCGTGCTGCGAGAAGGTGAGCCCGGGCGCTCATGGGATCGCGATGTGCCTGTGATCGTGCTCGGCGAGGCTCGCGCCGACGCCGTCGACCGCGTGCATGCCTTCGCGCGCGGATGCGACGACTTCGTGCCGAGGCCGTTCCACTACGAGGAGCTGGTCGCGCGCATCCACGCGGTGCTTGCGTCGCACGCAGCCGAGCGCGCGGGAGCGGCTGGCCGCCGGGCCTCTCGCGGTGGACCGCGCGACGAGGCGGGTGACTGTGCACGGCCTTCCGGTCGCGCTGGCCGCGAAGGAGTACGAGCTGCTGGTGAAGCTCGCGGCCGACCCGGTGCGGGTCTTCACCAAGGAGGAGCTGCTGCGCGAGGTCTGGGGCTTCAGGTCGCTCGGCCGCACTCGCACGTTGGATTCGCACGCCTCGCGCCTCCGGCGCAAGCTCGCCCGGGCCGGCGCCGAGGACTGCGTGCTCAACGTCTGGGGTGTGGGCTACCGGCTCCTGTCCGACTACGAGGAGGCCCGCCGAACCGCCTGATCCTGCTTGACTCACGCTCGTGTCCCGGAAGGTCAGCCTCGAGCAGGCGCGGCGGATCGCGGTCCGCGCGCAGCTGCTCGACGGCTCCGCGAGCGGCGTGCTCGACACCGTCCGCCGGCTCGGGTCGCTGCAGCTCGACCCGATCGCCACCGTTGCGACGCCGCAGCACCTCGTGCTCTTCAGCCGGCTCGGGAGCTACGACACCGCCGAGCTCGACCGGCTCATCTGGGATGAGCGGAAGCTCTTCGAGTGGAACGCGTTCGTCTACCCGATCGAGTCGCTGCCGCTGATCCGCGCCCTGATGCGGCAAGAGCCGACGCGCGGCAACGTACAGCTGGGACCGCCGCCGGAAGGAGTTCCTGCGCCAGAACGCCGGCTTCCGCCGCTACGTCCTGCGCGAGCTCGAGCGGCGCGGGCCGCTGCTCTCGCGGGAGCTGGAGGACCGCGCTGCCGAGCGGCGCGGCGAGCACCGCTGGTTCGGCAGGCGCCAGGTCGCGCAGATGCTGGAGGCACTGCACAGAATCGGCGAGGTGGCCGTCGTCGGGAGGCGCGGCGGCCAGCGTCTCTGGGATCTCGCCGAGCGCTGGTACCCGGAAAGCGACCTCGTCACGCCACGCGAGGCGGAGCGGGCACTCGCCGAGCAACGCTTCCGCGCTCTCGGCGTCCGGCTCGAGAAGGGCGAGTGGCTTGCCCACCCCGACGTGAGCGACGAGCCGGTGCCCGATCGAGTCACGGTGCTCTCGCCCTTCGACCGGCTCGTGCACGACCGCGACCGGGCGGAGGCGCTCTTCGGGTTCCGCTACCGACTCGAGATGTACGTCCCCGCTGCGAAGCGCGAGTACGGCTACTACGTCCTGCCGCTCCTGGCCGGCGACCAGCTCGTCGGGCGGGTCGAGCCGCGCTTCGACCGCAAGACGCGAAAGCTCGAGGTGCTCGGCGCGTGGGGCGACACATCACGGCTCGACGAGGCGCTCAGACCGCTCACCGCCTTCCTGCGCCGCAACGCCTGAGCCGCTACGCTCGAAACGTGGACGAGGCCGTTCGAGCAACCACGGTGCTGGGCGAGCCGGAGGCGGAGGTCTTCTGCCAGCTCCTCCGGGCCAACGACATCGAATGCGCCTACCGGCCGACCCAGGAGCAGGACTCTCCGTTCGAAGGGTTCGGTTCAGGCGGCATGCTCGAGATCCTCGTGCACCCGTCCGATCTCGAGCTAGCGCGCGCCCTGCTCGAGCCGGGCGACGACGCTCCGGCTACTTGAAGATGTTCAGCAGCGCCTGAAAGACCCCCACGGTCGGCGGGTTCTGGTTCTTCGCCCTCACGATCGAGAACGCCTGGCAGACGCCGAAGTCGTCGACCGGCGTCTGAGTGCCGAAGAGCGGCGGAGCGCCGAGCCGGGCGTCCAGCGCCGTCCAGGTTCCCTGGAACGCGTCGGCGGTGACGGCGAAGCTGCAGCCGCTGTAGGCCAGCGTGCCGAGTGTCAAGTTCTCGTTCGCCTTGACCTTCTTCTGCAGTGTCTTGACCTGCTTCTTCAGGGTGGTGATCTGAGCCTGGAGGGAACGGAGCGTCGGTCCCTTGGCCGCGGTCGCCGGAGCGGCGGGCACAAGCATGAGCGCCACGACTGCGGCGAGTACGAGCCTCTTCATCTCTGCCTCCTCGGATGGTTGGGCGACCGTCATAACGCCCTCCCGCCCGGGAGTCAAGACTTCAGCAATGCGCCTTCCAGCTCGAGCAGCGTCCGCTTGCGGTCGAGCCCGCCTGCGTAGCCGACCAGCGAGCCGGTCGAGCCGACGACGCGGTGGCACGGGAGCACGATCGGCACCGGGTTGCGGTTCATCACCGTTCCGACCGCGCGGGCGGCCCGAGGGCGGCCGGCGCGCGCGGCCAGGTTGCCGTAGGTGGTCAGCTCACCGTAGGGGACGCGAGCGAGCTCCTCGAGCACCGCGCGCCCGAACTCGCGTGCCAGCCGCAGGTCGAGCGCGGAGCTCGAAGTTCTGTGCGCTTGCCGGCGAAGTACTCGTCGAGCTGGCGCCGAGCCTCGTCGGTCGGCTTCGGCGAGCGCAGAACGCGGACGCCGAACGCGCGGGCGAGCTGCTCTTCCTCGCGCTCGGGCTCCGGGTCGTAGTGGATCTCGCAGAGGCCCTGATCGGTGACCGCAACGAGCAGCTGCCCGACCGGCGAGTCCACGAGGTCGTACGCGACGTCGAGGAGGCCCTCGGCGGCTGCCGCATCGCGGAAGCGGCTGTCGAGCTCGGGAGAAACGGTCACGACTGCTCCTTCTTTCGTAGTCGGCGAACGCCTGAGGACGTCGCTTGCCGTGCCGCCTCGGTGGAGGACCCGAGCGCGGCGCCGATGTCGTCGTAGCTCAGGTCGTAGCCGTAGCGGAGGAAGACGGCGGCGCGCTCTTTCTGAGGCAAGTCTTCGGTGTTAGCCGGCGCAGCTCCTCGTAGGGGAGCGGCTCGTCGACCGACTCGATCTCCGGCACCTCTGCCGAGCTTGCCCGCTCCCGGCGCAGGGCATCGAGCGCGACATTGCGTGCGATCGCGAGCGCCCACGCTCGCAGATGCTGACCGTGCTCCAGCCTCGGATACGCGCGCAAGGCGCGCAGGAAGGTCTCCTGGAACGCATCGTCCGCGGCGTCCCGGCCGAGCATTCGCCGGAGCTGCGAGAGCACGAAGCCTCGCTGCTCCTCGTAGAACCGCTCGAACGGCGGGATCTGCACGACTTCCATCATTCCTTCAAACGGGGCTGCCCGGCGAATTGTGAGATGTGGGCCGCAGGGGTTGCGAAGTGGGAGATCGTGGTCTAAAGTGGGGCGAAGTGGAATGCTTCTAGGTGAGTTCGAGCATACGATCGATGACAAGAACCGCCTCACGCTACCGGCCAAGTTTCGCCAAGCGCTTTCCGGCGGCCTCGTCATCACCCGCGGTATGGACGGGTGTCTCTACTGCTTTCCGCATGCGGAGTGGGAACAGATGGTCCAGAGCCGGCTCGCCGGGCTCGACCCGCTCAGCAAGGAGGGACGTCTGATGCACCGGTACTTCTACGCCGGCGCTTCGGAGACGGAACCGGACAAGCAGGGGCGCATGCTGGTCCCGGCGGCGCTGACCAAGACAGCGAGCATCGGGCGCGAGGTCGTGATCGCCGGAGTGGGGGATCACCTGGAGATCTGGGACCGCGCAGCCTGGGCCGACCACGTCAAGGAGTTCGAAGGGAGTGCGGAGGATGTTGCCGAACGTCTTGCGACCCAACGAGACTGACCACGTTCCCGTCCTCGCGGACGCGGTGCGTGAGGCTCTGGCTGTCGAGCCGGGGCAGACCGTCGTCGACGCCACCTTTGGAGCCGGCGGGCACGCCGAGCTCCTCGCCGCCGATCTCGGCGGCCGCGGCAAGCTGATCGCGATCGACCGCGACCCGTCGGTGCGCTCCTACTTCGACCGCCTTCGCAAGCGGAATGGGTTCCAGGGCCGCTTCCTGCGCGGCGAGTTCTCGCTCGTGCTCGAGCAGCTGGCTTCGAACGGCGTCAAGGCCGACGCGATCCTCTTCGACCTCGGCGTCTCGAGCATGCAGATCGACCGCCCGGAGCGGGGCTTCTCCTACGCGACCGACGCGCCGCTCGACATGCGTATGGACCCCGACTCTGAGCCCTCCGCTCGCGACCTCGTGAACGAGGAGAGCGAGCGTGAGCTGACCCGGATCTTCAAGGACTACGGCGAGGAGCGCTACGCGCGGCAGATCGCCCGCGCGATCGGGCGCCGCCGGCGCGAGCAGCCGTTCGAGCGGACGGGCGAGCTTGTCGAGACGATCAAGGCGGCGATCCCGGCTCCGGCCCGCTTCGGCGACGGCCATCCAGCGAAGCGCGTGTTCCAGGCGTTGCGGATCGCGGTCAACGACGAGCTCGGCTCGATCGAGGCGGCGCTGCCCACTGCGCTCGAGATGCTGCGCCCCGGAGGTCGCCTCGCCGTGATCAGCTTCCACTCCCTCGAGGACCGGATCGTCAAGCGCTTCCTGCGCGCGGAGGAGAAGGGCTGCACGTGTCCGCCGGACTTTCCGGTCTGCGTTTGCGGGAACGAGCCGGCGCTGCGGGCGCTCTCGCGCCGGCCGATCAAGCCTTCGGCGCAGGAGCTCGCCGTCAATCCGCGCGCGGCCTCGGCCCGTCTGCGCGCTGCCGTCAAGAGCGAGGACTAGGAACATGGCTTCCTGGAGCGACGCCGCCCCCGCTCTTCCATCTCCGCAACCTCGGGGGCGACCGAGGTCTGAGCCGAGGCGCCGCCCAAGTGCGCGTGCACGGCGGCGCGGTCTCGCCGGCGGGGTCGTCTGGATCGCCATCACGGCCGTCCTGCTCACCGGTGTGGTCGCCCTCAACGTGGCCGTGCTGCGCCTGAACGTCCAGCTCGACAAGCTCAACTCGGAACGTACGCGCCTCCGCGCGGAGAAGCAGGCGCTCGCCTCGGAGCTCGGGATGGCCGCGGCGTCGCCTCGCATCGAACTCTTGGCGCGCAAGCAGTTCGGTCTCGTCCAGGCCAACCCGTCTGAGACCACGTACGTGCGCCTGGGGCCACGGGCGCGTTGAGCACGCGCGTCGCCAATCGCCGCATCCGGTTGCTGCTTGCGATCTTCGTGCTCGCGTTCGGCGTGGCGTTCCTGCGCGCCGCCTGGCTCCAGGGCGTGCGCGCCGCGTCCTTCGGCAGGCTCGCATCGAACCAGCACAGCGAAGAGGTGACGATCCCCGCCGCCCGCGGCACGCTCTACGACCGTGGCGGAGTACAGCTCGCAATCGGTGAGCAGGCGACGACGGTCTACGCCGACCCCCGCACGGTCACGGATCCACGCAGCGAGGCCGCGACGGTGGCGAAGATCATGCGGCTGGACGAGAACGAGGTCTACGCGCTGCTGGCCGACCGCACGCGCGGCTTCGTCTACGTGGCGCGGAAGGCGGACTCAGCGCTGGCGGCGAAGCTCGCGCGCAAGGGCCTGCCCGGGCTCGGCTTCTACCACGAGGAGCAGCGCTTCTACCCGCAGTTCAACCTCGCGGCGCAGGTGCTCGGCTACGCAGGCGTGGACAACAAGGGCCTCGCCGGGCTCGAGCTCTCGCTCAACAGGCAGCTGGCCGGCCGACCGGGCCGCGAGCGGATCGTCAAGGACGCTTCGGGTCAGGCGATCGACACGATCACCTCGCGGACCGAGCGCGACGGCGAGGACGTCTATCTGACCCTCGATCACACGCTTCAGTCGAACGCACAGGCGGTGCTGCGGGACACCGTCCGGAAGTGGCACGCCAAGAGCGCGACGGCGATCGTGCTCGACCCGGCCACCGGCGCGGTGCGGGCGATGGCGGTCGCGCCGGGGTTCGATGCGAACGACTACCCGAAGGTGTGGCGCGTCTTCCAGCGCAACCGCGCCGTCACCGACACGTATGAGCCAGGCTCGACCTTCAAGCTGGTCACCGTCGCGGGAGCGCTCTCGGACCGGCTCGTCTCGCCGACGACGCGCTTCACCCTCCCGTATTCGATCCAGGTCGCCGACCGCGTGGTCCACGACGCCGAGCCGCGCGGCACGGAGACGATGACCGTCGCTCATATCCTCTCCCACTCCTCCAACGTGGGCGCGATCACGCTGGCTCAGAAGCTGGGCAAGCAGCGCCTTGTCCGTTGGATCAAGCGCTTCGGCTTCGGGAAGCTGACCGGGATCGACTTTCCCGGCGAGAGCCAGGGAATCGTCCTGCCCGAGGAGCGCTGGTCGGGCTCGTCGATCGGCAATATCCCGATCGGCCAGGGCATCGCCGTCACTCCGATCCAGATGGCCTCCGCGTACGCGGCGATCGCGAACCGCGGTTTGTGGGTCCAGCCGCATCTCGTCGATCACGTCGGCGACGGTGCCCCGAAGGTCCCCGGCCGCCGGCGCATCGTGACGCAGTGGGTGGCACGCCAGATCATGGCCATGCTGAAGAACGTCGTGGCGGAGGGCACCGGCACCTTGGCCGAGGTGCCCGGCTACCAGGTGGCCGGCAAGACCGGAACCGCGGCCAAGCCCGACGAGCGGGGCGGCTACTCCGACTCGCGCTACGTGGCCTCGTTCGTCGGCGTCGTGCCTGCCTCGCGGCCGCGCCTCGTGATCCTGGTCTCCGTGGACGAGCCCCAGGGCGCGATCTGGGGCGGCGTGGTGGCCGCGCCGGCCTTCTCGCAGATCGCCAAGTTCGGCTTGCAGTACCTGGACGGCGGCATTCAGCCCGACGCTCCTTAACGCGGGGGAACCTACCGCGAGGGAACCCCTGGTTCTAGCGCGGGGAACCCCTGGTTCCCCCGCGAGCCCCCTCCTTGCCGGCGGAGGCGTGGTTCGATCCGTTTCAGGAGCCGCCGCTTGCGCGGCGCCCCTCCAATTGTTTCTTGGCGTAGTGAGCCTCACGCCGGGCAAAGCCCGGCTCCGGCGGCAGAGGCGGCTCGGCTGATCCTGGCGGAAGGGGCTCTTGGTCCCTTAGTACGGTTCGCCCGGCCTCCTCCCCGAGGCGAGCATATCGTCGGGTAGCGCGCGTGTCTGTGACCGAAGCGTGACAAAACTGCTGCAAACGAGGGGTTCCCGGACGGCCACGCATACCCGCCACGGCTGAGGCCCCTGGTAGACTCGCGCCGCGATGGACATCGAGCGCGTCATTGCTGCGCTCGCGCCCGTGGACGTCCTGGGACGCGCTCCAGTCGAGATCGCAGACCTGGCTTACGACGCCCGCGACGCGACGGCGGGCTCCCTCTTCTTCTGTGTGCCGGGCAGCCGCGCGGACGGGCACGAGTTCGCCGCGGAGGCGGTCGCGAACGGCGCCGTCGCGCTCGTGGTCGAGCGGCCGCTCGAGCTCGAGGTGCCGCAGCTCGTGGTCGGGGACGCTCGCCGGGCAATGGGCGTCGCCGCGGACGAGTTCTTCGGGCGGCCGACCGAGCAGCTCGAGCTGGCGGGCGTGACGGGCACGAACGGGAAGACCACGACCGCGTTCCTGCTCTACTCGGTCCTCGCGGCGGGTGGTCGCCGCCCGGGCCTGCTCGGGACGATCGAGAGCCGGGTAGGCGGCGAGCGGCGCCCGGCCCTGCGGACGACCCCCGAGGCGATCGACCTGCAGCGAAGCTTCCGCGAGATGCTGGACGGCGGCGACCGCAGCTGCGCGCTCGAGGCGACCTCGCACGGCTCGGAGCTCGGCCGGCTCGACCGCGTGCGCTTCTCGGCGCTCGTCTTCACGAACCTGACCCAGGACCACCTCGACTTCCACGGGACGATCGAGCGCTACTTCGACGCCAAGCGGCGGCTCTTCACGGCGGAGCGCCCGCCGGCGGCGATCAACATTGGCGACCCGTATGGCCGGCGCCTCGCCGAGGAGCTGCAAGGGCACGACCGGCTCGTGACGTTCGGCTTCGCAGATGATGCCGAGCTGCGACCGGAGAGCCTCGACCTCGGCCCGCGCGGCGCGCGTTTTACCGCCGATGGGCTCGAGCTCGAGACGAGGCTTCGCGGCCGCTTCAACGTCGAGAACGTGCTCGGCGCCGTCGCGGCGGCCCGCCTGCTGGGGATCGAGGACGAGGCGATCGCACGCGGCGTGAAGGAGCTGCGCGGCGTGCCCGGCCGTTTCGAGGCCGTCGACGAGGGCCAGCCGTTCGCCGTCCTCGTGGACTACGCGCACACGCCCGACTCGCTCGAGAACGTTCTGCGCACGGCTCGCGACCTCGCCCAGAACCGGCTCATCTGTGTCTTCGGCTGCGGCGGCGATCGCGATCGCGGCAAGCGGCCGCTGATGGGCCGAATCGCCTCGGAGCTCGCCGACCTGGCGATCGTCACCTCGGACAACCCGCGCAGCGAGGAGCCGGACGCGATCATCGGCGAGATCGTCGCCGGGGCGGCCGGAGACGTCGAGGTCGAGCCCGACCGGCGCGAGGCGATCGCTCGCGCGATCGACGCCGCGCAGGAAGGCGATGTCGTGGTGATCGCCGGCAAGGGGCACGAGCAGGGCCAGCAGTTCGCCGACCGGACGGTGCCGTTCGACGACCGCGACGTCGCCCGAGAGGCGCTGAGGCGCCTTGGAGCCCCAACGTGATTCCACTGCGGCTCGACGAGGTCGAAACGCTCACCGAGGGCCGGCTGGAAGCGGCACCGGGAGCCCGGGAAGTGACCGGCGTGCAGATCGACTCGCGCCGCGTCGCGCCGGGCGACCTGTTCGTCGCGGTCGGTCGGGGCGCCGAGTTCGTCGAAGACGCTCTGGCGCGAGGCGCTGCCGCAACGCTCGTGCCGGAGGAGCCGTTCGCGGCCTTCGCCGCGCTTGGGTCGGCCGTCCGCGACCGCACGAGCGCCCGCGTCGTCGGCATCACCGGCTCCACGGGGAAGACCTCGACCAAGGACATCCTCGCGGCGCTCTGCGCACCGGCCGCGCGGACGGTCGCCAACGAGGCGAACTTCAACAACGAGATCGGCGTCCCGCTCACGCTCTGCCGGCTCGAGCCCGACACGGAGGTCTGCATCCTCGAGCTCGCGATGCGCGGCTTTGGCCAGATCGCGGATCTCTGCGCGATCGCGCGGCCCGACATCGGCCTCGTCACGAACGTCGGGCCTGTTCACCTCGAGCTGGTCGGCTCGCTCGACGGCGTCCGGCGCGCCAAGAGTGAGCTGATCGCGGCGCTGCCCCCAGGCGGGACGGCGATCGTGCCCCGTGAGTTCCCCGTCGAGCGGGAGGACGTGGAGGTCGTGTACCTCGCCGAGCCCGAGGCCCGGCAAGAGGACGGACGCACCGTCGTCGGCGGCGTCAGCTTCAACTTCACCGCGCCTCACCAGGCCGCGAACGCCGCCGCTGCGCTCGCCGTCCTCGACGCCCTGGGCCTGCCGCGCCCGCAGCGGGTGGATGTCGAGTTCTCGCGCTGGCGCGGCGAGGAGCTGCCGCTGGCAGGCGGCGGCCTGCTGATCAACGACGCCTACAACGCGAACCCCGACTCGATGCGAGCCGCTCTGGCGCACCTGACCGCCGCGTCCGGAGACCGTCGCCGCGTCGCGGTGCTGGGCGAGATGGCCGAGCTCGGCCCAGGCGGCCCCGGCTTCCACCAGGAGATCGGCGCGGAGGCCGAGCGCCAGGGGGTCCAGGCCCTCGTTGCGGTCGGCGAGCTCGCCCGCGGCTACCTCGAAGGTGCGAGCGGCATCGACATAACGGAGTGGGCGCCCGACGCCGAGTCCGCGGTCGCGGTCGTCGAGAGAATCGTCGAGCCGGGCGATTGCGTCCTCGTCAAGGCCTCGCGCTCGGTCGGCCTCGAACGGGTCGCCGAGGCGCTCGCGGCGGTGAGCGCTTGAGCCGCGTTCTGATCGCAGGCGTCGTCGCCCTGCTCATCTCGATCCTGCTCGGCCCGAAGTTCATCGCCTTCCTGCGGCGCAACGAGTTCGGCCAGCACATCCGCGAGGAGGGACCGGAGCACCACGTGCTCAAGCAGGGCACTCCCGTCCTGGGCGGCGTGCTGATCCTCCTCTCGGCCAGCATCGGGTTCCTCGCGTTCAGCACCTACACCGTGCCGGCCCTGAGCGTGCTCTTCGTCACGCTCGGCTGCGGCGCGATCGGCTTCTTGGACGACTTCATCAAGCTGACGCACCGCCGGTCGCTCGGCCTCAACGGCCGCTGGAAGCTGATCCTGCTCGGCCTGATCACGATCGGCGTCGGCATCGCCGCGGAGCATCAGCACCTGCCGACGAACGTCTACATCCCGGGTGCCGGCCACCTCGAGCTCTCCTGGGCCTGGTACGGCCTGCTCTTCCTCGTGATCGCCGGCGCCGCGAACGGCGTCAACCTGACGGACGGGGTGGACGGGCTCGCGGCCGGGACGGTGATCATCGCGCTCTTCACCTTTGCCTCGATGATCGTGATCTCGTGGATCCGCTCCGGGCCGCCGGGGCATCGTTTCGGCACGAAGCTCGACCTGGCGATCGTCGCGGCGGCGCTGATCGGCGGGACGATCGGGTTCCTCTGGTACAACGCGTGGCCCGCCGAGGTGTTCATGGGCGACACCGGCTCGATGGCGCTCGGCGGCGCGCTCGCGGCGTTCGCGATCTTCACGAAGACGATCTTCCTGCTGCTCCTGATCGGCGGGATCTTCGCGCTTTCGGCGCTCTCCGTGATCATCCAGGTCTTCAGCTTCAAGTACTTCAAGCGGCGCGTGTTCTTGATGGCGCCGATCCAGCACCACTTCGAGTTGAAGGCGTGGTCGGAGACGAAGATCATGGTCCGCTTCTGGATCGTCACCGGGATCCTCTGCGCGATCGGCTTCGCGCTGTACTACCGCTACTTCACCGGGTTCCGCTGAGCGATGTCGCTTGCGATCTCGCTTTCAGGTCGAGCCGGCATCGACGGCTCGACCGTCTGCGCCGCTGGGGGCTCGCGGAATCTACGGTGTCCGCATGAGCGCTGCCGCAGCGGGTGCTCGTGCTCGGGCTCGCGCGGTCGGGGAAGGCGGCGGCGGCGGCGCTCGAGCGGCGCGGGGTGGAGGTCGTCGGCGCCGACCGCGAGCTCGGCAACGACGGCGACCTCGATCTGCTCGACGGGGACCGAGCTGCTGGTCAAGAGCCCGGGGGTTCCGCGCGAGGCGCCGCTCGTGGCGGAGGCCGAGCTTCGAGGCGTGCCGATCTGGAGCGAGGTCGAGCTCGGCTACCGGCTGCTCGAGCCGCGGCTCGTCGGCGTCACCGGCACGAACGGCAAGACGACGACCGCCGAGCTGCTCGGCGTCATGCTGGACGCCCCCGTCGCGGGCAACGTGGGCCGGGCGCTGACCGAGCTCGACGGCCAGGTCGATCCCGGCACGCTCGTCGTCTGCGAGCTCTCGAGCTTCCAGCTCGAGGATGTGCACGAGCTCGCCTGCGAGGTGGCGGTGCTGCTGAACCTCGAGCCCGACCATCTCGACCGGTACGAGTCCTTCGAGGGCTACCGCGACGCGAAGCTGCGGATCTTCGAGCGAGCCAAGACGAAGATCGTGCCACGCGGCCTCGGGCTCGAAGGCACCGAGTTCGCCGCCGACGACCCGCTCCCCGCCGAGCCGCGCATTCCCGGCGCGCACAACCGCGAGAACGCCGCCGCAGCGACCGCCGCGGCCCGGGCGCTTCGGATCGGCGACGAGGCCATCGCCGAGGCGCTTCGCACCTTCCCGGGCGTGCCGCACAGGCTGGAGCTCGTGCGCGAGCTCGATGGGGTGCGCTACGTGAACGACTCGAAGGCGACCAACGTCGCCGCAGCGTTGAAGGCGCTCGCCGCCTACGAGCGCGATCCGGTGCACCTGATCCTCGGCGGCTCGCGCAAGGGCGAGGACTTCGCGCCGCTGGCCGCGGCGATCGGGCCGAACGTGAAGAGCGTCCACGTGATCGGCGAGACCGCGGACGAGCTCGCCGCCGCGATTCCGCGGGCCGAGCGAGCGGGCGATCTCGCGGGCGCGCTGGCGGCCATCCGGCCGCAAGCAGGCGACGTGGTGCTCCTTTCTCCGGCCTGCGCGAGCTACGACCAGTTCCGCGACTTCGAGGAGCGGGGCGAGGAGTTCAGGAGGCTGGTGCAGAACCTGTCCGGGTGAAGCGCGGACAGCTCGACTCGAGTGTCCTGATCCTGGTGACCCTGGGCCTGGTCGCGTTCGGCCTCGTGATGGTCTACAGCGCCACCTCCGCGTCGGCGGCGCTCGCAAACGGCGATCCCGCCTACTACCTCAAGCGCCAGGGGATCTACGCGGCGCTGGGGCTCGTGCTGATGGCGGCCGCCTCACGCCTCGACTTCCGGATCCTCCGCCGGCTGGCCCCGGTCCTGGTCGTGGCGAGCCTCGGCCTGCTGCTCGCCGTGCTCGTGATCGGCCAGTCGGTGAACGGCGCTCGCCGCTGGCTGACTTTCGGCCCGGCGGTCTTCCAGCCCTCGGAGCTGGCGAAGATCGCGCTCGCGGTGTGGGCCGCCTCGTACCTGACCCGCCACCGGCCGCCGCAGAGCCTCTCCGAGCTCTGGCGACCTCTCGGCCTGCTCACCGCGGTCTTCTGCGCCCTGCTGCTGGCCGAGCCTGACCTCGGAACGGCGATCGCGATCGTGGCGATGCTGGCCGCGATGCTCCTCGTCGCCGGAACGCCAACGCGCACGCTCGGCGCCGGCCTCGGCATCGCGAGTGCGCTGGGGCTGATCGCAATCTGGTTCGAGCCATACCGCCGCGCACGCCTCTTCAGCTTCCTCAACCCGTGGCAGGACGCGCAGGGTGCGGGCTTCCAGACCGTGCAGGCGATGATCGGCCTCGGCTCGGGCGGGATCTTCGGCGTCGGCCTCGGTCAGAGCGTCCAGAAGGTGAACTACCTCCCGGAGGCCCACACCGACATGATCTTCGCGATCATCGGCGAGGAGCTCGGCCTGGTGGGCGCCGCCGCCGTTATCGCCGCCTACTGCGGCTTCGCCTACATCGGTTTGAAGATCGCGCTCGGCTGCAAGGATCCGTTCGGCAAGCGGCTGGCGGCGGGCCTCACCGTGCTCGTTTGCGGGCAGGCTGCGATCAATCTCGCGGCCGTGATGGGTCTCGCGCCGCTGACCGGAATTCCGTTGCCGTTCGTCTCCTACGGCGGGTCGAGCCTTGTCGTGGCGCTCGCGTCGGTAGGCATCCTCCTTAACATCGCGGGCGATGCCGGAGCAAAGAGAGCCAGCGTTCCTGATCGCGGCCGGGGGGACAGCCGGCCACGTGCTGCCCGCGCTCGCAGTCGCGGAGGCGCTGCGCGCGCCGCGGAGCACGCGTGACGTTCGCCGGGTCGCCGGATCGCGTCGAAGCGCGTCTCGTCCCTGAGGCCGGCTTCGACCTCGACACCTTCCGCGTGAGCGGCCTGCCCCGCCGGCCGGGAGTGGCGCAGGCCCGTGCAGCGCTGCGCGCGCTTGCTGCACCGGCGGCCTGCGACCGGATTCTCGGCCGGCGACGGCCAGACGTCGTACTCGGCGGCGGCGGGTACGTGAGCGGCCCGATGGTGCTCGCGGCCGCGCGCAGGCGGATTCCGGCCGCGCTGATGGAAGCCGACGCGCATCTCGGGCTCGCCAACCGGCTGGCGGCGCCCTTCGCACGACGCGTGTTCCTGTCGTTTCCGATCCCGGGCAAAAAGCCGCCGAAGTACCAGGTCACAGGGCGGCCGATCCCGGCGAGGTCGCAGCCCGTGCCGCGGGAGGAGGCCCGGCGTCTGTTCGACCTGCCGCAGGACGGGCCCGTGCTGCTCGTCGCGGGCGGAAGCCTGGGCGCACGGGCTCTCAACGACCTGGCGATCGAGAGCTTCGGGTCGGCGGGGCCGGCCGTGCTGCACCTGAGCGGCGAGCGTGAGCACGAGCGGCTGCAAGGACGTGTGTCACGCTCGGACTACCGGCTGCTTCCCTTCACCGACGACTACGGAGCCGCGCTCGGCGCCGCCGATCTCGTGCTTGCGCGCGCGGGCGGCGGGGTCTGGGAGCTTGCGGCCGCGGGGAAGCCGGCGATCCTCGTCCCTTATCCGCTCGCGACTGCCGACCACCAGACGAAGAACGCGCGCTACTTCCAGACCGCCGGCGGTGCGATCCTCGTGCCCGAGAGCGAGCTCGGCCGCGTGCCGGAGATCGTGCGCTCGCTGCTCGGCGACGCGCGTCGGCTCGAGGAGATGGGCGCGGCGATGCGGCAGGCCGCACGGCCGGGGGCGGCCGACGAGATCGCGGAGGAGCTGATGAGCCTTGCGGCCGCTCGAGGGTAGGCGCTTCTGGTTCGTCGGCATCGGCGGTGCGGGCATGAGCGCGCTCGCGCTCGTCGCGCACGCCTGGGGGGCGAAGGTCGGCGGCTCCGACCGCGAGCGCTCCTCCTACGTCGAGCGGCTCGAGGCGGCGGGCGTGCCGGTGACGATCGGCCACCAGGCCGGGAACGTGCCGGAGGACGCCGAGGTGGTCGTCTCCAGCGCGATCGCTCCCGACAACCCTGAAGTAACACGCGCGCGCGTCACCAAGAGGGGTGAGCTGCTCGCTGAGCTCGTGGCGCTCACGCCCTCGATCGTGGTCGCCGGCGCGCACGGCAAGACGACCACCACCGCGATGATCGCCTTCGTGCTCGACCGGCTGGGCCTCGACCCGGCATTCCTGATCGGCGGGGAGATCCCGCAGCTGGGCGGGAACGCGCGGGCAGGTGAGGGCTGGCTCGTGGCGGAGGGCGACGAGTCGGACCGGTCGCTCGAGTCGTTGCGGCCGCAGATCGCGGTGGTCACCAACGTCGATCTGGATCACCACGCCACCTTCGCCTCCGAGGCTGAAGTACGCGAGTTGTTCGAGCGCTGGCTCGCGGAGGCGCCCGCCGCCGTGCGCGGGGAGGAGTTGGAGCCGGTGGCGCTCGCGCTGGGCGTCCCGGGCGAGCACAACCGGCGCAACGCCGCGGCGGCGCTGGCGGCGCTCGAGCTCGCCGGGGTCCCGCGCAAGGAGGCGGAGCGCGTGCTGCCTGAGTTCACCGGCGCCGGGCGGCGCTTCGAGCGCCGGGGCGAGGCTCGGGGCGTCACGGTCTACGACGACTACGGTCACCACCCACGGGAGATCGCCGCGACACTCGCGGCCGCTCGGGCGGCGGTCGGATCGGGTCGCGTGCTCGTCGTCTTCCAGCCGCACCTCTATTCCCGCACGCGTCATCTCGCCCACGAGCTGGCAGGCGCGCTCACGGCCGCCGACGCGGTCGCCGTCACGAGCGTCTATGCCGCGCGCGAGGAGCCCGTGGAGGGAGTCGAGGGCAGGCTCGTTGTCGAGGCGCTGGTCGCCGAGCGGCCGGGGATGCCCGTTGCGTGGGCGCCGGAGCTGGAAGACGCGGTTCGGTTTCTCTCGCGGCGAGCCCGGCCGGGCGATCTCGTGCTCACGATCGGTGCCGGCGACGTCGAGCGGGCCGGGCCGCTGCTCCTCGAGGAGCTGGCGTGAAGCTGGACGAGGGCGTTGCGCTCTCGCGCTTCACGACGCTCGGCACCGGCGGGCCGGCGCGGGCCTTCGCACGTCCCGAGACGCTCGAGGAGCTGCAGGAGGCGCTCGCGTGGGCCGGCGAGCGAGAGCTGCCGGTGGCGACGATCGGGCTCGGCTCGAATCTGCTCGTCGCCGACGAGGGCTTCGACGGGCTCGTGCTCAAGCTCGGCGGGGAGCTCGCGGAGGCGACGGTGCAGGACGAGCGGCTGCTCGCAGGCGGCGGCGCCATCAACGCGGTCTGTCTCCATCGGGTGCGGGCGGCTGGGCTCGGCGGGTTCGAGTTCGCCTGCGCGATTCCCGGAACGATCGGCGGAGGGGTCTGGATGAACGCCGGCGCCTACGGAAGCGACTGGGCGACGATCCTCGAGCGTGCGCAGGTCGTCGATTCCGACGGGACCAAGTGGCTCACGCCGGACGAGCTCGGGCTCAGCTACCGGCATTCCGCGCTGCGCCACGGGCAGGTGGTCGCTCGGGCCGAGTTCGCTCTCGCGCCGTTGCCCGAGGAACAGATCAAGGCGAACATTGCGCGGCTCCAGGCTCTGCGGAAGGCGGCGCAGCCGACCAACAAGCGCACGTTCGGAAGCGTCTTCAAGAATCCCGAGCACGAGCTGACCGCGGGGCGCATGCTCGAGGCGTGCGGCCTGAAGGGTCACCGGATGGGCGGCGCGCAGATCTCGCCCCGCCATGCCAACTTCATCGAGAACGCCGCCGAGGCTCGCTCGGCCGATGCGGTCGCGCTGATGGCCGAGGCGCGGAAGCGGGCGCTCGAGCAGTTCGGGGTCGAGCTGCGGCATGAGGTCGAGTTCCTCGGGCCTCTCGAGCTGCCCCCGCTCGGGTAGGAGGGGCGACCGCCGCGGCGAAAGCCGCCTCGTGCCAGAGCGCAAGCCCCAGCGTGCGCGCGCCCGCGCGGCGGTGATTCCTCTTCGAGGGAGCGTCGAGCGCGCGCCGATTCTTCGAGCGCTTCCGAGTGGACGCTCGCTTCTGCTCGGGTTCGCGATCGTTGCCGGCGCCGCTGGTCTTTACCTGCTCGCACGCAGCACGCCGATGTTCGCCCTCAATGGAGTCGAGGTTGCAGGCGCGCCCCCCGCCGTAGCCGCGCATGTGCGCGCGGCCCTCGCACCGCTGGAAGGGCAGAGCCTGCTGGCGCTCGATGCCGCCGAGATCGAGCGGCGGCTCGGCTCGCTCCCGGAGATCTCGAGCTTCGGCTACGACCGTGACTTTCCGCACACGCTGCGCGTGACCGTGCGGGCGGAGCACCCGGTGGCCGTCGCCCGGCGCGGGCCGAAGGCCTGGCTCGTCGCGGCGAGCGCGCGCGTGATCGCAGAGGTCCCCGCGCAGGCCCGGCCATCCCTCCCGAGGATCTGGCTCGCTCACTCCGGCGAGCCCGAGATCGGCGCGGCGATCAGCGACCGTTTCGGGCTTCGAGCGGTGCGCACGCTCGCGCTCGCACGGCTCGCGCATTTCCACGGGCGGGTCCGGATGGTGCGCGTGCGCGAGCACGACCTGACCTTCCTGCTCGCCTCGGGCCTCGAGCTGCGGCTCGGAGAGTTGAGATCGATCCGCCTCAAGCTCGCAATCGCCACCCGGATCCTCCCCGAGATCCTCGCGCACGGGGGCTACGCCTACGTGGATCTTGGCGTCCCCGACCGGCCGGTGGCAGGAACCAACCCTAAAGTCTCTACCTGAGGGTCAGAGTTAGCGAGACCATGCGGCGTTGACAGGCGTCCCGGCTAGGCGTACCCTGCCGTCGCAGAAGACGTACTGTCCACTACAGCTTGAGGTAGAGGCGAGTTGAGCATGAGGGATCAGACGGGGAATTACCTGGCCTTGATCAAGGTCGTGGGTGTGGGCGGAGGCGGCTCGAACGCCGTCAACCGCATGGTCGACGCCGGGCTGTCCGGCTGCGAGTTCATCGCAGTGAACACCGATGCGCAGGCGCTGCTGATGTGCGACGCCGACGTGAAGATGCCGATCGGCTCCGACGCGACGCGGGGTCTCGGCGCGGGCGCCGACCCGAGCGTGGGCCAGGCCGCCGCCGAAGAGAGCCGCGACGAGCTGAAGGAAGCCTTGAAGGGTGCCGACATGGTCTTCGTCACTGCGGGCGAAGGCGGTGGCACCGGCACCGGCGCCGCGCCGATCGTCGCGCGTCTGGCGCAGGAGCTCGGCGCGCTCACGGTCGGTGTCGTGACGAAGCCGTTCTCCTTCGAGGGCCGCCGGCGGGCCGAGGTGGCATCCCGCGGCGTGGACGAGCTGCGCGACCACGTGGACACGCTGATCGTTATCGAAAACGATCGGCTGCTCCAGGTGGTCGAAAAGCGCACCTCGATCGTGGACGCCTTCACGATCGCCGACGACGTGCTGCGCCAGGGCGTCCAGGGCATCACCGACCTGATCACCATTCCCGGCCTCGTGAACCTCGACTTCGCCGACGTGCGCACGATCATGAACGAGGCCGGCTCAGCGCTGATGGGCATCGGTGTCGCCGGCGGCGAGAACCGCGCGACCGAGGCAGCGCGCGCGGCGGTGTCGTCGCCGCTGCTCGAGTCCTCGATCGAGGGCGCGACCGGAATCCTCCTCAACGTCACCGGCGGCCCTGACATCGGCCTCTTCGAGGTGAACGAGGCAGCGCAGGTCGTCACCTCGGCGGCTGACCAGAACGCGAACGTCATCTTCGGCGCGGTCATCGACGAGTCGCTCGGCGACGAGGTGCGCGTGACCGTGATCGCGACGGGCTTCGGCCCGGGCCGGCTGCGGCGGCGAAAGCGCGCCGAGGAGCCGGCAGAGGGCGAGTCGGAGACGCCGCGTGAGGTACCGGCGGAGCGGTTCGAGATCTCGGAGGACGTGCTCGAGGTGCCGTCCTTCCTGCGCGACGGCTAGCCGCTTTCCGAGGAGTCCGGCAAACGATGTTTAGACCCCGCGACGAGCGGTAATGATCTTCCGTGCCCTCTCGGGTCGACCGTGACGGTTGACCCGCGATGACCCGGTCCGGCCGCCCCGGCCTCGGCTCTCTCAGCCGAAGCCGGGGCGGCTCCTTTATTGGCTCCTTTAGCATCAGAGCCCGATGCAGACACTGCTCCGAACCCCGCTCTACGAGCGCCACGTCGCCCTCGGCGCGCGCCTCGTGCCATTCGCCGGCTGGGAGATGCCCGTTCAGTACGAGGGGGTCATCCCCGAGCACCGCGCCGTGCGCACGGATGCCGGAGTCTTCGACGTCTCCCACATGGGCGAGCTCGAGGTCGACGGTTCGCACGCAAGGGAGCTCCTCCAGGCTGCGCTCTCGAACGACCTCGACCGGATCGGCCCGGGGCAGGCGCAGTACACCCTGCTCACGAACGAGCAAGGCGGGATCGTCGATGACCTGATCGTCTACGAACGCGAGCCCGAGCGCTTCCTGCTGATCGTGAACGCGTCGAACCGGGAGCCGGACTTCGAGTGGCTGCGCGACCGCGAGGGCCTGGGCGCGGAGGTGCGCGACGTCTCCGACGACTATGCCCTGCTCGCGGTGCAGGGCCCGAAGGCACTCGGGCGGCTCGGGTTGCCCAGCGCGCCCGCGTTCACGTTCGCGGAAGGCGAGATCGACGGCATCGACTGCGTGGTCAATCGGACCGGCTACACCGGTGAGGAAGGGGTCGAGCTGCTCGTTCCTGCGGGGCGCGCCGGTGAGCTCTGGGACCGGATCCTCGAGCGGGGCGTCGTGCCGTGCGGGCTCGGCGCGCGCGACACCCTTCGGCTCGAGGTCTGCTACCCGCTCCACGGCAACGACATCGGTCCCGAGACCGACGCGATCTCGGCGGGGCTCGGCTGGGTCTGTGCGCTCGACAAGGAATTCACGGGCGCGGAGGAGCTGCGGCGGATCAAGGAGGCAGGCCCACAGCGGAAGCTGGTGGCCTTCGTCATGGAAGAGCCGGGCATCCCGCGCCAGGGGATGACAATTGCCGGGGGCGGCGAGGTCACCTCCGGCTCGCACTCGCCGATGCTCGAAGTGGGAATCGGGCTGGGCTACGTTCCGGCCGAGCTCGCCCAGCCGGGGTCAGAGCTGACGATCGACGTTCGCGGCCGCTCACGCCGTGCGCGCGTAGTGAAGAAGCCCATCTATTCGCGGGAGGAGACCTGATGGCCGCGGCTGAGAGCTACCCGGACGACCTGCGGTACCACCCGGAGCACGACTGGGCCCGCCTCGAGGACGGGGAGGCGGTGTTCGGCATCACCTGGTTCGCGCAGGACGCTCTGGGGGAGCTCGTGCATTTCGAGCCTCCGGAGGAGGGCGCGACTCTGACGAAGGATCAGTCCTATGCGGAGGTCGAGTCGGTGAAAGCGGTGTCGGACGTGATCGCGCCGCTCTCGGGTGAGGTGCTCGAGGTGAACGGCGCCGTGGCCGACGCGCCGGAGACCGTCAACGAGGATCCGTACGGCGCAGGCTGGCTTGTCCGCGTCCGCCTGACCGATCCGGGCGAGGCCGAGTCGCTGCTCGACATCGAGGCGTACAAGCAGCACCTGGCCGACGACGCGTGAGCTACCTCGCGCTGACCGACGCCGACCGGGAGGCGATGCTCGAGGAGATCGGGGTCTCGTCGATCGAGGAGCTCTTCGCCGATCTGCCTGAGGGCGTTCGGCTAGGGCGCGAGCTCAATGTCCGCCCGGCGATGACCGAGCAGGAGCTGACCGCCTACTTCGAGGAGCTCGCGTCGCAGAACGCCCACGTCGGTGCGGAGCTGTCGTTCCTCGGCGCGGGCATGTACGACCACTACGTGCCGGCGATCGTGGACGCCGTCCTCCAGCGCGGCGAGTTCCTGACCGCGTACACCCCGTACCAGCCGGAGCTGAGCCAGGGCGTGCTCCAGGCGATCTTCGAGTACCAGACGGCGATCTGCGAGCTGACCGGGATGGACGTCTCGAACGCCTCGGGGTACGACGGCACGACGGTCGCTGCGGATGCATGCTTCATCGCCAAGCACGCGACCGGCAGGACGAAGGTGGTGGTCACCGAGGCGACGAACCCGCAGGTGCGGCAGGTCGTGAAGACCTATGCGCCGGGCTTCGGGCTCGAGGTCGTCGAAGTGCCGCACCGCGACGGCTCTACCGACCCTGACGAGTTGCACGAAGCCTGCGAAGAGGCTGCGTGCGCGATCTTCCAGCACCCGAACTTCTTCGGGGTGCTCGAGCCCGCAGCCGAGCTGGCTGCCGCCGCAAACGACGCCGAGGCGCTTCCGATCGCCCACGTCGACCCGCTCTCGCTCGGCGTGCTCGAGGCGCCGGGGCGCTACGGCTGCGCGATCGCCATCGGAGAAGGGCAGTCGGCGGGGAACTACCTCTCGTACGGCGGCCCGCACTATGGCTTCCTGGCCGCGCGCTCGGACTTCATTCGGCGTATGCCCGGCCGTATCGTCGGCGAGACCACAGACGCCGCGGGGAACCGCGGCTATGTCCTCACCCTCCAGACGCGCGAGCAGCACATCCGGCGCGAGAAGGCGACGTCGAACATCACGACCAACCAGACGCTGCTGGCGCTGGCCGGCCTGGTCTACCTCTCATGGCTCGGCCCGGAGGGTCTCCGCGAGGTGGGGGAGACCTGCATGGCCCTTGCCGAGCACGCGAAGGAGCGGCTTGCGCTTCCACTGCTGTTTGCGGATCAGACAACGTTCAAGGAGTTTGCCGTACGCGTCGGACGGCCCGCGCAGGAGGTCGTTCGCGAGGCCCGCGAGCGCGGCGTTCATCCCGGCTACGCCCTCGGTCGCGACTACCCCGGCATGGACGACGTCCTGCTCGTGGCTCTCACCGAGAAGCGGACGCCGGAGGAGATCGACCGGCTTGCCGAGGTGCTGGCGGAGGTGCAGGCACCGTGAAGCTGATCTACGAGAAGTCGCAGCCCGGCCGTCGGGCCGGGCGCCTACCGGTTCACGGGCTGCCTGTGCCGGAGGTTCCGGACGAGCTCCGCCGGGCCGAGCCGCCGCGCCTGCCCGAGCTCGCGGAGCCGGACCTCATGCGCCACTTCACCGAGCTCTCGAGCCGGAACTTCGGGATCGACACGGGCTTCTACCCCCTCGGCTCGTGCACGATGAAGCACAACCCACGGGTGAACGAGCGGCTCGCCGCGCTACCGGGTTTTCGTGACCTCCACCCCCACCAGGACGAGGACGGCGCGCAGGGGGCGCTTCGCCTCTGCTGGGAGCTCCAGGAGGTGCTCGCCGAGGTCACGGGTCTCGACGCCGTCTCGCTTCAGCCGGCTGCGGGCTCGCAGGGCGAGCTCACGGGCCTGATGCTGATGCATGCGTACTTCGCCGATCGCGGCGAGGACGAGCAGCGCCGGAAGATCGTCATCCCGGACACGGCGCATGGGACGAATCCGGCGAGCGTGACCATGGCGGGCTACGAGCTCACGCCGGTCAAGACCGACCCCCGCGGAAACATCGACGTCGAAGATCTCCGCGCAAGAGTCGACGAGCACACCGCGGGGCTCATGCTCACGAATCCCTCGACTCTCGGGCTCTTCGACGAGCACATCGAAGAGATCGCACGGATCTTCCACGACGCGGGCGCGCTCATGTACTACGACGGCGCGAACCTGAACGCGGTCTGCGGGATCTCGCGGCCGGGCGACATGGGCTTCGACATCGTCCACATCAATCTGCACAAGACCTTCTCGCAGCCGCACGGGGGCGGGGGGCCGGGCGGTGGGCCGATCGCGGTCGGAAAGCGGCTCGAGCCCTTCCTTCCCGTGCCGGCGATCGTGCGCGAGGGCGACCGCTACGGCTTCGACTACGACCGGCCGCAGACGATCGGGAAGGTCCGCGGCTTCTACGGGCCCTTCGGTGTATTCGTTCGCTCGTACGCGTTCATCCTCGCCTACGGGCCGCAGCTGCGAGAGATGTCGGAGGTGGCTGTGCTGAACGCGAACTACCTGCTCGCGCGACTCCGAGAGGCCTACGAGCTGCCGTACGACCGGCTCTGCATGCACGAGTTCGTGTTGTCGGCGCGGCCGCTCAAGCGCGAGCACGGAGTCACGGCGCTCGACGTCGCCAAGCGCTTGATGGACTACGGCTTCCACCCGCCGACGGTGTATTTCCCGCTGGTCGTGCCTGAGGCGCTGATGATCGAGCCGACCGAGACGGAGGCGAAGGAGACTCTCGATGCCTTTGCGGACGCGATGGTCGAGATTGCGCGGGAGGCTTCCGAGGAGCCGGAGCAGCTGAAGAGCGCACCGCACGGCCGGCCCGTCGGTCGGCTGGACGAGGTGAAGGCGGCCAAGCGGGTGGTCGTTCGCTACGGATTCGAGGAGCATCCAGACCTCTCCGCCGATCCCGCGGCAGCAGCCGCGGTCGTCGAGGCACCCAAGGGCGCGTGATGATCGACCTTCGCTCCGACACGAAGACCAAGCCGACTCCGGAGATGCGGGCGGCAATCGCGGCGGCCGAGGTCGGCGACGAGCAGAGGCGCGAGGACCCAACGGTCAACGAGCTGGAGCGCCGCGTGGCCGAGCTGCTCGGTCAGGAGGAGGCGGTCTTCGTCCCGACTGCGACGATGGCGAACGAGATCGCGCTGCGGACGCTCGCCGAGCCCGGCGGCGAGGTCGTGGCCGAGGAGAACTCGCACCTTTTCGTGTCGGAGCTCGGAGGTCCGGCCGTGCACGCGGGGTTGATGACGCGGCAGCTCCGCTGCCCGAACGGGCGCTTCACGCCCGAGCAGCTGCGCGAGACGGTGCGGGCGGGAGATTCCACGCACACTCCGCGGACGAGCATCGTCTCGGTCGAGAACACGCACAACGCCTCCGGTGGCCGGGTGTGGCCGCTCGAGGAGATCGAGGCGATCGTGGCGACGGCGCGTGAGCTCGGGCTCCGCCTCCACCTCGACGGGGCGAGGGTCATGAACGCGTCAATCGCCTCGGGAGTGCCGGCCGCGCAGATCGGTGCGCACTTCGACACGGTCACGCTCTGTCTCTCGAAGGGGCTCGGCTGTCCCCTCGGCGCTCTGCTCGCCGGGTCGGCGGAGTTGATGGCGACCGCACGGTCGTTCAAGCACCTCTTCGGCGGGGCGATGCGCCAGGCCGGGATCGTCGCGGCGGCCGGGGTCTATGCGCTCGAGCACAACATCGAGCGGCTCGCCGACGATCATGCGCGCGCACGACGCCTCGCGGAGGGCCTGTACGAGGCAGGCGTGCCGGTCGATCTCGAGCAGGTGGAGACCAATTTCGTGCAGGTCGAGCTGGGGCCGCTCGGGCTCGAGCCGGCGGAGGCGCTGGAGCGGCTCTGGCAGCAGGGCATCGGTCTCTCCATGACTGCCCACCCGACGAAGCTGCGCGCGGTCACGCACCTGGATATCGGCGACGAGGAGATCGAGCAAGCCGTCGAGTTGATCCCCCGTACGCTTGGAGCGCTTGCCCGAGCCTGAGCGATTCCGGCGCCTCGTGCTCGAGGCGCAGAAGGCGGGGCGGCTACCGAGCCTGGCCGCCGCGGTCTTCCGAGGCGACGAGCTCGTTTGGAGTGACGCTGTCGGGGTCGCGGATGCCGAGAAAAAGGTAGAGGCCACCCCAGACACGCAGTACGCAGTGGCCTCGATCACGAAGACCTTCACGGCCGTATCCGTCATGCAGCTGCGGGACGCGGGGAAGCTCGACCTCGAGGAGCCGCTCTCGCGCTACCTCCCCGAAGCCGCGCACGGATCGCCGACGCTGCGGCGAATGCTCGCCCACGCTTCGGGCCTGCAGCGCGAGCCGCCGGGCGAGGTGTGGGAGACGCTCGAGTTCCCCGGCGAGGAGGAGCTGCTCGGGCGACTCGCAGAGGCGGAGCAGGTGCTCGCGCCGTGGGCGGCATGGCACTACTCCAATCTCGCGTACGCGCTGCTGGGCCACGTAGTCGCGCGCGTCTCCGGAACGCCGTTCCACGACTACGTGCAGGAGCGGTTGCTCGGCCCTCTCAGCCTGACGCGTACAACCTGGGGGCCGGAAGCTCCGGCGGCGAAGCCGTACTTCGTCGAGCCCTACACGGATGCGGTTCGCCGCGAGCCGGAGCTCGAGCTCGGTGGCAAGGGCGGCGAGTCGGGCCTCTCGAGCACGGTCGGCGACCTCGCGCGCTGGGGCTCGTTCCTGGCCGACCCGGACGAGGCGGTGCTGGCGCGCGCGAGTGTTGCCGAGATGCACGACCTGCAGATCATGGCCGAGCCCGATTGGACGCTCGGCTGGGGCCTCGGGATCGAGCTCTGGCGGCGCGGCGAGCGGATCTTCGGCGGCCACACCGGCGGCTTCCCCGGCTTCCTGTCGATGTTCGTCTACTCCCGGCGCGATCGGGTTGGAGCCGTCGTGCTCACGAACTGCGGGCGCTGGCCGAAGCTGAGCGAGACCGGCCTGTCCCTGGCGGAGGCAGCGCTTGACGAGCTCGCGCCTGAGCTCGAGCCGTGGGCGCCGGAGGAGCCGCCGCCGGAGGAGATCGTGCCGCTCCTCGGCCGCTGGTGGTCCGAGGGAAGCGAGACGGTCTTCAGCTGGCGCCAGGGGAAGCTCGAGGCGCGGCCCGCGACCGCGCCACCCGAGCGCGAGCCGTCGGTGTTCGAGCAGGAGGGCGAAGACCGTTTTCGCACCGTCTCCGGAGACGAGCGCGGTGAGGCGATGAGGGTGGTGCGCGACGACTCGGGTGCGGTCGTCAAGCTCTACTGGGCCACGTACCCGTTCACGCGGGCGCCCGAGATCTTCGGCGCTTGATCTGGGCCGGAAGATGCCCTTGGTCCCTTAGTACGGTTCGCCCGGCCTCCTCCCCGAGGCGAGCGTAACGAGGGTGGGCGCGCGTGTCTGTGACGGAGTGGGACGAAAGTGTGTCTTCGGCTCAGCGGTCGCCGGCGGCCAGGAACGCCAGCGCGACACCGCCGTAGACGGCGACGAGCAAAAAGCCTTCCCAACGGCGGCCGCGGCCGTCGCCGAGCAGGATCGCGACCATCAGAGCGGCGCCGCCCATCGCCGCCAGCTCGATCGGCCGGAAGCTCAGCGGTAGCGCCGGCTTCACGACCCAGGAGAGGAGCGCGACCGCGGGAGTCACGAACAGCGCCACCTGCGCGCTCGAGGAGACCGCGATCTCCGACGCCAGCGGCAGCTTCCCGCGGCTGGCGATCACGATCGCGCCGCCGTGCTCGGCCGCGTTCCCCACGATCGCCACGATCACCGTCGCGATGAAGAACTCCGAGAGCCCGGCCGACTCCGCGAATGAGTGGAGCGAGTGGACGAGGGTCTCGCTGATCAACGCCGTTACCACCGTCGCCGCCCCCAGCACTCCGAGCGAGACGGGCAGCGACCAGCCTCCCCCGGGCATCGCGCCGCTCTCCTCGTGCAGCCGCTTGTGGCGGCGCAGCCCGCGAACCGTGGTCGCCGCGTACACGAGCAAGAGCACGATCGAGACGGGAATCGAGAGAACCGCCAACGAGTGCCGCTCCGTTTCCCCTGTCCAGCTCGGCACCGATGGCACCAGGAAGAGCAGCACGGCACCGAGCACGAGCCCGAGCTGCAGGAGGATCGAAAAGCGGTCGAGCGGCTTCCCATCTTCCCCGTTGCCGCCGAAGATCAACGCGGCGCCCAGCACCAGCAGGATGTTCGAGACCACGCTGCCCGCCAGTGAGCCGCGCACGACGTCGGGCAGCGCCTCGTTCACCGCGAAGAGGGCGATGATCAGCTCCGGAGCGTTGCCGAAGCTCGCGTTCAGGAAGCCGCCGATCCCCGGCCCCGTGTGCTCGCCTGCGTGCTCGGTGGCCTCGCCGATCAGCCAGGCCAGCGGAACCAGCGCAGCGGCTGCCGCCACGAACAGCGCCGTGTCGCTGACGTGGAAGGCGTAGCGCAGGAGAATCGTGATCGGGGCCAGCACCAGCGACGCCCAGAGGAGCTTGCGGCCCACGCGGCTACCCTAGCGAGCCGTGCTCGAAGCCGTTCTCTTCGACTGGGGCGACACGCTGATGCAGTTCGCCTACTCGCCGGAGCTGGTGAGCGCCGGCCACCACGCGGGCCTCGCTGCGATCGGGCGGGACGGGCTGCCCGAGGTGGAGACGCTAACCGAGCACTTCCGGGAACGCTACGAGCCGCTCTTCTGGGTGCCCGGAACCGTCGAGGAGATCGAGTACCCCGGTCTCGTCAGGCAACTCCTCGGGGACTTCGACGTGAAGATCGACGACGACGAGCTCGCGCGCTATCTCGAGGCCGAGCATGCGGCCTGGGATCCGGCCCGTCTCCTCGGCGCGCACACGCATGCGCTGCTGGAATCGCTGCGCGGACGTGGCCTCAAGCTCGGCCTCGTCTCGAATGCCTTCGATCCCGGCTGGCTCCTGCACCGTGACCTCCAGCAGATGGGCCTCGCGGAGCGGCTTGACTTCAGCGTCTTCTCCTCGGAGGTCGGAACGCGCAAGCCGCATCCGGCGATCTTCCAGCGCGCCCTCGAGGCGCTTGCGGTCGAGCCCGAGCGAACGCTCTTCGTGGGCGACCGGCTCTACGAGGACGTACGCGGCGCGGGCGAGCTCGGTATGACGACGGTGCAGGCCCTCTGGTTCCGCGCCGACGAGCACCCGGACGGCGGCGAGCCCGACTACGAGGCGTTCACCCAGATGGACGTGCTGAATATCGCGCGACGGCTGGCGGCCTAGCCGTCGAACCGCGGCTTGTCAAGTCTTGCGGAGGGTGGGTAGTTGCACTCACAATTCGCCCATGCAGATACGCGAGCAGGCGGCGGCCCCGCCGAGCGAGCTCCCGCTCCGGCCTCAGGACGAGGTCGAATGCCGCCGCTGCGAGACGCACTGCGACAAGGTCGTGTACCCGGGCGCCTGCGTCGAGCGAGGCTGCCCCTTCTCCTATGCCCACGAGGAGTTCGGTCGCACGTACATCGGCTGCCTGATGAAGGTCTACGACGTCGAGATCGACTTCGACCTTCTGGAAGCAGCCGAGTCGCGGCGAGGCGGTTTCGGGGCGATCAGGGCAACGGCTCCGGCGCTGCCGATGTGCCGGGTCGAGGTCGAAGCGTGCTACGAGGGGCGAACCGGGGAGCTCGGCTGCGTCAACCCCGAGTTCCACGAGCTGCCGGTCGGCGCGCCTTCGTTCCGGATTTTCGCGCAGATCGCCTCGTAGCCCGCGCGTAGAGCTCCTTCAGCCTCCGAACCTGCTCGGCATCCGGGCCGTGGCCTTCGCCGGGAACCTCGAGCAACGCCGGTAGGCCGCGTAGCTTCGAATGGGCGAGGAAGACGCCGAGCTTCTCTCCCAACAGGCCGTCGCCGATGTTCTCGTGCCGGTCGAGGTTCGAGCCGAGGGGTGCTTTGGAGTCGTTCACGTGCAGGCAGCGCAGCCGGTCGAGCCCGATCAGCCGGTCGACGTCCTTCACGACGCGGTCGAGCTCGGCGGGGTCGGTGACGTCGTACCCGGAGACGTAGAGGTGGCACGAGTCGAGGCAGACGCCGAGCCGCGGATGCTGGTTGAGCGCCTCGTACAGCGCCGCCAGCTCCTCGAGCGAGCGGCCGATCGTGCCCCCGGCGCCCGCCGAGTTCTCCATGCAGAGCCAGGTCGTCTCGGAGCAGCGAGTGAGCGCCTCGGCGAGCGCGGGCACGACGCGCTCGAGCCCGGCGTCGAAGCCCGAGCCCAGGTGCGAGCCGACGTGGAAGACGACGGCATCCGCATCGATCGCACAGGCGACGTCAACCGTGTTCTTGAGCGTGTCGACCGACTTCTTGTAGATGTCCTCGTCCGGGCTAGCGAGGTTGAGCAGGTAGAGCGCGTGGCAGACGACCGCTCCGATTCCCACCTCGGCGCGGCGTTCTTTGAAGCGCTCGAAGTTGGCTGGGTCGTGGTTTGTCGGGCGCCAGGTGCGCGGGCTCTGCGTGAAGATCTGGACGCTCTCGCCGCCGATCGCCTCGATCCGGTCGATCGCGGTGTGGATTCCGCCGGCGGTGGAGACGTGGGCGCCTAGCTGCACGAAGCGGACGCTAGCGCAGCCAAGCGGCGAGCCGTTTGGCCTCGTCCTCGAGCTCGCGCCGCGCCGTGCGTGGAAGCGGCTCGAACGGGTCGAGCAGCACCCGCTCGCCCTCCTGTCGCCAGGTTCCGGCGACGAAGCCGTCGACCAGAAACGTCTGCTGGACGTCGCCGTTCTTCGCGATCACGGCCTTGCGGAGGTCGTCCGAGATCACGCGCGTGCGGTCCTTGTGCGCGAGCAGGAGCTCCTCCCAGCGCGGGAGCAGGCGCGGCGGCGCAGGGACGTCCGCGGCTGCAAGCGGCGCACGGGGGAGGTCGAGCAACTCGCGTCCCTGCTCGTCCCGAAAGCAGCGCAGCTTCAGCGCCTCGAAGCCAGGCGTGAGATCGCGGATCGGCACACCGCTCCATTGCGAGGCGTCTGCGCGGGTCGCCGGGCCGAAGGCGGCGAGATAGCGCCGGATCAGATGCGTTACCGCCTCTTCCTTGGGCGGAAGCTCATGCTCGGCGGGCTGCAGAAGCGGCGAGCCGCGAAAGCCCCAGAGCGCCGCCTCCGGGAGTTGCTCGAGGCGTGCCAGCGCCACGACCCAGTTGTACTCGCGCAACTCGTCCGAGTCGGTCGTTCGCGGGTCGTAGCCGAGCGCCCTCATCAGCTCGCTACGGGCATGCGGGCGCTCACGTGTCAGGGTCAGAGCGCGCTCGACGATCTTGGCCGCGGGCGGCTTCGCGCCACGAGCACGCGCGAGCGTGCGCGCTTCGCGAACTGCGGAATCGAAATACGGGTAGTCGCGGGCTGCCACGAGATGAAGCGTCGCCCGCATCAGCAACGCCTTCACCACGCGGCCACGTAGAAGGGCGCGCTCGAGGGACCGGCGCTCGAAGTCTTCGAGCCGCGACCAGAGCGCAACGTACGGGGCCGGAGCCCACTGCGCCTGGAGCCCGCCGACCTTCTCGATCGCCCGCGCGACCGGCATTCGCTCGCGCCGGAGCAGCAGCTGGCGCTGCAAGGTGGTTCGGTTGAGCTCACGCAGGCTGAGGACGCGCTCGGCCATGGCAGTACGCTAACGGCGTGTCCGTCCGCGCACGCTTTGCACCCAGCCCCACGGGCTACCTGCACATCGGCGGCGCCCGCACCGCGCTCTTCAACTGGCTCTTCGCTCGCCACGAGGGCGGCGAGTTCCGCCTCCGGATCGAGAACACGGACGTCAGCCGCGAGGTCGCGGAGGCGGTTGACCAGATCAAGGGGACGCTCGTCTGGCTCGGGCTCGAGTGGGACGGTGAGGTCACCTTCCAGCTCGACCGGATGGAGCACGCGCAGGAGGTCGCGCGCCGGCTCGTGGAGGAGGGCAAGGCCTACGAGGACGAGGGCGCGATCCGCTTCCGCATGCCCGACGAGGGCACGACGTCCTGGGACGACATCGTGCTCGGCCGGGTCGAGTATCCGAGCGAGAAGCTCGAGGACGTGGTGCTGGTCCGCTCCGATGGCCGCCCGACTTACAACTTCGTCTCACCGCTCGAGGACGCGCTCGACGGGATCACCCACGTGATCCGCGGACAGGACCACGTTTCGAACACCCCGAAGCAGCTGCGTATCCTCGAGGCGATCGGCGCGGAGATCCCCGCCTACGCGCATGTGCCGCTCCTGAACGGGCCGGACGGGCGCAAGCTCTCCAAGCGCCACGGCGCGATCACGGTCGAGGACTTCCGGGCGCAGGGTTATCTCCCCGAGGCGCTCGTCAACTACCTCGCCCTGCTCGGCTGGAGCTACGACGACCACACGGAGATCATGAGTCGCGACGAGCTGGTCGAGCGGTTCACGCTCGACCGGGTCGGCACGAGCGCCGCGACCTTCGACTACAGGAAGCTCGAATGGCTCAACGGGATGTACCTCCGGGCGCTCTCGCCGGACGAGTACGCGGACCGGCTCGTGGCGTACCTGCGCGAGCAGGGCTACGAGTGGGACGAGGAGCGCATCCGCAAGGCGGCGCCCCTCGTTCAGGAGAAGATCGCAACGCTCGGCGAGTTCCCGGCCTTCGCCGGCTTCCTCTTCGCGCGAGTCGAGCCCGACCCGGAGGCCCTCGACGAGGGGCCCATGCTGCCGGCCGCCGTCGAGCGCCTGGCGGAGGTCGAGCCCTTCGAGGCGGAGCAGATCGAGGCGGCGCTACGCGAGGTGGCCGAGGGACTCGGCCTCAAGCCCCGAGAAGCCTTTCAGCCCATCCGCCTGGCCCTGACCGGGTCGTTGGTCTCGCCAGGCCTCTTCGAGAGCCTGGAACTGCTCGGCAAGGACGAGTCCCTCGCGCGCCTGGCCGGCAGCGGCCGCGGTGCGGCCAGCGGGTCGAGCGCCCGCTGAAACTCGAGCCAGGCACGGCGCCGGAAGAGCGGCGTGGGTTGCGGCATATTTATCACTTTTGAATAGTAAACGCGCCCGGCGCCGAAATGGATACGGCGCTATGCTCCCCGCCTCGCATGGGGGAGACCGCCCAGCCGCCCACCGTGCTGGTCGTCGACGACGACGCGTCGCTCCGGCTGCTCTGTCGCGTCAACCTCGAGCTCGACGGGTATCGCGTGCTCGAGGCGCCGACCGTGGCCGAAGCAGAGGACATGCTTCTCGCCGAGCGGGTGGACGTCGTTCTGCTCGACGTGCACGTCGGCCCCGAGAGCGGCATCGAGCTGATGCGCAACCTGCGGGCGCGCGGCGGCGCGCCGCCGGTCGTACTGGTTACTGGCAGTGCACAGCTCGACGCCGCGACCCAGGGAGAAGCGGACGGCGTCGTCGGCAAGCCGTTTCGCCTCGAGGAGCTGCACGACGTAGTTCGCCGTCTCATCAGCCTGACCCGCTAGATTCAGCAGCGATGAGCGTCGCCGCCGTCCTGCGCCCAGCCGACTACGAATCACGCCTGCAGCGCTACCTCTTCGAGCGCGCGGAAGAAGGCCGGGCTGTTCGCGTGGGAGAGAAGGAGGTCTCCGAGCGCGCGGCGATCGTCGCCCGGTACGCCGAGCTCTTCACGCGTGACCAGCTCCAGGCCTTGCGCCAGGCCGAGGAGGAGTCGGCGGGCGGCGAGGAGCACGAGCGGCTCTACCGGCTGCGGAAGACCTGCGAGGCGGGGCTGATCTCAGGCGAGCTCGCCGCCCGCGAGGATGCGCTGGAAAACGCGATCCTGGCTGCGCGCGTCGAGTTCCAGGGCAAGGAGCTGCCGCTGCGGACTGCCCAGGCGCAGCTCGCGGTGCTGCCGGAGTACGCCGACCGCGAGGAGCTCGGCAGGCTGGCCAACGAGCTCTCGGCGACGTTCAACGACGAGCGGCGCGAGGTCCTGCGGGCCGGGGAGGAGCTCGAGGCCGAGGTCACGGGCTCGGATGATCCGATCGCTCGTACCGAGGAGGAGAAGGCGATCTCCATCCACGAGCTCGAGCGCGCCCTGGCCGAGGCCAGCGCGGCGGCCGAAAGGGTCTACGCGCGCCTGCGCGAGACCTGGTTCGAGCGACTGCTCGGCCCGGAGCGCGAGGCCGTTCCGTCCTCCTCGCACGTCTCCTACCTGCGCCGTCTGTCGCCGCTCGAGAGCATCTACACGAAGGAGCGCGCGGTCCCGATCTGCATGGACACACTCGTGCGCCTCGGCTTCGATCTCGAGGCGGAGCCGAACATCAAGCTCGACCTCGACGACCGGCCGCAGAAGTCGCCTCGGGCCTGCGTGATTCCCGCCGACCCGCCGCAGGTCGTCCACCTGATCACGCGCGCACAGGGCGGGCTCCACGACTACCAGGCGTTCCTGCACGAGGCCGGGCACGCGCTGCACTACGCGGGCGTCGATCCGTCGCTGCCCTACACCTTCCGCAACATCTCCCGCGACCACGCGCTGACGGAGATCTACTCGTACATCGTCGAGGCGATCTCGCGCCAGCCCGGCTGGCATGCGCGCTACTTCGGCCTCTCCGACGAGCAGGCCGCCGAGAACGCAGAGGCAACCGTGTTCATGGAGGCGCTGCTCTTCCGGCGCTACGTGGCGAAGCTCCAGTTCGAGCTGGACTTCTGGGGCCGTTTCTCGGAGGACGGCGGCACCTCGGCGGGTTACTCCGAGCGGCTGACGGAGGCCACCGGGATGCGCTACCGCGAGGAGGGCTACCTCGCGGACATGGACGCGGGCTTCTACTCGGCCGACTATCTCCGCGCGTGGATCCGCGCGGCCCAGCTGCGCGCCCATCTCGAGCGCGAGGTCGGCGACGAGTGGTGGGCGAGCGAGGAGACCGGCAAGCGCCTGCGCGCCCTGTTCAGCGAGGGCACGCGCCCGTCGAGCGAAGAGATCGCCGGCCGCATCGGCTTCGAGCCGCTCGACACCGGGCCGCTGCTCGCCGAGCTAGGCGCCTAGCCTGCTGCGGCCGTCTATGCCCGATCGCATCGGCAGCGCCGGCGGAACTGCAAAGAGGCGCATACGGGATTCGAACCCGTGCCGCCGCCGTGAGAGGGCGGTGTCCTAGGCCACTAGACGAATGCGCCGAAGCGGGGGCTTAGTGTAGCGACCTGGGCCGCAACCGCAGCCAGCTTCAGCCGCCGACTATCCTCCGCCGCGTGAAGCGGCTTCTCCTGTTGATACCGGCGTTTGGCCTGGTGCTCGTGGTCTCGTCCTGCGGCGGTGGCGGAAACGAGCAGCTCTCGAAGTCGGAGTACGAGGCGAAGATCGGGGCGATCCTGCAGCCTCTCCAGGGCTCCACGCTGCAGAAGCTCGTGACGATCAGCCCCGCCGATCACGACCGCGCGGTGTCGGCGCTCAAGGACGGCGAGTCGAAGCTCCGCGAGGCGGCCTCGGAGCTCAACTCGATGAAGCCGCCGGACGATGCCGTCGAGCCCACACAGTCGCTCGCGAAGGGAGTCAACGAGATCGCCGATGAGGTGACCGCTGTGCGCAAGGACGCAGAACGCGGCGACTTCGCCAGGCTCCTCCGGTTCAAGATCACCCTGGCCTCGGATCCCGCCGTGGCGGAGATTCGGGACGCGGCCCTGCAGCTGATCAACCTCGGCTACAACCCCACCGGCGGAAGCCCATGAAAAAGCCCTGCTGGTGCAGGGCTTTTCGCGAAGGCTGCGGGGCTAGGATTCGAACCTAGACTACTCGGTCCAGAGCCGAGCGTCCTACCATTAGACGACCCCGCAACGTGCGGTTGCCGTTCGGAGAAGTGTAACCAAGGTATGCGCGGGTTCAGGCCGTGGAAGCGCTGAACGCGGAGGCGCCGTGTCGGCGCAGGCTGAGCCCCGGATCCTGAAGCTCGAGGCCGTGCCGAAGGTTGTGCCAGCTGCCGTTCGGACGGGCCAGCTGGACTCCGCCGAACCGGTAGGCGTAGCGATTGCAGGCGGCGCCGTCCGAGTAGCTCTCGGCGGTCGCGATCGGCTCCCAGGCCTTGTGGCTGCGCGGCAGGTAGAAAGGCCCGGCGACTCCGGCGCCGGAGACGACGACCCAGCTGTCATGGGCGAAGGGAAGCTCGAGCAGGGCGACGCGCTGCTTCTCGCCCGGCTGGATCCCGGAGGCGAGCTCGGTGTACTGAGGCTCCCGGCCCGGTTGGGCCAGCTCGTAATAGAGGTGGCCTTCGGTCGAGCCGGCGAAGGAAGCGAGGCCGACCTGGAGCCACTCGTCCTCGCCGTTCGGGCCGAGGCCGGGGCCGCCGACGCCGACCCAGCCGGCGACGTGGCCGCTGGGGACGCTCGGAGCCTCGAGCATGCTGAGGGTGGCCGCCACTCCGGAGGCCTTCGACGAGCTGTAGAGCCCGGCGTAGGAGTAGCCGCGGGCGCACGCGAGCGCCGCCGGAGCGAACAAGACGGAAGCGAGGGCCAAGACCCCCGCGAACAAGGCGATACGAACGCGGGTCACTCACCCCAAGATCGGGCTGCCTCTTCGCGGCGGCTATCACTCGTTTCAGGGGTGTCGCGCTAATGTTTCGGACCGGTGCGCAAGTGGCCTGTTCAAGCCACGTCTGCGGCCCAGTCGCCGTAGAGCGAGGTGTAGAGGCCGCGCTTCTGGAGGAGTTCCTCGTGCGTGCCCTGTTCGATCACCTCGCCGTGCTCGAGCACGACGATCAGGTCCGCGTCGCGGATCGTGGACAAGCGATGCGCGATCACGAAGGCCGTGCGGCCCGTGAGGAGCTTTCGGAGAGCCCGCTCGATCTTGCGCTCGGTGCCGATGTCCACCGACGAAGTGGCCTCGTCGAGGATCAGGATGCGCGGGTCGGCAAGCAGGGCGCGGCCGAGCGCGACGAGCTGGCGCTGACCGAGCGAGAGCCGCGTGCCACGCTCCTGCAGCTGCGTGTCGTAGCCGTTCTCGAGCTTGCTGACGAACTCGTGGGCGCCGATCGTCTCGGCCGCGCTGACGATCTCCGCCGCCGCCGCGTCTGGACGCCCGAAGGCGATGTTGTCGCTCACCGTCCCGGCGAAGAGGAAGCCCTCCTGGGGCACGATTCCGAGCTGGCGGCGCAGCGACGACTGCGTCACGTCGCGTAGGTCGTTCCCGTCGATTGTGATCCGGCCCTCACGCGGGTCGTAGAAGCGCGCGAGCAGCTTCGCGATCGTCGACTTGCCGGCTCCGGTGTGCCCGACGAGCGCGACGGTCGTGCCGGCCGGCACGTCGAGGTCGAGCCCGTGCAGCACCTCCGGACCGTCGCCGTAGCCGAACCTGACGTTCTCGAAGCGGACGCGCCCCTCGACGTGCGGGAGCGGCGTCGCGTCCGGCTTGTCGACCACCTCGGGCTCCTCGTCGAGGACGTCCGAGATCTTGTCGAGCGCGGCTGTCGCAGAAAGGAAGGTGTTGTAGAGCTGCGAGAGCTGCTGCACCGGGTCGAAGAAGTTCTGGACGTAGAGCATGAACGCGAAGAGCGTCCCGAGCGTGACGTCGCCCTGGAAGTAGAGGTGGCCGCCGTAGCCGAGGACGACCGCCAGCGCGACCGAGGAGAGCAAGTCGACGAACGGGAAATAGAGGCCGTTCAGGACGACGGTCTCCATGTTCGACTCGCGGTAGCGCTCGGTCACCTTGCGGAAGTTCTCCGTGCTCGTCCGTTCACGCGTGAAGGCCTGGACGATGCGCATGCCGGCTATGTCCTCCGCCAGGGTGGCGGTGACGAGACCGAGCCGCTCCCGCACCGCCGCGTAGGCGCGGGAGGAGCGGACGCGGAAGATGATCGTCGCGATGCTCATGAACGGGATCACGAGCAGCGTGGCGAGGGCGAGGCGCCAGTCGAGGAAGAAGAGCAGGATCGCAGTGCCGACGAGCGTGAGCGTGTTCTGGACCAGGCTCGTGACGCCATCGGTGACCAGTTGGTCGATCGCCTCCACGTCGTTGGTCAGCCTGCTGATGATCACGCCTGCGCGGTTGCGCTCGTAGAAGCCGAGCGAGAGGCGCTGGAGGTGGTCGAAGAGCTTGTTGCGCAGGTCGGCGAGGATCCGCTCGCCCACCCAGCCGGTCAGGTAGGTCTGCGCGTAGCTCATCGCCCAGTTGAGCAGGCCGGCGACGAGGAACGCCCCGACGATCCACCAGAGCGCTTCGAGGTTCTGCTGCTGGATCCCGTCGTCGACTGCGTACTTCGCCAAAAGCGGCGGCAAGAGCGCGGTCGCCGTCGCGAGGAGCAGCGAGACCAGCGAAAGGATCGTGCGCGTCGGATAGGGCCGCGTCAGGCGGGCGAGCATCCCGAGCCGCCGGCGGGTGCGCTTCCAGGACCAGTCGTCCACCCGGGCGCCGCGCTCCCGCATCAGGTGGCTGCCAGGCTGCCAGACCCTCACGAGGCCGCCTCCAAGGCCTGCTCGCCGGCTCGCGCCTCGACGGCGTCGGCGAACTGGCGCTCCAGCAGGCCGTGCTCGTAGATGTCGCGGTAGACGGTGCTCGTCAGCAGCAGCTCGTCATGGGTGCCGCGTGCCGCGATGCGGCCCTCGTCCAGGACGACCACCTCGTCCGCGAGGGCGATCGTCGAGAGGCGGTGGGCGATGATCAGCGTCGTCCGGTTCTCCATCGCCTCGCGCAGGCCGAGACGGATCCGGGCCTCGGTGGTCGCGTCGACCGAAGCGGTCGCGTCGTCGAGGATGAGGATCCGCGGGTCGACCGCGAGTGCCCGTGCGATCGCCAGCCGCTGGCGCTGGCCGCCCGAGAGGGTGATGCCGCGCTCGCCGATCACGGTGTCGTAGCCGTTGGGAAGCTGCTCGACGAACTCGTGCGCCTGGGCCAACCGCGCGATCCGCTCGACCTCCGCGTCGTCGAGGTCGGGCACGCCGAAGGTGATGTTCTCCCGCACGCTGGCGGAGAACAGGAATGGATCCTGTGAGATGACTCCAATCGCGTGGCGGAGCGCGGTCAGCTCGATGTCTCTCACATCGGTTCCGTCCACGGTCACGCGCCCCTCGGTGACGTCGTAGAAGCGCGGCACGAGCGAGGTGAGAGTCGTCTTGCCCGCGCCGGTCTGGCCGATCAGGGCGATCGTCTTGCCGGGCGCCACGTCGAGCTCCACACCGTCGAGCACGGGTCGGCCCTCGAGGTACTCGAAGCGCACGTTCTCGAAGCGAAGGTGGCCGCCGCCCGCAGGCAAGCCGACCGCGTCGGGCCGGTCGGCGATCTCTTCCGGCTCGTCCATGATCTCGAAGATCCGCTCGCCGGAGGCCGTCGCGCGCTGGGCCTGGCCGATCCACATTCCGAGCGAGCGCAGCGGCATCACGAGCATGCCCAGGTAGAGGTTGAAGGCGACGAAGCCGCCGACGGTGAGCTGGCCGCTCGTCACCATCCGGGCGCCGATCAGCAACACCGCGGCCTGCGCCAGCATCGGCACCCACGAGATGAACGGGACGTAGAGCGCCCGCTGCCGGTTCGCCCGCACCGTCTGACGGAACACCTCCTCCGAGCGCGCGTGGAACTTGGCCGATTCCTGCGGCTCCTGCGCGAACGACTTGACCACGTGGACGCCGACGATGTTCTCCTCGGCCACCGTCGCGACGTCCGCCAGCTTCTGCTGCACGTCGCGGAGCGTCGGGTGGGCGACGTGGCTGTAACGGTAGGCAAGCGCGATCAGGATCGGCATCACCGCGAGCACGATCAGCGCGAGTTGCCACTCGAAGAAGAACAGCACCACGGTCACAGAGACCACCGTGAGCACGTTCTGGAAGAAGAAGATCAGCCCGTAGCCGAGGAAGAAGCGGACGCCTTGCAGGTCGACGGTCGCCCTCGACATCAGCTGGCCGGTCTGATGGCGGTCGTAGAAGCCGAAGGAGAGCCGAACGAGGTGCGAATAGAGCCCTTGGCGCATGTCCATCTCGACCGCCAGGGCCTGTCGGCCGGAGATGAGGCGCCGGGCCGCCATGAGCACGGCACGAATGGCTCCCAAGACCACGATCGCCCCGACGTAGAACCAGAGCTTCTCCTCGTCGTGCGGCTGGATCGCAGTGTCGATTACGTCCTTCGTGATCCAGATGACGGCGATCTGGGCGATTTGTGACCCGATCGCCAGGAGGATCGAGACGATCAGGGAGACCTTGTACGGCCGCAGGAACCCGAGCAGTCGGGCAAAGGTGTCGCGATAGCGGGGTGTTTCGGGCATCGGTTCCAATTTAGCCGCCGTCGGCGGCTAGCCGATGTGCGCGAGCTCTTGCCGGATCAGCCCGACCGCCTCGGTCACCCGCGCCCGATTGGCGGGATTGTTCAGCCAGCTACTTGCGCCAGAGGGGTGGGGGAGCGGGATCGCGACGGCGTCGTCCAGCTCGAAGCGGCTGCCGACGCACTCGGTCACGCTCTTCAGGCCCAGCAGGCGCCGAGCGGCGAGGCCTCCCACCGGCACGATCAGCCCCGGCCGGATCAGCCTGAGCTCCCAGTCGCGCCAGAACGAACAGAGCTCCTGCTCACGCGGCGTCGGAGTGCGGTCGCCACGGCCGCTCGGCGCCTTGCCCGGATAGCAGCGCGTGACCGAGGCGCAGTAGAAGGTGGCGTAGAACGCCTCCTCGTCGAGCTCGAGCCAGCGGCGCAGCGTCCGGCCGGCCCGGCCGCGCCACGGGAGTCGTTCTTGCCCCTCGACCACGCCGGGGGCCTGGCCGAACATGTAGGCGCGCTGGCCCTCGTAGGGCTGGACGATCGGCAGCGACTCCAGCGGGAAGCCTTCCTCCGCGCAGGCGCGGCACACCCGGTTGTCGCGCTGGAGCGACGCGATCGAGCGGTAGCTCGAGCGCCGGCGGGTCAAGCGCGGACGGCGACGAACCAGCGGCCGGCGAAGACGGTGCTGCCGCCGCCCAGCTCTGCGGCCAGCGCTTCCGGCGCGAAGTAGCGCTTGAAGACCTCCCAGCGAGTCCCGTCGTTGAGGATCCGCTCCTGCCACTCCTCGACGGGCACGTCGGGCTGGATCGCGGAGTCGACGACCAGGAGTTCGGGCGCGAGTCGCCGTGCCTCGCGCAAGAACGTCTCTCGCTCGGGCTGTTCGAGATGACCGTAGAAGTGGCCGGTGAAGACGCGCTCGAAGGACCCGTTCTCGAATGGCAAGGCGAGTGCGTCGCCGCTCAGATAGGTCGCATTCGGCGCCTGGCGGCGCGCCTCCTCGAGCATGGACTCGCTCTGGTCGAGACCGACGATCTCGCCGGGAAGGTGGCGCGTCAGGAACCCGGTTCCGCAGGCGACGTCGAGCGTTTTTGCCGGTGGCAGCGCCTCGAGCGTGCGGCGGAGCGCTTCCATCTCCTTGTCCCAGCCGGGGCGGTCTCGCTCGGCGAAGCGGCCCGAGCCGAGGTACCACTCGTCGTATTCGGGGGCCCGGCGGTCGTAGTAGGCCTTCACCGCCTCCTAGACTACGCACGTGGCGCGACCGCTCGAGTCGGTCCCGAACTTCTCGGAGGGACGAGACCGGGCGACGATCGATGCGCTCGCCGAGGCGCTCGGCTCGCGGGCGCGACTGCTCGACGTCCACGCCGACGAAGACCACAATCGCTCTGTCTTCACTCTCGTCGGCTCCGAGGACGAGCTCGTCGAGGCGCTGCTGCTCGGAATCGCCTGCGCGCGCGAACGGATCGACCTGCGCAGGCACGAGGGCGCGCATCCACGGATCGGCGCGGCCGATGTCGTGCCGCTCGTGCCGCTTGCTCCGGAAGACCTCGGGCGGGCGCGGAAGGCGGCGCTGCGGCTGGCGGAGCGGGTGGGCGCCGAGCTCGGGCTACCCACGTTCCTGTACGGGGAGCTCGGCGCCGAGCGAGGGCCCGCGTTCTTCCGCCGGGGCGGGCCGGAGGAGCTCCAGCAGCGGATCGACGCCGGTGAGCTCACACCGGACTTCGGGCCCGCGCGGCTGGACGAACGGGCCGGCGGGGTGCTCGTGGGAGCCCGCGGGCCACTGATCGCCTTCAACGTCAACCTGCGCGGCTCGCTCGACGCGGCGCGGGAGATCGCGGGCCTCGTCCGCGAGCACGGCGGCGGCTTCCCGGGTGTGCGGGCGCTCGGGCTCGACCTGCCCCGGGCCGGGCTCGTGCAGGTGAGCATGAACGTGGAGGACTTCGAGGCGGCCGCCCTGCACGAGATCGTCGCTCGCGTGGAGCAGGAGGCAGCGGAGCGCGGGGCGGAGGTGGTCGGCTCCGAGCTGGTCGGTCTGATGCCGGCGGGCGCGGCCGTGGCCGCGGCAGGGGCGACGCTCCGAATCGACGGATTCGACGCCTCGCACGTGCTCGAGCTGCGGCTACTCGACTCGTAGCCGTGCGGCCGGAGCGCCGAGAGCCGCGGGATAGACTCGCAGCGTGATCGAGAGCAAGGCGCTGACGGGCGACGATCTGGCTCTCGCGGACGTCTGGGGCGTCGCCGTCCACCACGATCGGGTCTCGCTGGCCGACACCGCGCGGGAGCGCATGGGTGCGGCCCGCGAGGTGGTCGAGAGCGCCGCCCACGGGACGAAGGAGCACACCTACGGCGTGAACACCGGCTTCGGGCGGTTCGTCTCACGCTCGATTCCGGAGGAGCTCACCGAGGAGCTCCAATTGCGGCTCCTCCGCAGCCACGCGTGTGGAGTCGGCGAGCCATACCCGGACGAGATCGTTCGCGCCGCGATGCTGTTGCGCGCCAACGCGCTCGCCAAGGGGTACTCCGGCGCGCGCGTCGTCACCGTGGAGCTTCTGATCGAGTGCCTCAACCACGGCGTGCTCCCGCACGTTCCGAGCCGGGGGTCGGTCGGCGCCAGCGGCGACCTCGCGCCTCTCGCGCATCTCGCACTGCCGCTGATCGGTGAAGGCGAGGCCTGGGTGGACGGGCGGCGGCTGCCCGGAGCGGCCGCGCTCGAGGCGGTGGGGCTCGAGCCGGTGCGGTTGCAGGCGAAGGAAGGCCTCTCGCTCGTGAACGGGACGCAGTTCATGGCCGCATTCGGCGCCCTGGGGCTCATGCGGGCGAAGCGTCTCGCCAAGACCGCCGACATCGCCTGCGCGCTCTCGCTGGAGGCGTTGCAGGGCTCGCGCACGAGCTTCCTGCCGCAGGTTCACGCCCTACGGCCCTTGCGCGGGCAGGTCGACTCGGCGGCGAACGTGCTCCATCTGCTCGAGGACTCGGCGATCAACGAGGCCCATCGCTGGTGCGACAAGGTTCAGGACGCGTACTCGCTGCGCTGCGCACCGCAGGTGCACGGCGCCAGCCGCGACCTGCTCGACTACATCGACTACACGGTCTCGACCGAGCTGAATTCCGCCACGGACAACCCGCTCGTCCTGGTGGAGGACGGAATGCTCGTCTCGAACGGGAACTTCCATGGTCAGCCCCTTGCCTTTGCGCTCGATGCGCTGGCGATGGCGGTCGCCGAGCTCGCGGACATCGCCGAGCGGCGGGTCGAGCGCCTCGTCAACCCGAGCCTGTCCGGCGGGCTGCCGGCGTTCCTGACCGGCGACGGGGGGCTCAACTCGGGGTTCATGATCCCGCAGTACGTGGCCGCTTCGCTCGTCAGCGAGAACAAGGTGCTCGCGCACCCCGCGAGCGTGGACTCCATTCCCACGAGCGCGGGCCAGGAGGATCACGTCTCGATGGGGAACGCCTCGGGCCTGAAGGCCTGGCAGGTGCTCGCGAACGCGGAGCGCGTGCTGGCGATCGAGCTGCTCGCCGGCGCGCAAGCAGTCGAGTTCCTGGCGCCGTTGCAGCCCGGTGCTGGGGTTCGCGCCGCGCGGGAGTTCGTCCGCTCGCTGTCGCCGCGCCTGCGCGACGACCGGCCGCTCTCGTCCGACATCGAGGTCGTCGCGGCCGCGATCGGCGATGGTTCGCTCGTGGAGGCAGTCGAAACCGAGGTCGGGGAGCTGCGATGACGAGCGGGAACGGGCAGGCACCGCCCACGAAGCGGCGGGCTACTCCGTCCAAGCACCCGTACCGGGACAGCGCCATCGCCTACGGGGTGCTGGGGGCGGTCGTGGTGCTGATCGCCTGGCTGACCGGGAGCAGCCTGGCGCGCTCTCTCGCCGGAGGCGTCGGCGCCTTCGTGCTCGCGACGGCGTACACCTGGTGGCGGATGCGGGCCCGCGAGCGCGACCGCGCACGGCAGCCGTGAGCGCGACCCGCTCGCTCGACGCCACGGTCGAGGCGCTTTGCGGCGACCTCTCCGCGATCCGCGCGCCGAGGGGCACGGAGCTGAACGCGCGCTCCTGGGCGACCGAGGCACCGCTGCGCATGCTCCTGAACAACCTCGACCCTGAGGTCGCCGAGCGCCCGGAGGAGCTGATCGTCTACGGCGGCTCGGGCAAGGCGGCCAGGAGCCACGAGGCGCTGAAGGCGCTCGTTCGCTCGCTGCTCACCCTGGGCGAGGACGAGACGCTGCTCGTCCAGAGCGGCAAGCCGGTCGGAGTCTTCAGGACGAGCCCGGCGGCTCCGCGCGTGCTGATCGCGAACTCGCTCCTCGTGCCTCGCTGGGCGACCTGGGAGGAGTTCCGTCGGCTCGAGGCGCTCGGCCTGACGATGTTCGGGCAGATGACGGCCGGGAGCTGGATCTACATCGGCACGCAGGGGATCCTGCAGGGGACGTACCAGACCTTTGCCGCTGCGGGCGAGAAGCATTTCGGCTCGCCGGATCTGGCCGGCCGCACGATCCTGACCGCCGGCTTGGGCGGCATGGGCGGCGCCCAGCCGCTGGCCGCGACGCTCGCCGGCGCGGCGATCCTGTGCATCGAGGTCGATCCGGCCCGCATCGAGCGGCGGCTCGAGACCCGTTACCTCGACGAGGCTTCCGAGTCGTTGGACGACGCGCTGGCCAGGGTCCGCGGGGCCGCTGCAGAGGGGAGGGCGCTGTCGGTGGGGCTGCTCGGCAATGCCGCCGAGGTCGTCCCCGAGCTCGCCGGTCGCGGCGAGCACTTCGACCTCGTCACCGACCAGACGGCCGCGCACGACCCGCTCAACGGCTACGTCCCGGCCGGGCTCTCCGTCGAGGAGGCTTCGAAGCTCCGTGCGAGCGATCCCGAGGAGTACCTCCGCCGGGCCGGGCTTCGATCGCTCGCCACGTGGAGGGCCTTGCTCGAGTACGTCCGGGCGGGCAGCTATGTTTTCGATTATGGCAACAACCTGAGAGGTGAGGCGCTAGAGGCAGGAGTCGAGGAGGCGTTCACATACCCGGGCTTCGTCCCGGCCTATATCCGGCCGCTGTTCTGTCGCGGTGTCGGGCCGTTCAGGTGGGCTGCTCTTGTCCGGCGACCCGGAGGACATCGGGGCCATCGATCGGATGCTGCTGGAGCTCTTTCCCGATGACTCCGCCCTCCAACGCTGGCTCTCTCTGGCGCCTGAGCGCGTCGCCTTCCAGGGGCTTCCGGCGCGGATCTGCTGGCTCGGCTACGGCGACCGCGCTCGAGCGGGCCTGGCGATCAACGAGCTCGTGCGCAGCGGCGAGGTCAAGGCGCCGGTGGTGATCGGCCGCGATCACCTCGACTCCGGCTCCGTGGCCTCTCCGTACCGCGAGACGGAGGCGATGCGCGACGGCTCGGACGCCATCGCCGACTGGCCGATCCTCAACGCTCTGGTGAACGTGGCCGCGGGTGCGACCTGGGTGAGCGTCCACCACGGCGGGGGCGTCGGGATCGGCAACTCGATTCACGCGGGGATGGTCGTGGTCGCCGACGGCTCGGCCGACGCGGCGGAGCGGCTCGAGCGGGTGCTGACCGCTGACCCGGGCACCGGCGTCCTCCGCCACGCAGACGCCGGCTACCCGGAGGCGATTGCCGCGGCAGAGCAGCACGGCCTCGAGCTGCCCTCGCCGCCCTCGGCCCCCAGGTGACCGGGGCCGAGCCGGCCGCGGCCTCGCGGCTGCTCGTCCGTGATCTCGCGCAGCTCGTGACCCCGGCAGGGGACGAGGCGCCCCTCCGCGGGAAAGCTCTCGGCAGCGTCGAGGTGCTCGAGGACGCCTTCGTCCTCTGCGAGGGCGGGCGCATCACGGCTACGGGGCAGATGCGCGAGCTCGAGCGCCTCGACGGTGCGGTCGAGGAGGTCGACGGCTCCGGGCGTTGTGCGATCCCGGGGCTCGTGGACTGCCACACGCACGCATGCTTTGCCGGCGATCGCGTCGAGGAGTTCTCCCTGCGCGCCGGCGGTGCGACCTACGAGGAGCTGCACGCCGCGGGGGGAGGGATCCTCTCGACCGTGCGTGCCACGAGGGCGGCGGACGAGGCCGAGCTCGCAAGCCGCCGTGGGCCGGCACCGCGATTGGATGCTGCGCGCCGGGACGACGACGTTCGAGTCGAAATCGGGCTACGGGCTCGACCGCGAGACCGAGCTCGCGTCGCTGCGCGCGATCTCAGCGGAGGGAGGCGTACCGACCTGGCTCGGTGCGCACGCCGTGCCGCCGGAGTTTGCCGACGCCGACCTGTATCTCGACTTCATCCTGGCCGCGGTGCTCCCTGAGGCGGCGCGGCTCGCCGAGGCGGCGGACGTCTTCGTCGAGGAAGGCGCCTTCGAGCCCGCGCAGGCCCGGCGTTACCTCGAGGCCTGCCGTGACTCAGGCCTTGCGCTACGCCTGCACGCTGACCAGTTCACGGAGCGAGGCGCCGTGCCGCTGGCGATCGAGCTCGGCGCGCGCTCGGTCGACCACCTCGAGGCAACGGGGCCGGAAGGCGTTCGGGCGCTCGCGGCGAGCGGGGTGGTGGCGGTGCTGCTCCCCGTCAGCGCGCTCTTCCTCGATCGCCCGATGCCGCCGGCGCGCGCGCTCGCAGATGCGGGGGCCGCAATCGCGCTGGCCACCGACTTCAACCCAGGCAGCTCGTTCTGCGAGAGCCTGCCGATCGTCTGCTCGCTCGCCTGTACGCAGCTTCACCTCTCGCCGGAGGAGGCCCTCGCGGCCTGCACGGTCAACGCGGCGCACGTGCTCGGCCGGTCGGACCGAATCGGCCGCGCGGTGCCCGGGTACGACGCCGATCTCGTGCTCCTGGACGCACCGGACTGGCGGCACCTCGCCTACCACCTCGGCGGAGATCTCGTGACCACCGTCATCCGGCACGGCGAGGTTGCCTGGACTCGCTGAGACCGCGCTAGGCTTGCGCCATGCCGACCAAGAAGCAGCGCCGGCGACGCCAGAAGGGCCGCCGCCACGACTACGAGTACGTCTACGTCGACGACGAAGGCCACGAGGTGGAAGTCGACCCGGACGAGCTCGAGCAGCCCCGTTCCCCGAGCAACGGCAAGCGTGACGCCAAGCGCCAGCCTCAAAAGGGCCGGGGCGGGCGGCCGGCGCGAGAGGTTGCGGCGCCTTCCTGGACCAAGGTCGGGAAGCGGGCGTTGCTCTTCTTCCCGCTGATCTTTCTCGCCTTCTCCTTCGTCAACAGCAATCAGGCGGTCGGGACGCGACTACTCGTGACCCTCGTCTACACGGCCTTCTTCCTACCGTTCATGTACCTGATGGACCGCGCGATGTACCGCGCCTACCTGAAGCGCACCGGCCAGCCGTTGCCTCAGCGCCAGCCCTGGAAGCGCTAGGAGGAAGTCGCCGCCTGTTCCTGGCCGCGGTAGTGGCCCAGGCCCGGCCACGGCGCGAGGAAGAGCAGGATCCGGGCGCCGCCTTCGGTCGAGACCGAGTGCCGCTCGTCGGGCTCGAAGGTGAAGAGCGTGCCGCTCGGAGCCTCGAGACTCTCGCCGCCGGCCTCCACGCGCACTGTTCCGTCCACGACGAGCACCAGCGCGTGCTCCTTGACCTGGTGCTCGCCGAGCTCCTGGCCGGGGTCGAGCCCGATCAGGACGACGCGGGCGGCGTCGTCGGAGTCGAGCACGACCGGCGAGATGCTCCCGCCAGGGGTCTCGATCTCGTGCAGGTTCCAGCTCTGCATCGCGGCCGATCCTACCCGGGACAGAGCGTGACCTAACACCGGCACAGTCCCGGCACGATTCCGTCACAGACGCGTGCGCCGCGGCTCGGTACGCTCGCAGCGGGGAGGAGGCTGGGCGCGCCATAAATAGGGGCGCGAGCCGGTCGCGGCGGCGCGGTTAGACTCAGCCTCCGGTGAGCGCCCTGTGAGCCTGGTCGTCGATCGCTACGAGCTCGGCCCGGTCGGGACGAACTGCTACGTCGTGCGTGCCTCGCAAGCGGCCGACGAGGCGGTCGTCGTCGACCCGGGCGGGAACGCGGCGGAGCTCCGGCTGGAGCTCGCCCGGCTCGGCGCCCGCTGCGTCGCGATCCTGATCACCCACGGGCACTGGGACCACCTCGGAGGCGTCGCCGAGCTCGCGGAGGGCACCGGCGCACCGGTCTACATGGCCGAGGACGAGCGCGCGCTGCTCGAGAATCTGCCCGACCTCGTCCCGCCGGGAGTCCCGGCTCGCGGCTACACGGCCGACACGTTCCTGAAGGGCGACGAGACCCTCGAGCTCGCGGGGATCGCGTTCGAGACTCTCCGTGTCCCCGGCCATTCGCCCGGGCACCTCGCCTTCTACGCCGACGGCTGCCTCTTCTCGGGCGACGTGCTCTTCGCGGGCTCGGTCGGCCGCACCGACCTTCCCGGCGCGGATCCGGACACGCTCGTCGAGTCGCTGCGGATGCTCACGGAGCGCTTCCCGCGCGAGACCGTCGTCTACTCCGGGCACGGCCCGCCGACGACCATCGGCGACGAGCTCGATCGCAACCCTTTCCTGGCTCCGTTGCGCGCCTCGTGACGAGCTTCGAGGCGCCTCGCGGCACCCACGACCTCCTCCCGTCCGAGCAGCCACTCTGGCGGCTCGTCACGAGCGAGGCGGAGCGGCTGTGCTCCCTCTACGGCTACCGCCCGATCCAGACGCCTGTGTTCGAGGACACCGCGCTCTTCGCCCGCACCGCCGGCGAAGGCTCGGATGTGGTGCAGAAGGAGATGTACACCTTCGAGGACCGCGGCGGCCGCTCGCTGACGCTGCGGCCCGAGGCGACCGCCCCGATCGCGCGCGCCTACCTCGAGCACGGCCTGCACCGGCAGGGCCAGCCCGTGAAGCTCTACACGATCGCGACGATGTACCGGTACGCGGCGCCGCAGCGCGGCCGCTACCGCGAGCACTGGCAGCTCTCCGTCGAGGCGATCGGCTCCGCCGACCCTGCGATCGACGCCGAGGTGATCCAGCTCTACGACGAGCTGCTTGCCCGCCTGGGAGTCACGAACTACAAGCTGCTGCTGAACTCGATCGGCGACGCCAAGTGCCGGCCCGCGTACGTCGAGCGCCTCACCGCATGGCTGGACGAGCATGCGGACGTCCTCGACGAGGACGCACGCCAGAAGCGGGCGACGAACCCGTTGCGCGTCTTCGACGTGAAGAACCCGCAGGTGCTCGAGGCGCTCGCCGAGGCGCCGAAGATCGGCGACGCGCTCTGCGACGAGTGCCGCGCTCACTTCGAGGCGGTGCAGGCCTACCTCGAGGACCAGGCCGTGCAGTTCACGCTCTCGCCGACCCTCGTGCGCGGGCTCGACTACTACACCCGCACGGCCTTCGAGTTCGTGGACGAGGCGATCGGCGCGCAGAGCTCGATCGCCGGCGGCGGCCGGTACGACGGGCTGATCGAGCAGCTCGGCGGGCAGCCGACGCCCGGTATCGGCTTTGGGGCAGGGATCGAGCGCCTGCTGCTTTCGCTCGAGGCGGCGGGCGTCACCGCGGACGAGCAGGGGATCGACGTCTTCGTGGCCGTACACGAGGCCGACCTGAAGCCGCGCGTGATGCCGCTCGTGACGGAGCTGCGCCGCCGCGGCCTGCGCGCCGAGGTCGACTATGGCGGCCGCTCGCTCAAGGGCCAGCACACGCACGCTCGCCGCCTTGGCGCCAGAGCGGTCGTCGAGTGGGGCCTCGAGCGCTCCGTTGTCCGTCGACCCGGGCAGCCCGACGAAGAGGTTCCCACCGCCGAGCTCGCCGAGAGGCTGAAGCAATGAGGTGGCGTGACGTGAAGGCAGGCGACCTCGGCAAGGACCAGATCGGCGAGCGGCTCGCGCTGGCGGGGTGGGCAGCCACCCGCCGCGATCACGGTGGGCTCGTCTTCATCGACCTGCGGGACGAGAGTGGGCTCGCGCAGCTCGTGATCAACCCCGAGCGTGCGCCCGAGGCGGCCAAGGTCGCGCACGGCGTCCGCAACGAGTTCGTCATCCGCGCCGAGGGCGAGGTCGCTGCCCGCGCCCCGGAAGCGGTCAATCCGAACCTTCCCACCGGCGAGGTCGAGCTGCAGGTGGACGAGCTCGAGATCGTCTCGCGCTCCGAGCCGCTGCCGTTCCAGCTCGACGAGGAAAACGTGGACGAGGGGCTGCGCCTGCGTTACCGCTACCTCGACCTGCGGCGCGAGCAGATGCAGCGGAACCTGCGCCTCTCCGCCACGGTCGTCGGAGCGATCCGCCGCTTCATGGACGACGAAGGCTTCGTCGACATCTGGACGCCCAACATGAGCAAGGCCACGCCGGAAGGCGCGCGCGACTTCCTCGTGCCGGTGCGGCTGCAACCCGGCCGTTTCTTCGCCCTGATGCAGTCGCCGCAGCTGTTCAAGCAGACGCTGATGGTCTCCGGCTTCGGCCGCTACTACCAGATCGCCACCTGTTTCCGGGACGAGGATCTTCGGGCCGATCGCCAGTTCGAGTTCCGCCAGCTCGACCTCGAGCTCTCGTTTCCGACGCGCGACGACGTCTTCGAGGCGCTCGAGGGCTCCGTCACGGCTTCGTTCGAGGCGCTTGGCCGCGACGCCCCGGCCCGGCCCTTCCGCCGCCTGACCTGGCACGAGGCGATGGCGCGCTACGGCTCCGACAAGCCCGACCTGCGCTTCGGGCTGGAGCTGCACGACGCCACGGAGGTGACGCGAGGCTCGGAGTTCAAGGTGTTCGCCGGGGCGCCCAGCGTGCAGTACCTGACCGTGCCGCAGGAGCTCTCGCGAGCCGAGCTCGCGTCGCTCGAGGAGCTGGCGAAGGAGTGGGGTGGGAAAGGCCTTGCGTACCTCGTCTTCGACGAGCAGGGGGAGGTGCGCTCGCCGATCGCGAAGTTCCTCTCGGAGGAGGAGCTCGAGGCAGTGCGGCCGGAGACGCCCGGCGCGACCGTCCTCTTCGGAGCCGACTCCCCGGGCACGGTCGCCCGGGTTCTCTCAGCCGTGCGAAACCACCTCGGTCGGGAGCTCGGCCTGATCGACGAGTCACGGAACGAGTTCCTCTGGGTGACCGACTTCCCGCTCTTCGAGTGGGACGAGGACGGGCAGCGCTGGACGTTCAGCCACCACCCGTTCACCGGGGTCCGACCGGGCGACGAGGGCCTGATCGAGTCCGATCCCGGCGCCGCCCTGAGCCAGGCCTACGACCTCGTCTGGAACGGCTGGGAGCTCGGCTCGGGCTCGATCCGGATCCACGATCCCGAGCTCCAGAAGCGGATCTTCCGGGCGATGGGGATCAGCGACGAGGACGCCGAGGAGCGCTTCGGCTTCCTGCTCGAGGTGCTGCGCATGGGCGCGCCTCCACACGGTGGCTTCGCGCTCGGAATCGAGCGGTTCGTGGCCCTACTGGCAGGCGAGCGCAACATCCGCGAGGTGGTCGCCTTCCCCAAGGCGGCGAGCGGCTCGGAGCCACTGACCGGCGCGCCGACCCCGATCGCGCAGGAAGTCCTGGCTGAGCTTGGAATTCAGGTGTTGCCGCAGAAGGACTAGCGCGGCGTCCACGAGCCGATACAGCAGTCATACTGCTGGTTCGGGCAAAAGCTCCAGGAGGCGAGATACCGGATGGCATCTGAAGGCCAAGGAAGTGCGTCGCAGGCCCCAGCGCTGACGTCGCTGCCCCGCGTGGAGGACCTGCCGGAAGCGCGGCCGACGGATTCGACCGCGAAAAGGTGCGCGAGGCGTTCGAGGCCTTTCGCCGGCACACGACGCAGCTCCAGGTTCAGCTCCAGGTGCTCCAGGCCGCCGGGCAGAGCGGCCAGGTCGAGGCGACCGCGCACGCGGTTCGCATGGACGCGCTGCACATGATCCGCGCCGCCGCCGAAATGGCCGACACGATCGAGCGGGATGCTCAGACCGCATCGGCTGCGCAAATTCGCCGCACGGAGGAAGAAGTCGTGCGCCGCCAGCGCGACATCCAGGAGCGTCAGGGCGACGTCGACCGCTACCGGCAGGAAAGCGAGCGCCAGCGCGCGGAGATCATGAACGCAGCCAAGGCTGAGACCCGCCAGACCCTCCAGGACGCTCAGCAACAGGCAGCCCAAGAAATCGCGGAAGCCGAGTCTCGGGCGGCACGGCTGCTCGAGCAGGCTCGTCACCAGGCCACCGAGCTCACGAACTCCGTCCGCGCCGAGGTCGAGCAAACGCTCGAATGGGCTCGCGCGCAGGCGGCCGTCATCATCGGCAGGGCCCAGGAGGGCGCAGAGCAGCTGCTCAGCGCCGCGGGCCTCGGCGACGAGGCGATCGGCCGGGTGGCGCAGACGATCGTCTCCTCGGCTGAAGCGGCCACCGAGGCGAGCCGCGGGACCCCGTCTCCGGCCAATCCGCCGAAGCTGCGCGAGCAGGAGCCCGCCGACGAGGCTGCCACACCCGAGCCGGAATCCGAATCGCCGCCGCTCTCGCCGCCGGACTCGCCCGGCCCTTCGCCGCCCGGTCCCCAGGACACCGGGTCGAAGAGCGAAGACGAGAGCGCCAGCTAGGCTCGACTCATGCTCCCGGGCCGGCTCGGTCTTCGCTTCGCGCTCGAGGCCATCTTTCTCGTCCTGCTCGCGATCGGCGCTGGCCTCGCAGAACTTCGCCCTGCGCTGATCGTCCTCGTGATGGCGGTCGCGTGGGTGCTGGTGGCGCTGGTCGAGTTCACGGCTGAGCGCATCGCCGCCTCGCCCACCTCGTACCTCTTGCCGGCCCCGGCGCCGCCGGAGGAAGGCGAGCCGGAGCAGGTCTTCTGGCCGCCGCCCGAGGAGCGGACGGTGGTGGCGCCACCCCAGCGGCCCGCCGAGCCCGAGGCCGCCGAGCCCGAACCGGAGCACAAGCCTGAACCGGAGCCCGAGCCCGAGCCGAGCCGGAAGACGAGCCGTTGCCGGAGCAGGTATTGGAACCCGAGCCGGCATCGCTCGAGCCGCCGGAAAGCGGCCGCCGGCGCGGGTTCCTGCGGCGTCGTAAACCCGAGACCGAAGACGAGCTGGTGCCAGAAGCGGCATTGGAGCCTGAGCCGGAATCGCTCGAACCACCGGTTAGCGACCGCCGACGCGGGCTCCTGCGGCGTCGTGAGCCCGAGCCCGAGCCGAGCCCGCCCGCGCCGCCGAGGCACGTGAAACTCCTGCCGAGGCGCTCGGCGCCCGAGCCGGGCCGCGCCGAGCAGGAGGTGGCGGAGTTGTTCGACTCCGGCGAGGACGATCCGAAGCGTGAGGAGCGCGGCGCTTGAGGATCCGCATTTCCCTGATCCGCTTCCTGCGCACGGGAGCACGCGGAGTCCGGCGCCGGCAAGCCGCGGAGCCCGTGGAACAACCAGAGGCCGAGTCGCCGCCCGCACACGTCGTGGCCATCGAGCCAGAGCCGGAATCGGAGCCCGAGCCCGAACCCGAAGCCCGAACCGCAGCCATTGCTGGCCGCCGTTCCTCCGCCTGCCGAGCCAGAGCCCGAGCCAGAGCCCGAGCCGGAACCGGAGCCCGCGGTCGTGCCCCTGGCCCTGCGCGACCCGACTCCCCGTGCCTGGAACCTCTGGCGGCTCGAGGAGCTTGCGGCGAGCAAGGACGGCGACCCGGCCCGGGTCGAGGAGAGAGCGCTCCTCCTGCTGCACATGCGCCAGTTCGCAAGCCCCGCGGGCGAGCTTCCGACCGAGTTCGACCCGCTCGTGCGCGAAGCCTTCGGCTCTGACCTTGCCGAGCTCGTCACGTGAGCGCTGCCTCGCTGCAGCGGCAGGTCGCCCTCGCCGGGATCGCGCTCCTCGCAGCGATCGTGTCCCTGGCGCTCACCTCGCAGAGCACGGGCCCCAGGAATCGCGGCCTACCGCAGCCGGTGCCGGTTACGGGGGGAGGCTGGTACTCGGCGCTCGCCGGAGTCGGAGAAGCTCGTTACGGGCGCCGGACTCGTTGCAACGTGCTCCTGAAGCCGGGGACGGTCGGGATCACCGACTCCGTGTTGCCGTGCGGGATTCTCGTTTACGTGTCCTACAAGGACAGCCCGCACATCCTGACGCACGTGATCGACCGGCGACCGGTCGTCCCGGGCCGGAAGTTCGACCTGACGCCGAGGCTCGCCGAGGAGCTTGGCGTGGACGGCGTGCAGCGCATCCGCTGGGTCTTCGCGCGCTGATTACTCCGCTACAGTGAGATCGTTCGAACCTGTGCGTGCTCCGGGTTTCTCTGTAGAACCAACACCAATACAGAGGGAGCCCTCGTTCCACCCGAGGCGCCTCGCGCCGGAGGAGACGTGGCACCCACCTGGCTTGTCCAGGTTCACATCGGGCCCGGAGATATCGGCAGGTTGGAATTTCGCGGGGGAGCCCCAGGGTTCCCCCGCGTTCATCGCTAGCCTGGGCACATGACGGAGCTGATCGGCGACTCGACGCGCGACGGACGATGGTCGCTCGTCCGCCTTGCCGTAGAGGACGACACGATCGTCAGCGCAGAGGCGGAGGGGCTGGAGCGCCCGCTCGAGGGCCTGTCGCTCCTCGAGGCCGCAGCGGTCGGCGGCGACGAGCTGGCGGTCGACGCTCTCGCGAACGCGCTTGCCCCGGCCTTTCGGGCTGCACCGAAGCCGGGCCGTGTTGCCGTGGCGATGAGTGGCGGCGTGGACAGCGCAGTCGCGCTCCTGCGCGCCGGCCCAGACGCGATCGGGGTCACCCTTCGGCTCTGGCTCGACCCGCAAGGCCCGGACGCCGAACGCGCCTGCTGCTCGCCTGAGGCCGTGCTCGCGGCTCGCGCAACCTGCCACAGGCTCGGCCTGCCGCACGTGACGCTCGACCTGCGCGAGGAGTTCAGGCGCGCAGTGGTCGAGCCGTTCGTGCGCGGATATGCCGCAGGCCGGACGCCGAACCCCTGTATTCGCTGCAACGGAAGCTTTCGCTTCGCCGAGCTGCTCGCCTTCGCCGAGCGCGCGGGGGCGGAGCGCCTGGCGACCGGCCACTACGCGCGCATCGTCGAGCACCGCGGCCGGCTGTTGCTGGCCCGCGCCGCCGATGGGGCCAAGGACCAGTCCTACATGCTGGCGCGTCTCGACCCGCGTTTCCTCGAGAAGCTGTGGTTTCCGCTCGGCGAGCAGAGCAAGGACGAGACGCGCGCCGAGGCCGCGCGCGCCGGGCTCGAGGCGGCCTCGCGCGCCGAGAGCCAGGAGGCCTGCTTTCTGGCCGGCGGCGATTACCGAGAATTTCTCGAGCGGCACGGCCTCGAGGCCGCGGAGGGCACGATCGTCGACGAGGACGGTGCGGAGGTCGGCCGACACACCGGCTTCTGGCGCTTCACGCCCGGCCAGCGGCGCGGCCTCCGGGTCGCGACGGGCGAGCCCGTCTATGCGCTCCGCAGCGAGCCGCGGACGAACACGGTCGTCGTCGGGCCCCGTTCGGCGCTCGCGACGCGCGAGGTCCGGGCGCGTGGACCGCTCCACCTCGAGGTCCAGCGCGCCGAGGTGAAGTTGCGCTATCGCTCGCCCGCAGTGGGCGCCGACGTGGTCGCCGAGGACGGCGGCTTCCGGCTCTCGCTCGACGCTCCGGCCTACGGGGTTGCTGCCGGGCAGGCGGCGGTCCTCTACGAGGGAGATGCTGTCGTGGGCGCCGGCACGATCATGGAGGATCCTGTCGAAACCTTATGCGGCCCTCGCCCGTTAGAACCCACGGGCGAATGACCGGCGACGAGATAACACTCACGATTCCACGCGATGCGTCCTTTCACGAGGTCGCGCATCTCGTGCTGGGCGGCGTCGCTGCGAGGCTGAACCTCAGCTTCGAGAGCCTCGACGACCTCGAGACGGCGCTGGACGCCGCCCTGGAGCGCGGCGCCGAGAGCAGCGAGGTGACCGTCAAGCTGCGAATCGCCGAGGGAGCGATCGTCGCCCGCGTCGGCCCGTTCGCCTCCGCGAGCCTGCGAGCCGAGCTCGAGCAGGACCCCGACGAGAGCATGAGTCTGCGCCGGGTGCTCGACACCGTCGTCGACGGCTACCGGCTCGACTCCGAGGGGTGGCTCGAGCTGACCAAGAGCGTCGACCAGCAGAAGAGGCTGCGTCGTGAGCCGCGAGAGCGACAAGGTCCTGCTGCGGCGCTACCACGAGCAGGGCGACGTCGGCGCACGCGAGCAGCTGATCGAGCGGTACATGTCGCTCGTGCGCTCCCTGGCCCGGCGGTACTCATACCGCGGCGAGCAGCTCGACGATCTCGTCCAGATCGGCGCGATCGGCCTGATCAAGGCGATCGACCGCTTCGACGTGAACCGCGGCGTCGAGCTCACGACCTACGCGACGCCGAACATCATCGGCGAGATCAAGCGCCACTTCCGCGACCGCGGCTGGTCGGTGCGCGTCCCGCGTGGGCTGCAGGAGCTGAACATCCAGCTCTCGAAGCTGCTCGAGCAGCTGACGGTGCAGCACGGTCGGTCGCCGACGATCCCGGAGCTCGCCAAGGCCGCCGGGGTCACCGACGAAGAGGTGCTCGAGGCGCTCGAGAGTGGTCGCGCCTACAGCTCGCTCTCGCTCTCGGCCGGCTCGGGCTCCGACGAGGACGGGGAGCTCGACCCGCTCGAGTCGCTCGGCACCGAGGAGCACCAGTACGAGGTCTCTGAGGACCGGGCGGTGCTCGAGCCCGGGTTCCGCGTGCTCGACGAGCGCGAGCGCAAGATCCTGCACCTGCGCTTCTTCGAGGGCCTCACGCAGTCGCAGATCGCACAGCAGGTCGGCATCTCCCAGATGCACGTCTCGCGCCTGATCCGCCGCTCGCTGGAGAAGATCCGCGAGGAGATCGCGAGTGACGAGCTGGCCAACCCGGAGCGCAAGGCCGCCAGCAACTGAGCCACCCCTAGAATCACCTCCGTGCGCACGACCGCCGAGCTCCGCGCGGGGTACCGCGATTTCTTCGAGTCCAAGGGCCACTCGTTCCGGCCCTCGGCTTCGCTGATCCCGCGCGCAGACGATCGTTCGACGCTCCTCGTCTCGGCGGGGATGCAGCCGCTGATGCCGTTTTTCCTCGGCCTCGAGGAGCCCCCGGCGCCGCTGCTGACGACGGTGCAGAAGGTTTTCCGCACCCCGGACATCGACGAGGTCGGGCTCGACGGCTACCACCTCACGTTCTTCGAGATGCTCGGAAACTTCTCGTTCGGCCAGTACTTCAAGGACGGCGCGATCGAGCTCGCCTGGGAGTTCATGCTCGACCACATGAAGCTCGACCTGGACCGGATCTGGGTCACCGTCTTCGCCGGCGACCCCGAGCTCAAGCTCGAGGAGGACGAGGTCGCCGTCCGCGCCTGGGAGAAGGTCGGCATGCCACCCGAGCGGATCGTCCGGCTGCCCCGCGCCGACAACTTCTGGTCGGTCGGCGGCCCCGGGCCGTGCGGGCCCGACACGGAGATCTTCTTCGACTGGGGCGAGGACGTCGGCTGCCTGCGCCCCGAGTGCGCGCCCGGTTGTGAGTGCGAGCGCTTCCTCGAGATCTGGAACCTCGTCTTCATGGAGTACGAGCTGCACGCGGACGGCTCGGTGACGCCGCTGCCGAAGCAGAACATCGATACGGGCATGGGGCTCGAGCGGGCTGCCCGGGTGCTTCAGGGCGTCGACTCGGTCTACGACACCGACGGCTACCAGGAGATCATGGGCTGGATCGCGCAGCAGTCGGGCGTCGCCTACGGCGAGAGCGAGGAAGCCACGAAAGCCCACCGGATCCTGGCCGACCACGGGCGCGGGATGACCTTTCTCGCTGCCGATGGCGTGGCGCCGTCGAACGAGGGCCGCGGCTATGTGATGCGCAGGGTCGTCCGCCGCGCCGTCCTCCAGGCGGGCCGGATCGGGCTCGAGTCGCCCTTCCTCTCGCGGCTGGCCGAGGTCGTGGTGGCGCCAGATGGGTGAGGCCTATCCGGAGCTGCTCGAGCACCGCGAGGAGATCGCGCGCGTCCTGGCCGACGAGGAGGAGCGCTTCTCGATCACGCTCGCCCGTGGCCTGAAGCTCTTCGAGGAGGTGGCCGCCGACGGCGAGATCTCCGGCGACGAGGCCTTCCGCCTGCACGACACCTACGGCTTCCCGCTCGAGCTGACGCAGGAGCTGGCGCGCGAGCGAGGCCTCCCCGTGGACGAGGACGGCTTCCGCGAGCTGATGGAGCAGCAGCGCACGCGCTCCCGCAAGGCCGGGCCTGCGGAAGTGGACGTTCGCCTGAAGGCAGAGGCGCGCAGCGAGTTCGTCGGCTACGAGAAGACCGAGGTGCTGACGGCGATCATTGCCTACGAGGAGCTCGGGGACGGACGCTTCCAGGCAAAGCTCGAGCAGTCGCCCTTCTATCCGGAGGGCGGCGGTCAAGTCTCCGACGCCGGCTTCATCGAGAACGAGGAGTCGGGCGCGCGAGCCGAGCTCGTCGCGGCCACGCGGCTACCCGGCGACGACCAGGTGCTGACCTTCGAGGGCGCGGGCTTCGCCGAGGGGATGCGCGTGCGCGCTGTCGTGCCCTGGGCGGTGCGGTTCCCGACGATGGCGAACCACACGGCCACCCATCTCCTGCACAAGGCGCTGCAGGAAGTGCTCGGCGAGCACGCGCGCCAGGCCGGGTCGGCGGTGCGGCCGGACAAGCTGCGCTTCGATTTCGCGCATCCGCAAGCCTTGACCGAAGAAGAACGTGCCGAGGTCGAGCGGCGCGTGAACGAGGCGGTCTTCGAGAACCTGCCGGTGCGGGCGTACATCGTCCCGATCGACGAGGCGCGGCGGCTCGGGGCGATGATGCTCTTCGGCGAGAAGTACGGCGACGAGGTGCGCGTGGTCGAGATCGCGGGCTACTCGCGCGAGCTCTGCGGCGGCACGCACGTGCGCGCAAGCGCGGAGATCGGGCCCTTCGTGATCACCTCCGAGAGCTCGATCGGCTCCGGGACGCGGCGCATCGAGGCGGTGACCTCAGGCGAGGCCTACGCACTGCTGCACGGGCGGGCGGAGGAGGCTGGCGAGCTGCGCGCCGAGCTCGAGCGGACACGCAAGGAAGGCCCTGCGCAGGCCAAGCCAATCGACGTGCAGGTCGAGGCGCGGAGCGAGGAGGAGCTCGGCGGGGTCAACGTCTACGTCGGGCGCGCGAGCGGCGTGGACATCGACGTGCTGCTGGCCGAGTCCGACCGGATCAAGAACGAGCGGGCGCCGGCGGCGGTCGTGCTCGGCTCTGCGGAGGACGGGCGTGTCCACCTGGTCGCGAACTTCGACCATTCGCTCGAAGGCCGGATCGACGCGGTCGAGGTGATCAAGGCCGCCGCGGCCGAGGTCGGCGGCGGCGGGGGTGGCCGACCGACGATGGCCCGGGCCGGCGGCAAGAACCCGGAGAAGCTCGACGACGCGCTCGCGAAGGCCGAGGAGGCGCTGCGCAAGGCGCTAGCGTGAAGGTCGTGGCACTGGACTACGGCTCGGCGCGAACCGGCGTGGCAGTCTCCGACCCGACCGGGACGATCGCCCGGCCCCTCGGCGTGGTCGAGCGGGCGGCGTCCGAGGCGGGACTCGCGCGGGTGGCGGAGCTCGTGCGCGAGCAAGGTGCCGAGCGGATCGTCGTCGGCCTGCCGCTGACCCTCCGGGGTGAGCGAGGCGCCCAGGCGCAGGAGACCGAGGCCTTCGTCGAGGCGCTGCGCGAAGCTGTCGAGGTTCCGGTCGAGAGCTACGACGAGCGCTTCACCACCGGCCTGGCCGCCAGCGTCGGCTCCGACGACGCACCCGAGGACGCACGCGCCGCCGCACACCTGTTGTCGAGCTATCTCGCGTGGTCGAGCGCCGGCCGGGAGTGATGCCGCCGCGGCCCCGGCCGCCAAGGCGCACTCCGAAGACGGTGGTGTGGCGCCGGCGACTCGTCGCGCTCGGCGTCCTGGGCGTGGGCTTCCTGCTCGCCTGGTTCGCGGTGGAGAGCGTGGGCGGAGGCGCAAGCAAGCCCGACCCGACGACGACGATCGCCGTGGCGCCACGCCCGTTCCGGGTCGTCTTCCCCGAAGGCTTCACCCGCGAGCAGATGGCGGAGCGTGTCGCCGCGGTCGCGGGCATCGCCCAGCGGAAGCGCGGAAAGAAGGTGAAGCTGTCGTCGCGGGCGTACCTGGCGGCGACGCGCCGGCCGCGCCCCGAGCTCGGTTTCGGCCGCCGTCCGCTCGAGGGCTTCCTCTTTCCGGCGACGTACGACTTCACGGCGCGCACGACCTCGGCCCAGCTGACGGCGAAGCAGCTCGTGGCGTTCCGGCGCAACTGGTCGAAGGTGAACCTGGGCTACGCCCGCTCGAAGAACCTGACGCCCTACGACGTGCTGATCATCGCCTCGATGGTCGAGAAGGAGACGCTCTCGCCCGACGAGCGCCAGCTCGTGGCCGCGGTGATCTACAACCGGCTGCACGAGCGCATTCCACTCCAGATCGACGCGACCGTGCGCTACGGGCTGCATATTCCTCCGACCGAGTCGATCTTGCAGTCCCAGCTGGAGAGCGACAACCCCTACAACACCCGCAAGCTCCCCGGGCTGACGCCGACCCCGATCGCCAACCCCGGTCTGGCGTCGATGCAGGCGGCCGCGCATCCCGCCCGCGTGAACTACATCTATTTCGTGCGCAAGCCGGACAAGAAGCACCATTTCTTCACCGCGAGCTTCGCCGAGTTCGAGCGCTACAAGGCCGAGCACGGCTACCCGTGATCGGCGGCGCCACGAAGCTCGTCGCGCTGCTCGGCCGGCCTGTCGCCGAGTCGCTCTCGCCGCGCATGCAGAACGCCGCCTTCGCCGCTCGCGCTCTCGACTGGGCCTACGTGCCGCTCGAGGTCGGGCCTGAGGAGCTGCGCGAGGCCGTGGCCGGGCTCGTGGCCGGCGGCTACGCCGGGGCCAACGTCACGATCCCGCACAAGCAGGCGGTGGTCGAGCTCTGCGACGAGGCGGAGGGCGAGTCGGTCAACACGCTGCTCTTTCGCGACGGACGCGTCCTGGGCTACAACACGGACAAGGCGATCGTGGCCGGCATCGAGTCGCGCAGCGTCTGCCTGCTCGGAGCGGGTGGCGCGGCGAAGGCGCTCCTGCCGGCGCTTCAAGGCGAGGTACACATGTTCTCGCGCAAGGGCGACTGGCCGCCTGACGCCTCGGGTTGCGACCTGATCGTCAACGCCACGCCGGTGCGCGACGAGCTGCTGGTGGAGCCACGGCCGGAGCAGGCCGTGGTCGACCTCGCGTATCGCGCAGACGGTCGGCCGACGGCGCTCGTCGCTTCCGCGCGCGACGTTGGCTCCCGGCTCGTCGTCGACGGGCTCGAGGCACTCGTGCGGCAAGGTGCGGCGTCGTTTCAGCTGTGGACCGGCGTCGAGCCGCCGGTCGACGTGATGCGCACCGCCCTAGGCTTAGAGCCATGACGCTGCGCCTGACGACTGCCGGTGAGTCGCACGGGCCCGCGCTGGTCGCGATCCTGAGCGGGCTGCCGGCCGGGCTGATGCTCGACCGGGCCGCCATCGACGCCGACCTTGCCCGCCGCCAGCAGGGGTACGGGCGCAGCCCGCGCCAGCAGCTCGAGCAGGACGCGGTCGAGGTCCTGGCGGGCCTGCGCCACGGCCGGACCCTCGGCACTCCGCTCGCGCTCGTCGTGCGCAACCGTGACCACGCGAACTGGGAGTGGGGGATGAGCCCGTGGCCTCCAGAAGGCGAGCCTGCCGGGAAGGGCGCGAAACCGGTCACGCTGCCCCGCCCGGGTCACGCCGACCTCGCCGGTTCGCTCAAGTTCGGCCTCGCCGATGCGCGCGACGCCCTGGAGCGTGCGAGCGCGAGGCAGACCGCGGTCGCCGTCGCCGCCGGCTCGGTCACGAAGGCGCTGCTCGCCCAGATCGGGGTCGGGGTGGAGAGTCGGGTCGTGACCGACGAGCTGGAGGAACGGATCGACGAGGCGCGCGCCGAGCGCGACACCGTCGGCGGAGTCGTCGAAGTCGTCGGGCGCGGAGTGCCTCCGGGCCTCGGCTCCTACGCGAGCAAGGAGGAGCGCCTCGACGCGCGGCTGGCTGCGGCGTTGATGGGGATCCAGGCCGTGAAGGGCGTCGAGATCGGCGCCGGCTTCGAGCTCGCCGAACGGCGCGGCTCGGAGGCACACGACGAGATCCTCGCCGACGAACAGGGCGACCTCTACCGGGAGACGAACTTCGCCGGCGGGATCGAGGGCGGAGTCTCGAACGGCGAGCCTGTGATCGTGCGGGCGGCGATGAAGCCGTTGCCGACGCTGATGCGGCCGCTGCGCTCGGTCGACCTGGACACCGGCGAGGCGGGCGAGGCGCTGGTGGAGCGCAGCGACGTCGCCGCGGTCGAAGCCCTCGCGGTCGTCGCAGAGGCCGCGGTCGCGTTCGAGCTTGCCCGCGCCGCCCGCGAGAAGTTCGGCGGCGACTCGCTCGGCGACTTCGTCCAGGCTCACCGCGCCTACGTGGAGCGGATCCCGTGGCGCACGCGCTAGACCGGCACGTCGCCCTGATCGGCTTCATGGGCGCCGGCAAGACGACCGCTGGGGAGCAGCTTGCGCGTCTCCTTGGGCGCCCGTTCGCGGATAGCGACACGCTGATCGAGAAGCGAAGCGGCAAGACCATCGGACAGCTCTTCGAAGAGGAAGGGGAGGGCGACTTCCGTCTTCGCGAAGCGGAGCTCATCTCCGAGCTGCTCTCGTGGCGCTCGCCTGGTGTTTTCGCCCTTGGAGGCGGGTCGCCGACCATTCCGGTGGTTCGAAGGCTCCTCGCAGACTCGGCGTTGACGATCGTGCTCGACCTTGACGTCGACACGGCGTGGAGCCGCGCACAGAGCACCCTTCGTCCTCTCGCCGAAGACGAAGGCATCTTTCGCCAGCTGTATGAGCAGCGCAAGCCGCTGTACAGCGAAGTCGCAGACGCGTCGGCGGAGGATGTCGAGGGCGCCGTCCTCGCCGCGGCGGGGATCAGGCAGGAGGAAGGATCGCTCGCTCGGCTCGCCGAGCTCGTCCCGCCGGGCGAGCGCGAGCTCGTGGCAGACGCGACGGTGCTCGGGCTCCACGGCGTTCCGCTCGAGGCCCCAGTGCACGCGCTCCGCGGTGGCGAGGAAGCCAAGAGCCTTGGCGCCGTCGAGCGGATCTGGCGCGAACTGCGGCTCGGCCGCGACGGGACGATCGTCGCGTTCGGCGGAGGGTGCACGACCGATGCTGCCGGATTCGCGGCTGCCACCTACCTGCGCGGAGTTCCCTGGGTCGCGGTGCCGACAACGCTCGTCGGCCAGGTGGATGCGGCAATCGGCGGCAAGACCGCGGTCAACCTGCCAGAGGGCAAGAACCTCGTCGGAGCCTTCCACTGGCCTGTGCAGACGGTGATCGACCCGACGCTGCTGGAGACGTTGCCGGAGCGTGAGCGGCGGGCGGGCATGGCCGAGGTCGTCAAGACCGGGCTCCTCGCCGGCGAGCCGCTGTGGGAGCTGCCGCTGCCCGAGCTCGTCCGGCGCTGCGCCGCGTTCAAGGCCGCGATCTGCCTGCGTGACCCCCACGAGCACGGAGAGCGGGCGATTCTCAACCTCGGCCATACCTTTGCCCATGCGCTCGAATCGGCGGCCGGGTACGAGGGCCTGGGCCACGGCGAGGCGGTCGCACTCGGGCTGCTCGCTGCGCTGCGCCTGTCGGGCCTCGAGACTGCGGCGGTCGAGGAGGTGCTCGAGCCGCGGCCGGTACGCGTCAACCGGGAAGCCGCCTGGGCCGCTCTGGCGCGGGACAAGAAGGCGCGCAACGGCAAGCCGCGGCTCGTGCTGCTCGAGGCTCCCGGCGCGCCTGTGACCGGGGTCGAGCTTCCGGAGGAGCGAGTGCGCGCCGCGCTCGACGAGCTCATTGCGGATTAGAGTCACCTCGTGCGCGTGGCCGTCTTCAACGGCGTCAACCTCGACGTCCTCCACCGCCGTGACCCGGCGCTGTACGGGGGCATCAGCCTGAACCAGCTCGAGAACCAGATCTACTCGTGGGCGCGCGAGCTCGAGTTGCTCGCGGACTGCCGCCAGACGAACAGCGAGGCCGAGTACGTCGGCTGGTGTCACGACGCCTTCGACTGGGCGGGCGGGGTCGTCGTCAACCCGGGCGCCTGGACGCACTACAGCTACGCGATCCGCGACGCGCTCGAGCTCTTCGAGGCTCCGGTCGTGGAGGTGCACCTCTCGAATGTGGACGAGCGCGAGGAGTGGCGGCGGCACTCCGTGATCGCCGACATCGCCGCGCGGCGGATCGTGGGCAAGGGGCCCGAGGGCTACCACGACGCGCTGGCCTTCCTGGCGGAGACGCCCAATGACCCGGCTGGATCGGCTGCAGGCGAGCCTCGAGGAGCCACTGCTCGTCTCGAACCTCGTCAACGTCCGCTACCTCGCGGGCTTCGACAGCTCGAACGCGGCGCTCGTGGTCGAGCCGGAGCGCGTGCGGCTCTTCAGCGACTTCCGCTATGCCGAGCTCGGCCGCTCGATCCAGGGCGTGGAGTTCGTCGAGACCAAGCGCTCGCTCTACGCCGCGCTGGCGGAGCTGCTCGAGGGCCAGCACGGGTTCGAGGCGGACGACCTCACCTATGGCAAGTGGGAGACGCTCTCTGCCGGCGGGCTCGAGCTCGTCCCGCGCCGCGGTCTCGTCGAGGCTTTGCGCGCGGTCAAGGACGAGTCGGAGCTCGACGCGGTTCGTCGGGCCGCGGCGGTGACGAGCGAGGCGTATGCCCGCTTCGCCGAGGAGACGTTCGTTGGGCGAACCGAGCGCGACCTCGCCTGGCGCATGGACGAGCTCTTCCACGAGCTCGGGGCCGAGGGCCCGGCGTTCGAGACGATCGTCGCAGCAGGCCCGAACGGCGCGCGGCCGCACTCACGCCCCAGCGACCGAGAGGTCGGCCCGGGAGAGACCGTGGTGGTCGACTCGGGCGCCAGGCTCGACGGCTACTGCTCCGATTGCACGCGCACCTTCGCCACGGGGCCGCTGCCCGAGCGGCTGCAGGAGGCGTACGCGGTGTGCCTCGAGGCGCAGCTCGCAGGGCTCGAGGCGGTGCGAGTGGGAGCGACGGGCGTCGAAGCGGACGCGGCTGCTCGGCGCGTGATCGAGGACGCCGGCTTCGGCGAGGCATTCGGCCACGGCCTCGGGCACGGGGTCGGCGTGGACGTGCACGAGGCGCCGAGACTCGCGCGCGAGTCATCGGACACGCTGGTAGCAGGGAACGTGGTCACGGTCGAGCCGGGGATCTACCTCGAGGGCCTCGGCGGGATCCGGATCGAGGACCTCGTGATCGTTGGCGAGGACGGGCCCGAGGTGCTCACGGGGTTCACGAAGGATCTGCTGAGCGTCGACTAGACTCCGCCGCCGTGGCGGAGACGGTCACCACCAACCAGTTCCGGAACGGCATGCACATCCAGCTGGACGACTCGGTCTGGCGGATCATGGACTTCCAGCACGTCAAGCCCGGCAAGGGCGGCGCCTTCGTGCGCACGCGCGTGAAGAACATCGACTCGGGCGCGGTCGTCGACCGCACGTTCCGCGCCGGCGAGAAGTTCGCGCGCATCCACACGGAGGTGAAGGAGGTGCAGTACCTCTACGACTCCGGCGACGAGGTCGTGTTCATGGACACCGGGAACTACGAGCAGTTCTCGCTCTCGCGCGACTCGGTCTCGGACGCGCTGCCGTACCTCGAGCCGTCCAGTTCGGTGCAGATGCTCTGGCTGGACGGGCGGCCTGCCGGGGTGCAGCTGCCCAGCTCGGTGGAGGTCGCGGTCGCGCAGACGGAGCCGGGCGTCCGCGGAGACACCGTCTCGAACGTGACCAAGCCGGCGACGCTCCAGACGGGCGCCGTCGTCCAGGTGCCGCTCTTCGTGAACATCGGCGACCGCATCAAGGTCGACCCGCGCGAGGGCCGTTACATCTCTCGCGCGTAGTTGCTTCTGCTTCTCGTCGACACGCTTTCGTGACACTCCAGGCACCCATGCGGGAGAATTTGCGGGCTACGATCGCCTCGGGGAGGAGGTTGGGACTACCGGCCCGGCAGAAGCGGGTGGACATGGCCAAAGCGGCCACTGCGCCTCGCTCACGGCGGCGCTAGGCTCCCCGCGATGCCTGTCCTCGTGGACACCACCATCCGGCTGCTCGGCCAGGAGCCGCTCGCCGGGCGAATGCCGACTGCCGAGCTGCTCCGGCTCGCCGAGATCCTCGACGGCGCCGGGTTTGCCTACCTCGAGGTCTCGGGCGGCGGCGTCTTCGACACTGCGGTGCGCCGCGGCGTCGAGAGCCCCTGGGAGCGAATCCGAGCGCTCAACGAGCGCACGAAGACGCCGCTCGCGATGGCTCTGCGCGGCCGCTTCCTCGTCGGCTCACGGCCGGTCGGGGGCGACTTCGTCAGGCGTTTCGTCGCGTCCGCCGCCGAGAGCGGGATCGAGGTCTTCCGCCTGCACGACCCGCTCAACGACGTGGAGAACCTGCGCGAGGCGGGCGAGGCGATCACGGACGCGGGCAAGGAATTCGACGCCGGGCTCGTCTACGGCTCGGGCTATACCGGCGAGATCGAGGCGCTCGTCGAGCAGGCGCGCAAGCTGCCGGATCTCGGCGCCGCACGCGTGCTGCTCCACGACCCGTCTAGCTCGCTCCACCCTCAGCGCGCGCAGGAGCTCGCGGCCGCGCTCGCCGAGACGAGCGGGCTCCCCGTCGGGCTCTATTGCCAGGGTGCCGCCGGGAACGCCATGGCCGCCGGGCTCGAGGCCGTTCGGGCCGGCGCAGACCTGATCGCCTGCGCGGTCTACCCGGTTGCGCTGACCGTGCACCGCGTCTCGGGAGAGGCGATGGCCACGGCGCTCGCGGGGCTCGGGCTTGATCCAGGCGTGGACGTCGAGGCGCTGTGGCGCGCGTCCGACCTCGTCGACGAGCACATCGGGGACGAGCCGGTGACGCCGCTCGCGCCGCGGATCGCCGTGCGCGCCGCCGAGCACCAGCTGCCGACAGGGCTGGTGGCGGCGCTCGACGCGCAGCTGCGCGCGCTCGCCTCGGGCGACCGGATCGACGAGGTGCTCGAGGAACTCGCGCGCATCCGCGAGGAGGTCGGCTGGCCGCCGCTCGCCGCGCCGATCGGCCAGATCCTCGGCTCCCAGGCGCTCCTGCACGTGCTCTCTTCCGCGCGCTACCAGACCGTGGTGGACGAGCTCAGGGCGCTGCTGGAAGGCAGCTACGGGAGCCCGCCGGGACCGATCGACCCCGCCGTGAAGCGCGCGGTCGGGCTCGTCTCCGGCGGCACGCCCGAGGAGGAGCCGCCGGCGGAGCTGGACTCGCTCAAGGCAGAGGCCGAGGGCCTGGCAGCAAGCGAGGAGGAGCTGCTCCTGCTGGCGCTCTTCGGCGAAGAGGCCGAGCCGCTCCTGCAGTCGATCCGCGGCCGTGCCGATCGCGACGAGAGCCTCGCCGCGGGGGGTGTCGACCAGGCGCGGGCAGAGCGCATTCGCGAGATCGTGCGCATCGTCCAGGAATCCGGGGTCGGTGAGGTGACGATCGAGGAGTCCGGGATGCGGGTGTCCGTGCGGCGGACGCCCGAGCAGCTCGAGCCGCAGCTCGCCGCCGCAGCGCCGCAGACGGCCGGGGCGGAGGACACGCCTGCCTCGGTCCCCGAGACCGACGGCGTGGTGCGGGTGGAGGCACCGATGGTCGGCGTCTTCTACCGCGCCCCCCAGCCGGGGGCACCGCCGTTCGTCCAGGAAGGCGACACGGTGACTGCCGGGCAGACGCTCTGCATCCTCGAGGCGATGAAGCTGATGAACGAGATCAAGGCCGACACGCCGGGCGTCATACGCGAGATCCATGTCGGCAATGCCGAGCCCGTGGAGTTCGGGCAGCTCCTGTTCGAGCTCGAGCCCCTGGCCCCGCAGCCGCTCGACGCCGTCTGACGATGTTCAACCGGGTGCTCGTCGCCAACCGCGGAGAGGTCGCCGTTCGCGTGATCCGCGCGCTGCACGAGAGCGACGTCGAGGCCGTCGCCGTGTACTCGACCGTAGACCGCGACTCGCTCCACGTGCGGCTTGCCGACCGGGCGATCTGCATCGGCCCCCCGCAGGCGACCCAGAGCTACCTCCGGATCCCCTCCCTGATCGCCGCGGCGACCACGACCGGCTGCGAGGCGGTGCACCCGGGGTGGGGCTTCGTGGCCGAGAACCCGGCCTTCGTGGAGGCTTGCGCCGACAACGACCTCGTCTTCATCGGGCCCAGCGCAGAGGTGATGGCCCGCATGGGCGACAAGGTGCGCGCCAAGGCCGAGCTGAAGGCCGCTGACGTCCCTCTCGTCCCGGGCACGGAGGGCGCGACCGACCTCGACGAATCGCGGGAGGCCGCGGAGGAGGTCGGCTACCCGGTGCTGTTGAAGGCCACGGCGGGAGGTGGCGGCAAGGGCATGCGGCTCGTCCAGCGCCCGGACGAGCTCGACTCGGCCTACAGCACCGCCGCCCTCGAGGCCGAGGCGGCGTTCGGCGACGGCAGCCTCTATCTCGAGAAGGCGGTCTCGCCGGCGCGGCACGTCGAGATCCAGGTGCTCGCCGATGGCCAGGGCGGCGTGCTCACGCTCGGCGAGCGCGAATGCTCGATCCAGCGGCGCCACCAGAAGCTGATCGAGGAATCGCCCTCGCCGGCACTCGACGACGAGACGAGGGAGGCGATGGAAGCCGCTGCGGAGCGCGCGTGCCGCGCGATCGGCTACCGGAACGCCGGCACCTTCGAGTTCCTGCTCGGCCCCGACCGGTCGTTCTACTTCATCGAGCTGAATGCCAGGCTTCAGGTCGAGCATCCGGTGACGGAGATGGTGACGGGGGTCGATCTCGTGCGCGAGCAGTTGCGCATCGCCACGGGAGCGCCGCTCGAGCGCACCGGCCGGGCCGCCCGCCGCGGGCACGCCGTCGAGGTCCGGATCAACGCGGAGGATCCGACTCGCGACTTCGCGCCTGCGCCGGGCCGGATCACGCGCTTTCGTCCACCGCTTGGGCCGGGCGTGCGCCTGGACACATTCATCGAGGACGGCACCGACGTGCCGCCGCACTACGACTCGCTGCTCGGCAAGCTGATCGTGTGGGACGAGACGCGGCCTGAGGCGATCGCTCGGACGCTGCGGGCGCTCGGCGAGCTCCAGCTCGAAGGCGTTCCGACGACACGTGAGCTCGCGATGGACATCCTCCGCAGCGAGGAGTTCTCCAGCGGGCGCTACTCGACCGGTTTTCTCGCGGAGGCAGGCGGGCGACTCCCGGCGCTCGCCGGCTCGTGACCGAGCCGCTCGTCCTGGCTGGGCCGGAGGGAGCGGTCACCGTCGCGCCGGCCGCGCTGGAGCGCCTCGTCGTGCAGGCGGCGCAGACGGTCGCGGGCGCGCGGATCCGGCGGCCGAAGCGCTCGGTCGAGGTCTCGCACGGCTCCGGCCGCGCGGCGGTCTCGTTCGAGCTCTCGGTGGTGGGCGGCGTGCCGGTCCCGGAGGTTGCGCGGGCAGTGCAGGAGCGCGTCGCCGAGGCGGTCGCTGCGACTTCCGGGCTCGAGGTCGAGAGCGTCGACGTCTCGGTCGAGGAGATCGCGTAGTGAGCGGGCGGCGCGCGGCGCGCCGGACCGCGCTCGTCCTGCTGTATCAATGGGACGTCACCGGGCAGGAGCTGGCATCGCTCTTCGAAGGCGAGATCGATCCGTACGCCCGCGCGGTTGCGGAGGGCGTGATCGAGGAGCACGAGGAGCTCGACCGGCGCATCACGGACGCATCCGACGAGTGGACCGCCGATCGGCTTGGCGCACTCGAGCGCAACATCCTCCGGATGGCGATCCGCGAGCTCGACGAGGGCGAGACGCCGGTCGAGGTGGCGATCAACGAGGCAGTCGCGCTTGCGAAGCGCTACTCGTCGGAAGACGCAGGGAAGCTCGTGAACGGCATACTCGGGCGCATCGAGAAGGAGGCACACGCGTGAGTAGCGCCGAGGAGCGTCTGAAAAGCGCCGAGGAGCTGCTCGACCGGCTCGAGCAGACCCGCGTCCGGCTCGAGGGAACGAAAGACCCGGACGAGGCGATCGAGATCCTCTCCGAGCTGGCGGATATCGCGAAGCAGATCGAGGTCCAGCTCCAGCAGGCGAAGCGCGAGGCCGAGTCGTGAGCACGCCCGACGAGCTGCGGGAGCTCGTCGAGTCATACCTCGCCGATCTCGCGCTGACTCCGGAGCTCGACGGTCTCGAGGAGTCGATGCGCAACGCGCTCGCGGGCGGCGGCAAGCGCGTTCGTCCCGTGCTCTGTCTCGCGACCGCGGAGGCGGCGGGCGCGGAGGCCGAAGCCGCGTTGCCCGCCGCTGCTGCTCTCGAGCTCGTGCACAACTTCTCGCTCGTCCACGACGACTTGCCGGCGCTCGACAACGACGAGCTGCGGCGAGGGCGGCCGAGTACGTGGGCCGGTTTCGGCGAGGCGGTCGCGATCCTGGCCGGCGACGCGCTCCTGGCAGAGGCGCTGCGGCTCGCCCTCTCCTACCCGACGCCCGCGGTCGCGCGCGAGCTCGTCCAGGCGACGCTCGGGATGATCGGAGGCCAGTACCTCGACGTCACCGGAGCCCAGACCGACCTGGCCTCGTTGCACCGGCTCAAGACGGGCTGCCTGTTCTCCGCATCCGTTGCGTGCGCACTCTGGGTGGCGGACGTGCCCGAACGCGAGCAGGCTCCGTGGCGAGCCTTCGCGGACGAGGTCGGCCTGCTCTTCCAGATCGTGGACGACATCCTCGACGAGGACGGCTATCTGCTGGAGCACGGCGCGGACGGCGCTCGCGCTCTCGCAGACGAGGCCGCCGAGCGGGCGCAGGCCCGGCTGGGGGAAATCCCGGGCGACACCTCCGTGCTCGCAGGGATCGTCTCGGGTCTCGCGGCTCGCACGTCGTAGGAAGCCTGATGAAGAAACGGCTGGACGTGCTGCTCGTGGAGCGCGGGCTCGCGGAGAGCCGGGCACAGGCGCAGGCGCTCGTTCTCGCGGGGCAGGTGCGGGGTTACGACAAGGCGGGTCAGCAGGTGGACGAGTCGGTGGAGCTCGAGGTCAGCCCGTCGGCACGCTTCGTTTCGCGGGGCGGCGAGAAGCTGGCGCACGCTCTGGAGGAGTTCGGCGTCGACCCGGCCGGTCGAGACGCGCTCGACGTGGGTGCGTCCACCGGCGGGTTCACGGACGTGCTGCTTCAGCAGGGGGCAGCGCGGGTGATCGCCCTCGACGTCGGCTACGGGCAGCTGCATCCTCGGATCCGCGACGACCCGCGCGTGACCGTGTTCGAGCGCGCGAACGCGCGCGAGCTTCGAGAGCTGCCCTTTGCGCCAGAGCTCGTGGTCTGCGACGTCTCCTTCGTCAGCGTGCGCAAGGCACTGCCGGCCGCGCTTGTGCTGGCGGCGCCGGGTTGGGAGGCGCTGGTGCTCGTAAAGCCGCAGTTCGAAGCGGAGCGGGGTGAGGCACGGCGCGGCGTCGTTCGCGACCGCGACGTTCACCGGCGGGTGTTGCGGGAGGTGGCCGAGGCCGCAGCTGGGCTGGGGGGCGCAGGTCCTCGGCGTCGTAGACTCCGGCTTGCCCGGCCCGAAGGGAAACCGCGAGTTCTTCCTGCACCTCGTCCATCGCGACCAGCCGGAGATTCCCGATGAGCTCGAAAGCTGGATCGACAACGCAACGCGCTGAAGTGAAACGGGTGGCCGTCGTCACCCACGGCAGGCCGGAGACGAGCGGCGACGTGCTCACGCGGCTGCGTACCCTGGCGGACGAGCGGGGGATCGAGCTGCTGCTCGCCGACGACGAGCTCGAGAAGCACGGGGTAGGGAGCGAGGACGGGGATTCGTCACAGGCCGACCTCGCCGTGGTGCTGGGTGGCGACGGGACGATGCTGCGCGCACTCCAGCGCTTCCTCGGCACGACGGTCCCCGTGATCGGCGTCAATCTCGGGCGCGTGGGCTTCCTTGCCTCGATCAATCCGGACGCGCTCGAGGAGGGGCTGGTGCGCGTGTTCGGAGGCGAGTACGTCGTCGTCGAGCTGCCGGCGCTCGAGGCGGAGGCGGGGGGAGAGCGTTGGACCGCCGTCAACGACGTCGTGGTGACGAGCTCGACCATCGGCCGCATGATCGAGCTCGCGTGGGCTATCGGCGGCGAGGACCTCGGAGAGCTGCCCTGTGACGGGTTGATCTGCAGCACGCCTTCGGGCTCGACCGCGTACAACCTCTCGAACGGCGGGCCCGTGCTCGTCTGGGGGCTCGACGCGATGGCGATCAACTTCGTTGCGCCGCACTCGTTACACGCACGCCCGATGGTGGTTCCGCGCGGGCTCGACCTGGCCGTCGAGAACCGGACCGACGCCGTCTCGGCGACTGTGCTTGCGGACGGGCACCCTGTGCACGAGCTGGCACCCGGCGAGCAGGTCGGCGCGCGACTCTCGGAGCAGCGAAGCCTGCTGGCGACCCTGCCGGAGAGCACGTTCTTCAGTCGCTACCGCCGCGTCTTCGCTTCCTGATCGTCACGCTTTCGGCACGTAGCCGGCACACACTCGTGCGTGCCGGGCCGGTACCGTCCCAATCCCCCACCCACCCAGGGGCGCGCGTGAACAAATAGGGGCCGACGCGAGGGCCGATGCGGCGTCGTCCGTTTCAGCGGGTCGCCCCGCACGCGCAACGGACGTACCATCCAGCCCGTGCTCCGGCGCCTGCGCATCGAGAACCTCGTCTTGATCCGGGAGGCGGAGCTCACCTTCGCTCCGGGCCTGAACGCGATCACCGGCGAGACGGGGGCCGGCAAGACGATCCTCGCCCAGGCGATCGGGCTGCTCCTCGGCGCCCGGGGCGACGCGGCGTACGTCGGGCCGGATGGAACGGAGGCCTACGTCGAGGCAGAGCTCGTTCCACCGCATGGATTCTTCGATGAAGAGGAGCTGGCCGGCCTGGCCGAGCTGCGGCCGGAGGACGAGGAGGGGCTCGTCCTCGCGCGCCGCGTCTTCGGCGACGGCCGCACCCGCGCCTACGCCTGGGGACGCAGCGCGGCGAGGGAGGATCTTGCGCTGGCGGCCGAGCGCCTCATCGAGATGTCCGGGCAATTCGAGCAGCGGCGACTGGCCCGTCCCTCGTACCAGCTCGATCTGCTTGACGCCTTTGCAGGCGAGGACCAGCAGCGGCGTCGCGCAGAGCTGCGGCTGGCCTGGCGGGAGCTCGGGGCGGCGCGCCGCCGGCACGACGAGCTCGAGCACGGCGCCGCGGCGGCGGAGTCTCGCCTCGCAGAGCTCAGAGCGCTGGTCGAGGACACGGATGGGCTTGCGCCCGACGCCGAGGAGACGTTGCGTGCTGAGCGTGAGCGTCTCCGCCACGTGACCGAGCTCGCCGAGGGTGTCGCCGCGGCAGGTGAAGCCCTCGCACCGGAGGACGGCGAGGGCGCTTCCGGCCTCGTCGCTGTCGCGGAGAAGGCGCTCGCGCCGCTCGAGCGGCTTGCCCCGGAGCTCGAGCGCGCCGGCAATGAGCTTCGAGACGCAGAGCTTCGGCTCCGCGAGACGGCCTCGGAGTTGCGTGGATTCCTCGCCTCGCTCGAGGCCGAGCCAGATCGACTCGAGCAGGTCGAGTCGGAGCTCGAGCGAATCGCGGAAGCGAAGCGCCGTTTCCGTTGCGCGAGCTACGAGGAGCTGCTGGGGCGGGCAGCGGAGGCGCGCGCGGAGCTCACCGCGCTCGACGGGGGTGCCGACCCTCTGGCCGCTGCGGCTCGGGCCCTCGCCGAGGCGGAAGATCGGGTCGGCGCGCTCGCCTCGGAGCTGCGCGCTGCGAGAGGAGGGGCCTCCGAGCCCTTCGCATCCGCCGTCGCCGAAGAGCTGCGCGGGATCGGCCTGGGCGAGGGCGAGTTCCGGGTCGAACTTCGTGAGCGCGAGCCGATCGCCTCGGGAGCGGACGAGGTCGCGTTCCTGATCCGGCCCAACGCGGGCCTGCCGTTCGCCCCGGCCGCCGAGACCGCCTCGGGCGGCGAGTTGTCGCGCATCGCTCTCGCGATCGCAGCCGTCGGCGGCGGCGAGACGATGGTCTTCGACGAGATCGACGCCGGCATCGGCGGCCAGACCGCGCATGCCGTCGGCGAGACCCTTCGGCGCCTGGCCGAGCGCGCTCAGGTCATCACGATCACGCACCTGCCCCAGATCGCCACCCTTGCCGACCGGCACTTCCGCGTCGAGAAGGTCGCCGGCGACCCGACGCACACGACGATCGAGCCGCTCGAGGACGACGAGCGCCGTGAGGAGGTTCGCCGGATGCTCGGCGGCGAGCAGTTCATCTCCGCGGTGCAAGAGCAATGAGTTTCGTCGAGTTCACCGGCCGCGCGCGGCTTGGCCGGCGCACGAAGAACCTCGTGAGCCGGCTCGGGCCTGACGACGTCGCGATCATCGACCACCAGGACCTCGACCGCGTAACGGCCGAGGAGCTCCTCGAGTCTGGCGTACGCGTCGTCGTCAACGTCTCGCGCTCGCAGAGTGGCCGCTATCCGAATCCCGGCCCACTGCTTCTCGTGCGCGGCGGCGTCCGCCTGATCGACGCACCGGGCGCGCCGCTCTTCGACGACGTCAGCGACGGTGAGGACGTCACGGTGCGGGGCGCGAGCCTCTTCCGAAACGGCACGTGTCTCGCGAACGGCCACACGCTCACCGCCGAGGAGCTCGCGCGGGCTCTCGCGGAGCAGCGGGGCCGGGTCACGGAGGCGCTGGAGGGGTTCGCAGAGAACACCATGCGCTACCTGCGGGAGGAGGGTCGCCTACTCGCGGAAGGAGTCGATTTCCCGCCGCTCGAGACGCGGTTCCGCGAGCGTCATGCGCTTGTCGTCGCGCGCGGGCCCGGCTACAAGCGGGATCTCGCGATCGTGCGCTCGTACGTGCGTGCATTCAAGCCGGTCGTGATCGGTGTGGACGGTGGTGCCGACGCACTGCTCTCCGCGGGCATGAAGCCCCACGTGATCGTCGGCGACATGGACTCGGTCTCCGATTCGGCGCTTCGCTGCGGAGCGGAGCTGGTCGTCCACGCGTACCGCGACGGGCAGGCGCCGGGCGCCGCGCGGCTCGAGCGGCTAGGCGTCAAGTACGCGACCGTCTCGGCACCCGGGATCAGCGAGGACATTGCGCTCCTGCTCGCCTTCGAGAAGGGCGCCGAGCTGATCGTCGCCGTCGGAACGCACTTCAACCTGACCGAGTTCCTCGAGCGTGACCGGGCCGGAATGTCGTCGACGTTCGTGACGCGCCTGAAGGTGGGGGAGATCCTCATCGACGCGAAGGGCGTGTCCAGGCTCGTAAGTCGGCAGGTCGGCCTTTGGCCGCTGGTGGCGTTTGCGGTCGCCGGGCTCGGGGCGGTGGTCGTGGCCATCCTCGCCTCGCCTGGGTTGCGCCACTTCATCGGGCTACTGAGCCAGCGCATCCGGGACCTGCTGGGTTTGGGCTGAGCTCCTCGGACGCGGCCGCTTTCGGCCATGTCCCTACGCCGGTAGCCCCAACCTCCTCCCCGAGTCGATCCTATGGCGGCTGAGCGCGCACGTGGCGCGCGGGACTGTGCCGGAACAGCAACACTTCGCCCGCGATGCCCCGCTTCACCGCTTCCCAGGAGCTGCTCGCGCCGCGCGAGGACGTTTGGCGCTTCCTGGCCGAGCCGCACCACTTCTCCGACTGGTGGCCCGGCGTCGGAGGAGTGCAATCCCGACCGCCGCGGGCTCGCCCCGGGCGCGCGCTGGACGCTCCACGGCGCGAATGCGCCCGAGCCTGATCCGCAGGCCCGAGATGACCGGAACGCTCGTCGTCCTCGCGGTCGAACGCGCCGAATCGGCTGGCCTGGCACATGACCGGCGAGCGGCTCGACGTGGAGCTCACGCTCGCGCCTGCAGGCGAAGAGCGCACGACCGCCGAGCTCACGGTCAGCGGGCCGTTTCTCGTCGGGCTCAGGCGCTCGCTGCCCCGCAACGCGCTCAGCCGGCTGCACGCGCTGTGCCAGACTGCCGCGGAGCTCTGAGATGTTCGACCTCCGGTACCACGTCGCGTCGCTCGCGGCCGTCTTTCTCGCCCTGATCATCGGGATCCTCGTCGGGGTCGGGATCGCCGACCGCGGCTATCTGGACAAGGGGACGCGAGGCCTGCTCGAGCAGCAAGTCGCAGACCTGCAGAAGAAGCTCGACCAGACGGCGCAGCAGGCCGGGAACCTCGGGCGGGACCAGGACGCCGCTCGGGCGTACATCAACCAGACCTATCCGGTGCTCGTGCGGAACCGGCTCCGCGGCAAGCGCCTGGCGGTCGTCTTCGTGGGCTCCGTCGACGGCGGCGTTCGCTCGGCTGTGACGCGGGCGCTGACAGACGCCGGCGGCCAGCAGCTCCGGCTCCGGGCTCTAACGGTCCCGATCGACGCGCCCAAGATCGACGCCAAGCTCGCATCGAGCCCCAAAGCAGGCACCTTCGGCGGTCAGGGCCGCTTCGAGGCGCTCGGCCGCGCCCTCGGCCAGGAACTGATGGTCGGCGGCGAGACGCCGCTCTGGAACGCGCTCACCGACACGCTCGTCGAACAGCGCGAAGGCGGGAGCAAAGACGCGGCCGACGGCGTGGTCCTCGTGCGCACGGCCAAGCCGCAGAAGGGTGCGACGAGCCGCTTCCTGCTAGGCCTCTATGCGGGCCTCGGCTCCGCCGGCGTTCCCGCCGTCGGCGCCGAGGCGAGCGATGCTCGCAAGTCGGCGATCTCGGTCTACCGGCAGGCCGGGCTTTCCTCCGTGGATGACGTCGACACGCCGGCCGGGAAACTCGCGCTCGTGCTCTTGCTCCAGGGCGCGCCGTCGGGTCAGTACGGCGTGAAGAAGACGGCGGACGCAGCACTCCCGTCGTTGCAGACGGGTGGCTGAGCCGCTCACGATCCTCGTCGCGGCGCGGGACGAAGAGACGCGCATCGAGCAGACAGTCGAGGCGCTTCGCACCGCCTTTCCCGAGGCCGAGATCGTCGTCGCCGACGACGGTTCCCGCGATTCCACCGCGGCGGCGGCGCGCCGGGGAGGCGCCCGAGTCGTCCGATTGCCGCGACTCGGCAAGGGTCAGGCGCTCACGCTCGCGGAGCGCGAGGCGCCGCACCGGGACGCCTGCTGCTCGTGGACGCGGACCTCGACGGCGATCTCACGCCGCTGCTGGAAACCGGCGCCGATCTTGCGGTCGCCGCATTCGCGGAGCGTGACGGCGGGGGCTTCGGCCTCGCGAAGCGCGCCGCGCGCGGGCTCATCCGCGCCCGCAGTGGCTTCCGTGCACGCGAGCCGCTCTCCGGACAGCGCGCGCTCTCCTCGGCCGCGCGCGAGGCCTGCTTCCCACTCGCGCCGGGGTTCGGCTGCGAGGTCCGGATGACGATCGACGCGGTGCGCTCCGGGCTCAGCGTCAGGGAACACGAGCTGCCGTTGCGGCACCGCGCGACCGGCCGCGACGCCCGTGGCTTTCTCCACCGGGGCCGCCAGCTGCTCGACTCCGCGCTCGCCTGCGGCCCGACGGCGCTCAACCACCGCGGCCTGCGCCTTCCCCTCGTCGGCGCCCTGGTTGCGCTCGGGGGAGCGCGGGCTCCGGCGCGGGTCCGCCTAGGCGTCGCGGGAGTTGCGGCGCTTGGGCTCGCCGACGATCTCTGGAGCGGCCCGGAGCGCGGCTTCCGCGCCCACCTGCGCGCGGGCGGCACGACCGGCGTGCTCAAGGCCGTCGGCATCCCCGCGCTCGCGCTCGCCGTTACGCGCTCGACGCGCGCAGCGCTGCTCGTCTCGCTCTCGGCCAACGCGCTCAACCAGCTCGACACGAAGCCGGGCCGGGCGCTGAAGGCCTTCGCCGCAGGCACCCTGCTCGTGCGCGGGCCGGCCCGCGCCTATGCGCCGATTGCCGTCCTGCTCGCCCCATACGATCTCCGCGAGATGACGATGCTCGGAGACGCCGGGTCGAACGCGCTTGGGGCCGTGCTAGGTTATGGCTCCGTGGCGACGTTCACGGCCCGGGGTCAACGCCTTGCGATTGCAGCGCTCGCAGGCCTCACCATCATCGGCGAAGTTCGCTCCCTCGGGGAGCTGATCGAGCGCACCCCCGGCCTTGCGCTGCTCGACCGCCTGGGGCGGCTCTAGTGGCGCGCCGGCCGCCGAAGTACGTCTTCGTCACAGGCGGCGTCGTCTCATCGCTCGGCAAGGGCATCACCGCCGCCTCGCTGGGGCGCCTGCTGAAGGCGCGCGGGCTGAAGGTCCAGGTGCAGAAGTTCGACCCGTACATCAACGTCGACCCGGGCACGATGAGCCCGTTCCAGCACGGCGAGGTGTACGTCACCGAGGACGGGGCCGAGACCGATCTCGACATCGGGCACTACGAGCGCTTCATCGACGAGAACCTCTCCCGCACGTCGAACCACACCGCGGGGGCGATCTGGGACCGGGTCATCCGCAAGGAGCGCAAGGGCGAGTACCTCGGCTCCACGGTGCAGGTGATCCCGCACATCACGAACGAGATCAAGGAGCGGATCCGGAGCGCGACCGACGCGAGCGACTGCGACGTCGTCGTGACCGAGATCGGCGGCACCGTCGGCGACATCGAGTCGCTGCCGTTCATGGAGGCGATCCGCCAGTTCCGGCGCGAGGCCGGGCCCGAAAACGTCTGCTACGTCCACGTCACACTCGTCCCGTTCATCGAGACCGCCGGCGAGTTGAAGACCAAGCCGACCCAGCATTCCGTCAACGAGCTGCGCCGCATCGGCGTGCACCCGGACATCATCGTGGCGCGCTCTCGCGACCCGATCTCAGCCGAGATCCGCGAGAAGATCGCGCTCTTCGCCGACCTCGATCCCAGCGCCGTGATCGCGAATCACGACGTCTCGGACCTGTACCTCGTTCCTTCGGCCCTCCAGGCGCAGGGGTTCGACAGGCTCGTCTGCGAGAAGCTCCAACTGCCGACCGTCGAGGCAGACCTCGGCGAGTGGCTCGAGCTGACGGAGCGCATCCGCGCTCCGCGCGCCGGCGAGGTCGAGATCGCCCTCGTGGGCAAGTACGTGAAGCTCCACGACGCCTATCTCTCGGTACACGAGGCGCTCAAGCACGCCGGCGTCCACCACGGCTGCTCGGTGCGCGTCCGCTGGTTCGATGCCGAAGGGATGTCGCTCGAGGAAGCGCAGGCCGAGCTCGAGACCGTGGACGGGGTGCTGATCCCCGGCGGGTTCGGCTCGCGCGGCTGGGAGGGCAAGATCCTCGCCTGCCGTGTCGCCCGCGAGCGCGAGATCCCGTACCTCGGAATCTGCCTCGGGATGCACGTCGCCGTCTCCGAGTTCGCGCGCTACGCCGTCGGGCTCGACGGCGCGAACTCGACGGAGATGGATCCGGAGACGCCGTACCCCGTGATCGACCTGCTGCCCGAGCAGAAGGAGATCGAGGATCTCGGCGGCACGATGCGCCTCGGCGCGCAGGCTGTCGAGCTCGCAGAGGGAACGCAGGCGCTAGCCGCCTACAACGAGCTCGTCATCCACGAGCGCCACCGGCACCGCTACGAGGTCAACAACCAGTACCGCCAGCAGCTCGTGGACGCCGGGCTCGTGATCTCGGGAACGTTCCAGGAAGGGCGGCTCGTCGAGATCGTGGAGCTCCGCGACCATCCGTGGTTCGTGGCGAGCCAGTTCCACCCCGAGTTCAAGTCGCGCCCGACGCGACCGGCGCCGCTCTTCCGCGACTTCGTCGGCGCCGCCTTCGTGCGTTCCCGCGAGCGCGCGGGCGCCGCGGTCACCGCTTCGGGCTAGGGCTCGGGCCAGGCGATCGAGACGTAGTACTCGAGGCCTGCGATCTGCGTCTGGCTGGCCAGGTAGCGGATGGTCAGCTCGCTTCCGTTCTTGCGCACCAGCGTGGCCGACCCTTCGAGCTTCCCGGCCACGACCATGTCGCCGAACTCGTCGGGTGCCTCGGGATAGCGCGCGATGTCGGTGACGCGCATGCCCAGTAGCTCCTCTCGCGTGTAGCCGAGCAACTCGCAGGCGAAGGTGTTGGCCGCGACGTAGCGCATCTCGTCGTCGGCAACGAAGATCGCGACGGGGCCGTGCTCGATCGCGTCGCCGAGGAGGATGCTCTGGACGAGGGGCTCGGAGACACTCATCAGGGTCAACTTATCGCGCGCGACTACGATCGCCTAATGCCTCGTCCGGCCTGGGCATCCGATGCGCTCTCCCTGTTCGTCGAGCTGGCGGCGCTGCCGAGCCCGCCGGGCGAGGAGCGGGCGGTCGCGGACCGCGTGCTCGACTACCTGGGAGCACTCGGGCTCGAGGCCGACGAGGACGACGCGGGAACGCCGGATCGGCTCGACGATGGGAAACATCCTCTGCCGGCTCGAGCCGCGGGGCGAGGGTGCGGGCGCGCCGCTCTTCTTCTGCGCCCACCTCGACACCGTGCTCCCCGAGGCGGCGATCGAGCCGGTTGTCGGAGACGACGGGCTCGTGCGCAACGCCGCCGGCACGATCCTCGGCGCCGACGACAAGTCCGCGGTCGCCTCCATGCTGGAGGCGGTCGCGCGGCTGATCGAGGAGGAGCGGCCGCACGCGGGTGTCGAGCTGCTCTTCACCCCCAAGGAGGAGGTGGGTCTCGTGGGCGCAGGGGCCTTCGACGAGACCCGGCTGGCCGCGCGGCTCGGCTACGTCTACGACCATGCAGGCCCCGTCGGCGAGGTGATTCTCGGCGCGCCCTACCAGCGGAGAATCGACGTCCGCTTCCAAGGGCGAGCGGCCCACGCCGGGATGTACCCGGAGGAGGGTCGCTCGGCGATCGCGGCGGCCGCGCGAGCGATCGCAGACCTGCGCCTGGGTCGGCTTGACGACGAGACCTCGGCGAACGTGGGCGAGATCCAGGGTGGGACCGCACGCAACGTCGTTCCGGAGCACTGCTGGTTCGCCGCGGAGGCCAGAAGCCACGACGAGCGGAAGCTCGCCGACATCGTCCAGGAGATGGTGGACACGATCACCTTCGCCGCCGGGCTCGGCGAGTGCCAGGTCGAGATCCAGGTGGGCGACGCCACACGCGGGTATCGCTTCAAGGAAGACGACCTTCCTGTGCAGCTTGCGTTGACCGCTCTCCGGCGAAGCGGTCGTGAGCCCAGCTTCATCCTCTCCGGCGGGGGCGCCGACGCGAACGTCTTCAACGAACGTGGCCTCGAGTGCGTCAACCTCGCGAACGGGATGACGGACATCCACACGCCGGAAGAGCGGATCGCGGTTACCGACCTGGAGGAGATGGTCGAGGTGACGCTCGCGCTCGATCGAGGCGGCTCGCGAGGTCGAGGATGCCGCTTAGCCTCAGGCGAGGGCGCGTCACCGGGATTCTGGAGCAACACGACGATCTCGTCCGCCTCGAGGTGGACGGCGTGCCGTGCGTCGCATACCCGGAGCTGACCGGACCGATCGCTCTCGACGACGAGGTGCTCGTGAACAGCCAGGCACGGGACCTCGAGCTCGGCTCGGGCGGATTCGACGTGCTCTACGCCAACCTGACGCGTGGGCTCGAGCTGCCTGCCGGGCAGGGAGCGCACGTGGTCAAGCTGCCCTATACGCCGGCGCAGTTCGCGGCGCTGCACGCGGAGGAAGGCGCCGAGCTCGCCGCCGAGTTGGATGGGATGCCGGTGGTGTGCTGCTCCCTCCACAGCCAGCTGGCTGCCGCGTGCGCCGGTCTCGGCGAGGGCGTACGGGTCGCGTACGTCCAGCTGGAGGGCGGCGCGCTTCCGCTTGGGCTCTCGGACACCGTCCGTACCTTGAGGCAGCGCGGCTTGCTGTCGAGCACGGTCTCGCAAGGCGCGTGTTTCGGCGGGGAGGTCGAGTGCGTGAACGTGGCATCGGCGCTAGCGTGGGCCGCAGCCAGCCGGCCACCAGGCGGTCGTCTGCGCTGTCGGGCCCGGAATCGTCGGAACCGCCTCCCGGCTCGGCCACGGCGGCGTTGCCGCGGCCGCTGCGGCCAACTTCGCGAGCGCACTCGGCGGCTCGCCTGTGCTCGCCGTCCGGGTCTCGAGCGCCGACCAGCGGGAGCGGCACCGCGGCGTCTCGCACCACACCCGGGCGGTGGTCGAGCTCTGCCTGGGTGACGTAAGGATTGCGTGGCCGAAGGGCCTCGAGGCGCCGGAGTGGCTCGAGCCGCGGGAGGAGGTGGACGTCGAGGGGTGGGATGAAGCATGCGCCGGCCTGCCGCTCTCGCACATGGGCCGGGGGCCGGAGCTGGAACCGTGGTTCTTCGCGGCGGCCTTCGCCGCGGGGAGGGTGGCGCGGGGGCTTCTGCCCTGATGGAGGAACGCCGGCTAGGCCCGGTCGTCGGGCTCGGCACCTGGAAGAGCTTCGGAGGAGACGCAGACCTGGCGCGGAGCGTGGTCGAGGCTGCGTTCGAGTCCAGCAGCAGGCTCGTCGATTCCTCGCCGATGTACGGAGAGGCCGAGCGCTCGCTCTCCGCGGCGCTCGAAGGTCGGCGCGAGCAGGCGATCGTCGCGACCAAGATCTGGTCGCGCTCCGTAGGCGATGGGCAGGCGCAGTTCGCTCGGCAGCTCGGCTGGTTCGGCCGCGTCGAGGTCGAGCAGGTGCACAACCTCGTGTCGTGGGAGGCGCACCTGCCGTGGCTCGAAGCAGAGCGAGAAGCGGGTCGAATCGATCGGATCGGCGTCACGCACTACGACCCGGGCGCGTTCGGCGAGCTCGAGCGTGCTCTGAGGACGCAGCGCTTCGAAAGCGTGCAGGTGCCCCTGAACCCCTTCGAGCGCGACTGCGAGCAGCGCATCCTGCCACTCGCGGCGGAACTCGGGCTCGCCGTCCTCGTGATGCGCCCGCTCGGGGCAGGCGCGCTTCTTCGCCGGCAACCGCCGTCGGAAGCTCTAGCGCCGCTGCGCGACTTCGGGGTCACGACCTGGGCCCAGGCGCTGATCAAATGGGCGCTGTCGGACGAGCGCGTGGACGTCGCGATCCCGGCGACACGTGATCCTGCGCACGCCCGTGAGAACGCCGCCGTCGGGGAGCCACCCTGGTTTGGGCCAGACGAGCGCCGCCTGGTCGAACGGCTCGCGAACGCCTGACTCCGACGACGGTCCCTTAGTTCGGTTCGCCCGGCCTCCTCCCCGAGGCGAGCGTATCGAGGGCGGGCGCGCGTGTCTGCAACGCACTGTGCCGAATGTGTGACGGGTGTACCGGCCGGATGAGGCCCGCCCAAATCGTCCGAGAAGCTAGGGTTTCTCGCCCTGATGAAGGTCGGAGTCGTCAACGAGATCAAGCCCGACGAGTACCGCGTCGCGCTCACGCCCGCCGGTGCGCGCGAGCTCGTGCAGCACGGTCACGACGTTCTCGTCGAGGCCGGCGCTGGAGGGGGCAGCTCGTTCCCCGACGACGCCTACCGCGCCGTCGGCGCCACCGTCGGCTCCGTCGAGGACGTCTGGGGTGACGCCGAGCTTCTGCTCAAGGTCAAGGAGCCGCTGCCCTCCGAATACCCATTTTTGCGTGAGGGCCTCGTCCTGTTCACCTATCTCCATCTCGCCGCGAGCGAAGACCTGACCCTGGCGCTCGCGGAGAGTGGAGCCGCTTGCGTCGCGTACGAGACAGTCGAGACCGACAACCGAGCACTCCCGCTGCTCGCGCCGATGAGCGAGATCGCCGGGCGGCTCTCGGCGCAGGCCGGCGCCTACTTCCTCGAGAAACCGCTCGGCGGCAGAGGCCTCCTGCTCGGCGGAGTGCCCGGGGTCGCGCCCGGCCGTGTGCTCGTGATCGGCGGCGGGATCGTGGGCTACAACGCGGCGGTGATCGCGCTCGGGCTCGGGGCCAACGTGACCATCCTCGAGCGCTCGATCGACCGGATGCGCCACCTCGACGAGATCCTCTCGGGACGGGTCAGCCTCGTCATGTCCTCGACGCTCCAGATCGAGGAGTCGATCGCCGAGGCCGACGTGGTCATCGGAGCGGTGCTGATCCCCGGCGCCGTAGCGCCGAAGCTCATCACCCGCGAGATGCTCGCCACGATGAAGGACGGGTCGGTGCTCTGCGACGTGGCGATCGACCAGGGCGGCGCCGCCGAGACATCTCGTCCGACCACGCACAGCGACCCGGTCTACGTCGTGGACGGGGTCATTCACTACTGCGTGGCGAATATGCCGGGGGCCGTTCCGATCACCTCGACCAAGGCGCTCACCAACGTGACGCTGCCTTACGTCGAGGAGATCGCCGACTACGGGCTCGCCGAGGCGGTCGCACGCGACCCGGCGCTGGCCCGGGGCGTGAACGTCCTTGACGGGAAGATCACGTACGAAGCGGTCGCCGACGCCCACGGCCTCGAGTACCACCCGCTCGAGGACGTCTTGCCGCTCTCGCCGGTCTAGGTCTTCTTGCCGCTCGGGCTGATCCTCACGACCAGCCACGTGCAGGCCGCCGCGAACACGATCACGCAGGCGGCGTAGAAGATCAGGCCGAGCAATCCGAGGGCGACATCCATGACCGCCCTAGAATAGCCGCGTGCCGCGCGCTTGCGTGATCGTGTTGGACGCCGTGGGCGCGGGAGCGCTTCCGGATGCCGACGCCTACGGCGACGAGGGCTCGGACACGCTCGGCAACGTTGCGCGAGCGGTCAACGGGCTCGACCTGCCGAACATGGAGGCACTTGGCCTGGGAAACGTCGAGCCGCTCGCCGGCTGCCCGCCGCAGCCGGGAGCCCCGGCGGTGGCCGGCCGTCTGCTCGAGCGGTCGAAGGGCAAGGACACGACAGCCGGTCACTGGGAGCTGATGGGAGTCGTGACCGCGACGCCGTTCCCGCTCTACCCGCAGGGCTTCCCGCATGACGTGATCGACCCGTTCATGCACAAGACCGGGCGCGGCGTTCTGGGCAACAAGCCCGCCTCCGGGACGGAGATCATCCAGGAGCTCGGTGAGGAGCACCAGAGGACCGGCAAGTGGATCGTCTACACCTCAGGAGACTCGGTCTTCCAGATTGCGGCGCACGAGGACACGATCCCGCTCGAAGAGCTCTACGAAGCCTCGCGTGCAGCGCGCGAGATCCTGACCGGCAAGCATGGCGTGGGACGCGTGATCGCGCGGCCGTTCACGGGCGAGCCCGGCAACTACGAGCGGACGCCGAACCGGCATGACTTCTCGCTCGAACCGCGCCGCCCGAACTACCTGTCGCTCGTGCGCGATGCGGGAAACCCCGTGCACGGAGTGGGAAAGATCAGCGACATCTTCGCGGGCTGCGACATCGACGAGTCACACCCGACGAAGTCCAACGTGGAGGGCATCCAGCAGACCGAGACGCTGCTCCGAGAGGTGGACAAGGGCCTGATCTTCACCAACCTCGTCGAGACGGACATGCTCTGGGGCCACCGCAACGATCCGGTCAACTTCCACCGCTGCCTCCAGGATTTCGACCGGCGGCTACCGGATCTGCTGGACGCGCTGCGGGAGCATGACCTCCTGGTCATCACCTCCGATCACGGCTGCGACCCGACCACGCCCTCGACCGACCATTCTCGGGAGCACGCGCTCCTGCTCGGCCTACGTTCAGGGTCGCAACGCTGCCGGCAGGATCCACGAGGGCGGCGAGTTCGCGGACGTCGGCGCCACCGTAAACGCCTGGCTTGGCGGCAAGGCGCCCGGTCGGGGCATCCCCGGGCAGCCGATCGTCGACCCATGAAGCTGAACGACCCCGACCTGGTTCGCCGCCAGTACGAGACGGAGGCGGGGCTTGCCGTGCGTCGCGATGCGGTCGCACGCTTCCGCGAGGGACCGGATGCAGTGGATGCTGCGCTGCTGGCGGCCGTCGCTGCGCCCACGCCGCGCCGAGTGCTCGAGGTCGGCTGCGGGATGGGGCAATTCGCCGAGCTCCTACTTGCCGAGCTCGACGTCGATCTCATCGCCGTCGACCTGTCGCCGCGGATGGTCGAGCTGGCGCGCGAGCGGGGCGTGGACGCGCGAGTCGGAGACGCACAGCGGCTTCCGTTCGAAGACGGTCAGTTCGAGTGCGTGGTGGCGAACTGGATGCTGTACCACGTCGACGATCTCGAGCTCGCGCTGTCCGAGTTCGTGCGCGTGCTTGCCCCGGGAGGCCGTCTCGTGGCGGCCACGATCGGCGAGGAGCACATGCGGGACGTGTGGGACCTTGTCGGCTTCCGTCCGCCGCTGCGGCAGTTCTCGCGAGAGAACGGCGAGGAAACTCTGCGGCGGCATTTCGTGCGGGTCGAGCGCCAGGACGTCGATGCTGTCCTGGTGTTTCCGGACGTCGCGTCTGTCCACGACTACGTCGAGTCGACCTTCTTCAGCGCTGCTGCCCCACGACCGCTGCCCGAGCCTGACGTGCCGTTCCGCTGCCGGACCGTGAACGCCGTCTTCGTTGCGGAGACGGCGGCGTGATCAGGCCAGCGGAGCTAATCCAGCGGAAGCGCGACGGCGGTGAGCTCACCTCCGAGGAGCTCAATGAGCTGATGCTCGGGTACGCGCGCGACGAGGTGCCGGACTACCAGATGGCCGCGTTGTGCATGGCGATCTACTTTCGGGGCCTGACGAGCGCCGAGACCTATGCGATGACGCAAGCGATGATCGCGACCGGCGAAACCGTCGACCTCCGCTCCGCACTGGGCCGCAAGGTCGTCGACAAGCACTCCACCGGCGGCGTGGGGGACAAGACCTCGATCGCGGTCGGCCCGATCATCGCCGCCTGCGGAGTGCCGTTCGCCAAGATGAGCGGCCGCGGGCTCGGCCATACCGGGGGCACGCTCGACAAGCTCGAGTCCATTCCGGGCTTTCGCGTCGAGCTCTCGACCGAGGAGTTCGTCACCCAGGTGCGCGAGGCCGGCATGGCGATCATCGGAGCGAGCGCGAATCTCGTGCCCTCCGACAAGAAGCTCTACGCGCTGCGAGACGTGACCGCGACCGTGGACAACTACTCGCTGATCGCCGCGAGCATCATGTCGAAGAAGATCGCGGGCGGAGCCGAGGCAATCGTGATCGACGCCAAGGTCGGGGACGGCGCGTTCATGAAGTCGATCGAGGACGCCCGGGCGCTCGCCGAGGCGATGTTCGATCTCGGGCAGCGAGCAGACCGCGAGGTGGTCTGCCTGCTGACCGACATGAACCGCCCGCTCGGGCGTGCGGTCGGGAACGCCCTCGAGATCCGCGAGGCGATCGCGACGGTTCGAGGCGAGGGCCCGCCCGACTTCCTCGAGCTCGTCCTCGCAGCCTGCTCGCAACTGCTCGCGGTCTCCGACCTCGGCATCGACGAGCGAGAGGGCCGCGTTCGCGCCGTGCAGGCCATCGCCGACGGTTCGGCGCTGGAGGCCTACGAGCGCTGGATTCGCGCCCAGGGTGGCGACCCTGACGAAAGCGCGCTCCCGACGGCGCCCGTCGTCCGCGAACTACCGGCGGACCGGGACGGCTACGTGAGCGACCTTGGCGCGGTCGCCGTCGGCCAGGCGGCCCTGCACCTCGGCGCGGGGCGCCGCACCAAAGACGACACCATCGACCACTCCGTCGGCATCGTCTGCCTCCTCAAGCCGGGCGATCGTGTGGCGAAGGGCGAGGCGCTCGCGGAGATCCACGCCGCCACCGAAGCGGACGCCGACGAGGCCGCGCGCGAGCTGCAGGCTGCCTACGCATTCGCCGACGAACCGCCGCCGAGCCGGTCGGTCGTGCTCGAAGTGATCGCCTAGCCCGACCGGTCGCGCCGACCAGACCGCGTCCCAGCGGCGCCCGGCTAGGCTGGGCCCGTGCCCGAGCTGCCCGAGGTCGAGACGGTCAGAGCACGGCTCGAACCGGTGCTGGTGGGCCGGCGCCTGGAGCGCGTCGAGATCCACGACCCCCGCCTCACGCGCCCTTTCGACCCCGCCGGAGTGGCCGCCGAGCTTGAGGGCGAACGAATCGCCGCCGTCGATCGCCGTGGCAAGTATTTGATTGTTCGGTTCGAGTCGGGTCGCGTTCTCCTCATTCACCTCCGCATGACGGGAAACCTGTTGCACGGCAGCGGCGAGTGGCTGCCCCCGGCCGACCCGCATCGGCGGGCCGTTGTCAGATTAGACGACGGATCGGACGTCGTCTACCGCGACGTGCGGCGGTTCGGCACGTGGCTGCTCATCGAGCCGCACGAGCTCGAGCCCTACCTCGGCGACCGTGTCGGGCGAGAACCGCTCGAGCGCAGCTTCACGACGAAGCGGCTGGCCGAGGCGCTTGCGGGACGCCGCTCGCCCGTGAAGGCGACGATCCTCGACCAGCGCCGGCTCGCCGGCGTCGGGAACATCTACGCCGACGAGGCCCTCTGGCGAGCCCGTATCCACCCGCAGCGGCCGGCCGGTGAGCTCGACCCCGCCGAGCTCAAGGCCCTTCACCGTGGCATTCGCACCGCCCTCAAGGCCGGTATCGAGCGGCAGGGCGCAACCCTTCGGGACTACCGCACGCCCGACGGCGGCTCAGGGGCGATGCAGCACGAGTTCAAGGTCTACGGGCGCGAAGGCGAGCCTTGTGACCGCTGCGGCACGCCGATCGAGAAGATCCGGGCAGCCGGTCGCGGCACCTGGTACTGCCCGAACTGTCAGCGGCTCTAGCCTAAGCCGCGAGCTTGTCGAGCTCGCCGCTGCGATCGAGCTGCCAGAGCTCGGTGTAGCCGCCGATGGGGTTGCCGTCGACGAGGATCTGCGGCACCGTCCAGCCGCCCGTCAGCTCGAGCAGGCGCTGACGAAACCCGGGTCGTCGTCGAGGTTGATCTCCTCGTACTCGAGCCCGCGCGAGTCCAGCAGCGTCTTCGCGCGGACGCAGTAGCCGCACCAGCGGGTCGTGTACATCTGAATCCGGGCCATTTTCAGTTGAAACGCAGAAGCGGCTGGACGATTCCCGGCCTGGCCTGGATCTACACTTGAAGCCGGTGGCCGGCCGCACCTACAAGACCGAGGCGGTGGTGCTGCGCTCGTTCCGTCTCGGCGAGGCGGATCGCGTGCTCCACCTCTACACGCTCGACCGCGGGCGGGTCGGAGCGGTGGCCAAGGGCGTGCGCAAGACGAAGTCGCGCTTCGGTGCGCGGCTCGAGCCCCTCAGTCATGTCGAGCTGATGCTGCACCAGGGCGGCGGCGAGCTCCAGACGGTCACCGGGGCCCAGCTCCTCGGCTCGCATCACGCCGCCCGGGAGGACACATACCGCCTGAACGCCGGCCTCGTCGGCGCCGAGGCGATGCTGCGTCTCTTCCCGGAGCAGGAGGCGAACGAACGGGCCTTCCGGGCATTGACGCGTTTCCTCGACCTTCTCGACGAGCTCGAGCCGAACGGCGGAGGCGCGACCACCGACCCGCTCGTCCTCTCCTTCCAGCTGAAGCTGCTCTGGCTCTCCGGATACCTGCCGCACGTGACCTCCTGCGCCGACTGCGGCGCCGAAACCGGTCTTGCCGGCTACTCGCCTCGCGCAGGCGGCGCCGTCTGTCAGAACTGCGCCAACGGAGCGCTCCCGCTCTCCCACGAAGGGCTCCTGGGAATCGAGGGCCTGCTCCAGCGACCCCTCGCCGAGGCAGGCGAGGCCGGCGTGACCGCCCGCGGCGCGAGGGAGGCGCTCGGCGTGATCACCGCGTCCTATGAGTACCACGGCGGCTTCCGCCTCCGCACGCTCAGCGCATAACAGACGCAGAGCGGGCCCTGGGGCCCGCTCTGGAGGCGCGTCCTCGGAAAGGACTTCACCCACAAGACGGGAGCGGCGGCCTGCTTCTTCCCTAGGATTGGGCGCCTTGGCGGCTCCGACCTTCCAGGACACGATTCGCGCGCTCGAGGGGTACTGGGCGGACTACGGCTGCGTGCTCATGCAGCCGTACCACACCGAGCTCGCGGCGGGGACGATGAATCCCGCAACGTTCCTGCGCAGCCTCGGGTCGAAGCCATGGAAGACCGGCTACGTCGAGCCCGTGCTCCGCCCACTCGACGGGCGCTACGGCGAGAACCCGTACCGCTTCCAGCACTACTTCCAGTACCAGGTGGTGATCAAGCCGGCCCCTGAGGACGTGCTCGACCTCTATTTCGGCTCGTTGGAGGCGATCGGAATCGACTTGCGGCGGCACGACATCCGTCTGGTCGAGGACGACTGGGAGCAGCCGACCCTGGGCGCGTGGGGCCTCGGCTGGGAGGTCTGGTGCGACGGGATGGAGGTCACGCAGTGGACGTACTTCCAGCAGCTCGGCGGCTTCGATGTCGAGCTCGTCCCGGCCGAGATCACCTACGGGCTCGAGCGGCTGGCGATGTTCCTGCAGGGAAAGCGGAGCGCCTTCGACCTCGAGTGGGCGCCGGGGATCACGTGGGGCGACGTCTACCGGGAGAGCGAGCGCCAGTGGTCGGTCTACAACTTCGAGCTCGCGCCGGTGGACGTCCTATCCCGCCGCTTCGGCGAGCACGAGGACGAGTGCGGGGTGCTGCTCGAGCGGCGGCTCCCGCTTCCGGCGTACGACCAGGTGCTGAAGGCCTCGCACACGTTCAATCTCCTCGACGCCCGCGGAGCGCTCTCGGCGACCGAACGCGCTGCCTACATCGGCCGCGTGCGCAACCTGGCGCGTGAGGTCGCGCAGGTCTACCTCGAGCTGGAGACCGATGCCGACGCTGCTGCTTGAGATCGGCTGCGAGGAGCTCCCGGCCGGCGCGTGCAGGGAGGCCGCGGAGCAGCTGCCCGCCCTCGGCGAGCGGGAGCTCGGCGCCCCGCCGACTCAGCTCTTCGTCGGGCCTCGGCGACTCGCGTTGCTCTTCGAGGATGTAGCCGAGCAGACTCCTGACGAGTGGATCAAAGGGCCGCCGGAGACGCTTGCCGAGAAGGCGGCGGCGGGCTTCGCGAAGAAGCACGGCGTGCAGGTGGATGACCTCGTTGTGCGCGACGGCTTCCTCGGAGTCGAGCGACCCGGGCAGCCGCTGCGGGAGGTGCTGCCGGACCGACTCGACGCGATCGTGCGCGGGCTCTCCTTCTCGAAGTCGATGCGCTGGGACGACAGCGGCATCCGTTTCGCGCGCCCGGTGCGCTGGCGGCTCGCCAAGCTCGACGGCGAAACCGTCGTAGGGGAGACCAGCTTCGGCCATCGCTTCTCGCACGGTGCCCTCGAGATCCCGAGCGCGGGCGAGTACGCGGACCGCCTTCGAGAGGCCGACGTCGAGCCTGACGCGGAAGAGCGGCGGCGGCAGATCGTCGACGGGCTCGACGCGATCGGCGGCTGGAGCGATCCGGCCGGCGTGCTCGAAGAGGTCGTCTACCTCGTCGAGAAGGTGCTCGTGCTCGAGGGCAGCTTCGACGAGCGCTTCCTGCAGCTCCCCGAGCGCGTGGTCGTGACCGCGATGCAGTCGCACCAGCGCTACTTCCCGCTCGGCGGGAACCGCTTCGCCTTCGTCGCGAACGGTGGCGACCCGGAACTCGTGCGCGCGGGCAACGAGAACGTGCTCGAGGGCCGGCTCGACGACGCGAGCTTCACCTTCGAGCGCGACGTGGGGCGCGGGATCGACGAGCTTGCCGAGCACCTCGGGGCAATCACCTTCTTCAAGGGCGCCGGCACGTTCGCCGACAAGACCGACCGCCTGAGGGAGCTCGCTGGGAAGCTCGGCGGCGGTGAGGCCTCGCTGGAGGCAGCGCGGCTGGCGAAAGCCGATCAGGCCTCGGAGCTCGTGCGCGAGTTCCCCGACCTCGAGGGCTACATCGGAGCCGAGTACGCGCGTCTCGCCGGCTACCCCGAGGCGGTCAGCGCTGCGATCGAGGAGCAGTACCTCCCGGATGCCGCGCGGGGGCCGCTGCCGCAAACCGAGGCGGGGAAGGTGCTCGCGGCGGCGGACAAGCTCGACACCCTCGAGACGTCGTTCTCGCTCGGCCACAAGCCCTCCGGCTCTCGCGACCCGTACGGCCTGCGCCGGGCGGCGATCGGGCTCAACCGGCTGGCCGTCGAAGGCGGTCTGGAGATCCCGCGCGCCATGCTCGCGGACGAGGTGCGCGAGTTCGTCGAGGAGCGACTCGAGGGCCTGCTCGACGTTCCGGTCGAGTACGTGCGTGCTGCCCAGGCTTCCGCGGCACCGGACCTGGGGAGCGTGGCCACGCTGGCCGAGTCGCTCCACGCCGAGCGCGAGTCGCCGGCCTTCGAGGGCGTGTACACGGCGTACGACCGGGCGCACCGGCTCGCGGGCAAGAGTGCTGGCGACGCCGCGCCGGAGCTCGACCGCACGCTGCTGCGCGAGGAAGCGGAGCAAGCTCTCGCCGAGGGGCTGACCGAGGTCTCGATCGACGGGGACGTGCGCGAGGCGCTCGAGTCGGGCGCGACCCTGGCGCCTCTGATGGAGCGCTTCTTCGAGGAGGTGCTCGTGATGGACGACGACCCCGCGGTGCGGGCCAACCGCCTGCGGCTCCTGCTCGACGTGCGCGACACGCTCGGGCGTCTGGGCGACTTCTCGCAGATCCCGCGCTAGCCGGACCTCCGGCGCGACGTGTTCTTGTTGTCGCGCGTGTAGTTGCGGGTCCCGACCCGCCCCCCTGCCATGGCGTCGAGCCTACCCAGGAGCAGCGCACGTGTCTGTCACGGGACTGTGACGAAACAGACCCAGGCTCATGACCGGTGCTCGTGGCTCCGGTCGAGGCTACGCTCCCGCGCATGACCAGTCAGCCGGTCGAGCTCCACGTCATCTCCGACTCGACGGGCGAGACGGCGGTGCGGCTCGTGCACGCGCTCGAGGCGCAGTTTCCGGAGCAGGAGTTCGAGGAGATCCGCCACCCGCGCGTGGAGACCGTGGACGACCTCCAGCTGGCGCTGAGCCGCGCGAAGGGTCGCCCAGCGGTGATCGTCTACACGCTCGTCGAGCCCGAGCTGCGCGAGGCCGCGCGCGCCCTGTGCCGCCGCTACAAGCTTCACTACTGCGACCTGCTCGGCCACCCGATCGAGGCGGTGGCGCGGGTGACCGGCGTCGCCGCGAAGATGACCCCGGGCGCGCGAGCGCCGCTCGACTCGTCGTACTTCAAGCGAATGGCGGCAATCGAGTTCGCGGTCAAGTACGACGACGGCGTCGGGGCCGGGCTGCACGAGGCGGACATCGTGCTCGTCGGCGTCTCCCGCACCTCGAAGACGCCACTCTCGATGTACCTCGGCTACCTCGGCTACAAGACCGCCAACGTGCCGCTGGTGAAGGGGATCGATCTACCGGCAGCCCTCTTCGAGATCGACCAGACGAAGATCGTGGGCCTGACGATCGACGCCGAGCGGCTGCAGGAGATCCGCAAGCAGCGCGCCCGCCGGCTCGGCGGCAATCAGCGCGCCTACGCCGAGCTGGTGGAGATCTACGGCGAGCTCGAAGAGGCCGAGACGATCCACCGGCGGCTCGGCTGCCCCGTGATCGAGATCTCCGACCTCTCGATCGAAGAGACCGCGGCCCGGGTGATCAGGCTCGTCGAGCGACGCCGCGCCGAGGCGGGCACCAAGGAGAAGGCGTCGGTCTGACCCCGAAGGAACGTGTTCCGCTCTGGCGCTGGGTGCTGTGGTGGCTGATCCTGGCGTTCGCCGTCGTCGTCTTCTACGTGCTCCTGACGCCGGTCTGGATGGGGCTGCGCGGGCTGGCCTGGCTCGCCGATTTCCGCGCGCGCAGGCGCCCGGGCTACCGCTCGCCGGTCTCGCGCTCGTAGAGCGCAGACGCGATCCACGGCGCCAGCTCGCCGAGAAAGGCAGGGTCGATCGAGTGCTGGAGCGGGTACTCCCGGTACAACACCTCCGCGCCGGCGTCCTCGAGCAACTGCTTCGCCGCGTCGGCTCCATTCGACCGAGATCACCGGGTCGTACGTGCCGTGGCCGATTGCGACGGGCGGCAGCGGGCGCTCGAGGTCGAGCTCGAAGCCTTCGACCGTCGGGATGAAGCCGCTGAGCGCCACCAGCGCTGCCGGGCGCGGACGGCCCCGCCCGAGGCCGAGCGCGTAGGTCATCACAGCGCCTTGCGAGAAGCCGCCGAGCACGGTGCGCTCCGGGCCGATGCCCGTTTCCCCGGCGAGCCCGTCCAGCCACTCGGCCACGATCTCGTAGGTCGGCAGGAAGGTGCTCGGGTCCGGGTAGCCGATCTCCTGCACCGCGTACCAGTGGGCCCCGCCGGGTGGCAACGAGAGCGGGCCGCGCGGAGTGACGCCCAGCAGCCGCCGCTCGGGGTCGAGCAGGTCGAGCAGCGGAAAGAGGTCGTGCTCGTCGGCGCCGCGGCCGTGGAAGAGGACGAGCAGCCCCTCGGGCTCGCCCGCGGCCGGGCGCGCCCGGTGCTCGAGACCGCTACGCGTCCTGGAGTCTCGAGGCACGCGGGTCCGGCAGCGGCGTCAGCACCTGCTCGAGCCGATCGCGGAGGGGCTCGTAGTCGGGCGGCAGCGAGAGGTGCTCGCCGAGGCTCTCGAGCGGCTCGTCCGCGGTGAAGCCGGGGCCGATCGTCGCGATCTCGAAGAGCACGCCGCTCGGCTCGCGGAAGTAAATCGACTTGAAGTAGAAGCGGTCGATCACCGGCGTGGGGGAGGCGCCCGCCTCGGAGACGCGCTTCTGCCAGGCCTCGTGCTCCTCCATTGACGAGGCCCAGGCGACGTGATGGACGGTGCCGGCGCCGGGAACTCCACGCTCGCCGGTCTGGTCGAACGAGTAGAAGCCCCCGCGCTGATCGCCACGGACTTCCCAGGCGGCGTCGCCGGAGGGGGAGAACTCGAGCGCCTGCTCGAGGAAGGCGCGACTCTGTTCGGGATCCGAGGTGTAGGCGTGGACGCCGTTGAAGCCCTGCAGCGCGAACTCCTTGGGAACCTCCGGGTGGTCGGCGGTGAGCGGCTCGTCCTTCGTCTCGACAACCGCAAGGCCGTGCTCGAGCCCTTCGCGGTCGGAGAAGACGAGGTAGCCGTCGGCCCGATCGGTCTCGATGCCCTCCGCCCCAAGCCGCTCTTCCCAGAAGTCGAGCGCCTCGGAGGAGCCAACGCGCCACTCGACCCGGTGCACCATCCCGGCTCCAGCGCGGCCGGGGGCGGCTCCCGGATACTCGAAGAAGGTGATGTCGTTTCCCGGTGCGCCCTTCTCGTCGCCGTAGAAGAGGTGGTAGACGGTCGGGTCGTCCTGGTTGACGCTCTTCTTGACGAGCCGCAGGCCCAGGACGCGCGTGTAGAAGTCGACGTTGCCCGGCGCGTCGCCGGTGATGGCGGTCACGTGATGGACGCCTTCGAGCTTCATGCGCGGAGCCTACCGAGCCGGGCTCAGCCTATGCCTGCAGGGCTCCAGGCCGGGTCGAGCACTCCGGCGAACCGGCCGATCCGCACGGCGCGGCCGCCCGCTGCGCGCATCACCATCAACCACGGCCTGTGGCCCTCCCTCGACAGGACGAAGCCGCTGGCGAAGGCGATCCTCGTTCCGTCCGGCGACCAGGTCGGATGCTCGTCGTCGGCCCGGCTGGTCGTCAGCCGTCGCAGGCCGCTGCCGTCGGCGTTCACGACGTAGAGCTCGCCGTTGGGCGAGCAGTTCGAGGCGGGACAGCTGGCGCCGTTGCGGTCGGCGAAGGAGACAAACGCGAGACGGGTCCCGTCCGGCGACCACGCCGGGGAGATCCCGTTCAGGCCCGGTCCAAGCGGCCGCACGTTCGAGCCGTTGGCCCCAGCGACGAAGAGCTCAGCCGCCTCGACCGGCGCCGTGTCGGAGACCAGCCGCGAGAAGACGATCGCCTTGCCGTCCGGCGACCAGGCCGGCGAGAGGTCGAAGCCGCCGGCGAGGAGCTGCGCGGGACGCTGCCCGCGCGCGTTCACCGTGAACAGCGAGATCGCCGGAGCGACCACGGAGGCGACGAGGCGGGTGAAGGCAATGCGCCTCCCGTCGGGCGAGACGCTCGGCATCACGTCGAAGGGCCCCTGCGTGAGCGCCTTCGCGATCCCGCCTGTCGCAGGCACGGCGTTCAGGCGGAAGCGGTCGTTGCCCCAGTAGGGCAGGTTCCGCTCGAATACCAACCGCCGGCCGTCCGGCGACCAGACGGGCCCGGTGTCGCCGCCGAGGTCCTGGCGCGTCGGCGGCACGGTCACGCGGCGCAGACCGGTTCCGTTTGGCCGCACCGTGTAGAGGCTGCTGACGCTGCCGTGCTCGAGCCCGAAGGCGATCCGGCCCTGCGCGGGCGCGCCGTTCGCGTTTCCTCCCGCGCCTGCGAGGAGCGTTGCTGCCGCGACGGCGAGCACGACTCTCACTCCCCGAGCATACGCGCACGGTTCGCAAGCGGCCCTATGGGAGACTTCTGCGTTATGCGAGGGAACGGGCGCTTCGTCTTCGGATTCGACGAGCCATCCGAGGGCGGGCGCGAGCTCCTCGGCGGCAAGGGCATCGGTCTGGCCGAGATGACGCAGCTGGGCGTGCCGGTCCCCGCCGGATTCACGATCACGACCGACGCCTGCCGTGCCTACATGCAGAACGGCAAGCAGCTGCCGGACGGACTTGGGCCAGAGATCGAGCAGCACCTGGACGCGCTCGAGCAGACGACAGGCAAGCGCTTCGGCGACTCCGCCGACCCGCTGCTCGTCTCGGTGCGCTCGGGGGCCGCGGTCTCGATGCCCGGGATGATGGACACGATCCTCAACCTCGGTTTGAACGACGACGCCGTCGAAGGGCTCGGCCGCTCCACCGACAACCCGCGCTTCGCCTGCGACTCCTACCGGCGCCTGATCCAGATGTACGGCGAGGTGGTCGAGGGCATCGACGCGCACCGCTTCGAGTCCGCGCTCTCCGATCTCAAGACCGACCGCGGCGCCCAGCAGGACGTCGAGTTGGACGCGAACGACCTCCGCGACCTGATCGTCACCTACAAGCAGATCTACGAGGAAGAGACGGGCTCGCCGTTCCCGCAAGACGCGCGCGAGCAGCTCACCCGCGCCGTGCAGGCGGTCTTCGAGTCGTGGGACACGCCCCGGGCGCAGGTGTACCGCCGGGCTCACCGGATCCCCGACGACCTCGGCACCGCGGTCAACGTCGTCCAGATGGTCTTCGGCAACAAGGGCGCGGCCTCGGGGACGGGCGTCGCCTTCACCCGCGACCCCTCGACGGGCGAGTCGGGGCTTTTCGGCGAGTTCCTCGCGGATGCCCAGGGCGAGGACGTGGTCGCCGGAATCCGCACACCCGAGCCGATCGAGGCGATGCAGAAGCAGCTCCCGGAGGCCTTCGACCAGCTCCTCGCGACGATGCGGCGCCTCGAGGAGCACTACCGCGACATGCAGGACATCGAGTTCACGGTCGAGGACGGCCGGCTCTACCTGCTTCAGACGCGCTCGGCCAAGCGCACGGCGGCCGCGGCGCTCAAGGCCGCAGTGTCGATGACGGAGGAGGGCCTCATCTCACGCGAGGAGGCGGTCGCCCGGATCGACCCCGACCAGCTCGACCAGCTCCTGCACCCGCGGATCGACCCGACCACGAAGCTCGACGTCGCCGTGCGCGGGCCTGAACGCCTCGCCCGGCGCGGCCTCCGGCAAGATCGTGCTCGACGCCGACCTCGCCGAGGAGCGCGGGCTCGCCGGCGAGAGTGTGATCCTCGTCCGCTGGGAGACGACTCCTGACGACATCCACGGCCTCATCCAGGCGAGCGGGATCCTGACCGCCCACGGCGGCATGACCTCGCACGCGGCGGTCGTCGCGCGCGGGATGGGCAAGCCCTGCGTCGCCGGCTGCGAGGGGCTCACGATCGACCTCGAGTCGCGAACGCTGAACATCGGCGGCCACCAGCTCGCCGAGGGGGACATGCTCACGATCGACGGCGGCACCGGCGAGGTGATCGTCGGCGAGGTGCCGCTCGTCCCGCCGCAGATCAACGAGGACTTCGAGACCATCCTCGGCTGGGCCGACGCCCTGCGCCGCCTCAAGGTGCGCGCCAACGCGGACACGCCGGACGACGCCGCCAAGGCGCGCGAGTTCGGCGCCGAGGGAATCGGCCTCTGCCGCACCGAGCACATGTTCATGGCCGAGGACCGCCTGCCGGTCGTGCGCGAGATGATCCTGGCCGGCGGCGAGGACGAGCGTCGCACCGCGCTCGACAAGCTGCTGCCGCACCAGCAAGCCGACTTCGAGGGGATCTTCGAGGCGATGGCGGGCCTGCCGGTGACGATCCGCCTGCTCGACCCGCCGCTGCACGAGTTCCTGCCGCCGCTCGAGGAGGCAAAGGACGAGCGCATGCGCGAGCGGATCAAGGCGCTGCACGAGACGAACCCGATGCTCGGCACGCGCGGCTGCCGCCTCGGCCTGCTCTGGCCGGAGATCTACGAGATGCAGGTGCGGGCGATCATCCGCGCGGCGGTGGCCGTGGAAGAGCGCACGGGCGAGGCGCCCGTCGTCGAGATCATGCACCCGCTCGTGGGCTTCGCCGAGGAACTGCACCGTCTGCGCGCGATCACGGTCGCGACCGCGAACGAGGAGAGCGAGACGGTCGAGTACCTCGTCGGGACGATGATCGAGCTCCCGCGCGCCTGCATCCGCGCGGACGAGATCGCCGCCTACGCCGACTTCTTCTCCTTCGGCACGAACGACCTGACGCAGACGACGATGGGCCTCTCGCGAGACGACGCCGAGGGGAAGTTCCTGACTCGCTACCTCGAGGACGGCGTGCTCGAGCGCAACCCCTTCGAGACGCTCGACCAGGGTGGGGTGGGCGACCTGATGCGAATCGCCGTCGAGCGCGGGCGCGGCGTCAAGGAGGATCTGAAGCTCGGGATCTGCGGCGAGCACGGCGGCGAGCCGGAGTCGGTCGCGTTCTGCCACCGCCTCGGGCTCGACTACGTCAGCTGCTCGCCGTACCGCGTGCCGCTCGCCCGCCTGGCCGCCGCGCAGGCGGCGCTGAAGGAATCCGGCGTCGAAGCGGTCGCCGCCGGCGGGTAGCCCCTTCTATACTCCCGCGCCGGGGATCCGGAAAGGCAGGCAACGTGAAGCGGGCTGCAGCATTCGCGGCGATCGGTCTTGCCGTGCTCCTCGCCGCCGGTTGCGGCGGCAAGAAGAGCGAGTCCGAAGGAGGCGCGCTCAACAAGCAGGCTCTGGCGGCTTGCAACGGCTCGGCGCTCGCCGAGGCGCCGAACCTTCCGCCGAGCTGGCCGCAGATCGAGACGGACAAGGTCACCTACACCAAGCAGGAGACCAAGGGCCCGACCACGATCGTCGAGGGCTACTTCAACGGCGACATCAAGGAAGCCCACGACGAGTGGAAGAAGGAGCTCGAGGCTTCCGGCTACAAGATCCTCTTCGACGAGCTCGAGGACCACGACTCCGAGGTCTCATGGCAGGGAGAGGGCCGAAGCGGGCAGGTCGCGTTGCGTGAGGAGTGCGGCAGCGCGGACAAGATCTACGTGCACATCACGAACCGTCCGGCCTAGCCGAGCGGCGTGATGTAGCGGCGGTACGCGGCGCGGCTGGCGGGCTTCGTGGCCAGGTCGAAGATGGATCCGGCCCGGCTCTCGAAGAACGCCAGCAGCTCCGTCCTCCGATGGGTCTTCGCCCAGTCGCGGCGCACTCTTCCGTTGCTTATGACCCGGAATCCCCGAGCCGAGGGATGGCCCGCAATCACCGTTGTGCCGATGCCTACGGAGAACCGGTGGTGCGGCCCGCCAAAGGCTTAGGAGGTGCCGCGCATGAACCCCCAGGAGACGCGAATCAAGGCGACGGCGGCGATGCTGCTCACGGCCTCGCTCTTCCTCGTCCGGGGTGCGCACGCCACAGTGCACGCCGGCCTCGCCTGCACGTTCACCGGCACGCCCGGGCCCGACCAGATCCTCGGGACGCCGGGGCGCGACGTGCTCTGTGGGCTGGGCGGGGATGACGTCCTGGCCGGGGCCGGCGGAAACGACGTGCTCGTGGGCGGGCCGGGCAAGGACATGCTGAACGGGGGCGACGGAGTCGACGTGCTCGAGGGCGAAGCCGGCCCGGACATGCTCAACGGCGGCAACGGCGCAGACGTCCTCCGCGGCGGCCCGGGCTCCGACAAGCTCTCGGGTGACAGCGGCCGTGACGTCGTGTTCGGGGGCGACGGGAACGACACGATCTTCGCGTGGGACGGGTTCGCCGACCGGCTCGACGGCGGCGCGGGGGTCGACCGGGTCTGGAAGGACAAGTACGACCGCGTCGCCCACTGCGAGCGCTACTCGTAAAGCCTGGCTAGGCGAGGCCGCGGACGCGCCAGTAGGCGACCGCGAGGCTGAGCAGGCCGACGCCGACGACGCCGGCGATCCCCCAGAGCCCGACCCGGCTGTAGGCCGCATGGGCGCGGCCGAAGTTCGACAGGACGAGCGTGCAGAGCGCACCGCCGATCAGGCCGCCGACGTGGCCGCCGATCGAGATGCCGGAGATCGCGAAGCTCAGGACCAGGTTGATCACGATCAGGCCGAGCGCGGAGCCGCCGAGCACGAGGTTGCCCTGCCGCTCGAGGATCAGGGCGGCGCCGAGGATCCCGAAGATGGCGCCAGAGGCACCGACGGTCTGGCCGTGTGGCGTGTACAGGAGCGCGCCCGCCGCGCCCGCGAGCCCCGAGACGAGGTAGACGAGCAGGAAGCGGCCGCGTCCGAGCACCTGCTCGACCGGCGAGCCCACGAACCAGAGGAAGTACATGTTGAAGCCGATGTGCAGGAGGCTCGCGTGCAGGAAGGCGCTCGTGATCAGGCGCCACCAGTCGCCGTTTGCGACCGCAGGCCCGTAGAGCAGCCAGTCGGTGAAGAGCCGGCCGCCCGGCGAGTTGATCCCCGCGCCCTGGGCGACCGTGATCACGTAGACGAGGACGTTGACCGCGATGAGCGATCTTCGTGACGAGGGCTCCCGTGCCCTCGAAGAGGCCGCGCCTGGCTCCCTTCGTGAGGCGCTGCACCCCCTGTGGCTTGCCCGAGTGATCCGGGCAGCGCTGGCCGACGGGCGCCTGCGTCATGCACTCGGGGCAGATCGGGCGGCCGCACTCCGAGCAGGAGACGTACGTCTCGCGGTCGGGGTGCCGGTAACAGGTGGGTGCGCTGGACACGGCCGTTAGCGTAGTGGCCGTATGCGCTGTCACGTCGCCTTCACGCCGGCCGAGGCGGCTGCGGCTCCGCTGGGGATCGTCGTGGACGTGATGCGTGCGACCTCGACGATCGTGCAGGCCCTCGCTTCCGGCTACAGCCGGGTTCTCTGCTGCGCGGAGATCGAGGATGCGCTCGCGCTGAAGGCCGAGCTCGGCGACGCGGCGATCACCGCGGGCGAGCGCGACGCGCAACGGATCGAGGTGTTCGACGCGGGAGCGTCGCCACGCGAGTTCCTCGAGCCGCGCGCCGAGACGCTGATCCTCTCGACCACGAACGGCACCCGCTCGATCGTCGCCGCGGCCGCCTCCTGCGACGAGGTCGTGCTCGGCGCGTTGCTGAACCTCGCCGCCGTTGCCGCACACGTGAGCGACGACACCGTGATCCTCTGCGCCGGCTACAAGAACGCCTTCGCGATCGACGACGCCTACTGCGCGGGGCGGATCGTGCAGCTGCTCGACGCGCAGCGAACCGATGCCGCTGTCGCGTCGCAGGTGATCGCGGAGCGCTTCCCCAACGCGATCGACGGCATCAACGCGCGCACGTACGGCCCGCCCGGCCTCGAAGAGGACATCGCCTGGTGCTCGCAGGTCAGCGTGCTCGACGTGGTGCCACGGTTCTCGCGAATGGTGGGGCCGGCCGCGGAGGTCGTGAGCCTCCGAGGCTGACAACTACTTGACAGGGGAACGTGTGTTCGTGTAGAACATACGTTCCCATGATCGCCTGCCTCGTCATTCCGGGATTCGAGTTGCGCGCCGCGTTGCGCGAGCGGCCGCGGTTGGCGCTCGGGCCCGCTGCGCTCGCGCCGGAGGCCGGTGCCGAGCCGCTGCTCGGGCCGGTCACCGCTGCAGCCGAGAAGGCGGGAGTCGAGCCGGGGATGCGGCTGGGGGAGGCGCTGGCCACGTGCCCGTCGCTCCAGCTCGTCGATCGGGATCCGGCCTCGGCCGAGGAAGCGTGGGAGCAGATCGTGCGGCGGCTCGAGGACGCGGGCATCGCGGTCGAACCGGCCGCGCTCGGGTGCGCGTACTTCGAGACCCGTGGGGTCGAGCGGCTCTACGGCGGACTCGAGCCGGCGCTCAAGCGGGCGCTGGCCGCGGTCGGGCCGGGCTGGGATGCGCGGGTCGGGGCGGCCAGCCGGCGATTCGCTGCGCTCGCAGCTGCGAACGTGGCCCGTTCAGGGCAGGCGCTCGTCGTCTCGGACGAGCGGGCGCGGGAGTTCCTTGCGCCGCTGCCGCTGAAGCTCCTGCCGGTGGAAGCGCGCCGGCGCGAAGAGCTCGAGGCGCTGGGGGTCAAGAGGCTTGGTGAGCTTGCCGGGCTGCCGGGCGGCGCCGTGGCCGAACGCCTGGGGCCGGACGGCCGGCGCGCCTGGAGCCTGGCGAGAGGAGGCTCGAATACCCGCGTGCGCGGGCGCAAGCCTGCTGCGGAGCTGGCGGAGATGCTCGAGTTCCCCGAGGCGGTCGGCAACGAGCTGACGCTGAGGCGCTCGCTGGCGGTACTGCTCGACCGGCTGCTCGCCCGGCCGGAGCGGGCCGGTCGCGCGCCGCGGAAGCTCGCGCTCTCGGCGCGCCTGGTCGGCGGCGGCTCCTGGCGGCGGACGATCACGCTGCGGGACGCGACCGCCGAGCCGGCCCGCCTGCGCGCAGCGCTCGGGCCGAAGCTGCTCGAGCTGCCGGCGCCCGCGGTCATGCTGAGGCTCGAGGCCCTGGTTCTGGCGGAGTCCACCGGCCAGCAGCTCGAGCTCGTGCGGCCTGAAGGCGACGAGCTCAAGGCGCACCTGAGCGAGGGCCTGCGTCAGGTCCGCGTCGGTACCGGCTCGGGATCCGTTTGCACCGTCGTCGAGGTCGCGCCGTGGTCGCGTCTGCCAGAACAGCGGGCGTTGCTGGTTCCCCGCGACGACTAAACGAGCCCGCGGCCGGCGCTCGGTCGCAGGCGTCATGTCGATGGACTGCCGGCGGTCGGTGAATCGCGCGCGGCGTGGCGCTCGTCCGCGAAGAGTGGCGCGTGGTCGATCGCTGGTGGACGGAGGAGCCGGTGAGCCGGCGCTACTTCGACGTCGTGCTCGCGGGCGGCGAGCGCGCGGTCGTGTTCCGCGACGAGGAGGTTGGCCGCTGGTTCAGCCAGCGGGGGACGTGATCGGCTCAGCCACCCCGGACGCGGCCAACGAAACCGCCTTCCGGCGCATGGACGTTGAGCACGCGAAGCGGGGTCTGCCCTGGGTTGCGGAAGCCGTGCACGGTTCCCCGAGGAGCCGCGAAGAACGAACCGGGCCGTGCTCGCCGGGGTCCGCCGTCGGTATGGAACTCGACCTCGCCCTCGAGCACGTAGAACGCGTCGACGTGGTCGCCGTGGGTGTGGGGGTCGACGCCTTCGAACTCCGGCAGGAACGTCAGGTCGAGCACGGCGAGCTGCTGCAGGTCGGACTTGATCACGAGCGTGCTCGTGTCGTGCTCGATGCGCTCGCCTTCGCCCGGGCCGCTGAGGACAGCGCCGTCGAGGCCGCCGTCGGCCGGAGGCTCCCACTGGTCGAAGGCGTTGCTCTGTCCGCGGATGTGGTCGCCGAAGCCCATCGAAGGGGCGTGGAAGTTGAGGAAGATCGCGGTCGCGTCGCTCGCGTTCCGGAAGGTGTGGACGACGTTGGGAGGAGCCGCGGCGAGCGTCCCCGGCAGCCCGGTGACCGTCTCGAGGTCGGGCCCGAGCTTGAACTCGACTTCGCCCTCCAGAACGTAGAACGCATCCGTGTGCAGCCGGTGGACGTGCGGATCGGGGCCTTCCTCGCCGGGCTCGTAGCGGAACCACGTGACGATTACCTGCTCCAGCTCGGCGAGGATCCTCAGCGTCCGTTCCGGGCGATCGGTGACGGTCTCGCCCTCACCGGGCGCTAGGAGGAGCGGGCGGTGTACGTCGAGCTCCACGCGCATTCAGCCTATTCGTTTCTCGACGGCGCTTCGCTGCCCGAGGAGCTCGCGGCCCGCGCTGCGGAGCTCGGCTACGAGGCCCTGGCGCTGACCGATCACGACGGGGTCTACGGCTCGCTCGAGTTCGCGCACGCGGCGAAGGCCTTCGGCGTGCGGCCGATCACCGGCGCGGAGGTGACGCTGGCCGACCGCTCGCACGTGACGCTGCTCGTCGAGACCGCCCAGGGGTACGCGAACCTGTGCCGGCTGCTGACCGCCGCGCATGCCCGGACCCGGGATGGAACCGAGCTGGCGCCGCCGGCGCTCGATGCCGACGCTGCTGGCGGAGCTGAACGAGGGGCTCGTCTGCCTCTCCGGCTGCGCGCGGCACGGCCTCGCGGTGCGCAACCCGAACGGGGCTGCCGCGCTGGCGCGAGCCTTCGGGCCCGAGCGCTTCTTCGTCGAGCTCCAGCGCCCGTACGAGCGCGGCGACGAGCGCCGCAACGCCGCCCTGCGCGAGCTGGCCGAGACGCTTGACGTACGCACCGTCGCGACCGGCGATCCGCATGCGCACCACCAGCGCCGGACCGCCCTCCAGGACGTGCTCGTTGCGATCCGTCACCGCACCTCGCTCGACGGCTGCGAACCGGAGCGCCGCGGCAACCGCGAGAGCGTTCTCGCCGCTCCCGGCGAGCTGGCGGAGCGCTTCCCGCTCGACCGCGACGCCGTCGAGCGCGCCGGGGAGCTCGCCGCACGTCTGGAGTTCGACCTCACCGAGGACCTCGGCTACCGCTACCCGGACTTCTCCGAGACCGGCGAGCCGGCGATCCGGCAGCTCGCCCGTGTCTGCGACAGTGCCTTCGAGGAGCGCTACGGCGACGCCAACGGGCACAAGCGCCGCGCGCGCCGGCGGCTCGACGAGGAGCTGAAGCTGATCGGCGAGCTCGGCCTGGCCGGGTTCTTCCTCCTGCACTGGGAGGTGCTCGAGCTGGCGCGGGAGTGCGCGCTCGAGGTTCGCGGCGGCTCGGTCGCGCGCAACGTCCTCCCGCCGGGCCGTGGGCGCGGGAGCTCCGTCGGCTCGATCGTCTGCTACCTGACCGGCCTCTCGCACGTCGACCCCGTACAGGCCGGGCTCTCGTTGGGCCGCTTCATCAACCACGAGCTCGTCTCGGTCCCCGACATCGACCTCGATTTCCCGCGCGACATCCGCGAGAAGCTGATCGTCGCGGTCTGCGAGCGCTATGGGCGCGAGCACTCGGCACTCGTTGCCACCTTCTCGACCTACCGGGCGCGAGGCGCGATCCGCGACGTCGGCAAGGCGCTCGGGCTGCCGTTCGCGGAGCTCGAGCGGCTGGCGCGGCTCACCGACGGCAGTCCTCGCCGAGTGCGGGAGGAGCTGGCGAAGCTGCCAGACGGCGAAGCGAAGCTCGGCTCGCCGCGCTGGCGGGCCTTCACCGAGTTGTGCGGCGAGATCGGCGGGCTGCCGCGACACCTCTCACAGCATCCGGGCGGGATGGTGATCTCCACGCGCCCGCTGATCGAGCTCGTCCCGGTGCAGCCTGCGGCGATGGAGGGACGGCAGCTGTGCCAGTGGGACAAGGACTCCTGCGCCGACGCGGGCTTCCTGAAGATCGACCTGCTCGGGCTCGGAATGCTCTCGGCGGTCGAGGACTGCGTCGAGCAGATCGCCCGTCATTCTGGGACGCGTAGCGTTATTGATCTTTCGCGGATCCCGCTGCAGGACGAGGCGGTCTACGACGAGATCCAGCGCGCGGACACCGTCGGCGTCTTCCAGATCGAGAGCCGGGCGCAGATGCAGTCCATCCTGCGCACGCGGCCGGAGAACCTCGACGACCTGACGATCCAGGTCGCGCTCGTGCGACCCGGCCCGATCCAGGGCGGCGCCGTGCACCCGTTCATCGACAACCGCCAGAAGCTGCGCGAGAACCCGGAGTTCGTGCCGCCCTCTGACCACCCGTTGCTGGAGGAGCCGCTGCGCGAGACGCTCGGGGTGATCGTGTTCCAGGATCAGGTGCTCGCGGTCGCCACGGCGCTCGCCGGCTTCTCGATCGGCGAGGCCGAAGGGCTGCGCCGCGCGATGAGCCGGAAGCGCTCACTGGAGGCGATCGAGGCGTTCCGCGGCCGCTTCGTCGAAGGCGCCGTCGCACGGGACGTCGGCCAGGAGGTTGCAAACGCGGTCTTCGACAAGCTTGTCGGCTTCTCCGGCTTCGGCTTCCCGAAGTCGCACGCGGCGGCGTTCGCGCTGCTCGCGTACCAGTCGGCCTGGCTGCGGCACCACTATCCGGCCGAGTTCCTGTGCGCGCTCCTGAACGCGCAGCCGATGGGCTTCTACCCGCCGGCCTCGCTCGTGCGGGACGCACAGCGGCGCGGGGTGGAGGTGCGGCCGCCCGAGGTGAACCTCAGCGCTGCCGAGTGCGCCCTGGAGGGCGAGGCGGTGCGGGTCGGCCTGGAGTACGTGCGCTCGCTGGGCAAAGAGGAGGCGAAGACGCTCGTGGCCGAGCGGGAGCGGCGAGGGCCGTTCGCCGGAGTCCGCGAGCTCGCGCAGCGAAGCGCGCTCGACCGCCCGCGACTGGAGGCGCTCGTGGCCTCCGGCGCGTGCGACTTGTTCGGCGGCGAGCGGCGCGCGCTCCTCTGGGAGCTCGGGCTGGTGCCGCGGGCGCAGACCGTCCCCGGCAGCGGCGGCACGGAACGGCAGCTCGCGCTGCCTCTCGATCCCACCGCCGAGACACCGGCCCTGCGCGAGCACACGGCGTGGGAGCTGATGCTCGCCGACTACCGGACGACGAGCCTCTCGGTCGGCGTCCACCCGCTGGAGCTGCTGCGGCCGCACCTGCCGGAAGGAACCCTCTCGAGCCGGGAGCTGGAGGAGGAGCGCTCGGGCCGCTCGGTGGCGGTGGCCGGGATGGCCGTCGCCCGGCAAAGGCCTGCGACCGCGAACGGCGTCGTCTTCATGCTGCTCGAGGACGAGTTCGGGCAGGTGAACCTGATCGTGCCCCCCTCGGTGTACGAGCGGTTCCGGGCGCTGGTGCGGGCCGAGCCGCTGCTTCTGGCACGCGGGCGGTTCGAGCGGTACGAGCGCAACCGCAACGTCCTCGTCCGCGAGCTCGTCTCGCTGAGCCCGCTGGCCAGGCGCTGCGCCGACGACGCCGACGTTTTCGGCTCGCTCCCTGCCGCGCATCACTTCGGCCACCGCTGACCAGCGGGACCGGCAGAATCGCGGCCGTGGAGCGCACCGACGGCTACGCGCCGATCCGCGACTACGCGCTTGTCGGCGACGGCCGCACCGGCGCGCTGATCGCGCGAGACGGCTCGGTGGACTGGCTCTGCCTGCCGAACTTCGACTCCCCGTCGGTCTTCGCACGGATTCTCGACGCCGAGCACGGCGGCTCCTTCCAGCTCGAGCCGGCTGTGCCGTACGAGACCGAGCGCCGTTACCTCGACGACTCGAACGTCCTCGAGACGACGTTCACGACCGCGCAGGGAAGCGTGCGCCTGACCGACGCGATGACGCTCTCGGACGACCGGGCCATCTCCCCGATGCGCGAGCTGGTGCGCAAGGCGGAGGGAATGGCAGGCACCGTTCCGCTCCGCTGGAGCTTCGATCCGCGCTTCGGCTACGGCGGGCGGACGACGAGGATCGTGCGCCGCTCGGGGCACTGGTTCGCGGAGAGCGGCGGCGACGCTCTGGTGCTCGGGATCTGCGACGCGCCCGACGGCATCTACGCGAACGGGGTCGTGACCGGCGAGGTCGCCCTCGAGCAGGGTCACAGCGCGCTCTGGTCGCTGGCCGCTGCTCACGCCGAGCCGCTCGTGATTCCGGGACGCAGCGACGCTGAGCGCCGGCTCGCCCGCACCGCCGCGTTCTGGCCGACCTGGGCAAGCCAGATCCAGTACGAGGGGCCGTGGCGGGAGGCCGTCGTCCGCAGCGCGCTCGTCCAGAAGCTGCTCGTGTTCGCGCCGTCGGGAGCGCGGGTGGCCGCGCCCACGGCCTCGCTCCCCGAGTGGATCGGCGGCACTCGTAACTGGGACTACCGCTACACGTGGCTCCGCGATGCGTGCTGGTCCCTCGACGCCGGAATCCGGCTCGGCTTCCACAAGGGAGCGCGCGCGTTCTTCTGGTGGCTGATGCAGGCGTCGCGGTTGACGCAGCCCGAGCTCCGGATCCTCTACCGCGTGGACGGCTCGCCACATGCCCCCGAGCGGGAGCTGCCCTGGCTGGAGGGCTACCGCGGCTCCGGGCCGGTCCGGATCGGCAACGGCGCGGCGCAGCAGCTCCAGCTGGACGTCTACGGCGGCGTGCTCGAGGCGATCTGGCTCTACGTCCAGGAGGTCGGGCACATCGACGGCGATACCGGCAAGGAGGTTGCGCGCATCGCCGACTGGGTGGCGACGCACTGGCGGGACCCCGACTCGGGGATCTGGGAGGTCAGGAGCGAGCCGACGCACTTCATCCAGTCGAAAGCGTTCTGCTGGGTCGCGCTCGACCGGGCGTGCCGGCTCGGCGAGCGCGGGGCGATCCCGGACCGCAGCGTGCGCTGGCGCGCGGCCGCGGACGAGGTGCGCGAGCTCATCGAGACGCAGGGCTGGGACGAGGAGCTGGGGACCTACGTGCGGGCGACCGACCTGCGCGAGCCGGACGCGAGCCTGCTGACGCTCCCGCTGCTCGGCTACGGCGACCCGAAGGGCGATCGGATCTGCTCCACGATCGACACCATCGAGCGAGAGCTGCGCAAGGGGCCATTCGTCTACCGGTACCGAGGCGATGACGGCGTCGGCGGGCCGGAGGGCGCGTTTCTCACGTGCTCGTTCTGGCTCGTCGAGGCGCTCGCGCACGCAGGCCGGCTCGATCGCGCCCACGCGCTGATGGACGAGCTGGTCGGGCTGGCGAACGACGTCGGGCTCTACTCGGAGGAGGTCGATCCGCACACTCACGACTTCCTGGGCAACTTCCCGCAGGCGCTCACGCACCTGGCGCTCGTCAACGCCGCCGTCGGGATCGCGGACGAAGACGCGGCCCGGCGGGCCGCGTGACGCTCTGGGGCGCCCTCGCCGGCGGCTTCGTCGGCACGATCGTGCTCACGAGCGGCCTGCGGGTGGCACAGGAGCTGGGCTGGACGCGGATGGACATCCCGCTCCTGCTCGGGACCGTGTTCACCGACGACCGCGGCCGCGCGACCGTGATCGGCGTCGCGATCCACTTCTTGAACGGGCTCCTGTTCGCGCTCGGCTACTACGCGATCTTCCGCGCGGTCGACCAGGCAGGCTGGGCCTTCGGCGCCGTCCTCGGCGTCGCCCATGCCGCGCTCGCGGGAGGGGTGCTCGTGACGCTTCTGCTCCCGGCCGTGCATCCGCGCATGGGCACGCCCTGGTCCGACGCCGAGGAGACGCCCCTCCTCGAGCCACCCGGCTTCCTGCTGGTGAACTACGGACGGCGGACCGCGCTCTGGACGCTGCTCGGCCATGTCGCCTTCGGCGCGATCGTGGGCGGCTTTGCGGCGGGCTTCTAGCGGTTCTCGATCTCGAGCCCGAAGCGGGGGAGCCGCTTGACGACGGCGCGGTTGAACTCGACCTCGTACTCCTCGGCGGTGTCCTCGTCGAGCGTCCGCTTGAAGTTGTCGCGCAGGTCCGCGAGGAGCTCCGTGCCGGTCTCGACGAGATCCTGGTAGTCCCCGTAGCGCTCCTCGGCCTCCTCGCGCTCGGCCCGGTCGTACGCGCGCTCCGCCTCGTCGCAGGCCTCGAGCAGCTCGAGCTGGTCCCGGACGAAGACGTCGAGCTGCCGCGCGATGAGGTCGGCGAAGCGACGCTTTCTGAGCACGCGCCTAGACTAGCCCGGCCCTTGGCGCTGCTCGTCCGCACCTGGAACGTCTTCCACGGCAACGCGAACCCGCCGGAGCGGCGTGGCTTCCTGGAGGAGATGGTGCGGCTGGCGAGCGCCGACGGGCCTGACGTGCTCTGCCTGCAGGAGCTGCCCGTGTGGTCGCTGCGATGGCTTGACGAGTGGAGCGGGATGCATGCCTTCGGCGCGCCGGCCGCGAGGCCGCTGCTCGGGAGTGCCGAGATCGGCCGGCTGATCACCGAGCTCCATCACGGGCTCTTTCGCTCAGCGGTCGCCGGTCAGGCCAACGCGATTCTGATCCGGCGCGGCGAGCTGAAACCGCTGGCGAAGGATTCGATCGTTCTCAACCCGCCGAGCTTCCGCCGCGCGCAGGCACGGGCGCTCGGACTGGACCGGCGCATCCAGCTCGCCTGGGCAAAGGAGCGGCGCGTCTGCCACGCGGTGCGGGCGAGCGTGGGGGAGCGGTTCCTCACGGTCGCGAACCTGCACGACTCGAGCGTTCCCGACTGGCGCGTCCCGGACGCCGAGCTGATGCGGGCGGCGGTCTTCGCCGAGAGCGTTGCGGAGCCTGAGGACGTCCTCGTGCTCGCGGGCGACTTCAACGTCATCCGTGAGCGTTCGAAGACGCTCGAGCTTCTCACCGGGCCGGAGTGGGGCTTCTCGCGACCGATCTCCGGGATCGACCAGATCCTCGTGCGCAGAGCGCGGGCGGGTCATGTGAAGCGCTGGCCGGACGAGCGGCGCCGCTTCGAAGGACGTCTACTGTCCGATCACGCACCGGTGGAGGTGACGATCGAATGACCATCGACGAAGCCCGCACGCTGTTCCCCGTCTTCGAGCGCTACGCGTACCTGAACGCGGGGACCAACGGCCCGCTCGCGCGTCCGACGGTCGAGGCGATGATCGCGCAGAACCAGGCCGACCTCGAAGAGCGGTCGCGGCGGGGCCGACTACTTCTCGCGCACCGCCGAGCTGCGCGACCGGGTGCGGGCGAAGCTCGCCGCGATCGTCGGCGTGCCCACGGAAAACCTCTCGCTCTCGACCTCGACGACGAACGGCTGCAACATCGTGCTCGCCGGCCTTGGCCTCGGACCTGACGACGAGATCATCACAACCGACGGCGAGCACTTTGGCCTCCTCGGCGCGCTGGCCGTCTCGCCCGCGCAGGTGCGCATAGCCTCGGTGCGAGAGCTTTCGCCCGAGCAGGCGCTCGAGGTGCTGCTCGCCGAGGTGACGCCGAAGACCCGGCTGTTCGCGCTCTCGGACGTCTGCTGGGTGAGCGGCAACCGCTTCCCTGTGAGCAAGCTGAAGGAGGCCACGGGCCTGCCGGTGCTCGTCGACGGCGCTCAGTCGGCCGGGGCGATCGCCGTCGAGGCCGCCGAGATGGACTTCTACGCGTTCTCGTGCCAGAAGTGGCTCTGCGGGCCCGACGGCACGGGCGGCCTTGCGGTGCGTGAGCCGGAGGCGCTCGCCGTCACCGCGCCGAGCTACCTGTCGCAGGCGAGCTACGAGCCGACCGGTGCCTTCTCGCCTCGAGAGGGCGCGGCGCGCTTCGACTCGGGCTGGACGCCGCCGCCCTCGCTGGCTGGGCTGAACGCCGCGCTCGACGTCGCGCCCGACGGCCGCTTCGAGCGCGCCGCGGAGATGGCCGCCCGCTGCCGCGAGCTCGTCTCGCAGCGCGCGGAGGTCGTGACGGCTCCGGGCCAGGGGACGCTCGTCTCGTTTCCCGTCGAAGGCGACTCAGGCGAAGTGGTCAAGCGCCTCTACGAGCAAGGCGTGCTCGTGCGCGACATCCCCACGCTGGGCTGGCTGAGGGTCTCGTGCGGCTGGTGGACGACCGACGAGGAGCTCGAACGCCTCCTCGACGCTCTGCCTTAGGGCTTAGGCAGCCCGAGCTCGCCCGCGATCGGGCGCATCGCGGCCACCACGAAGGCGATGTGCTCGTCCAACTCGACCCCGAGCGCCTCGGCGCCTTCGTAGACGTCCGCGCGGTTGACGCCGGACGCGAACGAGGGCTGCTTGAGCTTCTTCTTGACCGACTTCGGCTCGAGCGTCTCGATCCCGTCGGGTCGCACGAGGCCGCAGGCGTGGACGAAGCCGGCCAGCTCGTCGCAGGCGAAGAGCGTCTTCTTCAGCGGCGTGTCGCGGGGGAGGCCGAGGTGCGAGCCGTGCGAGAGAACACCCTCGATCACCTCCTCGGGGTATCCCTCCTCGCGCAGGATCGGCGCGCCGTCTTGCGGGTGCTTGTCGAGCGTGGGGTGGATCTCGTAGTCGAAGTCGTGCAGCAGCGCGGTCACCCGCCAGAGCTCCTCGTCCTCTCCGAAACGCTGTGCGTAGGCGCCCACCGCGGCCTCGACCGCAAGCGCATGGCGCAGCAGCGCCTCGCTCTTGGTGTAGCGGTTGAGGGTCTCCCAGGCGCGCTCTCGGGTCGGCTCCACGACGGCGCTAGGATAGCCCCTCGCATGCCGCAGACCGTCATCGCCGAAGCCGTTTCCGAGTCGTTCGTGATCGAGGGCGGGCATCCGCTGAACGGCCGGATCTCCGTGGCCGGGAACAAGAACGGCGCCCTGCCGATCCTCGCGGCCTGCCTGCTCACCGACGAACCGGTGACGCTCACGAACATGCCGCGCATCCGCGACGTCGAGACGATGATCGCGCTCCTCACCCAGCTCGGCGCGGACGTCGAGTGGACGGGCGGGAACGAGGTCCGCGTCCACGCCTCCGACCTCACGGGCCACGAGCTCGACGGCGAGCTCGGGAGCCAGATTCGCGCCTCCTTCCTCCTGGTGGGGCCACTCCTTGCGCGCTTCGGCCGAGCCGTCGCGCCGCCGCCCGGCGGCGACGTGATCGGACGGCGGCGGCTCGATCCGCACATCCACGCCCTGGCCGAGCTCGGCGCCGAAATCGACATCGGGGCGCGCTACGACCTGCGCACGAGCGGCCTCAAGGGCAAGCACATCTTCCTCGACGAGGCGAGCGTGATGGCCACCGAGAACACCGTCATGGCTGCCGCGCTCACCCCCGGGGAGACGGTGATCGGCAACGCCGCCTGCGAGCCGCACATCCAGGATCTCTGCCGGTTCCTCGTCTCGCTTGGCGCCGAGATCGAAGGGCTCGAGTCGAACGTGCTCAGGATCCGCGGCGTGCAGAAGCTCTCGGGCGGCACGTGGCGGCTGGCGCCCGAGCACATCGAGGTCGGCAGCTTCATCGGCCTGGCGGCGGTCAGCGGCGGGGACGTCACGATCGAGGACGCCGAGCCGAAGGACCTCGCCGGGATCCTGCTGGCCTTCGAGCGCCTCGGCGTCCACGTGGAGATCGACGGCACGAACGTGCGCGTACCGCCCGAGCAGGAGCTCGTGATCCTCGACGACCTCGGCGGCCAGATTCCGAAGATCGAGGACGGGCCGTGGCCCGCGTTCCCGGCCGATCTCACCTCGATCGCCGTGATCGTCGCCACCCAGGCGCGAGGAACGGTGCTGATCTTCGAGAAGATGTTCGAGAGCCGGCTGTTCTTCGTCGACAAGCTGGTCTCGATGGGAGCGCGGATCATCCTCTGCGATCCCCATCGCGCGGTCGTGACCGGGCCGGCGCGCCTGTACGGACAGCAGATGTCGAGCCCGGACATCCGTGCGGGAATGGCGATGCTGCTCGCGGCGCTCTGTGCGGAGGGCACCTCGACGATCGGGAACATCAGTGAGATCGACCGCGGCTACGAGCGGATCGACGAGCGCCTGCGCTCGCTGGGCGCCCGGATCGAGCGCGTCGAGGCGTAGTGGCTCGGACGGGTCAAGCGGACGAGGCCGGCAGGCTCCACGCCCGCGTCGACGTCGCCGGCTCCGGCGAGGCGAGCGTCGTCACCGGCGTGCCGGTGCTCGATCACCTCCTTGGGCTGCTTGCGGAATACGCGTCCTTCGATCTCGTGCTCGAGATCGCACCGGGCGAGGCGGAGGCCGAAGTGGCCGCGGCCGGGCGCGCGCTCGGCCAGGCGCTCGCGGACGCCCTGCGCGCAGGCGGCAGCCGTGGTCACGGGTCGGCCGCCGTGCCGGCGGACGAGGCGCTGGCACACGTCGTCGTCGAAGCGTCCGGGCGGCCGCTCGTCGTCTCGAACGTCGACCTCAGCGACGCCCGCGTCGCCGGCCTCGCCAGCGACATCGTCGCCACCTTCCTGCGAGAGCTCGCCGAGGGCGCAGGGTTGACGCTGCACGTGCGCCTGATCGAAGGCTCCGATCCTGAACACGTTCTCGAGGCGATCTTCAAGGCGCTGGGCGTGGCCCTGGCGCAGAGCTGCCGGCCTCGCCGGAAGGAGGAGTGATGGAGGGCAAGACCGCCGTTCGCACGGAAGAGGCACCTGCGCCGTTCCAGGGCGCGCCGTATTCGCAGGCGATTCGTGCCGGCGACTTCGTCTTCGTTTCCGGCCAGCTCGCGTTGCGGCCCGATCACGCCGAGATCGTGGGCGACTCGATCGAGGAGCAGACCGAGCAGGTCCTGGCGAACCTCCGGGCGATCCTCGAAGCGGCCGGGAGCGGGCTCGACCGCCTCGTCAAGACGACCGTCTACCTGGCCGACCTCGGCGACTTCGCCGGCATGAACGAGGTCTACGCGCGGCACGTGGGCGAGGTGCCCCCTGCCCGGGCGACGATCGAGGTCTCCGCGCTACCTTCGGGCGCGAAGGTCGAGATCGAGGCCGTCGCAACCGTCTAAGAGGCCCTTGGTCCCTTAGTACGGTTCGCCCGGCCTCCTCCCCGAGGCGAGCGTAACCGGCAAAGGCGCACGTGTCACACACGCGAATGTGCCGGAATTGGCCGCTTTTCTCGCGGCGCCGAGGCAGAATGGAACGGATGCAGGCCGACACCGTCATCGCGACCCACGGGAACACCGACTTCGACGCCTTCGCGGCGGTGCTCGCCGCGCGTCGCCTGTATCCCGAGGCGGTCGGCTGCCTGGCCGGTTCGCTCAACCGGAACGTGCGCGAGTTCTACCGCCTGCACGCGGACGAGCTCGGCCTCGTAGAGGCGGCCCGGCTCGACCTCGGCTCGATCCGCCGCTTGGTCGTCGTCGAGACGACTCACGCGTCCCGGCTCGGCGAGCTCGAGCCGGTCGCGCTCGATCCGCAGGTCGAGAAGATCGTCTTCGACCACCACGCAGGCGAGCCGCCGGAGTGGGCGAGCCCCGAGCACACGGTCGTCTCCCGAGACGGCGCCCTCACGACGACGCTCGTCGGGATCCTGGCCGAGCGCGAGGTCGCGGTGAGCCCACTCGAGGCGACTGCCTTCGCGCTCGGAATCCACGAGGACACCGGCTCGCTCACGTATCCCACCTCCACCCAGCGCGACGCCGAGGCGCTCGCCTGGTGCCTCCGCCACGGTGCGCGTCAGGAGCTGCTTGCCGAGTTCCTGCATACGCCGCTGAGCGAGGACGAGCGCGAATTGCTCTCCGCGCTGCTGGCCGAGCTTCGTCCGCACGAGCTCGCTGGAGTCGAGGTGCTCGTCGGCGCGCTGACCTGGCCGAGCTACGTGGACGGCGTCTCGAACCTCGCGCACAAGGTCGTCGAGCTGACCGATACGAAGGCGCTCGTCCTGCTCGTCGAGATGGACGGTCGCGTCTTCTGCGTCACGCGCAGCCGAACGCCGGAGGTGGACGCCGCGGCGATCGCGGGCCTGCTCGGCGGGGGTGGCCACTCGGAGGCGGCATCGGCGATCTTCAAGGGGAAGCTCGAAGACGCGCGGACTCGCCTGGTCGACGGGCTACCGAGCGCTGTCCGTGACCCCATCACCGCCGCCCAGATCATGTCGAGTCCCGCGCGCACCGTTGCGCCCGACGACACGGTCGCGCACGCGCTCGTCGCCTGCCAGCGCTACGGCCAGAGCGGGATTCTCGTGACCGAGGACGACCGCCTCGTCGGCGTGGTCGGCCGCGAGGATCTCGACCGCGCGGTCGGACACGGCCTCTCGCACGCTCCGGTCAAGGGGATCATGAGCTCGAGCATCGCCACCTCCGAGCAAACGACGCCCCTCGCGGAGCTCCAGCGCCTGCTCGCCGGCGGAAACGAGCGGATCGCGGTCGTGGAGGGCACGCGCGTCGTCGGGGTCGTCACGCGGAGCGACCTGCTCCGCGCGCTGGGCGAGCACTCGGCGCCGCCGGAGCGCCCCGGGCCGATGCTGACCGAGCAGCTCGCGCAACTGGAGCGGCTCCAGCCCGTCTTCGAAGCCGTGGCCGCGGTGTCCGAGCCGTTCGAGGGCGTCTATCTCGTGGGCGGCACCGTGCGCGACATCCTGCTCGGCGAGCGCAGCTTCGACGTGGACATCGCGGTCGAGGGCGACGCGATCGCGCTGGCCCAGGCGCTGGCCGACGCGCTCGGCGGCCGGGTGCGGGCGCACGAGAAGTTCGGCACCGCGGTGGTGATCTACGGGGACGACGAGCGCGTGGACGTGGTCACGGCTCGCACCGAGTTCTACGACGCGCCGGCGGCGCTGCCGACGGTCGAGCACGCTTCGATCCGGGAGGACCTCTTCCGCCGCGATTTCACGATCAACGCGATGGCCGTGTCGCTCAAGGGGGCAGACCTGGGGCGGCTCGTCGATCCATTCGGCGGTCGGCGGGACCTCGAGGCGAAGACCGTCCGCGTCCTGCACAACCTCTCGTTCATCGACGACCCGACCAGGATCTTCCGCGGAATCCGGTACGAGAACCGCTATGGCTTTCGCATGGACGAGCACACGCTGCGGCTCGCCCGCGGGACGATCGAGATGGGCCTCGTCGGCGACCTCTCGTCGGCCCGCCTGCGCGACGAGCTGATGGCCCTGCTGGAGGAAGGCGAGCTCGAGCACTCGATCCTGCGGTTGGCCGAGCTCGGCGCCGACCGCGCGATCCATCCGCACCTTGCCGCCGACGAGGAGGCCGTCGAGCTCCTGCGCCGCCTGACCGCGTTGCGCGACCGCTACGGCCTCGCCATCCCCGCCTGGCGCCTGGGGCTCGCCGCGCTGGCCCGACGGCTGCCTCCCGACGAGGTCTACGACTGGCTTCAGAGGCTGAAGGTGCGACGCCGGGACGCCGAGCGGATCGCAGCGGCGGTCACGGTCGGGCCGCGGATCGTCGAGCGGCTGGAGAAGGGCGCCGAGCCGGCCGAGGTCGTCGCGCTCGCCGATCCCTACGCACCCGACGCGCCGCTCTTTGCGCTCGCTCTCGCCGACTTGCCTCCACTGCACGCGTACTTCGAGCGGCTCCGCGACGTGCGGCTGGAAGTGAGCGGCTCCGACCTCGCCGAGCTCGGCCTGGACGAGTCACCGCGGGTGGGGGAGATCCTCGCCGAGCTGCGCCGCCGCAAGCTGAACGGCGAGCTCGACGGGCGCGACTCCGAGCTCGCGGCCGCGCGGGAGCTGATCGCGCAGTGATCCGCTGGGAGGACGCGCCCGGCCCGTACGAGGTCGCCTTCTCGACGCGTGAGGGCGGGGTCAGCGAGGGGCCGTACGCCTCGCTCAACCTCGGCCGGGCAACCGCCGACGAGCCGAAGCGGGTCAACGAGAATCGCCGCCGGCTCTGCGCCGAGATCGGGGCCGAGCCGGACGCGCTCGCGATGAACTACCAGCACCACTCGGCCGACGTGCTTCGGGCACAGGCAGGCTCGCGGGGCGCGCGCGGGGACGGCATCTGGACCGACGAGCGCGGGCTGCCCGTGCTCGTCCTCGCCGCCGACTGCCTACCGATCGCACTCGCGCGCGCAAACGGTTCCGAGCCTGCGCTGGCGCTGCTGCACGCGGGCTGGCGTGGCCTGCTGGAGGGGATCGTGCCCGCCGGCGTGTCGGCTCTCGGCGGCGGCGCAGTCGCAGCGGCGGTGGGGCCGGCGATCGGGCCGTGCTGCTACGAGGTCGGCGAGGAGGTTGCGGACCGGTTTCGCCGCGCGTTCGGGTTCGGGCTCTACCGCGACGGCAGGCTCGACCTGTGGACCGCCGCCGAGCGGGCTCTGCGCGCGGCCGGCTGCGTACGGGTCGACCGCGTCGACCTCTGCACCGCCTGTTCGCCGGAGCGCTTCTTCTCGCACCGCCGCGACGAGGGCCTTACCGGAAGGCAGGGCGTGATTGGCCATATCGGCTGAGCAGGTCCGCGCCAACTACGAGCGCATACGCGCAGACCTCGGGCCGCAGGTGACGATCGTCGCGGCCACGAAGTACGTCTCCGTGGACGAGCTCGCCGCGCTCGTCGAGGCCGGGGTGGAGGTCGTCGGCGAGAACCGCGCGCAGGATCTCGAGGCCAAGCACGCCCGCTACGGCGAGGCTTTCCGCTGGCACTTCATCGGCCACCTCCAGAGCCGCAAAGCGAAGACGGTCAACTCGCTCTGCGAGCTCTGCCATTCCCTCTCGAGCGAATCGGCTGCCAAGCGGCTCGAGATTCCCGCCCTCGTCGAGGTCAACCTCGCGGGCGAGGAGACGAAGTCGGGCGTGCCGGAAGCCGATCTGGAGCGGTTCCTCGGGCTCTACGAGGACGTGCGCGGTCTGATGACGATGCCGCCTGCCACCGACGATCCCGAGACGTCGCGCCCGTACTTCCGGCGCCTGCGCCAGCTGGCCGAGCAGTACGGCCTGCGCGAGCTCTCGATGGGAACGAGCCAGGATTACCGCGTGGCCGCCGACGAGGGTGCGACGATGGTCCGGCTGGGGTCCGTTCTCTACCAGGGCTGGCGACGCCGCTGGAGACCGGCCGGCTTGGCCGGTACGGCCGTGCCGACACCCTTGGAGGAGGCACAGCGCCGGGTCCTCTCGCCGAGCAACCGTCTAACATCCGCTAATCATGGGATTTGCAGACGTTTGGAACCGAACGCTCGTCTACTTCGGCATCGCCGAGGAGGACGAAGACTGGGACGAGGACGGCTACCTCACCGAGGAGGACCTCGAGCGCACCTACAGCGAGCGCCCGAACGTCCGCCGGCTGACCCCGCGAGGCCGCCAGCAGGACTTCGACGACTGGACCGACCCGGAACCGGAGGAGTCGGCGCCGCGCACCGCGGTGATGAGGCCTCGCGGCGGCAACCGCCGGCCTCCGGAGTCGATGCCCATGCGCGCCGTGCCGTCGGTGCAGGTGCATCTCGTCGTCCCGCGCAGCTTCAACGACGCCCAGCAGATCGCGGACAAGTACAAGGACGGCGTTCCGGTCATCCTCAATCTCCAGGGCGCCGACCAGGAGCTCTCGAAGCGCCTGATCGACTTCACGAGCGGGCTCACGTACGCCCTCGACGGGGGCATGCAGCGCGTGGCCGACAAGGTATTCCTGCTGACACCGCGAAACGTTGAGGTCTCGGCGGAAGAGCGGGCACGCCTCATCGAGCGCGGCTTCTTCAATCAGGCGTAGGCGCCGCTTGTCGGTGCCGTCTCCAGGACACATGGGCCTCGACCATGTGTCCGTCTGCGCCGCTGACCGGGGGCGCACGAATTGCCCGTGACGGCCGAGAGCCACAGATCCCAGGAGTCCGGCTCGCCAAGCCGAAGTCACGCTTGATGGCCACGCTTGCGCTGCTCCCCGACACCGCCACGTCGGTCAACCACTTCATCGACGTCTTCATCTACGTCTACATCCTGCTGATCTTCGCCTACGTGCTCACGTCGTGGGTGCGGCTGCCGTACAACATCTGGATACGACGGATCGCGGATTTCCTACGAGACGTCTGCGAGCCCTATCTGCGGCTCTTTCGGCGGATCCTGCCGCCGCTTGGGCCGCTCGACCTGTCGCCGGTCGTGGCCATCCTCTCGCTCTTCGTACTCATGAGGGTGATCGACGAAATCTTCAACCGCTTCGCCTGAGGAGGCAGCCATGACCATCTCGCCGGTCGAGCTTCACCACGTACGTTTCAGGCGGGGCCTGCTCGGCTACCGCCGGCAGCCTGTCGATCGCCTGATCGAGGAGATCGCGGAATCCTTCGAGGAGGTCTGGCGCCAGCGAGCCGACTTCGCCGACCGGATCGAGCAGCTCGAGTCCGAGCTCTCGCGCCACCGCGACCTCGAGACGCTCTTGCGGACGACCCTCGTCTCGGCCGAACGCTCAGCGCACGAGCTCAAGGATCACGCCACGCGTGAGGCGACCCTCGTGGTCGACGAGGCCCACGCGGAGGCCCGAGCCGTGACCAGGGCCGCCGCCGCGGAGCGCGCGCGGTTGCTCGCCGAGGCACGAAAGATTCGGGCCCTGCTCGAGGCGGCGCTCGACGCGGTCGACGACGCGGGGGCGGACGCCGAGGCCGCCTGACAGCCGAGGTGCCGAACCTATACTTGATTCATGGCAGAGCCCTCCACTCGGCTGCGGCTTCGAGTCTCGCCCGGCGCTCGGCGCAGCGAGCTGGTCGGCCGTCACGGTGACGGCTGGAAGGTTCGCGTGACTGCGCCGCCCGAGGACGGGCGCGCCAACGACGCTGTGCTCGACCTCCTGGCGAAACGACTCGACCTGCCCCGACGATCGCGTTTCGATCGTTTCGGGCCACGCGGCGCGCGAAAAGGTCATCCGGCTCGATGGCATCGACCGCGCCGAGAGCGAGCGGCGACTCGAAGGGGCACAGGCTTGAGCACGACGATCGACACCGAGCACTTCCGCACGCAGCTGCAGGAGGAGCGCAAGCGCGTCAAGGAGGCGATCGACTACCTCCACGAGGAGAATCCCGGAAACGTCCAGGACGAGACGCAGGACAGCACCGCCGACAACCATCCGGCCGACGTGGCCACAGTCACCTTCGATCGCGAGCTCGACTACAGCCTGGAAGAGAACGAGGGGCGCTTGCTGGAGGCGATCGACGCCGCGCTAACGCGAATCGACGACGGCACCTACGGGATCTGCAGCGCGTGCGGCCAGCCGGTCGGCGAGGAACGCCTCGAGGCGCTGCCGTGGACGACCCAGTGCATCGACTGCAAGCGCAAGGAGGAGCGAGGCTGAGCCGGCGCTTGCGACGGCGTTATCAGGACGCGCCGGCTGCGCCGGTGCGTCCGTCTGTGCCGACCGCTCGATCGGCCGTCGGAGGAGGGTGGGGCTATGACGGAGCCGGTCGCGGACACTCGACGTCCGCGTCGGCTCGAGCACGGACGCGCTGACCCCGGTCTCGGTCGCGGAGCGCTCGCTCGCCGCGCAGGCCCAGCAGTGGGCAGGACTGGGCGCGGTGGTGCTGGCCGCGATCGCCGCCGACCAGCTGACGAAGCTGATCGTCGCGTCGGAGCTCACGCTCGACGAGGGGCTGCACGTCCTGGGGCCCTTCTCGATCCACCACGTCCAGAACTCCGGGATCGCGTTCGGCCTCTTCGCGAGCGCGACGCCGATAGTGACGGCTTTGACCGCCCTGGCCGTCGGGTGGATGCTGCTCTTCTTCGCGCGCTCCGGGTCGCGCCATCCGGTGCTACCGGTGGCGCTGGGTCTGCTGATCGGCGGCTCGACTTCGAACCTGATCGACCGGATCCGACTCGGGCACGTGACGGACTTCCTCGACCTGCGCTATTGGCCGGCGTTCAACCTGGCCGACAGCTTCATCGTGGTCGGCGTGGGGATCCTGTTCGTGGCGCTTCTGCTGGGCGAGACCCGGCAGCGCTGACTCAGAATGGTTCGGCTATGCAGCGGATCGACCGGTCTTTCGACGGACGCACGGGCGAAGCCCGCGTGTCCTGCGTCGGCTGCAGAGGCCGCGGGCGAGCGGCTCGATCGCTTCCTCGCCTCGCTGCCGGAGGTCGGCTCGCGCGCGGCGGCCGAGCGGCTCGTCGAGGAAGGCGCGGCGCTCGTCGACGGAGCGAAGCGGCCGAAGAGCCACCGCCTCGAGGGCGGGGAGACGCTCGAGCTCGAGGTGGCGGAGAGCGTCGAGACCGAGCTTCAGGCCGAGGATCTCCCGCTGCGGATCGCGTACGAGGACGACCACCTGCTGGTGGTGGACAAGCCGGCCGGGATCGTCGTGCACCCGTCGCCCGGCCACGCCACCGGCACGATGGTGCACGGCCTAGTCGGGCGCACCGCGGGCGGGGACGAGGAGCGGCCCGGGATCGTCCACCGCCTCGACCGCGACACCTCCGGCCTGCTCGTCGTCGCGCGGACGGAGGAGGCCTACGGGCGGCTGCAGGAGCTCGTCCGAAATCGGGAGCTCGAGCGCCGCTACAAGGCCCTCGTCCGCGGGCGCCCCCGTTCCTGGCGAGGACGCATCGAAGCGCCGATCGGGCGCGACCGGCACGACCCGACGCGTCACTCGCTCGAGACCGACACGCCGCGGGAGGCCGTCACCCACTTCGACGTCGAGCGGCTGCTCGACAAGCACGCGCTGCTCGACGTGCGGCTCGAGACGGGAAGGACGCACCAGATCCGGGTGCATCTCGCAGCGATCGGGCTACCGGTCGTGGGCGACCCGGTCTACGGGGTTCCGGACGAGCAGCTGAAGCGTCAGTTCCTGCACGCCTCGCGCCTGGCCTTCCCGCATCCGATCAGTGGCGAACACGTCGAGGTCGAGTCCCCGCTGCCGCCGGAGCTTCAGGCGGCCCTGGAACGCTTCGCTTCGTAGAGCCGGCCGTCGGCGAGCCGGAAGAGTGCGTCCGCATCGGGGGCCTCGTGCGGAAAGGTGGCCAGGCCCGCGCTGAAGGTGCAGGCGGGAGGCAGCTCGCCCGCGGCGATCAGCTCGTCAACCCGGTCGTTCAGTCGTGTGAGCAGGCGTGAGCCCGCCTCCTCGTCGGCCTCGACGAGGTACGCGGTGAACTCGTCGCCGCCCATGCGTCCGGCGAGGTCGGAGACGCGCAGTGACTCCCGCAGGAGCCCTGCGAGCCGTTGCAGCGCGCGGTCGCCCTCCTGGTGCCCGTAGGTGTCGTTGATCTCCTTGAAGCGGTCGAGGTCGAGGAAGACGAGTGCGACGCTGTGGTTGTAGCGGGTCGCTCGCTCCAGCTCCAGCTCGAGCTCCCGGACGAAGGCCTGGTGGTGCAGAAGCCCGGTGAGCTGGTCGTGACGCGCCTCGTGGGCGAGCTCCGACGTCGCGCGATCGAAGTACGCCACGACGCATTCCGTGACGAGCTGGTCGATCGTGTCGTTGAGCCGCCGCTCACACGTGAGCACGTCCTCGCGGTCCAGCTCGGCTGCGCGCTCGGAGACGAAGCGCCACAGGACGCGGCGCAGGATCAGGAACTCGGTCACGACCTCGCGGGGGGCGAAACCGAGGGATTCGCGCTGGCGTGCATGGTCGCGAGCCTGCGCTGCAAGCGGGCTCCCGCGCCGGAGGCGCTCGGGTTGCGGGTCGATCAGCTCCCGCGAGAGCTCGACGATGAACGTCGGCATGTCTCCGAGCTGCCCGAGTCGCCCGAGGCGCTGGAGCGACGGGATCTGATCGTCGAGGAGCCCCTCTTCGACGACCGCGATGGCCAGGTCCCAGGCCGTCGAGTCGATCGCGGAGGCGAGCTCCTCGAGCGCGGGTACCGATGCGCGCGTGCTCACCATTCACCATGATGGATCGGCGCGCGGACGCCAAAACCTAAGGGCTTGGCTACAATTCCCGTGCATTTTCCCCTAACCCGGCGGAACGGGCGGGTGGCGGTGCCGGCGCATTTGGCGTCGGTTCCATCCGACTCCCACCGGCGCAAGACCCCGAAACCAACAGAAAGGAACCACCTTGCCCGTCAGCATGCGAGAGCTCCTGGAGGCCGGAGTTCATTTCGGCCACCAGACCCGCCGCTGGAACCCGAAGATGAAGAGGTTCATCTTCGGCGAGCGCGGCGGCATCTACATCATCGACCTTCAGAAGACCGCTGAGAGCCTGGAGGAGGCCGAGTCGTTCGTGCGGAACCTCGCCGAGCGCGGCGGCACCGTGCTCTTCGTCGGCACCAAGAAGCAGGCCCAGGACGGCATCGAGGAGGACGCCAAGCGCGTCGGCATGCCGTACGTGAACCACCGCTGGCTCGGCGGCCTGCTCACCAACTGGCGCACGATCTCCGAGCGGATCGAGCACCTGCACGAGCTGCGGCGCCTGCGCGACGAGGGGCAGCTCGCGCTGCTTCCGCCGAAGGAGCGCATCTCGATGCAGGGCGAGCTCGAGAAGCTCGAGTCCAACCTGGGCGGGGTCGCCGACATGCGCAAGCAGCCCGACGCCGTCTTCATCGTCGATCTGCGCAAGGAACAGCTGGCCGTGCGCGAGGCTCGCCGGCTGGGCCTGCCCGTGATCGCGCTCGTGGACACCAACTGCGATCCCGACGAGGCCGACTTCGTGATCCCCGGCAACGACGACGCGATCCGGTCGTGCAGCCTGATCATCCGCGCCGTCGCCGACGGGATCGCTGCCGGCAAGGCCAAGGCCACCCCGGCCGACTTCGCCCCGCCGATCGAGGAAACCGGGCCGGAGGCAGAGGCCGAGGCTCCGGCCGAGGCCGAGGAGCCTGCGCCCGAGGCGGAGGCTACTTCTCCGGAGCCGGAGCCGGAGCCGGAGCCCGAGCCTGAGGCGGAGGCCGTCCCGCAGGAGACGTCATGAGCCAGGTGCAGATCTCGGCAGGGCTCGTCAAGGAGCTTCGCGACCTGACCGGTGCGGGCATGATGGACGCCAAGCGCGCCCTCGAGGAGACCGGGGGAGACGTCGAGGCGGCGCAGAGGCTCCTGCGCGAGCAGGGCATGGCCGCAGCCGGCAAGAAGGCGGGACGCGAGACCACCGAAGGCGAGGTGCTGGCGACCGTGTCCGGCAACGTCGGCGCGATCGTCGCGATCGGCTGCGAGACCGAGCCCGTCTCGAAGAACGAGGAGTTCCTGCGCTTCGCCGAGGCCGTCCTGGAGGCCGTCGAAGCCGATGGCCCGGACGCAGCGGCCGGGCTGGAGGAGCAGCGGCTGGAGCTCGTGGGCCGGCTCAAGGAAAACATCGAGATCCGCGGCGCGACGCGAATGGAGGCCGGCGAAGGCGAGCTGCTCGCGGAGTACGTCCATCCGCCGGCGAACAAGATCGGCGTCCTCGTGCGGGCGCGCGGGAAGGATCCTGCTGTCGCACGCCGCGTCGCGATGCACATCTCGTTCGCAGCCCCGCGGTTCCTCAGCGTGGACGACGTGCCGGCGGAGGAGCTCGCCTCCGAGCGCGCGATCTACGAGCAGCAGCCCGACGTCCAGGCGAAGCCGGAGGAGGTCCGCGGGAAGATCGTCGAGGGCCGCCTGCGCAAGGAGTTCCTGTCGGCGATCGCGCTGAGCGAGCAGGCCTGGATCCACGATCCCTCGCTGACCACGGCCAAGGCCCTCGAGGAAGCGGGGCTCGAGGTGCTCGAGTTCGTCCGCTACGCGCTGGCCGAGTGACCGAGGCCGTTCCCGCAGAAACCGGGCCGCCGGCCGAAGCCGCGCCGGCCTTCCACCGGGTGCTGCTGAAGCTCTCGGGCGAGGCGATGATGGGCGAGAAGCAGTACGGGCTCGATCCAGAGCGCATCGGCGCCATCGCCGCCGAGATCGTCGAGGTGCACCGCAGCGGCGTCGAGATCGCGATCGTGGTCGGCGCCGGCAACATCTACCGAGGGATCGAGGCCGCGGCCGAGGGGATGGATCGCGCGACCGCCGACTACGCGGGCATGCTCGCGACGCTCCTGAACGCACTCGCGCTCCAGGACGCGCTCGAGCGCCGCGGAGCCCCGACGCGAATCCTCTCCGCGCTCGCCGCGGCCGAGGTCGCCGAGCCGTACATCCGCCGCCGAGCGATCCGTCACCTCGAAAAGCAGCGCGTGGTGATCTTCGCGGCCGGCACGGGCAATCCGTACTTCACCACCGACACGGCGGCGGCTCTAAGGGCCCTCGAGATCGGCGCCGAGGCAATCCTGATGGCCAAGCACGCGGTCGAGGGCGTCCTCGACGGCGACCCGCGCGTCGACCCCGACGCGGCGCTCGTCCCCGAGCTGACGCACCTGCAGGTGATCGAGCGCGGCCTGCGGGTGATGGACACGACGGCGCTCTCCCTCTGCATGGAGAACCGGCTGCCGATCTACGTCTTCGCCCTCGAGGACGGGAACATCCGTAAAGTCGTCCACGGCGAGCGGGTCGGCACCATCGTCTCGACCCCTTGAGGAAGGAGGCCAGATGGCGATCGATGACCTGATTCAGGACGCAACCCGGCGGATGCACAAGTCGGTCGAGGCCGCCCAGGCGGAGTTCGGGACGCTGCGAACCGGCCGCGCCTCGACCGCCCTGCTCGACCGAATCCAGATCGACTACTACGGACAGACGACGCCGCTGAAGCAGCTCGCCACCGTGAACTCGCCCGAGCCGCGCATGCTCACGGTGCAGCCGTTCGACCCGAACTCCGTCTCGGCGATCGAGCGCGCGATCCTCGAGTCGGACCTGGGCCTGACGCCCTCCAACGACGGCAAGCTGATCCGCCTGCCGATCCCGCAGCTCACCGAGGAGCGGCGCAAGGAGCTCGTCAAGATCGTGCGCCAGATGGCCGAGGACGGGCGGGTTGCCGTGCGCAACGTGCGCCGCGACGTCATGCACCACCTCAAGGAGCTCGTGGACAAGGGCGAGGTCGGGAGCGACGAGGAGCGCCGGGCCGAAGAGCGGGTCCAGAAGCTCACCGACGAGAACACGCACACGATCGACGAGCTGCTGAAGAAGAAAGAGGCCGAGATCCTCGAAGTCTGAGCAGGGATTTCGGCATGAAGCTGCTCACCCGCATCCGTAGCCTCCGCGGCGCCAAGCTCGCCGCTGACCCCGACCTTCCGGAGGTCGCCCGCGCCGTGGCGATCATCATGGACGGCAACGGCCGCTGGGCGGAGCAGCGTGGCCTGCCGGTCGCCGCCGGCCACCGCGCCGGCACGAAGGCGCTGCGGCGGACGGTCGAGGCGGCGATCGACCTCGGCGTCGAGACGCTGGTCGTCTACGCCTTCTCGACGGAGAACTGGTCGCGCTCGCCGGTCGAGGTCGACTCCCTGATGGAGATCTTCGGCGAGACGATCGAGCGCGAGCTGCCCGACCTCGCGCGACAGGGAGTGCGCACGCGCTTCATCGGGCGGCGTGACCGCGCCCCGGCCGAGCTGCAGGAGCAGATGGCCGGCCTCGAGGAGGAGACGGCCGCCAACCAGCGGCTCAACCTGTGGATCGCGTTCGACTACGGCGGCCGGGCGGAGCTCGTGGAAGCGGCGCGCCGGCTCGTGGAGTCGGGCGTCGACGCCGCCGAGATCGATGAGAACCTGCTGCGTGCGAATCTCTACGCGCCGGAACTGCCGGATCCGGACCTGTTGATCAGAACCTCCGGCGAGCTGCGGATCTCGAACTTCCTGCTCTGGCAGCTCGCCTACTCGGAGCTGGTCTTCCTGGACCGGCTCTGGCCGGACTTCGGCAGGCGTGAGCTCGAGCACGCGCTCGCCGCCTATGCCCGGCGGCGGCGTCGCTTCGGCGGAGGCGATGACCGCGTTCTGGTCGCGCATCGCGGTGGCAATCGTCGGGCTGCCGCTCGTGCTCTACCTGGTGTGGCTCGGCGGCTGGTGGCTCTTCGCCCTCCTCGCGGTGGCGGCGACCGTGGCCCTGCACGAGCTCTTCTGGATCGCGCGGCCCCTGCGCCCGCTCGTGCTGGCGGGTTACGCAGGTGCCCTGCTCGCCCTGCTCGGCGCCTGGCTGGGCGGAGCGACCTGGATGACGGCGGGTTTCCTCACGACCTTCCTGCTGGCCTTCGTGCTCAAGGGCATCTCGCAGACCCGCCAGTCGATCACGGTCGCCGTCGGTGTGACCGTGCTCGGTGCCGGCTGGGTCGGGCTCGGCCTGAGCCACCTCGTGCTGCTGCGGGCGATCCAACCCGCCGACGACGGGCGGCTCGCGGTGTTCACGGTCATGCTCGCGGTCTTCGCCTCAGACACGATCGCCTACTTCACCGGACTGCTCGTCGGGCGCCATCGAATGGCGCCGACGATCTCGCCCGGCAAGACCTGGGAGGGGCTGATCGCGGGAACGGCGATCGCGATCCTCGTTCCGTTCTTCGCGCTCTACAACTCCGACTTCCTGGACATCTGGCGCTCACTGGTCGTGGGCGCGGTGATCGCGGTCGCCGCGCCCCTTGGCGATCTCTTCGAGTCTGCGATCAAGCGCGACCTGCAGGTCAAGGACACCGGGAGGCTCCTGGCCGGCCACGGGGGCGTACTGGACCGGATCGACTCGTTGCTCTTCGCCGCAGTCGCTGCCTATTACACGATTCTCGCCCTCTCCTAGCGCGATCCGAGCAGGGGCCTCGGCCGTACACTTTGTGGATGAAGCGCATCGCCCTGCTCGGGGCCACAGGCTCGATCGGCCGCCAGGCGGTCGAGATCGTCCAGAGCCACCCCGAGCTGGAGCTGGTCGCGGCGGCTTCGGGCTCGCAACCCGTTGACGGGCTCGCGCCGCTGACCCAGGTGGGCGGCGACCTGACCGAGTTGCTCGACCGGGCGGAGCCGGATGTCGTCCTGAACGCGGTCGTCGGCTTCGCAGGGCTGCCGGCGACGCTCTGGGCGCTCGAGCACGGCGTCACGCTCGCGCTCGCGAACAAGGAGAGCCTCGTCGCCGCCGGCGAGCTCGCCCTGAAGGCACAGGAGCGGGGTGGAGGCCTTCTGCTCCCTGTCGACAGCGAGCATTCGGCGGCGTTCCAATGCCTCGAGGGTCGCACGGCCGACCAGGTGGACTCGCTGGTGCTGACGGGCTCCGGCGGGCCTTTCCGCGGCCGCACGCGAGAGGAACTCGAGGACGTCGCGCCGGCCGAGGCCCTGGCGCACCCGACCTGGCAGATGGGCCCGAAGATCACCGTCGACTCGGCGACCCTTGCGAACAAGGGGCTCGAGCTGATCGAGGCGCACTTCCTCTTCAGTCTCCCGTACGAGCAGATCGAGGTCGTGCTCCAGCCGACCTCCGTCGTGCACGCACTCGTGCGCTTCCGGGACGGCGCGTCGCTCGCGCACCTTGGTTACCCCGACATGCGCGTGCCGATCTCGTTCGCGCTCACCTACCCGGAGCGATCGGCTGCGCCCGTGCCGCCGCTCGACTTCTCGCAGGGCCTCGTGCTCGAGTTCGAGCTTCCCGACCTCGAGACGTTCCCGCTGCTTGCCCTCGCGCGCCGCGCGGGAGAGGAGGGAGGCACCTACCCTTGCGCCTTCAACGCCGCGAACGAGGTCGCTGTCGCCGCCTTCCTCGAGGGCCGGTTGCCGTTCCTCGGGATCGCCGCGACCGTGGAGGAGACGCTGGCCGGGATTGACGGGGCGGCCGCGCGCGATCTAGATGAGCTCGTGGAGGCGGACGCCACAGCACGCAGGCTTGCGGAAAGAGGCCTCCCGGTCGGATGAGCGTGCTCGTCTCCATCGCCGGCCTGGCCTTCCTGATCCTCATCCACGAGGCCGGTCACTTCTTCACGGCCCGGGCGGTCGGAATGAAGCCGCGGCGCTTCTACATCGGGTTCCCGCCCGCCGTGCTCAAGACGACCCGCAACGGCATCGAGTACGGCGTGGGCGCGATCCCGTTGGGCGGCTACGTGAAGATCCCGGGAATGCACCGACCAGCGCCGTCCGACGTGGACGTGCATTTCGGGCCTGCGCTGTACGAGTCGCCGCGCCTGCTCCCGGAGGTCGAGCGGGTCAAGCGAGGCATCGCCCAGGGCGACTTCGAGGGCGCCCGCGCGGCGCTGCAGGAGCTCGAGCGCGCAATCGAGCAGGCGCCGCTGTCGGCGAACGCGAAACGATCCGCCGCCCGCGGGCTTGACGACCTGGCGGATGCGCTGGGCTCGGACGCGTACTGGCGACAGCGCACGTGGAAGCGCCTGGTGGTGATCGCGGCCGGGCCCGGCGCGAACCTCCTCTTTGCGATCGCCCTCCTGGCCGCCGTCTACATGATCGGCATCCCATCCGACGCCTCGCGGCGCGTCGGCGACGTCATTCCCAAGTCGCCGGCAGCTACGGCCGGGCTCCAGCCGGGTGACGTGATCGTCGGCCTCAACCGTGTCCCGACCTACGACTTCAGGGACGTTCGTGACGCGATCCGCTCGAGCGGGGGCAAGCCGCTCGTGATCTCCGTGGTTCGCAACGGCAGGTACGTGGAGCTGCCTCCGGCCCGGCCGCAGAGCACCGACGGGGTCTACACGCTCGGGTTCCACCCCTCGGCGGTGAAATACAAACGTTACGGCCCGGTTCACGCGGTTGGGCTAGCCGGCAAGGACACGTGGCTCGTGACGAAGGCGATGGGCTCCTGGCTGACGCATGTCGTCAGCGGTTCCGGCCGCAAAGAGGTGTCGACCCCGGTGGGGATCGTGCGCCAGTCGAGCAAGGCGGTGCAGGTCGGCTACCGCGAGTATCTGCAGGTGCTGGCGCTGATCAGCCTCTCTCTGGCGCTGCTGAACCTGCTGCCTCTCCTGCCGCTCGACGGCGGCCACATGGCCTTCTCGATCATCGAGGGCCTGCGCGGCCGAGCGGTCGGGCGGGTGGTCTACGAACGCGTCTCCGCGGTGGGAATCGCCCTGGTATTGCTGCTCTTCTTCGTCGGCCTCTCGAACGACATCGGCAGTATCAGAGGGGGCTAGACTCAAGGCGTGGCCAGTGAGCGCGCGATCAAAGTCGGCAGCGTCGAGATCGGCGGCGGCGCGCCTGTCGTCGTGCAGTCGATGACGCTGACGAAGACCCACGACGTCGAGGCCACGACCGCCCAGATCGCGGCGCTCGCCTCCGCCGGCTGCGAGATCGTGCGCGTGGCGGTGCCGAAGAGCGAGGACGCCGACGCGCTGCCGAAGATCGTTCGCCTCTCGCCGCTGCCGGTGATCGCGGACATTCACTTCAACGCCAGCCTCGCGTTGCGAGCGATCGAGGCCGGGGTAGCCGCGGTCCGGATCAACCCCGGCAACATCGGCGGGCCGGACAAGGTCGCGGAGGTCGTGCGCGCGGCGAAGAAGGCCGGAATGCCGATGCGGATCGGCGCCAACTCGGGCTCGCTGCCGAAGCACCTCGCTGAGCTCGCCCAGCAGGACCAGGCCGAGGCGCTCGTCGAGGCCGCGCTCGAGGAGGTACGCCTGCTCGAGAGCCTGGGCTTCTACGACTTCAAGATCTCGGTGAAGTCGAGCCACGTGCCGACGATGATCCGTGCCTACCGGCTGCTCGCTTCGAAGGTGCCGTACCCGCTCCATCTGGGGGTCACGGAGGCGGGAACGCCGTACTCCGGCTCGATCAAGAGCGCGGTCGGCATGGGCGCGCTGCTAGTCGACGGGATCGGCGACACGATCCGCGTCTCGCTCACCGCCGATCCGGTCGAGGAAGTCAAGACGGCCTACGAGATCCTCAAGGCGCTGGGCCTGCGCGAGCGAGGGCCGATCATGATCGCCTGCCCCTCCTGCGGGCGCGACAACGTCGGCGTACAGCAGCTCGCGGAGGTCGTCGAGGAGCGACTGCGCGAGTACCCGCAGCACTTCGAAGTGGCCGTCCTTGGCTGCGCGGTCAACGGGCCCGGCGAGGCGGGGGACGCGGACTTCGGCATCGCCGGCGGCCGTGACGTCGGTTTCGTCTACGCGCACGGCCGCGTGCTGAAGAAGGTCTCCTCGGACATCCTGATCGAAGAGCTCTTCCACGAGATCGACAAGTGGATCGCCGACGGGATGCACCGCCCGAAGCGCCTCAAGATGGCCAAGCCAGCTGCCCTCGCAATGGCGGAGGCCTCGCTGATTCCGCTCGGAGACGGTCCCGAGTGAGCGGGGTCAACGGTCGCGCGGATGAACCGCGCGACCTCTTCAACGGCATCGCAAGCGATGCCTCGGTGGCCGAGGCGAGCACGATCCCGCTGGAGTAGCCTCTTCGGGCAACGATGATCGCTCGAGCTTCGAAGCTTTTCCTGCCGACCCTGCGCGAGGACCCAGCGGATGCCGATGCGGCGAGCCACAAGCTGCTCGTGCGCGGCGGCTTCATCCGGCAGGTGGGCGCGGGCGTCTGGACGTACCTGCCGCTCGGCTGGCGGGTGCACCAGAAGGTCGTCCAGATCATCCGCGAGGAGATGGATGCGATCGGCGGCCAGGAGATGCTGATGCCGGTGCTCACGCCCGCGGAGCTCTGGGAGGCCTCGGGCCGCATCGGCATCCCGGAGCTGTTCAAGCTCAAGGACCGCGCCGGCCGCGACCTCGTGTTGCCGTTGACCCACGAGGAGACGGTCACCTTCCATGCGCGGGAGCTCCACAGCTACAAGCAGCTGCCGCAGATCCTCTACCACTTCTCGCTGAAATTCCGCGACGAGGCGCGACCGCGCGCCGGGCTGATCCGGGTGCGCGAGTTCATCATGAAGGACGCGTACTCGTTCGACCGGGACGAGGCCGGGCTCGACGAGAGCTTCCGCAAGCACTCCGCGGCCTACAAGCGCATCTTCGAGCGCTGCGGCCTCGACACGCATAGAGGTGGCGGCGGAGTCGGGGATCATGGGCGGCAGCGGCAGCCAGGACTTCCTCGCGCCGGCTGGAGCGGGGGAGAACACGCTCGTGATCTGCGAGAACGGCGACTACGCGGCCGACCTCGAGATCGCCGGCGGTGTTCCCTCGGATCCCGACTTCCCCGAAGAGCTGGCAGCGCCCGAAGAGGTCGAGACCCCGGGTCAGCGCACGATCGAGGCGGTCTCGAAGTTCCTGGGCGTCGACGAGCGCGCCACGGCTAAGGCGATGCCCGTCGTCACGGAGGAGGGGCTCGTGCTTGCACTCGTCCGCGGCGACGACCGGCTCAACGAGATGAAGCTCTTGGCCGCGCTCGGGCGGGCCTCCAGGCCCGCGCAGCCTGAGGAGATCCGCGAAGCTTTCGGCGCCGACGGCGGGTCGATCGGGCCGGTGGGCGCGTCGGTCGAGGTGGTGGCCGACGAGACCCTGCGGGAGGGCCAGTACGTGGTCGGGGCCAACCGCGACGACCGGCACCTGCGCGGCGTGCAGGCCGGCCGCGACTTCGAGGCCCGCTTCGCCGACCTGCGAGAAGTTCGGACAGGAGACGCATGTCCTCGCTGCGGCGGGCATCTACGTCTACAGGTGGCGATCGAAGTCGGGCACATCTTCAAGCTGGAGACGCGGTTCTCGGCGGCGCTCGGCGCGAATTTCCTGGACGAGGACGGCACCGAGCGGCCGCTGATCATGGGCAGCTACGGGATCGGCCCCGGACGCGTTCTGGCCGCCGTGGTCGAGCAGCGGCACGACGAGCAGGGAATTTCGTGGCCGAGGTCGATTGCCCCCTACGATGTGCACGTGGTGGCGTTGCCAGGCGTGGAGACCGAGGCGGACCAGGCTGCGCAGACCCTGGACGGTGCCGGCGCAGACGTCCTGCTCGACGACCGCGATGCCCGTGCCGGCGAGAAGTTCGCCGACGCCGACCTGATCGGGTGCCCGATCCGCGTGACGGTCGGAAAGAAGACGCTCGACGACGGCGCGGTCGACGTGCGCGATCGCCAGAGTGGGGAAGAGCGGCGCGTTCCGCTGGCCGAGCTCGGGAGCATCCTCTGATGCCTCGGCGACGGCGCAAGTTCAGCGAGGACTCCTTCGGGCCGACGATCGAGCGCCTGATGGCCGAGACCGGCGTCACGTACCGCTCGCTGGCCGACAAGACGAAGCTCTCCGCGGGGTATCTGAACCACCTCGTCCACGGCAACCGACCCGTGCCCTCGGACAAGGTCGTCGGCCAGCTCGCGAAGGCCCTAGGAGTCGAGCCGGAGCACTTCCGCGAGTACCGCCTCCGAGTGATCACGCAGAAACTGGAGGCGATGCCAGAGCTGATCGACCGCCTCTACAAGCGCCTCGGCTGACAATCGCCCGTCAGCAACCTGGCGCAGCCTGCCAAGGCATCGCTTGCGATGCCGCCTGAGAGGCCGCCCGGCTCAGCCGGGCGGCCGTTCTCGCTAACCAGGCGGTGAGCTAGAGTGCGAACCCGACGGGGCGTGGCGCAGCCTGGTTAGCGCGCTTGTCTGGGGGACAAGAGGTCCCGAGTTCAAATCTCGGCGCCCCGATGCTGAAAAAGCCCCGCAAGTGCGGGGCTTTTCGCACGTAAGAGGCACCTCAGCCCGGAGACGTAGGAGTCCGGGGACGCCAGCCCGGCAGCCGATGGAGAAGTACGGCTGATGCCAGCAACGAGATGGCGGCGCATATGCTCGGGAGATGGCTCGTCGCACTGTCGGTCCGCGCCGCTCCGACTCGCCTCGGACGTACGTACGCTCGACACGGATCATCGGCGGCCTTTGTGTGCTCGCCCTTGCCGGGGCGGTCGTCTGGGACCTCATTAACGACGAGTTCTGGTTTCGCCACACGCTTTTCACGGCCCTCGTCGCGAGCCTGATCGTCGTCGCGGTGACCGCGGCGGTACTCAACGAAGTGCTCGAGCGTAGACAGCGAGAGCGCTGGTCCGTGCTCGCTCAGTACGCACTGTTCGACTTGGTCCGCACGGCTCGACTCGTGTGGACCGGTTTGCTCGAGCTCGCCGGTCTCGCTCCGGACGGAGAGCTCGAGGACGGGGTGCTCGCAGCCGGCTCCGAGGCAGTGCTCGATACGCCGCGTCTCGCCGCGGCGATCGACGAGATGCTCGCCAGCGCTGACCGCCGCGAACAACTACACCGGCTGATCGCAAGGCTGCTCGCTCACGGCGAAGGAGTACTCGGACGCTGGGCCAATGTGATGGTCCAATCGGGTACGTACGCGGAGATCGTCGATCGCCACGTCGAGCTCTACAGTCGCGTGTACTGGTGGGGCAGCGTCCTCGACGAATCGGACCCGCTCGAAGAGCACCTGAATCGGCCGAGGTTGAGCCGCCTCAGCCCAGCGACCCAAGCGAGCGGGCCGATCGAGGACGAGTGGCTACGCGACAACCTCGTCGCTATCGCGCAACTCGCGGAGTCCCTCGATCGAAGCTCGTTTGAACTCGCGATGCGGATCGTCCCGTTCGAATGGTGGGCCGCGCAACTGCCTGACCGACCTTCGACGGCAGAAAATAGCCTCACGCATCGGTGATCCCCTCCTAGCCGTACTCCTCGACCGCCGCGAGCAGCCCGTCCACGACTCCGCCTAAGCCCGAACGCTTGCAACCCGCTTGCAGCTAGCCGACAAACGGCTTAGCCAAGCCATATCTAGGCAGCGCACCCGGTAGGCGACCGGGCAGTCATTCTCACGTTTTCGGAATTCAGCTAAGCGCCGGGAGCAAGGCGTCCTAGCAGTCAGCGAAACTGCATCGCCACTGGCGAATCACGAAGCTGCATCGCGGCCCCGGCCGGTCGGTCGGGGCCGCGATGAACGGTCAAGGAGTGATCGTTCCCAGGTAGGTGTTGTCCGGGTCGGTGGGCGTCGGCGCCGAGAAGAACGGCATGAAGTTCTTGCCGATCGTTGTCATGCCCTCATAGTCGCCGAGGAAGTAGCCGCCGGCGGTCGCGGCGTTCTCGAGGTTGAACGGGCCGAACACGTGACTTTCCGACCAGCTCGCGGGGTCGGTGCAATCGGTGCTCGGGTGGCAGTGGACGAACCACTGGTCGGTCGGCAGCCCAGGCACCGGAGTGTTGTTGCGGAAGTCGTAGTACGTCACTCCGACCGTGCCGTCACTCGCCACCGCAAGGGACGGGACGAACGCCGCCGTGTCGCCGGACTTGTCGATCCGCGCGAGCGGCGACCAGGTCAGGCCTCCGTCCGTCGACTGCGTGAAGACCATCGTGCTGTGGACCTTCCCGTTCGTCTTCTCGCTGCCGAAGCTGTCGCACCAGACGACGTAGAGGTTGCCGTAGCCCGGGCTGCCCCGGTTGAGGTCGGCCGCGATCAGCGGCAGGAAGCAGCCTGTGCGGATGCGCGCACCCGTGTCCGGGTCGGACGTGCCGACGGATCGGTCGGGTGCCACCACGATCGGGTCAGACCAAGTCGCTCCATGGTCGGTCGAGCGCATCACCATGGTGTCGTAGCCCGGCGTGTTGCGGCCCGAGCCCTGCAGCTTGTCGAAAACGTCGACGAGCGTCCCGTCCGGCAGCACGGCGATCACGTTGCCGATCGTGCCGGTGAGGCTGGAGCTCGCGTAGATCGTCCGCGCCGGCTCCCACGTCGTGCCGCCGTCGGTCGTGCGGGCGAACAGCGTGTCGCCGCGGAAGGCGAACGAGTTTTCCGCACTCGGAGTCTCGGATTTACCAGGCTTGCGGAGGCGGTCCCAGATCGCGTAGACATAGTTCGAGTCGAACGGATCGGCGGTGATCGACTCCTTGTCGTTGAAGAAGTACGGCGCGACGTCCGCGTCGCCGATGTTGCGCTGAAGGGTGACGGGTTCGCTCCAGGTGTCGCCGCCGTCGGTCGACTTGCTGACGAGGATCGCGCTGCCGGTCTGCGTGGCGTCGCCGGCGAAGGTCAGGGAGAGGCTGATGAAGTACGCAGTCCCGTCCGGTGAGAACGTAATCCACGGATCTGACGCGCGCTGATAGTCGCCGTGGTTCGCAACGGTCCCGCCGGAGCAGGTCGTGAAGTGCGGGTACGTCGTGCTCCACGACAGTCCGCCGTCATGGCTCACCGACGCAGCCAGTCCCCTGGCGCCGCCGAAGCTGAGCCGGTCCTGCTGATAGACGCCGATGATGTTCGCCGGGTCTTTCGGATTCACCGCGACGAACGGCTCGAGTTCGCTGTTCACCCAGTCGACCTCGCCCGGGAAGATGAATGCAGAGATGTCACACGACGCGAACGGACTCGTGCTCGAGGCCTGTCTCACCGAGGTCGTGGCGTACGGCCCCGCCGAGGCAACCGCCACCGGGAAGAGGATCAACAGCGCGGAAACGGCCGCGGCGGTCCGCGGAAAGCCTTTCTTCATGCCGCACCTCCATCCGATTGCAACGAGACCCCTGCGAGCATCATCCTGCGATGGGCGACGGACTGTCAAGCGAGCGGACCTCCAAGGCGTACCTCTCCACGGCCGTATCCCCACACTGATCTCGCCGGCCACAGGTAGAACCAGTTGGTAGCCGCGCGAAAACCCTGCAAATCAAGCGCTGTATCGCGGAGCGGGGCCCGTAGATCTTGTCCAGCATCGCCATGCTGGTGCCCACATCCGCGCGATCTCGAAGGTGGGCGCGTCCGGCCCCCAGGGGTGGCGGTGGACGCCGGCCACGTCTGGACCAACTTCAGTGCCGGCACGATTGGCCGTGCCGACCTGGACGGGGCGTGGTCGCGGATCACCGGGGGCGGGGACGTGCTCACAGGACGGCCCTAACTAGGTCAGGACTTTGTTAGGAGTTCGGGTTTGGCACTTACTTTTCGAACGGCGGGGCGTTCTAGGTGGGCAATGGAACAGACCCCCGCAGTCTCGGAATGGCCTGCCTCTCCATCAGGCGATGCTGAAGCGGAGGTCTACTTCTGGCGCGCCGAGCAGTTCCGCGAACTGGGGTTCAGCCCTCCGCAGGCCGCTGAGCTCGCCGTCTCTGACGCAGACCTGGGTCAGGCGCGCAATCTGCGTAGAGCTGGATGCGAGGCGGCGCTCGCCCTGCGGATACTGCGTTAGCGGCCAGGCGTCGTCGTCGCCGCACGCCAACTACGCGACGTTCTCTGCGACCCAGCGGGATCGTGTCGCCAGGGCGCCAAGTCGGAACGGCGGTCTCGAAGGTCTGCGGATCAGCCGGCGACTATGAAGGAGCCGGGTGGCCGCAGCAGTTGGCCAGGAAGCGGTCCCCCGGCTCTCTCTGTAAACGGATGCGACGGGAGATCGGTTACTTGCAGATCCGTGCCCAAACGGCTGCGAACCACTTCATGGAGGGAGGCGGCCTTTCACCCGCCACAGACAGTCGAACCCATGTAGCTAAGCCACTTCCCGCCACTAAGCCGGACCGCCCGCTACTTCCCTGAGAAGTCTGGGGGACAAGAGGTCCCGAGTTCATTCGGCGGCAGGTCTGCTTGATGTGAGATTCGCACCGCGTGGTTCGCGTGGCAGCTGTCCGTTCATGCCATATGCCGACGAGAGCTCTGGCTCTAGACTCGACCCATCAGTCCCGGCGGTAGGAGACGATGAGTAACCGCTTGCCGATCGCAGTGCCTGCGCCGCTGCTCGCCCTCCTCGCGCTTGGCATTGGCGCGACTTCCTGCGGTGGCGGCTCCTCGACAGCACAGCGCACCGCCGCCGCGGTAGGGCCAACCGAGACTTCACCCGAACCTGGGCTGACGTCCTACCGGGACACCCGCGCTGAGACGGACGCTTCGAGCGACGTCAGAAAGGTGGTCGTGTCGAGCGACGAGGCCGGCCTATTGTCGTTCAAGGTCACGCTCGCTGCGGAGCCCGATCGACACACGGCCGTGCTCGCATACCTGGACACCGACAGGAATGCTGCAACTGGGACGTCAGCCCGATTCGGCGCCGATTACCAACTCGCCGCCTCGCAGCTGAGCCAGACCGATGCCACCTTCAGCCTCCGCCGCTGGAACGGGCGGACGTTCGTCGATGTTTCTTCCGTTTACCCCGACGTCGAATTGAGAGGCCGAGTAGTGAGGCTCGGGTTCGCCAACGCCGACCGGATTGCGAAGAGCTTCAGGTTCGCAGTGGAGACACAGCGCCGACCCGGTGTCCTGCTCGACCGAGCGCCTGATCCCGGCCAGCCTCCGTTGACCTTCGAGATGCGCGGCAGCAGTCCGGCCAAACTTTCGCTTGCCGAGATCACGCTGGTACCGCCGAGACCGAGAGCGGGGCGCGTGCTGACCGCCTCAATGGGCATCAAGGCGGGCGGGCACGTCGATGTGATGAACAACATCGAAGACTTCGCGTGCTCGGCGAGGGTTGGACCGCGGTTCCTTGAAGCTCGCGATTCGAGTGGCATCCACGGCGCCGAAGGGGCGGCGACCGCGGAGATTCAGTGCATGTGGCGAATCCCTCCTGGAACAAGCGGAAAATCGCTCGTAGGTTCCATCGAGGTCACCTTTCGAGGCAGGCCTGTCAGTCGGAACTTCTCGGCACTTATCACGCCGTAGGACTCTGTAAAGACTTCGTGAAGGCGCAGCTAGGCTCGCCTCGCGGCGGCATCTAGTAAGTGGCGGCCAAGGCGCGTGCGCCGGTGGCGGTGGGAACAACGGGCGCACTTGGACGCGTCGCCCTGGAAGGAAGAGGGAGGGGCGAAGCGTCCCGCCTTGGCCGCAGAAGCTGGGCAGGGTAGCGCGCTTCACCCACGAGAACGCCGCAGGAAGGTTTGTTCAGGGCGCGGCGAGGGAATCCATAGATCGGCTCGCGACCCATAACTGAGAGGAGGAGGGGTCCACTGAGGAGGGCGCGCTGGCCCGCGCTCGGCCCGAACAACCCTTCTTCGGAAGCGAGCTTTCGGGGCGGCTTCGTCCGGGGACACGAGGCCGCCCCCTTTTCCAGGGCGCGATTGCCGCGCTAAAGGACGGGCTCTCGTAGTAGGGACGCGTACGGAATCCCGGTTGCCGCGTCCACGTAGACCGCTCGGTAGAGCAGCGGCCGTGCCGTCGGCCGGTCGACAAGGGAGAACGAGCCATCCGCCGCGAGCCGTGCGCTGCCCGCGTTTTCCCGCGGGGAGCCCGGCCGCTCGCGATAGACGGTGACACTGCCGCCGGCGCCGCCTCGAACGCGGCCGGTGACCAGAACCGCACCAGTGCCGGTGGCCGACGCCTCCAGGCTCAGCCGGATCTGCGGCGGCCGGGGCGCTCGGAACCACGAGAGGCCGGCCGGTCCGGCGAGTAGAAGATCGCGCGCCCCGCGCGGCGCGGCAGCCAGGTCGGCGAGCCAACCGTCCACCTCGATCGTGCGGCCGTGGCCGAAGATCGTCCCCGCCCAGGCGACGGCGTTCCCGGGGAGACCCATCTCGTCGGCGGCGACCCATTCGTCAGCCGCCACCTCAGGGCCGGCCGCAGTGGCCGCGAGCCCGGTCGTGAGGGCCCGGTCGAGCACGAAGTCGGACTGGATCGAGCGCCCGTGAATCGCCAGCGTCACGGGAAGGGCACCCGGGCCAAGCAGCACCTGCGTCCAGGCCGCGTAGACAGTGCCGCGTGCGCCGGTGGCGGCGAGGAGCGGGCCGACCGGGTAATCGCCGTTTCCGGCATCGACGAACTGCCCTGCCCAGCCGTGCCGGCGGGGGTGCCACTCGATCGTCCCGACGGCGCCGTCCAGGCCGTAGGACTCGATCACGTGCACGCGGCCGCCGACAAAGACGGGTGCGGCGGGAGGCGCGACGAAGCTCTGGGGGAAGCCGCCGGAGGTGACGTTCTGCAGGCTGAGGCGGCCGCGCTTGTCCACTCGGGCGAGGACGAGAGTGCTCTCGTGTGTGGCGTGGCGCCAGCGGGTGTAGGCGATCACCGGCAAGCCGCGCGAGTCGAGCGCGAGCCCCGGCCAGCCGAGGGTCACGCCGGGGGGAAGCGCTCCGGCGAGTTCTTTCCTCCGCCGCCCCTGGACGAGCACAAGGCTGCGCTCGTCCGGCCCGAGGAGCACGGCGACCGGGCCGGCCTTTCCCGGCGGCGAAGGCGACGAGGTCGCCGCCGCTCGCCACCGGGCCTGCCTGGCGGGTGTGCCAGCGGCCGTTGGCGGCACGCGAGGCGATTCGTAGCGCTGAGGCGCGCACATAGGCGACGAACGGCGTGCCGTCGGGCGCGACGGCCAGCTCGCCCTCCTGCACGTTCGGCGCGATCACCTGAGCCGACGCGCCGCCGGCGAGGGCGAGTGCGGCGGCAAGTACGAGGCCGGCGCTCCTCATGGACATGAGCCTATTTCAGACAAAGACGTCGGCGCCACACCCGAAGACAAGCGCCGCGTGAATGTGCTCGGGCCTCGACGCCGGCAAGCGACGGATGCTCCAGGTCGACCTCCACGTCCGGCCAGTGGTCCAGGCCCAAGGAGGCTGCTCCCTCGTCGGCACCGCAGCAGAGCAGCGTGGAGACGGAGAGCACGTTTCGGCGAAGCGTCCGCCGCCGCGCGACGCCTTCGAGCTCGCGCAGCTCTTCGAGGGGATCGATGCGCACGTTGGAGTCCGAACCGATGCAGATGCCGATTCCGCGCTCGCAGATCTCCTCCGCGGCTACGAAGCCGTCGCCGAGGTTGGCCTCGGTCGTCGGACAGACGCAGACGCGCGCTCCGGCCTCTGCGAGTAGATCGAGCTCGCGCGCCGTTCGCATGGGTGGCGTGCACGACCGTCGAATGGGGGCCGAGGCAGCCGGTCTCGGCGAGCAGCTCGATCGGGCGGAGCCCGTGCTCGGCGACGCACTCCTCGATCTCGCGCGGCTGCTCGCCGGCGTGCACGTGCAGCGGCAGTTCCTCGCGCGCCGCGTAGGCGCCGAGCTCCTCGAGCCAGTCGCGAGGGCAGGCGCGCACGGAGTGGGGGGCAAGCCCGACCCGCACGCCTATCGCCCGGACTGTCTCGAGCTGCACGAGGTAGTCAGCGGGCGACGCCTGTCGAAAGCGGTCGAGCCCGCCGCGCCCGTAGGCGGCGAGCAAGAGCACGAGCTCGATCCCAGCCTCGGCGGCAGCCTCGACGGCAGCGTGCGCCTCGGGCAGCCCGAGGTAATGGAACTCGCCGACCGCCGTGTAGCCGGCGGCCCTCATCTCCCGGTAGACGTCGACGTAGTCGGAACGAACCCGTTCAGGCGTCAACCCGGCGGCCAGGTCCAACATGGAATCCCGCCACCCCCAGAAGTCCTGCCCCTCGACGCTGCCGCGCAAGGCCCGCTGGAAGCCATGGCTGTGGGCGTTCACAAACCCCGGCAACGTGAGCGTTTCCGCCACCTCCGTATCCTTTCAGCATGGCTGCCCGCGCGGTGCCCACGCAACTGGCGCTGATCCCGAACGCGCTGACGGTTTTCAGGCTCCTCCTGATCCCTGTTTTCGTGGCGCTTCTGCTTGCTTCCGACGGGGGCCACAGCTGGCCGGCGGCGATCGTGTTCGGCGTCGCGGGCGTGACCGACCAGGTGGACGGCTTCCTGGCTCGACGCTGGCGGGTCGAATCGAGCTTCGGCAAGATCGCCGACCCGCTCGCCGACCGCTTGATGATCGACGCCGCGGTGATCCTCCTCTGGCACGCCGACCGCCTGCCGTGGATCGCACTGGCAATCCCCGCGCGTGATGTTGCGCTCATCGCGGGGTACAAGTTCGTCGTGGCACGCGGCTACGACTTCGCCGTCAACCTCGCAGGCAAGGCGGCCACCTGGCTGCTCTACGCCGCGCTCGCCTTCGTGATGGTGACCCGAGAGGGCACGGACTGGCCGCTTTGGATCTTCTGGGCCGGTGTCGCGCTCGCGGCGATCTCCTTGGCCGGCTACTTGCTCAAGGCTCGACGGGAGGTGGAAACGGCGTGAAGGCAGTCGTGATGGCCGGCGGCGAAGGCACGCGTCTACGCCCGCTCACCTCCAACCAGCCGAAGCCGATGGTGCCCATCGTCGGCAAGCCGTGCATGGAGCACATCCTCGAGCTGCTCAAGCAACACGGCCTGGACGACGTGATCGTCACGGTGGCGTTCCTGCCGCAGGCAATCCGCAGCTACTTCGGCAGCGGCGACTCGCTGGGGATGTCGATCGAGTACTCGGTGGAGGAATCGCCGCTCGGCACTGCCGGCTCGGTGCGCCTCGCAAGCGATCGCCTCGACGAGACCTTCCTCGTCATCTCGGGCGATGCTCTTTGCGACGTGGATCTGAGCGACCTGGTCCGGTTCCACCGGGAGAAAGCCTCGGCGGTCACGATCGGCCTCAAGTCGGTCGAGAACCCGCTCGAGTTCGGGATCGTCGTCACCGACGAGGAGGGCCGGATCGAGCGTTTCCTCGAGAAGCCCTCCTGGAGCCAGGTCTTCTCCGACACGATCAACACGGGGATCTACGTCCTCGAGCCGGAGGTGCTGCGCCATATTCCGACCGACCGGCCCTTCGACTTCTCGAAGGAGCTCTTCCCGCTGCTGCTCGAGATGGGCCGGCCGATGTATGGCTACGTCTTCGAGGACTACTGGCAGGACATCGGGAACCTCGATCAGTTCCGTCAGGCGAACTTCGACGCCCTCGACGAGCGCGTCCAGCTCAACATCCCGGGGATTCGGCTGCGCGGGAACATCTGGCTGGGGGAAGGGGTGGAGGTCGACGATCTCGCCGCGATCGAGGCGCCGGCGTTTCTCGGCAACTACTGCCGCATCGCGCCGGACGCCTCCGTCGGCCCGTACTCGGTACTCGGCTCGAGTGTGACGCTGCTCGAGCGCGCCCGGACCGAGCGCTCCGTCGTCGATGCCGCAACACATATCGGTCGCAGTGCCCGCGTCGAGGGAGCCGTCGTCGGGCGGGCGTGCGACATCCGCGCCCACGCGCACGTCCAGGAAGGCGCCGCGATCGGCGACGAGGTGACGCTGGGCGCTCAGAGCGACGTCCTCCCGGGGGTCCGGATCTACCCCTACAAGGAGGTCGAGACCGGCGCGCAGATCCACGAGAGCGTGATCTGGGAGGCCCGCAGCGCATCCAACCTCTTCGGCAAGGACGGCGTCTCCGGGCTCGTCAACGTCGACATCACCCCGGAGATCGCGGTTCGCCTTGCCGCCGCCCTCGGCACGGCCCTGAAGCGCGGCGCCCGAGTCGTCGCGAGCCGCGAGTCGCCGGACGCCTGCCGAATGGTCAAGCGGGCGATGATCTCCGGCCTCAACTCGACCGGGGTGAACGTCGCCGACCTGCGCGTCCTGCCCGCCTCCGTCAGCCGCCATCTGCTCAAGACGCAGGGCTACGATGCCGGCTTCCACGTCGGCGTCAGCCACGCCGATCCGGAGGCGCTCGACATCCGGTTCTACGAGCAGCCCGGGATCGCGCTCACACCGGAACTGCAAAAGGAGATCGAGAAGCACTTCACGCGCCACGAGCTGCGGCGGTCGGCCTTCAACGCTGTCGGCTCGGTGAGCTATCCGGCCCGGGTCCGGGAGAGCTACGCCCAGGACCTCCTCTCGGGCCTAGACGTGGAGGCGATCAGAACCCGTGGGTACCGGATCGTCGTCGACTACGGCTACTCGGCCACGTCCTTCGTGCTGCCGCTGCTGCTCGGGCCGCTCGGAATCGAAGCCGTCAGCGCCCACGGGTTCGCGGCCGACACCGCGGAGCCGAGCACGAGCCTGCGGGAGGCCGTCGGCCAGAGCAAGAGGCTCGTGACGGCGATCGGCGCCGACCTCGGCGTCGTCTTCGACCGGGCCGGCGAACGGCTCTTCCTGATCGACGAGCAGGCCCACGAGATCCCGGTCGAGCAGACGCTGCTGCTCTTCCTGCGCCTGATGGGGTCGAACGGGAGACACGGCAAGCTGGCCTTCCCGATCACCGTGACGAGCCAGGTCGAGGAGATGGTGAAGGGCAGCAAGCTCGAGGTGATCCGCACTCCCGCCTCGCTCGCCGAGCTGACCAAAGCTGCGGCCGGCGACGGCGTGATCTTTGCCGGCGCGGTCGGCGGCGGCTACGTCTTCCCCGAGTTTCTGCCGGCCTACGACGCCGTGGCGAGCCTCTGCAAGCTCCTCGAGCTGCTCGCTCCGGCCGGGAAACCGCTCTCGGAGCTCGTCGCGGAGCTGCCCGCGAGCACGCTCGTCCATCGGCAGGTTCCGTGCCCGTGGTCGTTGAAGGGCACAGTGATGCGCGTCGTCACCGAGCGCCTGCGCGACCGCAAGGTCGACCTGCTCGACGGGGTCAAGGTCTTCGACAAGCGCGGCTGGGCGCAGCTCCTCCCGGACCCCGACGAGCCTGTCGTGCACATCTACGCCGAGGGCAAGACCGAGGAGCTGTCGGTCGAGCTCGAGACCGAGCTGCGTGAGCTCGTCGAGGAGATCATGCGGACCGAGGGCACGGAGGCCAGGGTCGGAACCTCAAGCTGAGGTTGACCCTTGGGTCGCCTTCTGCTTGACTAGGAGCGCTCCCGCCACCGGACGAAAGGCTCTCGTGGAAGCGTTTCCCGATCTCGGCTCACTCTCGGACGACGACCTCAAGCAGCTCATCGACGAGCTCACCAAGGAAGAGCTCGAAGTCTCGTACCGACGGCGGATCCTGCACGGCAAGATCGACCTGCTGCGCGCCGAGCTCCAGGCCCGGCTCAAGGAGACCGGGGGGAAGGGGATCCTCGAGCAGGTAGACGTCGAGCATCTCGCCGCGATCCTCGCCGGCAAAGCCTCGCCGCCCTCCGAGGGGTAGACTGAGCCATATCTACTGCCCTGAGTGCGGGTTCCAGAACCCGGAAGCCGCCAACTACTGCTCCAAGTGCGGCGCGCTCCTGGTCAAGGAGGAGCCGGGCTCGGAGACGACCATGAGCTTCACCCCGGAGGAGGGGGAGGAGGACGCGGTGCCGACGCTGGAGGAGCTCGGCGCCGAGGGCCCGGCGCTCGTGGTGCGCTCTGGCGGGGGCCGAGCGGGCGAGCACTTCGTGCCGCAGGGGGAGCGCACGACGATCGGCCGCTCGCCCGACTGCGACATCTTCCTGGACGACGTCACGGTCTCACGCAAGCACGCCGTGCTCGTGCAGAAGGACGGCGGCTTCTTCATCGAGGATCAGGGGAGCCTGAATGGCACCTTCCTGAACCGCCGCCGGATCGAGTCCGGTCAGCTGGAGAACGGCGACGAGCTCCAGATCGGCAAGTACAAGCTGAGCTATCTGGAAAAGTGAGATGCCAGCTCAAGGCACCCGAGCGGGAACGGCTGCTGACGATCGGCACCGTCTGCACGCGCCTCCAGCCGGAGTTCCCAGACATCTCGATCTCGAAGATCCGCTACCTCGAGGACCAGGGCCTGCTCGCGCCGCGCCGCACGCAGAGCGGCTACCGCCTGTTCAGCGAAGGCGATGTCGAGCGGCTCGAGACGATCCTGCGCCTCCAGCGGGACGAGTTCCTGCCGCTTCGAGTGATCCGCCAGGAGCTCGCGTCTCCGTCCGGGGCCGGGAAGGAGCGGCGACGGCGCCGTGCCGTGGGCCTGGCCGATCCGGACGACGAGCTCGACCTCGGCGAGCTCTGCGAACGGGCTGCGATCACGTCGGATCTGGCGCGGGAGCTCGAGGAGTACGGCCTGCTGCAGCCGCGGCGCGCCGGCAGCGAGAAGCTCTACCCTGCCGGGGACGTGGACGTTGCGGTCGCCTGCGCCAAGCTCTCGCGCTTCGGCATCTCTGCCCGGCACCTGCGCACGTTCCGCACGGCCGCCGACCGGGAAGCAGGCCTGCTCCAGCAGGTGATCGCACCCTCGCTCCGTTCGCGCAACCCGGAGCGGCGGGAGGCGGCGGTGCAGCAGCTCCAGACGCTGGCCGAGCTCGCCCAGGAGCTCTCGCAGCTGCTCTTCTGGCGCGACCTCAGGCATCTCGCGGGGAACTAAGTGGGGGTCGAGGACTTGAAGGCCAGGATCCGCGACGTGCCCGATTTCCCGGAGCCCGGGATCGTCTTCAAGGACATCATGCCCCTGCTCGCCGACCCGCCCTCGTTCCAAGAAGCCACCGATCTCCTCGCGGAGTGGGCCGGGCCGCGCAAGCCGGACGTGATCCTCGGCGCGGAGGCCCGCGGCTTCATCCTCGGGGCCGTGATGGCCTACAAGCTGGGCTGCGGCTTCGTCGCGGCCAGGCGGCCGGGCAAGCTGCCGTGGAAGACGGTGAGCTCGACGTACGCGCTCGAATACGGTGAGAACTCGCTGGAGCTGCACGCGGACGCGATCGCAGACGGCGCCCGCGTGCTCGTCCACGACGACGTGCTCGCCACAGGCGGGACGGCACGCGCCATCTGCGACCTCGTGACGCAGCTCGGGGGAGAGATCGTCGGCGTCGAATTCCTGATCGAGCTGGCGTTTCTGGACGGCCGCAAGCACCTCGAGGGCTACGACGTCCACTCGTTGATCACGACTACCGAGGCCTAGAGCACTCCGTCCGGGTTGCCGATTACAAGTGGGTGATCTACGACGCCCTCACGACGACGTACACGTTCTCGTGCCCGCAACGGGGGCACTCGAGAGTCGCTCTGTCGTCGTTCCGGCGAGTCGAGCAGCTCCCGGGCCCCTTGCACCCGGCGGTCTTCGGCGTCGCCTTCGATTGCGGCTGTGGTTCCGAGCACCCCGGCCTCGTCTCGCACGACGAGCTCGACTGGGCGCCGCTGGGGCTCGGAGAGGGCCTCTTCCACAATCTGATGACCTCGCGGCTCGATCCGATCGAGGACGAGCTCGCAGATCTCGCCGCTCGAAGGATCCAGGCGGGTGAGTGGCCCTGGAGCTTCTTCTGCTACCCGGAGGAGCGCCCACGACCGATATTTCCCTCATCGTTCTTCCTGATCGCACCCGCTGAGGGCGGCGCTGAGGTCGGGATCGCCGTCCGCTGCCCGGTCTGCGCGAGCGTCTCGATCAACCTCGTTTCCTCACAGCACCTCGACCTGCCGTTCCACAACGACCGCGAGATCGGCGTCGTCGAGCACATCTTCGGCCCGGATGCCGAGCGGGCGGTCGAGGAGTTCGCCTCCGAGCTCTACTCGGCGCGCTTCGACTCGCGCCGGCTCGACTTGCACTAGGCAGGTTGCACTTCCGAAGGAGGGGGTAGGGACCCGGCGGAGGTGATGGCATGTACGGCTTGACACGTGGAACGATCACACTCCTGGGCGCGGGAGTTGCCGGCCTGCTGGTCTGGCTCGCGTCCCAGGTGAACGAAGGGACGAACGGCGGCTACTGGAGCGTCTACGGCCTACTGGCTGCAGCCGGGCTCACGATGGCGTTCTCGCAGATCCTCGGCGGCTGGACGAAGTGGGGCTGGCCGCGGCTCTCGCTGAACGTCTTCCTGCTCGCGTTCATCCCGGTGCTGATCGCGGCCGGCTGGGTGCTCGTCGGCGCGCAGCCGCATGGCAACTGGTTCAGCGATCACGTTCGTAGCTGGTCCGACGACCTCTCGATCGGTGGTGTCGTGCGCGACCTGACCGAGTTCGCATCCGTGCTCGGCTTCGGGGTCGGGCTCGTCTTCGGTTTCAGCTTCGACACGTCCGGTCCCTCAGCCTACGGCCCGTTCGGACGGCGGCGCCGAGCTGCCTCGATTCCAGCCGGAGGCGCTGCTCCTCCGCCGCGCGCGAGTGCCGACGGCGACGGGAAGGTCGTCGACGAGCGCGAGCCGGTCCCGGCCGGGGCTCCTGACGAACGCCGCAACTAGGCGCAAAATCGCGCGCCCGCAGCATCCTTCCCTCCGGGGAGGGATGATGCGGGCTGGTCCTGAACCGATAGGAGGGAAGTGAGCGCCGCCCTCCACAGCCACGACCCGAAGCGCATCGACCTCCTGCTGGCGCACTGCGCCGAGCTGCCGAAGGTCGGGGCGCGAAAGCCGGTGTTCGAACGGCTGCGGGACAAGCTCGGAGCCCCGCTGACCCGGCTCTTGCTCTTCGCCCTCTCCGGGAATCAGCGCTCGCGCTCGACGCGCCGCCCCGGCTGACGCCGCGGCACGTCGGTTCCGTAGACCATCACGTAGAGGAAGATCAGGAAGCCCGCGACGGCTCCGAAGACGAACGCCGTGGCGCCGCTCACGCCTACCGCGAGCCCACCCAGCCAGATGTACAGGCCGAACGCGAGGCCCCAGATGAAGGACACGACCCCGTGTGACATCGCAGGCGGTCGGAGGTGCGGCACGGCCGGACTCTACCGCGTCGGAGCGGGGTGGGGTTATCCACAAGCTGCACAGCCTGCTGTGGATATGTGGATAATTGAATTTCCGCAAATTGCGGTTTCTGTCTCTTCTGAGGACCTTGAACAGGCCGTGTCCAGCACCTAGATTTCCTCTTGCGCCGAGCACGGAACCGGAGTAGGTCGAAGCCGAGTTCGAAGGCACTACCCGCAAGGGAAAGGTCATCGAAAACGGTGGACGAAACGGAAACCGGCTCGGCGAATTTTTTTTGGTCCCGTTCGAGGGCCGGGGAGTATGGGCGTCCAGGCGGCTCGAACTCGAACTTGACATAACACCCGTTATCGTGCATTGGCTTGAGCAAACGGCTTGGCTGCGAGGGGGCTTACGCACTACCTGTCCGACTCCCTCATCCGGGCGCGGAGATCGTCGGCACTCGGTGCAGGTACTCCTGCGTAGTCCGCACCGACTCATGGCGCAGGATCTTGTTGCGCGCGGGCCTTGACGCGCGGGCGATCTCCCTCTGGCGCTTTTCACCGAAGGTCGAGAATGCCTTTGGCACCCGAAAATTCGGTGAGGCCGGAGCCTGCAACGGCACGCTCGACTTGGATCTCGCACTCGCGACCATCCGCCAAGCGCAACCAGGCGCCACCTTCGAGGAGATTCACCGTAGGCGCTGGATCCTCCTGGAGGTTCCCCGACCATGCGGGATCGGGACCCGGGGCAGGGCCGCCGGCCGACTCGATAATGCAGTCGCCCTCGACTACGGACGCGCCCTGACTGATCGTCGCGGTGCCGTGGTAGCGATTCACGGCCCCGCACCGGAGGCTCGACGGGTAGAGAAGCGCGGAGTAGTCGTCGAGTCCCGTGCGCGGAACTCCTGGTGTCTCGCTAGGACTTCTTGCCGAGTCCGAGCCACTTGCGGGTCGTCGCCATAAGGCCGGCCATGCCGGCACTCTACGCCCCTTCGGTGTGGGAGGCGGCTCAGAGGAGTAGACTGGTTTGGGACTGGCCCTGCGGCCAGAACCCCGGCCGAAGCCCGAAGGCCGCCAACACGCGTCGACGCGCGAGGCGATGAGCCTAGGCGAACAGGATTCGACTTGCAGGGCCAGCACCTTTGCGAGGACGGCCAATCGCGCGTGACTGCTCGCGCGTGCTAGAGGGGCCGGGCGGCGAGCCGAACGTCTCCTAGAAAACGCTTCCCGAAGCCCGGCCCCGCTTGAGGATACGCCTGCTCGGTCTGCCCGCCTAGTGGCTCGTCAGAACCCTGTCTGCTCGAGGAACTTGGCTATTCGAAGAACTCGCGACCCGGCCATCGCCGCGCGGCAGTGACTTGTAGGTTCGCCGGACGCATGGCCAAGGACGACGAGCTCGACACCTCTGAATCGGTTGACGAGGACGCCAGCTGCATTCGCTGTGTGACGGCCGGCTGATCTTCCTCGGCGAGAAGGACTTCCATGAAGGCACTCGGGCCTGGGGCTTCATCTTCGGCGACTTCGGCGAACTGTTTACAGGCGGCGAGGTAATCGCCATGTTCGCCTGCGAGGAGTGCGGCCACGTCGCGTTCTTCATTCCGCCGAAGTAGAACCGCGAGAAGGGGTCGGATGAGCGAGAAGGCCGCGGTCTAGCGCCCGCGTCCGCCTCCGCGAGTGCGGCGCTCTAGCCGCTTGCGTAGCCAGCTCGGCACAACGAAGTGCTGGCCCTGCAAGTCGAATCCTGTTCGCCTAGGCTCATCGCCTCGCGCGGGTCGACGCGTGTTGGCGGCCCTCGGGCCTCGGCTGGGGTTCTGGCCGCAGGGCCAGTCGAGACACCCTAGCTCACCTGCAGCATGGTCGTAGACTCCGCCAAATGGCGCCTGAGCTCCCGAAGCCTGACATCCGCCCGCAGCTGCGCGAGCTGCTCGCGTGGTACGACGACGTACTCGGGAGGATCGCGGCCGGGGCGCTCGTGGGCCCCGACCTGGCTGAGCGCCTAGGGAAGAGCAGAATCTCACGGCTCGCTACCTCGAGCTTCTGGATGCCGGCGAAGAGAGCTCGTAGGGTACGGAGTGACGCGGGGATCCGGGCGCGGCTGACACTCAACCGGGAGCGCATACGCAAGAGAGGACCCGGCGGTGCCGGGCCCTCTCGGTGACGCGGAGTACGGTCGAGCTAGACGAGGGCGGGAATGGCGTCGCTCTGAGCAACGACCTTGCCGCGGTGATTCTCGGCGCGTTCGGAAAAGCGCCGGTGAAGTTCTCGTCGCTGATCCAATTCGTGACGAGCTTGGTGGACTCGTCGGCCTGCTCAGGCGCCTCGAAGAGACTGAGTGAGCTCACGACGCCGTTGTCGGCCTTGATGAGGAAGAAGCCGGCGAAACCGGGGAGCTCGCGAAGCTGCGGAACAAGCGTCTCGTTGACCTTGCCCGCGACCTCGTTCGATGCGGGTCATGTCGACACCTTCGTAACGACGAATGTTGGCATGCATATGGTGCTCCTTCTGTGGGTCTTACAGGGCAGAGCGCTCGAATGGGCGCGCTGCGGCGGTCAGGCCAGGGGTTACAGTCGAAGAGGAACGTGCAGAGAGCCTCGGCGGCTTCAACAGCTAGAGCCAACGCGCTTGTTTACACCGTAGCCGCGATCGTGTTGCGCTGTCGGATTTGCGCCCCGCTGTCGACCCTGAACTACTGTGGGCGGCGCATCGCCGCCCTATATTCATGCCGAGACCTCCTCCAAACGGGCTGTCGTTTGGCCGAGTGTTACGCCTTCTCCATGTCCTCGATGCGGTCGGCGAGCAGGTGAAGCGAACGCTGCACCGCAACGACCAGCCCCATCAGCAGATGATTCATCTCCTCCACCGGCGGAGCGACCCCGGAACCACCCGCAGCCTGCGCCTTCGCGTAAGCCGGCAGGGACTTCACCTCACGCCGGAAGACCTCGTCGATTTCGTCTCCTAGTGCCATCGCCGTCTCCTGTTCCGATTTGCGGCAACAGTAGAACAGGCCAGGCCGAACGGCTGAACGGGGGCGAGGAGTGCCTAGCTGACTGATCGCCGAGTGTCACGTGTGCAGACGACAACCGTCGCTATGAGACGGCGATGGCTGCGACGGAGATTCGCATGCCCTTCGGGCTGATCGGCAGCCTTGCCCCCTGTCGTGCGGGCGGATTCGTCGGGAACCAGCGGTTCCATTCCTCGTTCATTCCGGCGAAGTCCGATTCGTCGAGGAGGATGAACGTGGCTTGGACGACGTCGTCCATCGTGGATCCTGCGGCCTTCAGGATCGCTTCCACGTTCCGCAGGCACTGCCGCGTCTGTTCCTCGATCGTCTCCCCGACAACGTCTCCGGTCGCTGGATCGAACGGGCCTTGGCCCGACACGAACACCACGCCGTTCGCTCTGATCGCCTGGCTGTAACCTGCGAATCCTCCGGGCGCCTCTGAGGTGCTGATGACCTCCTTGGCCACGACGGCGATGCTAACAGCGTGCGCTCTGGACCCAAAGCCGCGGAGCGGCCGTCTGGCGTCATTCCCGAACACTGGGGCATGCAGGCGTGGCGTTCCGCAAGGGTGCGCCAGGGAGAGGAGCCTTGTGTGATCGCAACTCCTGGGGTGGTTGGTCGTAGGATCGCGTACCACACCACCAGAGCGAGGAGGAGGCCGTGATCATTCGCGTCTTCAGGCCGACGATCCACCCTGGTAGACAGAGGGAGTTTGAGTCGTTCCTCCAGGAGACGGCTCTGCCGCTTGTGTCGCAACAATCAGGGATCGTCGCGCAGCATTTGGGTAAGCCCCTTGACCCGTCCTCTACGGAGTACCTGTACGTCACGGTCTGGGAGGACCTCGAGTCGATCCGGGCGTTCGCCGGCGACCGCTGGCAGGAGGCCGTTATCGATCCGGACGAGGAGCACCTCCTCAAGCGCACCTGGATCCAGCATTACGAGACCCTCCAATAACGCGCTTGATCCGAGCGGATTTGCCTCGGCTCCACAGAGCTGAGCACGCTCGGGTGACATTCCCGCACACTGGCCCAGGCGAGGGAGTCTGATCGTCAGAGACCAGTGGCTGAGCGCGGGCCGCCGCTCTGTGGACGCGAAGCGGCGAAGAGGTATCGATTGACGCTAAAGAAGTACCGCCCTTGGTGCTGAAGTTCTGCGAGGTCGTTGAGCCATTCGGTTGCCTCGTCTTCTGAGACGCCTCCGCGCCCGGGCACGAATGCGGCGATGAGCGGGGCGATGTTGTAGCTGAAGGTCGTGGCGTCGTACGCCGTGTTGAGTATCGGGACGATCCGGATTTCTCTGACCTCGAATCCGGCCGCGCGGAGGCGGGGCGCGAGCGAGCGCGGAAGGTAGGGGTCTGGCAGGTGCTCGTTCCACGCGGCCGCGATCCGAGCGGCGCGGCGGCGATCCGTCGCTGCCCAGACGAGCGAGTCCCAGTCGGTGTCGATGATCACGAGTCGTCCGCCGGGTCGCAGGACGCGGACCAGTTGATGGAGCGCGGCGTCCGGCTCGGCGAGGTACTCAATGACCTGCGTCGAGACAGCGGCCTCGAAGACGGCGTCTGCAAACGCAAGCGCGGTCGCGTCGCCCTCCAAGATGTCGACCCGGTCGCCGAGTCCGGCGGCCGCGATCCGCTTTGAGGCGATCGAGTTCATGTCAGAGCTGATGTCCACCGCGACGATCCGGCCGGTTGCACCGACCTCCTGTGCGAGCTCACAGGCGAGGAACCCGGGGCCCGAACCGAGGTCCAGGATCGATTCGCCGGCTGATGCTCGAAGCGACCGTCGCAACTCTTCGCGCTGAACGATCATGTCGGTCGTCGCGTACGCCTGCTCGAGCTGCGCGGCTGCCTTGTTGTCGTACAGCATCCCGGCCATCACCGAATCCTCGGGGCGCGCCCGATAAAGCGCAAGGCCGCCGCCTATAGGCGCGGGCGCAATGCTCGCCCCGGCATGACCTCGGGTGACATTCCCAAACGCTGGCCCAGCCCAGTGTGCGGATCAATCGGACTTGTTTAGCGCGTTGCGTAGCGCCTGCTGTCCCTCCACTGCCGGAAGAAAGATCGAGACGGCGGTTCGGAGGCGCGCTGCCCCCACGAACGGAGTGCAGTGCGCCAACGGTTCTGCCGTCTGGATGAGTCTCGACGTTTGGATCGTCGGCCCGGAGCTCGAGCGTGCCCTGGTCGTGCTTTACCACGCGGACCAACCACCTGGTAGTCGCTCGCTCCGTCTGCCCGCGCCTTCCGGCGCCACGGACGGGTTTCTCTAGGTCAGGGAAAGGAGTGAGCTCCTTGCGCCAATCGCTCTGGCTCGGTTTGTCTCGACCTGTTCCTGGGCCGTGCTGCTCTTTCATAGCCTCCATGTTGGGAGGGCGCTGCGTCACCGAGCTCGGGAGCCTTTCGCAGCCGCTGTTTGGGGCGGTGGCTGGCCCTCCAGCGGCGCCCCCTTGCGCACGCTTCCACCCGTTATCGTGCATTCGACCTTTGACGCATCTGCTGGCGCACGGGCCTGCGTGAGGCTAAGGTGGTCGCTGCGGCACACTTCTCGCTCAGGAGGGGGTTTCGAAGGCGCCTGTTAGTGGCAGGACTGTCCTAGTCAGGATGACGGCGGTTGAGATTGAGAACGTCCTGGCGACCCCCGAGTTGCACGAGCTGTTCGAATCGGCTGAGCAAACAGGGTCGCTGAGGTACGCAGACCTCGTAGAGGTGCTCGAGCCCCTGCGGCTCGACCCGCTCGAGACCGATGCGGTCTACCGTGAGCTCGAGCAGCGCGGCATCGAGGTCCTGGAGCACGAGCAGGAGCAGCCTCAGCAGCCGCCGCCTCCGCCGCCCACGCCTCAGCCGATCGTCCAGGAGACGACGACCGACGCGTTGCAGCTCTTCCTCCGCGACGCCGGCCGACACCCGCTGCTGACCGCGGCGCAGGAGGTCGAGCTCGCAAAGCGCATCGAGCGCGGCGAGCGCCAGGCCAAGCAGACGATGATCCAGTCCAACCTGCGCCTGGTCGTCTCGATCGCCAAGAACTACCGCAACCAGGGCCTCCCGTTCCTCGACCTGATCCAGGAAGGGACGCTGGGCCTGATCCGCGCCGTCGAGAAGTTCGACTGGCGCCGCGGCTACAAGTTCTCGACCTACGCCACGTGGTGGATCCGCCAGGCCGTGGCCCGCGCGCTGGCCGACAAGGCGCGCACCATCCGGATGCCGGTTCACATCGTCGAGCGCATGCAGAAGCTGAATCGCGCCGAGCGCACGCTCTGGACGCAGCTCGGCCGCGAGCCCTCGCTCGAGGAGATCGCCGAGGAGGCGAACCTGCCGATCGCCCAGGCGCACGAGGTCAAGGCCGCAGCCCGAGCGTCGACGAGCCTCGATCAACCCGTCGGCGAGACCGAGGACGCGGTCTTCGGCGATTTCGTCGCCGGCGACGGGCCACTTCCGGACGAAGAGGTCGAGGTCTCGCTGCGCTGCCAGGCACTTGGAGAGGCGCTGGCGGCCCTGGCTGACCGCGAGCGGCAGGTCCTAGTCCTGCGCTACGGCCTCGACGACGCCGATCCGAAGACGCTCGAGGACATCGGGCGCCGCCTCGGGCTGACCCGGGAGCGCGTGCGTCAGATCGAGACCGAAGCGCTCAAGCGTCTCGCGCGACTGCGCGAGATGGAGTCTGTCGCGCACTGATTCCTAGCGCCGAGCCGTTGAAGAGCGGCAGCGCTGCGTCCTCCCCCACTCTGGCCCTGACGAGCTCGTAGGCGTCGTCGATTCGCGCCGGCCGCGCGAGCCGGTGACCGTCCGACGCGACCACGGCGGCGTCGCCGGCCTCGATCAGCGCCCAGGCGAGCTCCTCCGCTTCGGGGCCGTGCCGCCCCAGGATGCTCGTAGCGTTGAGCTGCAGCGGCCAGCGCTCAGCGAGCTCGTGCGCGAGCTCGGGCCGCTCGCGAACGGATTCGGTGCGCTCCGGATGGGCGATCAGCGGCACGAGGCCTGCGTCCTCCACGTGCTGGGCGAGCGCAAGCAGCCCGTCGGCAGGCCCGACGAACGGCACCTCCATCAACACGTGCCTCGTTCCTTCGAGCACGTAGCGGGACGGGTCCTCGCTCAGGAGCGGCGGCGCCGGGGTCAGCTCGAAGCCGAGTCGCAGCTCGAGCGGTGCTCGCCGGCGAAGACGCTCGAAAGCGCGCCGAACCTCCAGCTCACGCTCCACGGTCAGCGTGAAGTGCGGCCAGACGTGCGGCGTGCCGAAGAGAATCGCCGTCCCGGCCTCGGCGGCCAGTTCGCAGAGCTCCAGCCCTTCTTCGATCGAGACGGCCCCGTCGTCACCAGAAGGAACGACATGCGAGTGGCAATCGACGAAATAGGGCTCAAGCACGCCCTCAGGCTAACTACTCCGCGCGCAGGTACAGCTGGAGCGCGGGAGCGACCGAGCGAAGCTCGCGCAGGGCGCGCGATTCGAGCTGTCGAACGCGCTCGCGGGTGATCCCGAGATCGGAACCGACCTCTTCGAGTGTCTGCGGAGGCTCCCCATCGAGGCCGAACCGACGCGTGAGGACGTGTCGCATGCGAGGCGCGAGGCGTTGAAGGGCGTGCCCGAGCTCGGCCGAGCGAAGGTTGTTGGCGGTGACGGTGTCGGGACGATCGGTCTTGGTGTCCTCGATCAGGTCGCCGTAGAGGCTCTCGCCGTCGCCGACCGGCGTCTCGAGGCTGACCGGGTCCTCCACCAGCTCGAGCAGCGTCTTCACACGCTCGATCGGGAAACCGCTCTCCTTGGCGATCTCCGGCAGCAAAGGCTCACGGTTGAGCTTCTGGGCCAGGATGCGCCGCGAGCGCATGACGCGCCGGACCTGCTCCGCCACGTGGACGGGTAGGCGAATCGTCCGGCCCTGGTCGGCCAGCGCACGCGTGATCGCCTGGCGAATCCACCAGGTCGCGTAGGTCGAAAGCTTGAAGCCGAGCGTGTAGTCGAACTTCTCCACCGCTCGGATCAGCCCGAGGTTGCCCTCCTGGATCAGGTCGAGCAGCGGAACGCCGGCCTTCGTGTAGTTGCGCGTGATCGACATCACGAGCCTGAGGTTCGACTCGATCAGCTTGCGCTTGGCGTTCTCGTCGCCCTCGTCCTTGAGCCGGGCGAGCTCGCGCTCCTGGGCGTGGGTCAAGAGAGGGCCGTCGCCGATCTGGCGGACGTAGAGCTTGAGTGGGTCGGCGGTCTGAGGCTCGGTGACCTCGACTTCCTCGACCTCCTCGACGGCGTCGAGAGGCTCAGCAGGAACTACCTCGAGCCGAGGCTCAATGGCTTCGGTCTCGGGGAGGGCCTCTGGGAGCGGCCGCTGCTCCATCACGCAGGCTGTATCGGTTAGCCGCCTCCCCCTCTTGAGGGAGGTTTGTACCCGCACGAGGGATCTCGCATCTCCGTGGCGAACCGAGACGCTGAGAATGACTAACTCTCAGCCGAGCCCGTCGTCAGACTCAGTGGCGGCCGAACACATGGTTGCCTATTTCATTCAAGGGGTCTTCTGAGATGTGTGGAATCGCCGGATACAGCCTGAGCGCGTCCAGTGACGTCGAGCGAACGCTCGCGGCGCAGGCGCTACTCGCCGGAATCGCCGAACGCGGCGCCGACGCGGTCGGCTACGCGTACGTGGCGCCCGGCGGCCGGGTCGCGATCCACAAGCAGCGCTCCGGCGCCAGCGCCCTGCTCGAGCAGGTGGTGCTGCCGGAGAGCGTCAACGAAGTGCTCGTCCACGTGCGGGACTACACGAAGGGCCATCCGCGCATCGAGGCCAACAACCATCCGATCCGGCACGGCGCCGTCGTGGGCGTCCACAACGGGATCATCTTCAACGACGACGAGTTGATGGCCTCACACGGCTTCGACCGAGCCGAGCCGCAGATGACCGTCGACTCCGAGGCGATCTTCGCTCTCGCAGAGTTGTCCGGAGGCGCCGCCGAGGCTCTGGGTGAGCTGCGGGGCTCGATGGCGACGGCCTGGCTGGACGAGCGCCGTCCGGGAACGATCTTTCTCGCGCGCGGCGTCGGCCGCCCGCTCTGGGTCGGGACGGGCCGCGAGGAGACGTTCTTCGCCTCGACCAAGGCAGCTCTCGAGGTGGTCGAGCGCTTCCTCCAGTTGAAGCTGCGCAAGCGGGAGCTCGCGGAGGGCACGCTCGTCGTAGCCGCCGAGGGAAGCGTGCTCGAGCGCAAGCGCTTCAAGCCGGACCGCGATTTCGAGGAGCGCTCGCTTCCCTCAGTTCGGGCCCCGCAGGAGGGCGCGTTCTGCCTCCAGCGCCTCGCGGCTCTCGCAGCGCTCTAGGTTTACGGTTAGTCGATGCTGCCGTCGGCGGCTACGTCCGTTCCGGACGCGGCCAGGCGCTCGCGGATCAGGTACTGGAAGGTCGACCAGGCGCCCTTGCGGCCCTCGAACATGCGATAGATCTGCCACTCGGTGAGCATCGCCTCGTTCTCGCGCCGCGCATCGGCCCAGTCCGCGAACTTCGGCAGGCGGCCCAGCTTGCGGGCCAGCTCACCGCCTTGCTCCAGCGCCCGTTCGAGCTTCTCCTCCCCCACCGGCACGTCGAAGCCAGCCTCGCGGAGCGCACTCGCCAGCGAGCCGAAGGTGTGCCAGTAGAGGGACTTCGACGGCATGCGGCCGCGGTGCTCCTCGATGTCGCGTGCGGTCGGGATGCGCCCGAGCTCCGCGCCCAGCTCACGCAACAGGTCGAGCAGCTCCTCGCGTGTCGCAAAGCGGCGGGGAACCAGCCCCGCCTTCCGCTTGGCCTCGTTCCAACTGCCGAAATGCTCGATCACCGTCTGCGGATGGACGCTCGTCTCGGGATCGGCCGCGAACTCGCGCATGGTCGGTGAGCGCCTCAGCCGTTCGGCGGAGGCGGTCAGCTCGGCGAGGATCTGCTCGTCCGAGTAGCGCTTGCGGATGCCGGCCTGGAAGGCCTCGAGCGCCTTCCGGTCGATGCCCGCGAGCGCTCGGTACTGGGGCCGGCGAGTCATCGTGATCTGAAAATAGGATAGAGCAACTGCGCCGAGATGCAAGCTTGCAGGCTAGCGTTTGCGCGTTTTTGCTAGTCGAGGCGTGCTACGAAGCGACTAGTACACGGGGGCGCGCGTCGCCGTCGTCCAAGCCCTCGAGCGGCAGGATCCGCTCCAGGGCCGCCACGCAGCGCGGGCAGAACTGGGAGCCGGCCGCCTGACGGAGCTCGTCGAGCGCCTCCGAGGCGGGCCGAGCGGCGCGGTAGATGCGCGTGGTGAGCATCGAGTCGAGTGCGTCTGCGACATGGATGATCCGGGCGCCGAGCGGGATCTCCTCCCCCTTGAGCCGATCCGGGTAGCCGGTGCCGTCGAAGCGCTCGTGGTGGTGGCGGATCGCCGGGACGGCGTCGTTCAGGAAGCCAAGGCGGTCGATGATGCGCGCGCCCTCGTCGGCGTGGCGTTGCATCAGCTCCCACTCCTCCTCGGTCAAGCTCGCCGGCTTCAAGAGGATCGCATCGGGGATCGCCAGCTTGCCGATGTCATGGAAGAGCGCCGCGTGGCCCAGGAGGTCGAGCTCGGCCTGTGAGAGCCCGAGCTCGCGACCGATCGCGAGAGCGAGCTGCTGCACCCGCCGCGAATGACCGGCGGTATAGGCGTCCCGGGCGTCCACGGTCGCCGAGAGGCTCTCCATGGCGGCCGTGGAGCGCTCCCTGAGGAGCTTGTTGGCGTGCTCGAGGGAAACGTTCTGCGTCTGGATCGTCTCGGCCGCCTGCCGGAGCTTCTGGGCGCTCCGCTGCGTGTGCCGCAGATAGGCCTCCTGCGTCTTGCGCATGAGGAGCAGCGGCACCGCAAAGACTGCGAGGGCCCAGAGGCCTGCGGCGCCGTGCCCGACCCAGATGACCCCGCCGATGAATCCGTAGACGAGGTAATGCGTGGCGAGCCAGGCGAAACGCTCCTTGAAGACAGCCCACCAGCGCTCGTGACCCTCGACCGCGACCGCGAGGCTGATGAGGCCCATGTTGACGGCGAAGTACGCCCCACCCGCGGCGATCCCGGCGATGACGTAGATGAACTCTGAGAGCTCGCCGGTGAAGCCGGCGGTGAACACTCCCGCGGCCGCCAGGGAAGCGAGTGAGAGCGTGCCCACGTTGAAGAGCACGTAATGGAACGGCGAGCGCCTTGCGCTCCACTCCACCGCAGCGGTCGTGACCGCGAGGGCCAGCGCCGCACGCGGGCCGAAGAGCGCGGCGCCGGCAATTGCGCCGACCGCGCTGACGGAGATCGAGCCATCGTCGACCTCGATCGCGAGAGCCTGTCCCGCGCCCACGAGTGCGATCAGAGCCACGAGCCCGATCCAGTCCGTGCTGTGGCCGAAGATTGCGCCCAAGATGCCCGCGGTGACCCCGATCGCACCGACCACGCCCACGAAGGCGGCGAGCCGTCGCGAGAGCGAGAGGAAGCGCGGCCCGTGCATGGCATGCGGGCGTGGATGACGGCGCTCGCGGGCCGGCCCGGCGTCGACCGCGGGCGGGAGCGGGACGACGTGCTCGCCGTCCTCCGGCACCGCCACGAGTCGTCCCTGCCGCTTCTCGGGCAGGAGCAAGGGCTCCGAGCTCGCGTCGAGGACGCGGTTGCGCCCCTGGAGCTTTGCGCGGTAGACCGCGAGGTCGGCCTGATGAATCAGCTCATTGGCGTCCGCGCCGTCGCGCGGGAAGCCGGCAACGCCGATCGAGATGGTCGCCCGGATCGGCTCGCTCGAGGTCTCGACGTCGAACGAGCTCGCGGCAACCGCGCGCCGGATCCGCTCGGCGATCTCGAAGGCCTGTTCGGGCGGCGTCTCCGGCAGCAGAATCGCGAACTCCTCGCCGCCGAACCTGGCGGGCACGTCGTAATGGCGTAGTTGCGCCCGGAAGACCTCCGCGATCCCTTGCAGAACCGCGTCGCCCGCGAGGTGGCCGTACGTGTTGTTGATGTCGCGCAGAAGATCGAGGTCGGCCATGACCAGCGAGAGAGGGCGCTCGAACCGCTCCGCCCGGACAAGCTCCTCGTTCAGCGCTACGGCGAAGTGACGTGCGTTGAAGAGGCCCGTCTTGGCATCGACGCGCGCCTCCTCCTGGAGCTGCGGCACCGAGAGCGAGCGGTGGATCAGCAGAAGCGGCGCGACGGCGAACGGGATCAGCCATGGGTTGATGACCCAGAAGAAGGCCATCGCCACACCGAGCATCGCGAGCACGAGGTCGGTGGAGAGGCTCGGGAACGAGAACAGCCCGGACTCGCGGATCGAGTGGCCGCGGGCTAGATGGAGCATCGGCGCCATGAGCACGTGGTTGACGGCGACCATCGAGGCGGCAGCCGCGATCCCCGCGATGGCGTACTGCACATCGCTGCCGGAATCGATCTTGAGGACGGCGTGGAAGGCCGCATACGCCGCCAGCATCGACAGCGTCCAGTTGCAGATGTTGAAGATCTGGATGTACCAGGCACTCCGGTTCTTCAGCCACTCCGGAATGTGCTGGATCAGGCCCATGAACGCGACGAGCTCGGGCGGAAGCAGCATCGCCGCCGGGATCAGGAACACGATCGTCGTGTGGTACGACTGGTTGCGAGGCGTGCGCACGACGAAGAGCTGCGCCACCGCCGCGATCAAGCCGAGGATGACGAAAGTCGTCCAGCCGGGAGTCTGCGGGCTGAGGTGCGAGAGGAGCGGCACAACCGCCAAGGCCGTTGCGAGCGCGACCACGACGAAGTACGCAGCTGCCTTCGTGGCGAGCTTCGGAGCCCCTTCGCCTGCAGAGGCCTCGACGTCCTGGAGAATCGGGCTCGGGACCGCGCTCAAGCTGTCCTCTCCCCCCCTCGCATCAGGCTGAGCTGAAAGCCCGTCATCGCCTGTTTTCCGTCTCCTATCTCCCGCAGCGCATGCGGGGCCGCCAGAACAGAAGTCACCCCGTGGCGAGGCGCGCCGAATGGATCACCACAGACGGAAGCTACGCGGCGCGCGGAGGGGTCACATCCCCTTTTCGAGGTACGCCTCGAATATCACCCGAAAGAGTGAAGGGCCGGGAACTTCCTCCCGGCCCTTCGGCTGCTACGTATCGGCTCCCAGGGCCGCTCTAGGGAAGCGCTGGAACCGTCCCGTCCGTCGGTGAACTTGTGGCTTGGTCGAGCGCGCCGGCGATGGCTGCCGGCAACGTCGCCTCGGAGGGCGCGAGCTCCGGGTCGGCCATGATCTCGGCCGCCTGCTCCGGGGTCAGCTCGTAGCCGTTCGCGTCCCCGCTGGTGTCGCCCTCTGCCGCGTCCTCGTAGGAGGAATCGTTCCAGGACACATCGGCCCAGGAAACGTCCGCCCAGGAGACGTCGGCCCATGAGACCGACTCCCAGGAGACGTCGGCCCAGGAGACGACGTTCCACGAGGCGTCGGTCCAGGAGACGTCCGCCCAGGAAACAGAGTCCCAGGAGACGTTTGCCTTGGCAGTGTCGAGCCAGCTGACGGCGTCGAACGCGGGCAGGGCGCCGCCGGTCGGATCCGGCTTGACGAACTGGTAGAGCGCCTTGTTCGGGTTCGGTGGGCGCAGGACCAGCGCTGACCTGCCCATCTGGAGCTCGCCCACGCCGATAGAGCCGACCGGAGCATCGTCCAGGGGCTTCGTCGCCACCATGAGCGCACCCTTCACCTGGTCAGGAGTGAACTCCGGGTGCTTGGCCAGGATCTGAGCGGCCGCTCCGGCCACGACCGGGGCCGCGAACGAGGTGCCCGAGAGCTGGATGTAGCCGGGCGTGACGATCTTGTCCGCGCGCTCGATCGAGAGCGAGGAGCCCATCGGAACGGGGCCGACCATGTAGCGTCCGGGCGCCGCCAGATCCGGCTTCATGAAGCCGTCGAGCGTCCGGCCGTAGGCCGACCACGGTGCCTGCGAGTCGTCGTTGCGACTCTTCGTTCCGCCGATGTCCACCGCGCCGACGGTGATCACGAAGGGATCGTTGCCCGGGGCGTACGGAACGCCGCTCGGGCCGGCCGCTGAGCCGTAGTTGCCGGCCGCCGCGACCACGACCACGCCGCCGAACCAGAGCTTTTCGACTGCCCGGTCGAGCGGATCGCGGAAGAAGTTGCTCTTCGTCGCCGAGTGGAGCGAGAGATTGGCGATTCGGATGTTGTACTTGGCCTTGTTCGCCAGGATCCACTGGCACGCCGCGATCACGTCGCTCGTGCGCGCAACGCCATGGTCGTCCATGACGTCGAGCGAGAGGAGATTCGCCTGGGGCGTCGCGCCGGTGTAGCCGTCCGCCCCGCCCGCGGCGATCCCGGCCACAAAGGTGCCGTGGCCGCGCCCGTCGCCGGCCGAGTTCTCCGGCAGCGTGCTGAAGTTCACGTTCGCGAGGACGCGGTTACCGAAGTCCGGGCGGTTTGCCTGGATGCCCGAGTCCACGACCGCGATCGTGGGCGCGGTGCCCGGCAGAGGCGCGTCCGGACCGCTCCAGCCCCTCGAGACGCCGGACTCATACGGCCACAGCTGATTCGAGCTGTACCCGCTGACATGCACCGGTGCGTCGGGAGTGACCGTGAGGCCATCGATGCTCCTCGACCTTGTCCAGCCACTTCGCGGGCATCGTGACGGCCAGACCTCCGACGAGCTCGAGCTCCCTGCTCGGCGAGACGCCGGCCTTCTTCAGGAGCTGCTCGACCTGGCGCTTGCTGGAATCGAAGCTTGTATCGCTCTGGACGATGATCGAGACCGGGGAGTTCGGGTTGCTCTTCGCCCGCTTCGCCAGAACCGGAGCGATGTAGGTGTGCTTGAGGTTCAGCTTGCCCTTGCCTCCGGGAGAGCTCGCTGCGAGCGGAACGCTGATGGCGAGCATCGCCGCAAGCGCGGTGAGCGCACCTCGTCCGCCCTTGCCCCAGAGAGCATTCGATCGAGACTCGCCGCCACGGTTGCCCGTGCCCCACAGCGCGCTCGACCGCGTCTCTCCACGATTGCCACCGTTCATGCTCACCTTCCGCTCTCCTTTCCGCGCCACCTTCGCGCGGGCCGCATATCTGACTGACCGCAACGGAGACGCCTGCCTGCCGTTGCAAAACCTGGCGCAACGTAGGGGGCGCGGATGCCCTGCTACATCCCCCGGGCGGGTGAGCCCCGGAAAAGTTCCCTCTAACGGGTGAGTGGCTGGACCGCGCGAGGTAGCGTGCTGCGCGTGAGCCCGTTCCTGCCGCTCTCCGCCGAGATCCTGCTCGCACGCGCGGCGGCCGGGCTCTCCCGTGTGGTCGGGGCCGGCGGCGGCACGACCGTGCCCGGAAAGCTCCTCTGGAAGCTGGATCCAGGCGCCGTCGACCGGCTCGCGGCGCGCCTGCCGCGCGGGTCGGCGCTCATCTCGGCGACGAACGGCAAGACCACGACGGCGGCGATGGTTGCGCGCATCCTGGAGCCCTCGGTGCGTCTGGCGCACAACCGCTCGGGGGCCAACCTGGTCTCGGGAGTCGCATCCGCCCTGCTGGCCGCACGGGAGGCGGAGCTCGGGCTCTTCGAGGTGGACGAGGCGGCGCTGCCCGAGGTCGCCCGGCGGTTGCAGCCTCGCGCGGTCTCGCTCGGAAACCTGTTTCGCGACCAGCTCGACCGCTACGGCGAGCTCGAGCTCGCTGGCTGAGCGCTGGCGGGCCACGGTGCAGGAGCTGCCGGCCGAAGCCGCGCTGGTCGTCAACGGGGACGACCCGCAGGTCGGCGACCTCGCGTCCGAACGGCCCGGATGCACGGTCTTCGGGCTCGACGACCCGCGGCACGCCTCGGCGGAGCTCCAGCACGCCGCGGACTCGAAATGGTGCGTCCGCTGTGGCACGCCCTACGTCTACGCGGCGGCATACATCGGCCACCTCGGGGATTACCGCTGCCCGGCTTGCGGCCACGCACGCCCTCTTCTTCACGTGCGCGCGCGCGAGATCGAGCTGCACGGCCTCGACAGCGTCTCGTTCGACCTTGTCACGCCCGAGGGCACGAGCCGCGTCGAGCTCGGCGTGCCCGGCCTCTACAACGTCTACAACGCGCTCGCGGCGGCTGCGCTGGCCCGCGCGCTCGGCGCCTCTCTGGACGGAGGTTCATGCCGGTTTGCAGGGCTTTTCTGCGGCGTTCGGCCGCTTCGAGCGCATCGCGATCGGCGAGCGCTCGCTGCTCGTGCTGCTGATCAAGAATCCGGCGGGAGCGAACGAGGTCGTCCGGACGCTCCTGACCGGGACGCCGCCCCGGCTCTTGCTCGTGGCCCTGAACGACGAGATCGCCGACGGGCGCGACGTCTCCTGGATCTGGGATGTGGACTTCGAGCCCCTCCTGGGCGGGCTGGAGCGGCTGATCGCAAGCGGTGAGCGGGCGGCGGAGCTCGCGCTGCGCTTCAAGTACGCCGGCCTGCCGGCGGAAGCGATCGAGGTGGTGCCGTCGCTCGAAGAGGCGCTCGACCGGGGCCTCGAGCTGACCCCGCCGGGCGCCGAGCTCGTTGCTCTCCCCACCTACACGGCGATGCTGGGCCTGCGCGACCTCGTGGCGCGACGCGGCTTCGTCAAGCCCTACTGGGAGGCCGCGGCATGAAGATCGTCGTCGGCCACCTCTTCCCGGACTACCTCAACATCTACGCCGACCGCGGCAACATCGCCGTATTGGAGCGCCGCGCCGCCTGGCGCGGGCACGAGCTCGAGGTGCGGGCGCTGGAGCCCGGGGACGAGCTGCAGGCGGGCGAGCACGACCTCTACTACATCGGAGGCGGCCAGGACCGGGAACAGGAGCTGATCGCGCCTGCTCTGGCCGCAATGGGCGACGCGCTGAAGGCGGCCGTTGCGGGCGGGGCTGCGGCTTTGGCCGTTTGCGGCGGATACCAGCTCTTCGGGCGCTCCTACCGCGACCAGAGCGGCGACGAACTGCCGGGTGCGGGCCTCCTGCCTCTCCACACCGTTGCGGGGGAGCGCCGCATGATCGGGGACGTGCTGCTCGAGTGCGAGCTCCAGCCAGGGCAACCGCGGTCGCTGGCGGGCTTCGAGAACCATGCCGGCCGGACGTACCTCGACGAGGGCGCCGTGCCGCTCGGCCGGGTGCTCGCCGGGTTCGGCAACGACGGCACGAGCGGCTACGAGGGGTGCCGGGCCGGGCGGGTGATCGGCACGTACCTCCACGGCCCGCTCCTGCCCCGCAACCCGTGGCTGGCCGACTGGCTCCTCGCGCAGGCGCTCGCCCATCGCAACGGCGATCCGCCGCAGCTGGACCCGCTCGAGGACGAGCTCGAGGCCGAGGCGCACGAGGTGTCCGCCAGCCGCGCCCGGTCTCGCGGCGGCCGCTTTTAGGGAACCCAGAGGGCGCCGAGGTAGACCGCTGGGTCTCCCGGCGTCCAGCGCTGGAGGAACCGCTGGATCGGCGGGTGCAGCACGACCTCGTCGAGCTCGTCGGGACCGAACAGCCGGTGCCCGCGCACGGCGGCATCCTGCGAGGTGACCGTCTCGAGCGACCGGCCGGTCAGGTCGCCCGAGAAGATGATGTGGACGACATGCTTCGCGGCGAAGCTGCGCACCGGCGCGATCGAGTCGGCGATCGCCACCGGGCCCTCGACGGGAATCTCGTCCTCGATGCCGACCTCCTCGAGCAGTTCGCGCTGGAGCGCATCGACGAGGCTCTCGCCCGAGTTGACGCCGCCGCCCGGCAGAAGCCAGTACTCACGCCCCCGCTTCTCGTGGCGGCAGAGGAGCAGGCTGGCCTGCCAGCGCAGGATCGCCGAGACCCGTATGCGAGGCTCCATCACGCCCCACCGCTGCGGCTCGAAGATCCGAAGCCGCGCACGCCGCGCTCGCTGTCGGGGAGCTCCTCGACCTCGGCGAGCTCGAGCTCCGGCACCGGGAGCACGACCAGTTGGGCGATCCGCATCCCCGGCTCGATCACGAACGGCTCGCGCGCGTCCGTGTTGAGCAGGATGACGCGAAGCTCGCCTCGATAGCCGGAGTCCACCAGGCCCGGCGTGTTGACAATCGTGATCCCGTGCCTGGCCGCAAGGCCGGAACGCGGTTGGACGAACCCCGCGTAGCCCTCCGGGATCGCGACGGCCAGGCCGGTGCCCACGCTGGCCCGCTCCCCCGGTCCGAGCTCGTGCCGCTCGCAGGCGGCGAGGTCGAGGCCGGCGTCGCCCGCGTAGGCACGCTCGGGCAGGACCGCGTCCTCGCGCAGCCGGCGAATCGGCAGCTCGATCATGCGCTCGACCGCGCGGGCGTCTCGCTCTCGCTCTCCGGCTCCTCGACGATGAGGTACGGCGCGAACCGCCGTATCTCGCGGCGCGGGAGACGGGCGCGCACGAAGACGCCATCCGGCCGGTCGGCGCGCTCGTCGACCGGCGCGCCCAGCGCGTACAGCTCGGCGAGCTTTCCGCCCTCGTCGTATGGGATCAGCAGCCGCACGGGCTCGAAGCGCTCGCCGAACCGCTCGGCGATGCGGTGCCTCAGGTCGTCCAGGCCCTCGCCGGTGCGCGCGGAGACCTGGACCGCGTCGGGAAAGCGGTTGCTGAGACGTTTCCGCTGCAGCGGGTCGGCCTCGTCGATCTTGTTCATGACGAGCTCGATCGGCAGCTCGGTCGCCCCGATCTCGGCGAGGACGGCGTCAACCGCGCCGAGCATCTCGTCGAGCTCGGAGTCCGAGACCGAAGCGTCGGCGACGTGCAGAATCAGGTCGGCCACGAGCGTCTCCTCGAGCGTGGCCGCGAAGCCCTCGACCAGTTGGTGGGGCAGCCGGCGGATGAACCCGACGGTGTCGGTCACGAGGTAACGCCGACCCTCCTCCTCGAAGCCGCGCGTGGTCGGGTCGAGGGTCTCGAACAGCCGGTCGTTTACGGACACGCCGGCGTCGGTGAGCGCGTTCAGGAGCGTCGACTTGCCGACGTTCGTGTAGCCGGCCAGCGCGATCGTGGGCGTCTCGGAGCGGCGCCGCGACTTGCGGCGCGTCGAGCGCTGCTTCGCGAGCGTGCGCAACCGCTGGCGCAGGAGCGTCACCCGGCGGCGGGCGAGGCGGCGGTCGGTCTCGAGCTGGCTCTCACCGGGGCCGCGCGTGCCGAGGCCGCCGCCCAGGCGCTCGAGGTGCTGCCAGAGCCCGCGCATGCGCGGGAGGTTGTACTCGAGCTGCGCCAGCTCGACCTGGAGCTTGCCCTCGGCGCTGACGGCGTGTTGGGCGAAGATGTCGAGGATCAGCTGCGTGCGGTCGACCACGCGCGCCTGCAGAGCGTCCTCGAGCTGGCGCTGCTGGGTCGGCGAGAGCTCGTCGTCCACGATCAGCGACTCGGCGCCCGACTGAGGGAACGCCTCCTTCAGCTCCGTCAGCTTCCCTTTGCCGATGTAGGTGCGGGGATCCGGCCGCCCCCGCTGCTGAACGAGCTCGGCCACGGGCTCGACCCCGGCCGTGCGTGCGAGCTCGCGTAGCTCGGCCAGCTCGGCACCCACGTCCGATCCTTTCGGCGGTGCGGCGAGGACGAACCCGCGCTCGGGCTCTGCACCCGGAGCCGGGTCGGGCTGGCGGTTCGTCACCCTGTGATTATGCCGCTACGGAGCGAGGATTCGATCCGCCGCACGGCCTCTTCGAGGCGATCGTCGGGCACGGTGACGGAGATCCGGAAGAAGCCCTCGCCGCTCGGGCCGTAAGCAGGCCCCGGCGAGACGAGCACGCCGGCCTGCTCGAGCACGAGCTCGGTGAAGGACTCGGAGGTGTGGCCTTCGGGAACCCGCACCCAGAAATACGGCGTCGCCTTGGGCGGCCTGACCTCGAGCCCGATCGCAGCGAGGCCCTCGGCGACGAGATCCCGCCGCCGCCGGTAGACCTCCGACATCTCACGCGGGAAGTCGCGCGCCTCGGTCAGCGCGGCGATCGTCGCGCGCTGCACCGCCTCGAACATGCCCGAGTCGAGGTTCGTCTTGAGCTGCCGGTAGCGCTCGACCACCTCCGCGTTCCCCGCGACGAGGCCTGAGCGCCAGCCGGTCATGTTCCAGCCCTTCGAGATCGAGAAGATCTCGACGCCCACCTCCTTCGCTCCGGGGGTCTCGAGGAAGCTCGGCGCGCGGTAGCCGTCGAAGCAGATCTCCGAGTAGGCGTTGTCGTGGACGACGACGAGGTCGTTGCGCGCGCGCAAACTCGACGGCGCGCTCGAAGTACCCGGGCTGCACGACCGCGCCTGTCGGATTGTTCGGGTAGTTGAGGTAGAGCAGGTTGGCGCGGCCGGCGATCTCGTCCGGGATCGCTTCGAGGTCCGGAAGGAACCCGTTCGCCTCCTCGAGCGGGAGGTAGTGGAGCTCGGCGCCGGCGAAGAGCGGCCCGGAGGTGTAGGGCGGGTAGCCCGGATCCGGGGAGAGCGAGACGTCGCCCGGGTCGAGCAGGGCCAGCGCGATGTGCCCGACCGCCTCCTTGCCGCCGAGCGCAGGCACAACCTCAGCGCTCGGGTCCAGCTCGACGCCGAAGCGGTCGCGGTAGAAGCCGGCGGCCGCCTCGCGAAGCTCCTCCGAGCCGTGGTTGGTCGGGTACTGGTGGGTCGCCGCGTCGCGCGCTCCTGCGATCAGCGCGTCCACGACCGGCTGCGGCGTCGGCAGATCGGGGTCGCCGATCCCGAGGCTGATCACGTCGACGCCCTCGCGCCGCTTCTCCGCGAGCTTGCGCTCGAGCTCGGCGAAGAGGTACGGCGGAACCGCGTCGAGGCGTTTCGCGAACCTCATAGACCGAACTCCTCGGCGAGCTCGACGAGGCAGATCTCCTCGGCCGGCCCGGTCAGGCGCGCCTCGCCGCCGGCGAGCTCGACCAGGAGGTCGCCGCCGGCGAGATGCACGGTCACCGGGCTCTCGCACCAGCCGTTGGCCACCGCGGCTGCACTGGCGGCGACGGCGCTGGTGCCGGAGGAAAGCGTCTCCCCCGCGCCCCGCTCCCAGACGCCAACGGTCAGCTCGTTCGGATTGTCCACGCGTACCAGCTGGACGTTGGTGCGCTCCGGAAAGCGCTCGTGGGACTCGACGAGCGGCCCGAGGCGCAGCAGCTCGGCGCGTTCCGGCTCGCGCCGGATGACCGCATGAGGATTGCCGACCGAGACCGGGGTCAGCTCGACCTGCTCGCTGCCCACCGAGATCGTCTCGGTCTCCCCCACCTCGACTGCGCCCACGTCCAGCTCGACCTCCACGCCGTCGCCTATCCGGGCCGCCACCTCGCGGGGGCCGACGGTGATTCGCACCTCCTGCGCACCGCTGCGCCTGGCCAGCCAGCGCGCTGCGATGCGCGTGCCGTTTCCGGAGAGCTCCGCCGTCGAGCCGTCGGGGTTCCAGATCACGATCTCGGCCCGGTCGCCGTCGGCCGAGACCACCTCGAGGATCCCGTCCGAGCCGACGCCGAAGTGGTAGTCGCAGATGCGCTTCACCTGCTCGGCGGTAAGCGGAGCCGCGAGCTCGTCCCGCTCCACGAGCAGGTAGTCGTTCCCGAGCCCGTGCCACTTCGAGAGCTTCATCCGGCGCCGGCGAGGCTACCAAGTATCTCGGCGGCGACCTCCGCTGGAGGCCGGTCGGCGCGCACCGACACGAGCCCGGGGATCCGGCGCATCCACTTGCGCTGGTAGGCCGCGTAGCGGCGCGTGCGCACGATCAGCGCCTCGATCGCCTCTTCCCGCGGGAGCTCCGCGACCTCACGGAGGCCGAAGATGCTCCGCGCCGTGGCCGAGACGGGGCCGGCGAGCGCCCGCCGTACCTCCTCCTCGACGCCGAGCTCGAACATCCGGCGCGTGCGCACCTCGATCCTGCGCAGGAGCTCTTCCCGTGGAAGCTCGAGGCCCACGATCAGCGTCGAGTACCGCGTGTGGTCGCTCCAGAGGCGATCTTCGCCTGGGTGCAGGCTCGATCCCGCCTCGGCCAGCTCGAGCGCGCGCACCACGCGGCGACGATCGTTTGCGTGCACGACCCCGGCGGCTGCGGGATCGCGCGTAGCCAGGAGCGCGTGGGCCTGCTCCCCGCCGACCCGGTCGTAGAGGCGCTCCAGCCGCTCCCGCTCGCCGGCGGCCGGTGGCGGCGGCAGCTCCAGCTCGGCCAGAGCGGCACGCAGGTAGAGACCGGTGCCGCCGACGACGATCGGGGTGCGCCCGCTCGCGAGGATCTCGTCGATCGCGGCGTGCGCGAGGCGCTGGTAGTCCGCGACGGAGCCTTCTTCGCCGAGGCCGAGGATCCCGACGAGCCTGGTCGGAAACTCGGACTGGTTCGTGAGCAGCGGCAGCCCGCGGTAGACCTGCATCGCATCCGCGGAGACGAGCTCTGCCGGGATCCTGCGCGCCAGCTCCTCCGCGACGGCGCTCTTGCCCGACGCGGTCGGCCCGAAGATCGCTAGGACGTCAGGCGGCAGCGGCCTCGAGCTGGGCGCCGCGGAGAGTCGCCGAGCTCGCGTCCTCGATCCGGACGTCGACGAGCTCTCCGGCGGCTGCGCTGCCCGTGAAGTTGACCGTCGTATTGCGCCGTGTCCGTCCTCGCAGGATCGCGGGGTCGGTGCGGCTCGGCCCCTCGACGAGCACCTCCTCGATCCGGCCCACGCGCTCGCGGTTGCGGGCGGCGGCCACGCGCTGGACCGCATCGACCAGGCGTTCGATCCGCTCGCGCTGGATCTCCTCAGGCACCTGATCGGGCATCGCCGCGGCCTCGGTGCCCTGCCGCGGCGAGTAGACGAACGTGAAGGCACCGTCGTAGCCGACCTCCTCGACCGCCGTCAGCGTTTCCTCGAAGTCCTCCTCGGTCTCGCCGGGGAAGCCGACGATCAGGTCGGTGGTGAGCGCCAGATCCGGGATCGCGGCTCGCAGCTCCTCCACGAGCCGCAGGTAGCGCTCCCGCGAGTACGTGCGCCGCATCGCCTTCAGAACGCGCGTCGAGCCCGACTGGAGCGGCAGGTGCGCGTGCTCGCAGACCGCCTCGCACTCGGCCATCGCCGCGATCACCGGCGCGCGGAAATCCTTCGGGTGCGGGCTGGTGAAGCGGATGCGGCGGATGCCCTCGACCCCGTCGCAGGCGCGCAGGAGCTCCGCGAAGTCGCTGCCCACGTCGCGCCCGTAGGAGTTGACGTTCTGGCCGAGCAGCGTCACCTCGCGCACGCCGTCGCGGGCGAGGCCCGTCACCTCGGCGACGATCTCGCCCGGGCGCCGGCTCTGCTCGCGGCCGCGCACGGCCGGGACGATGCAGTACGAGCACTTCGAGTTGCAGCCCATCGAGATCTGCACCCACGCCTGGAAGTCGCGCTCCCGCCGCCTGGGCAAGCGCCCGGCGAAGCTCCGCTCGTCCAGGCCGAAGGCACCCGGAGCCACGCCGTTGCCGCCCGCGCCGAGCCATTCCCCGAGATGCGGGATCGAGCCGGGCCCGAAGGCCACGTCCACGTACGGGTAGAGGGTGAAGAGCCGGTCCCGCTGTGCCTCCGCGTAGCAGCCCCCGACGGCGATCACCTTGTCCGGGTCGCGCTGCTTCAACGCCCGCGCCTGCGCCAGGTGAGCCGCGAAGCGCTGGTCGGGCTTCTCGCGGATCGTGCAGGTGTTGAAGACGAGCACGTCCGCCTCTTCCTGCCCCGGGGCCTCCCCCAGCCCTAGCTCCTCGAGCATGCCCTTGATCCGCTCCGAGTCGTGGGCGTTCATCTGGCACCCGAACGTCGTGACGTGGTAGCGCCTCACAGCCGGGATTCTACGGGTCCGTACTTCGCGATCTCGATCGCCCGAGACTCCCGGATCACGGTCACCTTGATCTGACCCGGGTACTCGAGCTGGTCCTCGATCTCGCGCGCGATCTCGTGCGACAGCAGCACGGCGCCGTCATCGTCGATTTCCTTCGGCCGCACGATGACGCGGATCTCGCGGCCGGCCTGGAGGGCGTAGACCTTCTCGACGCCGCCGTGGCGCGAAGCGACCTCCTCGAGGGCCTCGAGGCGCTTGATGTAGTGCTCGAGGCTCTCGCCGCGCGCCCCGGGTCGTGACGCCGAGATCGCGTCAGCTGCGATCAGGAGCACGGCCTCGACGGTCTGCGGCTCGATCTCGTAGTGGTGTGCCTGGATCGCGTGGACGACCGCTGGCGACTCGCCGTACCTACGGGCGTACTGGGCAGAGAGGAGCGCGTGCGAGCCCTCCACCTCGTGCGTCAGGGCCTTGCCGAGATCGTGCAGCAGGGCTGCGCGGCGCGCCGTCTTGACGCTCGCTTCGAGCTCGGCGGCCATGATCCCGGCGAGGTGGACGACCTCGAGCGTGTGCTTGAGCACGTTCTGGCCGTAGCTCGTGCGGAAGCGCAGCCTGCCCAGGATCTTCACCAGCTCTTCGTGGAAGTCGCCGCAGTTCGCCTCGAAGACGGCCTGCTCTCCCGCCTGGCGGATGTGCTCCTCGATCTCCGACTTCGACTGGTAGTACATCTCCTCGATGCGAGCCGGATGGATGCGGCCGTCCTCGATCAGCTTCGTCAAGGTCAGCTTGGCAACCTCGCGCCGGATCCCGTCGAAGGAAGAGAGGACGACTGCCTGCGGGGTGTCGTCGATGATCACGTCGACCCCGGTCAGATGCTCGAGGGCGCGAATGTTGCGGCCCTCGCGGCCAATGATCCGCCCTTTCATGTCGTCGGACGGGAGCTCGATCAACGACACAGTCGTCTCCGAGGCGTGGTTCGCGGCAACGCGCTGGAGCGCGTCGGCGACGAGGTTCCGCGCCCGGCGCTTTGCCTCGGCGCGCGCCTCCTCCTCTGCCTGGCGCACCCGTCGCGCGAGCTCGTGGCGGATCAATTCCTCGGAACGCCCGAGCAGGTGCGTCTTGGCCTCGTTCACGGTCATCCCGGAGATGCGCTCGAGCTCGGTCAGCTCGGAGTCGCGCGCCTCCTTCAGCTCCTCTTGCAGCTGCTTCGTGTGCACCTCCCGGTCGGCGACTCCCTGTTCCCGCCGCGTGAGCTCGGTGAGCTTCCGGTCGATGTCCTCCTCCTTGGCGACGACGCGCTCCTCCAGCGCGAGCATCTCCGTGCGACGCCCCGCGACCTCCTGCTCGATCTCGGCGCGAAGCCGGATCGACTCCTCCCGTGCTTCGATCTGAGCTTCACGCCGAAGCGCATCGGCCTCCCGCTTCGCCTCGGTGATGAGCAGCTGCCGGGTGCGGCGCGCAGCGGCCAGGCGTGAGCCGGCGAATGCGTAGAGCGAAAGGAAGGCAACGCCGGCTCCAACTGCGAGGCCTATCAGTATCCCGATGACGACGACCATGCGCGCTCCCTACCTCGGGCCGGGCTCTTGGCCGGCCGGGAACCGGTTGTCCGCGCCGGAACGCGGTGCTCATCCAGCACCGCTCGCATCGGGACACGCTCGAATCGGGGGTCGACAAGGCGCGCGTGCCTTGTCGTGGCGGATCAGCTCACCGCCGCTGCCGTTTGGCCTCCTTCGCGCTGGTGATGATTGGTGTCAAGGTCTGGATCCGATTCGGAAACACGTTTAGATGCAGGCAAAATGTCAGATGAAGCCTGCGTATCCTAGCGTTGCTCAGACCTCCGGCGCAACGGCCGCCTCGACTGCGTCCTCGGCGAAGCCCCGTCCCGCCAGCAGCCGGGCCGTAGCGGGACCGCTCCCGCGCCGCGCAATTACCCGCTCTGCCCGCTCGCGTTCCGACTCGAGCGAGGCCAGCGCGGGCTCGATCTCGTCCGCTGCCAGCCCCTGCTGCTCGAGGTCGTGGCGGATTGCAGCGTCGCCTTTCCCGCGCTCGGCGAGTGACTGCGCGCGGGAGAGCGCGAACCGGCCGTCGTTCACGAGGCCTGCTCGCAGCAGTGCCGCAAGCGCTTCCTCCGCCTCGGACGACGTGACCCCTGCACGCCGCAGCCGCTCGCGCAGGCCGCGCTCCGAGAAGTCGCGCCTGGCCAGCGCCCGCGTCGCAACAGCGAGGGCGCTCTCGGGCTCCCGCGCCATCTAGGCCTTCGAGGCGACCTCTTTCGGCGCCTCGACCGACTCGGTCTCGACCTCGGCCTCCGCCTCTGCCTCCGGCGTCGGTACGGCCTCGAGGGCGGGTCTGCCGTCGGCCTGCTCGGCCGCGGTTGCAGCCAGCAACCTCGCAGAGATGACCTGGTCGGGGCCGGCAAGTGCCTGGAGGCGCTCGAGGATCTGGTTCGAGACGTCCGGGTGCTCACGCAGGAACGCCGTCGCGTTCTGGCGCCCCTGGCCCAGCCGCTCGTCCTCGAAGCTGAAGTGGGAGCCGGACTTCTGCACCACCTTCTTCTCGATCGCGGTGTCGAGCACGGAGCCCTCCCACGAGATTCCGGTGCCGTAGATGATGTCGAACTCGGCCTGCTTGAACGGCGGCGCGACCTTGTTCTTGACCACCTTCACGCGCACGCGGTTGCCGAACGCCTCGACGCCGTCCTTGAGCGTCTCGATCCGCCTGATGTCCAGCCTGATCGATGCGTAGAACTTGAGCGCACGGCCGCCCGGAGTCGTCTCGGGGCTGCCGAACATGACGCCGATCTTCTCGCGCAGCTGGTTCGTGAAGAGGCAGATCGTGTCGGTTCGGTTGAGCGTGCCGGCGAGCTTTCGCAGCGCCTGGCTCATCAGCCGCGCCTGGAGGCCGACGTGCGAGTCGCCCATCTCCCCTTCGATCTCGGCCTTTGGCGTCAGCGCTGCGACCGAGTCCACGGCGACCACGTCGAGGGCGCCGGAGCGGATCAGCAGCTCCGCGATCTCGAGCGCCTGCTCGCCCGTGTCGGGCTGCGAAACCAGGAGGTCGTCGATGTTGACGCCGATCCGCTTCGCGTACGCGGGGTCCATCGCGTGCTCGGCATCGATGAACGCGCAGATGCCGCCGCGCCGCTGGGCCTCGGCGATCACGTGGTAGACGAGCGTCGTCTTCCCCGAGGACTCCGGGCCGAAGACCTCGATGATGCGCCCGCGCGGCAGCCCGCCGATCCCCAGCGCGAGGTCGAGCGCGAGCGAGCCGGTCGAAATGGCACCGATCGCGACCTGGGCCTGGTCGTTCATGCGCATCACCGAGCCCTTGCCGAACTGGCGCTCGATCTGGCCGAGCGCGGTGTCGAGAGCCTGCTCGCGGTCCAACGTCATCTACCTCCCACTGCCATGGATTCGAGGACTTCGTATTGCGCCCCGCTGGGGCGTAGTCGAGACAGGAAAGCAGCCGCGTCGGACGGCATGAACGGTTCCAGGTCCAGGCAGAACCGGCTGCAGCCTCGGACGCTTCCGGAAGCGCAGCACCGTCACGTGCGGAAGCCATTTCCGACGCTCGGGCTCGTAGACGCCGAGCGCAGCAAGCCGCTCGTGGAGATCGACCGCGAGCGCCGCTGCGCGGCCGTCCGCGTCGTCGAAGGTGAGCATGCCGACGCTCCGCGTCTCGCGGTACCCGCGCAAGGAGAGAAGCGGCGGCTCCGCACGTGCGGCTGCCTCGCGCAGGGCCCGGAGGATTGCGTCGAGCTCGGCCACCGGCCGGTGGCCGAGGAACGCAAGCGTGAGGTGCAGGTGCTCGGGCGGAAGCGGCCTAATCTCGGGCACGCCGGCCAGGGCCTCGCGCTGCCACGCGGTGAGACGCTCAGCCGTCTCGTGCGGCAGGCGCAGGGCGCAGAAGAGACGAAGTCGCTCACTGCCCTCGACGCTAGCAGGAAGGCTCATGCGTCTTCGTGACGACTCTGTGCCAGAAGCGTGCGCACCAGGTGGAGCGCGGCGACCGCCGCCCTCTGCCGGATCGCCTCGCGCTCGCCCGGGAGGTTGAGCTCCTGCGCCGAGGCTTCCGTCGGGGCCCTCCGCGTGCAGATAGACCAGCCCGACCGGTTTCTGCTGGGTGCCGCCACCGGGGCCGGCCACGCCGGTCACAGCGACCGCCACGTCGGCGCGGAGCCGCTTCGCGGGCGCCTGCCGCCATTGCCGCCGCGACTTCGGCTGACACCGCTCCGTAGCGCTCCAGGACCGAAGTTGGCACGCCGAGCTCCGCGGCCTTGACGGCGTCGGCATATGCGACCACGGCACCGACAAAGACGTCGCTCGAGCCCGGCACGGAGGTCAGCCGTGCCGCCACGAGCCCGCCGGTGCACGATTCCGCGGTCACAAGGGTCAGGCCCCGCGCGCGGCAGGCCTCGAGCACCAGGGCCTCCACCGGCCGCTCATCCTCGGTGAAGAGGTGCTTGCCCGCGCGCTCCCTCAGGCTCGCCGCCAGCTCCTCCGCGCGCTCCTCCGCCCCGGCCTCGACGATCAGATCGACGTGGATCTCGAACTCCCGGGCGCAGATCGTGGCCGTGACGCCGTCGCCCTCTCCCCCGGCCTCCTGCAACGCCCGCGCGATCTCGGACTCGCTCGCGCCGTAAAAGCGGAGCACGCGGCGCTGCGGCGGTTGCGCCCGCTCGAGCACGCGCCGGACCGGCTCCGATTCGAGCGCTCGCGGCCAGAGGCGCTTCAGCTCGGGGGGTGGCCCCGGGAGCACCACGACCGGGCCGTTGCCACCCTCGACCACCAGCCCCGGCGCGGTGCCGGCCAGACCGAGCACGAGCGCGCCCTGCGGCACCGTCGCCTGCTTGCGCACTCCGGCCGCGAAGTCCGCGTACGGCCGCCGTAGGCGCTCCGCGATCCGGCGCGAGACGCCTTCGATCTCCGACTCGAGCCCCGGCTCCACAACGAGCCCTCGGCCCGTGGTGTTGGCCACGACCTCGACGGTGCGGTCGTCATGGGTCGGGCCGAGCCCGCCCGTGACGAGGCAGATGTCCGCTTCGAGCCCTTCCCGAAGGGCCGCCTCGAGCTCGGCTGGATCGTCGCCGACGATCGCGATGCGCGCCGGCTCCACGCCGAGCCGCAGCAGTTCCTGCGCCAGGAACGGGCCGTTCAGATCGGTGCGGTCGCCGCGGACGAGCTCGCTGCCGGTCACGACGACGAAGCCGCGGGGGCGGCTCAAGCGGCCGGCGTGATCCCGCGCGGCGTCACGATGTAGGCACCGCTGCGAGTAAAGCTGAAGAACTTGCCGTTCAAGGTGATCGTGAGGTTGCCGGGGTTCCCGAAGTTGATCCAGAGCTTGCGCGCGCGGAAAGGCTGGGTCTGGCCGAGCTCGAGCGTGCCCGTGTAGCGGTCTTTTCCATTCGCCGACCAGCTGCGCACGTCCATCCACGAGTTGCCGTGCGTCGCCCTGATGGTGAGCAGGAACTTCGCCGGAGCCGCCTTGTGCGTGGTTGGAGCCACGGCGGGCTTCGACGTCGACGTGGTGCCCGGAAGATTCGGGATCCGCTGGGTGCCCGAGTCGCTGAACTTCCAGGCCGCGATCACGAGCGCGAAGAGCACGCCGATCCCGGCGAGCGCGAACAGCACGCCGCGGTTCTCGAGCCTTCGGTGCTGCTGCCGGCCGACGTTCGAGGTGCGGCGCGACACGACCGGCTCACGGTGCTCCTCCTCGCCGGCGCTGAAGCGCGAGTTGTACTCGTCCACGTAGAGCTGCCCGTCGAGCCCGAGGTAGTCCGCGTAGGTGCGCAGAAAGCCCTTGACGTAGGTCTGAGCAGGGAGCGTGTCGAAGCTCTCCTCCTCGAGGGCGCGCAGGTAGCGGGCCCTGATCTTCGTCGCCTGCTCGAGCTCGCCGAACTCGAGCTGCTGGCGGAAACGGGCCTCGCGCAGGCTGTTGCCGATCTCGAACACGGCTCGATTGTAGTGCTCATTTGATCCAGTGGAAGATCTAGCCGAAGAGGTTCAGCAGACCGTAGAAACCGAGCGCCAGAGCCGCGGTGAGGCCCACGAAGAGCGAGATTCCGCCCAGCAGGCGCCCAACCCGCGCCGTTGCCTCGCCGCCGATGCGCCCGATCGAGCGCTCGACGTTCCGACGAGCCCGGCGAGCGAGCGCGATCGCGGTGGCGCCGAGGACTGCCGAGCCGCAGGTCGCCGCGGTCGCCTGGATGAGCGTTACCTGGTCGAGCCTGCGCGCCGCCAGGAACCCGAGCGGCGGGATCGCGAGCCCAACGAGCGCGAGCAGGACCGACCCCCTCGCTGCGTCGTTGCGCCCGCGGGAGCTACTGCTTCTTGTAAGGCCGTCCAACAGCGGCAGGCGGGATCGTGCGGCCGATCACACCGGCCACGGCGATCAGCGTCAGGACGTACGGCAGCGCCTGGAAGAGCGTCGCCGCGTTCGCCGAGTAGCACCGGCAGACGGTACGCGAGCGCGGTCGAGAAGCCGAACAGCAGCGCCGCCCCGAAGGCACCGAACGGGCGCCAGTTCCCGAAGATCAGCGCCGCGAGCGCGATGAACCCGCGACCGGCGGTCACGTTCTCGTTGTAGGTGTTCAGGTAGCCCACTGTCAGGTACGCGCCGCCCATTGCTGCCAGGACCCCGGACAGGATGACCGAGCCGTAGCGAACGAGGTAGACGTTGATGCCGACGGTATCGGCCGCCCTGGGGTGCTCGCCGCAGGCGCGGATGCGCAGGCCGATCGGCGTCTTGAACATGACGATGTACGAGAGCGGAACGAGGATGATCGCGACCCAGATCATCAGATTCAGGCTCCCGATCGCATCGGCGAAGAACGAGTGGCTCGACTCCTTGGCCAGCTTCACGTCGGGGATCTGCGAAACGCCGTTCGGCACGTTTTCGCCGTGGTAAAGCTGGACGAAGAAATAGCCCGTGATGCCCAGGGCGAGGAAGTTCACCGCCACCCCACCGACGATCTGGTCGGCTCTCAGATGGATCGCGAAGAAGGCGTGCACGAGTGCGAGTAACCCGCCCGAGGCCATGGCGATCGCCACGCCCCACACCCAGCTGCCCGTCTTGTCCGCGCCCCAGATCCCCCAGAAAGCGCCCATCAGCATCATGCCCTCGAGGCCGATGTTCACCACTCCCGAGCGCTCGGAGAACATCCCGCCGATCGCCGCGAACGTGAGCGGCGTCGCGAAGACGAGCATCGACGCGATCAGGCTCGCGGTGAAGACCTGGTCGAGGTGAGCCGTGCTCGAGCGCATGGCGAGCAGTCCGAGCCCGATCCCGACAAGGCCCGCGGCGATCGCGCCGAAGCCGACGCGCCTGGCACCCCGACTCGCGGCCGCCACCCCGAGCATCGCCGCGAGCAGCCCGAGGAGGAGCGGCCAGGCGAACGTCCGCACGTTCAGCGGGGGGATCGCGATCAGGAACGCCGCGAGCCCGAGCACGATGCCGAGCTTGCCGACCGACTTCGTGTCGAAGAGCCGCGAGCGCAGGCCGTCTACCGAGCCGACATACGAGCTCACGGCGCCGCCGCCTCCGCCGGCTCAGTCGTTCCAACCTTCCGCCGCAGCCTACGACGCCAACCCCAGACGGAGAGGATCAGGACGTCGGCCCCCACGAACAGGACGACGAGCCCCTGGATCATCTCGGTCAGGTGGCCGGCGAGGCTCGGGTCGATCGTGCCGGACTGGAGCCCGTGCGTCGTGCCGTACAGCAGCCCGCCGAAGAGGAAGGCCGCGAGCCCGACGCCGAGGGCGGTGTTCCGACCGAGCAGCGCGACCGCGATCCCCAGGAAGCCGACCGACGCGACCTGGACGTCGGAGGTGCCCACCTTGTACAGGTAGCCGAGCATGTCGAGCCCGCCCGCGAGGCCGGCGAACGCCCCGGAGATCGCCATCGCCCTGACGTAGTTCGTGCGAACCCTGATTCCGCCGTATGCGGCGGCTGCCGGGTTGTAGCCCACGGCGCGCACCTCGTAGCCGAGCGTCGTGCGGTTCAGGATCAGCCAGAAGACGACGAGCGCGGCGATCGCGACGAAGAAGCCGATGTGCAGGCCCTGAAGCTGCGCGTCGCCCCAGAACACCGGCAGCCGAGCGCCCTCCACGATGTTCCCCGAGATCGGGATGTCGAGCGGCTTGTTCAGCGGGCCCTGCAGCGGCCCGCCCTGCTGGAAGAGGTAGCTCCCGATCCAGTACGCGATCCAGTTGAGCATGATCGTCGTGATCACCTCGTGCGCGCCCACGGTCGCCTTGAGGAAGCCGGCGATGGCGGCCCAGGCCGCTCCGGCCAGCGTCGCGAGGCCAATGCCGATCAGGATGTGCGCCGGCCGAGACATGTTCACGAACGAGACGCCGACCCAGTTGGCGGCGAACAAGCCGACGAGGTACTGGCCGTTGCCGCCGATGTTGAACATGCCACAGCGGAACGCGAACGCCACCGCGAGCCCGGTCAGGATCAGCGTCGTCGTCTGCAGGAGCGTCTGGCTGAAGTTGTAGGCGGCGGTGTCCGCCACGTCCGTGTGCGTGGGATGGGCAAGCCAGTTCAGCCCCGCGCCCTTGACGATGTCCCAGTAGGCCTGGAAGGGGTTGTGGCCCGTCCCGAGCACGAGCAGCCCGCCGATCAGGAACGCGAGCAATCGCGGTGAGGACCGGGACGATGATCCCGCCCGCTCGCTGCGAGAGGGCCAGCCGGCTGGCGACCGTGGCCGGCGGGGCCTGCGCGATCTCTTCGGGCTCCTTGCCTCGCTGTGGGGCCAGCGGCTCGCTCAAGCTGCCGCCGGCTCCTTTCGGCCCGCGCCGAGCATCTCGAGCCCGATCTCCTCTTCGGTCGCATCCGCCCCGTGCTCGCCCACGACCCGCCCCTCGTACATGACGAGCAAGCGGTCGGAGAGCGACATCACCTCGTCGAGCTCGAGCGAGACGAGCAGGATCGCGCGACCCTCGTCGCGCTCTTCGATCGAGCCGGCGATGCAGGAACTCGATCGCGCCGACGTCGAGGCCGCGGGTCGGCTGGGCGGCGATCAGGACCTTCGGGTCACGAGCCACCTCTCGCGCGGCGACCACCTTCTGCTGATTGCCGCCGGAGAGCGCACCCGCTCGCGTGTTCGGCCCCCCGCCCCGGACGTCGAACTCCCTGATCAGGTTTCGCGCGCGCTCGACGAGGCGGCGTGGAAAGAGCCAGCCCCAGCGCGAGTCCGGCGGGTAGCAGTAGTCGTGCAGCGCGATGTTCTCGGCGATCGTGAACTCGAGCACGAGCCCCCGTCTCTGGCGGTCCTCGGGGATGTGGCCGACGCCGGCGTCGAGCATCTTGCGCGCGCTCGCGTGGGCCATCACCTGGCCGCGCCACGGCAATCTGGCCGCCCTCGGCTCGCCGCAGGCCGGTGATCGCCTCGATCAGCTCGCTCTGGCCGTTGCCCTCGACCCCGGCGATCCCGACGATCTCTCCGGCGCGCACGACAAAGGAGACGTCCTGAACCACGGCGAGACCCCGGTCGTCGTTGACTTGCAGGTCGCGGACCTCGAGCAGCGCGTCACCGGGCTCGGCGGCCTTCTTCTCGACCCGCAACAGCACCTCGCGCCCGACCATCATCTTCGCCAGCCCCGCTTCGGTCGCGCCCTCACGCGGGACCGTGTCGATCTTCTTGCCGCGCCGGAGCACGGTGATCCGGTCGGCGATCTCCAGCACCTCGTTCAGCTTGTGGCTGATGAAGATGATCGAGGTGCCCTTCCGCCTGGAGGCTCTTGATGATCCCGAAGAGCTCGCCGGCCTCCTGCGGCGTCAGCACGGCAGTGGGCTCGTCGAGGATCAGGATCTCCGCGCCGCGATAGAGGGCCTTCAGGATCTCCACCCGCTGTTGCTGGCCGACGCTGATGTTCTCGACCCTCGCAGTCGGATTGACGGCGAGGCCGAAGCGCTCCGAGATGTCGCGCACGCGCTTGACCGCCTCGTCGTAGTCGAGCAGCACGCCGGCTGTTGTCGGCTCGGTCGCGAGGACGATGTTCTCGGCAACCGTCATCACCGGAATCAGCATGAAGTGCTGGTGCACCATCCCGATTCCCCGGTCGATGGCGTCTTTCGCCGAGTGGAACGACACCTTCTGGCCGCCGAGCAGGATCTCGCCCTCGTCCGGCTTGTAGAGGCCGTAGAGGATGTTCATCAGGGTCGACTTCCCGGCGCCGTTCTCGCCCAGCAGCGCGTGCACCTCTCCCTTGCGCAGGTCGAAATCGACATGGTCGTTCGCGACGACCCCGGGGAACCGCTTCGTGATGCCCCGCATCTCGAGGACCGTGGAGGCTTCCACTGACGCGTGATTCTATGAAGGAGCGTCGGGCGCGTGCCCGGCGAACTACTGCAAGCGTCGGCGTTGAGCTTGCTCGGGACCTTGACCTGCCCGTGATGATTCGCTCCTTGAGCGCGTTCATCTTGTTGATGAACGCTTGCGGGACCGCGGGGTTGATCTTGCCCACGCCATGCCGCCGTTCTTCAGGTTGAAGAGCAGGTTGCCGCCGCCCTTGAACTTCCGTTCGGCGACCTGCTTGATCGCGTCGTAGACGCCGGTGTCGACGCGCTTGACGCCCGACGTGAGGACGCGCTTGGCGTCGTTGTACTGGTCCTTGTCGACGCCGATGCCCCAGATGCCTGGCTGCGTCAGCGGCCTTCAGGGTGCCGAGGCCACAGCCACCGGCGACCTGGAAGAGCACCTGCGCGCCCTGGGCGATCATGTTCTCGGCGACCGTCTTGCACTTGTCGGCCGCGACGAAGTCCTGCGAGTAGTCGACGAGAACCTGTATGTCCGGGTTCGCCTTCTTCGCGCAGAACTTGTAGCCCGCGATCCAGATGTCGACCGGCGGGATCTTCAGCCCACCGACGGCGCCGATGACCTGCTTGCCGCCGTGCTTCTTCGCCATCAGGCCGGCGAGGTAGCCGACGAGGCAGCCGGACTCGTTGGCCGCGTAGGTCAGGCCCATGACGTTCTTGCGGCCCTTGAACGGCGTCGCCCTTGACGTCGTAGTCGGTGATCGCGAACTTGAGTCTTCGGGTACTTCGAGGCGACGGTGTTCGTGTCGCCCGCGAGCAGGAAGCCGGCCGAGATGATCAGGTTCGACTTGGCTCGGACACCTGCGGTCAGGTTCGGGATGTAGTCAGAAGGCGAGTTCGACTGGAGCGCCTTCGTCCTCACGTGCAGCTTGCCCTCGCGCGGTCGAGGCCCTTCCTTCTGCGACTGGTTGAAGGATCGGTCGTTGAATTTGCCGATGTCGCTCACGAGCGTGACGAGAATTGCCGCCTTGCTCGCTTTCGGCGACGCCTGGCTCGAGCTGCTGCCCACGAGCGCGGCAAGCGCCGCAAGCAGCACCACCACGAGCGCAGCGGCGACGATTGACGTACTACGTCGTGAAACCCTCACATGCCCTCCCTGATTGAAAAAACGCGCCTGTCTCCTAGGAAAAGACGACCGATGCTAACCCGAAGTTAGGTCGCGTGTGTGAAGATGGCGAAGGGCTAGATCGCGTCGCTCATTCGCGGCGAGTCGAGCCTTCGTCAACGAGCACGCGCCGCGGCTTGGAGCCCTCGTAGCCGGAGATGATCCCGCGGCGCTCGAGCATGTCGATCAGGCGGCCCGCTCGCGTGTAGCCGACCCGCAGGCGGCGCTGGATGAGGGAAACGGAGGCGGTCTGCGTCTGGACGACGATCTCGATCGCCTTGTCCAGCAGCGGGTCCTCGTCGGGGTCGAACTCGCCGTCGGCGGCGTCGCCGTCCTCGGCGCCGCCTCGGGCGCCTCGAGCAGGGACTCGTCGAGCTCCTGCTCGCGCTGGCCCTTGCACTGCTCGACGACGAGCGCGATCTCCTCCTCGCTCACGTAGGCGCCCTGGAGGCGCTGTAGGCGCGAGGTGCCGAGCGGCTTGAAGAGCATGTCGCCCTGGCCGAGCAGGCTCTCGGCGCCCGCCTGGTCGAGGATCACGCGCGAGTCGGTCTGGCTCGAGACCGCGAAGGCGATCCGGCTGGGCACGTTCGCCTTGATCATCCCGGTGATCACGTCCACCGAGGGGCGCTGCGTGGCGAGCACGAGGTGGATCCCGACGGCGCGCGACTTCTGCGCGAGCCGGATGACCGCGTCCTCCACCTCCTGCGGCGAGATCATCATCAGGTCGGCGAGCTCGTCGATCACGACGAGCAGGTACGGCAGCGACGGCTCCCCGCGGGAGCGGAAGGCGCGGTTCGCCTCGGGCAGGTTGCGGGCGCGCACGGCGGAGAGGCGCTCGTAGCGGCGCTCCATCTCCGCGACCACGTTGCGCAGCACGGCCGCCGCCTCCTTCGGGCTCGAGACGACCGGCGTGAGCAGGTGCGGGATCGACTCGTAGTAGCCGAGCTCGATCCGCTTCGGGTCGATCAGGATCATGCGCACGTCGTCCGGGGTCGCGCGCAGCAGCGATCGAGGTGAGGATCGTGTTGATGCAGCCGGACTTGCCCGAGCCGGTCGTGCCGGCGATCAGGATGTGCGGCATCCGCGCGAGGTCGGCCCAGACGGCCTGGCCGGAGATGTCCTTGCCGAGCCAGACCGAGAGCGGGCTCGACGTCGGCGGCAGGTCGTCGTAGATGTCGCCGAGCGTGACGAGGTTCGGGCTCGTGTTCGGAAGCTCGACGCCGACGGCCTGCTTGCCCGGGATCGGCGCGAGGATGCGGATCTCCGTCGTCGCGAGCGCGTAGGAGAGGTCGTCCTTGAGCGCCGGCGACCTTCGAGACCTTCGTGCCCGGCGCGAGCTGGAGCTCGTAGCGGGTCACGCGCGGGCCGGAGATCTGGCCGATCACGGTCGCCTCCACGCCGAAGTTGGCGAGCGTCTGCACGAGCGCCTCGGCGACGCGGGCGCTGTGGTCGGCGTCGGGGCCGGCGCCGGGCTTGGAGCGGCGCAGAAGCTCGCGGTCGGGCAGCTGGTAGTCCGCCGCGGGCGCGGCGCCGTTCTCGAAGAGCGTGGGCTGCTCCTGCTCGAGCTCGGCTCGCTCGACGAGGAGCGGCGCATGCTCGCCGTCGGAGACGAGCTCGGGAAACTCGTGCACGACGTCCACCGGCGGCGCCTGCGGCTTCGACATCGGAGCGTCGCCCTCGATCACGCGCAGTGGCGGTGCAGCTCGCGGCCGTCGGGCCGCCGGTCGATCGAGCGGCGCGCGGCGCGGTGGACGGCCCGGCCGGAGTTGCGGAGCATCGCGCCCGCGGAGGCGCCGGTCACGAGCAGGCCGCCGGCGAGCAGCGTCAGGACCCCGACGATCGCGACGCCGGTCCCGCCGAGCGCCAGCGCCAGCCCGCCGCCGAGCACGCGGCCGATGTAGCCGCCCTGGTCCTGGCCGAGCGTGATCATCAAGCCGAAGGCGAGCACGGCGAGGCCGGTCCGGAACGGGCCGAACGTCGACCAGGTCGCTGCGGGCGACCATCAGCGCCCCGACGATCGCGAGCGCTGCCGGGCAGGCCCCAGGCGGCGCCCCCGATGACCGCGTCGAGGCCCTCGGCGATCCAGAGCGCCGACGTACCCGCCGTTCCAGCCGGCCCAGATGACCGAGCCGAGGAAGATCCCGAGCGCGACCAGCCCGAGCCCGATCAGCTCAGGGTGCTGGTGCCCGTGCCCTCTTGCGCTCGCGCTTCTTGCGCTTCACGCGCGCGGGCACGCGCGGCTTCAGGGTGCGTCTCTTCCGACGGCGCGCCATCGTGCGCTGCTTCGACGCCGGGTGGGCCTTTCCCTCTGCCGGAGCTAGCCGCGGGCCAGGTCGCGGCAGACGGCTCGCGCCGCGTCCACCAGAGCCGCCGCTTGCGGTCCCAGCGCGCGGTCGGAGCGCCAGGCCGCGGCAATCACGCGCGGTGGCACCTCGGGGGCGAGCCGCAACAGGCGCGTGCGCGGATCACGCTCGTCGGCGGAGAGGCTCGGCAGGAAAGCGGTGGCCACGTCGGACGCGACGGCTCCCTGGATGACCTCGTTCTGGTCAGAGCGGAAGACGATCGTCGGCTCGATTCCCTGCGCCCGCAGGTCGTCGAGGGCGATCTGGGTGATCCGGCAGCTGCGGAAGCAGACCAGCGGCTCCCGGCCGAGCTCCTCGAGCGAGATCTCGGTGCGCTCGGCCAGCGGCGACCGGGCCGACACCAGGGCGGTGAAGGGGTCGGTCACGAGCTCCGCCCATTCGAACGGCCCCTCCGGGAGCGGCAGCACGGCGAAGATCAGGTCGAGCAGGCCGCCCTCGAGCTGCTCCAGGTGCTCGAGGTCGGAGATCGACTCGCGCAGGTCGACCGAGACGCCGGGCCGCTGGGCCAGAAGCAGCTTGAGCGTCTCCGGGAGGATCTTGGCGCCTGCGGTCTGGAAGGCGCCCAGCCGGACGACGCCCGTCCTCCCGATCGCGAGCGCGTCCATCTCGGCCTTCGCTGTCGTGATGCGGGCGGAGATCGCCTCGGCGTGCTTCAGGAGCAGGCTCCCGGCCGCGGTGAGCGAGACAGCGCGTCCGCCGGTAGACCGCTCCAGGAGCGTCTGCCCGACGAGCCGCTCGAGCATCGCGATCTGCTGGCTTACGGCGGACTGGCTGTACCCGAGGCGCCGTGCCGCTCCCTTGAACGACTGCTCCTGGGCGACCGCCCGCAGCGCGACGAGATGTCGCAGCTCGACTCCGAGCCACGAGCTGTCAGCTACTGCTGCGACCGCCGCAGGCATCGCAGGCTCTACACCGGTCCCTCGATCTCGGGTACTCCTCCCAGAAGGCGCTGCTCCCTTAGACGTGACTCCGCCGCGGTCGTTAGCGAAACTTGAAGCAGGTGAGGCGCCGATAGGAGTCACCGGACCGGCGCCTCACCCGTCATCGCCTGCCTACTTGAGACAAACGGCGTTGAAGTTCATGACCGCGTAGATCGGCTGGTACGAGTAGCAGCCGACACGCTTCGACGTGAACTCCCTGACCGTGCGGAAGAAGAGCGGCGCAAGGGGAGCCTGCTGCTTCATCACGTCGCGGTCGATCGCAGCCCACGCGGCGTAGCGCTTGGAGAGGTTCGAGATGCGACCTGCGTCACGCATCCGGTTGTTGAACCCCGCGTGGTTGAAGTACGAGTTGTCGTTGTTGTTCTCGGCCTGGATGTTGCGGCCGTCGAGCAGGATGTCGATGAAGTCGACCGGGTCGGGGTAGTCCGCACCCCAGGCCTGGAGATCGAGATCGTAGGGCTCACCGCGGTGGCCCTCCTTCGCGATCCGGACGGCGAAGGGGAACGTCCTGATGGTCGTGTTCATGCCGATGTTCGAGAGGTCGTTCTTGACCAGCTGCGCGATCGCGATCGAGGTCGGGCTCGTCGCCGCGTACATCACGATGTTGCAGTGCTTCGGCCGCAGCGAGCGGGCCTTCGAGACGTTCGGCCGGCCGGTCGGGTAGCCGATCTCCTTCCTCCAGTTCTGGAACCCCGGCATCGTCGGCGGGAGGATCTGGTTCGTCGGCGTTCCCGCGAACGCGCCGCGCTGCGCGAGCGCGGCAGGCCGGTTCACGACGTAGTTGACGGCGCGGCGAGTCCGCGGACCGAGCCCTGCGTTCCCGTTGAAGCAGGAGTGGCCCTTGATTCCTTCGCCGGCCGAGCCATAGGTCGTGTTCATGGTCAGGAAGTCCGTGATCACGCCCGGCTTGACGTGGTACTGCTTGGGATAGCGGTTGTGCAGGTTGACGTGCGCGGTCGGCGGGACGCCGAACATGTCGTAGTCCCTCGCGTTCGACTGCGACCTGCAGCAGGCTCGTGTCCAGGTTCGTGTTCACGCTGATCGAGATCAGGTTGGGATTGTGCGGCCGCGTTGCCCTTGTAGTACTTGTTCCGGCTGAGCACGATGCTCCGCCCCACGTCGCGGGCGGAGATGTAGTACGGCCCGCCCGAGGGAGGCGTCTTCACTCCGGCCGGATCCATCGGCGTCTTCAGCGAGATCGCCTGGAAGAACGGCATCGAGACGATCGAGGCGAAATCGGGCCGCGCCCGCTTCAGCGAGATCACGAGCGTGAGCTTGCCGGTGGTGCGAACCGACGCCGAGGTCTGAGAGAAACGCTGCGGCCGGCGAGTTCATCCTCGCGTTGACCGCTCGCTGGAAGGCGTACTGGAAGTTCCTCGCCGTCACCTTCTCGCCGTTGCTCAGCCTCTGCCCCGGCCGGATGTGGAAGGTGTAGCGCTTCCCACCAGCCGCGACCAGTGGAAACGACGTGGCCGCTTCGGGAAACAGCTGTGCCTTCGTCTCTTTCCAGTTCAGCAGCTTGAGCGCGGTGGCGTACTCGACCTGCCAGCCCGTGCTTTCGTATTCGAGCGACGGATCCGTGTACTGCACGTCCGTGGTCGAGAGATTGACCCGCAGCGTGCCGCCTGCTCTTCGCGGCGGGCGCGCTGTGCGCCGGCCTGGCCAGCGCGGCGGCCAGCAACAACAGCGTGCCGGCGACCACCAGGATCGCCGAGATGAGGATTCTCGGCGCATGTGACCTGCCGTCCATGGAGCTCCTTTCAGGACCGCGAGGCGGCCCGCACGTTGACGAGTGTCGGGAGCTATGACGCCGTCAACGCGGCGGAGCTTGATCGAGAAATTGCAGCGGGTATTAGCGGTTCTTCTTGAGCTTCGCCTGCTGGCGGCGCTGCTGGCGGTTCATCGGCTCGGGAATCGCCCCTTGCTGGCCTGCGGCGTCGAGCCAGGCCTTGCGCTCCGCGGCACTGAGCCGGGAAAGCGCGGCCTGGGCGCGCTGCGGGTCGTGCTGGACGCCGCTGCGCTCCAGCTTGGAGATCGCGCTCGCGAGCTCGGGGTTCTGCCGCTCGAGCGACGCTTTCGATGCCTTCTGCAGGTAGCGCTTCAGGATCGGCACCTTCATCATCGCCTGACCGATCGGCCTGACGTAGCGCCCGCCCTGCACCCGGGCGAGCACGTTCAGCACGATCAGCAGGAACAGCAGGCCCCCGAGGATGAAAACGGGGATCAGGTAGGTCCAGATCTCGGCCACCACCCCGTTACCCTAGCTTCGCGAGCCGCTCGAGCAACAGGTCGAGGAACGCTTCGGAGTCGATCCCGACGGCGACGCTCGCGTTCGGCTCCAGGCCGGTGCGGCGCCAGACGTCCACGACGGTGCGCCCGCGGCAGAGCGACGACTCGCAGTCGACCTGGACGTTGAGCCGCTCCAGCTCGAGCAGCTCGGGGCGGATCACCTGGGCGACGGCGACCGCGTCGTGGACCGGCGAGCCGTCGAACCCGTAGATCTCCCGGTGGAAGATGCCGTAGAAGTCGAGCAGCTCGGCGACGAAGCGACCGACGCGACCGGCGCCCCGCAGCTGTTCCGCGTGCGCCCGGCTCAGCAGCGCGCGGTGCGTCACGTCGAGGCCGACCATCGTCACGTCCAAACCGCTGGAGAAGACCCGCGCAGCCGCTTCCGGGTCGGCCCAGATGTTGAATTCGGCCGCGGGGGTGACGTTGCCCTCGGCAATCGCGCCGCCCATCAGCACGAGGCGTTCTGGCTTCGCCCCCGGATGACGCGCGAGCAGGAGCGCGATGTTCGTGAGCGGGCCGGTGGCGACGAGCGTCGTTCCGGCGATGCGCCCCGCGAGGAAGTCGACCGCGTGCTCGCCCTCCGGAGCCGCTTGCGGCGGCGGCAGGTCCGGCCCGTCGAGCCCGGTCTCGCCGTGCACGTTGGCGGCGACGGAGCGCTCGCGGACGAGCGGACGCTCGGCACCGGCTGCGACCGGCACGTCTCCCCTGCCCACGAGCTCCAGCACGCGGATCGCGTTCGCGGTCGTCTTGTCCAACGTCTGGTTGCCGGCGACCGTGGTCACGCCCAGCAGCTCGACCTCCGGGCTCGCGAGCGCGAGCAACAGCGCGATCGCGTCGTCATGACCGGGGTCGCAGTCGAGCAGGATCGGCGTGGTCATGAGCTGAGCATCGCATCGACTTCGTCCGCGGACGGGAGTGAGGGCTGCGCACCGGGACGTGAGGCCGCGAGCGCTCCGGCGGCGCAGGCCCGGCGCAGCGCCTCCCCCCACTCCCTGCCTTCGAGCCTCGAGACGACCAGACACGCAGTGAAGGCATCGCCGGCGGCGGTTCCGTCCACGGCCTGCACGCGAGGTGGCTCGGCCCGAGCAACCTCGCTGCCGCCCTCGAGCAGGACCGCGCCTTCTTCGCCTAAGGTCAGCGCGGTCAGCCTCGGGGTCTCCGGCAGCGCCTCGAGCTCGTAGCGGTTGACCACCACGAGCTCGGCGGCTCGTACCAGCTCCGCCGGCAGCGGCCGCGCGGGCGCAGCATTCAGGAAGAAGCGCTCCGCCCCGCGCGCGGCGGCCTCGACGGCATCCACGGGAATCTCGAGCTGGGCCAGCACCGCCCCGCCTACCTGTGGCTCGCGCAGCTCGGAGTTGGCACCCGGGGCGACGACGATCTGGTTCTCGCCTCGCGCGTCCACGATGATCAACGCCACGCCCGTCGGCCCTCCTTCTCGAAGTACCGTCCGCACGCGCGCCTCGCGCAGGCCCTGCAGAGCCTCCTCGGCGAAATCGTCCGCGCCCACGCTGCCGACGAACGTCACCGCCGCGCCGAGCCGGGCCGCCGCCACGGCCTGGTTCGCGCCCTTCCCGCCGGGAAAGCGCTCGAACGTGGCGTCGGTAAGCGTCTCGCCCGGCCGGGCAGCGCTCGGCGCGCGCGACAGGTCGAGGTTGACCGAGCCACAGACGCGTGAGCTTCAGGCCGCAATGGCGCGCAGGTCCTCGACCGCACGGCCGAGGAGGTTCTCGCGCAGGTCGAAGAGGCCGGCCCAGAGGGACGAGCGGTCGGGCGCGGAGCGGATTCGCGCCGCGTCGCCGAGGCCCGCCAGGGCCCGCAGGAAGACGGCGAGCTCGAGGTATGCCTGGGCGACGCGCACCGGCGAGGAGCTCACGCCCGCGCGGTACAGACACCGGCGCCCATTCGAGCAGCTCGGCCGCCCCGGGTGCGCCGTACCACGACCGGCCCTCCGCTCGTTCCGGCTCGAGCTCGAGCAGGTAGCGGCCGAGCGGATCCTCGAGCCCGACGAGCGCCGTCTCGGCCCGATCCGCCGCGCGGCGCAGTGCCGCCTGGCGGCCGCCCGCAGTCGACGGCGCCGCGTCGCCGCGGTTCCAGCGCTCGAGCAGCCGGCAGAACGCGAGGGAGGAGACCTGGGCCGCGATCAGCTGCCGGATCAGGCGCTCGGCGGTGTCGATGTCGGCGGCGTAGTCCACGAGAACGTCTGCCCACCCGGGCTCTGCCCTGCGTAGTGCTCATACTTCGACTACTACGGGAAGAATCATCGGGCGTCGACCCGTGCGGTCGTAGATCAGCTGCCCGAGGCCGTCGTGCAGGTGCTCCTGGAGGAGCTTGATCTCGGTCACGTTGTCCTTGATCAGGCCGTCGAGCACGCGCTGGGCCTCTTCGCGCATCTCCTCGAGCAGCGGCTCGCCCGGCTCGGCGAACCCGCGCGCGATCAGCTCGGGCTGGCCGGCCACGGAGCCGTTCTGCCCGGTCAGCGTCGCCACGACGATCAGGACGCCGTCCTCGGAGAGGTGGCGCCGGTCGCGCAGCGCCACGTCCTGCACGTCGCCGACGCCGAGGCCGTCCACGAAGGTCACTCCGGAGTCGACCTTGCCGGTCAGGTAGGCACCGGACTCGTCGAGCTCCACCACCGAGCCGTTCTCGGCGAGGACGATCCGATTCTCCGGAACCCCGCTCTCGATGGCCAGGCGCGCGTGGGCCGCCAGCATCCGGAACTCGCCGTGCACCGGCATGACCGACTTCGGCCGAACGAGGCCGAGCATCAGGCGGAGCTCCTCGGCGTTGCCGTGGCCGGAGACGTGCACGGGCGCGACTTCCTGGTGCAGGACCTCGGCGCCGGAGCGCGCGAGCTCGTTGATCGCGTCGTGCACCTTCAGCTCGTTCCCCGGCACCGGCTTGGCCGAGATGATCACCGTGTCCCCCGCCTCGACCTTGATCGCCGGGTGGTCGTTGTACGCGATCCGCACCAGCGCCGAGAGCGGCTCGCCCTGGCTGCCCGTGCAGAGAATGAGCACGTCGCCGCGGCCGTAGTCGTCCAGCTCCTTCGGCTGGATCAGCACGTCCTCGGGCACCTCGATGTAGCCGAGGTTCCGCGCGATGTTGATGTTCTTGCGCATCGAGCGCCCGACCACGCAGACCTTGCGGCCCACGTCCACGGCGACGTCGATCGCCTGCTGCATGCGGTGGACGTTGGAGGCGAAGGACGCGACGAGGATGCGGCCCTCACGCGGGGGAATCAGTTGCCGGAAGGCCTCGCCGACGAGCCGCTCCGAGCCGGTCACTCCCGGCCGCTCGGCGTTCGTCGAGTCACCGAGCAGCAGGTCGACGCCGCGGTTGCCGACCTCCGCCAGGCGGCCGACGTCGGTGCGCAGGCCGTCCACCGGGGTGTGGTCCATCTTGTAGTCGCCCGTGTGCACGATGCGGCCGCCCGGGGTCTCGAGCACGATCGCGACCGCGTCGGGGATCGAGTGCGCGACGCGGATGAACTCCGCGCGGAACGGCCCGAGCTGAACCGGCTCGCCGTCGGGATCTGCTTCCTTGAGCTCCGTGGAGCGCAGCAGGCCGTGCTCGTCGAGCTTCGACTTGATCAGCCCGAGCGTGAGCCGCGTCGCCCAGACCTCTTGCACGCGCGCCTGGCGGAGGAGGTACGGAAGCGAGCCGACGTGATCCTCGTGACCGTGCGTCAGGAGCACGGCACGGATCGGCTTGTCCAGGTTGGTCAGATACGTGAAGTCGGGCAGGATCAGGTCGACTCCGAGGTGCTCGTCGCGGGGGAACGCGAGGCCCGCGTCGACGACGATCGCCTCCCCGTCGGCTTCGAAGACGGTCGTGTTCTTGCCGACCTCGCCGAGGCCGCCGAGCGGGATGATTCGGGTGCTTCCTGGCATCGGCGCAGTGTAGACCTGGCAACGCACCGCTAAGCCCGGCGGCCGCCGCCGTTCCGATACACGCATCCGTGCGGTATTCCGTCCTCGCCTTCGCGACGATTGCGGCCGGTCTCGGCGCGGCCGCGGCCGGAGCGCTCGATGCAGTCGACCGGCCCCTGACGGCGCTGGCGCTGTTCGGCGCCGCCGCGCTCGCGGCCGAGTTGCTGGAGGAGCCGGAGAGCGCGCGCGTCCGAGAGCCGCTCGGGCCGGGAGTCTTCCGCGTCGCCTCCGGCGTCGACCTCGCCGCGGTGATCGTCCTCGGCCCCTGGCGCGGAGCCCTCGTGGCCGGCGCGGCTGCGCTGCTCGCACGCCTCATTCGCGGCTCCTGGCGCTCGGCGGCCTTCCAGGCCTCGGCGTTCGCGCTCGCCTCGGTCGCCGCCGGCTATGCCTTCGCCCTCGGCGGCGGGGTCAGCGGCCACCTCGCGCTGCCGGACGATCTCGTGCCTCTCACCGTGCTCGCGCTCGTCTACCTCCTCGTCTCGCGCGGGCTACTCCAGCTCATCGGCAGCGGCGAGGTGCTCCAGCCCGACTTCGCAGCCGCCGCGGCCGAGGCGGGGCTCGGGGCGACCCTCGCGCTCTTCGCGCTCGACCACCCGTGGAACGTGCTCGCGGTCGTTCCAGTCGCTCTCGCCGTGAACCAGGCGCATGCGCGCGTGCGGCGCTCGCGCCAGGAGACGCTGCACGCCCTGGAGACCTTCGCCAACATCGTGGACGAGCGAGACCCGTACACCTACCGGCACTCGATCCGTGTGGCCGGCTACGTCGACCAGCTCGCGCGAGCGCTCGGGTTCCCCTACACCGACATCGACCGCCTGCGCTGGGCCGCGCGCCTGCACGACCTCGGCAAGGTGGCGGTGGACGCCTCCGTGCTCGGCAAGGCCGGGAAGCTGACTCCTCAGCAATGGGGCACGGTCTGGCGCGCCCCGAGGCTCTCGGCGCGCCTGCTGCGGCGCTTCGAGCTCTCGGCGGCCGAAGCGCGCGCGGTCGAGCTCCACCACGAGCGGTTCGACGGCAAGGGCTACTACGGCCTACCAGCCGAGCAGCAGCCCCTGGCCTCCCACTTCCTGAGCCTCGCCGACAGCTTCGACGCGATGCTCTCGGACCGCCCCTACCGCGCCGGCCTGAGCGTCGACGAGGCGCTGGCCGAGATCGAGAGCAAGATCGGCACGCAATTCCACCCGGCGGTCGCCAAGGCGTTCATCGCCGTGCAGCGCGGCCAGGACCCGTACACGGCGCTCTCGCCGGAGGAAAAGGAAGAGCTGCGCGCAGCCGCTGCTCCCTACCGCGTTCCGGACATCACCGGCGCCCGCGACCTCAAGGAGCGGCCCGAGCTCGTCGCGCTGGGCGGCCTCGTGGCCGGGCTCGCCGGGATCGGCCTCGACCAGGTCTGGCTCGCCGCGCTCGGCGGAGCCTTCGCCGTGGCGGGAGTGCTGCTGCGCGGCTGGGCACGCTTCCGCTCGAACCGGCTCAAGAACACGCTCGCGGCGGCACTGGCCGACGACAGGCGCGATCTCGTCTTCGAACGGCTCGCCGGCGTCCTCGCCACGGCAACTCGCAGCGACTGGATCGGGCTCGTGAGCTGGGAAGAGGACGGCCTCGGCGGCTCGCTCGAGCTCTCAGAGGGCGAAGCTCCGCAGGAGCGAGCGCTGATGAGCTGGCTGGTCCGGGAGGCTGAGTCGCGTGACGAGCTCCTGACCGCACCGGCCCACGAGCTCGGCGGCGGCGACGGCGCCTACGTGGCGCTTCCGCTGCGGCGCGAGAACAGTGCGCTCGTCGGCTTCGTCGTGCTCCGGACTCCCCGCGTCCTGCAGCGGCACGTGCGCTCGGCGTTGGCCCGCTCGCTCGACGCGCTGGGCCTCGCGCTTGCGCAACGCCCAAGCCGGGCGGCGCGCCCGGGAAGCATCGCCGCCACCGGCTGAGATTCCGGCCCGATCCCCCACGCAGGGGATGCTCGACCGGCTCCGGTTGCGCAAGCTACGAAGGCGGTCTCAGCCACAAGGGAGGGAAGATGCTGCGGATGACCTGGTACTACCGGCTCGCGTTTCTAGCGCCTCGGTCTAGCTCTTAGGCGGGCGAGGGCTCGAGCAGCTTCAGCCGCTCGAGACAGTCACGGACCTGTGCAATCTCGTCCTCGTTCGCCTCGACGAGCGGTAGGCGCGAGCCGCCGACGTCGTGGCCGAGCAGGTTCAGCGCGGCCTTGATCGCGATCGGGTTCGTCTGCACCTTGAGGATCTCGAGCGCCGGCGCGGTCTCCTGCTCCAACCGGCGCGCACCGTCGGCGTCTCCCTCGCGGAAGCGCGTGATCAGCTCCTTCACCTGCGGGCCAACGACATGCGTGTGCACGCACACGCCGCCCACCCCGCCCAGCTCGAGGAACGGCAGGATCAGCGGGTCGTCGCCCGCGTAGAGGGCCAAACCGAGCTCGACGATCGCGCGCGCCTGCTCGAGATCGTCATTGGCCTGCTTCACGGCGCGCACCGTCGGGATCTCCGACAGCTGCGCGATCGTCTCGGTCTCGAGATTGAGCGCGACCCGCGCCGGGATGTTGTAGACGACGATCGGCTTGTCGCTCGCGGCCGCGATCGCCTTGAAGTGCTCGACGATTCCGCGCGGCGGCGGCTTGTTGTAGTACGGCGTCACGACGAGGAAGGCATCGACGCCGAGCTCGTGCGCGCGCTCGGTCAAGTGCACCGAGTGGGCCGTCGAGTAGGTGCCGGTGCCCGCGACGACCGTCGCACGATCGCCCACGGCATCCACTGCGACGGCGATCAGCTCGAGCCGCTCGTCGTCGGTGAGGGTCGGCGACTCGCCGGTCGTGCCGGCGACGACGAGGCCGTCGGAGCCGTTCTCGACGAGGTGAGCGGCCAGCTCTCGGAACCGCTCGTGGTCGACCGCGCCCGTGGCGTCGAACGGCGTGACGATCGCGGTCAGGACCTCGCCGAGCACGATCCGATTCTACGGGGCCGGCCGGGCCTTCGGGCAAGGCCGCAGCGTCAAACCGCCGCTGTACTGCTGGTTCGCCATCCAGATGCAGAGCAGCTGCCCGTTCTGCGTCAGGTCCTTGAAGGTCGCTCGCCAGGCGGGCTCTCCCGTCGGATCGTGATCCTTCGTGATCGAGACGAGACGCAGGTGGTGGCCGTAGATCTCGTTCGAGCCGTCGGTCGTCTCGGAGCCGGATTCCACCAATGCGGCCTGCTTCGCGGCACTGAGCGGCATGCCCGCGTAGACCGGATCGCCCTTCTTCGGTTCGGGCGAGCTGCCGCAACCCGCCGCTGCGACGGCTAGGAGCAGGAGGACGGGAAAAAGGGCCGCACGCGCAGGGGTCACGCTTCCAAGAGCGTAGCCAGCCCGAGCGTCAGCCCGGGGGGAAGCGAGCGCAGGCGCTCGAGCGCGAGCAGGACGCCCGGCACGTAGGCCTCGCGGGAGAACGCGTCGTGGCGGATCGTCAGCAGCTGGCCCTCGCCGCCGAGCAGCACTTCCTGGTGGGCGACGAGCCCCGGCAACCGCACCGAGTGGATCGCCGGCTCGCCGGGCAGGAGCTCGGCGGTGGCTCGCGCCGTCCCCGACGGGGCGTCCTTCTTGCCCTCGCCGTGGAGCTCGACGATCTCGGCGTCCGGGAAGAATCTCGCCGCCTCCGCCGCCAGCCGCATCATCAGCACCGCGCCGATCGCGAAGTTCGGGGCGACGAAGAGCTGCAGGCCCCGCTCGGCCGCCACGGAGCCGGCCCGCGCGGGATCCCAGCCCGTGGTTCCGACGACGCACGGCACGTCCTGCTCGAGCGCGGCGAGCACGTTCGCCTCAACCGCCTCCGGAACGGTGAAGTCGACCATCGCCTCGGCCTCGCCCAGCTCGACCACCTCGTGCCCCGCGGCCTCCAAGCCCTGGCCCGAGTACGCGCCCGACCTTGCCACCGGCTCCGAAGAGCGCGACCCTCACGCCGCTGTGGCGAGGCCCGGGTTGACTCGCTCGACCGCGGCGAGGAAGCGCTTCTCGCTCGGCCCGATCCCCGCTGCCGAGAGCTTCTCCGGCGCCAGCAGCACCCCCGCGAGCTCGGCGAGCGCCTCCGGCTCGACCGCGTCGATCTCCGCCGTGATCCGCTCGATCGAGAGCAGCTCGGTGTCGGTGATCAGCGACTTCCCCAGGCGGCTCATGCGGGTCGAGGTGGACTCCATCGAGAGCATGATCCGCCCCTTGAGATTCTCCTTGGCGCGCTCGAGCTCCTCGGGGCGGACGTTGCCGGCCGCGATGTCGCCGATCTGCTCGCTCGCGATCTCCAGGCAGGCGTCGAGGTTGTCCTCCCGCGTCCCGATGTAGACCCCGACCTGGCCGGTGTCGCTGTACTGGGCGGCGAAGCTGTAGACCGCATAGGCCATGCCGCGCTTCTCGCGGATCTCCTGGAACAGGCGCGAGGACGCCGAGCCGCCGAGGATCCCATCGAGCAGCGACGCGGCGAAGCGGCGCTTGTCGGAGCGGGCGATCCCGGGCGCGGCGATGCAGACGTGGTACTGCTCGGTGTCCTTGCGCTGGAAGCGCAGGCTCGGCGCCGGCGGCTTCACCAGCGCCGGTCGCACGCGCGGGCCCTTCCGCACGGCCGCTGCGGCCTTCCGTTGGGCCCGGAGCAACAGGCGCTCGAACTCCTCGTGCTTGAGGTTTCCGGCGGCGGCGACGACCACGTTGCCCGGCGCGTACATCGAGCGGTGGTAGCCGGAGATCGCGCGCCGAGTGACGCTCGAGATCACTTCCGCCCGCCCGATCACGGGCCGGCCGAGCGGGTGCGAGCCGAAGGTCGCCTCCGAGATCAGGTCGTGCACGAGCTCCTGCGGCTGGTCCTCGTACATCGCGATCTCCTCGAGCACCACCTCCCGCTCGGAGTCGAGGTCGGCGAAGGCGGGCGCGAAGACCATCTCCCCCATCACGTCGAGGGCGGTCTCGAGCCGCTCGTCGGGCACGCGGGCGTAGACGACGGTGTGCTCGCGCGAGGTGGCCGCGTTCAGCTCGCCGCCGAGGGTGTCGAAGATCTCCGCGATCTGCTGCGCGCTGTACGAGGCGGTGCCCTTGAAGAGCAGATGCTCGATGAAATGCGAGATTCCGGCCTTCGCGTCGGTCTCGTCGCGCGAGCCGGCCCCGATCCAGAAGCCGATCGAGACCGAGCGGACGTGCACGAGGCGCTCCGAGATGACGCGCTCGCCAGTGTCGAGCTCCGTGAGCACGTACTTCTGCTGCACGGGTTGATCGTACTTGCGCGCCTGGCCGCAGCAGGCCGTGTCCGCGCAGGGGTCTGCGCCGAAAGCGGGAACCGATGGGATGTGTACCTTCTGGCCGGTAGGCGAACCCTCAAGGAAGGGATGCCCTAGACCGATGGCTGCTTGGACCCGATGAGTGTGGCCCTCGAACTCCCGGTCGAGCTCCGGCGTGGTCTTCCCAGCGTCCTCGAGGAAGCGGTCGAGCCCACCGACGACATCGAGCCTTGGGAGCTGCACTCCGAGCTCGTCCTCGTCTCTCCCGAAGTCTGCCGGCGCGCGCTCGAGCTCCTGCCCGAGCGCGACCCGTACGCCTTTCTCGTCGGGCCTCGCCGAGCGCCCGCCGAGGCACCGGCTCCCCCATGGCCTCCCTGCGGCTGTCTTCGGCCACGCAGTTCGGCGACTCCTCGAGACGGCGCGGATCGCTCTCGTGACGATCGGCGGGCTGGCCGCTCTGGCCTCGCTTGCTGAAGCTCTCCACTAGCTAGGTTGACGCGTGGATGACGCGGAAGCAGGCATCGATTTCGAGCAATCGGTGGAAGACGCGCTGGACGCGCTGCCCAGCGACCTGCGAGAGGCGATGTCGAACGTCGAGCTCGTGATCGAGGACGAGCCTCCGCCCGGTCAGCCGCTGCTCGGGCTCTATCAGGGCGTCCCGCTGACGCGCCGGACAAGCGGGTACGGCGCCGTCGCTCCGGACAAGATCTCGATCTACCGCGGCCCGCTCGAGCGCCACTATGGCCACGACCCGGCCGTCCTCCGGGAGCAGATCAGGCGGGTCGTCCTGCACGAGATCGCCCACCACTTCGGGATCAGCGACGAGCGCCTGCACGAACTCGACCGCTACTAGCGGGAAAACGCCCGAATTCCGCTCGCCCGCCGGCCGGTTGGCCTGCTAACCTCCCGCGCTTCGTGGAGGCCAGGCCGCGACAGGGGGTAAAGCACGGCCCGAAGCGGTTTCAAGACCGCTCGGCGGGTCGATCCCCCGTTCGGGGGTCATCGGTGCCCATTTGCACCGACGATGACTCCTTTGTCCATAACCACGCGGGCGGGCGGCCACGTCCCGCAAGTTCGAGAGGTCTCTCCGACGTGACCACGAATCTCGCCCGACGTTCTGAGAAACCGCACTCAGGTGCGGCAGCCGTCAACAGAAAGGAACTACCGATGAGACGCCGCATCGCCCATGCAGCGCAGATTGGCGCCCTCGTCCTAGCCCTCGCCCTCGTCCCCGCCGCACTTGCCGCGAAGGGTGGCGGCGGTGGCAAACCGAGCGGTGGAGGTGGCGGCGGGCAGCATCAACCTCGCCCCCCTCGTCTACGACGCGAACGGCAACGGCCTGCCGAACCACGGGGACGTCCTGCTCTTCAACGTCTCCACGACGGCCACGACCCAGCCCTGGGTCAACTTGAGGTGCTACCAGAACGGCGCCCAGGTTCTCAACGCCTGGAACGGCTACTTCGACGGAGCTCTGAACTACAACTGGAACTTCGGGCTCGCCTCGGGCGCGTGGCAGGGTGGAGCCGGCGAGTGCACGGCATATCTCGACATGGCCAATGGCAGGAACGGCTGGACACAGCTCGCCTCGATGAGCTTCCACGTCGACGCGTAATCGTCTGAACAGCTGAACGAACGGCGAGGGCGGCCATCGGCCGCCCTCGGTCTTGTCGGACTGAGTCTCCCCCTGCGATGGTCGCCCCATCTAAGGGATGGCACCGCAGGGACTGGATGACGATGCCTGTCGTAGCTCAATCCCTAGCAGCCCTTGCGGAGCCGCACCGAAAGGAGCACATCAAATGTTGAGCCGAATCGCATTCGCCGCGACGCTTCTCGGCGTACTCACCGTCACCGGAGCAGCCCTCGCGGGAAACGGCGGGGGATCGAACAAGTCGCCCTCGTCGTGGATCAGCGCCCCTCGCGTCGTATCGTCGAGCAGCCCGTCCCTCACCGCAGCAACCAGCGGGCCGCGCTACGGCGACGTGCTCACGTTCGACGTCTCGACGAACCAGACGTCGAATCCCTTCGTGAATCTCCTCTGCTACCAGAATGGGACGCTGGTGCTTAACGGCTGGTCGACCTTCGCCGCAGGGCTAGGCGACCGAACCTTCGGCCTCGGTTCCGCGGCGTGGAGGAGCGGAGCCGCCGACTGCACCGCGAACCTCGACACGTACTCAAACGGCAAGTGGAAGGTGCTTGCGTCGACGAGCTTCCACGTGGACGCGTAGACGCGGCCCACAGACCCAGAACGTAGAGAGGGCGGCCAATCGGCCGCCCTCTCTGAGTCGAGTCTCCTTTCGTCGTTACGGAGTGAAGAGGGTCCCAGGACCGTGCATCGTCCGTCTGCGTCACGGCCGTGCTCTCCGAGCACGCACTCTGCCTGCTCGTGTGTGCCGTGTCGCCCGTCGCGTACGTGACCAACCAGTAGTAGGTGCCGTTCTTGCTCGAGTCGATGTTGAAGGTCGTGTTGTTGGTGTTGATGCCCGTTACCTCATGAGCGCCACCAACCGGAACGACGTTCGTCTTCGTCTCGGGCCCGTACACGAGGCCGGTCGCCCCGTTGGCCTGGCAGTTCTCCAAGCCGGTCTTGCCGGTCGTCGGACCGAACAGCTTGAAGACGACCGTGCCGCCCGCAGGCAGCTTGTCGAGAGCCACTGACGACCTGATCGTCGCGGAGTCCTGCGGGAACGTGAACGGACCCGTCGCGATCTCCGTCGAGATCTGCTGGACGACGACGTCCTCGCGGGATTGATCGCAGCGCGCGTTGTCGCTGACCGGCAGGATGTTGTTCACCGACGAGGCGTTGCTGATCGTCGCCTGCCAGTGGTAGCTGCCGGGCGCGCCGGGAGTGAAGCTGACCGGCCCGTACTCCTTGTTCCCGATGGCCGTGTCGACGTTCACCGACTGCGGGTTGGTCCCGGTTCCGGTCGCGGTGACACCGCAACCGGTGCTCGCCGGCCCCTTCAACGTGAACTGGATGGAGCCGCCGTAGACGCCCGCCGTGGTCGGGTTGATCGTCGGGTAGTCCGTGCTGGGCCCGCCGCTTCCGGGCTCCTTGGCCAGTCCGGAGAGAAGAGCCCTGTCACTCACCGCGCTGCCAAAGGCGACCGCCGCACTCGGCGTGCAGACGTTGGACGCGTCAAACGTCCCGCTGCACGTCGTCAGCGACGGCGTGACCTTCGCGACGGTGAAGCACTCGTTCACGCCGTTGTCGTCCCCAGCGGTGACGCCTGCATCCTTGACGCCTGGTCCGGCTCGAAATGGGCCGTCCAGCAGTAGCGTCCTGCGGACGTCAGCGTCGCCGTGCCAGAGACATACGGGCCGTTTGCGCTCACCGTCTGCCCGCTTCCGACCTGCACGCCCTTCGTCCGGTCGCAGCCGTCCGTGCTGACGGGACCGCACAGGTAGAAGGTCAGCGTGCCGCTGAAGGTGGTTCCGGTAACCGTCAACCGGGCCGTGTCGGTCCCGGACGACACTGAGCCGCCGCCGATGTCGGTCGGTGGCGCGACCTCACCGGTGACCGGCGGGGAGCTCACTCCCCTGCTCGTCCTCAGCGTGGTCGAGCACTGCCCGAGCGAGCCGCGGGCGAAGTCGAACAGCGTCGCGGTCGCCGACTGCGAGGAGCGGGTGTCGGCGATGAACGTGTTGAAGCACGTCGGCGCTGAGCCCCCGCCTGGAGCCTCCCGGAACGCTTTCGAGAGGTTGATCGCCGCCCTCGAAGAAGTCGGGCGGCACGACCGTATTGCCGACGCCGAGCGTGGCGTCCGCCGTCAGCCACGGAACCGTGATGTTCCCGTTGCTGGGCAGTGGGCCCGAGTTCGTCGTCGCACAGATCGTGTCGATCGGAGCTGGCGGCGGGGTGGTCGGAGCGGTCTTGCAGTCGCCCCCGGAGCCGATCGGCTGCTGGTCGCAGGCCGGAGCGGCGGTCGGGTCGAGTCGATGCAGCCGTTGGCACCGCCCGCCCACCGGTAGACGAGTGATGCTGCTGACGCCGCCGCCGCTCGTGAACGCGGAGATGACGAGAACGTCGCCGTTCCGATGTGTTCCCGGTGAAGTGTCACCGCCGCGCCGGTTGACACACAGTTCGCATTGCCCTGGAGGAACCAGAACCCGACGTTGTTGTTGCCGTTTTCCTTGTTCTTCTCCATTGCCGAAGTACATGAGCCTGTCTCCGCCCGACGACCGTGTAGGCCGCCGAGTAGGCGTTCGTGATGTCGATCTTGCTGTTGACGTTGTTGTCCTTGTTGCACTGCCACCCGGCGATGTCGAGGATGTCCTTGCTTCCCGTCGCGAAGGTCGTGGTGTCGGCGGTGCAGAACGCCTTCGTGGCGTCGGTGGAGGTGAGGCTGCAGTTGTCGGCAGCCGAAACCTTCAAGCCGAAGTCACGCTTGAACGCTCGCGGCCGTGAAACCCGTGCTATTGGCGGAGTTCACGACCGACGTGTTCACAGTCCTGTCGGCGTTGAAGAGGTAGTTGGCGTTGGTGGTGCCGCTTCTCCCCCAGTCGAACACCTGCGTCGTGCAGGCATTCACCCCAGGGGCCGCCGTCGGGCGTGGTGCCACAGACGGTCGTACAGCGCGTTGCCGTCGAGCTGGAACTCGAGATCGTGGACGGCCTGAGCGCTTCCGATCAGGAACAGCGCGTGCACGCCATGACCGCAGAATGGGCACGAGCAGGAAGCGCTTCCTGCGCTTGCTGCCCTTCGGCCCCATAATACGTGTACTCATTGATGCCCTCCCATTGAGTTGCGATAACAAGGCGGGTCGACCCCCCTGGGCGACCCCCGGTGAAACCTCTCGTGTTGCGCACCACCTCCCGTGTGGCGACATGCATGCAGGCGCTGCATGTGTCCGTGGTCGCTCCGCAGCGCACGGACACCGACCACGTTGGCACCTCGCAACCAGGGCTGCAAGGCTTGACCGTCCCGTTTGGCGTTGGGTTTTCTCAACGCTCCCGCGCGATCTTGGCCTCGGGAAGTGGCCGAAACCCCCAACGAAAGCGCTAAATCGGCGTTAAGTCGCGGCTCAGCGCAGGGCGCGGTCGAGCGCCGCCGAGAGCGCGTCCGCGTTCGGGGCGTTGCCCGGGGAGAAAGCAACGAGCTTGCCGCCGCTCTTGCCGATGTAGAGCGCCGGGGTGCCGCCGACTCTGTCCGCCTTGGCCTGGGCGTCGTAGCGCTTGGCCGCATCCACCACGCTCGCTGAGTTGCGCGTGTCCAGGAGTGTCTGGACGTCGAGCCCCGGGATGCTCTTGGCGGCCGCGGTCACCATCGAGTCGTCGAGCCAGCCGCTGTTCTCGGGCCCCTGGTTGGCGTAGAGCAGCTGCTCGAAATCGAACAGCCGGTTCTGCCTCGAGGCGGCGATCGCCGCGCGCCGGCCGCGGTCGGAGTCTGGGCCGATGAAGGCGATCGTCCGGGCATCGACCTTCACCTTGCCCGTGCGCACGTAGCGGTCGATGATCGTCGGCATCACCTCGGTCTCGAACGCGCGGCAGACCGGGCATTGCAGGTCGACGTACTCGACCATCGTCACCGGCGCCGAGGCCTTGCCGAGCACGTTGCCCTGCTGCGGGATGCCCTTGAAGACCTGCGTCACCGCGGCCGCATCCGGAAGCGCGCTCACGGTCGTGGAGGAAGGCGGCGACGAGTTTCCTCCGCTGAACGCAATGCCGATGGCGATCGCGGCGACAATCCCCGCGATCCCGGCGGCCGCCCCGAGCAGGACCTTCGGCGAGGCCTGCCGCCCAGCCTTGCTGCTCACCGGAGGCCTCTGTGCCTGGCGCTGTCTCCGCGCTTGCTTGCCGCTGGTCATGGTTCCCTAACGGTAGCGAGCAGCAGGAAGGCGAAGCAGAGCGCGAAGCCGGTCAGGGCCAGGGTCGGGATCGTCACGTAGCCGAACTCCTCGATCCATTTGGTCGCGCAACCTCCGGGGGCTGAGAGCAGGCAGGCCTGCGCCTGCTTCACGACGCCGTTCTCGACCAGCAGGTGGTAGACCGAGACGCCCGCGCCCACGAGCGGCAGCGGCAGCAGGTAGCGCGCAACCCGGCGATCGTTGGCCAGGGCCGCCAGCAGCGTCACGATCGAGAGCGGGTACATGCAGATCCGCTGGTACCAGCAGAGCTCGCACGGGACGAAGCCCGCGACCTCGGAGAAGTACAAGCTCCCGCCGGTAGCGATCGAGGAGACGAGGAAGACGAGCCAGAGCTCGTAGCCCTCGAGCGCCCGGCGCAGCGTCTCCCCCGGGCCGCGCACGCCGACGAGCCACGCGAGCCCCACAAGCAGCAAGAGGGCCGCGAGCACCTGGCCCGCGACCCCCAGCGCTGCGAGGGTGACGATTACGTCGTGCGTCAAGCGAGTGCGGCTAGCGGTCTCTGCCGCCGCCGCGCTCGCGGCCGCCGCCGCGACCGCCCCGGCCGCCGCCGCCGTCGCGGCGCGGAGGACGATCCTCCTTCGGGCGCGGCGGGGCATCCTTGGCCCGCTCGATCAGCTCCTCGGGCTGGACCAGGTTGCCGTTCTCGTGCTTGGCGACCAGCTTGAGGCCGATCCGGCCGCGGTCCTTGTCCACCTCCTGGACGATCACGTCGAGCATGTCGCCGCGCCCGATCACGTCCTCGATGTGGGCGACCCGCCCGGGGCCGACGTTGGAGACGTGGAGCAGGCCGTCGGTGCCCTTCTTCAGCTCGACGAAGGCGCCGAACTCGGTGGTCTTGACGACCTTGCCGGTGTAGGTGTCGCCGACCTCGGGCTCCTTGGTGATCGACTCGATCGCCGCGATCGCAGCGTCGGCCTTCTCGCCCTCGGTGGCGTAGATGAGGATGTTGCCGTCCTCCTCGATGTCGATCTGGACCTCGTAGTCGGCCTCGAGCGAGCGGATCGTCTCGCCGCCCTTGCCGATCACCATCCCGATCTTCTCCGGGTCGATCTTCACCGACGAGATGCGCGGCGCGTGCGAGGCGAGCTGCTCGCGGCTCTCCGGCAGCACCTCGGCCATCTTGTCGAGGATGAAGGTGCGGGCCTGCTTCGCCTGCTCCAGGGCGTTGCTCATGATCTCCTGGGTGACACCGGTGATCTTGATGTCCATCTGCAGGGCGGTGATGCCGTCCCGCGACCCGGCGACCTTGAAGTCCATGTCACCGAGGTGGTCCTCGGCGCCCTGGATGTCGGTCAGGATCACGTAGTCGTCGCCCTCCTTGACGAGGCCCATCGCGATTCCGCCGACGGGCGCCTTGATCGGCACACCCGCGTCCTGGAGCGCGAGAGTCGAGCCGCAGACCGAGCCCATCGACGACGAGCCGTTCGACTCGAGCGTCTCGGAGACGATCCGGATCGTGTAGGGGAAGTCCTCCGCCGGCGGGATCATCGGCTCGAGAGCCCGCTGTGCGAGCGCACCGTGGCCGATGTCGCGCCGCTTCGGGCCTCGCATGAAGCCCGTCTCCCCGACCGAGTAGGGCGGGAAGTTGTAGTGGTGCATGAAGCGGCGGTCCTTCTCCAGCGAGAGGTCGTCGATCCGCTGGCCCTCCTTGGCGGTGCCGAGGGTCAGCACCGACAGGATCTGCGTCTGGCCGCGGGTGAAGAGGCCGGAGCCGTGCGCGCGCGGCGCAACGCCGACCTCGCACGTGATCGGGCGGATCTCCTCCGGCTCACGGCCGTCCGGGCGGCGCTTGTCGACCGCGATCTTGCGGCGGACGAGCTCCTTGTAGATGGCCTCGGCAGCCTTCTTGACGTACTGGCGCGTGACCGAGTCCTTCTGGACAGGCGTGTCTTCGTCGCTCGCCGGCGCTCCAACCGGGAAGGGGAGCTTCAGCTCCTCCTCGATCCGCCCGAAGAGCAGGCTCCGCTTGGCCGACTTGAGCTCCTTGGAGTCCTGCTCGGCCTCGGTGAGCCCGCGCAGGTCGTCCTCGAACTGCTCGCGGACGGGGCTCGATAACGGCCTCGAGCCGCATCCGGTCGAGGATCATCGCGAGGCTCGAGCGCACCTGGATCTGGCGCTGGATGTCCTCTTCGCCGGAGTCCATCGAGAGCGCCGGAGACAGCTCGGTGACGAGCTCCTCCACCACGGCCGCCGCCTCTCGGAGGCCGTCGGCGGCGATCCGGTCCTGGATCGTCTTGCCGTGCTGCTCCTCGATCTCGGTCGTCAGCTCCGGGTCGAGCCACTTCTCCTTGCCGACCTGGCGGCGCAGGTCTTCCTGGGCCTCGCAGATCTTCACGATCTCGCGGTGTGCGAGCTCGAAGGCCTCGAGCATCGTCGCCTCGGGCACCTCGTCGGCGCCGGCCTCGATCATCGTCAGCGCGTCCTTGCTGCCGACGACGATCAGGTCGAGCGTGCACTCGTCGCTCTCCAGCGTGGGCAGCGGCGGGTTGACGACGAACTCGCCGCCGACCTGGCCGATGCGCACGGCTCCGACCGGGCCCATGAAGGGCAGCGGCGAGACCATCAGCGCCGCGGAGGCGCCGTTGATGCAGAGGATGTCGTGGGCGGTGATCAGGTCCGCCGACAGCGTCGTGCAGACCACGTGCACCTCGTTCTTGTAGCCCTTCGGCCAGAGCGGCCGGATCGGGCGGTCGATCATCCGCGCGGTCAGGGTCGCCCGCTCGCTGGCCCTGCCCTCGCGCTTGAAGAAGCCGCCGGGGATCTTCCCGGCCGCGTACATCCGCTCCTCGACGTCCACCGTGAGCGGGAAGAAGTCTGCGCCCTCGCGGGCCTCCATCCTCCCCGTCGCGGCCGCGAGCACCATCGTGTCGCCCGAGCGGACGACGACCGAGCCGTCAGCCTGCTTGGCGATCTTGCCCGATTCGAAAGTCAGCTCCTGGTCGCCGACGGTGACTGACACCGTCGCGACCCGGGGCTCTGTAGTTGTTGCCATGTGGTTTTCCTCCACGTTCCGTGGAGAGTGGAGGTTTGAGTCAGCTTCGCAGCGCGAGGCTCGCTCAAACTTCCACCCTCCGGCTTAGGGTTGGTTTCGTTGGTTCGGCCTACCTCCTCAGGCCGAGCTCCTGGATGAGGGCGCGATAGCCCTCGACGTTGCGCTTCTGCAGGTACTGCAGGAGCCTCCGGCGGCGGCCGACCAGCTTGAGCAGGCCGCGGCGCGAGTAGTGGTCTTTCGGGTGCGTGCGGAGATGCTCGGTCAACTCGTTGACGCGAGCCGTCAGCAGCGCGATCTGGACTTCCGCTGAGCCGGTGTCGCCCTCGGCACGTCCGTGCTTGCCGACGATCTCCAGCTTGGCTTCCTTGGTGAGAGTCACGTGTTCCTCCTTCTACAACGACTCCGCAATCCAAGCCCGCCGCGAGGAAGCACACGCGAACGGCCGAGACTGCGGTCTCGCGGAAGGGTAGCAACATCGTGGAAGAACCTCGGAACGCATCGCCCCCGGCCAATGAGGGAAGCCGGGGGCGATGGTTGCCCGCTAGGGCAGCTACGAGGTGCGGACGCGAGGGGCGTTATGGCGCTGGCGGTTGCCGGCGACCACGCCGATTCCGACCAGTACCAGCCCGAGCATCGCTACCGCACCGATCCCGAAGGCTCCCCAGGAGAAGCCGCTCGTGGAGGTCGTCGCCCGAGCCGTGGCCGACTTGCTCCACTTCCCGAGGCCGTACTGCTTGTTCAGCGCTTCGCTGCGGATCACCAGTGCGCGGTGCTCGGCAGGTGTCATGCCCGGCGTCACGCTCGTCGAGGTCCCGAGGTGGTACTTCTGGTTGAGGGCCTCGCTCCGGAGCATCAGCGCCCGGTACTCGGCGTGGGTCATGCCCTGCGGCACGCCCTTCCACTCGCCCAGGCCGTACTTCTGGTTGAGGGCGTCGCTCCGGATCACGAGCGCCCGGTACTCGGCCTTCGACATCCCTGCGGGCTTCGAGGTCGCCGCCTGCGCGACGCTGGTGACGGCCGCCAGGGCGACGATCGCCGCGAGGACTGCTGCGATCCTGTGTGTCTTGCTCGAGATCTTCATGTCTCCTCCTCTTGTCGGCGGCCGCCTCGTGCGGCCTTTGCAGACCAGACCACGAGCGGCTAAAAGAAGGCTTGCCGGGACCTAAAGGGCTCCTAAAGGAGGCGCTAAACGAGCATCGAGTTTCGGATCCTCGGCTCGCTCGAGGCGGCCGAGAACGGCCAGCAGATCGCGCTCGGCGGCTCGAAACAGCGAGCACTGCTGGGGCTGCTGCTGCTGCATGCCAATCGGGTCGTCTCGCGGGACCGGCTGATCGACGAGCTCTGGAACGGGTCGCCGCCCGACACGGCCGCGACCGCACTCCAGGTCTACGTGTCCCAGCTGCGGAAGGCCCTCGGGCGCGACACGATCGTGACGCAGGCTCCGGGCTACCTGGTGCAGCGCCGAGCCGGGCGCGCTCGATTCCGAGCGCTTCGCGCAGCTCGTCCAGGAAGCACACGGCAGCGAACCCGACGTCGCCGCAGAGCGGCTGCGCGAGGCACTCGCGCTCTGGCGCGGCCCGCCGCTCGCCGATCTCGACGATTCGATCGCCCGGCCCGAGCGGGCCGAGCTCGAGGACCGCCGCGCCGCGACGCTCGAGCAGCGGATCGACGCCGACCTCGAGCTCGGTCGCCACGCGGAGGTCGTCTCCGAGCTGGAGGCTCTCGTCCGGGAGGATCCGCTGCGAGAGCGCCGTCGGGCGCAGCTGATGCTCGCGCTCTACCGCTCGGGCCGGCAGGCCGAGGCCCTCGATACGTATCGCAGCGGCAGGAAGCTCCTCGCCGACGAGCTCGGCCTCGAGCCGGGCGACGAGCTGCGCCGGCTCGAGAAGGCGATCCTGGAGCAGGATCCGGCGATCGCCGCACCCGCTCGCGCCGGCAGCGCGCGGAGCGCACGCCCGAGGACGCGGCCGGCGCACTCGAGCCGCTCTCGGTTGGCGGTCGCGACTCGGCGCGCTCCTGCTCGCAGGAGCGGTGCCGGGCGTCGTTCTCGCCCTCACCGGCGGCTCGGAAGCAGTCACGGTCGTGCCGAACTCGGTCGCGGTCCGTCGACCCGAAGACCGGCCGGATCGCGGCCGATGTGCCGATCGGCGGCCAGCCGGTCGCGATCGCGCTCGGCGGCAGGTCGCTGTTGGGTCGCGAACGCCGACGACCAGACGCGTCGTCCGAATCGACCCGAAAAGCAAGGACGGTCGAGGACACTCGATCGGCGGGCTGGGAACCGATCGTCAGCGACCTTGCCTTCGGCTTCGGCTCGGTCTGGGTAGCCGGCGGGAATGACGGAACACTCATGCGGATCGACCCCGTGCCAGAAGCACCCGAGGCACCGATCGACCTCGGCAAGATCGACGAGCTCTGCGCCGCAGCCCGTCTTCCTGGTGGCGACCGGCGCCGGGAGCGTCTGGATCACGCGCGGCAACAAGGTCCTGCGGATCGACCCCGAGACCGACGAGGCTCGAACCAGGACCAACGTGTTCCGGCCGCAGGGCCTCGGGGCCGGTGCGGGAGCCGTCTGGGCGACGACAGCAGAACGAGCACGTGCTGCGCATCGACGCGACACCGCGAGAAGAACGGCCGACGAGGATCTCTCGGAGCTACCGTACTTCCCGCTCCGTCTACGGCGACTCTCTCTGGCTGATCGGCTACGGCGACGAGACGCCCCACGCTCGTGGCGACCTGGACCCGAACACGCTGGCCCAGCAAACGGGTGATCCCGTTCCCCATACCGTTCCCGTTCGACCTCGCAGGGCGGGAGCGGGCCGTCTGGACAGCCGACCACGACGGCGGGCTACCTCTGGCGGATCGACCCGGCAACCGACTCGAGCCACGCGCCTGGCCGTGTCGGTGCTGCACCCGGTCTCGATCGCCGTCGGCGCAGGCGCCGTCTGGGTCGGCGTCCAGGCGAAGCCGCTTCACCTAGGCTAGGCGCGCGGCACCCGGATCTTGCCGGCGACGATCTGGTCGCGAATCGTCTCCACCCGGCGGAGGAAGCGGGCGCGCACCTTCTTGCTGATCTGCCCAGCCCGACTCCGCCGTTCGGAGATCGAACACGCTGTTCCGTCGCCGCCGAGTTTCCCGTGCCACGAACCGCCGGACGACCGTCGAAGACGCCCTTGTCTAGCCGCATGACGGCGCTGGTGAGGATGTGTTGCCCGAGATACGACTGGTCGATGTCGACCCCGACGCCCCAGACACCCTCCTCCTTCGCGGCGCTCAAGGCTCCGATGCCGCAGGCTCCCGAGACGTTGAAGACGCGCCCGATCCCGCGGCGATCTGGCTGCGGGCGACTCGCTTGCACTTGGCCGGGTTGCCGAAGTTCTGCGAATAGTCGATCCGGACGGCGATCGCGCGGGTCGGCTCGGATCGCGCCCGCCCGGTAGCCGACGATCCAGCGGTCGACGCCGGCGAACGGAACGCCGCCGACAGCGCTGATCACATGCTTGCCGCTGGTCGCGGCTCTCCATCAGCGCAGCCAGGTAGCCGGCGAGATACCCGGCCTCCTCCGCGCGGTAGACGCTCCGCTCGACGTTTTTGAGGCGGCGGCCGGGCGGGTTCGGCGCATCCGTAATCAGGAAGCGCACGCGGGGAAATTGCCGTGCGGCGGTCATTGGCGGCTCGCTCGTAGGGGATCGAAGAGATGACGAGGTCGTAGTCTTGGCGCGCAAGGCCGGCGAGCGCCCGTACCGGGTCCTGGGTCGGCCCGACGAAGACGACGCGCCCGTTGATCCCGAGTCGCTTGTCGGCGCGGAGGAAGCCGGCAAGCGCCTGCCCATCGAGCGTCCGAGTCGTCGGCACGACTCCGGCGAAGGTGACGAAGCCGACCCTCAGCTGACGCTTCGGCGTTGCCATGCCACCCGTCGCGACCAGACATGCAGCCACGAGCAGAGCCGCGACAGCGAGAGTTGGACGCTTCATCTAGGAAGCGACGTTAACAGCGGTCAGGATGCAGTCAATGCGCGCCACAATCGCCGCCGGACACCCCGCGACGGTCGAGGCAGGGCTCGAGATCCTCGGCGAGGGTGGCTCGGCCGCCGACGCCGCAATCGCGGCCTGCGTCGCGTCCTGCGTGGCCGAGACCGTGATGACCGGCCTACTCGGCGGTGGCCACGCGATCGTCTTCGACGCCTCGTCCGGTCTTGTGCGCAACCTCGACTGCTTCGTCGCCGTTCCGGGCCTCGGCGCGGCGGCGCCGGGAGGTCGAGCTGCTGGAGCTCGACGTGCTCTTCGGGGCCGAGTTCGTCCACTACGCCGTCGGAATCGCCTCCTGCGGCGTGCCCGGCGTTCCCGCGGGCCTCGAGGCGCTGCACCGCGAGCACGGGCGCCTCCCCTGGCCGCGGCTCGTCGAGCCGGCCTTGCGCCTGGCCCGCGACGGCGTCGAGTTCCCGGAGGCCCAAGCCGCCTGCCTGGCGATGATCGCGCCGGTGATGACGATGAACGAGGGCGCGCGCATCTACTCACCCGGCGGCGAGCTCCTCCCCGCCGGCGGTCGGCTCGAGCAGCCCGGGCTCGTGCGCGCGCTCGAGCTCCTGGCCGAGGAGGGCCCGCGCAGCTTCTACGACGGCTCGCTGGCGGACGCGTTGCTCGAGCTGATGGACGAGCGCGGCGGGCTCGTGACGCGCGCCGACCTCGGCGCCTACGAGGCCGTCTGGACGGAACCGGTCGAGTCCGAGTACGCCGGGACGCGGTTCCTGACCCGCGCGGGCCTGTCCGCGCTCCCGGAGGCGCTCTCGCGCCTGCCGCGCCTGCGCGGCCTCTCCCCCGCCGAGCGCGCGCTCACGCTCGCGCGGGCGCTCGACGACGCCGGACCGGAAAGCCACACGACCAACCTGGTGACGACCGACTCGGACGGCAATGCCTGCGTGCTCACGACGAGCCTCGGCCTCGGCTCGGGCGACTTCCTCCCCGGCCTCGACCTGCACCTGAACAGCATGCTCGGCGAAGCCGAGCTGATCCGCGGAGCGCTCGAGCCCGGCGACCGGATGGGCAGCATGATGGCCCCGAGCCTCGCCTTCGACGCAGAGGGCCTCACGTTTGCCGCCGGAGCCGCGGGCGGCACCCGGCTGCGCAGCGCGCTCGTCCAGGTCACCGCAGGAATCCTCGACGAGGGCCTCGACCCCCAGGAGGCCGTCTCGCAGCCACGGCTGCACCGGGCCGGGGGGCTCGTCCACCTGGAGCCGGGCTTTCCCGAGGAGGTGCTCGCTGCGTTGGTGGACGCCGGGCTAGAGGTGCGTGCCTGGCCGGCGCGGCACCACTACTTCGGCGGCGTCAGCGTCGTCACGCGGAACGGCGCCGCGGGGGATCCTCGGCGGAGCGGAGCTGCGGCGACTCTTGCTCCCGGTTGAACGGCACGCCAACCGAGGTAGCCGCAATCGGGACAACCGGGATTCGCCTGGGCCGTACCACCCCCTACGGGCTTGGCGTACCAGCTGCCGCACTCGAGGCAGCGCACGGACTCCAGCACCCTGAGGCCACGCTCTGTTGCTGTCGCTTTCGGGCCCACGCCTAATCAGACGCCACGACCCTGCGAAAACTTGCGTCTAGCTGTCGCGCTTGCTCGGCTCGGGGCCAGGTTTCAGCGCAATCCAGCCCACGTAGCCGCACGTCGGGCAAGGGCCGGCCTCGCCGTCGGCGACCGGACGGCTGTAGACCGTCTTGCAGTCCAGGCACCGGACGAGGTCGGTTCGTTCTCCGGATGGGCACGTTGCTCGCTCCATGTGGAGAGAGATGCGCGGGACGCCGGGAACCTACGGGTCAAATTGGCGGCTCGGCCGCCTGCGTCTCCTCGACGTCGCGGGCGATCTGCGCGACGAGCTCCTGCTCGCTCTCGAAGGCGCGCTCGTCGCGCAGGCGACGCCAGAGCTGTAGCAGGAGCCGTTTGCCGTAGAGGTCGCCTTCGAAGTCGAGGAGGTACGCCTCGACCCGCCGCTCGCCGCCGCCGTAGTGAGGGTTGGTGCCGATCGAGATCGCCGCGCGGTGACCTTCGGCGGCGCCGGCGTAGATCCCGTACTTGGGCACGAGCAGCGACGGGTCGAGCCGGAGGTTGGCCGTGGGAAAGCCGAGCGTCCCGCCCCGCGCGTCGCCGGCGACGACGATTCCCTCCAGCTCCGCAGGCCGCCCGAGCAGGCCCGCGGCGCGCTCGACCTCGCCGGCGCGCAACAGCTCGCGGATGCGGCTCGACGAGACTCCCTCGACGAGCGGCACCTTGCGCACGTCGAAGCCGAGCCGCTCGAGCAGGCCGAGATCGCCGGCCCGGGCCCGGCCGAAGCGGAAGTTCACGCCGGCGACGACGACCTCCGCGCCGATCGGCCGGAGCACCGCCTCGACGAACTCCTCCGGCGGGAGCTGCGCCAGCTCGAGGTCGAACTCGACCACGAGCGCCTCCTCGATCCCCGCCTCGGCGAGCAGCTCGAGCCGGCGCTCGAGGGTCGCAAGCAGCTCGACCTCGTAGCCGAGCGCGACGCGTGGATGCGGGTCGAACGTGACCACCGTCGAGGTCAACTCCGCCGCCGTGACGGCGTCGAGCACGCGCCGATGCCCGAGATGGACGCCGTCGAAGGTCCCGATCGCGACCGCCCGCGGCGTCTGCTCCAGCTCCTCCGGCCTCCGCACGACCTTCACGAGGGCATCACCGTCCCGTTCACCGCAACGAGCTCGCCCCCGTGGACGACCCGCACCGGATCGTCGTGCCGGCTCCTCCCTGCCTGGATCGCCAGCGCCTCTTCGGCGTCCACCTCCAGGAGCGGCAGGAACGGAAGCGCCTCGGCCGGCGGCAGGATGCGCTCGTCGTCGGCGTCCTCGACGCGGAAGGGCCCGACCTCGGTCCTGCGCAGCGTGCTGCAGTGCCCGCCGAGGGCATCGGCGATCGCCCGCACGTAGGTGCCCGAGCCCACCCGCAGGTCGAGCGTCGCGATGCCGTCCTCGTAGTCGAGCAGCTCGGCAGAGTGCACCGTCGAGCGCCGCACCGGCATCTCGACCACGACGCCGCGCCGGTGGAGCTTGTAGGCCCGTTCGCCGGCGATCTTCACCGCCGAGGCCGCGGGGATCAACAGCTCGACCTCGCCGACCAGCGCGGCCACCGCGTCTTCGACGTCCGTTCGGGGCGGCGGCTCCCGCCGCTCGACTTCCTCGCCCTCGCGATCGCCGGTCGAGGTGCGCGAGCGGAGGTCGATCTCGGTCAGGTAGCGCTTGTCCAGCCCGACGAGGTACTGCGCCAGTCGCGTCGAGGAGCCGAGCAGGACGAGCAGCAGGCCGGTGGCGAACGGATCGAGCGTGCCCGCGTGGCCGGCGCGGGCCCCGGTCCGGTTGCGCAGCTTCTGCACGAGCGCGAAGGACGACGGCCCCTCCGGCTTGTCCACGAGCACCAACCCGGTTGGGCTAAGCGCGCGCGGTGGCACGGACGAACTCGTCGTGGATGAACTGCGTGATCTCCTCCACGGAATCGTCGCTCGAGAACCCGGCCGCCTGCCGGTGGCCGCCGCCGTCCGCCTTGCGGGCGATCGCGGAGACGTCCAGCTCGTCGTTCGAGGCGCGCAGGCTGACCCGCCTCGCGGGCCCCTCGCGGCGCGGCGGCTCCCGGATCATCGCCGCCATCTCGGCGCCCTCGACCGCGCGCAGGTAGTCGATGATCCCTTCCGAGAACGCCTCGGCCACGTTCAACTCGGTGAAGTCGCTCCGCAGCAGGTACGAGACGACGAGCCGGCCGCCCTCGTAGACCTGCGCACGCTCGAGGGCCCGCGCGAGCAGCTTCAGCTTGGCGAACTCGACCGACTCGTAGATGCCCTGGAAGATGCGGTGGACGTCGGCGCCGGCCTCGACCAGCTCCGCGGCGAGCCGGAGGGCCTTCGGCGTCGTGTTCGTGTACTGGAAGCGCCCGGTGTCGGTCACGAGCGCGACGTAGAGCGCCTCCGCGATCTCCGGCGTCAACTCGACGTCGAGCTCCGCGAACAGGTCGCTCAGGACCTCGCTCGTCGAGGAAGCGTCGCCGACTACGAGGTTGAGGTCGCCGAAGCGGGAGTTGTCGTGATGGTGGTCGATGTCGATCGTCAGCGGCGCCTGCTCGAGCAGCGCCGTGTCCGGCGCCATCCGGTGCTCGTTCGCGCAGTCGAGCGCGACCAGCACTCGCTCGCCGGCGTCCTCCGGAGGCTCGCGCCTGAGGCCCTCGAGTGGCATGAAGCCGTACTCGCTCGGAAGCGGCGCGTCGCCGTAGAGGTACATCTCGCTGTCCTTGCCGAGCGCGTCGAGCGCGAGCTTCATCGCGAGCAGCGAACCGAGGGCGTCGCCGTCCGGGTTCTCGTGGGTGACGAGCAGGAAGCGGTCGTGCGAACGCAGAGCGTCCGCTACCGCTCCCAGGTCATTCGTCGTCTTCTGGGGCGAGCTCATCAATGAGTTGTGTCATACGGACCCCACGCTCGACCGTCGGATCGTATTCGAAGGCCAGCTGCGGGGTTCGCTTCATTCGCAACTCCCGCGCGAGGCGCGCCTGCAGGACTCCGTGGGCGGCCGCGAGGCCGGTGAGCGTCCGTTTCCGCTTCGTCTCGGAGCCGAGCACGCTGACGAAGACCCGTGCGTGGCGCAGATCGGGCGAGGTCTCGACGCCCGTGACCGTGACGAAGCCGATTCGCGGGTCTTTCAGGTCGCCGAGGCCCTCGGAGACCACCTCGCGCACCGCCTCGTTCACTCGTCGCATCCGGTCGCTCATCCGAGGTATTCAAGCGGGTCGAGCCAACTCGGAGGCCGGAGTCACGTCCTAGCTCCTTGAGTGGCGGCTCGGCTCTTCACCTTCATCTGGATCCTGGTGGTCGTTGCGGCAGCGGGGTCATCCGGTCACGTGCGCGCAAGCGGCCTCCACGCACCGCGGTTCCAGGTGCTGGCTCACGCCGACCCGGGCGGCGGCTACAGCGGGGACGTCGTCGGCGAACGGCATTTCGCGTACCTCTCCAGCCGGAGGGGGAAGACGGACTGCCCGGCCCAAGGCGTCCGCGTCTACAACCTTGCGAACCCGCGGCGCCCGCGGCACGTCTCGACCTTCGCCGCGCTCAAGGACACCTGGACGGAGAAGACGATCGTGCGGCGGGTCAAGACTTCGGGCTTCGACGGCGTGCTGGCGGTGTCCAGCTTCCAGGCCTGCACGAATGACGCCTTCGGCGGCTTCGGGGTCTACGACGTGACGAAGCCGTCGCATCCGCGGCGGCTGGCGCTCGTCCGCACCGTGCCTCGCGGCTCGCACGAGATCTGGCTCGCGACCGCGCGCGGGCACGCCTGGGTCTACACGGCCGAGGCGGCGACCGAGTTCGCCGTTGCGCCGGATTCGTTCGGCTTTCACATCTACGACGTCTCGAGCCCGCGCAAGCCGGCCGAGGTCGGCGGCTGGAGCGCCTGCCGAGACCTGCACGAGTGCTCGCCGCTGGTGGCGACGGGGGCGGATTCGCGCTACCTCGTCCACTCGGTGATCACGAACGCCGCCGCGACCCGGGCCTACCTCTCGTACTGGAACCTCGGCACGGTGATCCTCGACATCCACGACCCGGCGCACCCGGCGTACCTGGGGCGCACACCCGCGGGCCAGGGCAACGCCCATTCGGCGTGGCTCACCGGGGGCGGCAAGATCATGCTCGAGACCCACGAGGTCGGGCACGGCCGGCCGGTGGTCTGGCAGATCGCCGACCCGGCCCACCCGGTGCAGCTCGCGACGGTGCGGCTACCGGCCGCGCTGCAACCTGGCGGCTCGACCGCCTTCGGATTGGCCGACAGCGTCCACGACCCGAAGGTGCTGGGACGCTACGCCTACTTCTCGTGGTACGGGCAGGGCGTAGCGCTCTTCGACCTGAAGAACCCGCGCAAGCCACGCTTCGTGACCCGATTCCGCCCGCCGCCCGAGCGCGACGGCCACGAGCTGCTCTGCCCCGGTGCCTCGTGCACCGCCGTGTGGGGCGTCTTCCCCACCCGGAACTACGTGCTGGCCTCGGACCTGAACTCGGGGCTCTGGGTGCTCAGTCGTCCAGCGTGACCACGTTGCGCTCGATCTGACCAAGCTCGAAGGCCTGGCCCGCCAGGTAGCGCTCTGCCCCGTCCAGCAGCGTCTCGACGTCGCGATAGCCCCGCGCCACGCACGAGAGGGTGAGCCGCGCGCGCTGCCACAGCTCGTGGTGGTCGACCTCAGCGACCGAGGCTCCGAAGCGCCGCTGCAGCTGCGCCTTGACGGACAGCAGCTCCTTGCGCTTGCCCTTCAGGGAGCCGTTTTCAGGGAAGTGCAGCTCGGCGGAGAGGATGCCGACGTAGCCCGAGCCCAAGGCCGCTACTGGGCGGCGGGCGTGGGTGCCGGCGCGGGCGTGTCGAGGTCGGTGCGCTCGACCTCGCGTGTCTCGTAGACCTCGAGCACGTCGCCTTCCTTGAGGTCGTTGTAGCCCTCGAGCAGGATGCCGCACTCGAAGCCCTCCTCGACCTCGCGCACGTCGTCCTTGAAGCGCTTCAGCTGGGAGATCTTGGTCTCGTAGACGACCGTGCCCTCACGGAGGATGCGCACGTTCGAGTTGCGCCGGACGACGCCGTTCGTGACGTAGGAGCCGGCGATCGTGCCCAGGCGCGAGACGCGGAACAGCTGCCGCACCTCGACCTCGCCGATCGTCTCCTCGGTGCGCACGGGCCTGAGCATCCCGACCAGGGCCTGCTCGATGTCCTCGGTGAGCTGGTAGATGACGCGGTAGGTCCGGATCTCGACTCCCTCGCGGTCGGCGAGCGAGCGGGCCTCGGCGTTCGGGCGGACGTTGAAGCCGACCACCATGGCGTTCGAGGCCGACGCGAGCATGATGTCGTTCTCGGTGATCGCGCCCACGCCCTGGTGGATCACGCTCACCCGAACCTCCGGGTGCTGGATCTTGCTCAGCTCGGAGACCGCGGCCTCCACCGAGCCGACGACGTCGCCCTTGAGCACGAGGTTCAGGTCCTGGACGGCGCCCTCCTGGAGCTGCGAGAAGAGCGTCTCGAGCGAGATCCCGCCGCTGCCGCCGCCCTGAGCCAGATGCTCGCGACGGAGCCGCTCCCCGCGCACCTGCGCGAAACCGCGTGCCGCACGCTCGTTCTCGACGACCTTCGCGACCTCGCCCGCAGGCGGCGGGTGGTCGAAGCCGAGGATCTCGATCGGGTCGCCGGGGGTCGCGTCGTTGACCTTGTCCCCGCGGAAGTCGTGCAGCGCGCGAACCTTGCCCCAGGCGTCACCGGCGACGATCGCGTCGCCAACTCGCAGGGTGCCGCGATGGACGAGCATCGTCGCGACCGGGCCGCGCCCCACGTCGAGTCGCGACTCGATGATCGGCCCGGACGCCTCGGCCGACGGGTTCGCGGTCAGCTCGAGCTCGGCATCCGCGACGAGCAACACCCGCTCGAGCAAGTTGTCGAGGCCCTCGCTCTGCTTGGCCGAGACCTCCGCGAACTGCGTCGTCCCACCCCACTCCTCTGGCTGGAGCTCCTCGGCGGCGAGCTCGTTGCGCACGCGGTCCGTGTTCGCGTCGGGCAGGTCGACCTTGTTGATCGCGACCACGATCGGCACCTCGGCTGCGCGCGCGTGCGAGATCGATTCCTTGGTCTGGGGCATGACGCCGTCGTCCGCGGCCACCACGAGCACCGCGATGTCAGTGATCTTCGCGCCGCGGGCGCGCATGGCCGTGAAGGCCTCGTGGCCGGGGGTGTCGAGGAAGGTGAGCTTGCGGCCGTTGTGATCCACCTGGTAGGCGCCGATGTGCTGCGTGATCCCGCCGGCCTCGGTCTCGACGACCGCGCTCTTGCGGATCGCGTCCAGCAGAGTCGTCTTGCCGTGGTCGACGTGACCCATGATCGTCACGACCGGCGGCCGGGCCTTCAGGTCGGCCTCGTCGTCCTCGTAGACCTCGGGCTCGAGCTCCTCCTCGGCTGCGTGCTTGATGTGCACCTCGCGGCCGACGTCCGCGGCGATCAGCTCGATCTCCTCGTCGGAGAGCGACTGCGTGACCGTCTTGGGGGCGCCGAGGCCCATCAGGAACGTGATCAGCTTGGGCACCGTGATTCCGAGGGCCTGCGAGAGGTCCTTGACCGTAATCCCGGACTCGACCGTGACCGGGCCGGTCGGCGGAGCGACCGGGGTCTTGTCCTTGGGCCTCGTGTCGACGAGATCGCGGCGCTGCCGGCTGTCCTGGCGCGGGCGCGCGGCGCCGGTGTCGATCACGACACGGCGCTTGCGGCCACCCGGCGGCGCCCCCTGGCGGGGCCGGATCGGTCGGTTGGGTCTCTTGGGGCCGTCAGCCATGGGCGTCAGTGTAGAACCGTCTCAGCTCGGGATCGACCCGCACCCGTTGCCTCAGGATGCGGCTGAACGCGTGCCTCGTGGCAGCCCGCTCGAAGCAGGCCAGCCGCCGGCACGTGTAGGCCCCGCGCCCTGGGCCCTTCGGCGCATGGATCAGCGTGCCGTCGCGTGCGACGTAGCGCACGAGTTCGGCCTGCGGTGCCTTGCGGCCACAGCCCGCGCACGTCCTGACCGGAGCGCTCACGCAGCGGTCTCATCCTCCTCGACTTCGGCCTCCTCGGCGACGGCGGCTGGCTCGGGCTCGGGCTCGGGCTCCGGCTCTGGCTCGGGCTCTGGCTCCGGCTCGGCCTGCGCTTCCGCCACCGGCTCCTCTGCCTCCGGCTCCGGCTCGGGCTCGGGCTCCGGCTCGATGGGTAGCTCACCCGCGGCTTCCTTGCGCGCGAGCTCCTGGTGGGCCGGGACACCGCAGTAACGAGAGCCGGGCAGCGCGGCGTTCGGGCAGCGCTTGCCGGTCGAGAGCACGGCCGAGCAGCGGCCGGTGAACTCGCCGACCTCGTCGCCGTCGCCCGCGTAGGCGGCGTCGGCCTCCTCGGTCGCGAACTCCGTGTCGGACTTGATGTCGATCTTCCAGCCGGTCAGGCGCGCGGCGAGCCGGGCGTTCATGCCCTCCTTGCCGATCGCGAGCGCGAGCTGGTCGTCGGGAGTGACGATCGTCGCCTCCTTGGCGTCGTCGTCGAGGTAGACCTCTCGCACCCGCGCGGGTGACAGCGCCTTCGCCACGAAGCGGGCCGGCTCCGGGTTCCACGGGATGATGTCGATCTTCTCGCCGCGCAGCTCGGAGACGACCATGCGCACGCGCGAGCCTCGCGGGCCGACGCACGCGCCGACAGGATCGACGCCCTGCGCGTGCGACTCGACGGCGATCTTCGAGCGGTAGCCGGGCTCGCGCGCAACGGCGCGAATCTCGACCAGCCCGTCCGCGATCTCCGGCACCTCGAGCTCGAACAGCGTCCGGATCAGCTCCGGGTCACGGCGCGAGAGGATCACCTGCGGGCCCTTCGTGCCCGAGCGAACCTCGGTGATGACCGCCTTGATGCGGGAGCCCTGCTCGTAGCGCTCGCCGTCCACCTGCTCGGAGCGCGGCAGCAGCGCCTCGACCTTGCCGAGGTCGACCAGGACGTTGTTGCGATCGCCCGCCTGCTGGACGATTCCGGTCACGACCTCGGTCACGCGGTCGACGTACTCGTCGTACATGATCTGACGCTCGGCCTCGCGGATCCGCTGCGTGATCACCTGCTTCGCGGTCTGCGCGGCGATGCGGCCGAAGTTGTCGGGCGTGACGTCGGCCCGCTTGACCTTCTCCTCGGGGATCTCGGACCAGTCGATGTCGAGGTCGTCGTCGGTGACGAGCACGTGGGAGCGCTCGCCGTTCTCGACCTCGGCCGCCTCGAGCTCGGTCAGCACGCGCTCGCGCGCCTCCTCCAGAAGCCGCTCCTCGATGTCGGGAGGAAGCTCGATCGAGAAGACGCGGAAGTCGCCCTCGACGCGGTCGAGCTCGACCACGGCGTGGCGCGTCGCGCCCGGCGTCTTCTTGTACGCGGCGAGCAGCGCGTCCTCGAGCGCCTCGATCAGCGTGTCGCCCTCGATCCCTCGATCGCGCTCCAACTCGTGGACGAGCTCGATGATCTCCTTGCTCATTGCTCCCTCTCGTAGATCAGGTTGCCCCGGACGATCTCCTCGTACGGGATGGCCACCTCGCCGCTGTCGGCGGCCAGGGTCACGGCGTCATCGTCTGCGCGCTTGATCTCGCCTCGAACCTTGGTGCGCTTGTCGGTCTTCAGCTTCACCTGGCGGCCCAGCGCGCGCTGGAAATGCTCCGGCTTGCGGACCGGGCGCTCGGGGCCCGGCGAGGAGACGTCGATGCCGTACTCGCGCAGGTAGTCCGAGAGCAGGCGCGTGACCTGCTCGCAGAGCGCGAGATCGACGGCTTCGCCTTCACGATCCACGAAGACGGTGAACCGCTCAGGGCCGGTGAGCTCGACCGCGAGCACCTCGACGCCAGGCAGGGCCTCGGCGACCCGCCCGCTGATCTCCCGTTCCAGTGTGCGCTCCTTCTCGTAAACGCTCGCCATCCGTACTCCTCATAAGAAATGGGCGCCGCGCGCCCATTTCAACAACCGATGAAATGTGGTGGAGCCAGGATAGCAAGCGAGGGTGGGCGAAAGGCCCCGCCGAAGCGGGGCCGAAAGCCGTCAGTGCAACGCCTTAGACGGTGGCGGTATCCGCGGGCTGATCGCCTCGCAGATGCCGGATCACGTCGGCGACGTCGGCGATCTCCTGCTCGAGGTCGCGCTGATACTCCTCCAAGCGGCGAAGCCATTCTTCGCGGCTCGGAAAGCGGCGGTGGCCGCGGAAGCCTGGGCGCCCGCGGAAATGTCGTTGACCGTGCATGTTCACCTCCTCTCTTCGTATCTTTCGAGAAAGCTTGCGATCGTTCCCTGCGCGCGCTGCAGCGCCTCGGCCCAGCGGTCGAGCAGCCGGCGGCCCTCGGTCGTCAGCTCATAGGTGCGCTTGGCCGGCCCGGGGAGATCCGCGCTCCACTCGGAGCGCACGATGCCCTCGTCCTCGAGCGCACGCAGGAGGCGATAGAGGTTCCCCATGTCGACGCGGCCCTCGACCCCGAGCTCCGGGATGCGGTCGAGCAGCTCGTATCCGTGCAGCGGCCGCTCGCGCAGGAGCAGCAGCAAGGTCGGCTCGACGAAGCGCTCCACGCGTGCGTTCACGGCCCAGTGCCCGGGCCGGACGAGCCGGCGGCTGCGGGAGCGCGGGTGTCCTCGGTGCTTCATCGCGGCCAGTATAGGTCAAACACATATGTAGACCGATCGTTCGGTCGCCCTGCCGCTGCTTCCTAACTTCGCCCGAGGAAACGGGTCTTATCCGGCGACGCCATGACAGTGCCTCGCGGATTACTGCTCGTCGCTCTCGGTTTCGCGGCCTTGGCGCTTCCCGCAGCAGCGTCGCCGCCGGCGTCAACAAGCTTCAACATCGTGGGCTACGAGTACGCCTTCACCTCGAGCGTGGGTTCTTTCGCCGGAACCGGCAGTGGGAATGCGGGCGGCACGGGGTACTGGAACGCGACGGTCAAGCATGACCCGCTCGGCTCGAATCCGACCTACGTCAACGGCGGCCCCTTTGCGATGACGGTGCGCGGTCCGGGTAGCTCGGTCGACGCGGTCGTCGGGACGTTCAGCCACCACGGCGGCAAGATCACGACGCTCGACCGCGGCGCAAATTGCGCGAACCAGAAGTACCTGGTCACCAGCACGCTGAAGGCTGTGTCGACGCCCAAGACGTCAAACGGCGCCGGCAAGTTCGAGGTGACGCTGACCCATTACCGCCACCGGTTCCTCGGCCGCTGTGTCGCCTACAAGGCGCGAGTGTCCGGCTTCGTGAGATTCACGTACTAGCTAGACGCTCCGCGAGTTCACAGCTCGAGCACGATCGTGACCGGCCCTTCGTTGACGAGCTCCACCGCCATCCGGGCGCCGAAGAGGCCGGTCTGCACCGGGACGCCGAGCTCGCGCAACGCCTCGCAGAAGGCCTTGTAGAGCGGCTTCGGCCAGTTCCTGGGGTGCCGCCTCCGTGAAGCTCGGCCTGTTCCCCTTGGCGGTATCGGCGAGGAGCGTGAACTGGCTGACCACGAGCGCCTCGCCGCCGGTGTCGAGCAAGCTGCGGTCGAAGCGCCCTTCGCCGTCCTCGAAGATCCGCAACCGGGCGACCTTTCCGGCCAGGCGCGAGGCCTCAGCGGGGCCGTCGCCCCTCGCCACGCCGAGCAGCACGCAGAGGCCCGCGCCGATCTCGCCGGCCACCTCCTCCCCCACTCGCACGGATGCGTGGGAAACCCGTTGCACGACAGCCTTCATGTTGCGCTCGTTTTTGACGATATAGCCCTCGTGGAAGCGGCCCACCTGCCCTGGCAGCACCTCGGCTCACTGCTGATCAACCGCGGGCTCCTGACCGTGGACCAGGTCAAACAGGCCTTCGAGGAGCAGACGCTGACCGGCCGACGCCTCGGCGAGATCGTCGTCGGCCACAACTGGGTCTCGAGCACGGACCTCGCAAAGGCTCTCGCCGACCAGGCCGGCCTCGAGTACGTCGACCTCTCGGAGACCGAGCCCGACCCCGAGGCGGCGACCCTCCTCCAGAAGGACCTGGCCTTCCGTTACCAGGCGGTCCCGGTGCGCTTCGTGGGCGACGACCTGCTGCTCGTGGCAGTCGCCGACCCGAGCGACGTCGGCCGCGCCGACGACCTGCGCCTGGCGCTCGGCCACAACGTGCGGCTCGCCGTCGCCGACCCTGGCGACCTCGAGCGCACGATCAAGAAGCTCTACCGCACGCAGATCGAGGTCGAGGAGGTCGGCGCGGAGCTCGAGGGGCTGTTCGACACCAACGCCCAGCGCGAAGACATCCTCGAGGCCTCTGACGACACACCGGCGGTCAAGCTGGTGCACGCGACGCTCGCCCAGTGCATCGAGGACGGCGCAAGCGACATTCATTTCGAGCCGCAGGAGCACGACATGGTCGTCCGTGCCCGGATCGACGGCGTCACCCGGCCGGTCGCCACCATCCCGAAGGCGATGCAGCTCGGCGTGAGCAGCCGCCTGAAGATCATGGGCAACCTCGACATCGCCGAGCGTCGCGCGCCCCAGGACGGCCGCGTCTCGATCAAGTTCGGCGGCAACCCACTCGACCTGCGCATCGCGATCATGCCGACGACGCACGGCGAGCAGATCGTGCTCAGGATCATGCACCGCGCGGTCAGCAAGCCCGACCTGGCGGAGCTCGGCATGAGCCCAGCCGCGCGCGAGCCCTTCGAGCGCGCGATCCGCCAGCCCTACGGAGCCGTCGTCGTCTGCGGCCCGACCGGCAGCGGCAAGACCACCACCCTCTACACCGCCCTGCATCTGCTGAACGACCCGGGGCGCGTGGTGATGACGATCGAGGACCCGGTCGAGTACCAGATTCGCGGGATCAACCAGATCGAGATCCAGCCGAAGGGCGGCCTCACCTTCGCCCGCGGCCTGCGCACGATCCTGCGCAGCGACCCCGACGTGCTGCTCGTCGGCGAGATCCGTGACGAGGAGACGGCCCGGATCGCCATGCAGGCCGGCATGACCGGCCACCTCGTGCTCACGACCGTCCACGCCCACAACGCGGCCAGCTCGATCGAGCGCCTGAAGGACATGGGCGTCGAGCCGGGCCTGCTCGCCAGCGCCGTCAACTGCATCGTGGCGCAGCGTCTCGCGCGCCGCCTCTGCGTGGACTGCCGCGAGGCCTACTGGCCCGAGGACGACGAGCTCGCCCAGATGGGCCTGCTCGAGCAGAAGGGCAAGATCTACCTCCATCGCTCCAAGGGCTGCGGCCGCTGCGGCGACACCGGCTTCCGCGGCCGCGTCGCGCTCTACGAGGTGATGCCGGTCGCCGGCGAGATCCGCCGGCTGATCGAGGGCTCGACGGACGAGATCTTCGAAGCGGCCGTGCGCGGAGGCATGACCACGCTCCGCCAGGACGGTTTGCGGCTGTGTCTCGAAGGCGTCTCCTCGCTCGACGAGATCCGCCGCGTCACCGGCGAGCGGCTCGCCTAACCGCGCGCTTCAGTCGAGGTCTTTGATCCGCGACTCGTAGGCGGACTCGCCCGGCCTCAGCGAGCTGGCGAGCTTGTAGTGGCCGTTGGCCTCCGCCTCGCGGCCCAGCTTCTCGAGACAGCGGCCGAGGGCGTAGTGCGCGTAGTCGTCCACGGGCGCGAGCTCGAGCATCTTGCGGAACTCCGTCTCGGCCTCGGAGTAGCGCTTGATGCGGAAGTACGCGATCCCGAGCGCCTCGCGGATCGACGCCTTGTCGGGCTCGCGCGCCTTCGCCTTCTCGAGCGCGACGGTGGCTTGCGCCGCCCGGCCCTTGGCTAGGTGCTCGCGGCCTTGCTGGAAAAGTTCGAAGGTCTCTGTCATCTCAGGTACGGGAAGTTCTCTCTCACTAGGTCTAGCGGATCCGTCACGGCTCGCGTCTGCCCGATCTCGACTCGCGTAACCTCGCCCGCGCGCTGCACCGCCTCGAGGAGCTCGAACGGCGGCCCCGCAAGATCCTCCAGCACGAACCTCGTCGGTCAGGCCCCAGAGCGGCGCGGGGCTCCCATCCGGGGCGAAGGCCAGTGCCGAGGCGTTCTCCGATGAGCGGAAAGCCTCGGCAAAGCGGCCGACGTCGCCGGGCGCGTAGAGGGTGTCCGCCGCGCTGACCAGGAACGGGGTCCGGGCGCCGGCCTCGACGGCTCGCCTGACCGCGTCGGCCGAGCCGTCGGGCCTGGGCTGCCGCGCGTAGCGCAGCTCCACGCCGAAGGCGCTCCCGTCGCCGAGCAGCTCCTCGACCTGCTCGGCGAGGTAGCCGGTGACGACGGTCACCTCCGTCAGATCGGCCGCCGCGAGCTCGCGCAGGAGAGACGCGATCACCGGCCGCCCGTCGATCGGCAGCACGGGCTTGGGCCAGCGCTCGCTCAGCGGGCGCATGCGCCGGCCCTCGCCGGCCGCCAGCACGACGGCCTGCACTATCCGGTGAGACCCAGCGAGCGGAGGGACAGGAGCCCGCGGAAACGCTCGAAGCGGGTCAGCTCCCGGCGCAGGCCGCGCCGTAGCCGGCGCAGATCGCGCCGCGTGGCACGGGCGGCCTCGCGCGCTCCGGCAGCAGGGCCGAAGCGCGCCGCGTCGGCATGCAGCCCGAACGCAGCCGCCTCGACGCCGAACTCGGCGCGGACGAGCCCCGCCAGCTCCCGCACCGTCGCACTTGACGGCACCTCGACCTGCTGGTCGAGCAGAACGTCGCGGAGCTCCTTGCGGCACGCGCCCGCGAGCCGCCGCGGGTCGCGTGTCAGGTAGCGCGAGCGCCGGAGCCACGAGCTTCGCCACGATCACGACCAGCGCGAGCCCGCCCAGCACAGCGGCGAGCAGGCGCAGGAAGCCCCAGGCCCGCGAGCGGTGCGACGAGCGAGCCCCGACCGGAGCGGCGCCCAGATCGGGCACGTCGGGCGAGACGCGGGCCTTGCCGCCGAAGCCGAGCTTGTCGGCGAGGCCGCTGCCGAACTTTCTGATCCCCTGGTTCCCGGCAAGCACAGCAGCCGCCGCAGCCACGTCGAACCTCGGCGAGGAGGACGAGTACTGGCCTGCGAGCCCGCTGCGGCTCGGCGTCGGGTCGAACGGCAGCCAGCCCCAGCCGCGAAACCAGACCTCGACCCAGGTGTGGGCGTTGCGGTCGGAGACCACCCACTCGTGGCTGGCCTTGTCGTAGCGGCCGCTCGTGAACCCCGCGGCGACTCGGGCGGGAATGCCGAGGTAGCGCAGCATCAGCGCCATCGCCCCTGAGAAGTGCTGGCAGTACCCCCGGTGCGTCCGGGTGACGAAGTCCACGAGCGGCGGCACGCCGACCGGCGCGCGGCGGATGCTGGTCGTAGATGAACCCGCCCCCGACCCTGAAGTACCGCTCGAGCGCAACAGCGGCCGCGTAGGGGCTCTTGGCGCCGCCGGCGACCTGCTCGGCCAGAGCCCACAGCGGCCGGTAGGGCCGCAGTTGCGTCGCGTGAGAGGCTCCGAACAGGTAGGCGGTGCTGCTCTTCTGGTCAGGTGAGCCGAACAGCTCCGGGTAGACACCCTTCTCGACCTCGCGGTACTTGCGCTCGCGAGCGTCGATCGGGGCGGGGTAGATCGGCTTCGACCGCGCCAACTGCGCCGGAGTCGGCGACGGCGAGTAGCTCTGAACGTGATAGCTGTCGCCTCGGCGCAGGGGGTACAGAGCCTCGGCGATTCCGGTCGGGTCGTAGCCGACCCGGTCGATCTCCGAGCCGAAATGGACGGGCGTGCTGGCTCCGACGAGGTGATGGTCACGCAGTCCCACGACCGTCACCTTCTGGGGCAGCCATCGTGATCTGTCTTCCTGCCGCGCCGGGATGAGCCCGTCCTCGCCCAGCACGGAGGGCTCGAACCCTTGCAGAGCAGGATCGTCCTCCAGCCAGCGTCCTCCGTTCACCGCGTTGAGGACGGTCACGCGCCAGTACTGCGGCGTCGGAGCCCGCCTCGATCCTCAGGACGGTCGTCGGCTTGCGCGGGAACGTCAGGCCGTCGTAGCTGGAGTCCCAGATGTAGGAGACGTCAACCGGCTTGGTCGGGTGGTCGTAGGGGTCCCAGTTCTGCCAGTCGAGGAACGCGCGCTTGGCGAACGCGGGCGAGCTCGAGGCGGCCACGGCGGCGACGAGGACGAGCGCGCCAACGGCCAGCGCGGTGCCAAGGCCGCGCAACGGGCCGCGCCTGAGAGACACGATCGCCACCAGCACCCCCGCTAGGAGGAGCGTGCCGCGCAGAAGGTCGTGCCCCGGAAGCAGCGTCCCGGGCCAGCCGACGCCGACGACGAGCCCGGCCGCGGCGAGCCCAGGCCGCCGCGCCCCAGCCGCGAGTCCTACCCAGAGCGTGAAGGCAAAGAGCGCGACCAGGAGCACGCCGTGCATGCGCGGGTGCGCGCCGGGGTCGAACGGGACCTGCACGTCGTAGAAGTCGAGGAAGCCGCGGCCGAAGCTCGAGAGGATCCCACCTGGGTAGCTCCAACCGAAGGCAATCTCGAGGACGCCTCCGGCTGCCAGCGCTGCGACCACCGCCCGGCGGCGTGTGCCCTGCACGAGCGCCGGGGCGAGCGCCAGCGCAACGACGAGCGCCGCCTGCGCCGCGCTCGTGCCCTCCTCGAGCCGCAGCCAGCTCCAGGCGAGCAGGGTCGCCGCGAGCCCGCCGACGAGCAAGGTCCTAGGCACGCGCCGCCTCCGGTACCTCCGCCGCGCCTAGCCGCTCGGCAAGGTCGTCGCCACTGCGCAGTACCACCGCCGCGACCCCCGCGGCCTGAAGCCGCAGCAGCTCCGGGATCCGTTCTCGAGGCGCGCCCGCGAAGCTCGCCGCATCCACCAGCACGAGCGAGACGTTGCGGCTCCCGAGCGAGCGCTCGACGAGCCGCTCGACCAGCCGCGGCGGCAGCGAGGCCGTCACGACCGCGAGCTCCAGCGCCCGGCCCGTCACATGGCCCTCGTCCGCGAGCAGCGCAGCGAGTGGCGGGCCTTCCTCAGGCTCGGCGGCTGCGAGCAGGTCGAGCGCCTGGCGCCAGTCGGCCTCACCCGAGTGCACCCGCTGCTGCTCATGGCGGCCGGAGTTGACCACGAGCACCGCCCGGCGGCCTCGCCGCGAGTGCGCGAGCAGAATCGAGCCGGCGGCGCGAACCTGGACGTCGAAGCTCTCGCCGGTAACCGCCGCGGGGTCGGCATCCAGGACGACGGCCACCTCGTCCCGCGGCGAGTCCTCGAGCTCCTTCACCATCAGCTGCCCGCGCTTGGCGGTCGAGCGCCAGTGCACCTTGCGCAGCGACTCGCCCTGCTCGTGCTCGCGGACGCTGTGCAGGTCGAACCCGGCGGGCCGCTGCAGGAGCAGCCGCCGGCCGTCGTGCGAGCGAGCGCCCGACTCCGAGAAGAGCCGGTCGAGCTCGACCAGGCGCGGGTAGACGAGCAGCGCGCCGGGTGCCGAGAGCGGCTGCTCGACGCGCTCGAGCCCGAACGGGTCCTCGATCTCCGCCCGTGTGTCCTCGAACGCGTAGCGCCCGCGCGGCAGAGCCTCGAGCACGTAGGAGGCGCGGCCGTGCGCCGCGAGCGGCGTCGCGTGCTCGCCGAGCCTGCCGATCCGCTCCCGCAGCACCCACTTCGCCGGCACGAGCGGCCGCTCGCCGAGGAGCTCGAGCCCGACCTCGACGTCCTCGCCCTCGAGCCGCTCGCCCGGCGGAAGCGTCCGCCGCAGCTGCAGCGGCCGGTTCGCCAGGCGCGTCAAGAGCCACGCGAGCAGCACCGCCGCGGGCAGCCCGAGCGCGACCGGATAGAGAACCTTGGAGCCGAACGCCCACGCAGCGAGGTAGGTCGCGCCGCCGAGTGCCAGCGCGAGCCTCCCTCGGTGGGTCATACGGGGACGGGTGTGTGCTCGAGTGTGTCGCGCACCAGGTCGCCGCCGGCCAGGCCGGCCGAGCGGGCCTCGGGCGCGACGATCAGCCGGTGCGCGAGCACGGGCTCGGCAACCGCCTTCACGTCGTCGGGCGAGACGAAGCCGCGGCCGTCCGCGAGTGCCCGTGCCTTCGCGACGCGCAGGAGCGCGATCCCGGCGCGAGGGCTGGCGCCGAGGTAGAGCCGGGCGTCGGAGCGGGTCTGACGCAGCAGCGCGACCACGTACCGGTTCACGCTCTCCTCGACGAAGATCTCGGACGCCGCCGCCGCGAGCCGGCGGACGTCGGCGGCGCTCGCGACCGGCTGGAGCGACTCGAGCGGGGGGTCGCTCGTCTGCTCGGTCAGCATCCGCGCCTCGTCGCCCAGCGGCGGGTAGCCGATCTCGACCCGCAGCGTGAAGCGGTCGAGCTGGGCCTCGGGGAGCGGATATGTGCCCTCGTACTCGATCGGGTTCTGCGTCGCGACCACCATGAACGGCGCGGCCAGCTCGTAGCTGACCCCGTCCACGGTCACCTGGTCTTCCTGCATGCACTCGAGCAGCGCCGCCTGCGTCTTCGGCGAGGCGCGGTTGATCTCGTCCACGAGCAGGAGGTTCGCGAAGACGGGGCCGGGCCGGAACTCGAACTCGTTCGTCTTCTGGTTGAAGACGTTCACGCCGGTCACGTCCGAGGGAAGGAGGTCCGGCGTGAACTGGAGCCGCGAGAAGGAGCAGTCCATCGAGCGGGCGAGCGCCTTGGCCAGCATCGTCTTCCCGACCCCGGGGAAGTCCTCGATGATCAGGTGGCCCTCGGCCACGAGGCAGAGCACGACGAGCCGCAGCGTCTCGTCGGGCGCGTGCACCACGACGGCGAGGTTGTCCACGATCCGCTGGACGGCCTCGGCCGACTCGGCGTCGACCCGCTCGCTACCGACCGCTTCGTCCACTCGCCTCCTCCAGACGCCCTGCGACCTCGTCGAGGATAGCCGCCGCCACTCGCTCCTTCGGGGCCTTCTCGATCCGCCGCTCGCCTTCCGCCGAGACGAGAACGACCTCGTTGTCGGGAGCATCGAAGCCGACGTCGTCGCGGGCCACGTCGTTGAAGACGATCAGGTCGGCGCGCTTGTTGGCCAGCTTCTCTCGTGCGCGCTCCAGGCCGCGCTCGCCGCGGTCGGCCGCGAAGCCGACGAGTAGCTACGCGTCCGGGATCACGCCCCCGCGCCGAGCTCGAGCAGGACGTCCGTCGTCGGCTCGAGCGTCACCGTCCACGGGGCGCCGTCCTTGGCGCGCTTCTCCTCTTCCGGCTCCTTGGGCCGGTAGTCCGCCACGGCAGCGGCCATCAACACCACGTCGGCGTCGCCCCGGGCGAGCGTCTCGCGGGCCACGTCCTCGGCGGTCGGCGCCTCGATCACGTCTACTCCTACGGGCGCGCGCACCGAAAGGTTCGACGCGACGAGGGTCACCTCCGCCCCGCGCCGGCGTGCCTCGGCGGCGAGCGCAGCGCCCATCCGCCCCGAGGAGCGGTTGCCGAGGAAGCGAACGGCGTCCAGCGGCTCGCGGGTTCCGCCGGCGGTGACGAGCACGTGGAGGCCCTGCAGCTGCTCGCGCTTCTCGAGCAGCGAGGTGACGCGCTCGAAGATCTCTTCCGGCTCGCTCATCCGCCCGATTCCGACCTCGCCCTCGGCCGTGTCTCCCTCCTCGGGGCCGACGAGATCGACACCGCGGGCGCGCAGCGTCTCGACGTTCGCCCGGGTCGCCGCGTTGGCCCACATGCGCGGGTTCATCGCAGGAGCGGCGACAACCGGACCCTCGAAGGCGAGGGCCGTCTGGGTCAAGACGTTGTCCGCGAGGCCGTGGGCGAGCTTGGCCAGAGTATTCGCCGACAGCGGAGCGACCACGAGCACGTCGGCCTCGACCAGGTGCGGGTAGAGCTCGCGCGGCATCTCGCGGCGGGCAAGCGCCTCGAAGGTCTTGGCCGTGACGAAGGCCTCGGCCTCGGGCGTGAGGATCGGCGTCACCTCGTGCCCCGCGCGCACGAGCAGGCGGGCAAGCTCGCAGGCCTTGTAGGCCGCGATGCCACCCGTCACTCCGAGAATTACCCGTGCCATGGTGCACATTGTGCCCTCAGCAGGCATTTAGTGACAGTCGGCAATCCGACTCGACCCTCGGCTCCGTAGAGCGACTCGTTACCTACGGAAGGAGCCACATGCCGCGTAAGCCACTTGGAGTCCTAGCCGTCCTCGCCGCGGTCACGCTCGTCCTCGCCGGTGCAGCCCTCAGCCGCAGCGCCAAGGCGCCGACCCTCAAGGGCGTCGTCGGCCCCGGTTACTCGATCAAGCTGGCGAAGAACGGCGTCAAGGTCACGTCGTTGAAGGCCGGCTACTACCGCTTCGTCGTCGCCGACAAGTCGTCGTTCCACAACTTCACGATCGAGCGGGAGAAGCCCGTGAAGATCGAGAAGCACCTCACCACGACGGCCTTCATGGGGACCAAGGGAATGCTCGTGAACCTCAAGCCGGGCAAATGGAAGTACTACTGCTCGGTGCACGAAAGCCAGATGTTCGGCTTCTTCAAAGTCACGAGGTAGGACGACCTCACACGCGGCCGCCTTCGGGCGGCCGCCCCTACTTCGGGTACGTGTACTTGATCTTGCCCTCGGCGACTTCCTCGAGGGCCATGGTCAAGTAGTTCTTCGAGCGCGACTCGACGAGCGGCGGCAGGAACTGGTCGAAGGTGCCTTCGCCCAGCTGATGGTGGTAGTTGTTGATCTGCCGGGCGCGCTTCGCGGCGACGATCACCAGCGCGTAGCGGGAGTCGACGTTGTCGAGCAGTTCGTCAATGCGTGGATGAATCACGGGCGGCCATCGTACCTGCCGCCTGCAACTCCCCGCGGACGATTCCCTCGAGCTCGTCGAGCGCGCGCTCGAGAACGTCGTTGACGATCGTGTGTTGGAACTCCTTTTCGAGCGCGAGCTGGCGCTGAGCGATCGAGAGGCGCTCCTCGATCTCGCCCTCGCTCTCGGTCGCGCGAGAGCGCAGCCGGCGCTCGAGCTCCTCCTTGCTCGGAGCCGTGACGAAGATCGTCACCGCCGCCGGGACGCGGTCGCGGACCGCGAGCGCACCGCCCGTCTCGATCTCGAGCAGCGGCGAGTGGCCGCCTGAAGCGATGCGGTCGAGCTCCGACCAGAGCGTTCCGGACCGGTACCCCTCGCCCCAGGGCAGCTCGACCCACTCGAGGAACTCGCCCGCTTCGAGCCGGCGGTCGAACTCCTCCTCGGAGAGGAACCAGTAGTCCCGGCCGTCCTTCTCGTTCGGCCGCCGCGGCCTCGTCGTCGCCGAGATCGCGAGCTCGAGCTCGGGCAGGCGCTCGACGAGATCCCTGGCCAGGGTGCTCTTCCCCTCGCCGGAGGTGCCGGTTATTACGAAGACCGGTCTAACGGTGGAAGAGCCCAATGAGCTCCGCACGCTGGCGATCCGAGAGGCCGCCGACGGTCTTCGACTGGCTGATGCGGCACTGGTTCAGGAATCGCGCGGCCTTGACGCGGCCGAACTTCGGGACGGCCATCAGCATGTCGAACACCTTCGCCGTCGACACGTACTCGGGCGGGTTGCTCAGGATTTCCTCGATGTGGGCTACCCCCGACTTGAGGTCCTTCTTGAGCTGCGCGCGCCTCACGCGGATGTCGTTCGCACGCTTGAGAGCTTCCATCCGCTGGTCGAGGGAACGCAGAGGCGCCTGCGCCTGGGTCTTGAGGGCGGCCACGGCGGGGGATACTAACAAGCTCGGAGCCTCGGTCAACCCTCCATATTTGCTGTCGTATGCAGGTATTTTTTCAACTCCACTCTCGACTCGCGGTTGAGGGTTGCGACTTCCGGCTCGTGAGCGACGCCCACCGCGTTGTCAGGATTGGCGAAGCCGAGAGCTGCCAGCTCGGCGGCCAGTTCGGAGCGAATGCGGGTCGCAGCGCCGGGGTCGGAGAAGAACGTCGTCCCGATCGCGACGTCATTTGCGCCGGCTGCGAGCAACTCCAGCGCGTCCCGTCCGGTCGCCACTCCACCCATGCCGACGATGGGCAGGTCGCTCGCCCGGCGGCACGCATAGACGGCGGCGAGGGCGATCGGGCGCAGGGCCGGACCGGAGAGGCCGCCGGCGCCGCGCGCGAGCAGCGGCCTGAGCGTGCGCTCGTCCAGCGCGAGGCCGCGGATCGTGTTGATCAGGCTGAGGCCGTCGGCTCCCGCGGCCTGCGCGGCCCGGGCGGTCTCGCTCACGTCGGACGCGGCCGGCGAAAGCTTCGCGTAGAGCGGCTTGCCCGTGACCGCGCGGACCGCCGCGACCACCTCGCCGACGTTCTCCGGCACCTCGTCCACGTTCGGGCACGAGAGGTTCAGCTCGAGCGCGGCCACCTCAGCGCAGCCGTCGAGACGCGCTCGAGACCAGAACGTAATCGTCCACCGAGAAGCCGCCGACCGAAACCCAGACCGGCAGGCCGACGTGCGCGAGCCGGGGCAGGTGCTCCGCGACGAAGGCGTCGATTCCCGGGTTGGCGAGCCCGATCGCGTTCAGCATCCCGACCTCGGTCTCGGCGATGCGCACCGGCGGATTCCCCTCACGCGCGAGCGGCGTCACCGTCTTCGTCACGAAGGCGTCGAGCTCCCGCGCCGCGTCGGGTGCGGTCAGCGCGTCGAGGCAGCCGCTCGCGTTAAGCAGCCGCAAGGACGGGTCCCTCCACGCAGAGGCGCTTGAGCTCGCCGTCGATCTCCACCGCGCAGCCGTAGCAGGCCCCGTGGCCGCACGCCATCGGCGCCTCCCAGGCCAGCTGGGCGTCCGGGGCCAGGCGGCGGACCGCCTCGAGCATCGCTTCCGGCCCGCAGGCGAGCACGTCGTGGCCCGCAGGCATGACCTCGGTGACGTAGGTCGGCTCGAGCACGACCTCCGCATTCGGCACGAGCGCGGCCGCCTCCGCGTGCCAGTCGCTGCGAAAGCCGAGCACCGCCGGGGGCGCGCCGAGCCTCTCCGAGAGGTACGGAAACGGCGCCACCCCGATTCCGCCGCCGACGAGTAACGGGCGCTCGACGTCGAGCCGAAAGCCATTGCCGAGCGGGCCGAGGATCCCGAGCCGGTCGCCGACCGCGAGACCGCAGAGCGCGCGCGTGCCGGGGCCAATCGGATCGATCAGGAAGCCGAGCTCGCCGGGCGGCGCAAGGCAGACGCTCATTGGACGCGGCAGCAGCCGGCCCGGAGCCTCGAGCATGAAGAACTGGCCCGGCGTGCCCGGGTCGAGGCTCCCGCGCTCGAGGCGCAGGAGCGTGTACGGGCCGACCGGCTCGGCGCCGAGAACGCTAGGCCGTTCGCGCCTGAGCATCGATCCGCTCCTGGAGGCTGAGCGCGATCTCGTCGCGCGCGTGGGCAATCGCCTCGACCGCCGCAGCCGCGCCCGAGATCGTGGTGATGCACGGGACCCGCGCGACGAGCGCCGCCTCGCGGATCCGGTAGCCGTCGGTGCGCGCGCCCAAGCCCTGCGGCGTGTTGATCACGAGATCGCAGCGGCCGCGCCTGACGAGGTCGACGACGGTTGCGCCCTCGCCCTCCTCGGTCACCTTGCGCACGTACTCCACCGCGAGCCCGGCGGCGGCGAGCGTCCGGGCGGTGCCGGCGGTCGCCAGCAGCCGGAAGCCGAGCCCGGAGAGCGCCTGCGCCACCGGCACGACGACGTGCTTGTCCTCGTCGCGCACCGAGAGGAACGCGGTGCCGCCGGAGGGCAGCCGCCGGCCGGCCGCGCGCTCGGCCTTGGCGAAGGCTGTGGGCAGGTCGGACGCGCTCGCCATCACCTCGCCGGTCGAGCGCATCTCCGGGCCGAGCACCGGGTCGGCGCCGGGGAAGCGGGCGAAGGGCAGCACCGCCGCCTTCACGGACACCTGCGCGTGATCCGGGGACGCGTACGCGTTCGTGTCCAGCTCGGACACCTTCGCGCCCGCGGCCAGCCGGCACGCCGCCTGAACGAGGTTCATGCCGATCGCCTTGCTCGCGAAGGGAACGGTGCGTGAGGCGCGCGGGTTCGCCTCGAGCACGTAGAGCTCGCCGTCGGCGAGCGCGAGCTGGACGTTGAGCAGGCCGACGACCCCGAGCGCAGGCCCGAGCCGGCGCACCGCGTGGATCACCTGCCTGCGCTCCGAGCGCGTCAGCGACGGCGGGGGCAGGACACAGCTCGAGTCGCCGGAGTGGATCCCGGCCTCCTCGACGTGCTGCATGACCGCGGCGACGAAGGTCTCCTCGCCGTCGCAGAGCGCGTCCACGTCGATCTCGATCGCATTCTCGAGGAAGCGGTCGACGAGGAGTGATCCCGGGACGTGGAGCGTGGCCTCGCGAACGGCCTCCGCGTCGTAACAGATGCGCATGCTGCGCCCGCCGAGCACGTAGCTCGGCCGGACGAGCACGGGATAGCCGACACGCTCGGCGACCTCGACGGCCTCCTCGGCGCCCGGACGCCATCCCCCACGGCGGCACAGCGATCTCGAGCTCGCCGCAGAGAGCGGCGAAGCGCTCACGGTCCTCGGCCAGATCCACCGCCTCGAAGGGCGTGCCGAGGACGCGGAATCCGGCCGCCTCGATCGCGCGCGCGAGCTTGAGCGGCGTCTGGCCGCCGAACTGGATCACGACGCCCACCGGCTGCTCGCGCTCGCAGATCGCGAGCACCTCCTCCACCCCCAGCGGCTCGAAGTAGAGCCGGTCGGAGGTGTCGTAGTCGGTCGAGACGGTCTCCGGGTTGCAGTTGACCATCACCGCCTCGTAGCCGAGCGCGCGGAAGCTCTGCGCTGCGTGGACGCAGCAGTAATCGAACTCGATCCCCTGGCCGATCCGGTTCGGGCCCGAGCCGAGGATGACGACCGAGCGACCCGGCTCAGGAGCGCACTCGTCGGCCTCGCCCCAGGTCGAGTAGAAGTAGTTCGAGGCGGCCTCGACCTCGCCGGCGCAGGAGTCGACGCGGCGAAACGAGGGCCGCACCCCCCACGCCCGGCGCTTCGCCCTCGCGGTCTCCTCACTCGTCCCGGCCGCCGCGCCGATGTCGGCGTCGGAGAAGCCGAGCCGCTTGAGCCTCAGTCCAGTCGTCGGCGACGAGATCCTCCAGCTGCAGCGGCCCCAGCCGGACCCGCTCGAGCTCGGCCCGGAACCAGGGATGGAGCCCTTCCGGCGCCTCCTCGAGCGAGGCCCAGGGCGTGACCGCTCCCCCGTCGAGCTCGCGCGAGCGCAGCGCCTTGAGCAGCGCCTCGGTGAACGTGCGCCCGATCCCCATCGCCTCGCCGACGGATTTCATCTGCGTGCCGAGGGTCGTGTCGGCGCCCGGGAACTTCTCGAACGCGAAGCGCGGCACCTTGACCACCACGTAGTCGAGCGTGGGCTCGAAGCTCGCCGGCGTCGTCCCGGTCAGGTCGTTCGGGATCTCGTCGAGCGTGTAGCCGACGGCCAGCTTCGCCGCGACCTTGGCGATCGGATAGCCCGTCGCCTTCGAGGCGAGCGCCGAGGAGCGCGAGACGCGCGGGTTCATCTCGATCACGCGCACGTCGCCGGTCTCGCGCTCGCGCGCGAACTGGATGTTGGAGCCGCCGCATTCGACGCCGACCGCACGGATCACCGAGGCGGCGGCGTCCCGCAGCTCCTGGTAGGCCTCGTCGGAGAGCGTCATCTGAGGCGCGACGGTGACCGAGTCGCCCGTGTGCACGCCCATCGGGTCGAGGTTCTCGATCGAGCACACGATCACCACGTTGTCGCTGCGGTCGCGGATCACCTCGAGCTCGAACTCGTCCCAGCCGAGCAGCGACTCCTCGACGAGCACCTGCGTCACGGGGCTCTCACGCAGCGCGCGGTCGAGCAGCACCTCGAACTCGGCCCACGAGTGCGCGGTGCCGCCGCCGTGACCGCCCAGCGTGAAAGCCGGGCGCAGGATCACCGGGAACGAGAGGTCGCGCGGCACCTCGGCGAGGTCGGTCACGACCAGCGACTCCGGCACTCTCAGGCCCGTGCCGCGCACGGTCTCGCGGAAGAGCTCGCGGTCCTCGGCGCGGCGGATCACCTCCGGCGGCGCGCCGATCAGCTCGATCCCGAGCGCATCGAGCACGCCCGTCTCCGCGAGCTCGAGCCCGAGGTTGAGCGCCGTCTGGCCGCCCATCGTCGGCAGCAGCGCATCGGGCCGCTCGCGCCCGAGCACGTCGGCGACGGCCTCGAGGTCGAGGGGTTCCAGGTACGTGCGGTCGGCGAAGCCCGGGTCGGTCATGATCGTGGCCGGGTTCGAGTTGACGACGATCGTGCGGAAGCCGTCCTCCCGGAGCACCTTGAGCGCCTGGCAGCCCGCGTAGTCGAACTCGCAGGCCTGGCCGATGACGATCGGCCCGGAGCCGATCAGGCAGATCGAGCGTAGGTCACGCCGCTTCGGCAAGTCTCACCCCTTCGACCCAGCGTGAGAGGAGCGGCCAGGCGTCGTGCGGGCCGGGGCGCGCCTCGGGATGGAACTGGACGGAGCTCGCCCGCAGGTCCGGGAAGTCGAGGCCCTCGACGGTGCCGTCGTAGAGCGAGACGTGTGTGACCTCCTTCGCATCCGAGCGGCCGACCGCGAAGCCGTGGTTCTGGCTCGTGACGAGCACGCGGTTGGAGCGCTTCTCGAGCACCGGGTGGTTCGCGCCGCGGTGGCCGAAGGGGAGCTTGAAGGTCTCGTGCCCCGTGGCCAGCGCGAGCAGCTGGTGGCCGAGGCAGATCCCGAGCAGCGGCACCCGACCGAGGAGCGCGCGCACCGTCTCGACCTCGGTCGCGAGCGGCTCGGGATCGCCGGGGCCGTTCGAGAGCAGGACCCCGTCGTAGCTCGTGAGCTCCTCCGGATCGGCGTCGTGCGGGTAGACCGTGACCGCCGCGCCCGCCCAGGCGAGGCGGTTGAGGATCGACTGCTTGCAGCCGTAGTCGAGCACCGCGATCCGCGCCGTGCCCGCGTCGGAGAAGACGTAGGGCTCGCGGATGGAGACCTGAGCGGCAAGCGCGCGCCCTTCCATCGCAGGCTGCTCCTTGACCGCGGCCAGCGCCTCCTCCACCGAGGCGTCACCGGCGACGGCGATCGAGCGCATCGCGCCCGAGTCGCGCAGGTGGAGCACGAGCGACCGCGTGTCGATTCCGGAGAGCGCGACGATCCCGCGCTCGTGCAGCCAGTCCGTCCAGGCCGGCCCGCGCGCCTCGCGCATCACGACCGCGCGGGCGTGCGGGCGGCGTGACTCGCAGCGGTCAGCATCGACGCCGTAGTTGCCGACCATCGCGGCCGTGAAGCAGACGATCTGCTCCGCGAAGCTGGGGTCTGTGACGACCTCCTGGTAGCCCGTCATCGCGGTCGTGAAGACGGCCTCGCCGAAGGCGAACCCCTCCGCGCCGACCGATTCGCCTCGGAAGACGGTTCCGTCCTCGAGTGCCAGGAACCCGGTCATTCGCCTGCCTCCTTCTTCGTGATCCATTCGCCGTGCTCGAGGTAGTGGCGGGAGCGAACGGCGTTTCCCTGCGCGAACTCGTCGTCCGCGGGTTGCCGAAGCGACCAGTCGAGTGACTCCTGCGCGGCTTGCTTGACCTCGTCAGCCGAGAGGGGCTCGAGCAGCTCGCCCCACGGTCGACCGGCTGAACGGCTTCGCCTGCTCCTGCGCGATCGCCGCATCGATCACGAACCAGTGCGGCGGCTCTCCTTCCCCGTCCGGATAGTTCAACTCGTAGGCAGGAGGCTTCGCGCCCACCGCGTAGACGACGAGCTCGAGCCTCCGAACGGGCAACGTGAGCTCGTCCAATTCGCGCACCACGGCGGCGCGTTCGAAGGAGTCGAGTCGTCGTGCGACCACGACCACGAGATCGAGGTCGCTCGAGCGAGGGTCGAAGCCGCCGAGGAGCGCCGAGCCGAGGACGTACGCGCCGAGCACCGGCACGCCGAAAGCCTCCACGACGTCGACGACCTCCGCCACGAATGCCTCGAGCTGCGCCTCTACCACCGTCATCCCTCGAAGGCCACCCGCCCGGCGGCCACCGTCAGCCGCACCTGCCCCGTCAGGTGCTGGCCCAGCAGCCACGAGTTCGCCGAGCGCGAGCGGAAGCCCGCCTCCTCGACGCGCCAGGTCGCAGCGGTGTCCAGGAGGACGAGGTTCGCCTCGGCGCCGACCGCGATCTTCGGCGGCTCGAGACCGTAGGCGCGGGCAGGGCCGGCCGACATTCGCTCGAGCACCATCTCCAGCGGGAGAATCCCCGGCTCGACGAGGTTGGTGTAGAGCGCCGCGAAGGCGGTCTCGAGGCCGGTGACCCCGAAAGGCGCCGCCTCGAACGGCACCTCCTTCTCGTGCCGCGCGTGCGGGGCGTGGTCGGTGGCGACCGAGCCGATCGTGCCGTCCCGGAGGCCCTCGATCAGCGCCGCCCGGTCATCGGCGGAGCGCAGCGGCGGGTTCATCTTCACGTTCGAGTCGAGCGTCCGCACCGCCTCGTCGGTGAGGCAGAGGTGATGCGGCGTGACCTCGGCGGTCGCCGCGACCCCTTTCGCCTGCGCCGCCCGCAGCGCGTCCACCGACTCCCGCGCGGAGAGGTGCAGTAGATGCAGCGGCTGCTCCTCGTAGGCCGCGAGCGAGAGGTCGCGCTCGACCATCAGGCTCTCGGCAACCGACGGATAGCCGGTGAAGCCGAGCTCCGCCGAGACCGCGCCTTCGTGCATCTGGCCGCCCTTGGAGAGCGTCGGCTCCTCGCAGTGCAGTGCGAGCCGCCGGCCGGCGATCCCGTGGTACTGGAGCGCCCGCCGCATCAGCGCGGGAGCGACCAGCGGCCGGCCGTCGTCGGTGAAGCCTGCCGCGCCCTGCTCGGCGAGCTCGACCATCTCGGTCAGCTCGGCGCCTTCCTGGCCGCGCGTGATCGCCGCGAGGAACCCGACGGGGATCTCGGCCTCGCGCTGGGCGTCCTCGATCAGCGAGCCGAGCACCGCTGCCGAGTCGACGACTGGATCGGTGTTGGGCATCGCCAGGATCGCGCAGTACCCACCCGCTGCGGCGGCAGCGGTTCCGGAGCCGATCGTCTCCTCGTCCTCGCCCCCGGGCACGCGCAGGTGCACGTGCGGGTCGACGAAGGCCGGGGCGAGCACGAGCCCGGCGCCGTCGATCACGCGGTGGCCGTTCGCGTCGAGACCGGTACCGATCGCGCTGATCGTTCCGCCGTCGACCCGTACGTCGCAGACCGAGTCGAGGCCCTCGACCGGGTCGAGGACGCGCGCGCCGCGCACGACCAGATCCTCGCGGCCGTTCTTGCCATACAGCATCACGCCACCTCCAGCGGCTCGGCCGCCGCGACCGGGACCGGGCCGGTCGTGAGCAGGTCGTAGAGCACGGCCATCCGCACGACGAGCCCCGCGCGCACCTGGGTCTCGATCAGCGCATCGGCGGCGTCGGCGACACGCGGGTCGATCTCGACGCCGCGGTTCATCGGCCCCGGGTGCATCACCTTCTGGCCGGGGCGGATCCGTTCCGGCGTCACCCCCCAGCGCGCGGTGTACTCCCTCAGCGAGGGCACGTAGTTCGCGCCCTCGGCCATCCGCTCGCGCTGCATGCGCAGGACGTAGACGACGTCGGCGGCGCCGATCGCCTCGATGTCGTGCGAGACCTCGCACCCCATGGCCTCGATCCCGCGCGGGATCAGCGGCGGCGGGCCGACCAGCGTCACCTTCGCGCCCATCAGCGCCAGCGCCTGGATGTTCGAGCGCGCCACCCGCGAGTGCAGGACGTCGCCGACGATCGCGACGTGGACGCCCTCGAGGCGGCCGAGCTCCTCGCGAATCGTGTAGAGGTCGAGCAGCGCCTGGGTCGGGTGCTGGTGCTTGCCGTCGCCGGCGTTGACGATGTGCGCGTCGGTGTAGCGCGCGACCAGCTCGGGCGCGCCGATCTGCGGGTGCCGAAGCACGATCACGTCCGGGTCGTAGGCTCCGAGCGTGAGTGCGGTGTCCTTGAGCGACTCGCCCTTGTCCACCGACGAGCCGGCGGCCTTGATCGACATCGTGTCCGCCGAGAGGCGCTTCGCGGCGAGCTCGAAGCTCGAGGAGGTGCGCGTCGAGGACTCGTAGAAGACGTTGACGACCGTGAAGCCGCGCAGCGTCGGGAGCTTCTTCACCTCTCGCTCGAGCGAGCGCGAGAAGCTGCCGGCGGTCGCGAGCAGCCGCTCGACGTCGTCGCGCTCGAGGTCGCCGATCGAGATCAGATGCCGGCGCGGCGGCGGCTTGGGCGGGAGGAAGCCCTCCCGCATGACGTGGATCTCACCCATGGGGCTCCTTTGGGACAAGCAGGACGCGGTCGATTTCGTCCACCTCGACGAGCTCGACCTGGATGCGCTCGTCGCGGGCGGTGGGCAGGTTCTTGCCGACGTAATCCGGGCGAATGGGGAGCTCTCGGTGGCCGCGGTCGGCGAGCACGGCCAGCTGCACGCGCTCGGGCCGGCCGTAGCCGAAGAGCGCGTCGATCGCCGCACGGATCGTGCGGCCGGTGTAGAGCACGTCGTCCACGAGGACGCAGGTCATCCCCTCGAGCGGGAAGTCGAGCGTCGTCGAGCGCACGAGCGGCTGGGGATGCCTGGGCGCCTCGCCCGCCCGCACGTGGACGTCGTCGCGGTGAAAGGTGATGTCGAGCTGGCCGAGCGCGACCTCGGTGCCGGCGAGCTCGCCGATCCGCCGGCGCAGCCGCTGCGCGAGCGGCACGCCGCGCGTGTGGATGCCGACCAGCGCCACCCGCGCCAGGTCGGGGTTGCCCTCGACGATCTCGTGCGCGATCCGGGTGAGAGCCCGCTCGATCGCCTCGGCATCGAGGACAGTCTTCGCTGAGGAAACCTGCGCGCTCAACGCGCGCGCTCAGGGCGGGTGCTCACCTTACGACTCCTTCTCGGCCTCTCGGGACCGGGTTAAAGGGGTGCGGATCGGTGTGTGACCTTACACGGGACTCCGGACGGCGACCACGAGCAGCCACTCGAGCCGGTAGTCGACGCGCTCTGGGAGCTCGCGCTCGGCTCGCTCCAGCCCTGCGGCGTACTCGTCGTCCTCGAGCAGGTCGAAGGTCGAGATGTGCTTGCCGCGGATGCGCTCCAGGGCGCCCTCGCGGTCGATCGAGGATGCCTGCGAGAGTCGCGTCAGCCGCAGCTCTCCGAAACCGGCGGCACCGAGCTCGGTCTCCAGCTGCTCTCCGGTCGGGAAGCGCGCGCGGTCGATCGCCTCGAGCGACGGGAAGAGCGTGTTCAGCCAGAACTCGTCGAAGTGCACCGGGTCGAAGGTCGCAACCACAAGCTTTCCGCCCGGCGAGAGCACCCGGTGAAGCTCTGCGAACGCGCGCGGCCGCTCGACGAGGTGGACGACGAGCCACATCGCCGCCCGCTCGAACCAGCCGTCCTTGAAGGGCAGCTCCTCCGCCGAGCCGAGCTTGAGCCCGGCGCCGTGAACGCGGCCGCGGGCAACCTCGAGCATCTCGGGCGACGGGTCGACGCCCCAGGCCTTGGCGCGGCCGGCCAGCGCGTCGAGGAACCGGCCGGTGCCGCAGCCGACGTCGAGCACGCGCCGGCCGGTGAGATCGCCCTCGCGCACGAGCGCCTCGCAGACCTCACGCCAGTTGTCGTCGGCCGGCCGTAGGTCGTCGTAGACGGCCGCTCGCCGCCCGAAATCAGGCGTCTTCTGTGAGATCGTCGGGCTCGGTCATCGCCTCGATCGCGTCCCGAGCCGCCTCCAGCTCGGACTCCGGGACCAGCACCTTGACCGGCGCATCGTCGATCTCGCTCGGGTGGTGATCGACCGCCGACTCGAGCTCGGCCTCGATTCCGGCTTCTCGCAGGATCGCCTCGATCTCCTCGGCCTCGGCGACGGTCTCGGCCAACGCGACCTGGACAAAGGCGCTCATGGAACGGTCTCCGGCTCGGGCTCTGGCACGGTCTCGTCGCGCCGGTGCACGACCCCGCCCTTGACGAGTCGCGGCACCCCCCGCTCGGGGAAGGGCACGTCGATCACGTCGAAATCCTTGGGCACCACGGTCTCGGCGAAGATCGTACGCGCCTCGCGGGCCACCTCGGGTCCGAAGTAGCGGTTCGACAGGTGCGTCAGGGCCAGGAGGCCCACCTCTGCATCACGCGCGACCTCCGCCGCCTCGAGCGCCGTCGAGTGCGCGGTCTCCTGGGCGCGTTCGCGTTCCTCGTCGAGGAAGGTCGCTTCGTGGACGAGCACCTCTGCCCCGCGCGCCGCTTCCAGCACGGTCGCCGTAGGTGCGGTGTCGCCGCTCAGGACGACCTTGCGTCCCGGGCGCGGCGGCCCGAGCACCTCGTCAGGGGTGATCACCCGCTCGTCCGGGGTCGTCACCGATTCGCCCGCCTGGAGCAGCCCGCGCTCCGGCCCGGACGGCACGCCAAGAGCGTCGGCAGCCTCGACGTCGAAGCGGCCCGGTCGCGGGTGCTCGATCAGCGCGAAACCGAGCGACTGCACGCCGTGCGCCACCGGGAAGGTGACGAGGTTGTAGTCGCCGCGGTCGAGCACGTCGCCGGGCCGCAGCTCGGCCAGCTCGAGCTCATAGGGCAGCTTCCCGAAGACCCGGCGCAGCGCGCCGAAGAGGTCCTTCAGCCCCGGCGGCCCGTAGACCGTCAGTGGCACCTCGCGCCCGCGCAGAGCAAAGGTCTTCAGCATCCCGGGCAACCCGAGGTAATGGTCGGCGTGAAAGTGCGAGACGAAGACCTCGCGCAGCTCGATCAGCCCGACCGACGAGCGCAGCAGCTGGCGCTGTGTGCCCTCGCCGCAGTCAAACAGGAGCCGCTCGCCGCCCCGGCGCACGAGCAGGGCGGACGGCGCCCGCTGCGCGGTGGGCACCGAGCCGGAGGTCCCGAAGAAGACGAGGTCGAGGTCCACGGCCCGATTGTAGGGTTGGCCTCGCCGTGAACGAGTTCAAGAACGACGTGCTCGAGCTGATCCGCCGGGACCCGGACCCCGGGGAGCACGAGGCGATCCGGGAGCTCTGGAAGCGGCATTCCAAGGCGGAGGACAGCCGCGACCTTCCAGGCCTGATCTCGACGCTCACCGAGGACTGCGTCTACGAGCTCGTCCAGACCGGCCACCGCTGGGAGGGACACGAGGGCGCCGCGCGCTTCTACGGGGGCCTGCTCGGGGCCTTCCCCGACATCGACTTCCAGCTGACCGACATCGTGATCGGCCCCCAGGGCGTCTGCGAGGAGGCCGACGTCACCGGCACCCACGAGGCCGAGTGGCTCGGGATCCCGCCGTCGGGCGAACGCCTCGCCTGGAAGGTCGTGATCTTCTTCCCCTGGGACGCGGAGCGGCGCCTCTTCCGAGGCGAGCGCGTCTACACCGCCGGCCTGCCGCTACCCGGCTGAGGGCAAGACGAGACGCTGGCCGGGAACAAGCAGGCTCCCGGCCAGATGGTTGCGGCGGTCGATGCGGTAGATCGCGTCGCGGGGGTCGCCCGCGTAGTGGCTCGCCGCGATCGCCCAGAGCGTGTCGCCGGGCTTCACCGTGTACCGCACCTCCGGGCCGGCGCCGTGCGAGGCGCGGGCCACGACCGCCCAGGCGATGAGCGCCAGAGCCGAAATCAGAAGGATCTTCCCGAACATGTGTTCGCCATGCTAACGCGAACGTCTGTTCGTGTCAAGCCGAAGTAGCTTGCCGGGCTAAATGCGCACGATCTGGGCCCTGATCTCGCTCATCGCCGTTGTCACGGCCGCTGCCGGCGCGGCTCACTACGCCGACGCGACTCCCCTCCTGACCTTCGGGATCTCGACGCTCGCGCTCGCAGGGCTCGCCTGGATCGTGTCGTTCGCAACCGAGCAGGTCGGCGAGCGCTTCGGCCCGGCGGTCACCGGGGTGCTGCAGTCGACGCTGGGGAACCTGCCCGAGTTCTTCGTGGTCGTGTTCGCGCTCTCGGCGGGCGAGATCGTCGTCGCGCGCACGTCGATCATCGGCTCGATCTTCGCCAACGCGCTGCTCGTGCTCGGTCTCGTGATCATCGCGGGCTGCCACCAGAGCGCCGACGGCGTGATGCGCTTCCGGGCACGCCTGCCGAAGGACAACGCGACGCTATTGCTGCTCGCGAGCTTCCTGATCGTGCTGCTCGGAATCTCCGCCGCGAGCGGCGACAGGGCCTCACACCACGTCGAGGCGATCTCGATCGTCGGCGCGGTGGCGCTGCTGGTCACCTACGGCGTCTGGCTGTTCGACTACCTCCGCTCCGATCCGAAGAGCGAGCCGTCGCACGCTCCGCCGCGCCTCTCGATGACCGTCGCGCTGGTGCTCCTCGGGGCCGCCGGGGTCGGGGCTGCCTTCGTCTCCGACTGGTTCGTGACCGCGTTGACGCCGGCGATGGACAGCATCGGCGTCCCCAAGGCCTTTGCCGGCCTCGTGATCGTGGCGATCGCGGGCAACGCCGTCGAGAACACGGTCGGCGTGGTGCTCGCGCTGAAGGGCGACGCCGACCTGGCGATCTCCGTCGTCAAGAACTCCGTGGCCCAGATCACGGCCTTCCTCTTCCCCGCCCTCGTGCTCGTCTCGCTGCTCTTCGCAACGCAGCTCACCTTCGCGCTCGCCCCGGTCTACATCGGCGCGCTGCTCCTGACCGCGCTCGCGCTGTGGCAGATCACGGGCGACGGCGAGGCGAGGAGGTTCGAGGGCGTGGCGCTGATCTCCCTCTACGTGATCCTGGCGGTGCTGACCTTCTTCGAGTAGTCAGGTGCCGTTGAGGAAGCGGCCGTCCTTGTAGATCAGCTCGCCGTCGGCGAAGACCTCGCTGCCCGAGCGGAGGTCGCAGATCATGTCCCAGTGCAGCGCCGAGCGGTTCGTGCCGCCGCACTCCGGATACGCCGTGCCGAGTGCGAGGTGGACGGTTCCGCCGATCTTCTCGTCGAAGAGGATGTTGCGGGTGAAGACGTCCACGGCGTCGTTCAGGCCGAAGGCGAACTCGCCGATCCGCCGGGCGCCGTCGTCCACGCCGATCATCTCCTCGAGGAATTCCTGGCCGTGCGCCGCGGTCGCCTCGACGACCTCGCCCTCGTGGAAGCGAAGCCGGACGTCGTCCACCTGGCGGCCCCGGAAGACGGCAGGGAACGTGAAGCGGATCTCGCCCTCGGCGCTCGTCTCCAGCGGCGCGGTGAAGACCTCGCCGTCCGGGAAGTTCTCGTGGCCGTCGGCCGCGATCCACTTGCGGCCGCCCACCGCCATCGTCAGGTCGGTGTCTTCGGCCACGATCCGCAGCTCCTGCTTGCCGGCCAGGAAGTCGGCCTTGGCCTGCAGCCGCTCGGCGAACTCGCGCCAGCGGGCGACGGGGTCGCCGTCGTCGAGGAACGCGGCGCCGTAGATGAACTCCTCGTACTCGGACAGCGACATCTCCGCGTCCTGCGCGGCAGCATTCGTCGGGTAGGCGCTCAGCACCCAGCGCAGCTCGCCGCTCATGGCGCGCTCGAGGTAGCGGTCGCGCAGCTCCGAGCGGGAGCGCTCGACCAGCGCCTGGCGGGCCGGGTCGATGCTCGTCATCGCCTTGGTGTTCGACGTCGCCTCGACCACGATCCGCACGTCGGCGCGCTCGATGTCCTCGCGCCGCGCCGGGTTCACCCAGGTCACCTGGTCGTCGTTGCCCTCGGTGAGGAGGACCTCGGCGAGGTCGAGGCCGATTCGCGTGACGGGCTGGGCGCCCGCTTCGAGCACCGCGCGGTACATCTCGTTCAAGAGGGGTTCCACGATCACCGGCGCCTCCAGCAGCACGATCTCGCCGGGCGTCACCCGGCCCGAGTAGCCGACGAGAACATCGGCCAGGCGCGCGAGGCGGGAATCAGACATGGGCGGGCTCTGGCTGCTCGAGGAAGTGCCCCGCCCGCCAGACGAGCTCGCCGTCGGCGTAGACCTCGCCCTCCTCGCGCAGGTCGCAGACGAGGTCCCAGTGCAGCGCGGAGGTGTTCTCGCCGCCGAGCTCCTCGAACGACGAGCCGAGCGCGACGTGCATGGTGCCGCCGATCTTCTCGTCGAAGAGCGTGTTGTTGGTGAAGCGGTCGATCTCGTAGTTCAGCCCGAAGGCGACCTCGCCGAGCCGGCGAGCGCCCTCGTCCACGTCCAGCAGCGCCTCGAGGAACTCCAGGCCACGGGCGGCCTCGGCGCCGACCACCTTGCCGCCTTCGAAGCGGAGGCGGATGTCCTCGACCTCACGGCCGCGGAAGAGCGCGGGGAAGGTGAAGCGAATGTCGCCCTCGGTCACCGTCTCGAGCGGACTCGTGTAGACCTCGCCGTCGGGCATGTTGTAGCGCCCGTCCGCGGGCTGCCAGCGCCGGCCCTCGACTCCCAGCCGGAGATCCGTGTCGGGGCCGACGATGCGGATCTCGCGCGCCTCGGAGAGCGCGTCGCGCGCGGCGGCGAAGGTCGTCGCGCACGACGTTCCAGTGGGCGACGGGGTCTTCTGTGCCCTCGACGTGGCAGGCGCGGAAGACGAAGTGCTCGTACTCCTCGATCGACATCTCGGCGTCCTGCGCGTGCGCGTTCGTCGGGAAGACGACCCCGCACCAGCTCAGCTCGCCGGCGGCGATCCGCTCCCAGCGCCGCTTGGCCAGCTTGCGGCTCGAGGCGATCAGGCGCTGGTGGCGCTCCGGTGGGACGCGGGTGAGGGCGCGCGTGTTCTCCTCGGCCCAGATCGTCACGATCGCGTGCACGAACTCGATCTCCGCGGCGGCGATCGGCGAGAGGAACGCGAGCTGGTCGTCGTTCCCTTTCTTCACCAGGATCTCCGAGAGCTGCTCCGGCTCGACGTTCGCGTACGGGTGGGCCCCGGCCGCGAGGGCGGCCCGGTAGAGCTCGACGGCGAGCGGCGCCGCCACGGGCGGCACGTCGACTCTGAGGATCTGTCCCGGCTCGAGCCCGAGCGAATACGAGACGATCAACTCGCCCAGACGCTCGACTCGAGGGTCTCTCATCTGCGCGAGGAGCCCACGCGGAACGTCTTGCTCGCAAGCACGGTGGAGCGCTGTGGGTTCATCGTCGAGACCATCCGGATCACGTAGACATACCTGCCGGGCTTGAGCTTACGTATTGGAAAGTACACCACCCTGCCTTTGGCCTTGATCGTCCCGGTTGCGCTCAGCACCGGCTTCGGCCGGCCCGTCGCAAGCCGGCGCCCGAGAACGGCCTTGGCCGGGCCGGCCTTGAAGATTCCCGCTCGGAAGGTGGCCTCTTCGCCCGCGCGCGCGAGGAAGCTCCAGCGCGTGCGCTTGGACTTCAGCGGCTTGCTCAGGCTCCCCCACGAGGCGAACGGCGAGACGACTCCCGGGGCGTGGACCCAGGGTGTGATCGCCGCCTGGCAGTCCCCGTGGGTCAGGGCGATCATCGCCTTGACCGCGTCGTACGAGGGCCGGTGCGATCCGTCGGCCCGGATCGAGCCCGCTCTGCCAGGTCTTCAGGTCGAGCTCGTCCGCCAGGTGGAAGAAACTCAGCAGACGCACCGTCGGGTCGCAGGCCGCCTGCTTGATCAGGTCGCCGTAGATCTGCGCCTGAGTCGCCTCGTCCGTGGTTGGCCCGTTCTCGACGCCCGAGTAGAGGGCCGCGAGTGCAGGCAGGACCCCCACCTGCCAGCCGACCTCGTCGAGGTCGAATAGCAGAGGCTTGGCGAAGGTCTTCCCGGGCTCGGCGAAGGGCGTCTGCGCGGTGCCGTGGAAGGCATCCCAGACCGCCTGCTTGATCCGGTCGAGATTGGGCATGCCCGCGTTTGGCCAGACGTAGCCCGTCGTGACCGAATCGCGGCTCGTGCTCGGGTACGGGTGGAAGGCGAGCTCGTCCATCAGCGGCTTCGTTCGCTTGCTGGCGCGGTAGGCCACGCCGAGGTCGCGCAGGAAGCGCACCGGGGAACGTGAGGCGTTGCTGGTCGCATTCGGCAGGTCGTTCCCGCGCGGCGAGAGGCCGATGCCGATCACGGTGATGGCCGGGTCGACCGCCTTCAGCGCGTCGTAGGACTGCGCCAGGAAGGGCAGGTAGGCGGCTGCGGAGAGCGCCTTTCCGGACGGGTCGAACTGGGGCAGCCAGAAGCGCGGCTGGTTCGGCTCGTTCCCGATCACGTAGTCCTTCACCGTGGGGAAGGTCTGCGCCAGGTGTTGCACGAAGGCGACGAACTGGGGCACCGCAACGGGTGAGTTCGTCATGCCGCGCGCGTCCATCGGCGAGACGGCGAAGATGATGCGCGTGTGTGCCGCCTGCGCCTGCGGGATCCAGCTCTCGATCTCGGCCTGACTCTGGATCACGGTCGGGTTCGCGGCGTCCCACGGAATCGAGACGCGGTTGGCGGTGAGCCCGATGTCGGTGAGCGAGGCGAAGAACGCCGCGCCGCCGTCGGACGCCTTGCCGGCATCCTCGGTCACGCCGACTTCGAGGCTGCCCTGCGCCGCCCCCGCCAGCGCGAGTGCCAGCGCGGTGCAACACAGAAAACCCGAGATCCTCGTCAGCGGCATTGCGGCTCCTGGAGTAGACCCATCATCAGATTCCCACGTTCTTCGTCAAACGTGTAGCGGCTCCTCGACCCTAGTGATCGGCGGTGACGTCGGATGCTTGAGCCTCGAATGCGGCTAGCACCGCATCTAGCAGCGGCCCGGCGCCGAAACGGACTGGGTCGTCGGCCGGCAGGCCGGTCTCCTCGACAACCGCTGCGATCGCCGCGCGGGCGGCGTCGTCGTCGAGCCCGTCGGTGTTGAGCGCCAGGCAGGCGACCCGCGCAGGCCGTCGCGGCAGCGCGATTCGCTCGTGCAGCTCGATCAGCTCGGGCAGGCTCGGCAAGCGGGTGACCCGGGTAGCCCTCGATCTCGGTCGCACCCGCCTTGTGGCAGAGCACGAACACGTGCGGCGCCGAGCCGTGGATCAGTCCGAGCGTGACGCCCGAGTACGCGGGATGGGAAAGCGAGCCCTGGCCCTCGACGAAGAGAAGCTCGCCTCCGCGGCGGCTGCCCTCGACCACGAGCTGCTCGGCCGCGCCCGCGAGGAAGTCGGAGACGACCGCGTCCACGGCGATCCCCCAGCCCGCGATCGCAATCCCGGTCTGGCCGGTCGGGACGAAGACGGAGGCGAGGCCGCGGCGCCGGGCCTCGAGGTCGAGCTCGAGCGCGACGGTCTTCTTGCCGATCGCGCAGTCGGAGCCGACGGTGAGGGCGATCTGCGCCGGGATCAGGAGGTTCTCGCCGGTGGGGACGTTCAGCTCGGCGGGCGGCTTGCGCAGGTCGCGCAGCTCGACGTTGTGGCGGGCTGCGAGGTCGGCGAGCTCGGGATCGTCGCTGATGAACTCGTGCAGACCGCTCTCGACGTCGAGGCCCTGTGAGATGGACGCCTTGAGCAGCTCGCGCCATTCCGGCGGGAAGCGGCCGCCCTGGGTCGCCACGCCCACGACGGCGGTGGTCGGGTTGAAGCGGAGCGCGTCGTTCACGCCCGCGACGATCGGGATCCCGTCCTGCAGCTCTCCGGCCCGCGTGGAGTCGACGATCGCCACCGTCGGGTCAGGCGCGTAGCGGATCACCCCGCGTGCGGTCTTGCCGTAGTGAGGGTCACCCGAGTGGCCCTCAGCGAGGATCAGGTATCGCTTCTCTGACACCGAGGCCCGGGTCTTCCGAGGGGAGTTGAACCCCGTCCACGAGCTCCACGCCCGGCCAGGGATCTTCGGCCAGGAGCAGGTTCCCGTCGAGGTCGACATGGTCGAAGAGGCTCGCCACCTGCGCGCCTGCGGAGACCGCCAGGCCCGACTCGTTCATGCAGCCGAGCATCAGGCCGAGCCCGAGAGCGCGGCCTGCGTGGGCGATCCGCACGGCCTCGCGGATGCCGCCCGACTTGGCGAGCTTGACGGTGAGGCCGTGGGCCCGCTCGGCGCAGGCGGGCACCTCCGCGAGGGTGTGGAGATCCTCGTCGACGTAGATCGGGAGCGGTGACCGGCTTTTCAACTCAGGGCCGCCGGAGTCACCGGCCGGGAGCGGCTGCTCGCAGTACTCGACACCGAGCTCGGCCAGCTGCGGCATGGCCTCCAGCGCCTCGTCCAGGCTCCAGGCCTCGTTCACGTCCACCTGCAGAGGCACCTCCGAGACCCCGCGCACGGCGCGCACCCGCTCGACGTCGAGCCCGTCACCCCCGCCGATCTTCAGCTTCAGGCGCTTGAACCGGCCCGCCACGCGCTCGGCCCGCTGAGCCATGTCGTCGGGATCCCCCAGCCAGACCGTCCACGAGGTCGGCGGCCCCGCGCGCTCGAGCCCCAGCAGCCGCCAGACCGGCAGGCCGACGAGCTTGCCGCAGAGATCGTGCAGCGCCGCGTCGATTCCCGCCTTCGCCGCCTGCTCTCCGGGGCGCTCCCGGAGCCGCGCCTCGATCGCCTCGAGCGCGAAGGGGTCGTCCCCGAGCAGCTCTCCGGCCTCCTGGACGAAGGCCAGCGCCGATTCGGCCGTTTCCTCGTAGCGGTCGATCGGCGTCGCCTCGCCGTAGCCGCTGACGCCGTCGTGGCGGAGCTCGATGAAGACGACCTCGGCCTCGTCCTGGGCCCCGCGCGAGATGACGAAGGTCTCCGCCATCCGCAGCGTCGCGATCCTGGCCTCCAGTTCCACGCGGGATACCTTAATCCGGGTGCGTTCCTACCTCAGGGGACTCGACCCTCATCTGCCTCGCCAGGTCTGGCTGGTTCAGATCGGCGGCGTCGTCAACGCGCTCGGAAACGGGATCGTCTTCCCGTTCATCGTCATCTACCTGCACAACGTGCGCGGGATCTCGTTCGCCGAGGCTGGGCTGGCGCTTGCCTTCGGCGGCGTGGCCGCACTGGCCGCGGGGCTGGTGGCAGGCCCCACCGTCGACCGCATCGGCGGGCGCAACACGCTCCTGCTCGGGCTCGCCCTCCAGGCGTCCGCGTTCGTGATGTTCCCTCTGATCCGGGAGCCCTGGCAGGCCTTCGCGCTGATCGGCCTCGAAGGCGTCGGCACAGCCTGCTTCTGGCCGGGCCAGTCCACTCTGCTCTCTCGCCTCACCCCGGCGGCGGATCGTCATTCGGCGTTCGCGCTACAGCGGGTCAGCATGAATCTCGGCCTGGGCCTCGGCGGAGTCATCGGCGGCCTGATCGCGACCACGAGCCACCCCAGCAGCTTCACGACGCTCTTCGTGGCCGACGCCGTCACCTTTCTCGTCTTCGTGGTCGTGCTCTCGACGATCAAGGAGCCTCGGGTCGAGGTCGACGAAGGCCGGCAGGCCAAGACCGGCTACCAAGCGGTGCTGCGCGACCGGAACTTCGTCGCGTTTCTTGGCCTGAACGTGCTCTTCGTTGCCGTCGGCTACGAGGTGTTCGCGCTCCTGCCGCCCTTCGCGAAGAACTACGCCGACGTCAGCGAGCGCTGGATCGGCTTCATCTGGCTCGCGAACACGCTCCTGATCGTGCTGCTCCAATTGCCGGTGTCGAAGGCGCTCGAAGGCCGTCGGCGCATGGCTGCACTGGCACTGATGAACCTCCTCTGGGCGGTCGCAGCGCTGATCGTCCTCGCGGCCGGCGAGCTGCTGACCGCCACCTCCGCGGCGCTGGTCTTCGTCGTGGCGACGATGGTCTTCGGCCTCGGCGAGATCCTGCAGGGCCCGACGCAGGCGCCGCTCGTCGCCGACCTCGCGCCCGAGCACTTGCGCGGCCGCTACTTCGGGCTCAGCGCCATGTCCTGGAGCGCCGGCAGCATCCTCGGCCCCGCCGTCGGCGGCGCGCTCCTCGGCTGGCACCCGCTCGCCGTGTGGCCCATCGCCGCCGCCGTCTGCGTGGTCGCCGCGATCGGCTGCCTGCTCCTCGAGCGCCGACTCCCCGAGCGCGTCCGGCGAACGCCGAAGCCCGAGCCCGTGACGATGACCCCGATCACCCCGCCGCTAGACTTGGCCCCCGAGCGCCTGTAGCTCAGGGGATAGAGCGCGCGCCTCCGGAGCGCGAGGTCGCAGGTTCGATTCCTGCCAGGCGCATCTACCGCCTGTTGAGCGGAATCCGAAGGTCCTGGCGGGAACGATTCACTTTTCGGCCTCCTCGGGGAGCATTGAGCGCAGGGTTTCCGCCAGCTGGTCAATGTCCCAGTCGGTGTAGATGTCTTCCGGTGGTCGAGATCGAGGAATGACCGAGTAGTTTCTGGACGGCCTTCAGGTTGCCGTGTGGGCAATGGAACCCCTTCCCAGTCTCCCGGGAGATTAAGTTTTGCGCGGATAAGTGGAACGGGTGATCAGGCCGGTAACCCACAAGCGCTGCCCCAATTGCAGCGAATGGTTGCCACTCGAGGCTTTTTCGCACGATCGACGACGGCATCTAGGCCGATCATGTTGGTGCAGGGAATGCGCCCAGGAAGCAACGCGGCGTGGCGGGAAGAAAACCCCGAGTACCTGACCGAGTACAACCAGCGGCGACGGGCCGGGTACCGCGCCGAGCACCCACTATCAACGCGGCCCTGCGTCGTCTGCGGTGAGCCGTTCGGCAAGAGGGCCGACGCGCTGGTCTGCGGTGAGCGTTGCCGGAACCGGCGCAAGCACGAACAGCGAAGAAGCACCCGATGAGCGGCCTGGCCGGTGAAATCGTGCAACCGCCTGCAGCCGGCGGCATCGCTAGCGCGGTGTCTTGAACTTCTTGTGGCTGGGGGTCGGCGTCGTTGGTGGAGACATCGTCGGTAAGTTCGGTGGGGCCGTCCTCCAGGCAACCCCGGATGCCATCGGTCGCTTCGTTCAGCTCACGGCGGTCTACATCGTCATCGCCGCTGATCCGGCCAAATCCCTGACGGCGCACGTCGAGGGGGTGCAAGACAACCAGACCCACACGGCCGTCCTAGACGGCCGCGTCGTCGACGGGTATCTGAAGCGCGCTCACGTGCACGCTGAGTACGCGGTGATCAGCTGCTCACAGGCGCCCAACGGTACGTGCTTCCGGGGCACTATCAGCGTCACGCGCTCGAAGGACTCCGCGGGCTAGCGCCGTTCTTGGGCTTGAACGACTCGGTCGGGCGACCGCGTAAATGCGTCGCCCGACCGAGTTCGTCAGGGCGGGCTCGTTCAAGCAAGGGCCGGGCGGCGAGCCGAACGCCTAGGACGCTTCCCACGACCCGGCCCGCGTCGAGGCTTACGCCTGTTCGAGCGGCTCGCCTAGTGGCCGTTTCGGACAGCTAATAGGCAGCAGGCGGTGCGCAGCGTTAGGCTCGCTTCGTCGTGCCCCAACTCGATTTTCGTTTCCACTCGCAGGAGGAGGCTGAACCCCTCCTCGTAGCACTCAGGCTCGACGGCCGACCCGTCGTCCGTAGCGAAGTGGCGCCGGAGATTGGCGCGCTCGCGAAACTTAGAGCCGACAGCGAGAAGAGCCCCGATTTCGAGCACGGCCACCTGGAAGTGCTGGCGAAGACGCTCGATACATACGCGTGGCCTGATCGGGTCCAGGACCTCTACGCGAAGCTCCTGGCTGAAGTCCGCCGCGATTTGGGCGTCTAGCCCGCGCCAGCAACCGAGCACGCTGACGCCGGCGGCACGGTTCTGGCTTGTCCCGCTACGAGGCCGGACGGCGAGCGAACGCCTACGACGCTTCCCATTGACCCGGCCCTCAGCGAACCTACGAGAAAGCCGGAGCGCGGCGCTAGTGGCTCATCCGGCCACGTCCTCAACGACCAGCAAGGCGGTTGATCTGCGTCCTCGTCGCGGAGGCGAACAACGCGCGACGTCCGGCCCCAGCGGGATCTCGTCGCCTGCGCCCCAGTTGTAGACGGCTGATGCGAGCGAGGGCGGCTGGGGCGGGCGCTCCGTCAGTCGTCTCCAGTCCGACAAGCCGCGAGCGGCGCGCACCTTTCCGAACGCGCCGCTCGCACGCGCCGATCAACGCAATGACCTGAAAGCCGCCCGCACCTCGGTCGAGAAGAGCTCCGGCTCTTCCCAGGCGGCGAAGTGGCCGCCCCTGTCGACCTCGTTGAAGTAGATGACGTTGGGGTACGCTCGTCTCGACCCAGCTGCGCGGAGTCCGCCAGATCTCGCCGGGGAACGTCGTGAAGCCGACCGGGATCGGCGGCGGCGGCAGCGGCTGGCGGCCCGCGGCCGGCGCGTCCGGCCCGTAGGCCTCCCAGTACGACCGGGCCGCGGAGGCGCCGGTGCCGGTCAGCCAGTACGCCGTGATGTTGTCCAGGACGTGGTCCCGGGTGAGGTTGCCCGAGGGCTGCCCGTCGACGAAGGCGCGGGCGATCTTGTAGTAGGCGTCGGTGTCGTGGTCGATCATCCAGGCGGCCAGGGCGACGGGGGAGTCGAGCAGGGCGTAGCCGATCGTCTGCGGGCGGGTGGCCATCTCGACGAAGTAGCCGTTTCCGGACTGCCTGGAAGGTGGCGATCTGCGCGGCCGCGGCGCGTTCCTCGTCGGTGTCCGTCGGCATGGTGCCGCTCAGCGCCGGCACGAGCAGGTTCGTGTGGATGCCGATCAGCCCCTCGGGTGCCTGGCGGCCCATCGCGTCGGTGACGCCGGCGCCCACGTCGCCGCCCTGGGCCACGTAGCGGGTGTAGCCGAGGCGGCGCATGAGCTCGGCCCAGGCCCGTGCGGTCCGGCCCAGGTCCCAGCCGACCTCGACCGGCTCGCCCGAGAAGCCGTACCCGGGCAGGGAGGGCAGCACGAGGTGGAAGGCATCCTCGGCGCTGCCGCCGTGCGCGGTCGGGTCGGTCAGCGGGCCGACGGAGTCGATCATCTCCATGACGGAGCCGGGCCAGCCGTGGGTCATGATCAGCGGCAGCGCGTTCTCGTGCGACGACTTGACGTGGATGAAGTGGATGTCCACGCCGTCGATCTCGGTCGTGAACTGCGGCAAGCGCGTTCAGCCTCGCCTCGGCCTTGCGCCGAGTCGTAGTCGGTCTCCCAGTAGCGCGCGAGCTCCTGAATCGTCGCCAGCTGCACGCCCTGCGACCGATCTGCGACGAGCTCCTTGCTGGGCCAGCGCGTCGCGGCGATCCGGCGGCGCAGCTCGGCGAGCTGCTCTTCGGGAATGTCGACGTGGAAGGGACGGATGTCGGCTGCGGTCTCGACGGTGGTGCTCATGACGTCCTCCCTGTTGAGGCGGGTTTCGATTGACCTCCCTTGCCCAGGTCTCAGTGCCTATGCCGCGGCAGAGGCGAAGAAGTCGATCAGCAGTTGGTTGACGCGTTCGGCCTCGTCGTGATGCACCCAGTGCGACGCGTCGGGCAGGCGCTCCACGCGGTCGAGGTTGGGCACGTCGTCGCGGTGGGGCTCGGCGAGGTCGGAGCCGAGGTAGGAATCGCGCTCCCCCCAGATGACCAGTGTCGGCGCCGAGATCGGGCGAAGCTTCGCCGCGGCTTCCTTCTGCGACTGTCGCACCGAGGCGCGGTAGTAGTTGATCATCCCGGCCGCTGCCCCCGGCTGCGACCACGCCTCGACGTAGCGTTCGATTTCCTCCGGCGTGTACGGCGGGTTCGCCTCTTGCAGGAAGTGCCGGAAGAAGTGCCAGTCTCTGGCGTGCACCACGTCCTCGGGCAGTCCCGGCACCGCAAAGAAGAAGAAGTACCAGGACTTCCGGAGCTGGCTCGGGTGGTGCAGTCCCTCCGAGAGCCGCCGCGGATGGGCCGCGTTGAGGATGGCGAGCCGGTCGACCACCTCGGGGTGGTTCATCGCGATCGTCCAGGCGATGGTTCCGCCCCAGTCGTGACCGACCAACAGCGCGGACTCGGCACCGAGCTCTCCGATCAGGCCGCGGATGTCGTCGGCGAGCAGGTCGACGGCGTAGTCCTCGAAGCCCTCTGGCTTCGATGACAGGTTGTAGCCACGCGTGTCGGGGGCGACGACCCGAAAACCCGCCGCCGCGAGCGGCGCGATCTGTAGCCGCCAACCGAACCAGAACTCCGGGAAGCCGTGCAGCAGGACGATCAGCGGCCCGTCACCGGCCTCGACGTAATGCAATGTCTGATCGCCGACCTCGGCGTAACCCTCCCGAAGCTCGATCCCGACGTCAGGGAGCACGCTGGTGGTGGTCATGAGGACCTCCGTGGTAGGGGATTCGCGCACGAAGACGGTACGCCTCGCGTCGTTGCCGCGCATCGCCCCGTCTGGATGAATTCGGAGCGACCAGAAGCCGAGCTTGTGAGGAGCCGAGGGGCGGTCGGGTGACATTCCCGCACGCTGCCCCACCCCACAGCACACTCTCCTGTTTGGAGCCCTGTGCTCTGAACCCTGAACACACGCTCAGGGTTCTCGTATCTCCCGCATGTCCGCGTCGCCGTTCACCGTCCCCGTTGGATCTGGCAGACCAGGCCCCAGCGCTCAGGTCTTGCGGCGGTCTGTGACGACCTTGCCCCCTAGACCCTCTGAACCTCGAGATGCCCTGGCCGGTGGCCGGCTCCAATCGCTCGAGCCTCTCCCGGCTGCCGTCCCGACGCGCAGCTGCGTACGGGTTGTCGATCGGCCGGAACTCGTCTAGGGCCCCAGCGCCTGGCAGGAACGTTGCGCAGGTTCGATTCCTGCCAGGCGCATCTACCGCCCTGATTGAGCGAATCTGGAGCGCAGGCCGTCCCTCGATCGAGGGATTCGCGGTCGTCGGGCGCAAGCTTTCACTTGCGACAACGTCCATTTCGGAAGACTGGCGTTGCTCTTTACAACGGTGACAGCCTGACGATGATGTGAGGAGAAGCGATGATCAGAGGCGTGCGGCCCGCCTCTTCAAAGGGGGGCCGCCAATGAGTCTGGATCTGGAACGGCACGCCGACATGAGCGTCTGGTCATGGGTGATCGTCGGCGCTTCTGCCTATCTGGTGCTGTCGGTTGTGGTCGCGGTGGTGCTGTCTGCGACCCTCCGCCGGATCGGTGGTAGCGCGTCCGACCTCGTTGAACATGAGACGTGGACCACCGCACCGCTCACTCGCGAGCTCCAAGAGGAACAAGAGGCGCTGGCTGAGTGGAAGCCTTTGTCAGACCGCCTCGGTGCGCGAATCAGATCGGTCGCCAGACACGTGGGGCACAGCTCGTCCAGTTCGACGTATGCAAGTAGACGACCGCGGTAGATCATCGCCTGCCGTAGGCTGTCCCCATGACGAGATACCTGATCGAACGGACCTATCACGTCGCCCAGGACCGGATGCCAGAGGTCGGGCGACGCTCGAGAGAAGTCAGGAACGAGTACTTCCCCGAGATCATCTGGGAGCACAGCCACGTGGTCGTGGACGACTCGGGAACGGTGAAGTCCTTCTGCCTCTACGACGCCCCGAGCGAGGAGATCGTGCGCGGTCACGCGGAGAAGTTGGGCATGCACGACGTGATCGCGATCTACGAGGTCGCCGGCGACGTGACGCCCGACGACTTTCCGCTGGCTCAGGACTGAGCGTCGGCGGGCGCGGACCCGGCCCGGCGGCCGAGTAGCTCCGCGTCCGCGACATGCATCACGGCCTGGAGCGCGACGGCGATTCGGCGGGTGATCTCCCGCCGCCGCTCCCGCTCGTCTTCAGGCAGGACGGCGAGTGCCTCGCGGTAGAAGGTGACCGCCTCGTCCTTGGCCCACCCGCGTCCGGCCTGGTCGCCCGCCACGGTCAATTGATCGGCCGCGCGCACGGGCTCGCCGGCTTCTCGCCAGTGATGCGCGAGCGCCGAGGAGGCGGCGGCAAGCTCGGGCGTGCTCGCCTCGAGGAACTTGGCCACGCTCGCATGGCGATCACGCCGCGCAAGGCGCGGCAAGGTCGCGTAGGCGATGTCGCGGATCAGCTCGTGCTTGAAGCTGAACTGCTGTTCCCCGCGCAGCCGTGACACCGCCTCGCGCCTGACGAAGTCCCGGCCCTCGAGGGAGTCGAGCAGTTGCCCGAGCCGCTCGCCTCCTGAGCCCATCTCGGCGAGCGCCGCTCGCCAGAAGACCTTCCCGATGACCGATGCGTCGAGCAGGACGCTGCGCTCGTCCGACGGCAGCGAGTCGAGCCGCGCGGCCACGATCGCCCGAATGCTGGTTGGCAGGTTGCCCGTGCCATCGCCTCCCTGCTCCGAGACCGCGGCGGCGAGCTCCTCGATGAACAACGGGTTCCCTTCAGCCGTCCCGACGATCGCCTCCGGCTCCAAGCCCGTATCGGCGAGCAGGCGCTCCGCCAGCTCTCGCGCCTGCGGCTCGCCGAGCGGCTCCAGCGGCAGCGCCGTGTACCCGGGCAGCCCACCGCCCCACGATGGCTTCGTCTCGAGCAGCTCCGGTCGCGCGAGGGCGAAGATCACCAGGGGCACGTCGCGCAGCCGCGAGGCGAGCGCCTCGAGCAGATCGAGCGTGCCCGCATCGGCCCAGTGGACGTCCTCGAACACGAGCAGCGCCGGCTGCCGGCGGGCGAGCCCTTCGATCAGGCGCCGCGCCGAGTAGAACAGCTCCTCTCGACCCGCGGCGCTCGCTTCGGTCTCCAGCCCGATCAGGCTGCCGATGTGCTCCGCGACCACGGCGGAGTCGCTCTCGCCGACGAGCTCAGCCGTGGCGTCTCGCAGCTTCGTCCACGCCTCGGCCGTCAGGTCGCTGTCGAAGATGTGCGCGATCTGCTTGACGTGCTGCGTGAACGCCCCGTAGGTCGCCGTCTCGCCGTACGGCACCGACCGTCCGCGGATTGCCGTTCCGCCGGACTCGGTGACGGTCTCGGAGAACTCGGCGGCGAGCCGGCTCTTGCCGATGCCTGCGGGTCCGAAAACGGTCACGACATGGGGCCGCTGCTCTGCGACGGACTGATCCCAGATCCGCTGCAGCAGTCCGAGCTCGTGGTTGCGTCCGACGAACGGCTGTCCCTTCGCTCGACGCTCTCCCGGAGGCGCGGATGCCGACAGGGCCAGCCAGGCGGGCACGGGCGAGCTCTTGCCCTTCAGGCTGACGGCCTCGACGGCCTCGTACTCGACGATCGATTTCGTCGCCCGGTAGGTCTCTTCGCCGACGAGCACGCCGTTCACGGGGGCGAGCCCTTGCAGTCGAGAGGCCGTGTTGACCACGTCTCCGGCGATCAGCCCTTCGCCCTGTGCCATGTCGGCGTCGAGGGCCACGATCGCCTCGCCCGTGTTGACCGCGACGCGCACCTGCAGGTCGAGCTCGGACGCGCCTCCGCTCAACTCGGCCACCCCGTCCCTGATCGCGAGCGCCGCGCGCACCGCCCGCTCCGGGTCGTCCCCGTGCGCCACCGGCGCGCCGAAGACGCCCATCACCGCGTCGCCGATGAACTTCTCGACCGTTCCTCCGCAGCCCTCGATCTCCGCCCGGACCCGCTGGAAGTACGGCGTCTGGATCGCCCGCACGTCCTCGGGGTCGAGCTTCTCCGACCGGGCGGTGAAGCCGACCAGATCGGCGAACACGACGGAGACGATCTTCCGTTCTTCCCGCGCACCGGTTCGTTCCGCAGCCAGGCGGGTGCCGCAATCGCTGCAGAATTTCGCGTCGGCCGCATTCTCCCGGCCGCAGTTCGGACATGCGCTCATGCCCACAGCGTACGGACGCCCCGCGCGCCCGGTTTGTACGGACGCCCCGCGCGCCCGGGAAGGCGCGCGGGGCTGGAGAGAGCTACTTCTTGCAGCCGGGGAACTTGAAGGACACGATTCGCGTCCGCCAGGTTCCGATCACCAGGACGTCCTGGCCGAGGTACTCCTGCGTGTACCAGAAGGTGCAGTCGTCGCTCGGGTCGACGGTCAGGTCGCTGTAGTCGCCCCAGCGGCCCTCGGCCTCGGTCTGCGGGCCGGTGCCGGTGTAGGCCACCTGCTCGGTCTGCGTCATCTGGCCGAGCGGGTCGCCGGCGTTGCGGCCGGTGTAGCGGACGGACGGGAAGTCGTTGGGCCCCGAAGCGCTGAAGCCCACGGCGATGTCTCCCCTCTTGTCCTGGGCGACGCTGCCCATCCAGCGCCAGAGCGGGCCTGTCGCCGCGTCGGTCGGGGCGTAGGTGCCCTGCTGGTAGACCGACGGCGCGGCGCCCTTCGGGATCCGCACCTCGTACCAGCGGACGCCGTCACGGGCGTCGGGCGTCACCACGGTGTGGTTGAGCAGGAGCGACGCGTAGCTGCCGAAGTTCCGGTACGCGAGCCGGAACATCAGCCGGTCGCCGAGGACGTCGAGCTGCTGCGGGCCGCCCTTCTGCGGGACGCAGTTGGGCCCGTAGCCGTAGACGCACTGCGGCCTGACGTACGGCGCGACCGGGAGCGCATAGTTCGGGGCGCCGTTGTTCCCGAAGGTCGAGTTGGCCGGGTTCGCCCAGTCGACGTGGAACTTCCAGAGCCGCAGCCTGAAGCCGTCGTCTCCGGGAGTCGTCGGCGGGATGGTGCTGGCGTCGTCGATCTCGGCAAACAGGTTCGGCGAGCCGGCCGGCGGCAACGTGCCGCCGTCGAGGTCACCCGGGAGCTGGCCGATGTACTGGCCGCCCGGCGGGTTGTTCGCTGCCTCGTCGAAGTACACGACCCGGGCGGGCTGGCCCGCGAGCATCTTGGCGCGCTCGAAGGCGAAGGCGCCGGCGCCGCTCGAGGTCGCCGCGCCGTCCGGGAATTCGTTCGTGGACATGTAGTACGCGTCCGGCCAGACGCCGAGCTTCTCGTAGTCGTGGAACGTGCGGCCGAAGTGGAACTCGTAGAGGTAGTACGAGCCCGTCGCGTCGCCGGTCGTCGAGACGGCGATGCACTGCCCGTACTCCTCGTTGTCGGCGGGCGTGGCGATGAACTCAGTCAGCAACCACCGGTGCGCGAGCTGATCGTAGAGCGCCACCGGGTCGCCGTCGTTGTGCGTCGCGCACTCGCCGCCGACGCTCGCCCAGAGCTGGTTGATCGGCGTCGCGCCGCGCAGCACCTGGCCGGTCTTCGAAAAGACCACGAAGTCGGTGTTCACCATCTGCACGTACTGGGTCGCGCCGACCTCGCCGTTCGTGTCGGGCGGCAGGCAGCTGCAGCTGCTCGGTAGGTCGCAGGGCTCGCCGAACGGCAGGCAGATTCCGTCGAAGTTCTGGATCGGAGCGGAGATCGGGCCGGAGCCCTTCTTCCCCTGCACCACCGGGTCCTTCGCGCCCGGAGCCGACTGCTGCGGCTTGAGCGACTCGATCTCGCGGCTGTGGAGCGGGCCCGGCGTGACGGGCAGCACCGGCAGCGAGGAGACCGCCGGCGACGTGCCCTGGAAGATCCCATTGCTCACGTGCGGGCCGAACGAGGCGCTCGGCGTGGCGGTCGAGGCCAATCCTGCCCCGGCGGCCGCGCTGCTCGCGCGGGCGATCCCGAACGCGTGTGTGCTGTCCTTCCCGGTCGTCCCCGCGCCGGAACCTCCGGCGACGGCGAAGACGACGCCGGCGATCACGACCGGAAGCGACGCCACGACGATCGTCCTGCGTCGCCGCCGCGCTGCGGGCGGAAAGAGCTTCCGCGGCATTCCTTCACCCCCCATGGGTCTGTTCCCTGTGCGATGACGGCGGCCGGGCTTTCCCGGCGCCGCTCAGCGAAATAGCTTTCCGCAAATTCGTCAGACAAAACCTGTCCGGGAATTACCTCGCGCATTCGGGTTTCGATTGACGAATCAATCAGCCCGCTAGGCAATCGTCGCTTTCCGGGATACCCTCTGGCAGCGCTGAATGCCGTCGCCGCGTATCTCCGAGGGCTGAGACCGCAGCTCCCTCGCCCCGTCTGGCTGCTCGAGGCCGGCGGCGTCGCCAACTCGCTCGGAAACGGGATCGTGATCCCGTTCCTGATCATCTACCTGCACGACGTGCGCCACATCGGTCTCGGGACGTCGGGCTTCGTGGTCGCCGAGCTGCTCGGAATCGGGCTCGTCGGGAGCCCGCTCGCAGGTCGCCTGGTCGATCGCATCGGCGCGCGCACGACGCTGATGGCCTCGCTCGCGCTCCTGGCGGCCGGCTACGGCGGCTTCCCGTTCGTGCGGCATCCGTGGCAGGCGTTCGGCCTGGCCGCCATCGCCGGCACCGGAAATGCCGGCTTCGCGCCGAGTCACTCGAGCCTGCTCGCGGCGCTCACGTCCGGCGAGCAGCGCACCGTCGCCTACGCCCTCACGCGCGTGACCGACAACCTGGGCTTCGGCATCGGCGGCCTGATCGGCGGCCTGATCGCGACGACGCAGGTGCCCGAGAGCTTCGACCTCCTCTTCGCGGTGGACGCCGGCACCTTCGTCGCGTTCATGGGCCTGCTGCTCTTCGTCCCGGCGCCGCCGCTCGGGCCGGCAGCCGCGCGGCTGCGGGGCCGCTACGTGGAGGTCCTCCGCGACCGCACCTTCGTCTGGCTGCTGGCGCTGACCGCTCTGCTGGTCGCGGCCGCCTACGCGCAGATCTCGACCACCCTGCCGCCCTACGCGAAGGAGCACGCCTCGGTCAGCGAGGCCGGGATCGGGATCATCTTCTTCGTCAACACGATGGTGCTCGTGATCGCGCAGCTTCCGATTGCGAAGGCTCTCCGCGGCCGGCGGCGGGTGCGCGCGCTCGCGCTCACGGGAGCGTTGTTCAGCGGCACGTGCCTGGCGGTGCTGTTCGCCGGCACCTGGTTCGACGGCACGACCGCGGTGGCGCTGCTCTGCGGAGCCATCGTCGTCTTCAGCATCGGCGAGTGCCTGCACGGCGCGGTGAGCAACCCCCTGATCGCCGATCTCGCGCCCGACCACCTGATGGGCCGCTACATGGCGCTGCGCACCTCGTCCTGGCAGCTCGGCTTCCTCGCAGGCCCCGCGATCGGCGCCCTCCTGCTCGCGCGCTCGCCTACCGGCCTTTGGGCCGGTAGCGCCGTGGCCTGCGCCGTGGCCGCCGTCGGGTTCCTCCTGCTGGAGCGCCGAATGCCCGCCCAGGCCGCCAGAACGCCCGGCTCGGAAAGGGTAGGAAGCAAGGCTTTCCGGGTACTATGGCGAACCCCGAACATGACCCTCGACGACCCCCTCAGTCCCGGTGCCAAGCCTTCCCCGCATCAAGCGCCCGAGACCTCGCACGCAGGCGAGGGACGCCACCGCACGCCCTGAGCCGCGCGTTGCAGAGCTCCGCGCGCACGGCCTGACCTGGGTTCACCTCGACAATCCCGGCCAGGAGGAAGCGACCGCCCTCGCCGAGCGCTTCGGCTGGCACCCGCTCGACCTCGAGGACGTCCTCTCGAAGCGCCAGCGGCCGAAGGTCGACGAGTACCCCGAGTACCTCTTCGGCGTCCTCCACTTCCCGGTCTACGACAAGGCCGTCCAGCGCCTGAACGCCGCCGAGCTCGACGTCTTCGTCGGTCACGACTACCTCGTCACGCTGCCGAACGTGGAGCTGCTGCCGGTGACGCGGCTCTTCCGGCGCTGCGAGGAGGACGAGGAGCTCCGCGAGCAGCTCTTCACGAAGGGGTCGGGCTACCTGCTCTACCACATCCTCGACGACCTCTTCGACTACTGCTTCCCGATCCTCGACAAGATCGGGCACAAGCTCGACTCGGTCGAGGACGACCTGTTCGAGAAGCGCGCCGAGGAGGTCGTCCGCGATCTCTCGAACGTGAAGCAGGAGATCATCTCCTACCGGAAGATCATCAAGCCGGAGCGCTCGACCCTGCGCCTGCTCGAGCGCCACGTCGAGCGGTTCCTGCCGCAGCAGCTCGAGCTCTACTTCGACGACATCGTGGATGCGAGCGAGCGGATCTGGGATCTGCTCGACAACTACAAGGAGGTCGTCGAGGCGCTCGAGGACACGAACGAGTCGGTCATCTCGCATCGCCAGAACGACGTCCTGCGCTTCCTCACGGTCGTGACCGTGATCCTGCTCCCGCTCACCCTGATCACCGGGATCTTCGGGATGAACGTCCACTTCCCCGGCTTCGGCACGGCGGCCGCGTTCTGGGCGATCATCGGCGGCATGGTGGGCCTCGCGGTCGGGCTGACCGCGTTCTTCCGCCTCAAGCGCTGGCTCTGAACATCTGGCGGCACGGGCAGGGAGCCCGAGCAGCCGCCCGGACTCCCTGCGGCGTGGTTACGGCATTGCCGGCGGACGACGCTGCGTACGCAGCGCGAACCCGACGGCGGTGAGCGCGAGGATCGTCCCGACCGCGAGTGCGGCCGCTTCGGGACCCGGCGCCCAGGTCGAGGACCCGCCGGGATTGGCGGAGACAGGCGTTGCCGTTGGCTGCTGCACAACGCCGGTCGTGATCTCAGCCGGCGCTACGGCCGGCTCTTGCACGATTCCGGTCGAGATCTCGGAAGGCGCGGCCGGCGCTTCGCCGGTGATGCCCGTGCTGATCTCGGACGGATTCGCCGAGCGTCCAACCTGAGCGGCGGCAGGCGGTGCCTGCGCGTCGCCAAGGCCCGTGCTCACCTCGGACGCCGTCACGCGGTCGATCGAAACGCCGGTCAGCCCGGTGCTGACCTCGGATGCGGTCGCCTGGGTGGCTGCCGCGGCGGGTGCACTCGCTGGTGCGCCTCCTGTCGCCGCGAAGACCGCCCCGCTCGCCGATCCGACACTGGCCGCGGCCATGCCGGCGACGACCGTGAGCACGGCGAGCTTTTCGCGCATTCCGTGCGCCTCGACGTCGTCCAGCAACCGCCGGACCTCTTCCTCGTCGAAGGTGAGCGCGATCTGGTCACCACTCGTCGTGCCCAGCAAGCGCTCGAGGTCCTGTGGCTCCCAAGCGAGCGCGATCCGCTCAGTCTCGGGTTTGTCGCCCTCGGGGGCGACCCGTTCCACGTCGAACAAGAGGTCGACCGGACCCTCGTCGGCGCGCAGGACTTCCTCCACCTCGTGCCTCGAGACCGTGGCGACGAGGCCGCGCACCTCGGCGTCCGGTCGGGACTCAACGAGGCGGACGGTTCCGCTTCTCTCGTCCATGTTGCCTCCTCCATCTACCGCGCCGCGAGAGACACGACGCTTACGACGACAAGACGGACAGCCGTGTCTCGATCTTCCCACTCCCCGCCTGAGGAAGGGCGCTGCGTTGAGAAAAATCAACGCGAACCTCCGGCAGGCGTCGGCGAGAATGAGCAGCGTTGGCGATCTGCGGCATCTGCGGCGAGGAGTACGACGAGGGGGCATACCAGGTCGTGGTGCCCGCGCTTCGCGCGTCCTTCGACAGGTTCGAGTGCGCCGAGCTCGCGCTCAGCAGGGATCTCCGCGAGGCCACCCGCCCCGCCCTGGAGGATGTGCTCATCGCCGAGGTCGAACGGCTGCGCCAGCAGCTGCGCGAGCTCTCGGGTACCGGCCGCGTCTAGCGGCCGGTCAGGCGTTGACGATGAAGACCGGCGTCCCGATGCGGACGTGGTCGAAGAGCCACTCCGCGTCGGGGATCTGCATGCGGATGCAGCCGTGCGAGGCCGAGTAGCCGATCGAGGCCGCGTCGGGCGTGCCGTGCATCCCGACGCCGGGAGCCGAGATCCCCATCCAGCGCGTGCCGAGCGGGTTGCCGGGGCCGGGCGGGATCGGCTTCAAGCCCTTGGCCCAGGCCGAGTCGGGCGGGCGCCACCACGGGTTGCGCTGCTTGTCCACGACGGTGAACGAGCCGGTCGGCGTCGGGTAGATCGCCTGGCCGGTCGCGACGCGGATGGTGCGCCAGGGACGGTCGCCCCTGTAGAGGTGGAGCACGTTCGAGCCACGGTGGATCACCACCACCGCGCCGAAGTTCTTCCGCGTCACGGACGGCGCAACCGTCTTCGCCACCGGCCGCAGAAGCGGGCGGTACGCCGCAACGGCGAGCGCGCTTTCGATTCGGCGCTTGGTCTCGAGCCGGTTGAGCTTCAGGCCCGCCTTGCCCGCGTGGACGACCGGCCGCAGTCCGGCGAGCGTCGCCGTGGCGTCCTCGGCCTCGACCGAGAGCCGTCCGTCGAGCGCGTTCACATAGCGGTCGATCTGCTTCTCGTCCACGTCCACGCGCAACGAGAGGTGTTGCCTCGTCTGCGCCTTGAGCGCTTCCTGGACGGCCCAGTCGACGTCGGCCTTCGCCGCGAGCGTCTCCGGCTTCAAGCTCCAGCGCTTGCCGTAGAAGGCGAAACGGAGGCGGCGGTTGTACCACCAGGTGATCGCGGAACGGGCCTGTTCCGAGTCGAGCCCGCCCACCTTGACCCCTCCGATCGACACGCCGTCGGCCACGATCGCGGCGCGCTTGGCGCTCGGGGCGGCGGCTCCGGAGGCGATCCCGGCGAGTACCACGAAAAGCAGGAATCGCTTCATGTGCAGGATTTTAGAGTTCCCGCGCACAAAATGTAGTCTCGCGCCCATGACGAAACAGCTCTGGGCGCCCTGGCGGCTCGAGTACATCGCCCAGGCGGACGAGCAGTCCGGCTGTGTCTTCTGCGACGCAGCCGCGGGTGAGGACGAGGAGCGGCTCGTCGTCCACCGCGGCGAGCACGCCTTCGTGCTGCTGAACAAGTTCCCTTACTCGTCGGGGCATCTGATGGTTGCCTCCTACCGGCACGTGGGCGAGTTCGCCGAGCTTACGGACGAGGAGGCGCTCGAGGTCCACCGGCTGGCGCAGCACGGGATCGCGGCACTCGCCGAGACCTACGCGCCGCAGGGCTACAACCTGGGCTGGAACCTCGGCCGGATCGCGGGTGCCGGCGTCGTCGACCACGTTCACCTCCACGTCGTCCCCCGCTGGGCGGGCGACACGAACTTCATGCCCGTTCTCGCCGACGTGAAGGTTCTCCCGGAGCACCTTCTCGAGACGCGGCAGCGACTCGTCGCGGCCTGGCCCCGCTAGGCCTCAGCCGAACTTGAAGCCGCTCTGCCCCAGCAGCTGTCCGTATCGCGCCTTCGAACGCGGCCCGAAGCCCGGCCAGACGTACCACTGATACGAGCCCTTCCGTAGCTGGAAACGCCGACCCTGGTAGCGCCAGCTGCGCGAGAGCTTGAGCTTGGCGGAGTTCGGCCACGTGCTCAGAACCTTCCGTCCCCGGTAGTAGATCTGGACGTTGTAGAAGGTCGCCTTCCTCACTCCGGCCCAGACGAGAAGAGGCGGGGCGTGTACGCGGCGGCCGGCGCGTGGCGAACGAAGAAGGATGCTGGGGGACACGACGGCGGCAGACCCCCGCGAAGCGTTGCCCGTGTGGTCGTAGCTGACGACGGCGTAGCGGTAGTACAAGCCGTTCCTGAAGCGCCTGTTCGTGTACCTGCTCGCCTTGCCTTTGTAGACCGGCGTGCGCGGCAGGCTCTTGGCGCTCGTCGAGACGAACACCTCGACGTGGTCGAAGTCCGAATCGGACGGTCGTGACCACGAGAGCTTCAGGCTGCCATAGCCAACGGCCCGCTTGAGGCGCTTGACGTTCCCGGGCGGCGTCCTGTCGATCGTGGCCGGGCCGACTCCGGCGATCTGCCACGAGTACGTCGCCGGCGCTCGCGTCCGCGTTCCCGGCCGCGTCCACCGCTTCCACTCGGAAGGTATGCGCTCCGTCGCCGAGACCCGAATACGTCGTCGGCGAGTCGCAGGGCGTGATCCCGCCCGCGTCGAGACTGCAGACGAACGTCGAGCCGGCTTCGCTGCTCGTGAAGGCGAAGTTCGCGGAGGCGCTGCTGCTCGACGGCCGGCGGCGTCGGACGTGATCGTGGTGTCGGGAGCGACTGTGTCGACGGTCCAGGTGTACGTAGTCGGAGGGCCCGGTTGCCGACAGCAGTCGCTCGGACGGCGAATGTGTGCGAACCGTCGCCCAGACCGGTGTAGAGCACGGGGCTGGTCAGTGCAGGGCTCGATGACCACGCCGTCGAGCTTGCACTCGTAGGTGCTGCCCGGCTTGTTCGACGAGAAGCTGAAGCTCGCAGTCGTCTGGTTCGTGATCGGTGGCGGCTTGTCGGTCAAGGTCACGAGCGGATTGACCGTGTCGATCGTCCACGCGTAGGACGCGACGCTCGCTCTCCTGCCGAGCACGTCGAGTGCCTTCACATCGAAGTGTGTGCGAGCCGTCGGCGAGATCCGAGTAGTCGCTGCGGGCTCGAGCAGGGCGAGAAGCCGCCACCGTCGAGTTGGCACTTGAAGACGTAGCCGTCGGGTCGGCATCCGAGAAGGCGAAGTTCGCACTGTCTGATCCGTGGGGTTCGGCGGCTGCTTGCAGGGTCGATCGTCGGCGGTCTGGAGGCGAGCGTGTCGATCGTCCAGGTGTACGAGGCGACTCCGCTCTCGTTCGCGAGTGCGTCGAGCGGCCTTGCACCTCGAAAGTGTGAAGCCGTCGGCGACAGCTCCGAGTAGCCGCGGGCTGTGAGCAGGCCGAGAACCCGCCGCCGTCGAGCTGGCACTGGAAGCGTCGCCGTCGGGTCGCCTGTCGCGAGAAGGCGAAGTTCGCACCGGTCTGGTTGGTGGGGTCGGGCGGCTTGCTCGTCGATCGTCGGCGTCGTCTGGACCGAGCGTGTCGACCGTCCAGGTGTAGGAGGCAAGCTCGCTCTCGTTCGACAAGGGCGTCGAGTGCCTTCACGTCGAAGGTGTGCGAGCCGTTCGGCCGTCAGACCCGAATAGGCCTGTCGGGCTGGAGCAGGGCGAGAAGCCGCCACCGTCGAGTTGGCACTGGAAGGATCACCGTCGGGTCGCTGATCGGAGAACACGAAGGTCGCGCTCGGCCTGATTCGTGGGGTTCGGCGGCGCGTTGATCAGGTCGATCGTCGGTTGAAGCGGCTGGTCCGACGTCGTGCCTCCGGCCAGCGGAACGCCCACTACAAGAGCAGCGAGCAGCGATCACGATGAAGGAGCCCGAGTCGGGTCATGAGGCACCGAGAGTGATCAGCAGGCCGAGGCCGATGGCGAGGGCGATCGCAGCGCCCGCATACACGAGGGAATCACGCTGCTCGTAGACCACGATCCCCACAGGCCTCGGCAAGGCGCCCGGCGGGGTCAGCGCTATTCCGACCACGATCAGCGAGAGCACGAGCGCGATCCCGAGGAGAAGCGGCAAGAGGCTCGAGGACGATCCCGAGCTGAGGCTCGCCACTGGGACAACCGTTGGGCCGAGGGTCGCCGGCCGCAGCTGCGTGATCTCAGGCGGCGGAGGCGGTCCGGACGTCGACGCCGCTGGCAGCACGGCCTTCTTCTTTTTCGGTTGCGACTGCTGGCGGACGATGCGCTTGCGGTGCTCCTTAACGCGCGGTGGCGTAAACGCCGCAGGCGGCGGGGGAGGCGGCGGCACGTAGGTCTGGGGCGGAGGCGGAGGCGGTGGTGGCGGCGGAGGTGGAGGCGGCGGTAGCGGCCGAATCGTGGTCGTGACCGGCGGGGGATCCGGATTGGGCACAGTCGTCGGCGCGGTAGCCCCGTGCAGCCCGCCTGCATATGCGTAGGTCGACGCGAAGCCGAGCAATGCGAAACACGCAAGGAGCGTCATCTTGACGGGACGAGTCGAGAGCCACCGCGTGGCAGCCGGAGATCGGTGTTTCGAGTTCTCGTTCAGTTTTCCGCTCCTACCCCGACCCCATCCTGCGAGGCTCCACGACAGTAGCACCGATCTTCTCCATCGCAACAGAAAGCTGGAGGGCGGCTCAGGCCAGGATCTCGGCGACAGCCGCGATCGTCTGATCGATCTCGTCATCCGTGTGCGAGAGCGAGAGAAAGAGGGCCTCGAACTGCGACGGCGCTATGTAGATCCCGCGCCCGAGAAGGCCGCGGAAGAGCTCTCCGTAGCGCTCGCTGCTGCTTGCCCGCGCGTCGTCGAGGTTCCGCACCGGACCGGGGTGCGCGAACAACGTCGCCATCGCTCCGACCCGCTGGACGCACCAACCAGGCGCCGCGTCACGGAGGCCCTCCTCGAGCCGGGCCCCTCGTCGCTCGAGCTCCCCGTAGACCTCCGGCGTGAGCCGACGCAGCACCGAGAGCCCCGCCGCGGTCGCGAGCGGATTTCCGGAGAGCGTCCCCGCCTGGTAGACGTCGCCTGCTGGGGCCAATCGTTCCATCAGCTCCCTACTGCCGCCGAAGGCCGCGAGCGGCAGGCCGCCGCCGACGATCTTGCCGAGGACGGTCAGGTCAGGGAGTACGCCGAAGCGTTCCTGGGCCCCGCCGCGCGCTACGCGGAAGCCCGTGATCACCTCGTCGAAGACGAGCAGCGCGCCACTCTCGTCGCACAACCGGCGCAAGCCTTCGAGGAACCCTTCCGTAGGCGGGACGACGCCCATGTTCCCGGCCACAGGCTCGACGAAGACGCAGGCCGCGCCCTCAACCACCGCCTCCACCGCCACGAGGTCGTTGTACGGAACGACCCGGCCCTCGCCCGAAGCCCGCAGGCCGAGGGTCGCCACCCCGGATCCTGCGTCCGAGAGAAACGGGTCGGCGTGGCCGTGGTAGCAACCGGCGAAACGCACGAACGGCTCGCGGCCCGTCGCCGCGCGGGCCAGCCGCAGCGTGCTCATCGCGGCTTCCGTGCCCGAGGAGACCAGCCGCACTTGCCCGACGGACGGCACCGCGTCGACGATCTCGGCGGCGAGCTCGACCTCGCCCTCGGTCGCCGTGCCGAAGGTCGTGCCCCGGCGGGCGGCGGCTGCAACCGCCTCGATCGTCTCCGGATCCGCGTGCCCGAAGATGAGCGGCCCCCAGGAGAGCACCCAGTCGAGGTAGCGCCGGCCCTCGACGTCCTCGAGGTAAACCCCCTCTCCACGCCGGGCGAAGAGCGGCTCGTCGAGACCGACGGCCTTCATCGCGCGCACCGGTGAGTTGACGCCGCCGGGGATCACCTCCAGCGCTCGGGCGTAGAGCTTGCTCGCCGTCACTCGCCGTCGTCGCGCAGGGCGAACAGATCCCGCAGCGGCTCGGAGCCGGCCTCCTTCGCGCGGACCGTCGGCGCGTGCAGAAGCTTGTTCACGATCTGCGAGGTCAGCGTCTCGACGGCTTTGCGCTCGCGCGGCGAGAGCTCGGTCAGGCGCGGCTCGGCCCGCGCGAGCTCCTCCGAGCGGATCGTCTCGGCTCGGTCGCGAAGCGCGCGGATCGCGCCGGCCGCAGCGCGGGAGCGGCGCCACTCGGCAAAGCGGGCCGTCTCCTGGGCCACGATCTCCTCCGCCTCGCGCACGTCCTCCTCGCGGCCGACGAGCCCGTCGCCGAGGTCGTCGATGTCGAAGAGCGTGCAGCCCTCGAGCTCGCCGATCGCCGCGTCGAGGTCACGCGGGACGGCGACGTCCACGAGCACGAGCGGCTTCACCCGAGGCTGAACGGCCTCGGCGTGCAAGATCGGGTAGGGGCAGCGGGTCGCGGAGATGACGAGATCGGCGTCGGTCAGCTCAACGGCGACGGCGTCGAAGGCCGCGGCGCGCCCGCCGACGCGCTCGGCCAGCTCCTCAGCGCTCTCGAGCGTGCGGCTCGATACGACCACCTCCGCCCCGCGCGCCCGCAGGTCGCGGGCCGCGAGCTCGCTCATCTTCCCGGCGCCGAAGAGCAGCGCCCGGCGGTTCTCGACGCCGCCGAGCGTCTTGGCCGCGAGCTCGACGGCGGAGGCCACGACAGACTCCGGCAGCTCCGCCAGGCTCGCCTCGGTGCGCACCCGCTTGCCCGCGCGGAGCGCGTCCTCGAAGAGCCGGTTCAGCAGCGGCCCGGTCGAGCCGGCGGTCAGCGCCGCCTCATAGGCCTGGCGCACCTGGCCGAGGATCTGGGCCTCGCCCGGCACGAGCGAGTCGAGCCCGGCCGCGACCCGGAAGAGGTGCTCGACGGCGGCCTCGTCCTCCCAGCTCGCGAGCACCTCGCCGAGCTCGAGCCCGGAGCGGTGCTCGAGCTCCTCTCGCGCGCGCTCTTCGCTTCCACCTGCGAGGTAGATCTCGGTGCGGTTGCAGGTCGAGAGCACGACCGCCTCCACCCCGTCACCCGCCAGTGCCGTCGCGAGCTCGAGCGCGTGGCCGTCGGCGAGGAAGAGGCGCTCCCTGACCTCGAGCGGCGCGTGACGGTGCGACACGCCTACGGCGAACAGGTGCTCGGTCTCTTGCTCGGGAACTCGGGTCACGGCGGAACCGCGGTCGATCCTACCTGGGTGGTTTCGGCCGACGGCGCCTCCTTCCAACGCCTTTAGCGCAAGTTGTCCGCGCCCCTCGCATCTGTGGGAAAGACGGGCCGGGTGGCTCGTTCCTGGCCTTCTCCTTCGGGGACTAGGCGGCAATACCGAGGGAAGGGGAAGACGACCACCCGGCTCTCGTCTCTCTAAGAGGAGGTATCGAGGGATCTCGAATCCTCGCCGATACCAGGGGTAACACGCCGCTCATGAAGCTCCTTTTCGTCCTCGCCGCCGCTGCCGTCGCCCTCTTCGTCGGGACCTCCCACGCCGACCCTCGCGGGTGGATGCCGTGCCACTTGCGGCTCATGCCGGTGCGCTGCGCCCTCTCCGCGGACACATCGAACCCTCCTGCCGTGAAGGACGTGAACAGGGTCATCGCGGCTGCCTACCGCGGCCACCTGGATGTCACCCTCGCGCACCTCTACGCGACCGTCAATCGAGCACACGAGGCACACAAGGGCACCAGGAAATGGGCACTCCTGATCGAGGAGGGCGTGCCCGGCCTGGCACAGAGGGTCGGCGAGCAGGCCAACACCGCGCGCGCCCGCGTGGCAGCCGCCGAGGTCGAGACGGCGGCCGGGCGGCGGTTTCGTGCCGTCGCTCTGCGAGGGCTCGGGCTCCAAAGCGTGTTGTTCGGCGCGTTCGCGCACGACCTCGCGGCGAAGGAGCCGACCTTGAAGGCCTTCAACCGTTGGGGCACACGATTGAACGCGCTGCACCGCTGGTATGCGGCGCAGCTTCAGTCCGTCCTCGCCGTTACAGCGTCCAAGGACCGAGCGGCCGTCGAGGCTGCACTGGTTCGGTACTGACGACCTCGAAGCGGACGACGGGGATCGAACCCGCGACCCTCAGCTTGGGAAGCTGATGCTCTACCAACTGAGCTACGTCCGCGCTGGCTCGATTCTAGCCTGGTCCTGAAGAGCGACTTTCGCAGGCGCGACGGCGCAGGCACCCTCGAAGCATGCGTCGGCCTGCGGCGGTCCTCGGCCTTTTTCTCGCCTGTTGTGCCGCCGCCTGCAGCCTGCAGCGGCACGTCGCGCCGCCCTCGCCGTACTGCCGTGGCGGCAACCCGCTCGCCGGCGTCTACCACCCGCAGCGCCTGAACGTGAAGAGCCGCTGCGCGATCGCCGTCGGCACCGTCGGCAAGGTCAAGTTCGAGGCCTACGACGGTGACCTTCACGTCGATCTACGCCTCGATCCCGGCTACGAGAAGCTCCTCGACGACGGCAACGAGCGGGTCGGCGGCAACCTGATCGTCGAGGTGATCCCGTACGACCGCTCACGGGTCGCGGTCCCCGCCGAAGGGCTCGCGCATCCAGGTTGTCGGCCCCTGGGTCGCAGACACCCAGCACGGCTGGAACGAGATCCATCCCGCGTGGTGGGTCAGCGCGGGCCGGATCCAGCCGGCCTCGCCCACCGAGCTCCGCCGCGCGCAGCTCCTCCTTCAGACCGGCGGCCTCGGACACCAGGTAAGGCCGGGAGGCGACCGCCGCAGCATCGCCTCCCGGCACGACGCATGGTACGCGGGTGAGCGGCGATAATCACGGCAGCAATCCGAACGGAGGACGCCCATGGAGAACGAGCTCGAGCACATCGCACAGGCCCTCGTCGCCGAGGGAAAGGGAATCCTGGCGGCGGACGAGAGCGACGGGACGATCAAGAAGCGTTTCGACTCGATCGACGTCGAGTCGACCGAGGACAACCGCCGCGCCTACCGCGAGCTGCTCTTCACGACGCCGGGGGTCGAGGAGTTCATCAGCGGCGTGATCCTCTTCGACGAGACGATCCGCCAGAGCGCGTCCGACGGCACGCCGTTTCCGAGGCTGCTCGAGAGCCACGGGATCATCCCGGGGATCAAGGTGGACAAAGGCGCGAAGCCGCTGGCGAACGCCGAGGGCGAGACGGTCACCGAGGGGCTCGACGGGCTGCGTGAGCGCCTGAACGAGTACCGCGAGCTCGGCGCGAAGTTCACCAAGTGGCGCGCGACGTACTCGATCGCCGAGGGCATTCCGAGCGAGTACTGCATCTGGGTCAACGCGCACGCGCTCGCCCGCTACGCGGCGCTGAGCCAGGAGGCGGGGCTCGTGCCGATCGTCGAGCCCGAGGTGCTGATGGACGGCGGACACACGATCGAGCAGAGCTTCCACGTGACCTCCCACGTGCAGCACGCAGTCTTCACCGAGCTGCGCGACCAGCGCGTCGCGCCCGAGGGCATGCTGCTGAAGCCGAACATGGTCCTCCCGGGCTACGACTCGGGCAACGAGGCCTCGCCCGACGAGGTCGCCGAGTGGACGTTGAAGTGCCTGCGCCGTCACGTGCCGTCAGCCGTGCCTGGGATCGTCTTCCTCTCGGGCGGCCAGAGCGACGAGGACGCAACCGCGAACCTGAACGCGATGAACGCGCACGGGCCGCACCCGTGGCAGCTCTCGTTCTCGTACGGCCGCGCGCTCCAGGCGCCCGCGCTGAAGGCCTGGCAGGGGCAGGCAGAGAACGTCGAGGCCGCGCAGCAGGCGTTCTATCGGCGCGCCAAGTTCAACGGCGCCGCCCGGTCGGGCAGCTACGCGCCGGAAATGGAGACCGCGGAAGTGGTCTAGGCCAAGTCCGTTTGTGCGTCCGGGGTCTGACCCCGGACGGGCCGAAGAGAACGTGGCTAGCGGAGGTACGCGCCGCCGGGCTTGACGATCAGCCAGCGGCCGCCGAACTCGACCACGTCCTGGCAGAGGATCTGCCCGGGCCGCGTGTCGCCGACGTAGAAGTAGAGCGGCTTGCCCGCGTAGGTGACCTGGCGACGGCCGTTCCTGCGCTTCACGGTGCCGAGTAGCGAGCGCTTCAAACCGGTGCCGACCCTCAGCTCGCCCTTCGGGGCAAAGTACGGCGGCCACGCCTTCGCACAGGCGCCGTAGCAGGCGCTCGCGCGCTTGTCTCGCGTGAAGGCGTAGAGAACGAAGCCCCGCCCGTCGAAGATCGCCTTGCCGAAGCTCGACGAGCGCGCGGTCAGCGTCGGCCGCTGCCCCGAGGTTGCGGAGGGAACGAATACCGCGGCGACGACGGCCACCAGCAAGAGGATCGCCTTCATGCCTGCTCTGTCTCGGCAGGGGCCGAGGCGTTACGCGCTATCTGTAGCCCGTCGGCGTTCAGCGAGGCGTGCGGGGTCTGACCCCGGGACATGGCTTTCGGCTCGATTTCTTTGCAGCGATTCAGCGTGTTCTAGAACGGCGCGAGCAGGGCTTTCCACCTCGAAACTGTCCCGGTCGGACACGACCCGGGGTCTGACCCCGGGTCACGGCCGGAATGGCCGCGGCGCTATCGATACTCGCGGCCGCTGAACTTCTCGAGCTTGTCGAAGGCGTGGGTCGCCTCGACCCGCCGCACCGTGCCTGAGCGGGAGCGCATCACGATCGAGTCGGTGATCGCGCCCGTCTGCGTGTACCGGACTCCCTTGAGGAGCGCGCCGCTCGTAACGCCGGTCGCAGCGACGAAGACGTCCTGGCCGGACACCAGGTCGTCCGTCAGGAGCACGCGGTCGAGGTCGAAGCCGCTGTCGATCAGCTGCTGGCGCTCCTCGTCGTTGCGTGGCCAGAGCTTGCCCTGGACGCCGCCGCCGACGCACTTCAGCGCCGCCGCCGCGATCACGCCCTCCGGCGTGCCGCCGATCCCCATCAACAGGTCTACGCCGGTGCCGGGCTGGGCAGCCGCGATCGCGGGCGCGACGTCGCCGTCGGGGATCAGGAGGACCTTCGCCCCCACATCGCGCAGCTCGTCGATCAGCGCCTCGTGCCGGTCGCGCTCGAGCACGACGACGGAGATCTCGTTCGGCTTGACGCCTTTCACGCGCGCTACCCGCTCGACGTTCTCGCGCGGGGGCGCCTCGATGTCGATCACGTCCAGGGCCTCGGGCCCGCAGGCGATCTTGTCCATGTAGACAGCCGCGCCCGGGAAGAACATCGAGCCCCGCTCCGCGAGCGCGATCACCGCGATCGCGTTCGGCTGGCCCTTGGCGGTCAGGCGCGTGCCTTCGAGCGGGTCGACGGCCACGTCCACGGCCGGCCCGTGCCCGTCGCCGACCTCCTCGCCGTTGTAGAGCATCGGCGCCTCGTCCTTCTCACCCTCGCCGATCACGACGACGCCGGCCATCGCCACGGTGTCGAGCACCGCCCGCATCCCGTCCACCGCCGCCTGGTCGGCTGCCTCCTTGTCTCCGCGGCCGATCCAGCGGCCGGCGCCGAGCGCCGCGGCCTCGGTCACGCGGGCGAGCTCGAGGGCGAGGTTGCGGTCCGGACGGTTACCAGTCGGCCGCACCGCGGTCGACAAATCCGGGCGAGTCATGGCCGAATCCTAAACGGGGTGCGGATCGAAGGGCGGCGGCGGCCGGAAATCGGCCGCCCCCGGTTGACGCTGCTAGAGCCGATCGGCCGGCTCGTTCATGCCGCCGTAGTAGGTACCGATCTCGGAGCGGTAGCTCTCGTCCTTGTACCGCTCGGGGTCGAACTCCGGAGCGTCCTTGATCTCGTCCTTCGTCCTGTTGACGAAGACCGTCTCGGTGTCCGGATCGATGCTCTCGATGGTTCCGGCCGGAAGGAGAACCTTCTTGCCGAAGATCCACATACCGGTGTCGACGACGATGTAGCTGGCGCCGACGTCGTTGCTTGCTTCGTCGACCTTGCCGATCCCGCCGTCACGTCGCCTCGACCGAGAAGCCGGTCAGGTCGTTGGCGAGCGACGAGTCGCGATGAGTCCACATATCGGAGCGTGTCTCCATGCAGAAAACCCCTTTCGTTTAAGTGCGTTGGCGGTCGCTTCCTCACTACTAGGCCTCACCGACCTCGCGCGAGGCCCTAAACACCGAAATAGGAACGACTACATGCGCTCTGGAGCGTCCACGCCGATCAGGTCGAGAGCGCGGGCGATCACCGCCTGGGTGGCCGTCACGAGGCCGAGCCGGAACGCCTGCTCGTCGCTCTCGAGCACGCGGTGGTGGTGGTAGAAGCGATGGAACTCGTCGGCCACGCGAATCGCGTAGGTCGGCATCGCCTGGGGGCTGCGGCGCTCGGCGGCTTCGGACGCGATTCCCGGGAAGTCGGCGAGGCGCTTGATCAAGTCCCGCTCTTCCTGCTCGAGCTCGGGCGGCGGCGTCGGCCGACGCGGCCGCGTCACCGGCGTTGCGGCGAATCCCCGCGATCCGCGCGTGGGCGTACTGGACGTAGTAGACGGGGTTCTTCTCGCTGCGGTCGGCGGCGAGGTCGACGTCGATGTCGATCGTCTGGTCGGGGCCGCGGTTCACGAGGAACCAGCGCGCCGCGTCGACGCCCACCTCGTCCATGAACTCCTCGAGGAAGACGACGTCGCCGCGGCGCTTGGACATCTTGGCCTGCTGCCCGCCCCGGGTCAGGTGGACTAGCTGGTAGAGCAGCACCTCGACGCGATCGGGCTCGTAGCCGAGCATGCGGGCGACCGCGGCGTACCAGTTGCGCGTGCCGTGGTGATCGGCCCCGAGCACGTAGATCGCCCGGTCGAAGCCGCGTTCGAGCTTGTCCACGAGGTAGACCACGTCGGCCGCGCGGTAGGTCGGCGCTCCTCCCTGCTCGGGCGAGCGGATCAGAACGCGATCCTCCTCGTCGCCGTAGGCCGAGGAGCGCGCCCAGATCGCGCCGTCCTTCTCGTAGGTGTCCAGCTTGGGCAGGTACTCGGGCAGCCGTTCCTCGAGCTCGCTCTGCCTGGCCCAGGAGTCGAAGTGGATCCGGAAGCGCTCGAGCGTGGCCTCGATTCGCTCGAGCATCCTCGGCACCGGGTCGCCTTCCTCGGCCGCGAGCTCGGCGACGTAGTCGCCGCGGTAGCCGTCCTCCGGCGGCTCCTCCCCGCGCCTGATCGCCTCGACCGAGTCGCGGAACTTCGCCATCTGCGCGCCCGAGTCGTTGTAGTAGTACTCGCGCTCGACGTCGTGGCCGGCGAACTGGAGCAGGCGCGCAACCGAGTCGCCGATCGCGCCGTTTCTCGCCGACGCGACCGTGATCGGGCCGGTCGGGTTCGCGGAGACCATCTCGACCTGCACCTTCTCGGGCCGCTCCGCCGAGCCGCCCCCGTACGCGTCGCCGGCCTCGAGCATCTCGGCCAGCGCCTCGCCGAACCAGCTCGGCGCAAGCCAGAGGTTGACGAAGCCCGGGCCGGCGACCTCCGCGCGCTCGACCTCCTCCAGGCCCAGCGCAGCCGCGGCCAGCTCCTCCCCGAGCTCGCGCGGAGAACGCTTGCGCACCGGTGCCAGCTGCATCGCGACGTTGGTCGCGTAGTCGCCGTGCTCCGGGTCGTTCGGCCGCTCCAGCTCGACCGGCGCACCGGCCAGCTCAGAGAGCCGCGCCTCGAGACGCGCGACAGCGTTAGCTCGCACGCGCCTCGCTGAGAGCGACCATCACCCTCGTAGTATCCTCGACGGGTGGAAGAAGACGCCCAGGAGCGCCAGCTCAACATCCATCTCGACCCCGAGAACCTGGCGGGCGTCTACGCGAACTTCGCGAATGTCAGCTTCTCCGACTACGAGTTCACGCTCACCTTCGCCCGCATCGACCACGAGGTCGAGGAGGGCGACGTGCCGGGCGTCGTGGTCTCGCGGGTGAATATGTCCACGCGGTTCATGCGCGAGCTGCTGGACGCGATGCAGGACTCGTGGTCGAAGTGGTCGTCGCGGGAGGGCATTCGCAACCTGCCCGAGACTCCCGAGAACGACGACGACGACGCTGCCGCCTAAAGCTATCGCTCCTGGTTTCGCCAGGCTCGCGCCATCGCGATTCGCTGGGCCACCGTCGGGTGGTTGTCGATCCATACGTACGACCACCCCGGCGGGTTCGGCTGGGCCAGGTCGTAGATCGTGAACTTCTTGAACATGCTCTCAGCAGAGACCGGGTCGCGGGTGGTCCGGAGCGCGGCCCAGTCGGCCTCCGCCTCGTAGCGCCGCGAGATCGCGTTGCCGAACGGCGTGATCGCCAGGCCGAAGACGGCGAGGACGAGCAGCGCGAACGGCACCACCTCGGGTCGTTCCATCCCGCCACGGCGACGCGTCAACCGCGCGACCAGGAAGAAACCGGGGATCGTGATCAGCACCGACCAGCCGAGCCCCTTCCAGATGTGCCGGGCGGCGACGTGCTCGAACTCGTGCGCCGCCACGACCTTGATCTCGGCCGGCGTGAAGCGGCCGTCGAGGAACGTGTCCCAGATGAAGACGCGCGCGGATGGGCCGATCCCGGTCGCCATCGCGTTCGCGGCGGTGGTCTCGTCCCCGACGCTCTGGATCCGGACCGGCGTGCCCCCCACTCCTTCCTTGCGCGCCAGCTGCCTGATCTCGGCGGCGAGCGGCGTCTTGTGCATCGGCCGCGTCCCCACGGTTTCGAGATACGGGAGCACGAGCACGAGCACCAGGCCGATCGCGACGAAGACCGGCCCCGCCACGAGCCACCAGTGCTCCCGGAACCGGCCGGCGAGCAGCAGCAGGATCGTCAACGCGATCGTCAGCCCGACCACCTGGCCGAGCAAGCTTGGCCACTGGCCGAGCGCCCACTCCCAGTAGCTCTGCTTCTCGAGCCCGTAGCGGCGGCCCCACCAGAGCGAGACGGCGCCGAAAGGAAGCCCGGCCACCCAGAGGACCAGCGTTGTCACGGCGCCCACCATCACGCCCGTGGCCACGCGGCCGAGCTCGAAGGCGCGGGCGATCCGCGGGCCGAGCAGCGTCAGGCCCACGAGGACAGCGAGCTGGACGAGCGTCGCGATCACCAACTCCCAGCGCAGGAAGCCGTCGTAGCGGGCGGAGCGGCGCAGGATGGAAGCGCTGAACTCGTCGTGAAGATCGACGTGCGGGAGCCGCAGGCTCTCGGGCACCGAGGTCTGCCAGAGGAGCCAGGCTGCGACGGCCCAGCCCGCTGCGAGCACGACTAAGGTTGCGCCCTTGGCGAGTCGGGTCGCGGTCATCTCGGACATTCACGCTAACTGGCACGCCCTCGAGGCCGTGCTCGAAGCTGTCGAGCAGGAGGAGCCCAGCGAGCTCTGGTGCCTCGGCGACCTGGTCGGCTACGGGCCCCGCCCGAACCCCTGCTGCGCCGCGATGGAGCAGCGGGCGGGGTTGTGCCTCGCCGGGAACCACGACCTCGGCGTGCTCGGCGAGATCGACCTCGCCGAGTTCACGGGCGACGCGGTCGAGGCCGCGCGCTGGACCCGGAGCGTGCTGGCGGAAGGCTCGCGTGAGTACCTCGAGTCGCTGCGGCCAACGGCCCGGCGGCAGGACGTCGAGCTCTTCCACGCGAGCCCGCGCGACCCGGTGTGGGACTACGTGCTCACCCCGGAGGCGGCCGCGGCCGCGCTCGAGCTGACCGAAGGGCCGCTCGTGCTCGTCGGGCACAGCCATATCCCGCTGGCGATCGCGCTTCAGAACGGCGCTCTCGAAGGCGGTCTCGCGCCCGAGGGAACCGAGGTCGACCTGAGCGGTGGGCGCTTCCTGCTCAATCCCGGCTCGGTCGGCCAGCCGCGCGATGGCGACCCACGCGCGGCCTGGCTCCTGCTCGACTTCGAGTCTCGTACCGCATCGTTCCGGCGCGTCCAGTACCCGGTCGAGCTGACGCAGGCCGAGATCCGCGAGAGGGGGTTGCCCGATGCGCTGGCCGAGCGCCTCGGTCACGGCCTGTAGCTGCGCACTCTTGCTGGCGGGCTGTGGCGGCGGCAACGCGAATCAGACGAAGCCGAGGCCTCGACCGCCACGGATCCCGGCCGACGTCGCGCAGCGCCTGGCCGCCGAGGCCGACCTGATCGCGAGTGCCCAGCCGGGGAGCTGCACGGCGCGAGCGGCGGCGGCGCGCCTCCAGGCCGAGTCGCTCGAGGCGATTCAGTCCCACCGGGTGCCGCCGCGCTATCAGGAGCCTCTGATGAGCGCCGCGAACGGCCTCGTGGCCCGACTGTCCGTCTGCGCGGAGCCCACGCCCAAGGACGACGAGAAGAGGCACGAGAAGAAGAAGCACGAGAAGGACCATTGACCGAGCTGAACGTCGCCGGAGGCAGGTACCGGCTCGAGCGCCCGCTCGGGCGCGGCGGCATGGCCACCGTCTACCTCGGGCGCGACTCGGAGCTCGACCGGCCGGTGGCGGTGAAGGTGCTCGCCGAGAACCTGGCCGGCGACATTGCCTTCCGCAAGCGCTTCCTGCGCGAGGCTCGCCTGGCGGCGCGGCTCTCGCACCCGAACGTCGTCAGCGTCTACGACGCGGGCGAGGACGCCGACGGACGGCTCTACATCGTGATGGAGTGCGTCGAGGGCGAGACGCTCGCCGACGTCCTCCGCGAGCGCGGGCGGTTGCCGGCCGCCGAGGCGGTCGGCCTGGCGCTCCAGGCTTGCCGCGGCCTCGCGCACGCGCACGCGGCCGGGCTCGTCCACCGGGACGTGAAGCCCCAGAACCTGCTGCTGCGCAAGGACGGCACGCTCAAGATCGCCGACTTCGGGATCGCCCGCGCCGCGGAGACGACCGCGCTCACCGAGGTCGGCACGGTCCTCGGCACCGCCGCCTACCTCTCGCCCGAGCAGGCGCTGGGCGAGGAGGTGACCTCGGCCGCCGATGTCTACTCGCTCGGCGCGGTGCTCTACGAGCTGCTGGCCGGGCGCCCTCCGTACGAGTTCGACTCGCTGGCCGATCTCGCGGCAAAGCAGGCGCAGGGCGCGATCACGCCGGTGAGCGAGCTCGCGCCGGACGTCCCGGAGCGGGTGGAGGACGCGGTCATGCGCTCGCTGGCCCGCAATCCGCACTACCGCCCTTCCTCGGCGGCCGAGCTGGCGCGGGAGCTCGCGCCCGAAGACGGCGAGCCGCCCACTGTGGCTCTGGAAACGCCCCGCGGCACCGGGCGCGACGATAGCCGGAAGCTCTGGCTGGCCCTGGCCGGCGTGCTCGCCGTAGCAGCGGTCCTCCTCGGCATCGCCTTCGGCACGCGCGGTTCCGGCTCCACGCCCCCCGCCACTCCTCGGCCGCCCGCGGTCCGGCCGATCGCCCGCGGCGCGACCGCACAGCAGCAGGCGCGAAACCTCAGCGCCTGGCTACGGCTTCTACTCGCGCTAGGAGCTGGACTCGGCGGCGGCGGGCTGGGCACCGAAGCCGATGCCCTCGCGGCCGAGCGCGAGCTGAACTTCCTCGCGCGCCTTGTAGATCCGCCACTTGACCGTGGCGAGCGTGATCTCCAGCGAGTCCGCGATCTCCGTGTAGGAGAGGCCGACCACGTCGCGCAGGAGCAGCGCCATCTTCAGGTCGGTGCTGAGGTCCTCGATCGCGCGCCAGAGCGCGTCGATCTCCTCGAGCCGCTCGATCGGCGCGTCCAGCACCTCGAGCGGCGCGATGTCGTCGATCGCGACGACCGACCGCGGCCTGCGCTCGCTCGCGCGCAGCTCGTCGAGCACGCGGTTCTTGGTCACCTGGAACAGCCAGGTCGTGAACTTCGAGCGGAGCGAGAACTTCGGCAGCCCCTGGTAGACGCGGAGGAAGACTTCCTGCGTCAGGTCCTCGGCGAGCGACCGGTTGCCTCCCACGAGCCGGAGCACGTAGTTGAAGACCGGCGTCTCGTAGGCGCGGAGGATCAGGGAGAACGCTCTTTCGTCTCCGCGCTGCGCCTTTCGAAGGACGCCTAGGTCGGGCTGGGCAAGGGACAAGGCCTGCGGAGTATAGACGGGACGGGGGGCGTGTGCAGGTACCCAAAATGGGTCATTTGCAGAGATTTTGCCCGGTCATCTGTAAGGGTTTCGTGAGCCCCAGGTAAGCAAGTGCGGTGGGCACGAGGTCCTTCAGCTCGCCGCCTTCACGCAGGTGAGCCTCGCGATCAGTGACCACCAGCGGGACCGGGTTCGAGGTGTGGGCGGTGTGCGGGCTCTGTCCGTCGGGCTCCAACATCGTCTCGGCGTTTCCGTGATCGGCGGTCACCAGGGTCACACCGCCGAGGCGCTCGACGGTTTCCACGACCCGAGCGAGACACGCGTCGGTGGTCTCGAGGGCCTTGACCACCGCCGGGATGAAGCCGGTGTGGCCGACCATGTCGGGATTGGCGAAGTTGACGATCGCGAAGCTGTAGCCGTTCTGCTCGAGCGCCTCGCAGAAGCGCTCCGCCACCTCGGGAGCCGACATCTCGGGCTTCTTGTCGTAGGTGCCGACCTCGCGCGCGCTGGGCACCATCAGACGCGTCTCCCCCGGCCACTCCTCCTCGCGGCCCCCGTTGAAGAAATACGTCACGTGGGCGTACTTCTCCGTCTCGGCCGCATGGAGCTGCCGTAGGCCGTTCTCCGCGAGCACCTGGGCCATCGTCTCGTCCACGGCTTGCGGCGGGAACGCGACCGGGGTGTCGAGCTCGTCGCTGTAGCGGGTCATCGTCGTCACGTCGAAGCCGCCGTCGAGCAGCTTCCGCGTGAGCTGCCGCGCCCGGTCGGGGCGGAAGTTGAAGAAAATCACGGAATCGTCCTTCCCGAGACGAGGTCGCCCCTCGAGGACGATCGGCTCGATGAACTCATCCGTGACCCCGCGGCCGTAGCTGGCCTCGACCGCTGCCACCGGATCCTGCGCGAGCTCGCCCACGCCCTCGACGATCGCGTCGTAGGCGCGCTGAGTCCGCTCCCAGCGCTGGTCACGGTCCATCGCGTAGTAGCGGCCTACGATCGTCGCGATTCGCTCGGCGGGAAGCTCCGCGAGGTCGCGCGCCACCGAGGTCGGCGAGACGTCGCGGCCGTCCGTGAACGCGTGGATCCATGTGCGTTCCGGAGCAAAGCGCAGCAGCGCCTTGAGGTGGTCCATGTGCGAGTGGACGCCGCCGTAGGAGACGAGGCCGAGCAGGTGGACGTCTCCGCCCTTGGCGAAGGCGGCCTTCAGCGCCGGGTTCTCGAAGAAGGAGCCGTCCTCGATCGAGCGGTTGATCCGCTGCAGGTCCTGGTCGAGCACGCGGCCGGAGCCGATCGTCAGATGGCCGACCTCGGAGTTGCCCATCTGGCCGGGCGGGAGGCCGACCGCCTCCCCCGAAGCCTTCAGCGTCGTGTGCGGGTACTCGGCCCAGAGCCGATCGAACACCGGCGTCTCAGCCAGCTCGACGGCGTTCCCGGGCCCGGGCGCCGCGCAGCCCCAGCCGTCGAGGACGACGAGGACGACTAGATCGCGGCGGCCGCTTGGCAAATCGCCGTGAACGACTCCACCTCCAGCGAGGCACCCCCGACGAGCGCGCCGTCGACCCCGTCCTGTGCGAGCAGCTCGGCTGCGTTGTCGGGCTTGACCGAGCCGCCGTAGAGCACGGGCGCGTCGAGCAGGCCTTTGATGAACCCGTGCGCCTCTCGTGCGATCTCGGGAGTCGCCGTCTGGCCGGTGCCGATCGCCCAGACCGGCTCGTAGGCGATCACCAGGCCGTCCTGCCCTCCGGCCGCGTCCGCGATTGCCTCCACCTGAAGTCGCAGGACGAGCTCGGTTTGACCGGCCTCGCGCTCCTCCGCGGACTCGCCGACGCAGGCGATCACGCGCAGGCCCTGCTCGAGCGCGGCGACGGTCCGGCGGGCGACGGTCTCGTCGGTTTCGCCGAAGTACTGCCGGCGTTCCGAGTGGCCGACGATCGCGCCCGCAACCCCGAGCTCGAGCAGCATCGGCGCCGAGACTTCGCCCGTATAGGCCCCCTCGGCGGCCCAGTGCACGTTCTGGGCGAAGACGGTCTGCCCGCTCTCGACCGCGACGTGCAACGACCCGAAGGGCGGGCAGAGCACCGCCTCGACGCCGGCGGGCGGCGAGAAGGCGGCGCAGAACTCCCGCGTCTCGCGCGGTCCCTTGTACATCTTCCAGTTGCCGGCGATCAGCATCGGTCAGGCCTCCGGGATCGCGGTCACGCCGGGAAGCTCCTTGCCGGCCAGCAGCTCGAGCGCCGCACCGCCGCCGGTCGAGAGCCACGAGACCTCGTCCTCCAGGCCCAGCTCGCGGAGCGCCCGCGCCGAGTCGGCGCCGCCGACCACGGAGTACGCGTCGGCGCGCGCAACCGCCTCGGCGACGGCCTTCGTGCCTTCGGCGAAGCGAGGCCACTCGAAGACCCCCATGGGGCCGTTCCAGAAGATCGTCTTCGCCTTGCCGATCTCGGCGGCGAAGGCCTCGCGCGTCTCCGGGCCGATGTCCAGGCCGAGCCAGCCTTCCGGGAGCTCGTCGTAGGGCACGACCTTCGCCTCGGCGTCGGCCTCGAACGCCGGGGCGGCGACCACGTCGCGCGGAAGCTCGACCGGGAAGCCGAGCGGGTTGTGCTCGCGCAGCTCCTCCGCCATCTTGCCGCCCACGAGCACCGTGTCGGCTCTGCCGCCGAGGTTCCGCAGCACCTCGAGCTTGTCCTCGACCTTCGCGCCGCCGGAGACCAGGACGAACGGCCGCTCGACCTCGCCGAGGAGCTTGCCGAGCTCCTCCAGCTCGCGCTCGAGCAGGAGGCCCGCGTAGGCCGGCAGCAGCTGCGCGACCCCGACGGTGGAGGCGTGCGCCCGGTGCACCGAGCCGAACGCGTCCTGGACGAAGAGGTCGCGCCCCTCCGCGAGCTTGCGCGCGAACTCGGGGTCGTTCTTGGTCTCGCCGGGGTCGAAGCGCGTGTTCTCGAGCACGTCGATGCGCTCGTCCGGAAGCAGCTCGCGGAGCCGCCTGGCCACGGGCGTCATCGAGAACGCGGGGTCAGGCCCCTTCGGGCGGCCGAGGTGCGAGCAGACCGCGACCTCCTTCGCGTCGTGCTCGAGCAGGTACTCGAGCGTCGGCAGCGCCTTGCGGATCCGGTTGTCGTCGGCAACCCGGCCGGCCTCGAGCGGCACGTTCAGGTCCGCGCGCACGAGCACGTGCTTACCCGCCGCGTCTGCCTGGCGAACCGAGCGTGGCCTATGCAACCTAGGACGGCCCCACCGGCAAAGCCGGCGCGGCCTCTCTGGTCGGCGCCGCCAAGTCGGCGCCTCAGGCCGAGACCGCCGCGGGCAAGGTCGCCCCGACCTTTGCGACGAGATCGACGAGCCGGCACGAGTAGCCCCACTCGTTGTCGTACCACCCGAGCACCTTGACCATGTTCCCGTTCGCCATCGTCAGCTCGCTGTCGAAGATCGACGAGTACGGCGAGTGGATGATGTCCGTCGAGACGAGCGCCTCCTCCGAGTAGCTGAGGATGCCCTCGAAGTTGCCGGTGTCGGCCTTCGCGCTGAAGATCTCGTTGACCTCGTCCGCGCTCGTCTCGCGGCCGACGCGGCAAACGAGGTCGACGATCGAGCCGGTCGGGACCGGCGCGCGCATGGCCATGCCGTCGACCTTGCCCTGGAGCTCCGGCAGCACCAGCCCGATCGCGCGGGCGGCGCCGGTCGAGGTCGGGATCAGGTTGATCGCGGCTGCGCGCGCACGGCGCAGGTCTTCGTGCGGCAGGTCGAGGATGTTCTGGTCGTTCGTGTACGCGTGGATCGTGGTCATGAAGCCCTGCTCGATCGTGAACTCGTCGTGCAGCACCTTCGCGAGCGGCGCGACGCAGTTGGTCGTGCAGGAGGCATTCGAGATCACGTGGTGCGCCTCGGGGTCGTAGGCGTCGTCGTTCACGCCGAGCACCATCGTCACGTCGGGGCCCTTGGCCGGCGCCGAGATGATCACTTTCCTGGCTCCGCCCTCGAGGTGCTTCGCGGCTCCCTCGCGGTCGGTGAAGAAGCCGGTCGACTCGATCACGACGTCCACGCCGAGATCGCCCCAGGGGAGGCTGCCCGGGTCGCGCTCCGCGAGGATCTTGATCTCCTGGCCCTCGACGGTGATCGAGCCCTCGCCGACCTGGACGTCCTTGCCGAGCGGGCCGAGCACGGAGTCGAACTTGAGCAGGTGGGCCATCGTGGCCGCGTCGCCCAGATCGTTCGCCGCGACGACCTCGAAGTCCCCACCGCGCTGAAGGTGCGCCCGGAAAAAGTTGCGCCCGATGCGTCCGAAGCCGTTGATCCCTACCCGAATAGCCACGAAGTCCCTCCCCGTCGCTTGCCCAGTCGAGTCTATCGAGCAACCCGCGCCCGTCTTGGCAGCAAGGCGGGCCGCCAAGGCGTCGCTTGCGACGCCGACCGATAAGAGGCCGGCCGGCTCTGCCGGTCGGCCGGATTCATCCCTCCGGCCCGCCCACGAAAGTGGGCGGGCCGGAGGGGAAGCTCCGAGGACGACCTCCCCCTCCGCATTGTCGCGCTCCGGACCTTGGCGACGGACGGGGTCTGAATCCATCGCCGGACGAGCGCGAGCCCGCCGCAGCACAGTATTACGCACTGCGGCGGCCTAAAACTACGTTGTTGAAAGTGAGAAAAAGTGGACCGCGGTTCAGCGCTGCGCAATCCGGATCAGAGCCCGCAAACGCCGGTGGGCAGAGGCCTTGCTGGCAGGCGGGCTGCATTTTGCGCCGAGTTCTCGGAGGGAGAGCGAAGGATGCTTCAGGCGCAGCTGCGCGATTTCGCGAAGCTGTGGCGAGAGCTCTCCGAAGCGGCGCGCCCGCTCCAGCCGCCGCACTGCCTCGAGCTGGGAGTGCGCCGCCCGGCCGGTTCGAACCAGATTGGCGTGATCCGCATTGGCGAGCCGGTTGGCGCGGGCTTTCGTCGCTCCCACCACTGCTTGCTCCTGCAGAGCGAGGGCGGCGTCGTTCGCGCCCGCGGCGGCGAGCACTCCGGCAATTCGGTCGATGCCTTTGGCGTAGGCGAGTGCGTGGTCACCTCGCTCGGCGACGCGCAACTCGGCGCCTTCGGAGCTCGCGGCGGCGGCGACCGCTTCGGCTCCGGCACGGCTCTCGCTGCGAACCTCGAGGTGCGGCGATGGCGGCGCGCTGACCGAACCGGCCGCGAGCAGCGCCCCGCGCAGATAGGCGGCTCGACAGCAGGCGCGCGAGATGATGCGTTTCGGCGTTCGTTCGCGAGGGACGTGGCGCGCGTCCACCACCCCCGCCCGCTCCAGCAGCTCCAGCGCCTGCGGCCCGCCCTCCACGTGGAGCTGGTAGCGGGTCTCCTGCCCGAAGGCGTGCCGTCGGTACGTGCGGATCTCCGAGCTGACCTCGAACGAGCGCAGCAGCGCGAAGGCGCGCCGTGCAACCGCAGGGCTCGCGAGGTCGAGATGGAGGCTGACCTCGCCCCGGCCGAGCAGGTGCAGGCGTCCGGCAAAATGGAAGAGCGCCGAGAGCTCCGCGAGCCGGTCGCAGTCGCGAGCGGGTGCGATCGCGGCGAGCTCGCCGCGAACGTCGTCAGAGAACGACACGCTCGAGCTCCAGCAGCCGCCGCTTGTACCCCACGCCGAGCGAGCCGTACGACCCGAGGCCGTCGGCGGCCACCACCCGGTGGCACGGTACGACCACCGCGAAGCGGTTCGAGGCGCAAACCGAACCGACCGCGCGCTGGGCGTTCGGGTGGCCGGCGAGCGCCGCCACCTCGCCGTAGGTCGCCGTCTCCCCATACGGGATCGACCTGATCGCCTCGATCGCCCCGCGCTGGAAGTCGGTGCACCACTCCAGCTCGAGCTCGAGGTCGTCGAACGACTGCTCCGCACCGGAGAAGTAGGCGCGCAGGCGGTCAACAACGGGATGGCTTGACAGCGTTACGTGATCCAAGGACGCGTCGCGTGTAGGGAGCTCGTGCCACGCGAGCAGCCCGTCCGCGAAGACCAGCTCGCCCACTCCCCAGCCCTCGACCGCGTAGCTCATCTGCTCGACCACTCCCGCAATCGTAGAATCCGGGCGATGAGTGGTCCCGGAATCTTCCGCCCGCCTCCCGCGCGCAACGAGCCGGTGCGCGAGTACGCGCCCGGGAGCCCGGAGCGCGCGGAGCTCCAGGCCCGGCTCGAGGAGATGAGGAGCGAGCGCCTCGAGATCCCCTGCATCATCGGCGGCGAGGAGATCAAGACCGGCGACACCTTCGAGGCCGTAATGCCGCACGACAAGGATCACGTCCTCGCCGAGGTGCACAAGGGCGGGGCGGCCGAGGTCGAGCGTGCGATCAACGCCTCGGCCGAGGCCTGGGAGGACTGGCACCGCCTCCCTTGGGAGGATCGCGCCGCGGTCTTCCTTCGCGCCGCCGAGCTGCTCGCCGGGCCCTGGCGCTCGACCCTCGTCGCCGCGACGATGCTCAACCAGTCGAAGACCGCCTACCAGGCGGAGATCGACGCGGCCTGCGAGGTAATCGACTTCTGGCGCTTCAACGTCGAGTTCATGCTTCGGATCTACGAGGAGCAGCCCGTCTCGTCGCCCGGGGTCTGGAACCGGATGGAGTACCGGCCGCTCGAGGGCTTCGTCTTCGCGATCACGCCGTTCAACTTCACCGCGATCGGCGCCAACCTCTCGACGAGCCCGGCGCTGATGGGCGACGTGGTGCTCTGGAAGCCCGCGTCCACGGCCGCCTACTCGGCCTACTGGACGATGCGGCTGCTCGAAGAGGCCGGCGTCCCACCCGGCGTGATCAACCTCGTCTACGGCAGCGGCGCCGAGATCAGCGAGCCGGCCCTCGCGAGCGAGCACCTGGCCGGCGTCCACTTCACCGGCTCGACGGCCGTGTTCCACTCGATCTGGAAGACGGTCGGCCAGAACATCGACCGCTACCGCAACTACCCGCGCATCGTCGGCGAGACCGGCGGCAAGGACTTCATCGTCGCCCACCCCAGCGCGGATGTGGAGGCGGTCGCGACGGCGATCCTGCGCGGCTCGTTCGAGTACCAGGGCCAGAAGTGCTCGGCGGCCTCGCGCGTGTACGCGCCCGCGAACCTCTGGCCCGAGCTGCGTGAGCGGCTCGTCGAGGAGGTCGGCACGATCAAGATGGGCGACGTCAGCGACTTCTCGAACTTCATGGGCGCGGTGATCGACGAGAAGTCGTTCGCGCGGCAGCGCGAGGCGATCGAGCACGCGCGCGCGAACGACTCAGAGGTGATCGCCGGCGGCGGCACGGACGACACCGACGGCTACTTCGTCGAGCCGACCGTGATCCAGACGAAGGACCCGCGCGACCGACTGATGAGCGAGGAGTTCTTCGGGCCGATCGTCACGACCTACGTCTACCCCGAGGACGAGTGGGAGCAGACGCTCGAGCTGGTGGACGACACCGCGCAGTACGGCCTCACCGGCGCGATCTTCTCGCAGGACCGCGGAGCTATCGACGAAGCCCAGGAGGCGCTGCGCTACACGGCCGGAAACTTCTATGTGAACGACAAGCCGACGGGCGCGGTCGTCGGCCAACAGCCCTTCGGCGGTGCGCGCGCCTCGGGCACGAACGACAAGGCCGGCTCGATGTGGAACCTGATCCGCTGGGTCAGCCCGCGCACGATCAAGGAGACGTTCGTCTCGCCCCAGGACTACCGCTATCCGTTCATGAAGAGCGACGGCGGAAACGGCTCCGGGCCGCCCGACGCGAGCTAGTCGCTGACGGTCCGGTGCTCTAGAACCTCGTAGCCCTTGGCACTCGGCGGGGGCATGCCCGCGTCCTGAATGGCCTGCCGCATCTCCGGGTCGTCGGCCATCTTGTGCCGGCCCTGCTCGTCGGACCACATGTTGATGACCATCACTCCGTCGTCGGTGCGGACGACGGTGGACGAGACGCCGCCGTACTCGGCCGCCTTACGCCTGGCGACGTCGTCGATGTTGCTCATCTTCCCTTGCAGCTCGTCCGGATCGCCTGAGAACTCCATGATCGAAACCACTGCGACTCCCACCTGAGCCTCCTTGTTCGGGTGAGCAGACGCTACTACGCTCGGCCGGCCTTGTGCAGCTGGGCGTAGATCGCCCGCGCGGTCCTCGCCGGGATCCCCGGCACGCCCTCGAGCTCCTCCTGGCTCGCGGCGAGGAAGCGCTCGGCCGAACCGAAGTGGCCTAGCAGCGCCCGCCGCCGCGCGGGGCCTACGCCCTGGAGGGTGTCGAAGATCGACTCGCGCGCCTTGGCCTGGCGCCGCTGGCGATGGAAGTCGAGCGCGAAGCGGTGCGCCTCGTCGCGCACCCGCTGCAGCAGATGCAGCCCCGGCGAGTTGCGGTCGAGCACGATCGGCTCAGCCTCCCCGGGCACGAAGACCTCCTCGACCCGCTTCGCGAGCGAGATCACGGCCACTCGCGGCAGGTCGTAGGCCTGCATCGCCGCCAGCGCCGCCGCGAGCTGGCCCTTGCCTCCGTCGATCACCACGAGGTTCGGCGTCGCCGCGAAGGACTCGTCGTAGTCCTCCGAGGTCGCGTCCTGGAGCCGCGCGAACCGGCGCGCGATCACCTCGGCGAGCGCCGCGTAGTCGTCCTGGCCATCGAGGGTGCGCACGCCGAACTTGCGGTAGTGCGCCTTCTTCTGCATCGCGTCCTGGAAGACGACCATCGAGCCTACGACCGACTCGCCCTGGATGTTCGAGACGTCGTAGCACTCGATCCGCAACGGCAGGCTCTCCAGGTTGAGCGCCTCGCGCAGCTCCTCGAGCGCCTCGACCCGCCGCACCCGCTTGCGCTCGACCTGCAGCACCTCCGACTCGAGCGCAAGTCGCGCGTTCTGCGTCGCGAGCTCCTGGAGCCGCCGCTTCTCGCCGCGCGCCGGCGCGCGCACCTCGACGCGCGAGCCCCGCCGCTCCGAGAGGAAATCCGCCAGCACCGAGGTGTCGCCGGAGTCCGGCGGCACCACGATCTGCGGCGGCATGCTCGGCGCCGAGCCGTAGTACTCGATCAGGAAGGCCTCCAGCAGCGTGGCCGTGTCCTGTCCGTCGACGTTCTCGAGGTGGAACCCGTAGCGGTCGATCAGCCGGCCGTCGCGCAGCGGAAAGACCTGAACCGTCGCGCGGTCACCGTCGGAGGCGATCCCGATCACGTCGACGCTGCCGACGGAGCGCTTGTCCGCAGCCTGTCGCTCGACGAGATGGCGGACGGCGAAGAGACGGTTCCGGTAGCGCGCCGCCTCCTCGAAGCGCTCGCCCTCGGCCGCGTCCTTCATCTTCCGCTCGAGCTCGCGCTGAATCGGCTTCGTGTCGCCCGAGAGGAACTCGATCACGCTGTCGATGATCGCGCGGTAGTCCTCCTTCGAGATGTAGCCAACGCACGGGGCCAGGCAGCGCTCGATGTGGTAGTCGAGGCAGGGGATCCCGGAGTGGCGGCCCGGCTTCGGCCCCTCGCAGGGCCGGTACGGGAAGACCCGGTTGAGCACGTCCAGCGTCTCGCGCACCTTCTTCGCGTTCGCGTACGGGCCGAAGTAGACGACGCCCCGCCGGTGCCGCTCGCGCGTGAACATCACACGCGGGTAGTCGTCCTCGACCGTGACCGCGATGTACGGGAACGACTTGTCGTCCCGAAGCCGCACGTTGAAGGGCGGCCGATGCCGTTTGACGAGGTTCTGCTCCAGGTGAAGCGCCTCGACCTCGGTGTCGGTGACGATCACCTCGATGTCCGTGACCCGCTCCGGCAGCTGCGCGATCGTGGAGCGCGTGTCGGAGCTCGCCTGGAAGTAGCTGCGGACGCGCGGGCGCAGGGATTTCGCCTTGCCCACGTACAGAACTTCGCCCCGCTCGCCGCGGAAAAGGTAGACGCCCGACTTGGCCGGAAGCGCCTTCAGCTGGTCTTCGAGCGGTTTTGGCATCGCCGGGCAAGGGTAGCCTCCGACCTCGTGAAGAAGGCCCTCCTTGCAGCGGCCGTCGCGGTTGCGGCCGCGGCCGGGGTGGTCGTCGCGATTGTCGTCTCCTCCGGAAGCGAGAAGAAACCGGCGGCGCCGGCCTCGACCGGTGCGTCGAGCTCTCAGCCGACGACCGGCGAGACGAATTCAGGCAGTGGGTCGACGACTACCGCCACGACCCCCAACGCCACCGATCCCGTCGACACGAGCGCGCTGCGGCTGCCCCCGCCGCCGGGCCGGAACAGCGCGCGGCGCCGGACTCTCGTCGTCGGCGTCGTGGACGATGCACTGGCACAGCAGGCGCTGAGCTTCGCGCAGGCGCAGGTGGACATCTCCCACGGCGCGGGCTTCGACGCCGCGATCGTCTCTGCCACCTGGAAGCGCGGCCAGCGCCGCCCTCCCCGAAGCCTCGTGCACGCGCTCGGCAACGTGGCCGCCGCCGCGAAGAAGGACGACATGCGGCTCTTCGTCGTCGTCTGGCACGGGCTGGCCCGCGAGACGCCGAGAACGCCCTCGGAGCGCGCGGACTTCGCTGAGTACTGCGCCGCCCTCGTGAAGACGCTCCCGACCGTGCGCGACGTGATCGTCGGCAACGAGCCGAACCTCAACACCTTCTGGGCGCCGCAGTTCGGAGCCGGCGGACGCGACCTCGCAGCGGTCGGCTACCTGGACCTGCTCGCGCGCAGCTACGACGCGATCAAGGCAGCGGACCCCGGCGTCCGAGTCCTAGGCGGCGCCCTCGCCCCGCGCGGTGCCGACCGGCCGGGAGGCTCGCGGCCGACACACTCGCCCACCGCGTTCATCCGCGACCTCGGCTCCGCCTACCGCGCGAGCGGTCGCAAGCGCCCGCTGATGGACGCGTTCGCCTTCCACCCTTATATGCAGGCCTCGCGCGTCCCGCCAACGGCTTCCCATCCGACGAACACCTCGATCACGGTCGCCGACTACCCGAAGCTGGTTGCGCTGCTCGAGGAGGCGTTCAAGGGGACAGCGCAGCCGTCTGCGCGTCTGCCGATCTACTACACCGAGTTCGGCGTGCAGACGAGCGTTCCGCGGACCAAGCTCCGTTCCTACAGCGACCCGGGCTTCGCGGGACGCTCCGACAGCGTCGGCTTCGGCGTCCAGGCGGCGTACTACCGCAGCGCTCTCGCGCTCGCGTACTGCCAGCCGACCGTGCGCGGCATCTTCATCTTCCACACCTTCGACGAGGCCGATTTCGCGGGCTGGCAGTCCGGGCTCTACTTCGCGGACGGGACACCCAAGCCGAGCTTGCCCGCCTTCAAGCGCGCGGTGGCCGACCTGCGCAACGGCAAGCTCGTCAGTTGTCGCTAGCTAGGCTTCTCGCCGTGGCCGGGCAGTACGTCGCGTACACGTTCTTCAAGGTGGATCCCGCCTGGCGCCGGCTCCCGATCGAGGAGCGCAGCGCCGGCAAGGACGCGTTTGCCGAGGCCGTCGAGGACTGGGCCGGCCGGATGGCCTCGTTGCGCGCCTACTCGGTCGGCGGCGTGCGGCCCGACGCCGACTTCTTCCTCTGGAAGATCACCGAGCGCTACGAAGACCTCGGCGAGCTCGGCGCCGCGCTGAACGCGACGCCGCTCGCCGGCTGGCTCTCCACGCCCTACTCCTACCTCGCGACCACGAAGGCCTCGGAGTACACGAAGGCCCGCAAGCCGCGGCAGGTGATGCCGAAGGGCTCGCCCTACCTCGTCGTCTACCCCTTCGTGAAGCTGCGCTCGTGGTACTCGCTTCCCCAGGAGGACCGGCAGCGCGCGATGAACGAGCACATGCAGGTCGGGCACGAGTTCGAGACGATCGTCAACCACACGACGTATTCGTTCGGGATCGACGACCAGGAGTTCATGACCGCCTTCGAGTGCGACGAGCCCTCCGACTTCATGCACCTGATGCTGACGCTGCGCGACTCGGAGGCGAGCCGCTACACCGAGCGAGACACGCCGATATTCGTCGGACGGCACGTGGAGATCCGCGAGGCCCTCGACGAGCTCGACGGGCCAGCGTCTCCATCACCCTTAGCGACCGCTCAAGTAACAGTCTGTTACTTGGTCTTTGCGCTCGGTTACCACTGCGATCCTGTTTCTGTGCCAGCGTTCAAGCGAGCTTGTAACAGTCTTTATTGTCAAGGCCGGCTAGTACGAGTACGTGTGCTCGTCGCGCCAGACCCGCCACATCGCGAAGCCGCAGAGCACGAAGACCGCCAGGAAGGCGATCAGGTTCAAGCCGTTCCCGACGGGCACGAAGAAGCGGGCGCCCACGTTGACGACCAGGACCACCGCCGAGCCGTAGAAGACCGCGCGCGAGCGGGCCGACCACATCGAGATCGCCTCCCGCCGATCGCGCCACATCAGGTAGACGAAGTAGGCGATCGCGAGGAAGAACGCGATCCGGGCCAGCAGGAAGAGCGCCGTCAGCGTTGTCTCGAGCTGAAGCACGACGATCACCACCGCGACCAGCGCGATCACGAGGAAGCCGCGCAGCGTCGGGTTCATGTCACGGAAGGCGCGTCTCACTCGACCCAGCGTAGCTAGAGTCCCGGCGTGGTCGAAGAAGGCAAGCCGGCACCCGATTTCGAGCTCGAGAGCGACAGCGGCGAGACCGTCAAGCTCTCCGACCTGCGCGGGCAGCCCGTTGTTCTCTACTTCTATCCCAAGGACGACACGCCCGGTTGCACGCGCCAGGCCTGTGGCATTCGCGATGCCTACGGCGAGTTCGAGCGCGCCGGCGCCGCGGTCTTCGGGATCAGCGCCGACACAAAGGCCTCACACGAGCGCTTCAAGTCGAAGTATTCGCTGCCGTTCACGCTGCTCGCCGACCCCGAGCACAAGCTCGGCGAGCCGTACGGGGTCGCGCAGGAGGGCAAGAACTCCTACGAGCGCTCGACCTTCGTGATCGACGCCGAGGGCAACGTCTCGCGGGTCCTGCGCCGGGTCGACCCGGACAGCCACGCGGACGAAGTGCTCGCCGCGCTTCGTTAGTCAAGCCCTCCCACCTAGGTCACGTCGAACGAGCCTTGCCCGAGCAGCGAGCCGTACTTGCCGCGCGCAAGTGGCCCGAAGCCGGGCCAGACGAACCAGGTGTAGTGCCCGCGAGTCAGCCGGTAGCGATGGCCGAGATACGTCCAGCTCCCGGAGATCTTCAACCGCGGCGAGCGTGGCCAGGCGCTGAGGAGCTTGCCCCCGCGCCGGAAGAGCTGCACGTTGTAGTAGCCCGCGCCTGGAACCTCGCGCCAGCGAAGGGACGGTGGTGCACTCACGCGGGCCCCGTCCCTGGGCGCGACCAGCAGCGCTGCCGGACCGACCACTATGTCCACGGCCGGGGAGAGGTTCCCGGCTCGATCGGAGGCGATGATCCGGTAGCGGTGGTAGACCCCGTTGTCGAACTTCGTGTCCGCGTAGCTCGAGCCTGACCCGCGATACACCTCGACGCTCGGAGCCTTGTCCCGCTTGGTGCTTCGGCGGACGACGACGCCGTCGGCGCCGGCGGTGCTCAGCGCTCCCCAAGAGAGCACGAGCTTCCGATAGCCGAGGACCGTCCGGCGACCGCGTACCGCAGACGGGGGCTTTGTGTCTGCCGTCCACGTCCAGACGGCGGGCGTGGGATCCACGTCGCCGTTGTTGATCGCAGTCACGTAGAAGTGGTGCAAGCCGTCGGGAACCGAGAGCGTCTGGGGCGAGACGCAGTCGCTGAACGGGCCTGCGTCAAGAGCGCATGCGAACCTCGAGCCGGCCTGGCTACTCGTGAACGAGAACGTGGCCGAGCCCGTGGCGACGCTCGACTCGGGGCCGGAGGTGATCGTCGTCTCGGGCGAAGCGCCCAGCGTTCCACCACCCGCCGCGGCCGGGAGGAACGCCGCAGCGAGGAGGAACACGGCAAGCCAGATCCTCGTCTGCCCTTCTGCGCGACCTCGCACGTCCATCGTGGGCCCCCGTCGATCTAGCCAGATGCGGATGAGAGGACTTGAACCTCCACGGGCTTGCGCCCACACGGCCCTGAACCGTGCGCGTCTACCAATTCCGCCACATCCGCTTGGCGACCACAGTGTACCGACGCCTTCGGGCCGCTACGCGTACCATTTCGGCTTGCGACGGGGTCTACTTCTGCTTGCCGTGTCCGGCCTGGCACTGCCGCTTGCGGCCTCGTCGGCGGGTGTCCTCGCGCCTTCGCCTCAGTCCCCTGCCGAGTTCGTCGTGACGCTCACGGCGGCGCCGCTCGCGCAGGCGTCGCTGCGGGGACGCGGCTTCCTGCACTCCGGCCGGCTGGCACTGCGCACCCCGGCGAGCGTTTCGTACCTCCGTCGGCTCTCCCACGACCAGAACGCGCTCGTCGCGGAAATCCGGCGGGCCGTCCCCAGCGCCAGCGTGCGCTGGCGCTACAGCGTCGTGCTGAACGGGCTCGCCGTCGTCGCGCCGCCCGCCGCGGCAAAGCGGATCGCGGCGCTCCCGGGAGTGGCGCACGTCTACACAGCGGTCCACTACCGCCGAACCCTGTTCCGGAGCCCGTCCGTGATCGGAGCGCCCGAGCTCTGGGGCCCGACACTCGCAACCGCGGGCGACGGGATCAAGATCGGCGTGATCGACGACGGCGTCGACCAATCGCACCCATTCCTCTCCCCCGCCGGCTTCACGATGCCGCCCGGCTACCCGAAGGGCAACCGCGCCTACGCGACGGCGAAGGTGATCGTCGCGCGCTCCTTTCCGCCGCCCGGAGCGAACTGGCGCTACGCCCGGCTGCCCTTCGACCCGACCGAGTCCGAGCACGGCACGCATGTCGCCGGGATCGCCGCCGGCGACCACGACACGACCGCGCCGGGACCGGACGGCCCCGTGAAGGTCTCCGGGATCGCGCCGCGCGCGTACATCGGCAACTACCGCGTCCTGACGATCCCGACGGCCGCCTTCGGGCTCGACGGCAACTCGCCCGAGATCGTGGCGGGGATCGAGCGCGCCGTCCGCGACGGGATGGACGTGATCAACCTCTCGCTGGGCGAGCCGGAGATCACGCCGTCGCGCGACATCGTCGTCCAGGCGATCAATGCCGCGGCTGACGCGGGCGTCGTGCCGGTGATCGCGGCCGGGAACGAGTTCGACGCGCTCGGCCCCGGCTCGATCGATTCGCCCGGCTCGGCGGCGAAGGCGATCACCGCGGCGGCTGCGACGAAGTCCGGGCTGATCGCCGAGTTCTCGTCGGGAGGCCCGGCGCCCATCTCGCTGTTGCTGAAGCCCGACGTGACCGCGCCCGGCGTCGCCGTGCTCTCGTCGGTTCCCGCACGCGACGGCTCGTGGCGGTACTTCGACGGGACGAGCATGGCGGCACCGCACACCGCCGGCGCGGCGGCGTTGCTCCTCCAGCGGCACCCGGCGTGGACCGTGGCGCAGGTCAAGTCGGCGCTCGTACTCACCGGCGGACCGGTCAAGGGCAACACACGAAGCCGAGGCGAGACGCCGCCCACCCGCGAAGGCGGCGGAATGATCTGGCTTCCGCGCGCCGACCAGCCGCTCGTCTTCGCCAGGCCGACGAGCCTCTCGTTCGGCCTCCTGCGGCGAGGCCGGCAGTGACGCTGCGCGTTGCGCTCTCGGATGCCGGGGGCGGAGCGGGCGCCTGGGCGGTCGCGGTGCGGCAGCTGAGCCGCTCACGCGGTGTCGCGCTGAAGGCAGAGGCGCGGCCCGTCCCGGGGACACTCACCCTCCGCGCCGCGGTCTCGCCCCGCGCTCCGGCAGGTGACGGGAGCGGCTTCGTCGTCCTCACGCGGGGCGGCCAGACGCGGCGGATCCCGTACTGGCTCCGCGTGACCGTGCCTCGGCTCGAGCGCGAGCCGCGGCAGCTGCTGCGACGGACCGGGGTCTACCGCGGCGACACGCGCAAGGGCCGCGCTCTCGTCTCGTCGTACCGCTACCCCGCGAGCCCCGGTGCTCTTGGCCTGACCACGCGCCTGCTCGGGCCGGAGCAGGTGTTCCGCTTCGTACTCCGCCGGCCCGTCGCCAACGCGGGGGCGGTGATCCTCTCGCACGCGCGCGGCTCGCACGTTTCACCGCGGCTGGTACGCGGCGGCAACGAGGACCGCCTCACCGGCTTCCCGGCGCTGCCGATCCGGATCAACCCGTACCAGCCCGGCTTCTACGGAATCGAGCCCGTGGTCGGGGTCTTCCGCCCCAATCCCGGCCGCTACGACCTCGTCTTCGACACGCCGAGCCGCAAGGCCGCCGGGAGCTTCACCTTTCGCTTCTGGGTCGACGACACCGCGCCGCCGACCGCCCTCCTGAGGACACGCGTGGTCTCCCGAGGCGATCGCCTCCGACTCGTCGTGGCCGACCGGGGCTCGGGTGTGGAGCCGAGCTCGATCCTCGCCGAGGTCGACGGGCACTTCCGGCCGATCCGCTACTCACCATCGAGAGGCCTCGTCCAGGTCGGCCTCGGGCGGCTGTCTGCCGGCCGGCACCGGCTGGTCTTCACCGTCTCCGACTACCAGGAGACCAAGAACACCGAAGACGCGAACGCCACGCTTCCCAACACGCGCCGTCTGGCCACGACCTTCGTGGTGCGTTAGTTCTTCCGGTCGAAGTCTTCCAGCGTCGGCAACTGCTCGAGGTCGCGCTCGACGCTGGCGGCGAAGTCGTCGCTCTCGGTGCGCAGCAGCTTCAGCTGGGACTTCCGCTTGGCGCGTTCGCGCTTCCGGCGAGCCTCGAGCCCGACCCTCTCGCCGAGCCTCGGCCACTCCGCGCCGATCACCGCCACGACGGCGCAGGCAAGGAGCGCGACCGACAGCCAGCTCACGCAGTCATTCTACCGGCGCTAAACCACCGGCCCGCAGCGGCCGATAAACCGGGACATGAACTCGCCCGCGATCGTCGTGCCATACCTGGCCTTTTGGGCCACTCTGATGCGCGCCCTCTTCGTTCGAGCCGAGCTGCTGCCGCCGACCTGCGCCCGCTGTGGGCTTCAGTTCGAGCGGCGCAGACTGGGCGAGACAGTCTGCTCCTGCGGCCACTGACCCAAGGAAAGCTCGCCCTGAAGCTCCAGGTGTGAGAACCTCCTCATTCCGAAAGCGGCAGCGGGGGAGTCCTTGGTGACGGACCGTCTCGACGAACAGAAGCTCGAGATGCTGAGGGCCTGGGGCGACGGGTTGTCCAGCGACAAGCGCGACGAGCTACGAGCGGCCGGCAAGGCGATCCTCATGCTGATCGAGGAGATCGAGCTCCTGAACGTCGACCTGTGGCATGCGCGTGAGCCCGGCCCGGATGAGGCGCCGAGCGCGCTCGACGCGAGCCCCGAGCGTTGGATCGACAGTCTTCGGAGACGGGGCGCGTCCGGCCGTACGTGAATTGCGGCACGCTCTCCACAGGTTTTCCACAACGGAGCCGCGCGAGGCTTAGCGGTTAGGTCGGCCGGCGTGTTTCTCGGGTCGATGAGACTGGCCGTTGCCGTGTTTTTGGCCCTGCTCCGAGCGCTCTGAGCGGCCGGCGCCCTTCGCTTTGCCGCTGGAGTGCTTCGGCTTCCCGTGTTTCGCAGCGGGGGCGGCGCTCGCCGTGATCGCCGGGCAAGCGCCGACCGTGTCCCCGTGACCCGTGTGCGCCGGGACCGCGTGCTCGTCGACAGTGATCGGGTGGAACGGGTGCTTCGTCGAGCCCGTGTGGTGGCAGATCGTCACCTTCTGACTCGACGTGGTCACGTCGGTCGTGGTCTTTTCCTGCGCCTTCTGGTCCTCGGCCGATTCAGTCTCGCTCGATTCGTCCTCGGTTGACTCTGTCGAAGTCGCTTTTTCCGTCGTCGTTCGATCGAGCGTGCCCTGAGCGGTGGTCGTCTCGTCCGCCGTCCTGGATTGATCCTCGAGGAGGGCGAATGGACTCCCTCCGCTCGCGACCGCGGCGGCAGTGAATCCGGCGACGAGAAGCAGACCCGCGGCCAGAAGCGCTACGAACAACCGTCGACGCACGTTGGTCCTTCCGTCCGGCGTGAACACGTTCCGGTGAGAAGAGTTCGCGGCGGGACGATACCTGCGGCCTGCTCACGAGTTGCAGGCGCTTTCAAAGCTCCCCGGGTTGGACTCGAACCAACAACCCTCCGGTTAACAGCCGGATGCTCTGCCAATTGAGCTACCGGGGAACGGTGCTCAGCGAGGGCAAAGTGTAGCCGCGCCTAGGCGAAATTCGCCGCGGTCGCGCGGACTCTCTCGAGCTGTTCCTGGAGCTCCTTCGTGCGCTCGGGGTCGGCGGCGGCGAGCTCGCGGCGGAGCTGGCGCTCACGCAGGCGCAGGAGCAGCTCCTTGGCCGTCTCGTCGTCGATCCCCTCGGTGGCTGCCCGCGCGTCGAGCTCAGCCAGCAAGGGCACAAGCTCGGCATCCGGCTCGCCCGGATCGAGCAGGTGCTCCCGTGCGCGGCGGTGCAGCTCCGCGTCGAAGTGCTCCGGAGCGAGCTCGGCGAGGAGGTCGCGCAGGTCGGGATGCGCCGCGACCCCGGCGAGCGCGTCCCGTTCGAGGCGAGAGCCCTTCTCCAGCAGCCGCGGCGAGATCTCCCCCGTCGCGCGCCGGGTTCGGTTCGGGGCGAAGCCGGCCTGCGTCTCCTTCGGCAGGTCGAGCCGATCGGCGGCGAGGCGTACGGCGTCCTGCCGCTCAGGGCGAGTCCTCGTCGAAGCGCGACAGCACCTCGCGCACGCGCACGAACGCCTCCTGCCGATCGGGCGCGCGCTCGATCTCGAGCCGGACGCGGTAGCCCAGGTAGCTCTCGGCCCCGGCGAGCCGCTCCTCGAAGCCCTCGGGCGCGTCGGCCGGGTCCACGCCAGGCGGCAGCGCGACCACGCGCACGTCGAACCCCTGCGCGGCCGCCAGCTCCATCCCCCGCAGCGTCGCCGCCTCGCCGGCCGCGTCGCCGTCGAAGCAGAGGTAGAGCTTGTGCGTCAGGCGCGAGAGCTCCTTCAGCTGCCTCTCCGTCAGCGCCGTCCCCATCGAGGCGGCGACCGGCTCGACACCCGCCTGCCTGAGAGCGAGCACGTCGGGGTTTCCCTCGACCAGGATCGCCCGCTCCTGCTTCGCCATCGCAGTCCGCGCGCGGTCGAGCCCGTAGAGGAGGTCGCCCTTGCGGAAGAGCTCACCCTCGGGCGAGTTGACGTACTTCGCTCGCAGAGGATCGTCCTCGCGCAGCTTGCGGGCCTGGAACCCGCGCACGCGCCCGCGCGGGTCGGCCAGCGGGAAGAGCAGCCGGCCGGCGAAGTAGTCGTTCCCGCGCCGGTTGACGAGACCGGCGGCGGCGAGCTCGGGGCCGGTGAACCCCTTCTCGCGGGCCTTTCGTGCCAAGGTCGCGCCGCCCGGGGCGAGCCCGAGCCGGTACTCGTGGCAGACCTCCTCACCCAGGCCTCGGCTCTCCAGGTACTCGCGCGCCGGCTTGCCCGCCTCGGCTTCCCAGAGGTAGCGCTCGTAGAAGCTGGCCGCCTGCTCGAGCAAGGCCAGCAGCCGGTCGCGGCGGCTGCGCTCGGCTTCACGCTCGGGCGAGGACTCCTCGTACTCGAGCGTGACGCGGAAGCGCTCGGCCAGGAACTCGACCGCCTGCGCGAAGTCGAGCTGCTCGGTCTCGCGGACGAAGCTGATCACGTCGCCGCCGGCGCCGCAGCCGAAGCAGTAGTAGAGCTTGTCCTGCGGGTTGACCGAGAAGCTCGGCGTCCGCTCGTCGTGGAAGGGACAGAGGCCGGTGAAGCGCGCACCTGCCTTGCGCAACTGCGTCCGGGCCTGCACGACCTCGACCATGTCCGCCGCCTCGACGGCCTCGCGAACCGATGCGTCCTTGATCCTGGCCATCAGAGCGACTCGGCGTACGAGAGGGCGAAGCGATCGGTCATGCCCGCGACGTAGTCGATCACCTCCTCGATGGGATCGCCGCGGTCGATCAGGTGATCGAAGATCCGCGTCACCGTGGCGTGCGCACGGGCGTGCTCGGCACGGGCACCGTCCCCGAGGTAGACCCGGTCGAACATGAAGCTCCGCAGCGCCAGCATCGCCGCGCCGATCTCGTCGCTCTGACGGATGTCGCCTGCGCGCTCCGAGGTCTCGACGAGGTCGTGGACGAGAGCGTCGACGCGCCGCGAGCCGGTCGGTCCGAGCAACTCGATCTCTTCCCGCGGCAGCTCGGCAGGGTCGAGCACGCCGGCGCGAACCGCGTCGTCGATGTCGTGGTTGATGTACGCGACCCTGTCGACGAGGCGGACGATCCTGCCCTCGAGCGTGTCCGGCTCGTTGGGGCCCGTGTGGTTGAGGATCCCGTCGCGCACCTCGGCCGTCAGGTTGAGCCCGCGGCCGTCGCGTTCGAGCACGTCCACCACGCGCAGGGAGTGCTCGTTGTGGTGAAAGCGCCGCTCGAAGCGAGCCTGCAGCAGCGCGTCGAGCGCCTCCTCACCGGCGTGGCCGAACGGCGGGTGGCCGAGATCGTGCCCGAGGCCGATCGCCTCGACGAGGTCCTCGTTCAGCCGCAATGCGCGGGCGACGCCGCGCGAGATCCCGGTCGTCTCGAGCGTGTGAGTGAGCCGGGTGCGGTAATGGTCACCGGCCGGATCGACGAAGACCTGGGTCTTGTGCATCAGCCGTCGGAAGGCCTTCGTGTGCACGATGCGGTCGCGATCGCGCTGAAACGGCGTGCGCAGGAGGCACGGCTCCTCGGCCTGCGCCCGCCCGCGCGTCTCGAAGGAGCGCACCGCAAGCGGCGAGAGCCAACGCTCCTCGTGCTCGCGAACGCCCGCCTCGAAGGCGTCTGCGGTCCGTCCGGCGAGCTCCGGCATAACGGTCAGCCTAGATGATGATCGGGACGGTTCCGCCGTCCGCGCTCCAGGCTGCGCCGGTCACGTACGCGGCCCGGTCCGAGCAGAGAAACGCGATCACCGCGGCGATCTCCTCCGGCTCCGCGAGCCGCCCGAGCGGCCGGCCCTTGCCGACCGCGTCGAGCACCTCCTCGCGGGTCTTGCCGCTCCGCTCGGCCTGCTGGTCGGCCAGTCCGCCCTCGCCGAGCCAGGCCTCGGTTGCGGTCGGCCCGGGAGCGACCGCGTTGCAGCGGACCCCGTCCGCCGCATAGAGGTCGGCGACCAGCCGCGAGAGCGAGAGCACGGCCGCCTTCGTCACCGAGTAGTTGGGCATCCCCGTCGAAGGCCGCTTGCCCGCGGTCGAGGAGACGTTCACGATCACGCCGCCGCCGTGTCTTCATCCCCGGCAGCACGGCGCGGATCGCGCGCACGTAGCTCATCACGTTCAGCTGCCACATCTCGTCCCAGTGCCGGTCCGAGAGCTCCTCGAAGCCGAGCTGGTAGGCGGCGCCGACGTTGTTCACGAGGCAGTCCGGCGGGCCGAGAGCGCCGGCCGTCTCGGCGACGAGCTCCTCCGGCGCGGCCGGCTCAGCGAGATCGCAGACCACGCCGAGCGCAGCGCCGCTCTCGTCACGCGCGCGCTCGACTCGCTCCGAGTCGCGACCGCAGACGACCACGCGTGCGCCCTCGTCCGCGAGGAGCTTGGCGGTCGCGAGGCCGATCCCCCCGGTCGAGCCGGTGACGATGCACACACGGTCACGCAGGCCGAGGTCCAAGGGCGGTTAGTGTAATTCCCGCCGTGACGACGATCCTCCTGGCCCGCCACGGCGAGACCGATTGGAACCGCGAGAACCGCTTCCAGGGCCACGCGGACCCTCCGCTCAACGAGACCGGGCGCGCCCAGGCAGCGGAGTTGGGCGCGGCGATGGCGGACCAGCCGCTCGCGGCCGTCTACTCGAGCCCGCTGCAGCGGGCGTTCGAGACCGCGCAGATCGTGGCGGCCCCGCACGGTCTCGAGCCGGCAGCCGTGGACGCGCTGCGCGAGGTGGACGTCGGCTCGTGGGAGGGGCTGACGCGCGCCGAGGTGGAAGAGCGCTTTCCGAAGGAGTTCGCCCGCTGGCTCGAGTACGAGCAGGGGTGGGAGGACGGCGAGAGCTATGAAGAGATGGGCAACCGGGTGATCGGCGCTCTGTTGGAGCTCGCCGCCGCACACGAGGGCGAGCGGATCCTCGCGGTCTCACATGGAGGGCCGGTGCGCGCCGCGTACGCGCTCGCAGACGGGGTCACGCACTCCGAGTCGCGGCGTCGCGGGCCGGTCGTGGCGAATGCGTTCGTCGCCGAATTCGCGGTCGAGGACGGCATTTTCCGCCGAGTAGACTGAGCCGGGCAATGGAGGACTACACCAGCAAGTACAAGGGCGAGCAGGTCGAAGTTGCGCTCTTCGGTGGCGACTACCAGGACGGCGTGCTCACCGCGTACTGCCTCCTCGACGACGTGGCGCACCTCGAGTTGAACGGGCACATCCTCATTCCACTCCAGAACATCGCGTCGCTGCATTGCTCCAGCCGCTGTGACGCGCCAGAGCCCGACTGGCCCCCGCGCGGGCTCGACGAGGACGAGCAGCCAGAAGAGGGCTGAGAATGCGCGGTCGGCTCCTCGTCGGCTGGAACGTGCTCAAGGCTTGGTTGCTGATCGCCGGCGGCTGCGCCCTGCTCGCGGCGATCGCCTGGCCCTTCGGTGGCTACCGGCTCGTCTCGCTCGTCGTCTTCTTCGGGCTGCTGGTCGTGGGCGCCTCGTACTGGTACGGCGACCGGGTCGCGCTCGGGATGGTCGGTGCGCGGGAGCTCCCGCTCGGCCAGTACCCGGCACTGCATGCGACGGTGCAGCGGCTCGCCGCGGTCGCGGGGCTCCCCAAGCCTCGCGTGTTCCTGCTGCCGGACGGCCACCCTCGTGCGCTCGCTGCAGGACGCGGGCCGCGCGGTGCCGCGATCGCCGTCAGCCGCGGCCTTCTCGGCGCAGCGCCGCCGGCGGAGCTGGAAGGCGTCCTTGCCCACGAGCTGGCACACATTCGCAACCGCGACATCCTGGTGCAGACCTCGGTGGTCGTATTCGCGGCCGCCTTGCTGGAGACGAGCCGCATCGGCGGCTGGCTCTCGCGGGCGCTCCTGTTCGTGCTCGGGCCTCTGGCCGCCGCGCTGGTGCACCTGCTCCTGTCGCCGAAGCGCGAGTTCACGGCCGACCGCGCGGCGGCCGAGCTCTGCGGCTCCCCGCACGGACTGGCCGACGCGCTGATCCGACTCGAGCAGGCCTCCGAGCTCGTCGAGTTCCGTGCAAATCCGGCGACGGAGCCGCTCTACACGTTCAATCCGTTCGCCGAGGAAGGCCTGGCGGCGCTCTTCAACACGCATCCGCCGGTCGGCGAGCGCGTCCGCCGGCTACGGGAGCTCGACCCGGACTGGCGAGAGAAGCTCCGCGCCGCCTAGAGAACACGAAAGGCCGCTTGCGCGGCCCTTCGTCAAATAATCGGCGGCGACCTACTCTCCCGGGAGGTTGCCCTCCGAGTACCATCGGCGCGGGCGGGCTTAACTTCTCTGTTCGGAATGGGAAGAGGTGTAACCCCGCCGCTATCACCACCGAAATTGTTGGGCGCAAACGCGCACCCTCAAAACTCCATAGCAACACACGCTTGTGTTCAAAATCAAGACCTCGGGCAATTAGTACGGGTCCGCTGAACGCATTGCTGCGCTTGCACGTCCCGCCTATCGACGTGGTGGTCTCCCACGGCCCTTACTCCCTCTAGGGGATGGGAAGCCTCATCTCGAGGTGGGCTTCCCGCTTAGATGCTTTCAGCGGTTATCCCATCCAGACGTGGCTAATCAGCAGCGCCGTTGGCACGACGACTGATACACCAGAGGTCTGTTCGTCCCGGTCCTCTCGTACTGAGGACGACTCCTCTCAAGCTTCCAGCGCCCATGGTGGATAGGGACCGAACTGTCTCACGACGTTCTGAACCCAGCTCGCGTACCGCTTTAATGGGCGAACAGCCCAACCCTTGGGACCTACTCCAGCCCCAGGATGCGACGAGCCGACATCGAGGTGCCAAACCCTTCCGTCGATGTGGACTCTTGGGAAGGATAAGCCTGTTATCCCCGGAGTACCTTTTATCCGTTGAGCGACGGCAATTCCACTCTCTACCGTCGGATCACTAAGGCCTGCTTTCGCACCTGCTCGACCTGTCTGTCTCGCAGTCAAGCTCCCTTATGCCTTTGCACTCTACGCACGATTTCCAACCGTGCTGAGGGAACCTTTGCGCGCCTCCGTTACAGTTTAGGAGGCGACCGCCCCAGTCAAACTACCCACCAGATGCTGTTCCCGACCCGGATTACGGCATCGGGTTAGAAGCCCAGAACGCGAAGGGTGGTATCCCAAGGGCGACTCCACGAAGGCTGGCGCCTCCGCTTCACAGTCTCCCACCTATCCTGGACAACACGCCCCAGACTCCAACATCTAGCTGTAGTAAAGGTTCACGGGGTCTTTCCGTCCAACCACGGGTACTCGGCATCTTCACCGAGACTACAGTTTCACCGGATCCCTCGTTGAGACAGCGCCCAAGTCGTTACGCCATTCGTGCAGGTCGGAACTTACCCGACAAGGAATTTCGCTACCTTAGGACGGTTATAGTTACCGCCGCCGTTTACCGGGGCTTGGGTTCGAAGCTTCGCCCGAAGGCTAACCTCTCTCCGTGACCTTCCGGCACCGGGCAGGCGTCAGCCCCTATACGTCGTCTTTCGACTTCGCAGAGACCTGTGTTTTTGGTAAACAGTCGCTTGGGCCGTTTCACTGCGGCCCCCTCGAGCTGAGCCCGTAAGGGCTTCACTCTACCGGGGCGCCCCTTCTCCCGAAGTTACGGGGCCATTTTGCCGAGTTCCTTAACGAGGGTTCTTCCGATCGCCTTGGTATTCTCTACCTGCCCACCTGTGTCGGTTTTGGTACGGGCACGCTCCACCTCCCTAGACGCTTTTCTAGGAGGCATGGCTTTAGGAACTTCGGTCCGTTAGGACCTCGGCATCCCGTCTCAGGCTTGATGACCGGCGGATTTCCCTACCGGTCGCCCTACGCGGTTACCCCAGGTCGACCATCGCCTGGGTTTCCTTAGCCTACCCCGTCCCGCCATCGGTGATAGCGGTGGATACGTGGTACAGGAATATCAACCTGTTGGCCATCGCCTACGCCTTACGGCCTCGGCTTAGGTCCCGACTAACCCTGAGCAGATTAGCTTTACTCAGGAACCCTTGGGCATTCGGCGGACGAGTTTCTCACTCGTCTTTCGTTACTCGTGCCAGCATTCTCACTTCCCAGGCCTCCACGGCTGGCTTCCGCCGCCGCTTCGCCGGCCTGGGAACGCTCCCCTACCACTCCGCTTGCGCGAAGTCCGTGGCTTCGGTTTCTAGCTTGAGCCCCGTTACATTATCCGCGCCCGATCACTTGACCAGTGAGCTGTTACGCACTCTTTGAATGGTGGCTGCTTCTAAGCCAACATCCTGGTTGTCTCAGCAATCAGACATCGTTTGCCACTTAGCTAGAAATTAGGGACCTTAGCCGACGGTCCGGGCTGTTTCCCTTTCGAGCCTGAAGCTTATCCCCCAGACTCTGACTGCCATGCTCTGGAATTCCAGCATTCGGAGTTTGCCCGAGTTCAGTAAGCTGGTAGGCCCCCTAGCCCGAACAGTGCTCTACAACTGGAATTGAACGCATGACGCTATACCTAAATATATTTCGGGGAGAACCAGATATCTCTGAGTTTGATTAGCCTTTCACTCCGACCCACAGGTCATCCGCTCGGTTTTCAACCCAAGTCGGTTCGGTCCTCCACGGGGTCTTACCCCCGCTTCAACCTGCCCATGGGTAGATCACTCAGTTTCGGGTCTACCTCCAACGACTAATTCGCCCTATTCAGACTCGCTTTCGCTACGGCTCCGTTTCCTTAACCTTGCCGTTGAAGAGTAACTCGCTGGCTCGTTATGCAAAAAGCACGCCGTCACAGCACGAAGCTGCTCCGACCGCTTGTAAGCACACGGTTTCAGGTGCTATTTCACTCCCCTTCCGGGGTACT
>CAVXZG010000019.1:0-217500 GCA_963766375.1 uncultured Actinomycetes bacterium | reverse complement strand
AAGACCAGCGCCGCGGCCGGCGCGTAAAAAAGCCTCCGACTCGCACCAGAGGCCTACGTAGCTCGGATCACTGTCGTATCCGTCTGCGTCCGAAGGCGCTCCTGGTCGAGGTACAGGGACGTTCTTACACGCCGCCCTTTCGAACGGCTCGGGGATGATAGCACCAAGTTCGAGGGCTTGGCGTCAGGCGGGACCGAAGCGGACGAAGCGCCTCTTTCCGGCTTGAACGAGCGCTCCTCCGAGCCGGGCGCGTGGCAAATCGAGGTCGCTCACCACCTCCCCGTCGACCTTCACGCCTCCCTGCGAGATCAGCCGCCGTGCCTCGCTCGTCGAGCCGACACCGAGCAGGTCCACGAGCACCGCCGGCAGGTGCACCGGTTCGCCCTCCGGGAGCGGCGCCTCCGGAACCTCCTCCGGCGCCTGTCCCTCGCGGACCACGCGCGTGAAGTGGTCCTCCGCCTGCCGCGCTGCCTCGTCACCGTGCGAGCGTCCGACGATGAATCGTCGCCAGCGCGAGCTTCGCCTCGAGCGGGTCGGCATCCGCCTGCAGCTCCTGCTCCCGGACAAGCCGGTACCACTCGGGCAGCAGCGAGTCGGGGAGACGCATCGTCCGGCCGAACATCTCCTCCGGAGGCGCCGTGAGCGGGATGTTGTTCCCGAGCGACGAGCTCATCTTGTCGCCGTCCCAGGAGACGAGGATCGGCGTCGTCAGCGCGACCTGCGGCTCGAGGCCGTAGGCCTCCATCACCTCGCGGCCGGCGAGCAGGTTGTAGAGCTGGTCGGTGCCGCCGAGCTCGACGTCGGCCTCGACTGCGACCGAGTCGTAGGCCTGCATCAGCGGGTAGAGGAGCTCGGACACCGAGATCGGCTCCTGGGCCAGATAGCGCTTGGCGAAGTCGTCGCGCTCGAGCATGCGGGCGACGGTGATCGTCCTCGCGAGCCGCACGACCTCTGCGTAGGAGAGCTTGCCGAGCCACTCGCCGTTGTAGCGGATCTCGGTTCGATCTGGGTCGAGGATGACCATTGCCTGGTCGAGATAGGTCTGCGCGTTCGCCTCGATCTCCTCGTCGCTCAGCACCGGCCGCTCCGACGAGCGGCCCGAGGGGTCGCCGATCCGGGTCGTGTAGTCGCCGATGATCAGCACACCCGCGTGACCCTCGTCCTGGAAGGCGCGCATCCGCTGGAGCGGGATCCCGCGGCCGACGTGGATGTCGGGCGAGGTGACGTCGATCCCCAGCTTCACGCGCAGCGGGCGGTTGAGGGCGAGCTTCCGCTCGAGCCCTCCCTGCGGCAATACGTCCACCGCGTTGCGGGTCAGCTCGGCGACGCCCATTGCCGGGCGAGTCTATAGCTACAATCCTGCGCTTCTCGTGCCGCGTACCGGCCCCCCGCAGGTGTCCAAGAAGCCGCGGCGCAGGATTCGCAAGCTGCGCCTGTTCGGCCTCCTCCTGATCCTCTTCATCCTTGGGTCGCTCTCGTTCACCTTCGGGCTGGTCACGTCGATCGCGAGCGAGGTCCCGTCGCTCGACCCCGCGCGGCTGCAGCAGCGCGAGGTGGACGGCTACGTCTACGACTCGAAGGGCGAGCGGATCCTGGCCGTGCTACGAGGCTCGCAGAGCCGGATCCTCGTGCCCTCGGACCACATCGCGCCGCTGATGAAGCAGGCGATCATCGCGATCGAGGACAAGCGCTTCTACGAGCACCGCGGCGTCGACGTGCACGGGATCATGCGGGCCGTCTGGCAGGACGTGCGCAACCAGCGCGTGGTCGAGGGCGGCTCGACGATCACGCAGCAGTTCGTGAAGAACACCTACGTCAAGAGCCAGCGTTCGATCAGCCGGAAGCTGAAGGAAGCAGCGCTCGCGTGGCAACTCGAGCAGCGTTGGTCGAAGGACCGGATCCTGACCGCCTACCTGAACACGATCTATTTCGGAAACGGCGCATATGGCGTGCAACAGGCCGCGCTGACGTACTTCCATCACCCTGCCGACCCCGAGCACCTCGGCCTCGCCGAGGCGGCGCTGCTCGCCGGGATCCCCAGCGATCCGGCCCGTTACGACCCGGTGACGAACCCGAAGGCTGCGCGCGAGCGACGGGACCTTGTTCTCCGGCAGATGCTCGACCAGGGCGACATCACCTACGGTGACTACGCCAATGCCACTCGAGCGCGCTTGCCGCGCCCGGATGATGTCCGCCTCTCGGACACAGGAGGCCCGGCGCCCTACTTCACCAACTACGTGAAGCAGCAGCTGATCGATCGCTACGGCTCGGGCCGCGTCTTCGGCGGCGGGCTGCGCGTGAAGACCACGATCGACCTCAACATCCAGCGCTTCGCGCGGCAGGCGATCACGAAGTGGCTGACCAACCCAAACGGGCCCTCGGCCGCGCTCGTCGCTGTCGACCCGCGCGACGGCAGCGTGCTCGCGATGATCGGCGGCAACAACTACCGCAAGAGCCAGTTCAACCTCGCCGTGCAGGGCGAGCGCCAGCCGGGCTCATCGTTCAAGCCGTTCGTGCTGGCAACCGCCCTGCGGGACGGCATCTCGCCCGACTCGGAGTTCGAGTCCGGGCCGGTGCAGATACCGCTCGGCGACAAGGTCTGGTCGGTGCGCAACTACGAGAACTCCGACCTCGGGCGGATCTCGCTTGCCACCGCAACCGAGTTCTCCGACAACACGGTCTACGCGCAGCTGACGCAGCTGGTCGGGCCGGGGGCGATCGTCCGAACCGCGAGGCGGCTCGGGATCACCAGCCCGCTGAAGAACTACTTCGCGATCGGCCTCGGCGCCGAGGCGGTCAACCCGCTCGAGATGGCCCGCGCGTTCTCGGCCTTCGCCTACCGCGGCCGGCGCATCGACGGCGCGGCGTTCGGGAACCGCCCGCGGGCGATCTCGACGGTGCGCAACGAGTCCGGTCGCATCGTCGACAACAACCTTCCGGTCGGCCGGCCGGTGCTGACCGAGAACACTGCCGCCCTCTTGACCTCGCTGCTCCAGGGCGTCGTCACCGGAGGAACCGGCCGGCAGGCGCAGCTCTCGGACGGCCGCCCCGTCGCCGGCAAGACCGGCACGACCGAGAACTACGGGGATGCCTGGTTCGTCGGCTACACGCCGCAGCTGGTGACCGCAGTCTGGGTCGGTTACCCGAACTCGCTGCGGCCGATGCTGACCGAGTACCACGGCGACGCGGTCGCGGGCGGCACCTTCCCCGCGCTCATCTGGAAGAGCTTCATGGAGCGCGCGCTCGCGTACCGGGGCAACCCGCCGCAGGATTTCCCCTCGGTCTCGCAGCCCTTCGCCGTGCCGAAGCAGGTCGTCTACCGCAACGGCCAGCTCCAGCTCGACAACGGCAACTGCAACAACACGAAGCAGCTTCTCTACTTCGAGGGCGAGGGCCCCGCACGCACCGCCAAGTGCAAGGTGAACGAGGTGGAGGTGCCGCGCCTGATCGGGCAGACGGTGGCGCAGGCGAACTCGCGGCTCGCCGCCCAGCCGCTCACCCCGCAGTACGTCTACGAGCCGGCGAAGCCGCGCCAGCGCCTCGGCATCGTGCTCCGCCAGTTCCCCGCTCGAGGGACGCTCTCCTCCTACGACAAGGTCACGCTCGTCCTGCCGAAGGCGCTGCACGGGATCGTCCCGCGCCTGATCGGCCTGAGGCTTGGGCGCGCGCAGGCGCGGCTCGAGCGGTTGCACTTGAAGTGGAAGGTGACAGGCAGCTCTTCGCCCGGAGCGAAGGTGATCGCGCAGACTCCAGGCCCGCGCAGAGCCGCGGGGCGCGGGCTCGTCGTCACGCTGGTCGTAAAGGGCGGCTGAGAAAGCGCGAGCCCGCCTCGGCGTACCGCCAAGGCAGCTCGGTGGCGCGGGTGATCCCTACACGCGTGCCCGAGTGAACCTGAACCGGCCCGGCCCGCTCGCGCAGCTCGAAGGGCGGCCGGTCGAGCGGTAGGCCGTCGTGCTCGCGCGTGATCCCGAGCGCCTGGCAGAGCCGGCCGGGACCGCTTGCGAGCACGCGCGGGTCGTCGAGCCCTCGGCGCCTCCGCATCTGGTCGAGGCCGTGCGTCGGCTCGAGCGCTCGCACAAGGACAGCGCTGGGGACCTCCACCTCCTCGCAGACGAGGTTGAGGCACCAGTGGATGCCGTACGAGCGGTAGACATACGCGTGGCCGGGCGGGCCGAACATGGAAGCGTTGCGCTGGGTGCGGCCGCGGTAGCCGTGGCTGGCGGGATCTTCCCGGTCGTAGGCCTCGACCTCGACGATGCGACCGCCGATCCCGTCCACGAGCAGCGTCGCGCCGATCAACTCGGGTGCGATCTCGTGGACGCTGCGCGAGAAGTCGATCACGCGTCGGGGTCCTTCGAGTCATACCGGAGCAGCGCCGGCACCGCCGCGGCAATCAGCAACGTGCCCACGACTGAAACGAACCCGCCGGAGACGACCGAGAAGCGCACGTTCGTTGCCGCGGCGACCGCGCCGGCCTCGACGTTGCCGAGCGACGGCGCGCTCGCGACCTGCGCGAACTCGATCCCGGTCACACGCCCCCGCATTTCGTCCGGAGTCGCAGTCAAGACGATCACGCTGCGCAGGATGGCGCTGATGTAGTCGGCCGCGCCGGCCAACGCCAGCATCACGACCGCGAGCCACAGGGCATCCGCGAAGCCGAAAAGGACGAGCGCGACTCCCCAACAGGATGCAGCGACAACGACGCCGAGCCCCTGGCGCCGCACGTGGCTCGTCCAGCCAGAGACCAGCGAGGCCAGGAGCGCGCCGATGTACGGGGCTGCGTAGAGCAAGCCGACGATGCGCGCGCCACCGCCGAAGCTCTCGCCGATCGCGGGGAAGAGCGCCATCGGCATGCCGAAGATCATCGCGTTCGTGTCCACCAGGAAGATGCCGATCAGGATCGGGCGGCCGAGGACGTAGCGGAAACCCTCGGCCATCGAGCGGACGCTGGCCCGCGCGGCGGCCTCCGCGGGCGGAAGCGGCGGTAGCAGCCAGAGCGCCCCGAGCGAGGCGGCGAACGTGCCCACGTCGATCAGATAGGTCGCGGTCAGTCCAACGAGCGAGATCAGCACGCCGGCCAGGATCGGGCCGGCCGCGGCGGCAAGATTTCCGTAGATGCCCTCGAGTGCCGAGGCGGCTGCGATCTGGTCTTCCGCCACGATTCGCGGCAGGAGGGAGCGCAACGCCGGGGTACCCAGGCTGAAGGCGGTCGTGCCGAGGGTCAAGAGCACGTAGAGCGCCCAGACCCGCGGATGCGGCAGCGCAGCGTTCACGGCCAACAGCGCGGTCACGAGCATGAGCGCGACCTCGGTCTGGAGCAACAGCTTCCGCCGGTCGACTGCGTCAGCGAGCGTGCCTCCGACGAGCGGCACGCTCACGAGCGGCACGAGAGTGCAGAAGCCGAGCAGACCGACCGCGAGGGTCGAGTGGGTCAGCTGGAAGACCTGGTAGGGGATCGCGACGAAGCTCAGCTCGCCGCCGATGACGGAGATCGTCTGGCCGATCCAGAGACGGCGGAACGCAGGAGACTCGCGCAAGGGCCTCGTGTCGAGCTTGAGCCGGCCGAGGAAGCCCAGAACGCCGGGGCGCTCGGCTCCGACGAGCGGTTCCTCCGCCAGGTCGGCGGGATCGGGCGGACGCTGCTCGGACAGGCCTAGAAGAGCTTCTCGCCGTCGTCAGGGCGGGCGGTGGCTTCGAGCAGGCGGCGGGCGCGGCGGCCGAGATCTGGCAGGTCTACCTTGCCGCTCTCAGACTGCTCGGCCAGTCGCTGGGCCAGGTCGAGCGCGTCGTCCAGGAGCGGCTTGCCCAGCGCGGCGTCCTGGCCCATGTCGGCGAGGATCGTGCGCTCGGTGCGGGAGGCGACGATCGGCTCGGCAACGCCCTCGACCCAGACGAGCGTCCGCCGCCCGTGCCCGCGCCGGTCGTCGCGGATCGGCTCGATCGCGTAGATCTTGTCCGCGCGCGCGTACTTGCCGAAGCCCAGAAAGATCATCCGCTGGCTGTCCACGAGCCGATTATGCAGGCGCCGGTGCGTAGGCTGCTTCCGTGCGTCCCGTCCTGTGTCTCCTCGCGGCTTGCCTGCTGCTGGCACCTGTCGGCTGCGGCAGCTCGGCGGAGCATTCGACTCGGGCGACCCGCGGTGCCTTCGCGTACGACGCCGCGCAACCGCTGCGCTACGCCGATCGGGGGCGAGTGAACAAGGCCTATCCAATTGCTATCCACGACGTCTCGTACACGGCGGGCCACGACCGCATCGACGGCTACCTCGCACTACCCCCAAGCAGCGGCAAACGTCTGCCGGCGGTGCTCTACCTGCACGGCTCCGGCGGAGATCGCAAGCAGCTCGTCGTTCCTGCGACCTGGCTCGCCGCGCGACACGCGATCGGCCTCGTGATCACCGCGCCCTCGGCCACGACGCCCTCGACCACGGGTGGTTCGGCGCTCGCGAGGCTCCGCCGGGAGGTAAGGCTCGAGGAGCGCGACGTGATCGCTGTCCGGCGAGGGATTGACCTGCTCCGCCGGCGCCCAGATGTCGACGCGAGCCGGATCGGCTTCGTCGGTTGGAGTGCCGGCGCGCGCACCGGTGCGATCCTTGCGGGCGTTGAGCCCCGTTTCCGTGCCGTGGTCCTGATGTCAGGCGGAGCGAGCCCGATCTCGTCCTACGCCGCTCGGGCGCCTGCCTCGCTGCGTCCGACGATCCGCCGCTACCTGGGGACGGTCGACCCGCTCCGCTACGTGAGACGTGCGTCCCCCTCCAGACTGCTCCTGCAGGACGGCCGGCGCGATCAAGTGGTCCCGGCGTCGGCGCTCGTCGCGATGGCCCGCGCCGCGCCCACGGGCACGACCGTTCGCTGGTACGACGCGGATCATGGACTGAATGCAAGGGCTTACCGCGACCAGCTGACCTGGCTCGCGCAGAAGCTCCGACTCGTCCTTCCGCCCGTCCGGGGTGCCCTGACCGGACCTTGATCAGGCGAGCGCCGCTCGCAAGGCCTCGACCACGCGTTCCTGATCGTCGGCCTCGAGCTGCGGATAGAACGGAAGTGCGAGCGTGCGGCTCGCGACCTCTTCGGCGACAGGGCACGTGCCCTCGCCGAAACCGTACGTCTCGCGCATGTACGGCTGGAGATGGACGCAAGGCACGTACTCGGCCGTCCCGATGCCCTGGGCGCGCAGCTCGGCCATCACGCGATCCCGGTCGGCACCCGCGGGTAGGGCGATGACGTAGACGAACCAGGAGCGCCTGTGCGTCGGGTCGTCCGCACAGAGCGGCTCGACCTCGACGTCTTCGAGCAGCTGCGTGTAGCGGGCCGCAACCTCCGCCCGCAACGACAGCAGCCGTTCGAGCTTCTCCAGCTGGCCGATCCCGATTGCGGCCTGCACGTCGGTCCAGCGGTAGTTGAAGCCGACCCGCACGTGGTGGAACCAGGCGCCACCGCGGTAGTCACGCCCCTGGTTGCGCAGGCTCTTCACCAGCTGCCACTCCTGCTCGGAATGCGTGAAGACGATCCCACCCTCGCCGGTCGCGAGCTGCTTGTTCGGGTAGAAGCCGAAGACGCCGGAGAGGCCATGACTGCCGACCGGCCGGCCCTTGTACTCGGCGCCGAGAGCTTCAGCCGCATCCTCTATCAGCACCAGCCCCCGCCGGTCGCAGATCGCGCGGATCTCGTCGAGCTCGCAGGGGTAGCCGAACATGTCGACCGTGACGACCGCCTTCGTGCGCTCCGTGATCGCCGCCTCGAGCGCGGCCGGATCCATGTTCAGCGTTCGCGAATCCACATCGGCGAAGACCGGGGTGGCGCCCTCGAAGATGAAGCAGTTGGCCGAGGAGACGAACGAGAGCGGCGAGGTGATCACCTCGTCTCCCGGCCCGAGCCCGGCGATGTGCGCCAGCATGTGCAGGCCTGCGGTGCCGCTCGACACAGCAGCCGCATACGGCGCGCCTACTCGCTCCGCGATCAGCTCCTCGAAACGGTCGATCGTCGGCCCGAGCGAGAGCCGTCCGGAGCGCAGCACCTCGATCACGAGCTCTTCCTCCCGCTCGTCCAGGTACGGCCTGGCGAGCGGAATGTCGCGGATGCCGGTGCTCAAGCTTCCGCAGGCGCAGGCGTGGCGTACTCGAGCCACTGGGCCCAGCGCTCGCTGCGGCCACGCGCGGTGTCCAGATAGGCCTCCTGGATCTCGAGCGTGATCGGCCCGACCCCGATCTCCACGTCGTCCACGCTGCGCAGGGGCGTCACCTCGGCGGCGGTGCCTGTCATGAAGGCCTCGTCGGCGAGATAGAGGTCGGAGCGGATCAGTGACTTCTCGTGCACGCGGTACCCGAGGTCCTGCGCGATCTGGATCACCGTGTCGCGGGTGATCCCCGGGAGGATCGAGGTCGCGAGGTCAGGCGTGTAGAGCTCGCCGTCCTTGACGATGAAGACGTTCTCGCCCGAGCCGTCGGCGATGAAGCCCTCGGCCGTGAGCAGGATCGCCTCGTCGTAGCCGGCGCGGTTGGCCTCGGTCACCGCGAGCATCGAGTTCAGGTAGACGCCGGTCGCCTTGGCGACGTGCGGGATCACGTTCGGGCCGATCCGCTGCCAGCTCGAGATCTTCGCGCTGATCCCGTTCTTGAGACCCTCCTCGCCGAGGTAGGCGCCCCAGGGCCAGCTCATGATCACGACGTCCACCGGGTTGCCGACCGCGGAGACGCCGAGCTCCCCGTAGCCGAAGAAGGCGATCGGACGCAGATAGCACTCCGGGAGGCCGTTCACGCCGATCAGCTCGTGGCAGGCGAGTCGCAGCTCCTCGATCGAGTACGGCAGCTCCATGTGCAGGAGGCGCGCGGAGTTGTCGAGGCGCTTGAGGTGCTCGGTGAGCCGGAAGACCGCGCTGCCCTTCGGGGTCTCGTAGGCACGGATCCCCTCGAACACGCCGGAGCCGTAGTGCAGGCCGTGCGCGCCCACGTGGATTCGCGCGTCGGCCCAGTCCACCAGCTCCCCGTTCATCCAGATCTTCTCGGTCTCACGCATGCAGCGAACCTCCTCCGGTTACGTCAGATGGTAGGCGGCCTCGTCGACGGCGTCCATCGGACGGGCCCGCGAAAGGCGTAGCAACTCGGTCGGCGAGAGGGCCGCCATGTGCCTGTCGGAGCCGGCTCCGATCCAGAGCACGGGCTGCCCGAGCAGGGTTCGCTCGATGAAGACCGAGGACACTCGCCGGAGCGGGAACGGAGCGACTGCGCCCGGCTCGAAGCCGGTCGCGTCCCGCACCTCGTCCGTGCCTGCGATGCGGGCGAACGGGCTCCCTGCGGCGCGGGCGATTTTCTCGGAGTCGGCGCGCCGGTCTCCGGGAACGAGCACGAGCACCGAGCGGCCGCCGCAGTCGAAGAGGAGCGACTTGACGATCTGGCCGAGGTCGCAACCGACGGCTCGGGCAGCGTCCTTGGCCGTCGGGGTCCCTTCCGCGAATTCCTCGACGCGGACCTCGGCGCCGGCCTCGCGCAGGTAGGCAACAACCCGCTCGACCGGCTCTGGCCAGGTTCTGGTCGCCACGCCCAAAGGGTACCGGCGCAACCGAAATCGCTGTGCGCCAACGTCGGCGCTACGCGATCGTGGACAAGGTCGACCGCGTTGCCGCAAGGATCGTCAGGCGCCTGAACCCGCGCCGAGCGAGATAACGCGCGCATCGTCGAAGCCCTGCGCGCGCACGGCCTCGACCAGCTCCGGCGGCGGCTCCGTGTCGAGCGAGAGTGCCATCAACGCCTTGCCGCCACGGCGTGTGCGGGAGACGGCCATGTTGGCGATGTTCACGCCGGCTTCGCCGAAGAGCGTGCCGACGCGCCCGATCACGCCCGGCACGTCGTCGTAGCGGAAGAAGACCATCAACGGCGCGAGCTGCATCTCGAGCTCGAAGCCGAGCGCGCTCACGAGCCAGTGGTGGTTGTCGTTGCCGATGATCGTCCCCGCGGCGCGCACCTGGTCGCCGTTCGAGCGGATCTCCACGCGGACGAGGTTCGTGAAGTCGCGTGACGCTCGGCGCCGCTCCTCCGCGACCTCGATTCCACGCTCGGCCGCGATCAGCGGCGCGTTCACGTAGTTGACGTGCTGGTCGCTGCGTCCCTGGAAGGCGCCGTTCAACGCGGCCGCGGTCAAGAGGCGCGTGTCGTAGCCGGAGAGCGTTCCGTAGTAGGAGAGCGTGATCGTCTCCGCACGGCCGCCCGCGAGCTCCATCGCCAGGCGGCCGAGCTTCGCGGCCAGCGAGATGAACGGGCCGAGCACCTCGAGGTCCTCCGCGCCGATCGCGGGGATGTTGACCGCGTTCGTGACGACGGCGCCCTCGAGCGCTGCCGCAACCTGCTCGGCCACGATCACCCCGGCGCGATCCTGCGCTTCCTCGGTCGAGGCTGCGAGGTGCGGAGTAACGACGACGTTGTCGAGCTCGAGCAGAGGGCCCGAGTACGGCTCCTGGGAGTAGACGTCAATCGCTGCGGCGGCGATCTTCCCGGAGCGCAGCGCCTCGACCAGGGCGGTCTCGTCCACGAGCTCACCGCGGGCGGCGTTGATCACGCGCGCACCGTCGCGCAGCTTCGCGATCGCCTCTCGGTTCAGGAAGCCCTGCGTCTCGGGCGTGAGCGGCAGGTGCAGGGTCAGGAACTCCGCCGCGGCGAGCACCTCGTCTGGGCTCTCGACGCGCTCGGCGCCGAGCTCGCGGAAACGTTCCTTCGAGACGAACGGGTCGTAGGCGACGACCCGCATGCCCAGGCCGAGTGCGCGCCGGGCGACCTGCTGGCCGATCCGCCCGAAGCCGAGCACGCCCAGGGTCTTGCCCTCGAGCTCCACCCCGCCCCAGGCCGAGCGCTCCCAACGACCCTGCTTCAGCGCGGCGTGCGCCTGGGGGATGTTGCGCGCGAGGGCGACCAGGAGGCCGACGGTGTGCTCCGCGGCCGAGGTGACCGTCGACTCCGGTGCGTTGGCGACGACGATTCCGCGACGCGTGGCCGCCTCGACGTCCACGTTGTCCACCCCCACCCCGGCCCGGCCGATCACCTTCAGGCGGTCGGCCCGGTCGATCAGGTCGGCGGTGAGCTTCGTCGCCGAACGGATCACGATCGCGTCGTAGTCGCCGATCTTCCCGGCGAGATCGCCGTTGGCGTCGACGTCCACGTCGAAGCGCTCGCGCAGGAGCTCGACGCCCGCGTCGGCGATCGGCTCGCGGACGAGGACCCGAAGGCGGGTCACACGGGCGTGTGCTCGAAGGCCTCGAGCGCGCGGGTGACGGCGATGCCGCGCTCGATCTCGGCGCCCAGCTCTGACGAGCGCGAGCTCGACGGCCGCGAGCGCGGTCGTGATGTCGAACACGTCGTAGTAGCCGATGTGGCCGATGCGGAAGATCTTCCCCTTGAGCTCGCCCTGGCCCGGCGCGAGGGTCACGCCGTGGCGGTCGCGCAGCAGGAGCACGAGCTCGTCGGAGTCGATCCCCTCGGGCGCACGGGCGGCGGTGACCACCGCGGAGCTGTCGTCGTCGGGCGAGGAGAGCTCGAGGCCCATCGCCTTCAGCCCTTCGCGGCAGGCGCGGCCGAGACGCATGTGGCGCTCGAAGGCGGCCTCGAGACCCTCGTCGAGCAGCATCCCGAGCGCGACGTTCAACCCGGCGACGAGCGACACCGGCGGCGTGACCGGGGCGTCGAGCGTGGCCTGGCCCTTGCGGGTGCGCTCCCAGTCCCAATAGAAGCGGGGCGAGGCGGCGGAGGCGGTCTTGTCCCAGGCCACGGACGAGGCCGAGACCATCGCCAGGCCGGGCGGCGTCATCAGCGCCTTCTGCGCGCCGGAGGCGACGACGTCGATCCCCCAGGCGTCGGTTTCGAGCGGCACCGCGCCGAGGCTGGAGATCGCGTCCACGACGCTGAGGGCGCCGGCCTCGCGAGCGGCGGCGGCGAAGGCCTGGGGATCGGAGACGACGCCGGTCGACGTCTCGGAGTGCGTGAAGAAGACGGCCGTAGCCTCTCGCTCGCGTAGCCGCGCGGCGGTCTCCTCGGCCGAGGGAATCTCGCCCCAGGCGTAGCGCAGGTGATCCACCTCGGCGCCGTAGGCTTTGGCGATTGCGGCCCAGCGCTCGCCGAAGTAGCCGGCCGAAACGACCAGCACGGGCTCGCCGGACGAGCAGAGGTTCGCAACCGCGGACTCCATCGCGCCGGTGCCGGAGCCCCCGAAGAGCAGCACTTCCTGCTCTGTGCGGAAAATCTCGCGCAAGCGGCCGAGGCACTCCGCGTAGAGCTTCTTGTAGTCCGGGCCGCGGTGGTGAATCACCGGCTGGGCGATCGCGGCCAGCACCTCCGGCGGCGCCGGCGTCGGCCCGGGAGTCATCAGGTAGCGCTTCTCGGCCACGACCTCGAGAGTACTAGCTCGGGCCGCTATCACCACGACCGATCCAGGAGCAGGAACCTCTCGCAGTCGGGAGGTGTAGGAATAGGTGATGCGGCACGTTTCGAGGGAGGCCGTGCTCGGCTCGCTCGCCGCCTGCGCGGCGCTGGTTGCCCCCGCTTCGGGAGCGGAGACGACCACAAGCCCAAGCTGCCCCACTCCATCGGGGCGCACGGTCGTCCGGACGCTGCCCTTGCCCGGCCCGCCGCACCAGGTGCTGGCCCGTGGTGACACGCTTTGGGTCACGTTGCAAAGGCCCGGCGGGCGCGCGAGGGTTATCCGTCTGGACGCGCGCACGGGCCGGGTCGACCGGAGCTTCCCGCTCGAGGGCGTCCCTGACCAGGTTGGTCTACGGCTTCGGCTCGCTCTGGATCCCCCAAGAGATTCGCGGCAAGCCCGGAGGGACGCTGATCCGGCTCGACCCGCGCTCGGGACGCGTGCTGGCCGAGATCCGCGCTCCGGCGCCGCGGCTCTTTGGAGCGACGCTGACCGTGACTCCGGCTGCTGTCTGGATTGGCGGTGCCGACACGCGGCTGGACACCAGCTCGATCTTCCTCGTCGATCCGCGAAGGAACGCCGTCGTTCGCCGCTTCGGCGTGAAGGGGACGACGGTGGTGGCGCTCGTTGCGCGGGGGCCCGCGGTCTGGGCGTCTGGCTGGGAGTCGATCGTGAAGCTGTCGCCGGCGGGCCGTCTTCTCTTCCGGCAGCGAATCGGCGGCGTTGCCTTCTCGATCGCACTCGCACCCGACGGCGTCTGGGGCGCGCAGCAGTTCTTCGGGCGCAAGTACCGGAAGCCACAGCCGCTGGCACGCAGGCTGGTGAGGGTTGCGACCAGCCCGCGCCACCTCACGGTCGTGCCGCTCGACGCCACCCCGGGAAGCGTCGCCTTCGCCGCGGGCTCGGCGTGGGTTGTGTTCTTTCCAGATCAGCGCCGGCACGCCATCCTTCGGGTCTCCGGAACGCCGCCCGTGCCGGAAACGGTGCCGCTGCACGGCCTGCCCGGAGCAATCGCGCCCGCCTCCGACGGCGTTTGGATCGCCGAGCGCGACCCGAACGAGCTCAGCAAGGTCTGCTAGGGCTTACGGCAAGGCGCTGCGCGGATCGACCGCCGCGCCGCGAAGGCGGACCTCGAAGTGGAGATGCGGGCCATTCGCGTGGCCGGTGGCCCCGACGGTGCCGAGCCGCGCGCCGACCGCGACGAGCTCCTTGCGATGGACGGACACGGTGGCCAGGTGCGCGTACATCGTCTTGACCCCGCTCGCGTGGGCGACGATCACGAGGTTGCCCCAGCCGCCTAGAGCGAAGCCGGCGAAGACGACTCGGCCGGCCGCGCCAGCCGCGACAGGGGCGCCTCGTGGCGCGACGAGGTCGATGCCGGCGTGAAAGCGGTTTCCGCGAGGACCGAAAGCGTCTCCGACCGGCGCCGCGAGCGGCCAGGCGAGAGCGATCGGGCACGTCGGCGGAGCGCCTCGAAGCGCAGCGTAGGTGCTGTCGCCGGCGACACCGTCCGGCTTGAGGCCGGCCCAGCGCTGGAAGCGACGGAGAGCGCGCTCGGTGTGCATGCCGAGCCCGCCGTCGATGGTTGCCGAGGGAAAGCCGTGCCAGGCGAGCAGGAACTGAAGGGCCGCAACGTCCCAGCCCGCTGCGCCGCGGGTGAGCGGGCGGCTGCCGAGCAGGTGCTTGCCGTAGGCGCCGAGCGCCCGGCGGGTCTTCGGTCCCGGCACGCCGTCGGCGGGTAGGCCTGCGCTGCGCTGGAAGCGCTTGATCGCCTTCGTCGTGGCCGGGCCTTTGACCCCGTCGATCGAACCTGCGTAGACCCCGCGCGACTGCAGCGCGACCTGAAGGGCCGCGAGCCCTGCATCGCGAGAGGCCAACGCCGGAGGGGCGAGGACGAAAGCGGCGAGGACGAGCGGGAGTACCGCAAACTTGAGACGGCAGGCGCGCATACCGTTATTTTTGTCGGACGGCAGCGGCTCAGGCTTGAATTGTCGGTTGCATAGTCCCATCGGGACTAGTAACGTCGGGACTGTATGAGCACGCAGCTCTCCGACACCGAGTATGCGGTCCTCGGGCTCCTCACCCTCGGCGAGCGGTCCGGCTACGAGCTCGACAAGCTGGCACGTCGGAGCATCGGCTACTTCTGGCAGCCCGCGAAGAGCAAGATCTACGCGATCCTTCCGCGCCTCGTCGAGCGCGGCCATGCGGTCTCGTCAGCGGTGGCACAGGACGGCCGGCCGGACAAGCGTCTCTACCGGATCACACCGGCCGGCGAGGCCTCGCTCAGGAGCTGGCTCGTCTCCGGCGAGCCGGTGTCGCGGATGACGCGCGACGGCCTGCTGGTGAAGCTGTTCTTCGGCGGCCTCGGCGAGCTCGACGGCCTGCGGGCGCAGCTTCTCGGGCGCAAGCGTGAGGCGGAGCAAGAAGCTCGCCGAGCTCGAGGAGATCGACCGCAACCTCGATCGTGAGGAGGACTTCTTCCCGTACCTGACGTTGCTCCACGGTCTCGAGGTCACGCGCGCGATGGTCAGATGGGCCGACGATGCCCTGCGCGAGCTGGACCGCCATGAGGCGCGGACGGGGTCGCGTGCCCGGAGCTAGCCGGATCGGAGCGCTGGTCGCGCTCGCGATTCTGGCGCTGACCGCGTGGTACGCGGCGGCCTCGGCGTCGAGAGCGCTGACGAAGCCCCGAGTGCTCGCGAAGGTTCATGTCGGCTCGCAGCCGCTCGGGCTGACCTTCGGGGCCGGCTCGGTCTGGGCGGCGAACTACGGCAGCCACGACGTGGCCCGCATCGACTCGGGCACGAACAGGGTCGCAGCCCGGATCCCGCTGAACGACGGCGTGTACGGCCTGGCCTTCGGCGCCGGGGCGATCTGGGTGAGCGCTTTCGACAGTCAGTTCCTGTATCGAATCGATCCGGCGACCAATCGGGTCACCGCCCGGATCGAGGTCGGGATGCAGCAGGCCGAGGTCACGGCGACCGCGACCGCCGTCTGGGTCGCGGTCTTCGGACGAGGCGACGTCGTCAAGGTCGACCCGGCCACGAACGCCGTCGTGGCGCGCATCCACGTGGGTGGCCAGCCGGAGGAGGTGACCCTCGCCGCCGGGGCGGCCTGGGTGCCGAACGAGAACGGCACGGTCGCCCGGATCGACCTGGCAACGAACGCCGTCGTCAAGCGGATCCGCGTGGGCGCCGATCCCGACTATGCGGTCCTCTGCAGGGGGCGGCTCTGGGTCTCGAGCCTTCGCGGTCCGCGGATCTACCTGATCGACCTGGGCAGGAACCGGGTTGCCAGACAGGTGAAGGTCGGGCGCGGCAGCGCCGGGATCGCCTGCGGGCGCTCGGTCTGGCTGGCGAACTACGACACCGGCCGCTTGCTCCGGATCGATCCGGCGACGCGCAAGGTGACGGGGCGACTCGCCCTCGGCGGGCAGCCGCGGTCGGTCATCGTGGCCGCCGGGAGCGTCTGGGTTTCGAATCAGCGCCTGGGGACGGTCACCCGCGTTCGCGGCGGCTGACGGCTAGGTCTTCAGCTTCTCGCGCAGGCGGTCGCTCACGACCTTCGGGTTCGCCTTGCCGCCGGTCTCCTTCATCACCTGGCCCACGAAGAAGCCGAGCAGGCCCTCCTTGCCGCCTCGGAACGCCTCGACCTGCGACGAGTTCTCGCTCAGGATGCGGTCGATCACCGGGTCGAGCTCGGACGCGTCCACGATCGCGGCCTCGGCCAGATACCGCTCCGCCGAGAAGTCCGGCGACCCGCTAGCCGCCAGCGCGTCGGTGAAGGCCGCGCGCGGGATCTCGCTTCGGCGCTCGATCACCTTCGCCAGCTCATCCGCGTTCACGCTCGCGGGATCCACGCCCGTCGCGGCGAGCTCGTTCATGACGACGTTGGCCACGGCAGCGCGTTCGCCCGAGATGCGCGAGTAGAGCTCGTCGCGGCCGCTCGTCACGAGCCCCTCGGCGAGCGAGAAGCCGATCTCGCCTTCCAGCCGGCGGATGCGCGTCGCCGGGGATTCCGGCAGTTCCTCGCGCAACCGATCGACCAGCTCGCGGTCGGGCTCCAACGGCACCAGGTCGGGCTCCGGGAAGTAGCGGTAGTCCTGCGCCTCTTCCTTCGAGCGCAGCGGGGGCGCGTCCACGCGAGAGGGGTCGAAGTGAAGCGTCTCCTGGTCCACGGTTCCGCCCGACTCGTAGATCCCGATCTGCCGCTCGATCTCGCGCTCGATCCCCCGCGCCGCGAAGGCAAAGGAGTTCATGTTCTTCAGCTCGGTTCGCGTGCGGAACTCCTCCCCCTCCGGACGCACCGAGACGTTGACGTCGAAGCGCAACGAGCCCTTCTCCATCTCGGCGTCCGAGATGCCAAGCTCGACCACGGTCTGCCGGAGCAGCTGGAGGAAGCGCCGCGCCTCGTCGGCCGAGCGGATGTCGGGGGCGGTCACGATCTCCACGAGCGGCGTACCCGCGCGGTTGAAGTCGATCAGCGAGCGGTCGGCGCCGTGGATCCGCCCTTCCGCGCCGCCGACGTGGATCGTCTTCGCCGCGTCCTCCTCGAGATGCGCGCGCTCGATCCCCACGACCGTCTCGCCGTCGGCCCCCGGCACCGCGAGCCGGCCGTCCACGCAGAGGGGCTCGTCGTACTGGGAGATCTGGTACCCCTTGGGGTTGTCGGGGTAGAAGTAGTTCTTGCGGTGGAAGATCGCCCGCTCCGGCACCTGGCAGCCGAGCGCCAGCCCGAGCAGGATCGTCCACTCGACCGCCTGGCGGTTCGGCACCGGCAACGCGCCGGGATGCGCGAGGCAGACGGGACACGTCTGCGTGTTGGCCCCCTCGAAGTAGGCGACCGGACAACGGCAGAACATCTTCGTCCGCGTCTTCAGATGGATGTGGATCTCGAGCCCGATAACTGGTTCCCAGTTCACTTCAGCCGCTCCGGGACGTAGTCGAACCCGAGCGCCCGCTCGAGCGCATGGCCGGCTCGGAAGAGCAGGTTCTCCGAGAACTGGCGGCCGATCAGCTGAAAGCCGACCGGCAGGTCGTCCGACAGGCCGCACGGAATCGAGAGCCCGGGCAGCCCCGCCATATTCGACGGAATCGTGAGCACGTCTGCCGCGTACATCGCAAGCGGGTCGGCGGTGCGGGCGCCGAGCTCGAACGCGACCGTCGGCGAGGTCGGGCTGACGAGCACGTCGAACTGCTCGAACGCGGCGGCATGCTCATCACGGATGACCGTGCGGACCTTCTGCGCCTGGCCGTAGAAGGCCTCGTAGTACCCGGCCGAGAGTGCGTAGGTGCCGAGCATGATCCTCCGCTTCGGCTCGTCGCCGAAGCCCTCTCGGCGCGTGCTCTCGTACATCGCGCGGATGTCGTCGGCCTTGACTCGCAGGCCGTAGCGGACGCCGTCGTAGCGAGCGAGGTTGGATGAGGCCTCGGATGGGGCGATCAGGTAGTAGCACGGCAACCCGAACTCGACCGAGCGGGGCAAGTGGCATTCCCCGACCTCCGCCCCGAGCGAGCGCGCGAGCTCGATCGTGCGATTGACGACCTCACTCACGCCCGGCTCGATCCCCTCCGCCTCGTTCAGCTCGACGGGGACGCCGATGCGCAGGCCCTTCAGGTCCTCCGCCTCCGGCACCTCGATCGGATCGGGAAGCTCGACCGTGGTCGAGTCGAGCGGGTCGCGGCCGGCGATGATCCGGTGGAGGAGCGCGCAGTCGCGCACGGTCTTCGCAATCGGGCCAACCTGATCGAGGCTCGACGCGAAGGCGACGATCCCGTAGCGCGAGACCGTGCCGTACGTGGGTCGCAACCCGACAACGCCGCAGAGCGCGGCGGGCTGCTTGATCGAGCCGCCGGTGTCGGAGCCGAGCGCCCAGGGAGCCAGGCCGGCGGCGACCGCGGCGGTTGAGCCGCCGGACGAGCCGCCGGGAACGCGGCTCGGATCCCACGGGTTGCGGGTCGGGCCGAAGGCGGAGTTTTCGGTGGACGAGCCCATCGCGAACTCATCGAGGTTGGTCTTGCCGAGGAGCGGCAGGCCTGCTTCCTTGCAACGCGCGGCGACGGTCGAGTCGAAGACGGGCTTGTAGCCGCTGAGGATCTTCGAGGCCGCGGTCGTCTCGACGCCCTTGGTCGAGATGACGTCCTTGAGCGCGATCGGCACACCTTCGCCCTCAGGCTCCTCGACGGTGCAGAGGTAGGCGTGCAGCTCCGGGTCGCGCTCGGCGATCGCCTCGCGGTAGGCGCCATGGAGCTCGGTCGCGGATACCTCGCCCCGCTCGAGCAGCCCGGTCGCCTCCTCGGCAGTCAACCGAAGCGTGTCGATCACGCGACCGTCCTCCAAACTGCCCCCAGGGGTCCCCCGGGACCCCTACAGACAGCGTAGAGGCAGGCGGCGCACGTGTCTGTGACCGGTTCGTGCCGGAAGCGTGACGTCTCGAGAGGCCGCATCGCGGTCACGCGGCGGGGACGCGGAACGCGTCGCCCTCACGTTCGGGCGCGTTGGCGAGCGCCTCCTCGACGGGCAGCGGCGGATGCGGCTCGTCCTCTGCCCAGACGTTCGACAGCTCGAGCGGGTGCAGCGTCGGCTCGACGCCCGCCAGGTCGAGCTCGGAGACCTTCCCGACCGCCTCGAGGATCGCATTGAGCTGCCCGGCGAACCGTTCGAGCTCGTCCTCGGTCAACTCGAGCCGAGCCAGCTTCGCCACGTGCACCACTTCGTCTCGTGTTATCGCCATCGCGTCCAATCCTTCCAAAAGAAACGGGGCCCCATCCGGAGCCCCGCATGCGTGTTGGTTCCGGGAGGGGTCTAGCCGGGCTGGACGTTCGAGGCTTGAAGCCCCTTATCGCCCTGCACGACCTCGAACTCGACCGGCTGACCCTCGGTCAGCGACTTGTAGCCTTCTCCGGAGATAGCCGAGAAGTGAACGAAGACGTCCTCGCCGCCCTCGCGCTCGATGAAGCCATAGCCCTTCTCGTTCGAGAACCACTTGACGGTGCCCTTCGGCAAAACGGTACTCCCTTCGTGCTGCGAAACCGACGGATCGAGCCGCCGACCTACTGTGAAGCGGCGCGAACCTTAGCGCCGGATTTCTGGAAACGCAAGCAGGCCCCGGCGGTAGCGCGCGGCGCGCAGCGTGTTGCGCAAAAGCATGGCGATCGTCATCGGCCCGACCCCGCCGGGGACCGGCGTGATGTGCCCGGCACGAGCCGCCGCCCCGGGATCGACATCCCCCACGAGGCCGGCTTCGGTGCGGTTGATCCCGACGTCGACGACCGTCGAGCCCGACTTCACCATGTCGGCCGAGACGATGTCCGGGACGCCCGCGGCGACAACCAGGACGTCGGCGTCCAGCGTGTGTCGCGCCAGCTCGTCAGTGCGCGAATGACAGATCGTCACCGTCGCATTCGACTGGAGGAGTAGGTGCGCGATCGGCTTCCCGACGATGTCGCTCCGGCCGACGACTACAGCTCTCGCGCCCTCGAGCCCGATCCGGTGCTCGGCCAGCAGCGCCATGATCCCGAGCGGCGTCGCCGGCACGTGCGTCGGCCGCCCCAGGTAGAGCTGCCCGGCGTTGAACGGGTGGAAGCCGTCCACGTCCTTGACCGGATCGACGGCTGCGATCACGCGAGCCTCGTCGAGCCCCTCCGGCAGCGGCAGCTGGACGAGAACGCCGTCGATCGAGTCGTCGGCGTTCAGCTCGGCGACGATGCCCAGCAGCTCCTCCTCCGAGATGTCTCCCGGGAGCTTCCGGTCGACAGAGGCGATCCCGGCCTCGCCGGCCGCGACGTGCTTCCGCGCGAGGTAGATCGAGGACGCCTCGTCCTCGCCGACCTGGACCGTGGCGAGACCGACGTCGCCCAGCTCGCGCACCTCCTCGGCGACCTCGGCACGGATCCGGTCGGCGAGCGGCCGGCCTTCCATCAGGACCGCCGTCAAGGCGCTACGGAACCGGCAGCTGGACGTCGCTCACGTCGAGCCCGAGCGATTCGGCCAGCCGGACGCCGATCTCGATGTCCTCGCGCAGCCGCGCGAGGTCGCGCGAGCGCATCGTGTTGCCGATGAACGCCCGCTCCTTCGGCCGCCAGAGCGCGTGCTCGACGAAGATCGGCAGGAGACGGTTCGCCGCGTCGACGAGCTTCTGATTCGTCTTCTTGGAGGCGTTCTGGAGCAGCACCTTCTCGTAGGCCATGCCGGCGCCGTGGTGGATGCCGTCGTCGGTTGCGAGCCGGTTGCAGATGTCCTCGAGCACGGTCCCGCGCGAGGCGCGCGCGATCAGCCGGAAGCGCGAGATGATCAGGCGCTCGTAGAAGACCTGCATCTGGAAGACCTTCTCCTCGAGGGTGTCCGCCTCGAGGGTCATGTGCGCCAGCTCGTCCAGGTAGGGGTCGCGCTCGGCGGTGCCGCCGGACTCGGCGATCAGCTTCAGCCACGCCTCGGTATGGCGCGACTCGTCCTGCACCATCGTCGAGTAGTAGAGCTTGGCCTCGGGATCGGGCGCGATGTTGAGCAGCTGGGAGGCCATCTCGCAGGCGAGGATGTCGGCCTGGAGCTGCTGGGTGAGCACCGAGCGCCACATGTCCCTGCGCCGTGCCTGCCGCACCGGCGAGCCCTTGCCTTCCGGGATCGGCGGCAGCTCGCCCCAGGGTAGATCGCGGACCTGCCACTCCTGGCGCTTGGCCAGCTCGTAGAAGCGCATGACGCCGGAAAGCGCCTCGCGCTCGTGCGCCTCCTTGTCGATCACCTGCTCGGTCGCCATCAACAGCAGCTTAACGCCGTCGTCCGGAGTGACCCCGGGTTCGACCGGTCATTTCAGACGGACGTACCGGCAAAGCCGGCACGTCCTGATAGCGGCGTCGCAAGCGACGCCTTAGGCTCAAGGCCGTGGACGTGCGCAAGTGGCCCCGCAAGAACGATGCAGCCTCGATCAGGGCGCGCCAGGAGGCGCTCGGGCTCGACGGCGAGGTGACGGGGATCGACCTCGAGCCCTTCGCGCGCGCGCAGGAGATGCTGACCGGCGCCGCCGTGACTCCCGTCTCGGTGGTCGGCCCCGTCGAGCTCGAGCTCGGCGAGTACGAGCTGCGCGAGCCGGGCGGCGAGCTCGCCGAGACCGGCCGCGCCCGCGACACCGTGTTCGTCCCGCTCGCGCACACCGAGGGCGGGCTCTCGGCCTCCCTCTACCGTGGCGCCCGCGCCGTCGCGGAGTCGGGCGGCTTCCGCACCTTCGTGCTTGCCGACCGGATCACGCGCGCCTCCTGCTTCGTCTTCGACTCGGCGGGGGCCGCGGTCGAGTTCTCGCGCTGGCTCGAAGGCGAGCTCGACTCGATCCGTGCCTGGCTCGCCGAGCAGGACGACCCGGCGCTCTCCAAGCACGCGCGCCTGCGCGAGGTGAAGACCCACGTCGTCGGCCCGATGTGCCACGTGCTCTGGCGCTGGACGACCGGCGACGCTGTGGGCACGAACATGATGACCCGCAACGCCTACGTCCTGAACATGGGCTACGTCATGGAGCGGGCGCCGGTGAAGCCCGAGCGAGCGATCCTCGAGGCGAACATGGGCGGCGACAAGAAGCCGTCCTTCGAGTACTTCCAGAGCGGTCACGGCAAGACGGTGCTCGCGGAGGCGACCCTGACCGAGGAGGCGGTGCGGCGCGTCCTGCGCACCGGCCTCGACGACCTGCAGGAGCTCGCGTGGGCAGGGACGCATGGCGCCATCGCCTCAGGGATGCAATCGGTCGCCTTCACTCCCGCGTCGGCGATCGCCGCGGTCTTCGCGGCCACCGGGCAGGACCTCGGCATGGTCGGCACGAGCTCGATGGCGCATGGGACGGCGCGGCGGGTGGAAGCCGGCCTCAACGTCTCGATCCGGCTTCCCGGCTTGGAGGTTGCAACCGTCGGCGGCGGCACCACCCTCCCCTACGCCCGTTCGTGGCTCGAGCTGCTCGGGTGCGCCGGGGCCGGCAAGGTGTACCGCTTCGCCCAGATCGTCGCGGCGGCGACGCTCGCGCTCGAGATCTCGGCCTCCGCCGCGATGGCGACCGCGGGGTCGGCCGAGTTCTTCCGCGCGCACCACGAGCGCGGCGGCCTTCGCTGACGCGAGTGCTCAAGAAGTCGCCCTAGAACGCCGATATTGCGGCAATAGCAACGTAACTGCGCCCGCAACGAGGTGACCGAATGCTTCGACTCTGGCTCATGGCGATGCTCGCGGCAGCAGTCCTCTTTACGGTCAAGGACCAGGACCTGATGCACCGGGCCGGCCTGATCGGCTATTGCACGAACACGACAGCGCCCGCCGGCGCGAAGGGCGCTTGGCGTGCGTGCGAGAAGGGCAAGCTCGACGGCCGCCCCGACCTCTCGCGCCAGTCCTGCGTCCGCAAGGGCCACTCCGGCTACTCGGTCGAGCTCTGGAGCTGCCCCGCGAAGATCGACGCCGGCCCAACGGGGTAGGTAAAGCGGCAAGGCGCCGACCAGATTCGAACTGGTGTACGAGGCTTTGCAGGCCTCTGCCTAACCTCTCGGCCACGGCGCCGCGAGGGCCATCGTAGCCCTCGGTTCCGAGGGCGGCCCGCCGGGTACTGCGAGTCTGTGGCCCGCTCGAAGCTTGATGAGCTCCGCAAGCACGCCGCTCGCACCTAGGAACTCAGTACCACTCAGGGTCGTCGTCCACGTCCTCCTCGTGGCGGCGGCTGCGAGCTGCGTAGGCGGCGTACGCGGACCGATTAGCGGCACCGTGATGAGGATCCACGGGTCGGCCCAGGCGGTGGAGAGCCAGAGCGCGACCGCCATGGCGGCCGCGCTCCAGCGAAGTGCCCGCTGCTCACGGGCGGTCAAGCTCGAGTACAGGTCCTGGATCATCCGGGTAGGACGCTCGCGACGCTCTCGAGCGCGCTGACCACGTTGTCGGACAACAGCGTGATCGAACCAATGACCAGGAGGGTGATGACCGACAGGACGACGCCATACTCGGCCATCGTCTGCCCGTCTTCGCCGCGGCCAAGAGCAGCGGCAAACGCCCGCGTGAAGGCGAGAGGGTTCAGCACGTGTGTTCACCTCCCCTCGCAGGGTCGAGGAGGGCAGTGCTGTCTCGGTTGTGAAGTGGACGGTGCCTCGGCTCCACGCCGCGATCCCTCCGTGAGAACGCTTACAGCGGGGCCGCTCCGCCCTGGATGTTTCAGCACTAATCGGCTTGCGGAGAGGCTATGCCACATCCCTCAGGGGAGCGATTTGAGGGCCGGGCGGCGAGCGCGAAAGCCTAGGGCGCCCGGATCAGCTAGCGGTGCACGCGAACCGACGGGAGCGAGCCGACCCCGTCCTTGGACAGACTCAGGGTCACGGCGTCGGTCTCGACCTTCGCGACCGCGCCGATCGGAATCGTCACCTCGCGCCGCCTCCAGAGATGGCCGCGTTCGAGGACGAAGTGCGTGATCTGCCCTTCGCCGTCGACGATGAAGCCGTCCACCTGCCCCAAGTCGTGCCCATCCGCCGAGGTCACGGCGCTCGAACGGCGGATCTCCACCTCTCCCTTCGGGACGCGGTCGTAGGTCAGCCCGACATTCGCGTCGTAGATGGGGCTGGAACCGAGCGGGTCGGCCTCGTAGTAGGGCATCGCGAGCACGTCTTGGATCCCGACGTCCCAGTCCGGATCCTCTACAGGGAACTCGCCGAGCCGAAGGTAGGCGTACTCCTGCACGGCCTCGAGCCGGTTGACCTCGTCCACCGTGCAACGGAGCGAGATCTCCGACTCCTCCGCGCCGCCCTCTGCCAGCTCGACCGGGACAAGCCGGGAAACCTGCCCTTCGTGGTGGCGTGGCCGGACGACCAGATGCGTCAAGCGCTTGCTGATCGGGTCGATTACGACATCGGCCAGCTCGCCGAAGGTGTCATCAGTGCAGCGAACAGGCGTTCCAAGCTCGAGTCGCATAGCCAGGCGTCGGAGCCTACAACAGACCAGTCCGCCGAATCGTGATCTCGACCTCGTCCCCATGCCAACACTCGAGCCTCATCGGGTCCGGCACCATGGTCCCAATCTCACGAAGGGAGCCAGGAAATGGCTGGAGCGGCAACAGAACGCTCGGCGATGGTGACGGAGCTACTGGAGCGGATTGGAGAAACGGTCGGCCAGAGGGCGCAGGTCTCGACCATCTTCGGCGAGCCCGTCCAGCGAGAGGCCGTGACCGTCATTCCGGTAGCAAAGGCGCGCTTCGGGTTCGGCGGGGGTGGCGGCTCCGGCGCTCGAGAAAGCGACCAGGGCTCGGGTGGGGGAGGCGGCGGCGGCGTGGCCGTGAGTCCGGTCGGCTACATCGAACTGCGCGACAACGGCGCCGAGTTCAAGCGAATCTCCAGCGCCAGGGATCTTGCGATGCTCGTCGCCGCAGCATCGCTCGTCGTACTTTCGCTCAGACGTGTGCTCGGCTGAGCGAACAGAACACCGCGCAACGAGAGCGGTAGCCTGAAGCGATGGCTGCCGCTTCCAAGGCAGACTTGGAAGGCGACCTCGACCGCCTTTACCAGCTGCCGCTGAGCGAGTTCACATCGGCCCGCGATGAGCTCGTTAAACGGCTGCGCGCGCAGGGCGAGTCTGAGAGGGCACAAGAGATCAAGAAGTTGCGCAAGCCGCCAGCGGCCGTCTGGGTAGTGAACCAGCTGGCACGCGAGCGACCGCTCGACGTGCAGAGACTCCTCAAGGCAGGCAGGTCGCTGACGAAGAGCCAGGCGAAGGCCGCTGCCGGCAAGTCGCCACAGACGTTTACCGAAGCGCGACGAGCTGAGCAGCGCGCGCTAGAGCAGCTGGCAAAGGGAGCAATCGAGATCGCCGAGCGCGCGGGCATCGGCTCGTCCGCCATTGGGAAGGCCGCGGAAACGCTGCGAGCGGCGTCGCTGACCGCAGAGGGGCGTGAGCTTCTAAAGCGCGGGCGACTTACCGAGGAGGTCGAGCCACCCGGCTTCGAGGCATTGACGGGCCTGGAAGGTCTTGGGCGACAAGTTGCTCCAGCGAAGCCGGAGTCGCCGCGGAGCGACGACCGGGCCGAGAAACGGCGGGCACTACGGCAAGCGCGGGAACGCGTCCGTCAGCTGCGCGCCGAAGAGCGCGAACTCGCTACTGCGGCGCGAGCCGCAACGCGGGAAGCCGAGCGAGCCGAAGCGGAGGCGGGGACAGCGCGGAGTCGAGCCGACCATGCTCAAGGGAAGGCGCGGGCGATGACCGATCAACGCGAAGCTGCGGAAGCCGACGTCCGCCGGCTCGGGTAGTCGGTGCTCGCCCACCCGTTACGGCGGCGTATCCTAAAACTGGCCCGCCCGCTCGAGGGAAGGAGAGCACATGACGGTTCGAGACATGCTCGCGGCACACCCACGGCCAAGCCCTCTCGATCGTCACCTGCTGGTGCGCTGCATCGAGGACTGCATCGACTGCGCGGCGACGTGCACGAGCTGCGCCGACGCCGACCTCGCAGAGCCAGACGTGGCGGAGATGGTCCGCTGCATTCGACTCTGCCTCGACTGCGCCGACGCCTGCGAGGCCACCGGCCGCATCCTCATCAGGCAGACTGAGCCTGACCTCGGCGTCCTCCGCGCGGAGATCGAGGCCTGCGCGATGACCTGTCGGGCCTCCGCCGAGGAGTGCGAGAAGCACGCCTCCCACCACGAGCACTGTCGAATCTGCGCCGAGGTCTGCCGCCGTTGCGAGCAGTCCTGTAGAGACCTGCTCGCAACGATTCGGGAGTAGCACCGGCCCTGCTCGTGGCACAGCCGGTCCTTCGGCCATCGGCTGCACCGGACTTAGATTTCCGCTGTGCGTTACCTCGTCGAGGCCTCCGGCAGCGGTGAATCGCCGTTCACCGTAGAACTGGACACTCCGCTCACCGGCGTCCAGGGGGAGCTGTTTGTACACGGCGGCAGGATGTACATCGTGAGATCCGTCGAGCCTGGCCGCGGGGATTTCGCCGGGATCGTGAAGGCTACGCGACCCTCGACCCCCGCCCTCCGAGGTGGTGGCGGCCGGCGAAGAGCTACTTCGAGAACGGCTACGTACTCGAGACGACGAGGGGCACCGTTGCCATCGCCGACGCCGGCGATGAATACGCGATCGGCGAATGGCCGGACGAGCAGCGCTGGCGCGAGCTGGGCGTCGAATTCAGTAGGGACCTCTAAACCGACGCCTCCACAAGGAGCCTGTCTCCGAGCGACAGGCCGGGGAACTTGGCTATTCGAAGAACTCGCGACCCGCCTTCCCACCAAGCTTGTGGATCGACCAAGTGCCCCCATCGCCGTAGAGCTCGACCATCGCGCCGGTCGAGAACCTGGCCGCCGCTCGGTGGCCCCTGATTACGACGGCTTGCACCGTCGCGTCTTCGAACGACCTCCGAAACTTCGACGACGGCAGAGTGCAATTCGGTATCGGCGAAATCCAAGCGGTGGGCCGACGCGTTCGCAGACCATCCGCTCGCAGGCGGGCTGGCTCATGTACTGACAGGCCCGACGGTCGGCGGCCGCGAAGAGCCGCCCCCAGCTGTTGCCGATACGCTGGATCTCCTGCTTCGGGGTGAGGTCGGCACGGTACGTGTCGAGGAGCTTGGGTGGCCTGGGCGCTGTCGTGGCCTGCGGAGCGGTGGCCCGTGTCGAGGGTTCCGGCCGCAGAGCATCCGCGACGGCGAGTGCGGCGATGACCCCGACGGCGGCCACGACGAGCGAGTTCACGGTCACCCTTCTCCGCATGATCCAGAAGATACAAAGGAGTCGGCCACCGCAGCGGGTCCCATAGCTCCGCGCGGCCAGGGGCAAAACACCTACGAAGGTGCGGAAAGCTGCAAGGCGAGGCACAGCTGAACTCCTGCGTTGACACCCATCTCGACGAGGTGGACACTCGGGGTTCGGGGCAGGCAGATACGAAAGGAGGCGCTATGCGCAGGGTCCTTGCATCTGCTGCCCTCGTTCTTGCCATCGGCGGGATGCTTGCCTTCACGGTGACGGCGGCGTACGCCGGCGGGAACGGGGCGCAAACGTTCACGCAGACGTTCAAGCATCAGACCGATCAGTTCGTGGATTTCGTCCCCTGTCGCGACTACCAGGCGACGATCACGATCACGTACAACGGGGTACTTCACTTCACCGTCAACAAGGCGGGCGACTTCTGGGCGACGGGAACGATGACCGGCACGGCCACAGTCGTGCCGCTCGACCCGAGCAACCCGTCGTTCACGGGACACTTCACGATGTGGTTCGGCGAGTCGGACAACAAGCAAAACGGCGTTGACCACTCGACGTTCACGGTCCACCTGACCGGCTCGGACGGCTCAACGATCAAAGCCCATGAGACCGCGCATGTGAGTTCGAGCGCAAGCGGGATGACGGTCTCGTTCGACAAGTTCATGTGCGGCTGATCGACTAGCGAACGGAAGCAGCGAGAGGTCGGTCGCGGTTCAGGCGACCGCCCTCTCGCTGCGGCACTCGTCTAGGCGCCACCGCCTGGCGAGTCTGGTTCGCGCTTAGGTAGCGCTGGGCCGCGTGGCGAGCCCGAACGCCCGGGCGCTGCAACGCAACCCGGCGGACCGCAAGCTCCGACAAGCAAAGGGATCTACATCAATGAGCTACTGAACCCGTCCAGGGGAAGGAGGCTGTACATGCGGCGCCTACTGCTCGTTGTCTTGACCGCGTTCGCGCTTGCCGCCCTCAGCGTCAGCGTTGCGACCGGTAAGAACGGGCCGAGCAACAATGGGCCGAGCAAGAAGAACGGGCATGGAGTGAGCTGCGTCCTGCACTCGAAGCTCACCGCCAAGGCCGAGACCACCGGCTCGACATCCGTAGCCAAGGGCCACACGCTGATCAAGGTTCGGGCCAACGGGACGATCGAGTTCAAGACCCAAATCCTCAACAAGGCCAACGAGACGTTCGTTGCGGGCCACATCCACTTGGCCCCGCTGGGCGTCCCCGGCCCGGTGGTCGTGCCGCTCTTCGTGGCGCCTACGCCAGCGACGAGCGCGCGCCACATCAAGCAGAGCGGCATCGCGACCCCGAACGCAGGTACGACGGGTGCCGCCCTCTGCGCCGACCCGGCCGCCTATTACGTCAACTACCACACGACCGCCTTCGCGGGCGGGGCGATCCGAGGTCAGCTGCACTAGACCGGAGTGAGAGGGGTGGGCTCGTGCTCGCCCCTCCGCTCATCGTGCAGAGTGCAACACCCTCGAGCCGCGCCGAACCCTGCGCCGCTACTTCGGGGAGACCGAGCTCACTATCCGATGACGCCGAGCACCGGATAATGGCGTGATGGACACAGTCAACATCTTCAGCGCGGAGAACACCGAGGGCAGGATCGACGTCGCCCGCGCCACCGGCTCGACGGCGACCGCCATGTTCATCTACGACGTGGATCCCGGCGAGGGCTCGTCCCCGTACCACTACGAGTCCGAGGAGGAATGGCTGCTGGTAATCGAGGGCACCGTCGTCGTGCGCACGCCCGACGGCGAGCAGAGCCTGGAGCGCGGGGACCTCGTCCGCTTTCCGGCCGGGCCCGCCGGAGCGCACAAGGTGATGAACCGGAGCAACTCGTCCGCGAGGACGTTGTTGTTCTCGCGCTTTGCAGGTCCCGGGCATCTCCGTCTACCCGGACAGCGACACGATCGGCGTTTGGGCCGGCGAGGAGAACGACCTCGTCTTCGAGCGCGACACCGCCGTGCCGTGGGCGCACGGCGAGGAGGGCTGGAACAAGGCCGGCTGATCAATGCGGCTGGATGCATCGAAGTTGTTGAGCAGAGCACGGGTGGGGAGACCACGTTCGGTGGATGTGATCGTTTCGACGTCCGCACCCTCGGCCGTTACACGTACGCAACATCCACACCGAGGTAGCTGGCGACCACGTCCGCGGTTACCCATCCCGAGCGGACGGCCGGTCCTTCGCTCAGGCGCTGTGCGGCGAACCGTTCAGCAAGAGGGCCGATGCGCTGGTCTGCGGTGAACGTTGCCGGAACCGGCGCAAGCTCGAGCAGCGTCGCGCGCTGAGGGCAGCCTGATGCGTACCAGGCACCATCGCGGTGCGCTTCGGTCTTGCAAGGCCGAGCTAGTCACACATCGGCTCAGCGAAGCGGCAAAGCCCAAGCCCCGGCCTGTCGAGGCGGGGTATCCACATGGCTCGGGCGCATGGCGACTCCCCTACGAATGTTGCCGGCGAAAGAGAAAGTACGTCGTCGGGAAGAGTCCGTTCCGCTGGACAACGTCCGAGTGTCCGTATTTCGGCCTCGCGCGAACGAGTTCGAACTGCCGCGTCTGAATCGCCGGCATGAAGTCAAGCCGCGCGTCCCCGCGCTCCCTGGAGAGCAGCGCTCCCTCCGTATTGGGAACGATCATCAAGTACTCGACACGGTTGGCGGCGAGCAGGTCGAGCCACCACTCGATCGCGCTCAGTGGGCACTCGGAGAAACTGTGGATATTGACGGCGACGTCGATGGCTTGGTCTTCCATTGCGCCAGCGACCTCGTCGAGCGGAAGTACGTGAGCGCGGTCGGCGACGCCACGGTAGTCGAGGTAGAAGTCCGACAAGAAGGTGGATTCGGGAACGGCGTCCGTGCAGAGGTAAGTGATGTTCTGGTATGCGGTCGTCGCGCGATGGGCCAGGCGGCCGTAGCCGGCTCCTATATCCAAGATCGTCGTGGCGCGAGAGCCGATGGCGAGCTCGTCGTCGAGGAACATCAGCTCGACAATCGAGTCGAGTAGATCCCGGCTGACGACGTTGCCGTCGATCTCATACGTGTAGGCACCGAACAGCCCGTCCTCGTCCAAGCGCTCGAGGAGTCCGTGACGATCGTGCAGGCGCGTGTAGTAGGACGTCAGGGCGTAGCGGAGTTCGTCGGTTCCACCGTGGGGCTGCCAGACGAATGCGTTGTCGCCCCGGAAATAACGCAGGTCGATCTCATTCCGCGTGTACTCAGGGCTCCACTGCGATCCGGTGGCCGCGTGATGCCGGTAGCGCTGCTCATACTCCTTGAGCAATGGATGGTCGCGGCGGAGGACCTCTGCAGCGCCAGTCGGCAAGGGGGCGGAGACAAACGAGGGCCCTCGTCGGGCGTCCGTGTTGGCAAGGCGTGATCGCCGGACGATCGCGAAGCCGAGAAGCCCTAGGGCGCCGTTGATCAGCCGACGGACGAGCGTTTTCGCGGAAGGGAAGACTTGCTCGGCGGGTCGTCGCAACGCCCGGTTCACCGAGGCCGAGCCCATCGCAGGTGGACTCGTTATCCGACCAGGCCCCTGCTGGCCCTGCACTGGATCTCGCCTTACGCGCGTGTGTAGAAGGGACCGCATACCCGGAACCTCCGCAAGTTCGGGTCGTGACGCCGCCGCGATTGTCTCACTCCGCCCACAAACGTCAAGCCCGTCGCTCGGTTCTGACGCATGGCTGAAGGTGGCTGTATGTGGCCCGTTAAGGCGAGAAGCAGGCGAAGTCGAGGATCGGGTGGTGGCCCGATCTTCTCCCTGGGCCGTACTCGGCAGCCCAGGGAGAGCAGATCGAGCCGCAGCTATTCAGGGCACAACGAAGAAGAAGCCTTGGTTCGCGGGAACGTTGTCCTCCGTTCGAATGTCGCCGTCAATGCTCCCCGTGGATGTCGGCTGTCGGTATCCGGTCACTACTTCAAAACTTCCCGCAGGGCAATCCAGGGGGTCGGAGCTGAACTCGATAATGGCAGCCCTGTCGTTTGGTGAGTAGCCGGTGAAGTCCTGTGAGTAGTCGGCGGTAACCACGACGCCTGTCGTCGCGGTATCGATCGAGGGCGCCACGGTGATGCAGAACACTCCACCGGCGGGGTTCGTCACCGAGACGACATTCTTTGATCGCGTAACGGTCCCTGCGAATGACACCTCGCCATACGCCCTCGCCGCACCGGGCGGGCCTGGCGGGCCCGTCTGTCCCGGTGCCCCCGCCGCCCCCGCAGGCCCAGCTGGCCCGGCAGCCCCGGCCGCCCCACGCGCCCCGGCGGGACCCCGGGCGCCTCTCGGCAGCTGCCCGGCCTTGAAGTCCTTCTTCAGCAGCGACCCGTTGATCACCTGCGCCGAGCCGACGCTGTTCTTCGGAACGAGCGCGTTGGACGCGGCGACCGACGTGCCACCGAGCGCGACGAAGAGCGCGAGATAGGCAACGAAGTGCCGGCGTAGATGCTTGCCCGTCTTCACGAGCATGAAATCCCCCTCCCTCGATTGAGAACTAACGACGGCGCGACAGTAAAACCGGGGCTGCGAAATTGTCAACAGCGGCACTCGAGCGGGGCGGCAGAACGCTGCAACGCGATGCGCAGGTGAACCCGGCCCCGCTTGAGGCTACGCCTACTCGGTCTGCTCGCCTAGTGGCTTATCGGGAGGTGTATCAGGCGCTAGTCAGATAGGCGAAGCTCGATCCCTCGGGTATTTATTTTCTCCGCTTGGACGCGCTCTAGCAACCCACGCAGTCGTCGGGTTGGTTACCCGTCACCGGGCTGTTGATCAGCGTCACCGTTCCCGGGGGGAAGTTGAAGATGCCCCCGCCATGCGCCTCGCCCGAAGGTGAGATCGCGCTGTTCGCAGTGACCGGGCTGTTGGTCAGTCTCAGGCTGCCTTCGTTGAAGATGCCCCCACCTTCCGCAGGAACAGGAACGCCCTCCGGTGCGGAGACCCTGTTGCTAGTGACCGGACTGTTGGTCAGTCTCAGGTCGCCGCCCCTGCTGTTGAAGATCCCACCGCCGAGAGCTTCACTCCCAAATGCGGTTGCGCTGTTGGCCGTGAGCGGACTATTGATCAGCGTTAAGGCTCCGCCGTTATCGATGCCGCCGCCTAACGTAGGCCCATTGCAACTTACGTTGTTGCCCATGACAGGGGTGTTAACCAGCTTCATGCTCCCGCCGTTGGAGATCCCGCCCCCGGACGCGATGATGATCGGGGAAAAGGCCGTGTTGCCTTCCACCCGGCTGTTCGTGAGCGTCGCTACGCCACCGAGCTCGTTCAAGATCCCCCCGCCCGCGGCGGCGTCGCCAACGGCGGCGTTCCGAAGCACAGCGCTGTGAATCAGGATCATCGTGCCGGCGTTGGCGATACCCCCGCCGAGACCATTTGGGTTTGGGAGGGCGCCGCCGGCGGCGGAGTTACCGCTGATCCGGCTGTTGATGACCACGACGGTGCCGGCGAGGTTTCGAATCCCGCCGCCTTCCGTGGCGACGTTGTCAGTGACGGTGCTGTGTGCGAGCGTGAGTCGGCCCGCGTCGTTGAAGATGCCGCCGCCCTCCCCCGGAAAGAAGCCGCCGGCGACGTTGCCGCTGACGGTGCTCATGCTGAGCGTAAGCGTGCCCTCGTTGTCGATCCCGCCGCCGAATTGTGTGGCCTGACCATCGCTGATCGTGACCCGGTTGATCGTCACCGTCGCGGCGCTCCCGATCGTGACCACCGAATCACCGCCGCTGATCCTCGTCACGTCTTGACCTGCCCCCACCAAGCGAACGGAGAAGTCGATCGTGAAGCCCCCGCTGTAGGTGCCGGGACCGACCGCGATCGTGTCGCCGTTACTCGCGGCAGCGAGGGCGCCCGCGATCGTCGCGTATTGGCAGCCGCTCGCACAGACGGTCAGCGTCGCTGCTGGGGCGCCGCCCGCGCCGACAAGTGCCACCACCACCAGCAGAAGCACGAGCAGACTCAGCCGCCCCGAGCGCTGGAAAAGTGTGCTCACGAGATCTCCTCCCTCCGTGGTGGGGAGACTGGTCTGCTCCCGCCTCCCCAATTAACGTCTCGACCCGAATGAGAGTCGGAGAGGAGCCGCAGGACCCCGGCGGCTTCCACGTTGGGTCGAGGACTAGCAACGATTGTCTCACCTCGCCGACAAAGGTCAAGGGAGACTCCCTCCCTGCGGGACACTAGAGCCAGATCGGACACCCCACCCCACCCCCGAAAAGGGAATGGGGTGAGAGTAAGCGTCTGCGGTCCACTGAGGCCGAGTCGGCATACCCCACTTTTCGCGAAAGGGTTGGAGACGTGCCCATGCCGGCAGCTTGGATAGCTCACGTACGACCGTTTTCCGCCTTCTGCTGAAGGCCGGTCGGTTCCCTTTCGCTACACCCGGCCAAAGGCCGAAGCTGCGGTAGGAATCGCTAGGGAGCAAGTGCGTCCGATCTGAATTGACGCACTGAGGGAGTGGCAGACCCCCGCTAATCGTGGCCCCAGGTGGAACAGCGCCCCGCGCTAGGCGTCACCGCCCGGAGTCCAACGCTGACTAGATGCTGACTTTCGGCCCGCGCAGCGTGTTTCAGCTACGGCCCGCCAAGCGAGAGAACCGCGCCTTGTGCAGGGGGTTCCTCTCGAAGCGGATGATGGGATTCGAACCCACGACCTTCTGCATGGCAAGCAGACGCTCTAGCCAACTGAGCTACATCCGCGAAGGCGAAAAGTATAGCCGCGACCTCAGGCGGCTGAATCCAGCGCTTCGTTGACGAGGCGGTCGGCAAGCTCGTTGTGCTCGCGGCGCACGGCGGTGTACGTGACCTTGCCGATCCTGCGCGCCAGCGCCTCTGCCTCGTCGACGAGCTCGCGCAGAGCCTCGTTCTTGACTTTGTACTCCCCCCGCATCTGCTTGACGAGGAGCTCGGAGTCGGAGACGACCTCGACCTCGCCCACTTCCCGCTCCAGCGCCGCCTGGAGCCCGGCGATCAGAGCGCTGTACTCGGCGACGTTGTTGGTGGCGACGCCGATCGTCTCGCCGCGCGCATCCAGCACGGTGCCGTCGTCGGCCTCGAGCACGTAGCCGTAGGCGGCGGGGCCCGGGTTCCCGCGCGAGCCGCCGTCGGTCGAGAGCTTCGCCTTCAGCTCGCCCCCGGCTTCTCGACCAGCTCGTAGAGGTCGAAGGCGGGCTCTTCATACGGATGTGCGGTCCGCATTGCCTCGATCACCTCCGCCTCCCGCTCGACCGGATAGACCGTTTCCAGACGAAGCTCGGCGACCCTTTGATCGGCCCCTCGCCGTCCCACGCTAGGTGTCGTCGACAGCCCGCCCTGGAACGTCCCGGTCCCCTCGGTGTACCACGAGCAGCGCTCGTAGTCGCCGATCCGGCCGGCGCCGGCCGAGAACAGCGCCTCGCGGACGGGGTCGAGCGCCTCTCGGGGCACGAAGACGACGAGCTTGCGGTTCACGGCTCCGGACCATAGACGTCCTGACGTCTACCTAGACCAGGATGGCTGGTACTCCTCGGCGGCCGAGGAGCTCACTCGGTGCAGGCCCTTGCCGTTCGGGTGCATCACCCAGAGGTGGAGTGGGCCTGGGTGAGGGCGGGCGCTCGCGAAGGCGAGCCAGCGACCGTCCGGCGACCAGGTCGGCTGGCCGTCCTCGAGCTGGTTGTTCGTCAGCCGCACCGGGTGCGAGCCATCCGCGTTCATCAGCCAGATCTCGTTGGTTGGGTTCGACCGGGCTCGTGCCACCGCTGAACTCGTAAGCGATCAGCGTCCCTCGCGGCGACCAAGCGGGGGCCCAGGCCACTCCGCCGCCGAGAGCGTTCCTGGTCAGCGGATGCTGCTCCGAACCGTCGGCCTTCATCACCCAGATCCGAGCCTGCGGGCCTGCATAGACGATCCGCCGCCCGTCGGGCGACCAGTCGGGCACGTCCTCGAGAGACGCGGTGCGCGTGAGGCGCGTCTTTGCGCTTCCGTCGGAGCGCATCTTCCAGATGTCCGACTTGCCGGAGCGGTAGGACGAGTAGGCGATCCAGCGCCCGTCGGAAGACCAGGCGGGTGCGCCCTCCTGCGCCGGGCTGAACGTCAGGCGATGAACGTTCGAGCCCGAGGAGCTCATCACGTAGATCTCACCGCGCCTGCCGAAGGCGATTCGCCTGCCATCACGTGAGAGCGCCGGGCCTTCCTCATACACCGTGGCGGGGCTGAGGGAATGGCGGCGGCTCCCGTTGGCGTTCATGACCCAGATCTGGGTCTTACCGCCGACCCCGCTCGCGCTGGAGAAGACGATCTTGCCGGTCGGAGCCGGCGCTGCCGACCCGCCCGCTGCGCAGACCGCGGCGACAGCTAGGACTACAGAGACCCTGGTCACGAAATTCATTCTCCGCCGCGGTTGTTAGCGAGGAATCAGGGTTCTGTATCGATCTGGGCCTTCTGGAGCTTCCCCGAGTAGTCGACGTAGATCGACTTCCACTCGGTGAAGACGTCCAGAGCGGCCTGCCCCGCCTCGCGGTGGCCGTTGCCGGTGCCCTTCGTGCCGCCGAACGGGAGGTGCACTTCGGCGCCGATCGTCCCGGCGTTGATGTAGGTGATCCCGGCCTCGAGGTCGCGCATCGCGCGGAAGGCGGTGTTCACGTCTCGCGTGAAGATCGAGGACGAGAGGCCGAACTCGATCCCGTTCGAGACGCGGATCGCCTCGTCCACGTCGCGCACGCGGATGAGCGCCGTCGTCGGGCCGAAGATCTCCTCCTGGGCGACGCGCATCTGGGGGTCGACGTCGCCGAAGATCGTGGGCCGGTAGAAGAAGCCGTCGCTCAGGCCGTTGCCCTCCGCGACCTCGCCGCCGGTGAGGAGCTTCGCGCCCTCGTCCACGCCGATCTCCGTGTAGGAGTGGATCTTGTCGAGCGCGCGCTGGTTGATCACGGGGCCGACGTCCACGCCCTCTTCCCAGCCTGGGCCGAGGCGCAGCTTCTCGGCTGCCGCAACGAGGCGCTTCTGGAGCTCGTCGTAGGCCCCCGCTTGCACGATCACCCGCGAGGCGGCGGTGCAGCGCTGACCGGAGGTGCCGAAGGCCGACCAGATGATCCCCTCCACCGCGAGATCCAGGTCGGCGTCGTCGAGGACGATGATCGCGTTCTTGCCACCGAGCTCGAGGTGGATGTGCTTGAGGTGGTCTGCCGCGTTGCGCATCACCTCGACGCCGGTCTCGCGCGAGCCCGTCAGCGTGATCACCGGGACGTCGGGATGGCGCACGAGCCGGTCGCCGACCTCTCCGCCGCCCCCGTGGACGATGTTGATCACGCCGGCGGGCACGCCCGCCTCGACGAGCAGCTCGACGAAGCGCTCGCCCAGGAGCGGCGTGTCGGTCGCGGGCTTGAAGACGACGGTGTTGCCGCAGACCAGCGCGGGCGCGATCTTCCAGGAGGGGATCGCGATCGGGAAGTTCCAGGGCGTGATCACGCCGACGACCCCGATCGGCTGGCGGATGCTCATGTTGAACTTGTCGCGCAGCTCCGAGGGCGTGGTCTGGCCGAAGAGCCGCCGACCCTCGCCGCCCATGTAGAAGCTCATGTCGATCGCTTCCTGGACGTCGCCCGCGGCTTCGGGGATGACCTTGCCCATCTCGCGCGCCATCAGCTCGGCGACCTCGTCCTTGTGCTCGGCGAGCAGCTGGCCGAAGCGGAAGAGGATCTCGCCTCGCTTCGGCGCCGGGGTCAGGCGCCAGTCCTCGAAGGCGGCCTTCGCGGCCTCGACGGCGCGATCGACGTCCTCGGCGCTCGAGCGCGGGAAGACGCCGAGCGTCTCGCCGGTAGCCGGGCTCGTCGTCTCGAAGGTCTCGCCGGAGGCGGCGTCCACCCACTCGCCCCCGATGAAGTTCTTGAACGTCTTGGTCGCCGCGGTTGCCACGGCGGCGATTCTAGTCAGGCGGGTCCGTGCTGGGGAACGTGCCCGGCGCCCGTGCCCTGCCGGCGGTCGCGGATCTCGCGCTTCCCGCCCTTGTCCCGGCCCGAGCGCCGATCGTCGCCCTCGCGGCGGTCGATGATGACGGTCACGTGCGGGTTGTCCTTGTAGTACTCGACCATCTTGGCGTAGAGCTCGTCCTCGAGCTCGCGCGGAATGACGCAATAGATCATGGTGCTCGGATTGTAGGTGCGTCCGAGGTTGGCGCCACCCTCGGGACGCGAGGCTAGACGGGGGAGATCTCCGGGGTGATCCGTCCGTCCTCGGTCAGTCTCGCGTTCCACCCGGTGAAGAGCGTCTCGAGCTCGCGCGGCTCGTGGCCTCGCTCGGCCAGGCGCACGGGCTGGCCGGAGTCCGGCGTGATCCGGTACTGGTACCACGAGATGTCCCAGGCGACGGTGAGGACGACTTCGCTGTTGGTTCCCGAGAGGGGCACGATCGACGCCTTCGGCGCCCCGAGGCTCTTGGCGATGCCGGCGATCGTGCGCCGGAAGGCGCTCTCGTTGAAGAGGTCGGCGGCCTCAACCATCGCCAGCTCGGGCTCGGAGAGCCGGCGCAGGATCGGCTCGTCCACCACCGGCGCGACCTGCGGCTTGCGCGACTCGAAGAGCGAGCCCAGGCCTCCGAGCCGCTTGCGCCGGGGCTCCGCCATCACCGGGCTCGTGGGGCTTCCCTCCTTCAGCCAGCCGTGATCCACGGCGGTCTCCAGGCAGAGGGGGCAGACGTCGACGAAGTTCTCGCCGTCGGGTGAGTAGCGCACCGCACGCTCCCCGACGAGCAGCGTCCGCTCGCAGATCGCGCACGTGCGCGACGCCGTCACGGTCTGGGGCGTGAGATGCGCATCGCCCTAGACCCTAGCCTCCTCGAGCTCGCTCTTCGTCTCGTCGATGATCTTCTGGGCGATGTGCGACGGAACCTCCTCGTAGCGCAGGAAATGCATGTGGTAGTCGCCGCGCCCGCCCGTGAGCGAGGTCAGCGCCTGGGCATAGGTGAGGATCTCCGCCATCGGCACCTCGGCCTTGATCGAGGTCATCCCGCCGCGCGGCTCCATGCCCTGCAGTCGCCCCCGGCGTGAGTTGAGGTCGCCGTTGACGGCACCCACGGCATCCTCGGGCACGCTCACCTCGAGCTCCATGATCGGCTCGAGCAACACCGGATCGGCCTTCGCGTAGGCGTCCTTGAACGCCATCGAGCCGGCGATCTTGAACGCCATCTCGGAGGAGTCCACGTTGTGCTGCTGGCCGTCCACCAGCCGGACGCGCACGCCCTGAACCGGGGCTCCCGCGAGCTCGCCGTGCTGCATCGCCTCCTGGATCCCCTTGTCCACGGCCGGCCGGAAGCCCTGCTGGATCACACCGCCGACGATCTCGTCCACGAACTCGTAGCCCTCGCGCTCGGGGAGCGGCTCCAGCACGATCTCGCAGTCGCCGAACTGGCCGCGCCCGCCCGTCTGCTTCTTGTAGCGGTGCCGGGCGCGCGACTCCTTGCGGATCGTCTCGAGGTAGGGCACGTGCGGCTGGTGCAGCTCGACGTCCACCCCAAAGCGCCGCTTGAGCCGGTCGACCGCGACCTCGACGTGGATCTGGCTCATCCCGGAGAGGAGCTGATCGCCGGTCTGCGGGTCGCGGCGCAGGACGAGCGTCGGGTCCTCCTCGGCGAGGCGGCGCAGCGAGCTCGCGACCTTCTCTTCGTCGCCCTTGGCCACAGGCGTCACGGCGAAGCTCATCACCGGCTCGGGGAACTCGAGCTCCGGCGGCTCGATCGCCGCGCTCGGAGTCGAGCAGCAGGTCGCCGGTCGTCGTCTCCTTGAGCTTCGCGACGGCGCCGATGTCGCCGGCGCTGAATTCCTTCGCCTGCTCGTGCTCCTTGCCCTGGAGCGCCAGCAGCTGGCCGACGCGCTCCTTGGCGCGGTTGCGCGAGTTGACGACGGTCGAGTCGGAGTCGAGCGTGCCGGAGAGAACGCGGAAGAGATTGATGCGACCGGCGAATGGATCGGCGACGGTCTTGAAGACGAAGGCCGCGGTGCCCGCGCCGTCCACGTCGATCGCAGGCGGACGCTTCGCCGGGGACGGGACGCCCTCGACGAGCAGGTCGAGCAGCGCCGTCGTACCCAGGTTCTTCGTGGCCACCCCGCAGGCGACCGGGAACAGCTCGCCGCGCGTGACCGCGTCCTTGAGCGCCTTCGCCACCTCCTCGGTGCCGAGCTCCTCGCCCTCGAGGTAGCGCTCCATCAGGCCCTCGTCGGTCTCGACGACCGAGTCGAGCAACTGCGTGCGGTAGCGCTCGACCTCGTCGGCGAGCTCGGCGGGAATCTCGCCGGCGGCGGCCTCGCGTTCGCCTTCCGGGCTCGTGTACGCGGTCATGTGCAGGAGGTCGACGATCCCGGTCAGCTCGTGCTCGCTGCCGATCGGAAGGTGGACCGCCACGCAGCGCTCGGAGAGCTGCGAGCGGAAGTGGTCGAGTGCGCGGTAGAAGTCGGCGCGCTCGCGGTCGAGCATGTTCACGAACACGAGGCGTGGCAGCTCGAGCTGCTCGGCGCGATCCCAGACCCGGGTTGTCTGCACCTCGACGCCCATGACAGCGCTCGCGGTGATCAGCGCGCCCTCGACCACGCGCAGCGCCGCGATCGTGTCGCCGGAGAAGCCTGCGTCTCCGGGGGCGTCGATCAGGTTGATCTTGCGGCCCTGCCACTCGAGGTGGCAGAGGGAAGAGGCAAGCGACATCTGCCGGCGCTGCTCGTCCTCGTCCCAGTCGGAGGTCGTTGACCCCTGCTCGACGGTGCCGAGCCGGTTGATCGCACCGGCCTGGAAGAGCATCGCCTCGACGAGCGAGGTCTTACCCGTCCCGCGGTGGCCGGTGACGGCGACGTTGCGGATCTTTCCGGGCTCGGTGGACATCTGCGGCGGCTCCTCCTCGGACGGGGACTCGGCAGCGTCGATCTTACCCCTGGGACGGCTTTATTCTGCCGACGCCATGTGGTGGCGCGACGCAGTGGTCTACCAGATCTATCCCCGCTCCTTCCAGGATTCCGATGGGGACGGCGTCGGCGACCTCCGGGGGATCACCGAGCGGCTCGATCACGTGGCCTGGCTCGGCGTGGACGCCTTCTGGCTCTCGCCGATCTACCCCTCGCCGCTGGCCGACTTCGGCTACGACGTCTCGGACTACACGGCGGTCGACCCTCAGCTGGGCTCGCTCGAGGACTTCGACGGGCTCGTCGAGGCTGCGCGGGAGCGCGGGCTCCGCGTCTTGCTCGACCTGATTCTGTGCCACACCTCGATCGAGCACCCCTGGTTCCGAGAGCATCCGGACTGGTACATCTGGTCGCCGGTCGACGGGCCGCCGAACAACTGGGTCGCTGCCTTCGGCGGTTCGGCCTGGAGCCGCGACGAGCAGAGCGGCCGCTGGTACCTGCACTCGTTCTACCCGGAGCAGCCCGACCTCAACTGGCGCAACCCGGAGGTGGTCGAGGCGATGCAGGGCGTCGTGCGCTTCTGGCGCGGCCGCGGCGCGGACGGCTTTCGCCTGGACGCGATCGACCGGCTCGTCAAGGACGACCAACTGCGCGACAACCCGCCCGCGACCGAGCCGTTCCCGCTGCCGCTGCGCGAGGACGAGGCGAAGCTCGAGCCCCTCTACTCCGGCAACCGGCCGGAGGCAATCGATGCGCTCCGCGCGATCCGAGAGGCCGCGGGCGACGCGTTGCTGGTCGGCGAGGTCTTCCGCCCGGTGAGCGACTACCCGCGCTACCTCGAGGTGCTCGACCTCGTGTTCGCGTTCGAGTTCCTCTTCTCACCCTGGGACGCGGAGCGCCTGCGCGCGGCGATCGAGCCGGCGGCGAAGCTCGAGCGGGTCGCCTGGGTGATGTCGAACCACGACTTCGACCGGCTCGCGACGCGCGTCGGTCCCGAGAACGTGCGGGCCGCGGCTCTGCTCCTGCTCACGCTGCCAGGCGTCTCCTTCGTCTACCAGGGCGACGAGATCGGCCTCGCCAACGGGCCCGGCGCCGACCCGCCCTACGACCGGGCCGGCCGCGACGGGATGCGCCATCCGATGCAGTGGGACTCGAGCCCGACAGGCGGCTTCACCACCGGCGAACCGTGGCTGATCCCGGTCGACCCGCAGGAGCGAAGCGTCGAGGCCCAGCGAGACGACCCCGCCTCGCTGCTGAGCCTGTACCGGCGGCTGATCGAGCTGCGGCGCGAGCTCGGCGAGGGCTTCCGGCTGCTCGACGCGGAGGCCGGGCGTGGTGGCGTACGAGCGGGGGGAGCACACGATCGCGGTCAACACGACCGCGGAGCAGCGGTCGGCGCCGCAGGGCGAAGTGGTGCTCTCCACCCACCCCGGCCAGCATCTTCCCCCGCACGCAGCCGTAATCGTGAGAAACTAGCGCCGTGGCGCAGATCGAGTTCGATTCGGTCTCGAAGGTCTACGACGACGGGACGCAGGCCGTCTATGACCTGGACCTCGCGATCCAGGACGGCGAGCTGATGGTCGTGGTTGGGCCCTCGGGCTGCGGCAAGACCACGGCGCTGCGCATGCTGGCCGGGCTCGAGGAGATCAGCGGCGGCGAGATCCGGATCGGGGAGCGGATCGTCAACGACCTCACTCCCAAGGATCGCGACATCGCGATGGTCTTCCAGAACTACGCGCTCTACCCGCACATGACCGTCGAGCAGAACCTGGCCTTCGGGCTGAAGCTGCGCAAGCTGCCGAAGGACGAGGTCAAGAAGCGGGTGCGGGACGCGGCGGAGACCCTGGAGATCGAGGAGTACCTCAAGCGCAAGCCGCGCGCGCTCTCGGGCGGCCAGCGCCAGCGGGTGGCGATGGGACGCGCGATCGTGCGCGAGCCGCAGGCCTTCCTGATGGACGAGCCGCTCTCGAACCTGGACGCCAAGCTGCGCGTGCAGATGCGCGCCGAGATCCACACGCTGCAGCGCCGCGTCGGCGTGACGACCTTGTACGTGACCCACGACCAGGTCGAGGCGATGACGCTCGGCGACCGCGTCGCGGTCATGCGGGACGGCCATCTCCAGCAGGTGGACACACCCCAGGCGCTCTACGACAGCCCGGTCAACCAGTTCGTCGCGGGGTTCATCGGCTCGCCGTCGATCAACCTGGTCGAAGCAGAGCTCGAGCGTGCCGACGGCGATCTCCAGGTCACCTTCGGCGGACACCGGTTGCCGATCGACTCCGCGCTCGCCTCGAGACATTCCGGCCTCGAGGGCTTCGTCGGGAAGAAGGTCCAGCTCGGGATCCGACCCGAGGACATCGAGGACGCCGCGCTCGCGCCTGAGACGCCGGCCGAGCGCCGCCTCAAGACGACCTGCGACCTGATCGAGCCGCTCGGCTCGGAGGTGCTCGTCCACTTCACCGTCTCCGCGGCCGGCGTGATCGCCGAAGCGGCCAGGGCCGAGGGCATCGGCGCCGACCCGTCGCTCGAAGCCGGGCAGACGCGCATGGTGGCGCGGGTCAGCCCGCGAACACGCATCGCCGAAGGCGCGGAGATCGAGCTCGCCGTCGACACGAGCCGCCTCTACTTCTTCGACCCCGAGACGACCGCCGCGATTTAGATCAGGGGCCTTAGCCCTTGACCGCACCGGCGGTCAGGCCCGCCAGGATCCTGCGCTGCAGGATCAGCGTCAACACGATCAGCGGAATCGTGACCACGACCGTGGCGGCCATGATCTGCCCCCACGGCTGCTCGAAGGTGAGGCCTTTGCCCGAGGTGAAGGAGGTGATCGCGACCGTCACCGTGTGGTGCTCGGGATCCTGGGTGAACGAGAGCGCGTACAGGTACTCGTTCCAGGCGGTGATGAAGGCCAGCAGGCCGGTGGTGACGAGGCCCGGGGCGATCAGCGGCAGCAGCACCTTGTAGAAGACCTGCAACGGCGTGGCGCCGTCGACGTAGGCCGCCTCCTCGAGATCCTTCGGCAAGGCGGCCATGAAGCTCGTCAGCACCCAGACGGTGAAGGGGAGCGTGAGGATCAGGTCGCTGAAGATCAGCGCAGGCAGGGTGTTGTAGAGCCCGAAGTCGTTGATCAACGTGAAGAGCGCGCCCAGAATCGCGATCTGCGGGAAGATCGTCATCGAGAGCATCAGGTACATCGCGAATGACCGTCCCCGGAAGCGGAAGCGCCCGAGCGCGTAGCTCGCCACGGCCCCGAGCACGAGCGAGATCAGCGTCACCGAGCCGGCGACGATCGTCGAGTTCAGCAGCGCGCGCTGGAAGTCCCCGCTGCTCAGCACCTCGCGGTAGTGCGCGAGCGTCGGGTTGTTCGGGAAGTACTGGAGGGGCGTGGCGAACAGGTCACCGTCAGGCGTGAGCGACGAGCGGATCGCCCAGTAGAACGGGAAGATCGTGTACACGAAGATCGCGGCGATCAGCAGGTAGAAGGGCAGCCGGGACAGCCGCTTCCGTAGCGGCTTGTGAACCCGCACCTTCCCGGCAACGCGGGCTTCGGTGGTCGCTTCGGCGGCCGCCGTCACTGCTGCTCCACCCGCATGAACGTCACGTAGATGACCGTGAACAGCCCGATGATCAGGAAGATCGCCACGCAGGCAGCCGAGCCGTACCCGACGTCACCGGTGCCGACGATCGTGTCCTGAGCGAAGATCGCCATCGTCTGCGTGTCCGGCCGGTTTCCGAAGAAGACGTAGAAGACGTCGAAGACGCGGAGCGCGTCGAGGGTGCGGAAGATGAGCGCGACGAGGATCGCAGGCCGCAGCAGCGGCATCGTGATGCGCCAGAACTGCTGCCAGGCGCTCGCGCCGTCCACCTTCGCGGCTTCGTAGAGTTCCGTCGGAATGACCTGCAGCCCGGCGAGCAGGAGGAGGGCGACGAACGGCGTCGTCTTCCAGATGTCGCTGGCGGCCGCCGCGCCGAGCGCCGTGCTCGGCTGCGCGATCCAGGCGATGTTGTGGTCGAACAGGTGGAGCCGAACCCCCGCGTCGTTGACCACGCCGTAGAGGTCGTTGTACATCCACTTCCACATCAGCGCGGAGACGACCGTGGGAATCGCCCAGGGGACGAGCATCATCGCCCGCATCACGCCTCGGCCCTTGAAGCCCGAGTTGACCGTGAGCGCGATGATCATCCCGAGCACGAACTCGAAGAAGACGGTGATCAGCGTGAACTTGATCGTCAGCACGACCGCGTCGCGGAAGAGCGTGTCGTGGATCAGATCCTTGTAGTTCTCGAGCCCGATCCACTTGGTCGGCTCGATGCCGGCGAGGAACTGCTGGTCGGTGAAGCTGTAGTAGATCGTCTGCCCGAGCGGGTAGAGCGCTACGAAGCCGACCGCCGCCAGCGCGGGCAGAAGCATGAGCCAGGCCAGGCGCGTCTGCTTGCGCTGAAGGTTCGACCGGCGCCGCTTCTTCCGCGGCCCGGCGACGCTGCTGGCCTCGGTCGTCGAGCTCATCGTCCTCGCTTCGGATCAGAAGGAAGGGTGGGAGCCTAAGCCCCCACCCTTCCCGCTGCAACGAGATGCGTTACTTCAGGAGGCGGTTCAGCCGGGACTGGATCCCCGGGAGGACGCTCTTCGCGTCAGCGCCGTTGAGGATCTGGTTGATCCCCTGGTAGATGATCTTCGAGCCCTCGTTGTAGTGGCCCTTGAGGAACCGCGACGGCCGCGTCACGCGGGCGACGGTTGCGATCTCGGGCTTGAGGTACGGGTTGGTGGCCCTGACCGCCGGAAGCTTGGCGACCGCCGGGATCGTCGGGACGTTGCTGTTCGTGATCGCGTTGAAGCGCTCGACGGCCGGGCTCGCCATGTAGCGGACGAACTCGATCGCGGCCGGCTTGTGCTTCGAGAACTTCGACACGCCGAGCTGCCAGCCGCCGACGGTGCCGACGGACGAGGCTCCCGGGCCGTGCGGAAGCACGGTCACGCTGAACTTGCCCTTGATCTTCGAGCCTGCAGCGACACCGGACGAGTAGGCGTACGGCCAGTTGCGCATGAAGGCGGCGTTCCCGTTGGTGAAGGGGATGCGTGCCTCCTCCTCGCCGTACGAGGTGACACCGCGGGGTGCGATATTGCCGACCCAGCTGCGCTGCAGGTTGAGAATGGCGGCTGCCTTCGAGTTGTTGATCGAGGCCTTACCGCCGTCGATGAAGTGTCCGCCGCCGGCCGAGGCGATCCACTCGAGGGAGTCACACGTGAGGCCCTCGTAGGAGTTGCCCTGGTAGACGAAGCCGGCGAAGTTCGGGTTGGCCGCCTTCTCGCCGGCCTGGATCTTCTTGGCCATCGTGCCCAGCTGCGTCCAGGTCTTCGGCGGGCTCTTGTAGCCGTACTTCTTCAGCAGGTCGGTGCGGTAGTAGAGGATCCCGAAGTCACCGAACCACGGCATGGCGATCAGCCTGCCGCCGACGGTGTCGTTCGCGACGATCCCCTGCGCATGCAGCTTGGCGAGCTTGCCGAGCGGCTTCTTCAGGTCGACCAGGTACGGCGCGAACGCGCCCGGCCAGACGACGTCCATCATCACGACGTCGAACGCCGATGACTTGGAGGAGAAGTTCCTGGCGAGCTGTGAATAGGACTCGTCCGACTTCTCCGGATGCGGCAGGACCTTGATCTTGATCCCGGTGTCGTGGGTGAACTTCTTCGCGAGCGCCAGGTCACGCACGTGGCTTCCGCCGACCGCGTTGTCACCCACGAAGGTGAGCTGCACACCCTTGTACTTCGCCCGCAGCTTCGCTGCGTTGGGCACAGCCGGCGCTCCGATCACGGCCGACTGCTTGACCACCGTCGGGCTGGCTGTGGGCTTGGCGTTCCCCACCGTGGCGGCGGCGAGCGAGGCGATCAGCGCAACCGCGCCGACCAGCCCCAGCATTGCAAGAGCAGTACGTCGTTTCACGTCTCCGTCCTTTCTCGTTTGACCCCTCGACTCTGGCTGCGAGGACTTCGACAGCGAGATTCGTCACTCATGGAGCTCCTCTCACGGCCCTCGTATCCAAATCGCGGATACACGAACAGCCGTGAACGTTACACCCATGCGCTCTTCGCGACTAGCGCCCGAGGGGCTCGCGAGCCGGCGAGCCGGCGAGCCGGGCCTTCAGACGGAGGATCGCTTTCGTGTGCAGCTGCGAGACGCGCGACTCGGTAACGCCCAGAACCTCGCCGATCTCGCGCAGCGTCAGCTCCTCGTAGTAGTAGAGCGTGACCACGAGCTTCTCGCGCTCGGGAAGGCGCGCGATCGCCTCACCGAGGGCCTCCTTGAGCTCGGTCTGGGCCAGCTCGGACTGCGGCTCGGGGCCTTGAGTGTCCTCGATCGTGTCGATCAGGGCGACCTGGTCTCCACCGCTCGAGGAAACCGTCCAGAGCTCGTCGAGCGCGGCGATCGAGGAGCGGCCGATCTCGGTGAGGCTGTCGTTGAGGTCGTCGGTCGAGACGCCGAGCTTGTCCGCGATCTCCTCGTCGGTGGGCGCGCGATGCAGTTTGCGCTCGAGCTCGCCGATCGCGCGCTCGATGTCGCGCGCACGTGAGCGGACCGAGCGCGGCACCCAGTCCATCGCGCGGAGCTCGTCGATGATCGAGCCCTTGATGCGGGCGATCGCGTAGGTCTCGAACTTGATGTCGCGGTCGGGGTCGAAGCGCTCGATCGCCCCGATCAGGCCGAGCAGGCCGTACGAGACGAGGTCGTTCTCGTCGACATGGGCCGGGAGGCCGCTGCCCAGACGGCCGGCGACGTACTTGACGAGCGGCGCGTAGGTGAGGATCAGCCGGTCGCGGGTCCCCTGGTCCTTGGTCTTCGTGTATTCGCGCCAGAGATCCTGGGTCTCGTCACCGGCCATGCGTAGAGAATACGGCCTGAAGCGGATTCCGAAATTCGCTCAGCCCGGCCTTTTCCTCAGATTGCGTACGGCGAGGCTCAGGAGCCACAGCGCGATCGCGCCTGCTGCGACAACGACGACCACGAGGCCCGGTTCCTCGTTGACCGCCTCTCCGGCGGCCGCCGCGATGCCTGCGAAGGCGATCGCCAGAACCAGGAAAAGCGCACCGAGCGCGGGCCGCGGCGGGGGCGGTGCCACGCCGGGACTCTACTCTCGGTTGAACTTGTCTCTGATGGTCCAGTCTCCGACAGCCCTTGAGCTAGTCCCGATCTCCGCACCGAAGGGCCTCTAGGAGGCCCGGGGACCGCCGATACAATCGGTCGGCAACCTAGGGGCGTAGCTCAATTGGCAGAGCACCGGTCTCCAAAACCGGGGGTTGCAGGTTCGAGTCCTGCCGCCCCTGTGCCCTCGAAGGCCTCTCGACTGTAAGCGCCGCCGGCGCTAGCGGTTCGCCCAGACGTACGCGCGCTTCGCGAACCTGACGGCTGGGCTGCCGGTGTAGCGGCCGGTGACCGACCACGGCCACAGCGGCGACAGCCCGGCGCATAGCCACATTGTCTGGGCGAAGAGCATGGCACTCACGTGGCGCTCACGCCCCGCCTACCGGGCTGGCGGCCCAGATCGTCCCTCTCCGCAACTTTCCCCATCATTCCCCTCGTCGTCGCCCCCGCGACTAAGTCCCTGCTCTGATCCTGTGCGGCAACCGGGTATCCGTCAAGGCCTCTCGTTGTCGAGGGGGATCGCCATGCTGATCGAGTCCGGCGCGGTGGGGACGAAACCGTGCCGGGCGTAGAGCTTGCGTCCCGGTGGGTCGGCGATCAGGTTCACGAACGCGCCAGGGGGTGCTTCGCGGCGGATTCGCTCGAGCAGGGCGGTGAGGATGGCGTCGCCGAGGCCTCGGCGCTGGTGCTCCGGGAGCACGGCCATGTCGACCACGTGGAAGTACCAGCCTCCATCGCCGAGCACCCGCCCCATGCCCACCGTCGTGTCGTCGGCCTCGTGGACGACGTGCACCGCCGCCCAGCTTCCTCGGAGTGCGGCCTCGGCCTGATCCTGTCGTTTCGGGGTCAGCCCGGCCCGTTCGCGCAGCGAGAGGTAATCGGCGACCGCAGGCGGCCCATCCTCCAAGCGATACCCGGGCGTCACGTCCCGCGGGACCATAGGCCAGGCGTCGTGACCACGGGGTAGGCTCAGCCCCGTGGCGGTGCTGACCTCCCAGGCGGAATCCTCGGATGCCTTCGAGGAGCGGCGCGCGCGGATGGAGGAGCTCGTCGCGGAGCTGCGCGAGCGCACGGCGCAGGTTGCGCGCGGCGGGGGCGAGAAGGCCCTCGAGAAGCACCGCTCGCGCGGGAAGCTGACCGCCCGCGAGCGGATCGACCGATTGTGCGACCCCGATACGGCCTTCCTCGAGCTCTCGGCGCTGGCCGCCTGGGAGCTGTACGACGGCCAGGCCCCGGGCGCCGGGATCGTCACCGGCATCGGCGTGATCGAGGGCCGCGAGTGCGTGCTCGTCGCCAACGACGCCACGGTCAAGGGCGGCACCTATTTCCCGCTGACCGTGAAGAAGCACCTCCGCGCTCAGGAGATCGCCGAGCAGAACCACTTGCCGTGCATCTACCTGGTGGACTCCGGCGGGGCCTTCCTGCCGCTCCAGGACGAGGTCTTCCCGGACCGCGACCACTTCGGCCGGATCTTCTACAACCAGGCGCGGCTTTCCGCACAGGGCATCCCGCAGATCGCCTCGGTGATGGGCTCGTGCACCGCAGGCGGCGCCTACGTGCCCGCGATGAGCGACGAGACGATCATCGTCAAGGGCACCGGCACGATCTTCATCGGCGGCCCGCCCCTCGTGAAGGCCGCGACCGGGCAGGACGTGAGCGCGGAGGAGCTCGGTGGCGCCGACGTGCACGCGCGGCAGTCCGGCGTGGCCGACCACTACGCGACCTCGGACGAGCATGCGCTCGCGCTCGTGCGGGAGATCGTCCGCAACTTCAACCTGCCCGACAAGGACCCGCCCTGGGCCCTGACCGCGCCCGAGGAGCCCGCGGCCGAACCGAGCGAGCTGTACGGCCTGATCCCGGCCGACTTCCGCCAGCAGGTCGACCCGCGCGAGCTGATCGCCCGAATCGTGGACGGCTCGCGCTTCCACGAGTTCAAGGCGCTCTATGGCGAGACCCTGGTGTGCGGCTTCGCGCGGATCGAGGGCTACCCGGTCGGGATCCTCGCCAACAACGGCGTCCTCTTCGGCGAGTCGGCGGCCAAGGGCGCCCACTTCGTCGAGCTCGCCTGCAAGCGGAAGATCCCGCTCGTCTTCCTGCAGAACATCACGGGCTTCATGGTCGGCAAGGAGTACGAGGCCGGCGGGATCGCTCGCGACGGCGCCAAGCTCGTGACCGCCGTCGCCTGCGCCGAGGTGCCGAAGTTCACGGTCATCGTCGGCGGCTCGTTCGGCGCGGGCAACTACGGCATGTGCGGCCGCGCCTACTCGCCCCGGCAGCTCTGGATGTGGCCGAACGCGCGCATCTCCGTGATGGGCGGCGAGCAGGCCGCGACGGTGCTCTCGATGGTCGGCGACACCGACCCCGACGAGATCCGCGCCAAGTACGAGGCCGAGGGCAACCCGTACTACTCGACCGCGCGGCTCTGGGACGACGGCATCATCGACCCCCTTGACACACGCCGCATACTCGCGCTGGGAATCTCTGCGGCGCTGAATGCGTCTATCCCTGAGACGACGTTCGGCGTCTTCCGGATGTAGAGTAGGAGCGAGATGGGCTACTCGATCGTGCAAGTCGAGGAGATCGACCCCGCCGGGCCCGGCGGCGTGGTGAGGTTCGTGCGGCGCGAGCTCGGAGTCGAGGCCTTCGGGATCAACTGGTTCGAGCTCCCGGCGAACGCGGCCGGGCTACGAGCACGACGAGGAGGACAGCAGCCAGGAGGAGGTCATCGTGATCGTCCGGGGCGACGGGGCCTACTGGGTCGACGGGAAGGAGATATCCGTTCGGGAGGGCACGTGCCTGCGCTTCGATCCCGATACGACACGCGTCCCGGTCGCAGGGCCTGAGGGGATGACGTTCATCGCCGTCGGCGCCCGCCGCGGCAGCTACGAGCCAAGGGGGTCGTTTTGAACCACACGATCGAGCTCAACGAGGACGAGCTGCGGCTCCTCCAGGCAGCGCTGCACTCGTATCTGGACGACTTCGGGCACGAGGAGGCGGACGTCCTGCGCCAGATCAAAGAGCTGCTCGCGAAGCTCCCCACGGCCGGCGTACCGGACGACTAGAGGACCAGGCTTCTCGGGAAACCCGCCCCCGACTCGAAGCGCTCGAGCCGGTACGGCTCCAGGTCGAGGCTCGGGGTGAGGCCGAGAATCTCCTCCGCGAGCGCGCGGCCGACCGCGGGCGACTGCATGAAGCCGTGGCCGGAGAAGCCGCAGGCCGCGTAGACGCCGTCGGCGACCTCGCCGAGGATCGGGTGCGCGTCGGGGGTCATGTCGTAGAGGCCCGCCCAGCCGCGCTCGATCGTCGCCTCTGGCCGCAGGTGCGTAGCGGTGCCGGAGCCGCTCGAGCCGGTCGTCGTAGAGCGTCTCGTCGACGGACTCCTCGAACCCCCAGCGCGGCTCCGGGTCGACCATCGCCAGCACCAGCCGATCGCCGCGGCGGCGGAAGTGGAAGCCGCTCTCGGCCTCGAGCACCATCGGCAGGTTCTCCGGCAGCTCCGGCAACTCGCTCGTTTCGAGCAGCTGTCGGCAGAGCGGGCGCACGGGAAGATCGACCCCGCGCGTCGCGCCAAGCTCGGCCGACCACGGGCCGCAGGCGATCACGAGCAGTTCCGCGTCCAGGGTCTCGGCCGCGGTTCCCTCCCGGATCTCGACGCCGAGCCTGAGCGCCCGGCGGACGAGCTCGCGCGTGACCGCTGGCGGATCGGCCACGCCGTCGGTCGCGCAGAAGACGGCGCCGAGCACGTCGTCGGTGCGCAGGCCGTCCACGAAACCGGCGTCGAGGCGCTCGACCGGGACGCCGAGCTCGGCCTGAAGCTCGCGCCGCTCCTCCAGCTCCGCCAGGCCGTCCTCGGTGGTGGCCAGGAACAGGTAGCCGACCTGGTCGAACAGCGGCTCGCCGAGCTCCTCGAAGAAGCGGATGCTGGCCTGCGCGAGCCTCACCTCGGCAGCGGTCGAGAACTGCTGCCGGACGCCGCCCATCGCCTTCGAGGTGGCGCCTCCGGCCACCTGGCCGCGATCGGCGAGCACGACCTCGCGCGCGCCGAGAGAAGCGAGGTGATACGCAACCGAGGCGCCGATCGCCCCCGCTCCCGCTACGACGATTCGAGCCATTCGTCCAGCTCTCGCTTCTCCTCGTCGCGCAGGCGGCGAAGCGGCAGGCGCACGTCCTCCCGGACCGGAACGCCGCGGCGGCCGAGGACGAACTTCGCCGCCGCCTGGAACGGGTAGCGGTCGAGCGTGCGCCGCAGCTCCGAGACGTCGCCGGCGCGATCTCGAACGAGCGCGACAACCCGTTCCGGAAATACCGACGCGAGGCCGGAAACGGCTCCCGCGGAGCCTCGCTCCAGCCCGGCGAGCACGAGGTCCTCGGCGCCGACGAACACGTCGAGCCCCTCGAGCAGGTACGGCTCCACCGCCTCGAACGGCCGGTCGGAGACCTTCAGACCGGCGAGGTTCGGCGCCGCCTCGCGCAGCCGCTCGAGGACGGGTAGCGGCACCGCATAGCCGCTGCGGGCCTGGAACTCGTAGACGTAGAACGGCACGGGCGCGCAGGCATGGGCGGCGGCGGCCAGGTGAGCGAGCAGCGACTCGTCGTCGAGGGCGTAGTACGGCGGCGAGATCACCGCCACGCCGGCAGCGCCCGCCCCCGCCGCGTGACCCGCCAGCGCGGAGGTCTCGGCGGTGGTCTGCGCCCCGCAGTGGACGATCACCGGCAGCGGCCCGTCGAGGAAGAGCTCCGCCGCTCGCCGCCGCTCTGCCGCGGAGAGCAGGATCCCCTCCCCCGTCGTCCCGAGGGCCAGGATTCCGTCGAGCCCGGCCGCCGCCAGAAACTCGAGATAGGGCCCGAAGGCCTCCTCGTCCAGGGCGGCGCCGTCGTCGCGCAACGGGGTGACGGCGGCCGCGAGCGCTCCACGCAGCATCCCTGCAACCTTACGATGCGCGCGGATGAATGCCTTACGCGTCGAGCAGGACGGAGATCTGCTTCGCGTCACGATGGCGCGCCCGGATCGGCGCAATGCCTTCGACGCCGAGCTGATCAACGAGCTGACCGAGGCGTTCGGCGACGTCGGCGACGACGTAATCGCGGTCATCCTGGCCGGCGAGGGCAAGAGCTTCTCCGCCGGCGCCGACGTGGACTGGATGCGAAGCTCGATCGAGCTGAGCTACGAGGAGAACGTCACCGACGCGCGGCGCCTGCGGATGATGCTGGAGACGATCGACTCGTGCCCGGCGCCGGTCCTGGCTCGCGTGCAGGGCCATGCGCTCGGCGGCGGCTGCGGGCTCGTAGCCTGCTCCGACATCGTCGTCGCGGCGCCCGATGTCGAGTTCGCCTTCTCCGAGGTCAAGCTCGGGATCATCCCGGCGGTGATCTCGCCGTTCGCACTTGCGAAGATCGGCAGCAGCGCGGCGCGGCGCTACTTTCTCACCGGCGAGCGCTTCGACTCGGCGACCGCTCTGCGAATCGGGCTCGTGCACGAGGTCGCGGAGGATCTGGACGCTGCCGTGGAGCTCCTGCTCGCCGAGCTCCGTTCCGCCGCCCCGGAGGCGGCGCGCCACGCGAAGAAGCTCGTTCTCGAGCGGCCAGACGGCCTCGGCACCGAGCGCAGGATCGCCCAGCGGCGGACGAGCGACGAAGGCCAGGAGGGCCTGCGCGCCTTCCTCGAGAAGCGCGATCCCTCGTGGGCATCGAAAAACTCCTCGTAGCCAACCGGGGCGAGATCGCGCTGCGGGTCTTCCGGGCCTGCCGCGAGCTCGGGATCGAGACGGTGGCGGTGGCGGCTCCGGACGACCGCGAGTCGCTGCATGCGCGCTCGGCGAGCGACACCGTGGAGATCTCGTCCTACCTGGAGCAGGACGAGCACATCCGGGCCGCGACGGAGAGCGGCGCCGACGCGATCCATCCCGGCTACGGGTTCCTCGCCGAGAACGCAGACTTCGCCGAGGCAGTCGAGGCCGCGGGACTGACCTGGGTCGGGCCGCCGCCCGCGGCGCTGCGGGCGGGCGGCGACAAGCTCGAAGCCAAGCGGCTGGCGCGGGAGGCCGGCGTGCCGGTCGTGCCCGAAGGCGAGCCGGCGGAGATCGGGTTTCCACTCATCGTCAAGGCGGCCGCGGGCGGCGGCGGGCGAGGGATGCGGGTCGTGCGCGAGCCGGGCGAGCTGGCGGAGGGACTCGCGGCCGCACAGCGGGAAGCCAAGGCTGCCTTCGGCGACGATCGTGTCTTCTGCGAGCGCTACGTCGAGCGCCCCCGTCACGTGGAGATCCAGCTGCTCGGCGACGCGCATGGCAACGTGATCGCCCTCGGGGAGCGCGAGTGCTCGGTGCAGCGGCGCCATCAGAAGGTGCTGGAGGAGGCGCCCTCCCCCGCGCTCGACCCGGAGCTACGCGAGCGGATGAGCGACGCTGCGGTCGCCTTCGCGCGGGCGATCGGCTACCGCAGCGCCGGCACCGCCGAGTTCATGCTCGACGGCCGCGACTTCTGGTTCCTGGAGCTGAACGGCCGGATCCAGGTCGAGCACCCGGTCACCGAGCTCGTCACGGGCGTCGACCTCGTCCAGGAGCAACTACGCGTGGCGCAGGGCGAGCCACTCCAAGTAACAGACTGTTACTTGGATGGACATGCCGTGGAGGTACGGCTCTACGCGGAGGACCCGCGCACCTTTCTGCCGCAGGCCGGCAGGATCGACCGGCTGCGGCTCCCAGCCGGGATCCGGGTAGACGCAGGAGTCGAAGAGGGCGACGAGATCGGCACCTCCTACGACCCGCTGATCGCGAAGCTGATCGCGCACGCACACACGCGTGAGGAGGCGCTCGACCGGCTCGCGACTGCGCTGGCGGAGACGGAGGTCGAAGGGGTCACCACCAACCTCCCGTTCCTGCGCTGGCTGGTCGCGCACCCCGCGCTGCGGGCCGGGCGGACGACGACCGCCTTCCTGACCGAGCACCCCCCGCTCTCCGCACCGCCGGTCAGTGTCCCGGACTCGGTCTGGGCCGGCGGCTTCCGCCTCAACCTGCCCGCCCCACCTCCTGCCTCGCCGCCCGACCCCGACGCGGACTACGCGCCAGACGGAGCCGGAGAGCAGAGCGCGCTGACAGCGCCCATGCCCGGAACGGTGATCCGCGTGCTCGTCAGCAAGGGCGACAAGGTGCAACCGCGCCAGCCGCTGGTCGTGCTGGAGGCGATGAAGATGGAGACGCCCATCGTCTCGCCTTACGCGGCGGTAGTGCGTGTGGTGCACGTCGCCGAGGGCGACCGGGTCGCCGGCGGCGACCGTGCTCGTCGAGCTCGAGGAGTAACTAGCCGGCGAAGTAGATCCGCTTGCCGTCACGCGACCAGGCACGGCGGCGACGGGAACATGTTCAGCTGGCAGAGCGCCGAGCTCGCGAGCTGCTTGCGGCCGCGGCCGTCCGGGCGGACGATGCTCAGGTTCGCGCTCGTCAGCAAGGCGATCCGCTTGCCGTCGGGCGACCAGGTCGGGCAGCTGCCGCCAAAGCCGGCGCGCCCGCCGACCCGGTGCACCCTGCCCCGCGCCAGCGGCCTGACGAAGACACCCGCGTCCTGCTCGAGAGCGATCGTCTTGCCGCCCGGCCCCCAGGCCGCGTACAGGCCCGCCGCGAGCCGCCGTCGGCCGCTGCCGTCGGCGTTCACGACCAGGACGCGGTGCTCGAGGCTCGGCGTCGTCGTGCCGAACGCGATCCGCTTGCCGTCAGGCGACCAGGCCGGCGGCGAGCGGAACGCCTGCTCCATTGGCCCCCGGAAGATCGTGCGCACGCTCGAGCCGTCGGCCCGTGCGACCTTCAGCGCCCTCGCCGTCCCGGGCGTGTAGGCCTCGAAGTCCTGGAAGAGCAGCCGGCGCCCGTCGCGCGACCAGGCCGGCTGCATCGCGTGATCGAGCAGCTTCCGCTCGCCCGAGCCGTCGGCGTTCACCGTCCAGATGTCGGTGAACGGGCACCAGAGCGTGATCTCCGGCTCGCAGAGGCTCCGGTTCCAGACCATGAAGGCGAGCCGCTGGCCGTTCGGTGACCAGACCGGGCGCAGCTTCTCGCCCGCGCTGAAGGTGAGCTGGTGCTGGCCGCTCCCGTCGGCGTTCATCAGCCAGACCTGCGGGTCGGGCTCGGCGTCGCGGACGTAGGCGATGCGGCGGCCGTTCGGCGAGAGCGCAGGGAAGTACTCCTGCTCGGGCGCGTCGGTGAGCGCGTGCCTGGCGCCGCCAGCTACCGAGACGACGTAGATGTCGCCGGTGTACGGGTCGTAGGCCGCGGCCGAGCCGCCGAGGGTCAACGCCAAGAGCGCGACCGCGAGGAGTCCTGGCAGGTTGGTGCGCCGGCGCAGGCTTGCCTGTGCGTCCGTCTGAAATGACCGGTCGAGCTTCATCGACGTCGGCGGTTGCCCTCGGCCCTAGAAGAGCTTCTGGAGCTTCATTGCCTGACCCATGTCCCCGTTCACCTTGAGCTTGCCGGACATGTACGCCGAGGTTGGGTTCTGCTCACCGTTGGCGATCTTCATGAAGGTCTCGGCCGAGGTCGAGATGACGGTGTCCGCGTCGCCCTCGCTCTCGCTGACGCTGACCTTGCCGTCGTCCACCTCGACGAGCCAGGTGCCCGCACCGTCGATGTCGAAGCGGTAGCTCGCGTTCAGGCCGGCCGCCTTCGTTTGGTCGACCCTCGACTCGAGGGTCTCGAAGAACTCTCTCGGGCTCTCTGGCATGCGGGCGAGATTACAGCAAGGTTACGCCGCGGACTGAGCGGCGGGCTCCGGCAGATGCCGGTCGATCAGCGCGTGCCCGAGCTCCCACTGGGCGCGGGCGATCTGGAGCCGGTTGCGCTCGAGAGAAACGGTGCTGGCGCCCCGTATACGCAGCTCCTGGCGCTCGACGACGAGCTGCGCGACCCTCAGGGTCAGCGCTTCCACGGTCGAGCGGCTCCGGCTTCGCCGAAAGCGCGCAGGACGGAGGTGCCGCAGAGGCAGGCCGCGTGCCACGTACGTCCTATCGGCCGCAGCGCGCAGACGGTATATCCCCCTCACGGGGCAGCAGGCTACGCAGGCCGTCGGCTAGCATCGCGCGGCCATGCGAGTCGAGGTCAAAGGAGTGTCGCCGGAACAAGCGGAAGCCGATGTCCTCGCCGTTCCGTTCGCCGGCGAGAATGGTCTGATCGGCGCCGCGGCCACGCTCGACTCGAGCCTGGACGGGCTCCTCGCGAGGCTCGCCGCGGACGGCGAGCTGCGCCACGAGCTCGGACACACAAGCCTCGTTCACGTCGACGGAAAGCTGAAGTCACGGCGTGTCGCGGCGGTCGGGATCGGCAAGCCCGAAGACGTGAGCGCAGACACGCTGCGCACCGCCGCCGCCGCGGTTGCGCGCCGGTCCGGCGAGTTCGCCGTGAGCATCGCCTGGGTGATCGACGACTCGCTGCCACTCTCGGCGAACGAGCAGGCGCGCGCGCTCGTCGAAGGCACGCTCCTCGGCGCCTACGACCCGGCACGCTGGAAGCACGACGACGAGAACCGCTCGAAGCTCGAGACGCTCGTGCTCTGCGGCGAGGCGGACGGCCTGGCGGAAGCCGCCGCGCGCGCGCTCCAGATCGCGGAGTGGACGAACCGCGCTCGCGACCTCGTCAACAGCCCCGCCAACGAGGCGACACCGGAGCATCTCGCCGCTCGGGCCGCCGAGATCGCCTCCTCGTCTCGAGCACCTCGAGGCCGAAGCGCTAGGCCCGGAGGAGATCGGCGAGCAAGGCATGGGCGCGTTCGCTGCCGTCGCGAAGGCGAGCCACAACCCGCCGCGCCTGATCGTGATGCGCTACGAGCCGCCGAGCCCGACCAAGCCGGAGCTCGTGCTCGGCCTCGTCGGGAAGGCGATCACCTTCGACACCGGCGGCCTCTCGCTCAAGCCGGCGCTGCACATGGAGGACATGAAGGGCGACATGGCCGGCGGCGCGGCGGTGATCGAGGCAACGGGCGCGATCGCCGACCTCGGCCTGCCGATCCGCGTGCTCACGGTCGCTGCCGCCTGCGAGAACATGCCCGGCGGCCACGCCTACCGGCCGGGCGACATCCTCACCGCGGCGAACGGCAAGACGATCGAGGTGACCAACACCGACGCCGAGGGCCGGCTCGTGCTCGCCGATGCGCTCTGGTATGCGCGCGAGCAGGGCGCCACGCACATCCTCGACCTCGCCACGCTGACCGGGGCGATGGAGGTCGCGCTCGGCGACCTCTACGCCGGGATCTTCGCCAACGAGGACGACTGGCGCGACCAGGTCGTCGCGGCCGGCGAGGCGAGCGGCGACCACGCCTGGCCGTTCCCGATGCACCCGCGCTACCGCCGCTACGTGGACTCGGTCTTCGCCGACCTGAAGAACTCCTCCGACCTGCGCCAGGCCGGCGCGGTGCTCGCGGCGGAGTTCCTGCAGGAGTTCGCGGGCGAGGGCCCCTGGGCGCACGCTGACATCGCCGGCCCCGCCTTCTTCGAGCGCTCCCGCGGCGACTACCTCACCCAGCGCGGCGGCACCGGCTACGGCGTGCGCCTGATCGTCGAGCTCGCCACCCGTCTGTCCGAGTGAACTTCGACCTCTCGCCCGAGCACGAGCTCGTTCGCTCGACCGTTCGCGAGTTCGCAGAGCAGCGCGTCGCACCGGTCGCCGAGGAGCTCGACCGCGAGCACCGTTTCCCCTACGAGCTCGTCGCGGAGCTGGCCGAGCTCGGGCTGATGGGCATGCCCTTCCCGGAGGAGTACGGCGGCGCCGGCGCAGACACGCTCTCCTACGCGATCGCCGTCGAAGAGTTGACGCGGATCGACTCGTCGGTGGCGATCACAATGGCCGCGCACACCTCGCTCGGGACGATGCCGATCTTCCTCTACGGCACCGAGGAGCAGAAGCAGCAGTGGCTGCCCGACCTCACCTCCGGCAAGAAGCTCGCCGCGTTCGGGCTGACCGAGCCCGGCGCTGGTTCCGACGCCGCCAACGCCCGCACCACCGCCGAGCTGCGCGACGGGCAGTGGGTGATCAACGGCTCGAAGATCTTCATCACCAATGCCGGCACCGACATCACCTCGTGCGTGACGATCACCGCCCGCACCGGCGAGGACGAGATCTCGAACCTGATCGTCCCGAACGGCGCCCCCGGCTACGAGATCTCGGCGCCGATGGAGAAGCTCGGCTGGCGCGCCTCCGACACGCGCGAGCTCTCGTTCAAGGACGTCGCGGTTCCGGAGGAGAACCTGCTCGGCGAGCGCGGCAAGGGCTTCCGGCAGTTCCTCGAGATCCTCGACGGCGGGCGCATCTCGGTGGCCGCGATGGGCGTCGGGCTCGCCCAGGGCGCCTACGACCTCGCCGTCGCCTACGCGAAGGAGCGCGAGCAGTTCGGCAAGCCGATCGTGCAGTTCCAGGCGGTGCAGTTCGCCCTGGCCGACATGGCCGTCGAGATCGAGGCCGGCCGCGCACTCACCTACAAGGCGGCCTGGCTCAAGGACGAGGGCCGCGAGTTCGCCAAGGAGGCCGCGATGGCCAAGCTCTACACCGGCGAGCTCTCACATCGCGCGGCGAACGCGTCGCTGCAGATCCACGGCGGCTACGGCTTCATGGAGGAGTCGCCGATCTCGCGCCTCTACCGCGACCAGAAGATCCTGGAGATCGGCGAGGGCACCAACGAAGTCCAACGGATGGTCATTGCTCGCCACCTCGGCCTCTGACCTTCCGCGCCGGGACGAAGACCACCAGCAGCCCGAGCAGCACGATCGCGCCGATGATCACCCGGTCGCGCCAGACGGTGCTCCCGCTCGAGACCTTCGGCAGCACGATCCCGTGCTCCGCTGCGAGCGCACGCACGGCCTGGGTGGCCGACTCGGTCAGCGCAGTGGGCGTCTTGCCCGTCCGGAGCTTGGCCAGCACACGCTGCTCCTCTGCCACGGGCTTCTTGCCTCGGTAGAAGCCGAAGCCGGCCGGCATCGCCACGAGCAGCCGGTCCGAGTAGGCGAACGCGAGCTCGCTGCCGAGGAACTTCGCGTAGGCCTGCGGATGGCCCCAGAGGCTGATTGCAGTGCCGAGGTCGCCGGTGAAGGCGATCACCGCGACGCGGATCTTGTAGCCCCGCTTGTTCGCCGCCGCGACGGTCTTCGTCAACTCCTCCGAGGCGGACTTGGAGATCGGCGCCTCGAAGGGGATGAAGACCTGCTCGGTGATGAGAACGTCGCTGGCGGGGTCGCCGTTGGCCTGAGCTGCGGGAACGACAAGGAGCGCGACGACGAGCGCCGCGAGGATGGCGGCGCGTCTCACCGGCCCTCGAGAGCCTGCTGCGATTCCTCCTCCTCCGAGAGCAGCCGCAGCAGGAAGTAGGACATCGCGACGAAGAAGACCGCCATCTGCTCCCCGTTCATCAGGATCCCGCCGAGGTTCTGATCCTTCTGCGGAGACAGGCCCCAGAGGCGAGGCGCCGCCTCGTAGAAGCCGTAGAAGGCGCGCGCCGAGAAGATCAGAGCGAGCGAGAGGAAGGCCGAGCCGGCGTACGCCACGCCGAGGTACACGAGCCGCACCGCGGTCGAGAGCCGGTGCGGCTCGTCTGAGAACACCGGCCACCAGAACACGAGCCCGGCGAAGATCAAGGCCGCGTGCTCGACGTTCAGGAGCAGCGGGTGGCGCAGCGCGTAGTCGTAGAAGGCCGGCAGGTGCACGCCGTACCAGACGGCCAGCCAGAGGGGCAGCGCCACGCGCGGGCGCGTGAGGAACGCCAGCGTCCCCCCTCCCCGGGCCGCGAGGGCGGCGCGCATCGCCGGGGTCAGGCCCAGCACGAGTAGCGGCGGCGCCCAGTCGGCGATCATCACGTTCTGGAGCAGGTGAATGACGAGCAGGTAGTGGACGGCGATCGTCTCGAGCGGTGAGTTGAGCGAGGTGGCGATCAGCAGAGCCCCGAGCACGAAGAGCGCCGTGCGTCCTCGGCTCGGCCGCTCGACGGTCCTCGCAAGTCGCACGTAGCCGTAGACGGCGCCGATGGCCAACGCTAGAAAGAGCGGCTCGAAGCTGAAGGAGCTCGCTGCGGGAGCGTTCACCGCGACCCGTGCGGCAGCGCCGGCCCGCGGAGACGGCCGCGCCGCTCCTTCAGGTAGGGCCGAAGCAGGAGCGCCACGCAGATCCCGAGTGTCAGCAGCTGCTCGACCATCATCACCACGCCCGCGAGCCGCTGGTCGGTCAGCGGCGAGAGCCCGAAGAGGCGGTCGGGCTGCGCGGCGTAGCGCGGATAGGCCGCGCCCGAGCTGAAGAGCAGCACGTCCACGAGCGGTTGCGCCAGTGCGAGCATCGCCAGCGCGAAGAAGACACGCTGCGGGCGGCGGAGGGCACCATGCCGCGCGGGATCGACGAGCTGCGTCCAGGCGAGGATGCCCGCGACGACGAAGCTCAGGTGCTCGAGGTCGTGCACGAGCGGGTGCGCCGCGGCGTAGTCGTACGCAGCGGGCACGTGCCAGGCGACCATCGCCACCGCCCAGAGGCCGAGGCTGACGAGCGGCCGCAGCAAGACCGAGAGGAACGCGCGCAACGGGCGGAACGCGGCAAGCGGGCGCAAAAGCACCGGCGGAAGCAGGAAGAAGAGGAGCGGCCCGCGCACGGCGGTCACGAGCAACGCGGGCGCAGCGTCGCCGATCAGGACGTGCTGGAGCATGTGCGCCGAGAGCAGCTGCTCGTCGCCGACGTGGTCGAGCGGCGAGACGAGCGGCACGACGAGCAGCGCCAGGCCCGCCGCGAAGAGCAGCGCCCGCGTCCACGGCGCGTGCTCGGCACGCCGCCGGCGGAGGCGCACGAAGGCCTGGACGAAGAGCACGAGCGCCAGGGCCGCGCCGATCAGGACCATCGGCGGCGTCTCCCAGGTCGCGGTCAGGTGGGCGCTCGGCACGGCGGCGTCAGGTTAACGGACACCTCTCGTTTGACATGGCCTCGTACGCGTCGTGATCCTGCCTGCAGATGGCGCGTTTTCGCCTGGCCCTGCTCGCCTGCTGCGCGCTCCTCGTCGCGGGCTGCTCCTCGTCGCAGCCGAGCGTCCCGACGATCGCTCCCGCCCGCACCTACGAGCTCGCCGGCTTCCAGCCGCTCCAGGTGGCGAAGCCCGGCGCCGTCCGGCTCTCCTTCACGATCAAGCAGCCCTCAGGTGAACCTCTCACCGCGTACAAGCGAGGGCCCGGCCCGCACACCGGCGTGCACCTGATCGTCGTGCGGCGCGACCTCAGCGTCCTGATCCACCGCCACCCGCCGATCGGGCCCGGCGGGCTGATCGAGGAGACGATCAGGTTCCCGAGCCCCGGCCCCTACCGCGTGCTCGTGGACGCCTATCCGGCGAGCGCGCGCAACTTCCAGCTGCACCGGGACCTTCGTGTCGCCGGCTCGTACCGCGCGCAGCAGCTGCCGCCGTTCGACCGGGTCGTGACCCGTGACGGCTACCGCGTCACGCTCTCCGGCCCACGGCGCCTGCACGCGATCGAGGCCGCCTTCTTCACCGCCACGGTGACCGACCCGAAGGGCCGGCCGGCCCGGTTCACGCCCTGGTTCGGCGCCCTCGCGCACGCGATCTTCTTCCGAGCGGGCTCGCTCGACTACTTCCACACCCACGTTTGCGGCGCCACGACGCCGGGGTGCACGAGCATCCTGGGCGGGGCGAAGGTCGTCGGCCGCCCGACCGCGCCGGGCACACGTGCGCGTGGGCGTGCTCCTACCGGTCGCGGGCAACTGGCGGCTGTTCCTGCAGTTCCAGACCGGCGGCCGCGTGATCACCGCGCCCTTTACCCTGCGCGTGCGATGAGAGCACGCGGCCTCCTCTGGCTCGGCCCCGTCGCGCTGCTCGTGCTCGCGGCGCGCTGGCTCACCTACGCGCTCGCGCCGGCGAGCCCGCTGACGACCCGGTTCGAAGCCTCGGCCGGCGGGCCTTCGGTCGTGGTCGTGACGGTGATCTCGCTCGGGCTCGCGGCAGCGATCTCCGTCGCGGTCGTCTGGCTGGCTGCGGTCGGCGTGCGCGAGCGCCAGCGGCTGCGTCCCGAGCGCGAGCTGCCTCGGCTCCGCCTGCGCCGCCTGGCGCTGCGGGCGGTCGCGCTCTCGGTCGCGGGCTCGCTCGGGTTCGCGCTGCTCGAGTCGTACGTGCACTGGCGGGCCGGGCTCGGGTTCCACGGGCTCTCGTGTCTGCTCGGCCCCGTGCACAGGAACGCGCTGCCGCTGCTGGCGGCCCTCGCGCTGCTCGCCGCCGCGCTCGCCGAGGCGGCCGCGCACCTGCACGCCTGGCTGCGAGCGACGGTTCGCGCGCTGCTCCGGCCCCGCATCGCGCTTGCCTCGCCACAGATCGCCTGGCTTCCGCTTCAGCACCGACTCTCCCCCGCGCCGCGGCCTCTTCGCGCGCGGCCTCGCGCTCCGCCGTTGCCGGCCTAGCTCCGGTCAACGACGAAGCGAAAGGAGTCACATGAGACAGGCAGTTGTCGCCGCGGCCACGGCCGTGGCCACACTCACGTTTGCCGCGGGAGCGTACGCCCACGCCGGCCTGAGCCCCGCCGTGGCGAAGGCGAAGGCCAGCCAGGAGTTCACGCTCACCGTGCCGACCGAGAAGGAAGGCGTGACCACGACCGCCGTCGAGCTGACGGCGCCGGATGGGCTCTCGATCTTCTCCTTCGAGGACTCCCCCGGCTGGAAGCGGGAAGAGACGACGCAGGGGTCGGGCGAAGAGAAGGTGATCAAGCAGGTGACGTGGTCGGGCGGCAGCGTCCCGACGGAGCACCTGGCGGTCTTCCGGTTCGTCGGCAGCCTCGACTCGGCGAAGTCGTATGCCGTCCACGTTCGGCAGACCTACTCGAACGGCGAAGTCGTCGACTGGACCGGTTCCGAGAGCTCGGACACACCGGCGCCCGTGATCGAAGGAGTCTCCTCCTTCGGGGGTTCGAGCTCGACGCTCACCATCGTCGCGCTGATCGTCGGTGGGATCGGCGTCCTGCTCGGGATCGTCGGACTGGCGACCAGGGGACGGCCGGTCGCGTGAGGCGGGGTGCCCTGCTCGCTCTGGCGGCCGCGGCGGCCCTCGCGCTGCCCGCGGCCGCCTGGAGCCATGCGGGGCTCGTACGGACCGAGCCCTCGGCGAGCAGGACCGTGAACGCGCCTCCGTCGCGGGTGTTGCTGAGCTTCACCGAGCCGGTCGAGGCGCGCTTCGCGATCGTCTCGGTCACCGACGCGGGCGGCAACCAGGTGACGGCGGGCCCGCCGCGGAGCGCGCCTGGGGCGGCGCAGACGCTGCTCGCGCCGCTCAAGCGCGTGCCGGAGGGCTGGTACCTCGTCTTCTGGCGCGTGATCTCGGCGGACGGGCACCCGGTGCGCGGCGCCTTCACCTTCGCGGTCGGGCCGAACCCCGGGCCGCCGCCGCAGTTCCGCGTGCCCTCGCTGAGCGAGACCGCGACGACGACGCGGCTGCTCGTCTCGCGCTGGGTGGTGTTCCTGTCGCTGCTGAGCGCCCTCGGCCTGTTCGTGCTGAGAGCCGTGATCGCCCGTCCGGTGGTGCGGGTCGTCCCGGGCTGCTCGCTGCGGCCGCTCTCGGTGGCCTTCGGAGTCGCGCTCGGCGTCGCAGTCGTGGCGGTTCCCGTCTACGTCGTGCTGGCAACGGCGCAGTTCACGCTGCGCTCGGCGTTCGACCTCGGAGCGATCGTCCCGGCCGCGAGGGCGTCCGGTTTCGGCCGCGACTTCCTGGATCTCGAGCTCGTGCTGGCGCTCTTCGGCCTCGCCGCCCTCGTCGCCCTCTACCTCGACCGGCCGGAACGGGAGCAGCGCTCGGTCGTCGAGCTCCTCGCACTCCCGGCCGCGCTGCTCGCCGGTGGGGCGGCGCTGGTTCTGCCCGCGCTGGCCGGTCACGCCGGTCAAAAGGCGCCACGCGGGCTGGCGCTCCCGCTCGACGTGGCGCACCTGGGCGCCGCCTCGATCTGGCTCGGCGGCCTGATCGGGCTCGTCGTCCTCTGGGTCTCGGTCGGAGCCGAGAGGCGAATCGCCGCGCTGGCGCACGTGGTGCCCCGGTTTTCGGCAGTGGCGTTCTGCTCGGTGCTCGTGCTGATCGGGACCGGGATCGGCTCCTCGTTTCTCGAGCTCCCCACCCTCGCGACGCTCTGGCAGACCTCGTACGGCAAGGCGCTGCTCGTGAAGATCGTGCTCTTGTTCGCGGCGCTCCTGCTTGCCGGCGTCAACCTCGCGCGCACCAAGCCGCGGCTCCAGGCGGCCGGCGCGCGGCCGGCGCTCGGGCCGGGCGCGGCCGTGCTGCTACGGCGCCTGGTTCAGGGAGAGATCGTCCTCGTCGCCGCGGCCTTGTTCGCGGCGGCGGTGCTGACGAGCCTCGCGCCGCCGGCCAGCGCGCTCGCCCGGGTGAAAGACATCGCGGCCCGCGTTGGTCCTGGCCCCGTCTCGGAGGTGGTCGCGAAGGGTCCGTACCGGGTCCGCGTCGGCGTGTCGCCGAACCGCGCGGCACTGCCGAACACGTTCTCGGTGGCGATCACCCGCGGCGGGAAGCCCGTGCGCGGGGCCGAGGTCGTGAGCCGCTTCGAGATGCTCGACATGGAGATGGGAGAGCAGAGCTTCCGCTTCCCCGAGCGCAAGCCCGGGGTGTTCGTGAAGTCCGCGCCCGCGCTCGTGATGGTCGGCCATTGGGCAGTCCAGTTCGAGGTGACCCCGCCGGGCGCGCAGCCGTTCGTCGTCACGCTCCTCGACAAGGCTTCCGGATGAACGTGCGGGCGCGCCTACTGCTCGCGCTCGTCGCCCTCGCGGCAGCGGCGGTCGCCTGGTTCGTCGTGCTCGAGGCGATCCGCCGGACGGTCTAGCGCGGCGGCCGAATCGTGAGCGGCCGGTCGAACTCGAGGTAGCGATGGCGCATGAAGTGCGCCGCCGCGGTCATGCGCAGGCGCAGCGTGCGGTAGGTGCGGCGGTCGATCCAGGCGGTGAACCAGGCCGGCGTGGTCGGGTTCGCGAAGGAAACGATCCAGACCGGCCGGCCGGCGACCCGGCCGCGTGCCGAGAACGTGCGCGTTCACCGCGACGTGGCCCCAGCTCGGCTGCGGCACGCGGAGCGCAGGGATCTGCTCCGAGCGCCGCCAGGGAGCGCCGGGCCGGTCGCGGTCCCAGCGCCGTTGCCCGATGATCACCGCCGACGCGCCGCCGCGGATGTCGTAGGTGACCTCACTCGGCGCCTTGAGGCGCCAGGTGGTGAGCAGGCCGCCCTTCGGGCCCGAGCGGAGCGACTCGACGTAGACGAGGCTCGAGAGACCGCTGAAGACGCGCGCTGCCCGGGCGACGATTCCGGCCGCAGGTCGCGGTTTCGGTGGAATCACGAACACGACGTCCCGGCCGGGCAAGACGACCGCGACGCGACGCAACGCACCCCGAGGCGCCGAGGCCGTGTAGCAACCGGGCCCGCAGGACCGTGCCAGAAGCGAAGCGGCTCCCACGCGAAACGAGAGGGGCAGCCCCGACGCCGCATCGCCGCTCGAGCCGAGCACCGTCGCCGTCAGCGTCGGTCGCGCTCCCTGCCCGACCGCCAGCGCGACCGCGCGGGTCCCGGCCTCCTGCCCCAGCACCAGCGCGCCCGGTGGCGGAGGCGCTATGGCCTCCGCCGGCTTCACTCGGGGTGTCTCGACCAGCGAGCCGTGGCCGGAATCCAGCCGCGTCAATGCCACCGCACCGGCGACGAGCCCGGCCACGAGCACTGCTCCGGCGCCGACCAGGGCGCGCTGTGTTCCCCTGCTCACTTCAAGAAAGCTAGCGGCGGACATTGGTAACGTCGTGGAGACGTGCTGTTCCGACAGTTTGTGGACGATGACCTCGGCTGCGCGTCCTACCTGATCGGCGACGAGGCAGCCGGCGAGGCGGTGCTCGTGGATCCCGCTTACGCGATCGAGCCCTACCTCGAGGAGGCCGAACGGGCAGGCGTGCGGATCGTGCGCGTGCTCGAGACCCACACGCATGCCGACCACGTCTCCGGGCACGGCCGATTGGCGCTCGAGCACGGCGCGGCGGTGAGCATTCATCCCCTCGCCGAGCCGGCCTTTCCATTCGATCCCGTCGAGGACGGACAGGATGTCAAGGTCGGCTCGCTCGCGATTCGCGTCCTGCACACACCCGGCCACCGCCCCGAGCACTGCTGCTACCTCGTCGAGGGGCACCTCCTGACCGGCGATTCGCTCCTGATCGGCGACGCTGCTCGGCCCGACCTGGCGATCGAGGCGCGCGAGGGCGCGGAGGACCTCTACCGCTCGCTGCAGCGCCTGGTCGACCTGCCGGGCGACACCGAGGTCGACCCCGGGCACACCGGCGGCTCGCTCTGCGCGAGCGGCATCAGCTCCGACCGCACCTCCACCGTCGCGGCGGAGCGTCGCACGAACCACGCGCTCGCTCACTCGAGCCAGCAGGAGTTCGTTGCCGCGTCAGCTTCGATCTCGTCGCCGCGGCCGCCCACTGTTGAACGTGTGGTCGCGCTGAACCGCGGCCCGTTCCTCGGCGCGCCGGCGCCGCTCGAGCCGCTGGAGTCCGTGCAGGGCCAACTGCTCGACGTGCGGCCCGCGCACGCCTATTCGGACGGGCACGCTCCGGGCGCGCTCAACGTCCCCGTCGACGGGCCCTCCTTCGGCACGAAGTCCGGCTTCATGCTCGATGCGGAGCAGCCGATCTCGCTGCACGCCTCCTCGCGCGAGCAGGCCGCGCTCGCGGCTGAGCGGCTGCGGGCGGTCGGGCTGCTCGACGTCAGGGGCTACCTGCTCGACCTGGAGACCCCGGAGCGGCTCGATCCGATCGGCCTCGACGAGCTCGAGACGCTGCTGGCCGAAGATGCGGTCGAGCTGCTCGACGTGCGGGAGAAGGACGAGCGGGACGAGGGCTACATCCCCGGCAGCCGGCATATCCCCTACCGGCTCGTGCGCGCCTACCGCGACGAGCTCGAGAACGGGCGGCTGGTCGTGACCGTCTGCTCGAGTGGCGCCCGGGCTGCCGTCGCCGCCAGCGCGCTCGCGGCCGAGGGTGTCCGCGCGCGCCCCGTGCTGGACAGCGGCGTGGACGATTGGGAGGCGCGCGGCAACACGGTCACCGCCTTCCGCCGCTGCGGCGGCTCAGGCTGACTCGGCCAGCAGCGCCTCGGCCTCGGCGGCCCAGGCAGTCGCACCCAACTTGCGCAAGCACCGGGAGTGCGAGCCTGAGCTGACCGTCCGCCTCGACGCGGCGGCCCGACCCGACGAAGGCCGCGGCGGCTCGCAGCCGTGCGTACGCCTCGTCCGGCACGGAACCGATCTCGGCATAGAGCTCGGCTGCCCCGGCCAGGTCGCCGGCGACGACGAGACGCGCCGCCTCATGCCATGGCGTCTGAGCCCGCGCCCGCTCGAGCGCCTCGACGAACTCACGGCCGCGACCAAGCTCACTGAACGCCCAGGCACCGTCCTACGGACTCATGTGCCGGGGAACCCCGTCGGAGCGCCAGGCGTCGAGCAGCTCGTCGGCGAAGGTGCTCGCGCGACTCACGGTCGCCGACCGCCAAGCTCGTCTGCGCTTCGAACGCCAGGGACGGATTGAGCGTCTGCGGATCGCGGGCTCCGCGCGCCGACTCCGTGGCTCAGTCGTGCATCGGCGAGCGCAGCCGTCACGTTGCCCCGCGCGCAACCCAATCGTCCCGCGGATGTAGCGACAAGGTGCCTCCATGTAATGCGCCTGGCCGGCCTCGACCTCGCGGATGAACTGATCCGCCGTCGCGAACGCCTCGTCCCAGCGGCCCTCCCAGTGACAGTGGAATGTGTGCTCCGCCCGTTGCCAGCGGATGAAGCTGTCGAGCCCGAGGCGGTCGGCGATCCTGCGGGTCTGTTCGTGCAGCTCGCCTGCCCGCCGCACGTCGCCGAGCAGTGCGGTCTCCACGTCAGGTTCGCGGCCGCCGGACCTTCCTCGTGGGAGTGGGCAGCGGCCGCGATCGACAACGGCCTGCTCGAGATCGTCGAGCCCTCGAGGTCACCCATCTGAATCTTCGCCACGCCGATGGTGTTCAGATTCCGGGAGCGCACCGAGTCGAGGCCGAGCTCCTCCGCCAGCCGCAGCGATTCCGATCCGAGCTCGATCGCCCGCTCGAAATCCGAGCCCATCATCGTGATGCGTGACAGCTCCTGGAGCACGTACGCCTTCTCCGGAGAAGGCCCGCGATCCTCGACGAGGCTGAAGGCGCTCTCCAGTTGTCTGACGGCCTTCTTCGCGATCACCGCGGCCCAGCCAGACCCCTGCCAGCAGCGTCTTCGCCTCCGCTGAGGCCTCGTCGTTCCCGGCCAGAGGAGACCGCGCGCAGCCTCCTCGAGCACGCTGTCGTCGAGGGCTGCGTCGTCGACGCGGCTGCGGGCGTAGGCCAGCAGCAGCCCCGGACGGTGATCGTCGTCCAGAGGCCAGAGCTCGAGCGCCGCCTCGTACAGATGCGCGGCTGAGGGAAATGCCCCGAGCGCCAACGCGCGGTCGCCTGCATCGCGGGCGGCGAACCGGGCGCGCTCGAGCAACTCCGGCCCCGGTTCCTGGCCGGAAGCTCGGCGGAGCCGAAGGGCCTCGAGGTAGTGATGCGCCAGCATCTCGGCGTGATCCTCGGGCCGGCCGAGTTGCTCGATCCAGCCGGCTGCCCGCTCGTGACGCTCGGCCCGACCGGCCCGCGGAATCTGCGCGTAGGCCACGTCCCGGACGAGCACGTGCCGAAAGGCGTATTCCTCGTCGGCGCCGACCGACGAGCGACGCTCGCGACGCACGAATTCCTTCCGCACAAGCGCGTGAAGGGCTTCCTCGGCCTCGCGCCGCTCGCGCCCTCCGACCGCGCTGACCGCGCCGAGCCAGAAGACCTTCCCGAGCACCGCCGCGTCCTGAAGAAGCTGCTTCTCGTCCACGGAAAGCCCGTCGAGGCGGGCCGCGATGATCCCTTGCACGTTCTCGGGCATGGGCAGCTCCGCGTCCCGCCTGCGTCTCGGCGACCAGGCGCGCGAACTGCTCTGCGTAGAGCGGATTCCCGCCTGCGCGCGCGAGCAGCGTCACCTGCAGATCGGCCGGAAGCACGGATCGATCGAGCAGGCCGGCCAGCAGACGTGCGAGTCTCCTCGTCGGAGAGCGGCGAGACCGACAACGTGACGGCGTTCGGCTTCCCGCCGCCCCAGCCCGGCCGCCGCTCGAGGAGCTCCGGACGGGTGACGCACACGACGAGCAGCGCCACCCCGGTCTCCCCAGTCGACCAGATGATCGACGAAGTCGAGCAGGTCGTCGTCGGCCCAGTGCAGGTCCTCGAAGACGAGCACCGCCGGCCGCTGGTCGGCGAGCGCCTCGAAGAACTGCCGCCAGGCGGCGAAGCGCTCCGCCCGCTTGTCTCCGCCGACCTCTCCCTCGGCCACGATGCCCACCAGAGGGCGCAGGTTCTCCAGCATTCGTTCCGAGTCGTCTGCGCCCAGGGCGGAGACGGCCTCGGCCAGCTTTCGCTCGGCCTCCTCCGGCGTATCGGTCTCGAAGATCCCCGCCTGCGCCTTCGCCATCTCGGCGAGGGCCCAGTACGTCACGCCGTCGCCGTAGGGGAGCGAGCGGCCCTGCCGCCAGGTAGATGATCTCCGGATCGGCGTCGACCGCGCGCGAGAGCTCGTAGACGAGACGGCTCTTGCCGATCCCCGGCACGCCGACGACCGTCACGAGCTGTGGCGCGCGCTCCTCTCTGGCCCGGGTCAGGGCGTCGGTGAGGAAATCGAGCTCGCGCTGCCGCCCCACGAGGGGAGCGCCTTCCTGAGTGACGTCGACGCCGAAGCGCGAGCGCGCTTCCCGCGCCTCCCACACGCGGACCGGCTCCGTCTTCCCCTTCGCGGCAACGGGCTCGAGCCTCGCCGTAGTCGATCGCCTGGCGCGTTGCGCGCTGCGTGCTCTCGTCGACGAGGATGCCGTTCACGGGCGCTGCGCGTCTGAAGTCGCGCCGCCGTGTTGACGACGTCGCCGGCGACCATTCCCTCACCCTCGCTCGTGCGCGCGTCGAGGGTGACGAGCGCCTCGCCCGTCGTCACCGCGATGCGCACCTGGAGCCGCCCGTCCTCGATGATCGCCTCACGAATCGCGAACGCTGCGCGGACGGCGCGCTCGGGATCGTCCTCGTGCGCCACCGGCGCCCCGAAGACCGCCATCACCGCGTCGCCGATGAACTTCTCGACGGTCCCGCCGTGGCGCTCCAGCTCTTCGCGGAGTTGGGCGTAGTACGGCGAGAGCGTCGCGCGGACATCCTCGGGGTCGAGCTGCTCCGCCTGTGAGGTGAAGCCGACGAGGTCGGCAAAGAGAATCGTGACGACCTTGCGCTCCTCACGCTGGGCGGGCGCGGGAGCGGCCAGCGATGCGCCGCAACCGGAACAGAAACGCGAGTCGTCCGCGTTCTCGCGGCCGCACTGCGCGCAGACGAGCACCGCGCTACCTGATCCGCTCGACCGTGTAGCCGAGGCTGCGCAGGGTCTCGAGCAGCACGGCGCAATGGTGCTCGTCGCGCATCGCCAGGGTCAGCTCGATCTCGCTCTCGGTGACGGGCACGTCCATGCCCTCGCGGTGATGCTCGACCGAGACGACGTTCGCATGCTCCCGGGCCACCAGCGAGAGCAGCTTGATCAGCTCGCCCGGGCGGTCCTGGAGGCGGCTGCGCACGACCAGGTAGCGGCCCGCAGAGGTGAGCCCGTGCCGCATGACCGAGATCAGCACCGTCGGGTCGATGTTGCCGCCGGAGAGGATCGCGACCGCCGGCCCCTCACCGCCGGCCTTGCCCGAGAGCAACGCCGCCACCGCAACTGCCCCCGCGCCCTCGACGACGAGCTTCGAGCGCTCGAGCAGGAGCACGATCGCGCGGCAGATCTCGTCGTCGGTGACGCTGATCAGGTCGTCGAGCACCTCGTCGAGGATCCGGCCGGTCCGTTCGCCGACCTCCTTGACGGCGATCCCGTCGGCGATCGTCCACCCGTCGAGTCCCGCCTGCACGCCGACGATGCGGGTGTCGGGCTTGATCGCGCGCAGCGCCAGCGCGATCCCTGAGGACAGCCCACCGCCGCCAACCGGGATCACGACGGTCTCGAGGTCCGGCACCTGCTCGGCGAGCTCGAGCCCGATCGTCCCCTGGCCGGCGATCACTCTCTCGTCTTCGTAGGGGTGGACGAACGTGGCGCTGGTGGACTTCGCGTACGCCATCGCAGCGGTCAGAGCCTCCTCGAAGGTCCCGCCGGTGAGCTCGGCTTTGGCGCCGTAGTTCTTCGTCGGCTCGACCTTGGCCATCGGCGCGTCCTTGGGCATGAACACCGTTGCCTTGACGCCGGCCTCGCGCGCCGCCCATGCCACCGCCTGCCCATGGTTTCCGGCGCTCGCGGCGACGACGCCGGCACGCCGCTCCGACTCGGTCAGCGTCGCGAGCTTGTTGACGGCGCCGCGGATCTTGAACGAGCCTGTCCGCTGCAGGTTCTCCGCCTTCAGCGCGACCTTGCGCCCGGTTATCCGCGACAGCGTCTCAGAGCCGTAGACCGGCGTGACGCGCACGACGCCCTCGAGCCGCGCTCGCGCCTCTTCGATGTCGCCCAGGCTCGGGGTGGTCTTAGTCGCCATTTCTCTGTTCGCCGGAGCCAGACTGAAGTCAGGCACCGGAGAGCTTGAACACCTTCCTCAGTATCTCCCGGACGGCCGTCAGCGGGTCGAGCTCGCGGCTCTGCACCTCGTCGAGCAGGCGCCGCAGCTCGGGATCGTCCGCGACCGCCCGCTCGAGGTGCGCCTTCGCCCGGGCCGAGGCGACCGCGAAGACCTCGCCGGCGAGGTTCTTGCGCCGCTGCTCCTCGAGCAGGCCTTCCGACTCGAGAAACGCGCGGTGTGCCTCGACCTGCTCCCAGAGCTCCGGCACGTGCTCGGCGCGCATGGCCTCGGTGAGCACGATCGGCGGCTTCCACGCCCGCTCCTTGTCCAGAGAGAGGACCGAGCGCACCTCGTTCAGCATCGTCTTGGCGGCGGGGTGATCCATCTTGTTGATCGCGATCACGTCGGGGATCTCCATGATCCCGGCCTTCAGCGCCTGGATCGAGTCGCCGGAGCCGGGCATCAACACGAGCACGACGGTGTCTGCGATCCCGATCACCTCGACCTCGCCCTGGCCCGTGCCGACCGTCTCGAGGAAGACGAGGTCCTTGCCGCCCGCGTCGAGCACCAGCAGCGCCTGGAGCGTCGACTCCGCGAGCCCTCCGAGGTGGCCGCGGGTGCCCATCGAGCGGATGAAGACCTCGGGGTCGAGGAAGTGATCGGTCAGGCGGATGCGATCGCCGAGCAGCGCTCCCTGGGTGAACGGGCTCGAGGGATCGACGGAGATGACTCCGACCGAGCGGTCCTGGTCGCGGACGTGCCGAACGAGGGCGCTGATCAGGGTCGACTTGCCGACCCCGGGAGGGCCGGTGATCCCGACGGCGTACGCGCGTCCCGTCTCCGGGTAGAGGTCGCGGACGACCTCGTAGGCGAGCGGGTCGGAGTTCTCGACGAGCGTGATCGCCCGCGCGAGAGCGCGCCGGTCGCCGGCGCGAACGCCGGCAGCGAGCGACTCCCGCGTGAAGTCACGCCGTGCTGCCACGACAAGATGCTCAAGCGCGCTGCGGTGGGCTCGACCGCGGCTGCGGGAAGCGGCCGTCGTTCCGGAAGGCCGGGACTGCCGGAGGCGGCGCGGGCGAGCACGAGCCCGACAACGCCCGCGAGCCCTGCGGCGATCGAGGCAGCGCCCCAGATCCAGCGCGGCCCGACGATGTCGGTGAAGTGGCCCGCGACGATCATCCCGAGGGTGAGCATGGCGACGTTCGAGCTCATCAGAACGGCGAACGCGCGTCCCCGCAGCGCATCCGGCGCCCCGCGCTGGACAAGGAGCGCGTTGCAGACGACGGCCGCGCCGTTCCCGGCGCCGGAGATCACGACGCACGCGGCCGCGACCCAGACGTTGGGCGCCATTGCCGTCAGGCCGATGCCCAGGGCCATCAGCCCGAGCGACGCCCCGTAGACGTTCGGAAGCCCGCGCCGGTCGATCCAGGAGCTCGCCTGGAAGGCGCCGAACGCGAGCCCGATTCCGGAGCAGCCCATCAGCAGGCCCAGCCCAAACTGGCCGGCGTCGAAGGCGCGGAACGCGAGGCGCGGCTCCGCCACGTTGACGGCGGCGTTCGAGAACATGGCCACGTTCCAGGCGATCAGCACGGTCAGGAGCGCTCGCGAACGTACCGTCAGGGCGAACCCATCCTTGAGGTCGAGCCAATGCCCGCGACTGGCCGCCAGGGTGGCCTGCAGCAGTCCTTGCGGGATCCGCCAGAGGAAAACCACGGAGATCAGGAATGTGCACGCGTTGATCCAGTACGCGACGTCCACGCCGGCGGCCGCGACGAGCGCGCCACCGGCGAGGGAGCCGAGGGCCCAGGTCAGGTTGTCGACCGTCTGAAGGAGCGCGTTCGCGCTCGGGAGGTCGTCGTCCTTGACGAGGTTCGGCAGGCCCGCGTAGACCGCGGGCCGGAAGAAGCCGGTCGCGATGCCGGCGATCGCCGCGAGCCCTACGATCTGCACCGCGCTCGTCGTGAACGGCAGCGCCGCGAAGACGCCGAAGCGAACGAGGTCGGAGCCGATCATCAGGCGACGGCGCGAGAGCCGGTCGATCAGCGGCCCGACCAACAGCCCGATCGCGAACATCGGCAGCAGGTCGGCGATCAGGAGCGCCGCCACCCAGGCCGAGGACTCCGTCCTGGTCCAGATGTCAACTTCGAGGGCGACGAGCGCAAGCCACGTGCCGGCGCCGGAGCCCAGGGTCGCCAGGAACAGGCGGCGGAAACTCGGTTCACGGCCGAGAAGAGCGAGCTGGGTGCCTGCTACACGGGGGCGGCCCATCGGCTCACCTAAGGTAACACCGTCGTCGGCACCCAAACGAGGGGTTTTTCGGCCGTGCCCCTTTTGGGTTAGGCAGTTGCGCGCGGAAGGACGCGCTCGAGCGCGGCCGCGAGCAGGTCGTGCTCATCAGGCGTGCCGACGGTGACGCGGACGGCGCCCGGCGCGCCGAATCCGTGGGTAGGCCGGACGATCACACCCTCGCGAAGGAGCTGCTCGAAGAACGGGCGCGAGTCGTTGCCGACCTCCACGAAGAGGAAGTTCGCCACGGCTGGGCCGACGGGCGCGAGCCCGTGGTCACGCAGAATCCCGTCGAGCTGCACTCGCCCTTCCGCGTTGATGCGCCGGCGCCGCTCGAGCTCCTGCGCCGAGTCGAGGCTCGCGAGGGCAGCCTCCTGGGCGGGCGTGGTGATGTCGAATGCGCGGCGCACCTTGGCGATCGCGGTCACGATCGGCGCCGGGGCGAGCCCATAGCCGACCCGCAAGCCGGCGAGTCCGTAGATCTTGGAGAACGTGCGCAGGACGACCACGCGTCGGCCTTGCTTGAGGTACTCCTCGACGCCGTCGGGATACTCAGGGTCGTCGATGTACTCGAGGTAGGCCTGATCGAGGACGGTGACGACGTCTTCGGGGACTTGGCCGAAGTAGGCGTCGAGCTCGGCGCGGGTGTTCGTCGTGCCTGTCGGGTTGTTCGGCAGGCAGACGTAGACGATCTTCGTCCGCGGCGTAATGGCAGCGAGCATCGCCTCGAGGTCGTAACGACCGTCGCGCAGCGGGACCGTCACCGCCTTGGCGCCGAACTTGCGCGCGTCGATTACGTAGCTCGGGAACGACGGCCAGCCGCAGACGATCTCGTCGCCAGGCTCGAGCGCCGCCTGGCTGAGGCAGTCGACGAGACCATCGGAGCCCGCGCCAGGCGCGACCTCCTCGAAGCGCAGGTCGAGCCGCTCGGCGAGTGCGGCCCGAAGCCGAAAGGCGCCTCCGTCCGGATAACGGTTCAGTTCGCCTGCGCAGCGCTCGATCGCCTCGCGTGCCTCCGGGAAGGGCCCGAACGGCCCCTCGTTCGACGCGAGCTTGACCACCCGCTCGAGCCCGAGTTCCCGCTGAACCTCCTCGACGGGCTTCCCCGGCTCGTACGGAACGAGATCGTTGACCGCGGGTCTGAAGAAGCTGTCCGCGATCTCCGCGAGCGGGCCGGCCATCGGCGATCGAACTCTTTACTGGGCTCGCGCGGTAGCACGGGGAAACCCCTGGTTCCCCCGTGAGCCCCCTCCTTGCGCGCGCTGAAGTTCGGCTCCGGCGTTTCAGGAGCCGCCGGTTCGTCTGTTGGCTTCGAGGCCGTCTTGTCGTAGTGAGCCTCCGCCGGGCAGAGCCCGGCTCCGGCGGCGCACCGTCGCGGCTGACCCTGGCCGGAAGCGGCCCTTGGTCCCTTAGTACGGTTCGCCCGGCCTCCTCCCCGAGGCGAGCGTATCCGCGGAAAGCGCACGCGTTGGTGTCGAAAGCGCAATAGCATTGGCGCCGCATGAGGGTCGGGGTGCCGAAAGAACGTGCCGCCGGCGAGCGACGCGTGGCACTCGTGCCCGAGCTCGCTGGCCGTCTCGTCACGAGCGGCTTCGAGGTCCTCATCGAGCGAGGGGCGGGCGAGGCGGCGTCCTTCCCGGACGCTGCCTACGACGAAGCAGGCGCCCGGGTCTTGGACGACGTCTACGGCGAGGCCGACGCCGTCGCCAAGGTCCAGAGCCCGAGCGAGGAGGAGGTGGCTCGGCTCCGCGAGGGCCAGGTGCTGATTGGCTTTCTCCAGCCACTGACGGATCCGAAAGGCATCGAACGGCTCGCCGCCCGCGGCGTCACCGCCTTCGCGATGGAGTCGATCCCGCGCATCACGCGCGCGCAGCCGATGGATGCGCTCTCCTCGCAAGCCACCGTCTCCGGATACAAGGCGACGCTGATCGCGGCAGATCGGCTACCGAAGTTCTTCCCGATGCTGATGACCGCCGCAGGGACCGTCGCACCCGCGAAGGTGCTCGTTCTCGGGGCGGGCGTCGCGGGGCTGCAGGCGGTGGCGACGGCGCGACGCCTGGGGGCTGTCGTGACAGGCTTCGACGTGCGCCCCGTCGTGCGAGAGCAGATCGAGAGCCTCGGCGCCAACTGGCTGGACCTCGGCGTCGTCGGGGAGGAAACCGAGGGTGGTTACGCGCAGGAGCTCTCCGAGGAGCAGCAGCGGCGCCAGCAGGAGGAGCTCGAGGCCCGCCTGCCCGAGTTCGACGTGGTGATCACGACCGCCCTCATCCCGGGCCGAGCCGCGCCACGGCTCATCCCGGCGAGCGCCGTCGCAGCGATGAGGCCCGGCTCGGTCGTCGTCGATCTTGCAGCGGAGGCAGGCGGCAACTGCGAGCTCACCGAGCCCGGCGAGGAGGTCGTCCGCGAGGGCGTGACCATCATCGGGCCGACGAACCTGCCCAGCTCGATGCCGTTCCACGCAAGCCAGCTCTATGCGCGCAACGTCTCCGCCCTCCTTCAGCACCTCGCGCCCGAGGGCGAGCTCGAGCTCGACTTCGAGGACGAGATCACCGCCGGCGCCTGCGTCACCCGCAAGGAGGAAGTGCCGGCATGACGGAAAGGCACACGATCTTCACGAAGGCGTCACAGACACGTGAGTCCAACGACGAGTACCGTCAGCCGCGAGGGCGGCGGGTCGGTTCACCCCACCCTGGGTGGGGGGTACGTGGTCTCTCCAGGCATGGCCCGTTCGGGCACGGCGTTCGAGGGGTTGGTTCGATGAGCCACGACCAACTGCTCGTTTTCGAGCTCACGATCCTCGTGCTCGCGATCTTCCTCGGGTTCGAGGTGATCTCGAAGGTGCCGACGCTGTTGCACACGCCGCTGATGTCGGGCACCAACGCCATCCACGGAATCGTGATCGTCGGAGCCATGGTCGTCATGGGCCAGGGGCACAAGGACACGCTGACCTGGGTAATCGGGTTCGTCGCCGTCATCCTCGCCTCGGCGAACGTGGTCGGCGGCTTCGTCGTCACCGACCGGATGCTGGAGATGTTCAAGCGGCGCAAGCCCGAGCGGCCGGCGCAAGGACGATGACCACAGCGCCGACCCGCAGCCGTGAGCCGTACCACAACCGACCTCCTCTACCTGGTCACGATCGTGGCCTTCATTCTCGCGTTGAGCTTCCTCTCGCGGCCAGACAAGGCCCGCATCGGGAACTGGATCGGCGCCGCCGGGATGCTGCTCGCGATCGCGGTCACCTTCGCCCAGAGCTCGATCGTCAGCTACTGGGAGATCGTGCTCGGCATGGTCATCGGCGGCGGCTTCGGAGCGGTTGCCGCCCGCCGCGTGAAGATGACTGCGATGCCGCAGATGGTGGCGCTGTTCAACGGCGTCGGCGGCGGTGCGGCCGCCCTCGTCTCCTGGGCCGAGTTCCACCGCCAGGCGCCACTGCCCGGCCACCTCAAGGTGGACATCGCGATCGCGATCATGCTCTCCGCGCTGATCGGATCCATCTCGTTCGCGGGCTCGATGGTCGCGTTCGCCAAGCTCCAGGAGCTGATCCAGGGGCGGCCGATCACGTACCCGGGCCAGCAGGTCGTGAACGCGCTCGTCGCCGGTGGCGCCCTCGCCGCGGGGATCGCGATCGCCGCCGGCGCGGAGGAGCAGTGGCTGATGTGGGTGCTGCTTGCCTGCGCCTCGGTCTTCGGCGTCCTCTTCGTGCTGCCGATCGGCGGAGCGGACATGCCGGTCGTGATCTCACTCCTGAACGCGTTCACCGGCCTCGCCGCCGCTGCGACCGGCTTCGAGCTCGAGAACAACGTCCTGATCGTGGCGGGGATGCTCGTCGGAGCCTCCGGAACGCTGCTCACGCTGATGATGAGCCGCGCGATGAACCGCTCGATCGCGAACGTGCTCTTCGGCGCCTTCGGACAGGTCACCGCCGCAGCGGCCGCGGCGGCAGACACGCGACGGCGGCACCGTTCGCTCGGCGACCGCCGAGGACGTCGCGGTCATGCTCGCGTACGCGCGACAAGGTCGTGGTCGTCCCCGGCTACGGGCTCGCCGTCGCGCAGGCGCAGCACGACGTCCGTCAGCTCGCCGACCTGCTCGAGGAGAAGGGCGTCGAGGTGACCTACGCGATCCATCCCGTGGCCGGCCGCATGCCGGGTCACATGAACGTGCTCCTCGCGGAGGCCAACGTCCCCTACCCGCAGCTCAAGGAGATGGACGAGGCCAACCCGGAGTTCTCCCGCACCGATGTCGTGCTCGTGGTCGGCGCCAACGACGTGGTCAACCCCGACGCCCGCAACAACCAGGGCAGCCCGATCTACGGAATGCCGATCCTGAACGTCGACGAGGCGCAGACCGTGGTCGTGCTCAAGCGGAGCATGAGCCCGGGCTTCGCCGGGATCGAGAACCCGCTCTTCTTCAACCCGAAGACGGTGATGCTCTTCGGCGACGCGAAGGACTCGATCACGAAGCTGATCGGAGACGTGAAGGGCCTCTAGGACGGTGGTTCCGCTCTTCGCAGCCCGGGACGTCGAGGCCGCTGTCTCGCCCGAGCGCGCGCTCGAGGCCGTGCGAGAGGCATTCGTCGCCTATGCACGCGGCGAGTGGTCGATGCCGCCGAAGGTGTACGTGCCCGCCTATCCGGCGGGTGACTTTCGCGCCATGCCGGCCCTCGGTGCCGGTCACGCGGCCCTGAAGTGGGTGACCTCGTTTCCGGGGAATCCCGAGCTGGGGTTGCCGACCGTGATGGGGCTGGTGCTGGTGTCCGACGCCTCCAACGGCGTGTTGAAGGCGGTTCTGGACGCGGGAGCGGTGACAGCGCTGCGCACCGGGGCGGCGGCAGTGCTGGCGGCGGAAACACTTGGGCGCCACGACGCAGGAAGCGCGGCGGTCATTGGCGCGGGCGTGAACGGGCGCGCTGCTGCTCGGACGTTCCTCGCCAGGGGACGCGACGTCCTGATCTGGGATGTCGACCCGGTCAGGGGCGAGAGCGGCCGCCGCGGAGCTCGGCGCCGGGATCGCAGGCTCACGGGAGGACGCGCTCGAAGCCGACCTCGTCGTGACGATGACCCCCGGCCAGGAGGTCTTGTTTCCGCCCGGCTCGCTGCGCGCGGGCCAGCACGTCAGCCTGATGGGCGCAGACGGCCCGGGTAAGTCCGAGATGGCGGTCGAGGAGGTCCTCCGGACGCACATCTTCTGCGACGACTGGGAACAGGCGAGCCATGCCGGAGAGCTGATGCACTCGGTCGAGCGCGGCCTGCTGAAGCGCGATCACGTCACGCAACTCGGCGACGTTCTGGCCGGCACGGCCCCGGGACGACAATCCGACGCCGAGATCACCACCTTCGACTCGACCGGCCTGGCCATTCAGGATCTCGCGGTAGCGCTCGCAGCAATCGAGCGGGCCGACGAGCTGGACCTGCCGACGATCAGCCTGTGATCGTCACCGGTGCACCGACCGACGTACGAGCCAGCTCATCGCACCGTTGCCGTTGCTCTCGGCCAAGGATCCCGCCTACGTTCGCGAGGCCGCCAAGCGCGGTGTCTTCGCCTACATCATCGACACGAGCCCCGAGGAGCTGCAGAGCGCGATCGACATCACGCTGCAGCGCTTTGCGGAGTACCACGGCCTACAGGGCGCGTTCGGGCGGCGCGCTTCGATCGAGCAGGCGAAGGGCATCCTGATGGCCCGGCACGGGATCGACGCCGATCGTGCCTTCGAGATGCTGCGCGACCACTCGCAGCACAACGGCAACAAGCTGGTCGACGTCGCCGAGGCGATCGTAACAGCCATCTCCTGCTGCTCCGCCATCGTCTCCGGCGCCTCTGAGCGGCCCGCCTAGCGCCCGCGAGACCGAGGTAGGCTGAGCGCTCCCACGCGAAGGAGGCGCTACATGGAAGGGCAGCTGGTGCACTTCGAGTTGCCGGCCGAGGACGCGGGCCGCGCGAAGGAGTTCTGGAAGTCGTTGTTCGGGTGGAAGTTCCGCGAATGGACCGGCCCGGTCGAGTACCACATGCTCGAGGGAATCGAGCCGGGCGGAGCGATCTACCCGTCCGAGGATCAGACGGGCACGGGCCCGATCGTCTACTTCAGCACCTCCGACATCGATGCGTCGATCACGAAGGCGCGCGAGCTGGGCGGCTCGGCCGACGACAAGCAGCCAATTCCGACCATCGGCTGGTTCGCTCGCTGCCGCGACACCGAGGGCAACGAGTTCTCGCTCTTCCAGGCCGACGAGACGGTGCCGGCGCCGGGCAACGAGGGTTAGACAGCTAGCAGCCGCGAGGGTTCGAACAGTTCGAGCCCGGGTGACGGTCGTCCGAGGATCGCCTCGGCGACGAGCTCGCCGCAAGCGAGACCGAGCACGTTGCCGTGACCCGAGTAGCCGCAGGAGACCCAGACGTTGTCGTGGCCGGGGACCGGACCGACGAGCGGAAGGCGGTCCTCGGTCGCGCCGAAGATCCCTGCCCAACGGTGCGTGATCTCCGGCGCCTCCCCGAGCAGCTCCGCCACGAAGCGTTCGAGATGGCCCTGGATGAGCGGCGTCACCTCCTCCTCGGCGGTGTGCTCGTGGTCGGGCGCTTTGTCCCGGAAGCCCCCGGCGACAAGCCGTCCCTCCGGCGTCTGCTGCCAGTAGTCGTAGCCGTGCCTGGCGTAGTGCGGGCACGGGAACAGGCGCCGGCTCGAGCGGCTCGGTCACGAGCACCTGACCCCGCGTGGGCTTGACGATCGCGTCGAGCTCCGGCAGGAGGCCTTGCGTGTATCCATCGGTTGCGAGCACGACGTGGTCGGCCTCGAGCTCGTCGAGCGACTCGACGCGCTCGTGCTCGCGCAGCTCGGCGCCGGCCTCGGCTGCTCGCGCCGCGAGCCGTCGCACCCAGCGGGCAGGCTGAAGCGACCCATCCGGTGGGTGGAAGATCGCCCCGTCGAACCGGCCGCGGAGCGGCTCCGCGAGCTCGTCTCGCCACTCGACCGCGAAGCCGTCCTCACTGAGCGCCTCGTACTCGGCCTCGAGCTCGGATCGCTCGCCGGGATCGGCGGCCAGGCGGAGGCTGCCCGTTCGACGGAACGCGTCGCCCGCCAGCTCCTCGAGCCGGTCGAGATAGCGCTCCGTCAGGCGCCAGAGCTCTCTTGCCCGCTCCGGCCCCAGGTCGTGGCGGGCGGCGTCGTAGGCCGGCGCGCCGCCGCGCAGCGCGAAGCCGCCGTTGCGTCCGCTCGCGCCGCCTGCGATCTCGCGAGCCTCGTAGACGCGGACGCGCCGGCCCGCCTCCGCGAGTGCGAGGGCACATGCGCAGCCAGTCACCCCGCCGCCCACGATCGCCACGTCGATCGGCCCCGCCGGCCGGCTCGCGCGATCGGGGAAGCCAGGGCCCTCCTCGGAGAGCCAGTAGGAGCTCGTCACCATGTCGCGATCCTAGCCCGGCCGCCTCACCCCCCTGTACAGCCCTTCGGCCTCCGCAACCGCGCCTGCCAGCTCGAGCTCGGCCAGTGCCGTCGCCACGGCCGACGCGTCGAGCCCGGTGTCGCGGATGAGCTGGTCGGCCCCGGCTGGCTCGTTGGCCAGCTCGGCAAGCACGGCTGCCGCGTGCTCTCCGAGCTGGATTGGCGCCGCGTCCACCGGGACGATCCCGAGCGCCTCGAGCACATCGCCGGAGCTCGTCAGCGGCGTCGCGCCCAGCCTGAGCAGCGCGTTGGTGCCGGCTGACAGCGACGACGTGATTTCTCCAGGCACGGCGAAGACCTCCCGCCCTGTCTCGAGCGCGAAGTCGGCGGTGATCAGAGCGCCGCTTCGCTCGCGAGCCTCGACGATCACTGTCGCAGCAGCCAGGCCGGCGACAATCCGATTCCGCGCCGGGAACCTCCACGGGGCCGGCTCCACGCCCGGGGCGTACTCCGAAGCGACGAGGCCCCGCTCGCACACTCGCCGCGCGAGCTGGGCGTGCGCGGCCGGATAGTCCCGGTCTACCCCGCAGCCGAGGATGGCCACGGTCAGCCCGCCCGCCTCCAGCGCTCCTCGATGCGCCTCTGCATCCACGCCTCTGGCCAGGCCGCTGAGGACGACGAGGCCCGCGGAGGCCAGCTCCCGGCCCAAGAGGCGTGCGACCTGGGCGCCGTACGACGAGCAGGCGCGAGCGCCCACGATCGCGACCGCGGACCGGCGCAGGAGCTCTGCCCCTCCCGCTCCGCGTAGGAACAGCCCCGGCGGAGGGTCGTGCAACTCGCGGAGGAGCGGCGGGTAGTCGGCGTCGGTCCGGCCGACGAACCGGAAGCCCCGCGCCGCCAGCGACTCGAGATAGCCGCCCGCGTCGAAGCCTCGCCGGAACCGCTCGAACCTCCGCTCGCGCGGTTCCTTGACGACGTGCTCGCCGGTCTCGGCGGCGAACGCCGCCAGGGCCAACTCATTCATGGCGTTCCCAGCTCCGTCGGCGAGCGGTAGGAAAGCGCCTCGGCGACATGCTCGGCACCCACCTCGTCCCGACCCGCGAGCAGCGCCGCCGTCCGGGCGACACGCGCCACCCGCGCGCGGCCGCGAGCGGAGAGCGGCAAGCGCTCGACGGCCCTGGTCAGCAGTTCGTTTGCCTGCTTCGAGCGGCGGAGCGGCTCCGCGGACGCCCGCTCGCGCGCCACTGCCACGCGCTCGCGCACGGCCTCCGACGCCTCCCCCGGCCCCGCCTCGAGCTCCCGCGCGCGTGGTCGCGGCACCGTGACGACCAGGTCGAAGCGATCGAGCAGCGCCCGCGACAGCTTGTCGCGATATGCGGCAAGGCGCGCAGCCGAGCACGAGCATTCGGCAGCCGGGTCGCCCCGCGCCCCGCAAGGGCAGAGGTTCATGGTCGCGACGAGCTGGAAACGCGCCGGAAAGACGATCCGGCCGCCAACGCGCGCGATCGAGATCGCGCCGTCCTCGAGCGGCTGGCGCAGCGCCTCCAGCGCGTTCCGCGGGAACTCGGCCAGCTCGTCCAGGAACAGGACGCCGTGATGCGCCAGGCTTGCTTCGCCGGGCCTCGGGTTCGGGCCTCCGCCCACGATCGCCGAGACCGATGCGGTGTGGTGCGGCGCCCGGAATGGCGGCACGCTCACCAGCGGCCGCTCCGGCGGCAGCAACCCGGCCACGGAATGGATCCTCGTGATCTCGAGCGCCTGGTCCGGCGGCAGCCGCGGCAGGATCCCCGGCAAACGCCGCGCCAGCATCGTCTTACCCGTTCCCGGCGGACCGCCGAGCAGAAGGTTGTGCCCGCCGGTCGCGGCCAGCTCCAGCGCGCGCCGTGCCCGCTCCTGACCCCGGACGTCCGCGAGGTCCGGGCCAGCCGGTTCCGGGTGGCTCCCGTTCAGCGACATCTTCTCGACCGGCGGCGGGACCCAGTCGCCCCGCAGGTAGTCGACCGCCTCCGCGAGATGGTGCAGCGGAACCGGCTCGATCCCCGCAAGGGCCGCCTCCGCAGCGCAGCCCGCAGCGCAGAGGAGCCTCGTCAGCCCGGCCTGACGAGCCCCTTCTGCCGCCGCCAGGACGCCGCCGACCGGGCGCAGCCGCCCGTCGAGAGCGAGCTCGCCGACGGCGGCGTGCCCAGCGAGCGCGTCGGCCGGCACCTGCCGCGAGGCCGCCAGCACCGCCAGCGCGATCGGCAGGTCGAAGCCCGAGCCCTCCTTCCGGAGCTCGGCAGGGGCGAGGTTGACGGTGATCCGGCGCAGTGGCCACTCGAGCTCGGCCGAGGCGATCCCGCTCCGCACCCGTTCCTTCGCCTCCTGGCAGGCGCGGTCGGCGAGCCCGACGATCGCGAACGCCGGCAGGCCCCGCTGGAGGTGCGCCTCGACCTCCACCCGGCGAGCATCGAGGCCGACAAGAGCATGCGTGACCGTCCGTGCAAGCACGTAGTCACGATAGGCAACGACGTTGCGCTAAACCGAAACCGGAATGTGTCGAAAGCGAAAATCCGCTAGCGCGCGATCAGGATGTCTTCGTAGAACTCGCCCGAGCGCCGGCCCGTGCGCCGGTTGACATGCCGGCGGTAGCGCTCCTCGAGTCGCAGGCCTGCCCGCTCGAGGATCTCCGGGTAGAGCTCACGGCGGTCGTTGATCACGATCACGACCGGCGCGCCGGGCTTCAGCGCCTGCCGCACGTTGTCGAACACGGCCGCGATGCCGTCGCTGTAGGCCGCGAGCGCCGCCTTGCTCGTGCCCTTGCCGAGCTCGAGCTCGCGGCACTCCTCCAGACCCAGCAGCTCGTACGCGTAGCGGTGCTGCTCGTGGTAGTCGATCAGCCCCGGGTAGGGCGGCGAGGTGACGACGCCGTCGAAGCATGCGCCGAAGTCGAGCTCCCGAGCATCGCCGTGCAGCACCTCGGCTTGACGCCCGCGCGCACGCACACGCGAGAACTCGCGCACCCGCGCGAGCGTGTCGAGCGCGTAGCGGCGCAGGAAGCGACGAGCCTCGCCGACGGGCCGGCAGGTCTTGCGATGCTTGTGGCACCAGTACTCGCTCCGCTGCGGCGCTCGCGGGAAGTCGAGGTCGAAGTGCGCCGTGCGCCTGGCCGAGCGCGCCGCCCGTGCGAGCACGACCCGCAGCACATCCGCGTGCTCGTAGTCATCGACGAGCCCGCGGAAGAACAGCAGCTCGGCCGCGGCGCGCGGTGCGTACCAGTCGCGCAGGTAGCGCGAGATCGCTCCCTGCGGCTTCGTCCCGTCGAACTCCTCGAGCCGCGCCAGGGCGTCGCGCAGCTCCGACTCGAGCACGAAGGGGTTGTACTCGCGCGTCTTCACGCGCATCAGCAGGCAGTTGAAAGGCGCCACGTCAGAGCCCGCCGCGTCGAGCCCCGACTCGAGCGCCTGCACAAGCGTCGTCCCGGAGCCGGCGAACGGATCGAGCACGCGGCCGCGAGGCACGTGCCGGGCCAGCAACGCCTCGACGAGCTGCGGGATGAACTTCCCGAGGTAGGGGTGCAACCGGTGGACGTGCTTCGTCCGAACCCGCTCGGGGAGATCGCTCTCCGACCACGAAAGGTCGAGATCGATGCGCCGGTAAAGCGCGTCCTGGGTCGAGGCCATGGCCTCGCCCGGTTCGACGGTGGCGCTAGAACGCCTGCCCGAGGCGCTCCAGCCGGCCGCCGCGGAACGCGACCACGTCGAACCTCGGCTCCAGCTCCGCCAGCTCCGGATTTGCGGCGAGCCAGGCCTCCGCGGCGCGGCGCAGGCGGCGCTGCTTCTCGGCGGTGACCATCTCGAACGGGTCGCCGTAGCGCTCGCCCGCCTTCGCCTTCACCTCGCAGAAGACGAGCTGACGGCCGCGGCGCAGCACCAGGTCGAGCTCGTTGCCGCCGATCCAGACGTTCGTGCCGAGGACGCGGTAGCCGCGCAGGCGGTAGTGCCACAGCGCCCGCCGTTCGGCCGCCCGGCCGGCGGCAGAGGTGCTAGGCGTAGCAGAGAGCTTGGAACGACCTACGGTGGATCTCACAGGGGCCGAGCTCCCGCACGACGGCGGAATGGCGAGGTGTGATGTAGCCGACGTGCGAGCGGAAGCCGTAGGCCGGATAGAGGGCGTCCATCCGCCGCATCATCCGGTCGCGCGTGACCTTCGCGACGATCGAGGCGGCGGCGATCGCGGCGCTCTTCTCGTCGCCGTCGACGACCGCGCTGTGCTCGGGTGCCGTTGGCCCGAGGCGGAAGCCGTCCACGAGGCACACCTCGGCGGGCGGGGTCAGCTCGGTCAAGACAGCACGCAGGCCGGCAAGGTTCGAGCGGTGGAGCCCGTCGCGGTCGATCTGGCCCGGCGGCACCGCGCGCACGACCACGCGCTCCGCGCAGCCCATGACGGCCCGGAAGAGCGCCTCGCGCTCGGCCTCGCTGCACTGCTTCGAGTCGTTCAGGCAGGCCAGCGGACGCACGGCGTGGTCGTGCAGCCGCGCGTAGTCGAGCAGGACGCCCGCGACCAGCAACGGGCCCGCGAGCGGCCCCCGCCCTGCCTCGTCTGCGCCCGCGACGAAGCGCGCGCCGAGCTTGCGGTCGTACTGGAGGAGCTTCCGGCCGGTGCGACGAGCCACGGCCGCGAGGATAGCGCCGCGCTCAGCCGGCGCCCAGCGCTCGTCGCTCTTTCGTTACTCCTTGACCGGTTCGGGCTCGGCCGCTTCGGGCTCGGGCTCCGGCTCAGGGGCTTCGGCTTCGGGTTCTGGCTCAGCCGGTGCCTCTTCGGGCTCCGCGCTCTCCTCGACGGCCTCGGCAACGAGCTCCTCGTCCACCGCCTCGCCCTCGGGCGGCATCGCGCCCACGAGCAGCTCCGACTCCGGCAGCACGACGCCACGCTTCGCGCGGACGCGGGCCCGCTTGCCGACCTTCCCGCGCAGGTAGTAGAGCTTCGCGCGGTTGACGTCGCCGATCGCGGTCACCTCGATGCGCTCGATCTTCGGCGAATGCACCGGGAACGTCCGCTCGACGCCGACGCCGAACGACTGCTTGCGCACGGTGAACGTCTCCCGCGCGCCGGCGCCCTGGCGCTTGAGCACGATGCCCTCGAAGACCTGCACGCGGCGCCGCTGGCCCTCGATCACCTGGAAATGCACGCGCACGCTGTCCCCCGCCTTGAACGGCGGCAGATTGGTGCGCAGCTGGCGCTGCTCGAGATTTTCGATCACGCGGTTCATAGAAAGAGGCCCCGCGGGCCGCGGCGGAATGCTAGCGCCTTCGACGGCGCAGCGGGACGACGAGCAGGAAGCCGAGCAGCGGCGCGCCCGGCAGGATCGTGTGCAGCGCGAGCCGGTTCGGCGGCCAGTAGGTCGCGAAGACCTTGCCGATCAGCTGCTTGCGAGGAACCGAGCCCCAGCGGCGCGAGTCGCACGACTGATCGCGGTTGTCCCCCATGAAGAAGTAGTCGCCCTTCGGCACCTTCCACGTGCCTGTGGTGGAGTCGCGGGCGCGGCGGTCCTTCTGGATGTACGAGTCGTTGAGCAGCTTGCCGTTGATGTAGACAAATCCGCCCTGCTTCTCGGTGACCGTCTCTCCCGGCAGCCCGACGAGGCGCTTGACGAAGGTGCCGCTGGCACCGCACATTTCCTGCGCGGCCGGCGGAGTGTCGAACACCACGATCTCGCCGCGATGCGGGTTCCGGAAGTGGTAGATGAAGCGGTTCGCCAGCACGCGGTCGGAGAGGCGCGCCTCGCAGCCCTGCCCCGGCCGGGCGCAATGCAGCGTGGGCTCCATCGACGACGACGGGATCCGGTAGGGGTTGACCACCCAGGCCTTGATCGCGAGCACGATCCCGATTGCGCCGGCGATCGTCACGACCCAGTCGATCGCGATCCGCCAGGGGCGCGGCAGCCCGGCCGTGAGCCGGTCCAGGGGATTCGTCATCTGCCGACGCTTCGCAGTCGGCTCTGCTCTTTCCGCCATTCTTCGATTCTCCTGTGGTCCCCCGAAAGGAGGACGTCGGGGACGCGCCAGCCGCGAAACTCGGCGGGTCGCGTGTAGTGAGGGTACTCAAGACCGCCCTCCAACTCCGGAGAGAAGCTCTCGACGAGGCCTGACTCCTCGCTGCCGAGCGCACCGGGCAGCCGTCTCGCGACTGCGTCCATGAGCACCATCGCCGGCAGCTCGCCTCCGGAGAGGACGTACGGGCCGATCGAGATCGCGTCCGACGCGAGGTGCATCGCGACGCGTTCGTCGAAGCCCTCGAAGCGCGAGGAAAGCAGCGTCAGCCGCTCCTCACGCGCAAGCTCCTCGACGACGTCCTGGGTCAGCTGCCGGCCCTGCGGGGTGAGCGCGACGACGCGGTGATCGGGCGCAGCGCCGTAGACCGCTTCCAGCGCCGAGGCGACCACGTCCACGCGCAGCACCATGCCGGCGCCGCCTCCGTAGGGCTCGTCGTCCACCTGGCCGGAGTTGAGCGGCGTGTAGTCCCGGTAGTTGAGGAGGCGCAGCTGCAGCTCGTCTCCGAGCACAGCCGCGACCGGCCGCTGCTCCGTGAGCCAGGCGAACGCGTGAGGGAGGAGAGTAAAGACGTCGAGCTGCACAGGAACGGCCGGAAGGCAGGTTAGCTAGGCGGGGCAAAGCCGGGTGCGATCAGGATTCGCCCCCCGCCGAGGTCCACCTGCCGCACGCAGGCCTCGACCAGCGGGAGCAGCAGGCCCGAGTCGAGCTCGAGCACGTCGTTCGCGGGGCCCGGCAGCACGGCAGCGACCCGACCGAGCGGGCGGCCTCCCTCCTCCTCCACCCCCAGGCCGATGAGCTGGAACTCGTAGTAAGAGCCCTCCTCCGGCGGCGGTAGCTCGCTCTTCGGGACCGCGAGCTCGGCGCCCCTCTCGGCGTCTCGGTCGAGTCTGATCACAGGGCGCCCGCGAGAGCGCTTCGAGCCGAGCACCTTCGCCGGCTTGCCATCCACGTGCAGCGTGGTGCCGACGGCGAAGCGCCCTTCGTCCTCGCTGCCGTGCTCGACGAAGAACGAGCCATCGAGGCCGTGCTGCTTCCCAACCCGCCCCACGCGGACGAGCTCGTCGCTCACCGCTCGCCGCGCTCCGTGGCCATCCGCTCGAACAACGGCACGACCTCCTCTCGACCGACGGCGGTGCGCACGTTTTCCTCGACGAAACCCTCGGCGCGTGGCCAGCCGCTCTCGAGGATGGCCGCCGCCGTCCGCTCCACGTCGATCGGCGTGCGGCGGAGCTCGACGTCCGGTCCGAGCAGTGCCCAGAATGCGGCGACCTCCCCCTCGTACGGCATGCCGATCGAGCCCGCGTTGACCCAGCGCACACCGTCCACGCGCCGGTCGAGCTGCATGTGCGTGTGGCCGCTGACGATGACTCCCTCGTCCACGCCCTCGACCAGCTCGAGGAGCTTCTCGTCCGTCGTGGCCTCGGTCACGATCTCGAGGTCGGACCTCGGCGTCGCGTGGCAGAACAGGGTCGGTCCGAGGCCGTCCAGCTCCAGGGTGACCGTCTCGGGCAGGGCTGCGAGCCAGGCAACCGCCTCGTCGTCGAGTTGCTCTCGAACCCAGCGGACGGCTGCCTCTGCTTCAGGGTCCGGCGCGGGCAACTCGAAGCGATCGGCGTTACCGCGCACGAATCGCGCACCCGAGAGCGAGCGGACGAGCTCGATCGTCTCCTGAGGAAAGGGGCCGCTGGCGATGTCACCGCCGAAGACGATCGCGTCGGGATTCTCGCGCTCGACCTCCCCGAGAACCGCCTCCAGCGCCGGCACGTTGCCGTGAACGTCGTAGAGCGCCGCGACGCGCATGACCTAGACGCGGCTCAGGCCGACGCCCATGCGCATCGACCGGTCATCTCGCGACGGCATCGCAAGCGACGCCTCACTCCATGATCTCGAGCATGAGGCGCCGCTCGTCGCGCGCGGCCGAGGCGCGGACGACCGTGCGCAGCGCCCGTGCGATCCGGCCCTGGCGGCCGATCACCTTGCCGACGTCGTCGGGGGCGACCCACAGCTGGAGAACGGTCGCGTCGTCGCGCTCGACCTGCTCGACGCGGACCGCGTCGGGCGCGTCCACGAGCCGGCGGGCGAGGTACTCGACGATTTCAGCCACTGAACTCCTTGGCCTTCAGCAGCCGCTGAACCGTGTTGCTCGGCTGCGCTCCCTTCGAGAGCCAGTGCCGGATCCTCTCCTCGTCGAAGTCGATCGTGGACGGGTCGGTCTGCGGGTTGTAGCGGCCCACGATCTCGAGGAACTTGCCGTCGCGTGGCGAGCGTGAATCCGCCGCGACGATGCGGTAAACGGGGTTCTTCTTCGACCCGACTCGGGTCAGCCTGAGCTTGACGGCCAAACGGTTACCTCCGTGATCTCGATTTCTTCTTGCGTTTGCTCTTGGACTTGCGGGCAGGCCCATTCTGCACCTGGGGCTGCCCCGGCAGTGTCGGCATCTTGCCTTTTCCCATCTGCTTCATCATCTTCGCCATCTGCTTGCGGGCCTCGAGCAGCTGGTTCACCTGCGCGACCTCGGAGCCGCTGCCGGCCGCGATCCGCTTCCGGCGGGAGCCGTCGATCACGTGCGGGAAGCTCCGCTCCTGCGGCGTCATCGAGAGCACGATCGCCTCGACGCGCGCCAACTGGCGGTCGTCCACCTCGTCGAGCCCCTCGAGCTGCTTGCCCAGGCCGGGGATCAGCTTGATCACGTTCTGGAGCGGCCCCATGCGGCGCAGCATCTTGTAGCTGCGCAGGAAGTCGTCGAAGGTGAACTCGCCCTGCATCAGGCGCTTCTCCATGTCGTCGCGCTCGTCCTCTTCGACCGCGGCCTCGGCCTTCTCGATCAGGCTGAGCACGTCGCCCATGCCGAGGATCCGCGAGGCCATCCGGTCGGGGTGGAAGTACTCGAGCTGGTCGAGCTTCTCGCCGACGGAGATCAGCTTGATCGGCTTGCCGGTGACCGCCTTGACCGAGAGCGCGGCCCCGCCGCGGGCGTCGCCGTCGAGCTTGGTCAGGACGACGCCGTCGAACGCGACGCGCTCGGCGAAGGCCTCTGCGACCCGGACCGCGTCCTGGCCGGTCATCGAGTCCAGCACGAGCAGGACGTTGGTCGGCCGGGTCGCGTCGCGGACGGCTGCGAGCTCCTCCATCAGCGGCTCGTCCACGTGCAGGCGCCCCGCGGTGTCGAGGATGACGGTATCGAGCCCTTCCTCTCGTGCGCGTTCGAGCCCCTCCCGCGCCGCCGCGACCGGATCCGCGCGCTCCTCGCTGAAGACCGGCATCTGGAGCTCTCGACCGAGCTGCTCGAGCTGGTCGATCGCAGCGGGCCGCTGGAGGTCCGCTGCGACGAGCCCCGGCTTGCGACCCTCCTTGCGCAGGAGCAGCCCGAGCTTGGCAGCCGCGGTGGTCTTTCCCGAGCCCTGGAGGCCGGCGAGCAGGATCACGGTCGGAGGCCGTCCCGCGAAGGCGAGCTTGGAGTCGCCCGCGCCCATCAGCGCGGTCAGCTCCTCGTGGACGATCTTCACCACCTGCTGGCCCGGCGTCAGGCTCTTGAGCACGTCTGCGCCGACTGCGCGCTCGCGCACCCGGCCGACGAAGTCCTTCACGACCTCGAAGTTGACGTCGGCCTCGAGCAGCGCGAGCCGGATCTCGCGCATGGCGCGCGAGATCGCCTCGTCATCGAGTCGGCCTCGCTTGCGAAGGTCGCCGAGAGCGCCCTGAAGCCGGTCTGAAAGCGTGTCGAACACGGCCAGCCAGTGTAGCGCCGCGGTTTTCCGGCTCAGAATCCTGAGGCCAGGCGTTACTGTCGCGCAGCCAACTCGAACGAAAGGAGCATCACATGTCCGACACCGCCAAGGTGATCACGCTGATCGGCTCGTCTCCGGAGAGCTTCGCCAAGGCTGCCGACGCTGCCGTGCAAGAGGCAGCCAAGACGCTGCGCGGGATCTCGGGAGCGCAAGTCGTCTCGATGAGCGCCGTCGTCGAGAACGACCGCATCTCGCAGTACCGCACGACCGTGAACATCGCGTTCGCCGTCGAGCGCTAGGGCTCGACCAGGGCGCGCGCAAAATCGGCGGGATCGAACGGCCTCAGGTCGTCCATGCCCTCGCCGATCCCGATCAGCTTCACCGGGAGGCCGAGCTCGTGGGCGATCGCGATCGCGATCCCGCCCTTCGCGGAGCCGTCCAGCTTGGTCAGCGCGATCCCCGTCACGTCCACGGCCTGGCTGAACAGGCGCGCCTGCTGCAGGCCGTTCTGACCCGTGGTGGCGTCGACCACGAGCAGCGTTTCGTGCGGCGCGCCCTCGAGCCGCTGGCCGATCACCCTGCGCACCTTGGCAAGCTCCTCCATCAGGTTCGCCTGCGTGTGCAGCCGGCCGGCCGTGTCCACGACGACCACGTCGCGCCCGCGCGACTCGGCTGCGGCGATGGCGTCGAACGCGACGGCGGCCGGGTCGCCGCCGCGCTCCGAGCCGACGAAGTCCGCGTTCGCCCGCTGTGCCCAGATCTCGAGCTGCTCCTCGGCTGCGGCCCTGAAGGTGTCGGCCGCCGCGACGAGGACGCTGCGCCCGTGCTCGTGGAGCTTGGCCGCGAGCTTGCCGATGGTGGTCGTCTTGCCGGTGCCGTTGACGCCGACGACGAGGATCACGCTCGGCCGGGCTCCCACGTCCAGGCGCGCAGGCTCCCCCAGCAGCCCTGCAATCTCCTCCTGCAAGGCCGTTCCGAGATCGGCGCCGTCGCCACGAGCCTCCAGCCGCAGGACAAGCTCTGCGGTGGCCGGGACGCCGACGTCGGCTGCGATCAGTGCCTCCTCGAGCCGCTCCCACGACGCCGAGTCGCCGGGGTCGAAGGCCGCGACCGCGATCTGCTCGGTCAGCGCGCGGCGGCTCTTGCCGAGCGAGTCCCGCAGGCGCGAGAACAGGCCTGAGCTCTCTTCCGACTCCTCGGCGTCTGCCCCGGTTTCGTCGCCGAGAAGCTCTGCCCAGCTACGGCTCACGCAGCAGCGTGAGCAGTTTCACGCGGCAGGCGCCGCGAGACGATCTGCGAGACGCCGTCGCCGCCCATGGTCACGCCGTAGAGGATATCGGCGGCTTCCATGGTCTTCTTCTGGTGGGTGACGACGATGAACTGCGCCCGCTCGGAGTAACTACGCAGCAACTCGACGAAGCGGCCGATGTTGGCGTCGTCGAGCGCCGCCTCGACCTCGTCCAAGAGGTAGAAGGGGCACGGACGGGCGAGGAAGAGCGCAAAGAGGAACGAAATCGCTCCGAGCGCCTTCTCGCCGCCGGAGAGGAGCGACAGGCGCGTGACACGCTTGCCCACCGGGCGCAGCTCGATCTCCACGCCGTGCTCTGCGTCGGGCGCCTCATCGTCCGGCTCTGTGAGCCGCAGACGCCCGTGCCCACCCGGAAAGAGCGTGGACGCGACCTCCTCGAAGTGGGTGCTGACCGCGGCGAAGGTCTCGTCGAAGCGGCGCTCGACGGTCTCGGCGAGCTCCGTGCGCAGCTCCTCGAGCTCCTTCAGGCTGGCCTCGAGATCTGCACGCTGCTCGGCCAGCTCGGTCAGGCGCTCCTTCTCGCGTTCGTACTCCTCCTTGGCGAGCGGGTTGACCTGGCCCAGAGTCTCGCGGCGGCGCTCGAGCCGCTCGATCCTGGCGGCGAGCTCCTCGCGGTCGTCGCCCTCCGAGGGCTCGGCTCCCGCCTCCTCGAGCCGGCGCCGGGCCTCGGCCGCCTCGGCTTCCAGGCGCGCCCGCTCGACGTCGATCCCGCCCGCGCGCTCGCCGGCCTCGGCGGTCACGCGACGCACGTCGGCCTCCTCGCCGCCCAGACGGCGCAGCTCGGCGGCGAGCTCGCCGGCCTTCGTGGCTCCCGCGTCCACCCGCGCGCGGAAGGGCGCCTCAAACCGCTCCACCGCCGTGGCAGCTCCCGCCAGCGCGGCAGCCAGCCGCTCGGCAAGCGCGGCCAGCGGCTGAAGCGGAACGGGTGCCACCTCGGTGGGAAGGTCCTCGGCCTTGCGCTCGAGCTCCTCGGCCTCCTTGGCGAGGCCCCGCCGGCGCGCGTCGAGCTGGAGCAGGACCGCTTCCGCCGTCTCCCCGGAGAACCAGAGCTCGCCCCGCTCGACGTCGTAGCAATGCCCCTCTCGTGTCACGAGGACGCCGCTCTCCGCGCGAGCGAAGTCGCTCGGCTCGGCGAGCCAGACGTCAGCGAGTAGTTCGACCACGCGCTCGCCGCCCGGCCGCGCCTTCACACGGCTCGAGAGCGGTTCTGCACCCACGAGCGGCGGGCGCGACGGCCGCTTGCCGTTCCCCCGGGGCGGCACGAGCACCCCGAGGTCGCCGAGACCGCCCGTGCGTGCCCGCTCGACGAGCCCCAGCGCCGCGCCCGTATCGGGCGCGATCACCGCGGCTGCCCGGCCGGCAAGCCCCGCTGCGACCGCGCGCTCGTACCCGGATTCCACCTCCAGCAGCGAGAGCGCCAGCTTCTCGCCTTCCTCGGCGAGCGCCCGTGCCGCGGGCGGCAGGCCCTCGCGCTCGGCGAGTGAATGCTCCAGCGCGCCAAGCCGCTCACGGGTCAGCCGCGCCTGCTCGCGCAGAGCCTCCCGCTCCGGGTTGCTGCGAGAGCGCGGCAAGAGGGGCTCGGCCCGCAGACGCTCGGCAAGCTCGAGCGCGGCCTCGCGCCGCAGCTCGAGCCGCTCCGCGCCGCTGCGCAGGCGGTAGAGCGCGGAGGTCGCGCCCTCGCCGCGCCCTGCGGCGGCGGCCAGCTCCTCCTCGACCCGGTTGCGCTCGGCGAGCAGCGCCTCGAGCCGTTCGTCGGTCCGCTTGCGCTCCAGCGCGGCTGCGGTTCTCCGCCCCTCGACCTCGCCGAGCCGTTCGTCGAGCTCCGCGAGGTCGAGCTCGGCGAGGCGCGCCCGCAAGCCGGCGATCTCCGTGCGCAGCTTCTCCGCGCGCTCGGCCGCGGTGGCCTGGAGCGCGAGCGGCCGCAGGCGCGTCTTGACCTCGGCCTCGAGATCGCGTGCCCGCTCGACCTGCACCTGCACCCGCGCGAGCTTCAGCTCTGCCCTGTGTCGGCGTCGCTTGAACTTCCCCAGGCCCGCGGCGTCCTCGATCAGCGCGCGCCGCTCCTCGGGCTTGCTCGCGAGGATCTCCTCGACCTTGCCTTGACTGATCACCGAGCCGTGGCTGCCGCCGAGCCCGACATCCGCAAGCAATTCGACGAGGTCGGTCCGTCGCACCGCCGCGCGGTTGATCAGGTACTGGCCCTCACCGCCGCGGTGCAGCCGCCGGGTGATCGAGATCTCGCTGAAGTCGAGCTCCTGCAGGGCTCCGTCCTCATTGTCGAACAGGAGCTCTACCTCGCAGTAGTCGGCCGGCGCGTGTCCGGGCGAGCCCGCGAAGAGCACGTCGTCGGGCTTCTCGGCCCGCAGCTCGTGCGGGCTGAGGCTGCCGGAGGCCCAGAGCAGCGCGTCGGCGACGTTCGACTTGCCCGAGCCGTTCGGCCCGACCACGACGGCCACCCCCGGCTCGAGGCGCACCTCGACTGCCTCCGGGAACGACTTGAAGCCACGCAGTTTGATCGCACGAAGGTGCACGCGCGAGGGACGCTAGCGGGCGCCGCGGATGGCGGCGCCCGCGGTGTCGCTAGGCGTCCTCGACCATGCCCGCGAGCGTTTCGCGCGGGAACTGGTCAGCGATGTCGGCGTGCGCGGTGCGGACATGCTCCTCGGCGTTGTCCAGCACCTCGTCCTCCGTCTCGCCGCGGATCGTCTCGCCGCACGCGCAATTGATCATCTTTGCCATTGGCACCTCCTCAAGCGTTCGTTGCGCTCTCGGCATCAAGGTCAAACATCATTCACGCCGCCCGCGCGAGCCGGTCGAGCGCCTCGCGCGCCGCTGCCTGCTCGGCGTCCTTCTTCGACCGGCCGGTCCCGACGCCCGCTTCCTCGCCGTCGATCACGGCGGCGCAGGTGAACGTGCGGTCGTGCGGGGGCCCCGCCACGTCGAGGACGCTGTAGGCGACCTGCCGGCCCTGGCGGGCGAGCTCCTCCTGGAGCTCGGTCTTGTGATCGACGTGGGTCGTCAGCGCATAGGTGATCCGCCCGTCGAACGCTGCGACCACCGCATCCCTGATCGGCTCGAAGCCGTGCTGGAGGTAGAGCGCGGCGAGCGAAGCTTCGAGCAGTGCCGCGAGGACGTTGCGGTTTCGCGCCAACCGTTCGAGCTCGTCCGCCGGCGCTTGCGCCGCCCCGCGTTCGGCGAGGCGCTTGCCCAGTCCGAGCTCGCGCGCGACGACGGCGCAGCTCGCGCGAGAGACGACGTGCGAGCGGATCTTCGCCATCCCGCCCTCGGAGGAGTCCGGATACCGCTCGTACAGCGCCCTCGCAATCGCCAATTCGAGCACGCTGTCGCCCAGGAACTCGAGGCGCTCGTAGGACGACGCCCGATCGGGCGCCCAGGAGCTGTGCGTGAAGACATTTTCCAGCAGCTCGTCCGGCAGGCCGTCGATGAGCTTGGACAGCTCGTCAGGCCGGCCGCCCGGAGCGCGGCTACTGGTGCGTGGAGACGTAGTCGACGGCCTGCCCGACGGTCTGGATCTTTTGCGCGTCGTCGTCCGAGATCTTGATCCCGAACTGGTCCTCCAGCTCCATGATCAGCTCCACGAGATCGAGTGAATCTGCGTCGAGGTCCTCCTGGAACGAGGCTTCCTCAGTGACCTCGCTCTCGTCGACTCCGAGCTGCTCCGTCAGGACTTCCTTGACCCGCTCGAACACTTCCTCTCGTGACGCTGCCATTTCACCTCACTTGCCGGGGGCTTCAGAGCGCGCGGATGCTAACACTCTTTCCGGCAGTCGCTGGCCGAGACGACCCACAACGTCGTGCTCGACTCCCCGTGCGGCGAGCCGGATCGCGTTCGCAATGGCGCGCCGAGACGAGTTCCCGTGGGCGATCACGGCGAGCCCGCGCAAGCCGAGAAGGTAGGCGCCGCCGTAGGTTTCGGGGTCGAGCCGCTGGCGCAGACCGCGTGCTGCCGGGCGCACGAGCAGGCCGCCGATTCGGCCGCGCCGGCTCGAAACGATCTCCGCGCGGAGCTCCTCGAGCACGGTCAGGATCGTCCCTTCCATCAGCTTCAGGACGACGTTGCCGGTGAAGCCGTCGCAGACGACGACGTCCGCGGCGCCGACCAGCAGGTCGCGGCTCTCCGTGTTCCCGCCAAAGTTGAGGCTGTCGTCGGTGGCCAGAAGCGCGTGCGCCTCGAGCGTCAGCTGGTTGCCCTTCTCCGGCTCCTCGCCGATCGAAAGCAGGCGAACCTCGGGATCGCGCACCTCGAGCACGTCCTCGGCGAAGACGGCGCCCATGTGCGCGAACTGGAGCAGGTGCTCGGGGCGCGCATCGGCGTTCGCGCCCGAGTCCAGCAGCACCGAGGGCCCGCGCTTGGTCGGGATCACGACGGCGATCGCCGGGCGCGCGACTCCAGGCAGGCGACGCAGCTCCAGGAAGCAGGCCGCCAGCATCGCGCCGGTGTTCCCGGCGGACAGGACCGCATCGGCCTTGCCTTCGCCCACGGCGCGGCAGGCGGCGACGAGGGAGCTGTCCGACTTGCCACGCACGGCCTCGGCCGGCTTCTCGTCCATCCCGATCACCTGCGTCGTCTCGACGAGCTCCAGGCCACCCGTGTCGAGGCCCGCCGGGCCGAAGAGGATCGGCTGGATCTCTGGTGAGGCGGCCTCGAGCGCGCCGGCGACGACCTCTTCCGGGGCCCGGTCGCCGCCCATCGCGTCGACGGCGATCCGAATCAATTTCTTACGGAGCCGGGGTGCGAAGCGGCTCGATCTCGCGGCCGTTGTAGGTCTTGCAGTTCGGGCACATCCGGTGCGGCTGCTTCGGCCGTCCGCATTGCGGGCAGGTGTTCACGCGCGGCGCCTCGATCCGATGCGTGGCGCGCCGCTTGTCCCGGCGCGACTTGGAGGTTTTTTTCTTGGGGACGGCCATTGGCGGCGGAGTATAGCCAGCGTCTGCCTGGCCGCTTAACCAAGGCTTTACCGAGGCTTTCCGCTCTCCTCGCCTCGTCTTGCCCGCGCAGAACCGGGCCGGGGCGATCCTTCGGAGGCCAACTGAGAGCACCGACCGAAGGAGAGACATGTTCAAGATCGCAGCAATCATCGGAGGAGTCCTGCTAATGGCAGGCGTGGCTCTCGCCGGCACGCTCACGAGCCTCGACTCCACCAACAGCCCGACGATCGGGACGACGACGCTGCCGGCGATCAGCACGGCGCAGCAGGAGGATCGCGCCCCGGAAAACGCGCTGGAGCGCGGCAGGGCGAACGAGCCCGGCGAGGACGTCCGCGGCCCCTGCGACGAGGCAGAGCACGCGAACGACCCAAGCTGCACCGGCACGGCGGCCGCCGGCGACGAACACGGCGGCCCCAACTCCGGCTCGAGCGACGAATCCGGCCACGATGGCGGGGGCGACGACAACTCAGGCCCCCGCGGCGGCCACGACGACTAGGCACCGACCTTCTCTCCGCCAGAGCGGAGGCGGCTGTCCCCCAGTGTCCGGCCGCCTCCGCGTAGTTCCGGTGCGAGCAGGAACAATCACGAAACGATGAACAGGCCGAAGCGAACGATTCTCCTCGTCGAGGACGAGGTTTCCATCACCGAGCCACTGGCCGAGGCCCTCCGAAACGAGGGCTTCGAGGCGCAAGTGGCCGGAACGGTCGCAGAGGCGCTCGAGCTCGCCCGGCGCGACCCCGATCTCGTCCTGCTCGACCTGATGCTCCCGGACGGCTCCGGCTTCGACGTCTGCCGTGAGCTGCGCAAACGCTCGCAGGTGCCCATCATCATGCTGACCGCCCGCGGCGAGGAGGCCGACCGGGTCGTCGGCCTCGAGCTCGGCGCCGACGACTACGTGGTCAAGCCCTTCAGCGCACGAGAGGTGGTCGCCCGGATTCGCGCGGTCCTGCGCCGGGCCGACGCGCCCGAACCGGCCGATGAGGCAACGCTCGAGGTCGGCGACCTGCGGCTCGATCCCGCCAAGCACGAGGTCACCCACCGCGGCGCAATCCTCGAGCTGAGCCGCAAGGAGTTCGAGCTGCTGCGCCTGCTGATGCGCAACGCCGGCTCTGTGGTCACGCGAGAGCGCCTGATCGACGAGGTCTGGGACCCGAACTGGTTCGGCTCGACGAAGACGCTCGACGTGCATGTGAGCGGGCTCCGGCGCAAGCTCGGCGACGACCCCGCCGCGCCGCGCTACCTGCACACCGTGCGCGGCGTCGGCTTCCGCTTCTCCTCGCCTGACGAGGCTGAATGAGCCTCCGCCTGCAGATCGTCGGGGCGTTTGCATACGTCCTGCTCCTGATCCTGGTCGCGCTCGAGGTGCCGCTCGCACTGAACCTGGCGCGCAGGATCGACGCCGAGGTGAAGAACGAGGCCGCGGCGCAGGCGTTCGTCGTCTCGGCCGGCGCGTCCGGGCGAATGAGCGATACGAAGGAGCTCAGAAAGCTCGCAAACGGCGCGGGGCAGGATCTCGGCGGCCGCGTGATCATCGTCGACGCGCCGCGAGGGCGTCTGCGGGCCGACTCGACCGACCCTTCGCCGGGGCTGGTCCGCTACGCCTCTCCCTCGCGACCCGAGCTCCGAATCGCTCTCTCGGGACAGCGCGCGCAGGGGGAGCGCCATAGCGCCACGCTCGGGGCGGACCTGCTTTACACCGCGGTGCCCGTGACGAACAACGGCCGCGTAGTCGGAGCGGTCCGCGTGACGCAGAGTCTCGATGCTGTTCACGCGCGGATCCGACGCGCGGTGCTAGCGCTCGTCGCAATCGGCGCCTTTGCCCTGATGCTCGGGCTCGCACTCGCCTGGGTGCTCGCGAGCTCGCTCTCCAAGCCGCTCCGCAACCTCGCTGAGACCGCCCGCCGCGTGGAAGCGGGTGACCTCGACGCGCGCGCGAAAGGGTCGGGCGCGACGGAGCAGCGCGAGGTCGCGACCGCCTTCAACGACATGACCGATCGGCTCGGAACCGTGCTGGCCGCCCAGCGCGAGTTCGTCGCCAACGCCTCGCACCAGCTCCGCACGCCGCTGACCGGTCTGCGCCTGCGGATCGAAGCCGCCAGAGCCAAGAGCCGGCGAAGCAGCCGGGCCGGAACTCGAGGCGGCCGAGCAGGAGGTCGAACGGCTCGCGCGCCTCCTCACATCACTCCTCACCCTCGCGCGCGAAGGGGACAAAGCCGGGCCGAGCCGGCCCGTGTCGCTGGCGCGGGTGGCCGAACGGGCCCACGAGCGCTGGGCCGGTGCCGCGGAGCAGGACGGACGCTCGCTCGAGCTGGTCGGCAACGGCGACGCGACGATCGACGCCTCCGACGAGGATCTTGCGATCCTGCTCGACAACCTGATCGAGAACGCGCTCCGCTACTCGCCTACACGCGTCACGATCGACTGGGGCCGAGAGGGCGGCGAGGCCTGGCTCGCCGTGCTAGACGAGGGGCCCGGCCTGGCCGCGGGAGAGGAGAAGACGCTCTTCGAGCGCTTTACGCGGGGAAGCGCCGGCAGTGAGCGCTCGGGGACCGGGCTTGGACTGGCAATCGTGGACGCGCTCGCCCGTCGCTGGCAGGGCCGTGCAGCACTCGCGAACCTGTTGGAGGGTGGCTTGCGCGCAGAGGTGAGATTTCCGGCCGCGGCTACAGTTACCGAGGAGTCATGGGTCGAGCCCTCGTAGTCGTAGTCCTCGCCCTCACCGGGCTTCTCTGCGCCGCCGGAATCGGCGTCGCGGCCTACGTGGTCTCGCGCGACTCCGTCGCGGTTCCCGTGACCCGGCTGCAGCCGAAGCCGAGCAGGACACTCTCGCCGGCGACGGTTCGCAAGACGAAAGCGGCGGGCGACGACGACGCCCCGGACAACAACCACGAGACCGACCACGACCGTAGACGACCACGGCGGCGGCGACCACGGCGGCGGCGACAACTCAGGCCACGGCAGCTGCGGCCACGGCGGAGTCGACTAGAGCCGGTCTTTGAGCTCGGCGAGCGCCGCCCAGCGCGAGTCGGCCTGGGGCTCGTCGTGCTCGTGCGGCTCGGCGTTCAGGTCCTTGCCGCAGACCGGGCAGAGGCCGGCGCAATCGGGCTTGCAGAGGATCTTGTCCGGCAGCGCCAGAGCCAGCGCATCGCGGGCCCAGCCCGAGAGGTCGAGCTTGTCGTCGTCGAGGTAGGGCGTCCGCATCTCGTCCGACTCGGGCGTCGTCGCCTGATACTCGCGCGCCGAGATCGGCAGCTCGAGCACGGCGTCCTCGAGGCAGCGGTAGCACGGCCCGTGCAGGCGAACGCGGTAGCTCGAGCTCGAACACGGTCCCGGTCGAGGCGCGGGTGATCGTCACCTCGGCCGGCACTTTCTGGGGAACCGGCAGGTAGCTCTGGCCGCCGAGCTCGAGCGGCTCGAGCTCGATCTCCAGCTCGTCCCGGAACTGCTCGCCCGAGCGAAGCTTGATCGTGCGCAGGTTCAACGTGGTCATGTGACCACGGTAGCAACCACTCAGATGCGTCTAACGAGCTCCTCGAGGGGCTTCCGATTGGCCTCCGCGCTCCACTCCTCCGGGGTCTTCGACTCCGGCTCGAGCGGCCGCTTCGGGTAGCCGAAGCTCGGGATGCTGACCGGCAGCAGGCCGTCCTCGAGACCGAGGACGCGGGCGGCCGCGGCCGCGTCTGGCATCCCGTTCGGGCACGAGACGACCCCGTCGTTCCAGGCGACGAGGAACATGTTCTGCATCGCGCGGCCCACGTCGAGCGCCGCCTTGCCGCCCTCGGTGGCGATCGCGATCGCAAGGGCAGCGGTACGCACGTTGTCCTGCGCGTGGACCACCTGGGCGACCCGCTCCTTCGCCTCCGGGCTCTCGACCACGACGAAGACCCAGGGCTGCCGGTTCATCGCGCTCCCGGCCACGCGGCCCGCGTCGAGGATGCGCCGCTCCACCTCCGGCGGCACCGGCCGGTCAGGCGCGTAGCTGCGCCAGTCGCGCTTGCTCGCGACGGCCAGATAGGTGTCCAACGCCGGCCCTGCTAGAAAGGATGGTCGTCGTTGGAGCTGTCGGCGGCCACTCCTGCAACCACCGATTCCTGCGAGCGCTCGTGCAGCCGGTCGCGACCCCGCTTGACCGCGGTCAGGAACTTGTCGAGGTTGACCTCGAGCGTTGAGAGGATCGAGTCGGCCCAGTCCTCCATCTCAAGCCGGGTCTCTCGCGCCTGCCGCCTCGCATCGTCGACGATGTCGCCGGCCTGGCGCTCGGCGAGCTTGACGATCTCGGTCTGAGAGGCCTCCCGAACGGCCTGCTCGCGAGCCTCACCGAGGATCCGGTCGCACTCGCGCTTGGCCTCGGCAAGCATCTCCTGGCGCTCCTTCACGATCCAGCGCGCCTGCTTGATCTCCTCGGGGATCGTCGCCCGCATCTGGTCGAGGATGTCGTAGATCTCCTCGCGATCGATGCGCACCTGGTCGGTGAGCGGAACGGCCTTCGCGTTGTGCACGAGGTCGTCGAGCTTGTCGATCAGAACCAGTACATCCATAGGTTTGCGGAGTTTACAGGCGCGTATCGGCTGCTACCGGCGCCATAACCTGCTCAGGCCTCCACGACGCTCCGGCTCGGGCTCCGGCTCCGGTTCAGGAGCCGGCGGCGGCGGAGGCTCCTCGCGCGGCGCGTCGGTGCCGGAGATCCAGCGGCGGCCGCTGGCACGAAGCTCCTCGAGCAGCGCCTGGGCCTCGTTCGGCGCGATCACGACCTCGTCGGAGTGCGCGAGCCGTGCCTCGAGCCGGTCCGCGGAATCGCTCACAGCGCCCCGCGCGCGCAGCTTCTGCAACACGTCCTGCGCGTCGCGCCGGCCGAGGCGCACCTCGCCTTCCGCGCCCAGCAGCGTCTCGAGCTTGTCGGTGTCGGTCACTCTTGTGGGTTCTCCGGCGTTCCTGGCCGTCCGTCCGGGAAGAGCTCCTTGAACCTGCGTGCGACGGCCTCGGGCACGAGCTCGTCCACCTTTCCGCCGAAGGACGCGATCTCCTTCACGCCGCTCGAGGAGACGAAGCTGTACTGCGGGCTCGCCATCACGTAGAGGGTCTCGATGTCGGGAGCCAGCGTGCGGTTGAGATGGTTCATCTGGAACTCCCACTCGAAGTCGGAGATCACCCGCAGGCCCTTGACCATGGTCTTCGCGCCCCAGCGCTGGGCGAAGTCCACCACGAGCTCGGAGAAGACCGCGACCTCGACGTTGTCCCGGTCGGCGAGCGCCTCGTTCAAGAAGCCGACGCGCTCCTCGACGCTGAACATCGTCCCCTTGTGGTGGGGGTCGCGAACCACGCCGACGACGACGCGATCGAAGATGGACGCGGCGCGCCTGATGATGTCGAGGTGGCCGAGGGTGACCGGGTCGTAGGAGCCCGGGCAGATCGCGGTCAGCGGGTGCTGGTCAGTCATCGCGCTCGAACAGGGTCAGGCGCGCAGCTCCGTAGCGGCGGCTCTTGAGCTTGGGCAGCGGCAACTCAGGCTCGTCGCTCGCTGCGGTCTCGACGATGAGGAGCCCGCCGGGCTCGAGAACTTCAGGCAGGTACTGAATCAGCGCGTTTTGCAGGGAAGAAAACCTCCGGTAAGGCGGGTCGACGAGCACGAGATCGTACCGCCTGCCCGCGCGGGCGTCGGCGCGGAGGGCGGTGAGGGCGTCCTGGCAGAGAACCTTCGCGCCGCTGAGGTCGAGCTTGTCGAGGTTGCGGTTGATCGTGCGGCAGGCGTCGCGGTCGGACTCGACGAAGGTCGCGCTCTCGGCGCCGCGGGAGAGCGCCTCGAGCCCCATCGCGCCGGAGCCGGCGAAGAGGTCGAGCACCGACGCGCCCTCGGCCGCGCCGGGGCCGAGCAGGTTGAACGCGGCCTCGCGAACCCGGTCGCCGGTCGGGCGGGTCTCGGTGCCCTTCGGCGCGAAGATGCGGGAGCCTTTCCGTGAGCCGGCGATGATCCGCACGGCGGGAGCCTAGGCAGGCTCGGGCAGCGGCGGGTCTTCTTCGCCGTCGAGGCAGCGGAGTGCCCACTCGGCCTCCTGGCCGACGGACCACCAGCCCTCGACGATCGCCTCGTCGCCCTTCAGCCGCTCGAGCTGCGGCCGCGACTCCTGCAGGTTCAGGACGCCGGCCGCGAAGACGCTCCAGAAGCGCACCTCGGGCTCGGGATCGCGCAGGGACGAGACGATCGCCGTCCGGATGTCGACGATCACCTGCTGGTACTGGAGGAGATGACCGAGCGCCTCCGCCGCGTGGGCGCGCACGAGCGGGCTCTCATCGGTGTCCGCGAGCCGCCGCGCAAGGACGTCCGAAACGTCGGTTTCGCCGCTGAACCCGAGCACGTACGCCGCGGCGGCGCGCCCCTGGTCGTGACCCCGTTTCTCGAGCAAGCGCTCGACACGGCGCAGCGTCCGTGGATCGTCGACCTGGGAGAGCGCCGTCGCGGCCTTCCAGCGCGTGGCGTCGTCGCGGGCCTTCAGCGCGTGGACGAGCCGCAGCCGCCCGAGCGAGCTCACGCCGCCACCTCCTTCCGCTCGAAGAGCGCGTCGACCTCGTCGGCCAAGGGGCCCTCGTACGCGACGAGCCCTTCCGCCGCAGCGCGCGCGCGCTCCAGCAACGGCCGGTCGGCTCGTAGCTTCGTGAAGCGGAACTCGGAGATCCCTGCCTGCCTCGTGCCCATCAGCTGGCCCTCCCCACGCAGCTCGAGGTCCTTCTCTGCCAACTCGAAGCCGTCCGTCGAGTCCACCAGCGCCTGCAGCCGCTCCTGGGCGTTGTCGGTCAACTCCTCACGCTGCCGCGAGATGAGCAGGCAGTAGGACTGCTCGGCACCTCTCCCCACCCGGCCGCGGAGCTGGTGCAGCTGCGCGAGCCCGAAGCGGTCTGCCTCCTGGACGATCATGATCGTCGCGTTCGGGACGTCCACGCCGACCTCGATCACGGTTGTGGCGACCAGGACGTCGAGCTCGCCCGCCTTGAAGCGGCCCATCAGCTCGCGCCGGTCGGCAGGCCGCAGCCGGCCGTGCAGGAGGCCGACGCGGTAGCCCTTCAGCTCCACGCGTTGCAGCCGCTCGGCCTCCCCTTCCGCAGCGCGCGCCTGCGAGGTCTCCGAATCCTCGATCAGCGGGCACACGACGTATGCCTGCCGTCCGGCATCGAGATGCTTGCGCAGTCGCGTGTAAGCCTCCGAGCTTCGCTCCGCGGTCACCCAGGAGGTGACGATCGGCTTCCGGCTCGCGGGTGGCTTTGCGATCTCCGTTACGTGCAGGTCGCCGTAGACCGTCAGCGCGAGCGTGCGCGGGATCGGCGTGGCGGTCATGTGCAGCACGTGCGGCGTGCGCCCCTCGACCAGGGCCCGCCGCTGCTCCACTCCGAAGCGGTGCTGTTCGTCCACGACCGCGACCCCGAGCCCCTCGAGCACGACGCCCTCCTGGATCAGCGCGTGCGTGCCGACCACGATCTGCGCGCCCTCGACCTCCGACTTGACCGAGCCGGTGAGCAGAACCACGCTCACGCCGAGCTGCGTGCAAAGAGGCTCGATCGTAAGAAAGTGCTGCTCAGCGAGGGTTTCCGTCGGTGCCATGAGCGCGCCTCGCTGCCCCGCCTCCACCGCCCGCAGCAGCGCGTAGAGCGCGACCACGGTCTTGCCCGAGCCGACGTCGCCCTGCAGCAGGCGCTGCATCGGTGCCGCCCGCGCGAGGTCGCCGTCGATCTCCTCGATCGCCCGGTCCTGGTCCGGCGTGAGCGTGAACGGCAGCAGCTGCTTGTAGCGGCGCACCAGCTCGCCTGGTTCCCCGAGCGCAGGCGCGACGGCGGCTTCGCGTCCGGCGCGTGCCCGCGCGAGGCCGACCTGGAGCACGAGCAGCTCGTCGAAGGCGAGCCGGCGTCGGCCCTCCTCCCCCTCCTCCTCCGAGCGCGGCCGGTGCAGCGCGACGAGCGCGTCCGCACGCAGGGGCAGCCGCTCGCTCACCTTCAAAGGCGCCGGCAGCGCATCGGGAAGGTCGCGTGCGTGCGGCAGCGCCCGCTCGACAAGCGCCCGCAGCCGCTTCGGCGGCACCTCCTCGCTCGCCGGGTAGACCGGCGCGAAGTCGGCGGTCGCGGAGACGCCGTTCAGGTCGTGGGAGCGCACCTGGAAGCCGTTGCGCTTGAGCTGGCCGCGCAGGCGCACGTGCGTCCCGGGTTGCAGCTTCTCCTCGAGCCACGCCTGGTTGAACCAAACCGCGACGATCTCGCCACTCTCGTCGCCGACCCGGGCGTTGACGATCGCCAGATTCCGCCGCGGTCGCCGCACCGAGACCGACCGCACCTCGCCCGCGATGGCGGTCTCCTCCCCCGCGAGCAGGTCGGCGATCCGCCGCTCGGGCACGGCGGTCTCGTACCGATGCGGCCGATGCTCGAGCAGGTCGCGGAGGCTGCGCAGTCCGAGCTTTGCGAGCTTCTTCTCCAACGAGGGCCCGACCCCGGAAAGCGACGCCACCGGCCGCTCCGCGTTCTCGGGTCGCGGCGTCCCCGGCAGCCTGGGCCAGCTCTTGGGCGCATCCTCTCCGGCAAAGCCTTTGGGCACCCGGCCAGTCTAGGAACCGTTGCGGCTACTCGACGTCGTCGAACCAGAAGAAGCCGACCGTGCCCGGCCCCGCATGGGCGCCGACGACCGGGCCAAGAGTCGTGACCAGCTCGAGCTCCGCCGCCGGCCGGGTGCGACGCACGAGCTCCCTGAGCGCCTCCGCCCGCTCCGGGGCGTCCGCGTGCGCGATCCCGACACGCAGCCCCGGCACGTCGCGCGTCGAGCTCGTGAACGCCGACTCGAACTCGAGGAAGGCCTTGCGGTTGCCGCGCACACGCTTGACCGGGATCACCTCGCCGTCCTTGATCGTCAGGATCGGCTTGATGTTCAGCAGCTCGCCCGCCCAGGCGCGCGCCCGGCCGATGCGCCCGCCGCGCGCCAGGTACTCGAGCGTCTCGACGGTGAAGAGCAGGGCCGTCTCCTGGCGGTAGCGCTCGACGAGCTCGTCCACCTCGTCGTCGCTCGTGCCCCGTTCGAGCCGGCGCTGGATCGCGAGCCCGAGCATCGCGATCGCCGCCGAGGCGCTCTGCGAGTCGAGCGTGCGAACGCGCTCGTCGCCGAGCAGCTGCGCCGCGGCCCGGCGCGCTCTCGATCGTGCCCGAGAGCTTCCCGGCGATGTGCAGCGAGAGGATCCGCTCGTAGCCCTCGAGCTCCTCGTAGACGGCGAGGAAGTCCCCCGGGGTCGGCTGCGAGGTCGAGGGCGTCACGGTCGCCGTGCGCAGGCGCGCGTAGAACGCCTCCGGGTCGAGCTCGACGTAGTCCTTGTAGCTCTCGTCGCCGAAGCGCACGTAGAGGGGCACGACGCGCCAGTTCGGGAAGCGCTGCGGCGCCTCGGGGAAGTCGGCGGTCGAGTCGACGACGATCGCCGTGTTCTGGGCGGTCAGCTCCATCAGACCGCAGCGCGCGCCGCGTCCCGGATCGCGGCGACGATCGCGTCGAGCCCTTCGTCCTTGCGGAGGCACGCGACGGCGCCGGCCTCGGTCAACGCGTCCCGCTCGCGGAGATTGGCGGAGGCGGTGAGACAGACCACGGCCGTCTCCGGGCAGGCTTCGAGCACCGCCCGTGTGGCCTGCACGCCGTCCAGCCCCGGAAGCCGGTAGTCCATCAACACCACGTCGGGCCTCACCTCGGCGGCGACCGCCGCCGCGTCGGTGCCGTCGGAGACCGAGGCCACCACGTCCATGTCGGAGCGCAGCCCTAGGAGCAGCTCGAGCGCCTCGCGGAAGACGTCGTTGTCCTCGACGAGGACGATGCGGATCGGCTCGGTCATGTCACTCGGCGGACAACAGCAGAGGGTAGTGCGGCTGGCCGCCCTCGTGCACGTCGAGCTCGAGGTCGGGGTGGCTCCGGGCGAGCTCGTCGAGGAAGCCGTTCAAGGGCGGGGCGCCCTCGCCCTTGAGGACGGTGAGCACGTCATGGGGCTCGGCGAGGAGCCGTTCGAGCAGCGAGCGCGTCACCTCGTCGAAGCCCGGGCCTGCCGCGACGGCCTTGCCGTCCAGCAGCGCGAGGTAGTTGCCCGCGCGCACCGGGATCCCGTCCACGCTCGCGTCGCGGGAGGCGACGGTCACCTCGCCGGTGGTCACCTGCTCGGCGGCCTCGTGCATCGCCGCGGCGTTCTCCTCTGCCGAGCGCTCGCCGTTGAAGGCCACGAGCGCGGCCAGTCCGGAGGGAATCGATTCGGTCGGGACGACGTGGACCGGCTTGCCCGCGACTCGAGAGGCCTGCTCCGCCGCCATGACGACGTTCTTGTTGTTGGGCAGCAGCACGACTTCGTCGGCGGCGAGCGCGTCGACCGCCTCGAGCAGGTCGGCCGTGGAGGGGTTCATCGTCTGCCCGCCCTCGATCACCTTCTCGGCGCCGAGGCTCTCGAACAGGCGGCGGTTTCCCTCGCCCGCGACCACGGCGACCACGCCCGCACGCGAGGCGCCGCCGGGGAGCGCGGAGAGGAGCCGCTGCTCGCGCTGCTCGGTCTGGCGGTGCATGTCGGCGATCTCGACGCCCTCGATCGTGCCGACGCTCGTGCCGAGCGAGAGCGCCGCGCCGGGATCGTCGGTGTGGACGTGAACCTTGAGCGCCTCGGGGTCGCCTACGACGAGCAGTGAGTCGCCCAGCCGGTCGAGCTCGTCTTCCAGCGCCTGTGAGTCGAGCCCATCGCCCTCGACCACGAAGGTGGTGCAGTAGCGATAGCGCGACGGCTCCAGGTGGATCGCTTCGAGCGCCGGCTCCTCGCGCTCGGGCGGTTCGGCGAGCGGCTCGCCGGAGACCGTGGCGGCGAGCCCCCGAACGAGCTCGACGAGGCCCGCGGCGCCCGCGTCGACGACGCCGGCCTCGCGCAGGACCTCGAGCTGCTCGGGAGTTCGGGCCACCGCTTCCTCGCCGCGCTCGACCAGTCGCTTCAGCAGCTGCGCCGGGTCGGCCTCCGGCCCTGCACTCTCCTCCGCCGCGTCGGCCAGCTCGCGGATCACCGTCAGCATCGTCCCCTCGACCGGCTTGCGCACGGCGCGGTAGGCCTCGTCGCTCGCTCCACGGAAGGCCTGTGCGACGGCGGTCGAGTCGATCGTCTCCGCTGCGCCCAGCACCTCGGCGGCACCGCGAACGATCTGCGAGAGGATCACACCCGAGTTGCCGCGGGCCGACATCAGCGCGGCCCGCGTGGCCTCGCGCGCCAGAACGCTACGCGTCCCGGTATCCACGGTTAAACCTTCAAGCGCATCGACGATCCCGCGCGTCGTCAGCGCGAGGTTCGTGCCCGTGTCGCCGTCGGGAACCGGGTAGACGTTGAGGTCGTCGATCCGCTGGCGGCTCAGCTCGAGCGAGGCAAGCGCGCCGCGGGCAAGCTCGCGTGCGGTGTCGAGATCGCTCATGCGGACCGCTTCACATCCTGGATGTGCACGTCCACCGAGGCAACCTGCAGGCCGGTCAGGCGCTCGACCTCGTAGGCGACCTGCGAGCGAACTGTCGCCGCCACCTCGGCCAGGTTGAGCCCGTAGGCGACCACCACGTAGAGCTCGAGCGCGACGGCGCCGTCGAGGTTGCGGACGACGATCCCGCGCAAGGCCTTCCCTTTCGGCAGGAGGCGCGTGACGCGGTCACGTGCCGGGCCTGGTGCGCGCAGCGACATGCCGACCACGCCGTAGCACTCGGCGGCGGTCCGCCCCACGATCTGCGCGATCGCCTCAGGGGCGATCGTCACCCGTCCAAGCTCGGACGGGAGGCTGAGGGCGCTTTCCTCCACGCCTGTTAGACGCGGAGGCCCGCCTCGCCGGTTGCTCAGACCGCCTTCTGGACCTTGCCGCCCTTGATGCAGCGCGTGCAGACGTACGCTCGCGTTGCTTTCCCATCGAGGAAGACGCGAACGCGTTGCAGGTTCGGGTTGAAGCGCCGCTTCGTGGCCACCATGGAATGACTCCGGTTGTGGCCGAACGAGGGCTTCTTCCCGCAGATTGCGCAGACCTTGGACACGGCGGCGGAGTCTAGCTAAGGCGGTCGCTTGTCGACGCCGACCATTGGAGGCCGTGCCGGCTTTGCCGGTGCGGCCGTTTAAGCCTGTGCGCTACCCGCTGCCGCCCGCAACTGTGAGAAGACATCGGCCATCTCGAGAGCGGTGCGCGCTGCCTCGGCGCCCTTGTCGAGCCGCTCGCGCGCCTGCTCCTCGGTGTCCGTGGTCAGCACCCCGAACGCAACCGGCACGCCCGTCTCCAGGCCGGCGAGCTGGAGCCCGCTGGCCGCTTCGCTCGCCACGAACTCGAAATGCGGCGTCTCGCCCCGCACGACGGCGCCGAGAGCCACGATGCAGGAGTAGCGGCGAGTCTTGGCCAGCGCCATCGCCGCGAGCGGCAGCTCGAAAGCGCCGGGTACTGGGATCACCGTCACGGCCTCCCGGCCCACCCCGGCCCGCTCGAGCTCGTCCAGAGCCCGGGTCAGCAGCTCGCTCGTCAGCTCGCCGTTGAAGCGGGCAACGACGATGCCCACCGCCCGGCTCGAGCCGCTCGGCTGGCCCTCGATCACGCCGTAACCGTCGGGGATCCGCAACTCGCCCGAGGCGTGCTCGGGTGAGCGCAGCCGTGGCAGCTCGTCCTCCTCGGCCGGCACGTCCTCGTCCGGCACGTCCTCGGCCGGCACGTCCTCGTCCGGCTCGAACGCGGGCTCCGGCTCGGACTCAGGCTCCGCCTCGTTCTCGGGCTCGACGTCGAGCTCGGGCTCGACCTCCGTGACGTCCTCTCGGCGTTCCTCGTCGGGGTCGGGGCCGAGGCGCAGCCGGGGCTGGTCGAGGCCGTCGCTCACGTCTTGGGCTCCGCCTCGAAGCGGAGATCCTGGTGATGGAGCCGGTGGCCGAGCTTCTCGCGCTTCACCGCGAGGTAACGCCGGTTCTCGGCGTTCGGCGGCGTCTCGATCGGCACCTGCTCGACCACGGTCAGACCGAAGCCCTCGAGGCCACTGATCTTCTTCGGGTTGTTGGTCAGGATCCGGATCGTCGAGAGCCCGAGGTCGGCGAGGATCTGATTGCCGATCCCCCAGTCGCGCGCGTCGGCCGGGAAGCCGAGCTCGAGGTTCGCCTCGACGGTGTCGAGCCCTGTTTCCTGCAGCTCGTAGGCCCGCAGCTTGTTCAGCAGACCGATCCCGCGGCCCTCCTGGGCCATGTAGAGCAAGACTCCGCGGTCCTCGCGGCCGATCTGCAGCAGGGCCTGGTCGAGCTGCTCGCCGCAGTCGCAACGAAGCGAGTGGAAGACGTCGCCGGTGAGGCACTCGGAGTGCACGCGGACGAGCACGTCGGACATCCCGTCCACCTCGCCCTTCACGAGCGCGAGATGGTGCTTGCCGGTCAGCGTCTCGCGGAAGGCGACGGCCGTGAACTCGCCGTAGCCCGTCGGCAGGCGCACCGAGGTCGTCCGCTCGACCAGCTTCTCGTGGCGACGGCGGTACTCGATCAGGTCGGCGACAGTGATCATCTTGAGGCCGTGCTCCTCGCAGTACGGGATCAGGTCGGGCACCCGCGCCATCGTCCCGTCGTCGTTCATCACCTCGCAGACAACGCCTGCCGGGTTGAGCCCGGCCAGGCGTGCCAGGTCGACTGCGGCCTCCGTCTGGCCGGCGCGGCGGAGAACTCCACCCTGCTTCGCGCGCAGCGGGAAGACGTGACCGGGCTGGACGAGGTCTGCGGGGCCTTTGCTCGGGTCGATCGCGACCTGAACCGTGCGCGACCGGTCGGGCGCCGAGATGCCGGTGGTGATGCCCTCCCGCGCCTCGATCGAGATCGTGAACGCGGTGCCGAACGGCGCCTCGTTGCGGTCGGTCATCAGCTGCAACCGCAGCTCGTCGCAGCGCTCCTCGGTGAGGCAGAGGCAGATCAGGCCGCGACCGTGGGTGGCCATGAAGTTGATTGCCTCCGGGGTGGCGAACTGCGCCGCAATCGTGAGGTCGCCCTCGTTCTCGCGATCGGCGGCGTCCACCACGACCACGAACTTGCCCTTGCGGATGTCCTCGATCGCCTCCTCGACGGTGGCGAATGCGGTTGTGCGCTCGGTTGCGTCCATCTCGGGTCGGATCGTACCCCTCAGGAGGTCGCGAGCCGCTCCGCGTACTTCGCCAGCAGGTCGACCTCGACGTTCACCTCGTCGCCCGGGCCGAGTGCGGAGAGCGTGGTCTCCTGGAGGGTGAACGGGACGAGCGCGATCTCGACGCCGGTGTCGTCAAGCGCGGCGATCGTCAGAGCCACGCCGTCGACGGTCAGTGACCCCTTTCTCCACGCAGTAGCGCAGGAGCTCCTGGTCGAGCTCGAGCCGCAGGCGCGCGCCGTCGCCGTCGGGCTCGAGCGAGCGGACGCGCCCGAGGCCGTCGACGTGGCCCTGGACGAAGTGCCCGCCGAGCGGCTCGCCGACGCGCAGGGCCGGCTCGAGGTTGACCTCGGCGCCTTCCGCGAGACCGCCGAGGTTCGAGCGGGCGATCGTCTCTGGGACCGCGTTGAAGGCGAGGCTGCCGTTCTCGACCGCGGTCGCAGTCAGGCAGCAGCCCGCGACGGCGATCGAGTCGCCGGGCTTGCTCGTTGCCGCCGTGGCGGGCGCTTCGATGCGCAGGCTCATGCCCCGGCCGTCCTCGCCCTGCTCGGCCCCGACGACCCGTCCACGCTCGCGCACGATCCCCGTGAACATGGCGCGAAGGGTATCCCGGTGGGCAGTCGCCTGAGCCTCGTCACACTTCCGGCGCATTGCGTCACAGACACGCGCGCTGTTCCGGAATACGCTCGCCTCGGGGAGGAGGCCGGGCGAACCGTATTACGGGACCAAGTGCCGTTAGCCGCCGAGAGCGAGCGCTTCGAGCGTTTCGCGGGCGACCATGCTCCAGCTCCGCACGCTCGCGACCTTCGCCGAGCTCTGCTCGCAGCTCTTCAACCGCCTCCGCCTGCTCGGCGGCCAGCTCGCCGGAACCAACCTGCTCCAGCGCTCGCTGCAACTCGTCGTCCGAGACGTGCCTCGCCAGCCAGCGCGAGATCACGGTGACCAAGCGGTCGTCGCTCGCGTTGTGGTCTCAGGGCTCGTGGACATAGGCCGTCAGCAACACGTCCTCACCGACCTGCTCGGACGTCAAACGGGACAGCGCCCTTGGCTCCGGTACCGCTGCAACCGGACCGCCCCCCTCGCCGGAGATCGTCGGGGCCACGAACACGAGCAGCTTGTCCACGAGATCGGCGGCGAGAAAGGCGCCGGCCAGGGTCGGGCCGCCCTCCAGGAGTAGCGTCTGCACGCCCTCGCCCGCAAGCGCGGCCAGCTCCTCCTCGAGCGGCCCCGAGCGGAGCTCGAGCTCCGAGCCGGCCGGCAGCGGACCCCCGCCGAAAGCAAGCCGCCGAGGCTGCCTCTGAGCACCCACGTCGCGCGCGGTCAGCGCCGGGTCGTCCGCCCGCACCGTCCCCATGCCCACGGCCACGGCGTCCGAGACCGCGCGCAATTCGTGCACCCGACGACGGCTGGCCTCGCCCGAGACCCAGCGGGAGCCCGGCACGGTCACCCGCCCGTCCAGGGTCATCGCGACCTTGTAGGTGACGAAGGGCCGGCCTCGTGCGATCCAGACGCGCCAGGCCTCGTTCTGCAACCTGGCCTGCCACGAGTCGGCCACCACGACCTCGATCCCCGCCTCGCGCAGGCGCTCGAAGCCCTTGCCGTCCACCTTCGGGTTCGGATCTCCGACAGCAGCCACCACGCGCGCCACTCCCGCGGCCACGACGGCGTCGGCGCAGGGCGGCGTGCTGCCCTGATGCGAGCACGGCTCCAGTGACACGTACAGCGTCGCCCCGCGCGCCCGGTCGCCCGCATCCTCGAGTGCAGCGACCTCCGCATGAGGCGACCCGCGCCCGGCGTACCAGCCCTGCCCCACGACCTCGCCGTCTCGCACCAGCAAGGCGCCGACGAGTGGATGGGTGTGCTCGACCTGCCCCCGGCCCCGCTCGGCGAGCGCGAGCGCGCGCTCCAGGCTCACGCCAGCGCCTGGACGAGCCGGCGGTACGCGCGCGGCAGGTCCTCCCGGCCGAAGATCGCCGTGCCCGCAACGAAGAGGTTCGCGCCCGCCTCGTAGGCGTCGCGGATGTTGCCGGGCCCGATGCCACCGTCCACCTGGATCGGCATCGGCTCCGGCAGAAGCCCGCGCAGCGCGCGGATTCGGTCGAGCGCCTCCGGCATGAAGTCCTGACCCGAGAACCCGGGATGGATGCTCATGCAGAGGACGAAGTCGACGCCCGTCGTGAGCGCAGCCTCTGCGGCCGCCTCGGGAGCGGTCTCGGGATTGAAGGCCAGCCCGACCTCGAGGCCTTGCTCGCGTGCGAGGGCGACGACGCTCCGCAGGTCCGGGCAAGCCTCGTAGTGAACCGTGACGCTGTCGGCGCCCGCCTCGCGGAACTGCTCGAAGTGGCGCTCCGGCGACTCGATCATCAGGTGGCAGTCGAGCACGCCGCCTACGGCGTGGACGATCGGCGAGATCGACTGGAGCACGATCGGCCCCGTCGTGATCGGCGGGACGAAGTGCCCGTCGCCGACGTCGAAGTGGAAGACACGCACCTCGGCCCGGAGCAGCACCTCGATCTGCTGGCCGAGCCGGGAGAAGTCGGCCGCGTAGAGCGACGGCTCGACCTCGACGGTGCGGATCCAGTCCTGCCAGCTCATGCCGTGATCCTAGGCGGGCGATGAAGAACCCTGACGTGTGGTCGCGGTGCGGAACGGTCAGCAGGAACTCCGGGCCGCCGAGGGTGCGCGAACTGCGGCCACTCGCCTTCCAGCGACTCGACCTCGAGCCCGGAGGCATCGACGATTGCCTCGTTCTCCTCGACGTTCAGCGTGCAGACCGAGTAGACGATCGACCCGCCCGGCTTGACCCGCTCGGCTGCCACGCGCAGGAGGTCGCGCTGCAGTTCCGGCAGCGGTTTGCCGCGCCAGCGCAGGTCGGGACGCGAGGCCAGCACGCCCAGGCCCGAGCACGGCGCGTCGACGAGCACGCGGTCGAAGTCGCCCAGATCGGCGGGTAGCTCCAGAGCGTCGGCGTTCACGACGCGGACGTTCGCCGCACCGAGCCGCCGGCAGTTCGCCTCCAGCTCTCGCGCGCGGCCTGGATGCTTCTCGACCGCGACTACCTCCGCGGCCCGCTCGGCCATCTGCGCCGCCTTTCCGCCGGGCGCGGCGCAGAGGTCGAGCACCCGCTCGCCCTCGCGAGCAGCCACGCAGAGCCCCGCGAGCTGCGAGCCCCGGCTCTGGGGCCAGATCAGGCCCTCGGACAGCGCCCGTTCGTCCACGTGGTCGACCCGCAGCGCGTTCGGAATCTCCGGATCCGGCTCGCCGGCCACCTCGCCCTGCTTCAGCCCATTACGCCGCACCACCGTCTCGGGCGGCTCGTTCTGCGCCCGCATCAGCTCCAGCGTCTCTTCGGGGCCGAGCTCGCGCCACCAGGTCTGTGCGACCCAGTCCGGATACGAGTGCTTCAGCGCCGCCTCCTCCGGTGTCCCTTCGGGAAGCGCCTCCACGAGCCCCTGCAAGCCGAGCGTCAGCCGTCGCATCACCGCGTTTGCGAACGAGACCGCGCGCTCGAGCCCCGCGTCGCGGACGAGCTCGACCGACTCGTTGACGGCCGCGTGCATCGCAACCTCCGAGTAGGCGAGCTGGTAGGCGCCGAGCCGCAGGGCGGCGCGAACCGGCGGGTCGAGCTTGCGCACGGGCCGCCGGCCGAGAGCCTCGATCCCGTGGTCGAGGGTGCGGACGCGCTGGATCGTCCCGTAGGCCAGCCGCTGGGCGAGGGCACGCTCGCGCGGCTCGAGCCCGGCAGCCGCCGCCGGGAAGGCGCGGTCGGCGTAGGCCTCCTGTTCGAACACGCGCTGGACGGTCTCGAAGGCCGCCCGCCGCGCCGGCGACGCGCTCACTTCAGGCCGCGCAGGAATTCGTCGTAGCTCATCCGCCGCCGCCCCTCGGCCTGCACTTCGACCGGCACGAGCTTGCCGTCCTCGATTCGCGCCCGCCAGACGGTGACCGGCCGGCCGTGCAGCTCGCCCCGAGCGCCGATGTGCGGTGAGAGCGCCCTGATCCGATTGAGGAGCTCCTCCGGCGGACGGCTCGAGTCGAGCTCGCGGTCCTCAGGCCCGATCTTGGCGGCGTAGGTGAGCCCCTCCTCAGGCTGCGGGGTCAGCTCGGGCTCCGGCAACGCCTGCTCCAGGAGCTCCGCCGCGAGCTCGCCGGCGCGTGCCGAAACCGTGCCGAAGTCGTCCTCCTCGCTGAGCGGAAACGCCCGCTGCGCCGCAATCGGGCCGGCGTCGAGCTCCGGCACCAGCTTGATGATCGAGACCCCCGTCTCGGCGTCGCCCGCCATCAGCGCCCGCTCGATCGGCGCGGCACCGCGCCAGCGCGGAAGCAGAGACGGGTGCACGTTCAGCCAGAGCGCACGCTCGAGCACCGGCTCGGGGATCAAGAGCCCGTACGCGGCGGCGACCACGATGTCCACCTCGGGATCGAACGCGTCGTCGAGGCGTTCCGGCTGGCGCACCTCGATGCCGAGCCGCTCGGCGGCCTCTTTGGCCGGTGTGGGCGCCACGCGCCGGCCCCTGCCGCGCGGCCGGTCGGGCCGGGTCAGGAGGTACGCGATCTCGTGGTTCTCCGCGAGCCGCTCGAGCACGTCGGCCCCGAGCGGAGCCGTCGCGGCGACGGCGAGCCGGGGCACTTAGCGGACGAGAACCGGCTGCGGCCGCAGGAGCGCGAGCGCCTCCCGGCGGGCTTCCGGCGTCGTCCGGTCGAGGATCAGCACGCCGTCGAGGTGATCGAGCTCGTGCTGCGCGATCCGCGCGGGAAGGCCTTCCAGCTCGAGCCTCACCTCGTTCCCCTCGGGGTCGGTCGCCTCGATCGTGACGCGCTCGTGCCGCTCGACCGGGATCACGACGCCCTGGAGCGAGAGGCAGCCTTCGACATCGCTCTCGCGCTCGCCGGAGCTCTCGGCGAGCCGCGGGTTGACGAGCGGCACCGGATCCTGCTCCTTGTCGGGCAGGAACAGGAAGACGCGGCGCAGCACACCGACCTGCGTCGCCGCGAGCCCGAGCCCGTTCGCGTCGCGCAGCAGGTGCTCGAGCTGCTCGATCAGCCGGGCGAGGTCCTCGTCATGGCTCTCGACCTCTCGCGCCTGCATCCGCAGGACCGGGTCGGGGTATTGGCGGATCTGCGCGAGCGCGAGCCGCCGTCGAGCTTCGGCTTCAGGGTCGAGCTTGTCGTTCCGGACCTCGCCGGTCTCGTCCGCCACGCCCGCAGTGTAGGGATCAGAGGCTCTGTGGGTCCACGTCCACGACCGCGCTCAGCTTGGCCTTCCGCATCGCGGGAGCGGCAGCGGCCAGGAGCTGCGCCGCGCGTCCTGCCAACCGCCGCGGCTCGGTCGTCTTGGCGACGAGCTGGGCCCGGTGGCGTCCGCGCAGACGGAGGAGCGGCGCCGGGCCGAGCAGCTCGCCGGCCCCCTCGAGCCCGGCCCGCAACTCCTCGAGCAGCGCCTGCGGGCCGCCCTCCGAGGGGCCGGAGACGAGCACGCGCACGATGTGGCGGAACGGCGGGTAGCCGAGCTCCTTGCGCCGCGCAAGCTCGTCGGTCAGGAACCGCGGCACGTCGTGTCGCGCGGCGAGCTCGAGGGGCCGCGCGTCGGGCTGGAAGCTCTGGACGATCACCTTCCCGGGCGCATCGCGGCCGCTGCGCCCGGCGAGCTGGGTCACGAGCTGGAAGGTGCGCTCCTCGGCGCGGAAGTCCGGCAGCCCGAGCCCCGTGTCCGCGTCCACGACGGCCGCGAGCGCGACCCCAGCGAAGTGGTGGCCCTTCGCGACCATCTGCGTCCCGAGCAAGACGACCCGGTCGGCCTCGCGAAAGCGCCGCAGCGCCGCCGCGAGCTGCTCCGGGTCCGAGGCGGTGTCCGCGTCGAGGCGGATCAGCTCGAGCTCGGGCACCTTCGCCGCCAGCTCGCGCTCGAGGCGCTGCGTGCCGGCTCCGATGCGAGCGAGGTCGACCGAGCGGCACACGGGGCACTCCTCGGGAGCGGCCTCCGAGTGGCCGCAGTGGTGGCAGCGCAGCGATCCATCGCGGTGGAGCACGAGCGCGACGTCGCAGTCGGGGCAGCGGAAGGTAGTGCCGCAGGCACGGCAATGCAGCGCGGGCGCGATCCCACGACGGTTCAGGAGCAGGATCGCCTTGCCGCCGTTCTCGGCGAGCTTGCCGAGCTCGGCGAGCAGCGGCGCCGAGAGCGGATAGCCGGCCTCGCGGCGCAGGTCGACGATCCGTACCGGCGGCAACCGGCCGCCGAGCCGCTCGCCGAGATCGAGCCGCTCGAGCCGCTCCCAGCTCTCCGGCCTCGGCGTAGCGCTGCCGTACAGCGCCACCGCGCCTTCCAACGCCGCCCGCTTCGCGGCCACCGTGCGCGCGTCGTAGCGCGGGTCGGATTCCTGCTTGTAGGACGCGTCGTGCTCCTCGTCCACGCAGATCAGGCCGACCCCGCGCATCGGGGCGAAGATCGCCGAGCGCGCACCGACGACCACGCGGGCCTCCCCGCTCGCGATGCGCTCGCGCTCGTCGCGCCGCTCCGCGTCGGTCAGCCCCGAGTGCAGGATCGCGACGGAGCCGCCGAAACGGGCGCGGAACCGCCCTACGGTCTGCGGCGCGAGCGCGATCTCCGGCACGAGCACGATCGTCCCGAGCCCACGTTCGAGCGCCGCGGCCGCGGCCTGGAGGTAGACCTCGGTCTTGCCGCTGCCCGTGGCGCCGTAGAGCAGGAAATGGCCGCCGCCTGCGTCCATCGCTTCGACGACCCTCGACACCGCCGCCACCTGCGGGTCGCTCAGCCGCTCGGGAGCCGCCTCGCCTTCCAGCGACTGGCGCTCTCCGGGCGGTGCCTGCTCCTTGCGCCTCGCGCGCCGCACCGGAGCGACCAGCTCGAGCGCCCGGGCCGGAGTCGAGCCGTAGTACTCGGCGAGCCAGAGCGCGAGGTCGATCAGCGTCTCGGGCAGCTCGTGCACGACCTTCTCGATCGGCAGAGCCTTCACGCCCTCGGGCGGCGCGTCCACCACCTCGACCACGACTCCTCGCGCGCGCGAGCGCCCGAACGGCACCGACACGACCGCGCCCTTGCCCACGCCCTCGGGGAGCTCGTAGGTGAACTCGCGCGCACTGAGGGCGCGCGCGGTGACGAGGGGGACTACGGTGCCGAAACGCACATCGCCGAGGCTAGACGCCGGCGGCGACGAGCACGAAGTCCGTGGCGAACCCCAGCGTCAGCCCGAGCAGCAGGCCCCAGGCCGTGACGGTCTTGCTCGTGAAGAGCCGGCAGACGTTGAGCAGCTCCATCACGACGTAAAGGATCGAGCCGGCGGCGAGCGCGAGGAAGATCACGGAGACAGCGGTCGACGTCCAGGCCTGCCCGACGACGGTGCCGAGAAAAGTCGGAAGGCCCGCGATCAGGCCCATCAGCCCGAGGAAACGCCAGCTCGGCGGCTCCGCGTCGCCCGAGAGCGGCGCGACGATGCCGAAGCCCTCGGTCGCGTTGTGCAGGCCGAAGCCGATCACGAGCACGTAGGCGAGGCTGAGCTTGTCCTGCGCCGCCGACTGGCCGATCGCGAGCCCCTCGGAGAAGTTGTGCAGGCCGATCCCGGTCGCGATGAAGAGCGCGAGCCAGCGCGCCGGGGTCAGTCCCGTGAAGTGCGAGTGCTCGAGCTCCGTCGCCGAGGCGGCCCCGGGGCCGATCAGGCTCCTGCGCCGGCGCACCTTCATCCAGGTGTCGTAGTAGACGAGGCTGAGCAGCCCCAGCGCGAAGCCGCCGAACGCGAGCGCCGCGAGCCACGAGAACCGCCCCCAGTCCGACGCGTTCAGCGCCTCCTCGACCGGCTCGATCGCCTCGACGAGCACGTCCCAGAAGAGGAAAAGGAGGATTCCGGTGGCCATCGCGCTGAGGAAGGCCTTGAAGCCCTGGCCGACGTTGTGCAGCTTCCCCATCGGCAGGCCGATGAAGATCGTCAGGCCGGCGAGGGCCCCGAGCAGAAGGATCTGGGCAGACGACACGTGTAAGGCTCACCTTACAAGAAGGCCTCGGCAGTAGAGTTGCGTCACCGTGGCTCAGGGGCACTCAATCGACGAGTACCTCGAGACGATCTACTTCCTCGCGTTTCCGATCGGGGAGTACCGTCCGCAAACGCAGGGCGCGCCAACGCTCTCGGCACGGGTGGCCGAGATGCTCGGCGTCTCTCGCGCGTCGGCCGGGGAGATGCTGAAGCGGCTCGAGGCGGAAGGGCTCGTCGAGCGGGGCGAGCACAAGGAGGCGATCCTGACGCCCTCCGGACGCGAGCGGGCCGAGCGGGTCGTGCGCAAGCACCGCCTGGTCGAGCGCCTGCTGACCGACTTCATGGGCTACACCCCCGCCGAGGCGCACGTCCACGCCGACGAGATCGGCGAGAGCTTCAGCGACGACATGATCGAGCGGGTCAGCGAGAAGCTCGGGCACCCCGACCGCTGCCCGCACGGCTGGCCGGTGGACACCGACTTCGAGCAGGCCGAGAACCGGGAGCTGGCGGCGCTGTCCGAGCTCGGTCCCGGCAGTCGCGCCACGATCGTCCGTCTGGCCGAGCACGACGGCGAGCTCCTGCACTGGTTCTACGACCAGGGCTTCGTGCCCGGCACCGAGCTCGAGGTGCAGGAGACGCAACCGGCGGCCGAGCAGCTGACCGTGCGCCTGAACGGCGACGAGAAGACGATTGCCGAGAAGGCCGCCGCCGGACTCTTCGTGCGTCCAGCGAGCTAACGAGCGTCTCACGCAAGTAACAGTCTGTTACTTGGCTTCGGGGTAGACGCGGGGTCGACGACTCCCGCGCGACGGCTGCTTAGGCCGTGGTCTGGGCGGCGGTCATGCCGGCCGCGGAGCGGAGCGCGTCCGCCTTGTCCGTGCGCTCCCAGGTGAAGTCGTGATCGTCACGGCCGAAGTGGCCGTACGCCGCGGTCTTTGCGTAGATCGGGCGACGTAGGTCGAGATCTCGCAGGATCGCCGAGGGGCGCAGGTCGAAGTGCTCGGCGATCAGCTCCTCGATCCGCGGGACCGGAATGTGCTCGGTGCCGAACGTGCGCACGGCGATCGAGACGGGCTTGGCGACGCCGATCGCGTAGGCGACGTTGACCTCGCAGCGATCGGCCAGCTCCGCCGAGACGACGTTCTTCGCCACGTAGCGCGCCGCGTAGGCCGCCGAGCGGTCCACCTTCGTCGGGTCCTTGCCCGAGAAGGCGCCGCCGCCGTGCCTGGCCGAGCCGCCGTAGGTGTCGACGATGATCTTGCGGCCGGTGAGGCCGGTGTCGCCCATCGGCCCGCCGATCACGAACTTGCCGGTCGGGTTGACGTAGACGAAGTCGCGCTCCTGGAGGCGCTTCTCGTCGTAGAGGTCGGGCGGCAGGATCGGGCGCAGGACGCGCTCGATCAGGTCGGGCTTGATCAGCGTCTCGGCGTCGCAGCCGTCGGCGTGCTGGGTCGAGACGAGGATCTGCTCGATCTCGACCGGCGACTGCTTGCCCTCGTCGTCGACCTCGTAGCGAACCGTCACCTGTGCCTTGCCGTCGGGCCGCAGGTAGGGCAGGTCGCCGACCTTGCGCACCTCGGCGAGCCGCTTGCAGATCTTGTGGGCGAGCATGATCGGGAGCGGCATCAGCTCCGGCGTCTCGCGAGTCGCGTAGCCGAACATCATCCCCTGGTCGCCCGCGCCGGCCTGGTCGAGCGGATCGTCGTCGGCCGGATCGTGCTGCGTCTCGTAGGAGGAGTCGACACCCTGCGCGATGTCGGGCGACTGCTCGTCGATCGCCACGACCACGCCGCAGGTGTTCGCGTCGAAGCCCCACTCCGAGTGCGTGTAGCCGATCTCCCTGATCTTCTTGCGCACGAGCGAGGGGATGTCCACGTACGTCTCGGTCGTGATCTCGCCGGCGACGACGACGAGGCCCGTCGTGATCAGCGTCTCGCAGGCGACCCGGCCGGTCGGGTCGTCGGCCAGCACCGCGTCCAGCACGGTGTCCGAGACCTGATCGGCGATCTTGTCCGGATGACCCTCGGTGACCGACTCCGAGGAGAAGAGAAAGTCGCGTGTCGCCACGCGCGGCAGGCTACTTGATCTCTAGAAACGCGTCGAAGGTTCTCGTGCTGCCGGAGCCCTCCATCCAGGCCAGGAACGAGCGGAGCGGCCGGACGTTCTCGGTCACCTCCGCGGGCGGGGTCTGTCCGGCGAGCCCCGCCAGGCCTTCGAGCAGCGGAATCGAGTTCTTCAGGTCGAGGTAGAAGACGCCGCCGGTCGAGTCCGGCATCTCGGCCGCAGACTTGGCCTGCTTGAAATCGGCGCTGTCGGTGAGCTTCGAGCCGCTCCCGTAGTCGGCGATCCCGTTGACCCCGGTCGTGATCAGCACCTTGTCGCCGAGGCCGCCGTAGTGGATCGCGATCTGGCCGAGGTTGACCGTCTTCACGTCGTGGCCGCCCTGCGTCCCCGACTGCACCTGGCCGTTCGTGGCGGCGGCGAGCCGAGCGGCCAGCCGGTCGAGAATCGAAAGCGCGGCGGCCTGGTCCTTCGTCTCGAGCGCGAGCGTCACCTCGGGGATCCCGGCGCCCGGGCGCACGTACAGCGCAACCTCGTTGTGGAGCAGCGCAAGGATGTCGTCCAAGGAGACGCCGAGCAGGGCCCGGATCTGCGCCAGGGCCTGAGTGACCGTCGGATTCGCCTCGAGCTTCTTCAGCTGGTCGGTCGTGCCCGTGCCGCGGAAGTTCAGGAATGCGAGCGCATCTCCGGGCACGCCGTCGAGCAGCTTCGACGAGAACTCGCCTGCGCCGACGTCGACGCCGCTCGTCACTCCGCGCGCGCGGATCCCGTCGCTCTCGGCGCTCGTCGAGGCGGCGACGAACTCGAGCTTGTCGAGGCCGAGCGTCGAGGGGTCGAACGGGGTGGCGCTCTTCTGCGACTGGGCCTGGATCAGCTCGTTCAGCTGCCGCCCGTCGACGTACGCCTTGACCAGCGCCTCGCCGGGAAGCTTCTCCAGCGCTGCCTTGAAGGTGCTGTTGTCGGAGAGGGCCGCGCCGCCGCTGCCCTTGAGCGCGGCGTCGATCTGCGCCTGGGTTTCGGAAACCGCGTACCAGCCGTCGCCGATCTCCTTGTAGACGGCCGGTTTTGCGGATGGATCCTGGTCGTGGGCGTTCAGCTTCGCGACGAGCGCCTTGAACTTGGCAGCGTCCTTGGGCTTCGTCAGGCCAACGGCCGAGGTCTGACCGGCGCGCGGTCCGGACACGACCACGAGGTCGACCTCCGGGCCAAGGGCCGGCTTGACGTCCTGCTCGTAGTCGACGCCGTTCTCGGCCAGGCCCTGCCTCAACTGGCTCAGCGCCTTGTCGCGGCCCGGGAACTTCTTCGAGAGCTCGTCGAGCTGCTGCCACTGGCTCGAGCCGAGGTCGCTGTCGATCGCGACGAAGGCGAGAGCATCGGAGCGGACGAGCTTCGAGCCCGACTCGGCAGAACCAGAGGTCGTTGCGCTGCCACCGCCACAGCCGGCCAGGCCCACGGCAAGCGTTGCCAGGAGGGCTGCGGTCAGAAAACGGGGCGTGCGCGTCATTCGCGGGTCGGTTGGCGGCCCATCAGACTCCCAGCTAAGTCGTTCAAATCCTCTCCGTCAAGCACCCTACAGACGCCCTCGGTGATCGGCAGCTCGATCCCGAGCCGCCGCGAGAGATCGCGCAGAACCGGAGCGGTGGTCAGCCCTTCCACGGTGCCGATCTGGGCCGCCGCCTCCTCGGGCGAGGTGCCTCGAGCGATCAGCTCGCCGGCCTCGCGGTTGCGGCCGTGGCGGCTCCAGCAGGTAGCGATCAGGTCGCCCATCCCGGCGAGCCCGGAGAACGTCTCCGTGCGGGCGCCGCAGGCCTCGCCGAGGCGAGCCATCTCGGCCAGCCCGCGGGCGATCAGCGCCGCCTTTGCGTTGTCGCCGAGGCCGAGGCCATCGACGCCTCCGGCGGCAAGTGCCATCACGTTCTTCGCTGCGGCGCACAACTCGACCCCGACGATGTCCTCGTTCACGTAGACCCTGAAAGTGAGCGAGTTGACGGCCTCCTGAAGCTCGAGCGCGAGCCCGTGGTCCTTGCTCGCGATCACCGCCGCCGCGGGCAGGCCGTCGGCGATCTCCTCGGCGAAGTTCGGCCCGGAGAGCACCGCGGCGCCACGGCGCTCGACGAGCTCGGACAGGCGCCCGCCCGTCTCGGGATCGAGCCCCTTGGTCAGGCTCAGCACCGGCGCGGCGCCGGGCAGAGCGCGCACGACCTGCCCGAACGCCTGGCTCGGCACGGCGATCACGTGCAGGTCCGCGCCGGCGAGGGCGGGGTCGTCGACGGTCGTCGCGGATACCCCCGAGAGGTCGGTGCTCGTCAGGTGGCGTGGGTTGTGCCCGGTCTCCTCGATCGCCCGAGCCTGCTCGGGGTCGCGGCAGGCCAGCGTCACGTCGTGACCGCGCCCGGCGAGCAGGCTGCTGAAGGCCGTCCGCCCCACGCCCCGGCGCCCACGACCAGACCGCTGCCTTCATGATCTTCCTCACGAAGTCGATCGAGACCGGCACGCCTTCGAGCTCGAACCGCTCGCGCAGCTGGTTCTCCACCCAGTAGCCGTAGTCGCGCGTGATCAGGGCGGGATCGTTGACGAAGAAGCGAAAGCGCGGCGGCCGGGTCTGCACCTGGGTGCCGTACAGCAGGTTGAGGCGCTTGCCGGCCTTCGACGGCGGCTCGCGCGCCTCCCGCAGCTCGGCGAGGAACCGGTTCAGCTCAGGTGTCGGAATACGGCTTGTGTGCTTCTCGAAGAGCTGTTCGACCCGGTCGAGCAGGCGGCTGATCCCTCGGCCGGTCTTCGCGGAGACCGTGACGATCGGCGGGCGCTGGCGAAGACGCGAAAGAAGCCGGTCACGCACGTCCTCGAGCACGATCTGTCCGATGTCCCATTTCGACAGCACGACGATGGTCGAGCTCTGCGCCTTGCGGGCGATGTCGGCGACGGCGAGATCCTGGTCGACGAGCCCTTCGCTCGCGTCCACCAGCACGAGAGCAACGTCCGCGCGCTCGGCAGCGGCGAGCGCCCGCAGCTCCGAGTAGTACTCGATCCCCTGGCGCTGCTTGCGCTTGCGCCGAATCCCCGCGGTGTCCACGAGCACGAAGGTCCGCTCGCCCCGCTTGAGGACGGTGTCGATCGAGTCGCGCGTCGTGCCCGGCACCTCCGAGACGATCACGCGCTCCTCGCCGAGCAGCGCATTCAGCAGGCTCGACTTGCCCACGTTGGGGCGGCCGAGGATCGCAACGCGGATCGCGTCCTCTCCCACCTCCTGCGGGCCGGCTCCCGGGAGCATCGAGATCACCGCGTCGAGCAGGTCGCCCGTGCCGTGGCCGTGGTGGGCCGAGACGGGAACCGGGTCGCCGAGGCCGAGGCGGTGGAACTCGAGCGCGAGCGTGTCCTGGTCGGGGTCGTCGATCTTGTTCGCCAGTAGCAGCACCGGCTTGTGAGCGTGGCGCAGGATTCCCGCGAGCTCCTCGTCGCCCGGGGTCACGCCCGCGCGCGCGTCGACTACAAAGAGCACGAGGTCGGCTTCGGCGATCGCGGTCCGGGCCTGGTCGGCGATCGAGCGTGTAATCGGCGACGGGTCGGCGATGTCCACGCCGCCGGTGTCGATCAAGCGGAAGCGCTGCCCGTTCCAGTCGGCCACGAGCTCGTTGCGGTCGCGCGTCACTCCCGGGGTCTCGTGAACGACCGTTGCGCGCGATTCGGTCAGCCGGTTGACGAGCGTGGACTTCCCGACATTCGGAAACCCCACCACCGCCACGGTTCCCGCCAGCTCGTCTCGCATGGGAGTTGGAGTGCCTAGGCCGGCTGCCGCGCCCGGACCAGCTCCTCGATCTGAGTGACCACGTCCTCGACGTCGAGGTCGGTGGTGTCGATCTGGACGGCGTCCTCGGCCGGGCGCATGCGCGCGGCGTCGCTCTCATCGCGCAGGCGAAGGTCGGTTGCGAGCGCGTCGGCGCCGATCTCGGGCCGCTCGGCCAGCCGCCGGCTCGCACGCACGCCGCGGTCGGCGTTGAGGTAGACCTTGACCTCGGCCTGAGGGGCTACGACGGTGCCGATGTCGCGGCCCTCGATCACGACGTTGCCGTCGTCGGCGAGCTCCTGCTGCCTCGCCCGCATGACGGTCCTCACCGCCGGGTGCCGCGCAACGACGGGGACGAGGCTGTCGATGTCGGCCTTGCGGATCGACGAGGTGACGTCGGTGTCGTCGATCCAGACGCGCCGTTGCTCGTCGAAGCTGACCGGGTAGTCAGCCGCGAGCTCGCCGAGCTGCTCTCCCTGCGCCAGCGGCACGCTCCTCTGCCGGGCCAGCCAGGTCAGCGCGCGGTACATCGCACCGGTATCGAGGTAGCGGAAGCCCAGCCGCTCGGCAAGGCGCTGGGCGACCGTGCTCTTGCCGGCCCCGGCGGGCCCGTCGATGGCGACAATCATCGTTGTGTGACCGAGTCGAGCAGCTCGAAAAACCCGGGGAAGCTTACAGCGACCGCTTCCGCACCTTCGAGATCGACGCCTTTCGAGGAGAGCAGTCCGGCCACGGCCCCGAGCATGGCAATTCGGTGATCGCCTTGCGAGTTGACCACCCCGCCCCTCGGCCGCGTGGGCACGCCGCGCACGCGGAAACCGTCGTCGCGCGGGGTGATCCGCACCCCGAGGCTCCGTAGCGCAGTCGTCACGGTTTCGATCCGGTCCGTCTCCTTCACGCGCAGCTCTCGTGCGCCTTCGACTCTGCTCTCGCCGCGCGCGCACGCGGCCGCGAGGGCGAACAGCGGCAACTCGTCCACGAGCCGGGGGATCTCCTCGGGACGCACGGTGGTGGCGGTCAGCTCGGCCGAATGCACCTCGACGTCGCCGACCGGCTCGCCGCCTGCGCGCTGCCGGTGGAAGATCGTGATGCGCGCGCCCATGCGCTCGAGCACATCGAGCAGGCCCGTTCTGGTCGGGTTCAGCCCGACGTCGTGGATGGTCAGCTCGGAGCCTGGTACCAGCGTGGCGGCGACGATGAACGGCGCTGCGGCCGAGAAGTCACCGGGCACGGAGACCTCGTTCAGCTCGAGTCGCTCCGCCGGCCCGACGGCCACTCGCCCAGGGCGCTTCGTCACCGGCGCGCCGGCAGCGGCGAGCAGGCGCTCGGTGTGGTCGCGAGTCGGAACCGGCTCGACCACGGTCGTGCGGCCCCGCGCGTAGAGGCCGGCGTGCAGGACGCAGGACTTGACCTGGGCGCTCGCGACCGGCAACTCGTAGAGGATGCCCTGCAGCTCGCCGCCCTCGACGACGACCGGCGGCTTCCCGTCCGCGGTCTCGACCTTCGCGCCCATCTGGGTGAGCGGCTCGGCCACGCGATCCATCGGCCGCAGCCGGAGCGACTCGTCGCCGGTCAGCTCGAAGCGGCCCGCTTGCCCCGCGAGGATCCCGGCCAGCAGCCGGAGGGTCGTGCCCGAGTTGCCACAGTCGATCGGCCCGCCGGGCTGGCGCAGGCCGCGCAGCCCGGCGCCTTCGACGCGGATCGTGTCCACGTCGTCCTCGTGAACGGTCACGCCGAGCGCGCGCACCGCTGCGAGCGTCGACTCCGTGTCAGCCGAGCGGCCGAAGCCCTCGATGCGCATCTCGCCGTCGCTGATCGCCCCGACGAGAACGGCCCGGTGCGAGATCGACTTGTCGCCGGGCACAGAGATGTGACCGCGCAGCGCGGTGGCCGGCTCGATCTTCATTCGGCCAGCACCGGCGAGACGACGACGCCGTAGCCCTGCGACTCGAGGAGCGTCGCCGCCCGTCGCGCTTCGTCCTCGCCCGTGACCAGGAGCGTGAGGGTCCCGCCGCGGTCGGGCGAGACGTGATGCAGCTCGAAGTCCTCGATGTTGATCCGCTCCGCGCCGAGCGCCTGCGTGATCCCCGCGAGCACGCCGGGCCGGTCGGGCACGTGGACGCGAAGCTGCTGCAGCTCACCCGGATCCGGGAACGCGTCGGCGAGCATGCGGCGACGGTTGCCGGCGGCCTCGCCGATCCAGCGGGCGAGGAAGCCGGCGTCGCCCGCGTCGAGCGCGGCCTCGAGCTGCTCCACGCGCCGGCGGTGCTCGGCGAGCGACTCTCGCAGCGAGGCGGCGTTCTCGACGAAGATGTCCACCCAGATGCGCGGGTTGGCGCCCGCGACGCGCGTCATGTCCCGCAGCGAGCCCCCGGCCGCGGCGAGCGGCTCGTGACCCTCGACACGGGTGGCGCCGGCCTGGTTCACGAGTAGGTTCGCAAGCGCATGCGGGAGGTGGCTCGTGAGGGCGACCAAGCGGTCGTGCGCCTGTGGGTCGACCGCTACGGGAGTGGCGCCAAGTGCGGAGACGAAGCCATGGACGACCCGGTAGCGGGCCGGATCGGTTTCGGCAAGCGGCGTCAGGAACCAGGTCGCTCCGTCGAAGAGCTCCGCGCTGGCGTGCTCGGCTCCGCGCGCCTCGGAGCCGGAGACCGGGTGGCCGCCGACAAATCGTGGTGAGCCGCCAGCCGCCTCGCAAGTGCCGCTCTTGGTGGAGCCGACGTCCGTGACGGTCGTCTCGTCGCCGCTGGCCTCTAGCGCGGCCCGCACCTGCGCGGCGACCTGGGCGACCGGCGCCGCCACGACCACGAGCTCGGCCCCGGCGACCGCCGCGGCGAGCGAAGCGGCGGCCTCGTCGACGGCGCCTCGCTTGCCGGCGGCCTCGAGAGCGGCAGGATCTGGGTCGAAGCCGGCGACCAGCTCGGCCGCGCCGGCGCGCTTCGCGGCGAGGGCAACCGACGCGCCGATCAGGCCCGTGCCGATCACCGCCAGGCGCCGCACCTCCACGAGCCTCAGGCTATCCGGGGCCGGGGCGCGCCCAGGCGGGTTCCATCCCTAACCCCCACCCACCCGGGGGATACATCGAGGGTAGTTGCGGTTGTGTCACGGGTGGGTGACGCGGGTGTGACGAGTTTGGGCCGGTTCGTCCGCAAGGCCCCGCCGGGCGGACGGGCTGCGCAGGCGAAAGGCTCAGCCGATCGTCTTGCCGAGCAGCTCGACGATCTCGCGCACCTCGCGTGCGAACTCGCCGAACTCCGCGGTCGGGATCTGCTGCGGCCCGTCGCAGAGCGCCTCCTCGGGAGACGGGTGCGACTCCACGATGATCCCGTCGGCTCCGACCGCCGCGGCGGCGCGGGCCAACGGCAGCACCAGGTCGCGCCGCCCGGCGGCGTGCGAGGGATCGACGATCACCGGCAGGTGCGTCTCGCGCTTCAGCACTGCGACCGAGCCGAGGTCGAGCGTGTACCGCGTCGTCTGCTCGAAGGTCTTGATCCCGCGCTCGCAGAGGATGATCCGCTCGTTGCCCTCGCGCGCGACGTACTCGGCGGCCATCAGCAGCTCCTCGACCGACGCCGCAGGCCCGCGCTTCAGCAGGACCGGCTTGTCCGCCCTGCCGACCTCGGCGAGCAGCATGAAGTTCTGCATGTTCCGGGCGCCGATCTGGATCACGTCCGCCACGCCGAGCACCGCCTCGACGTGCCGGGGGTCCATCAGCTCCGTCACCACGGGCAGGCCCGTCTCCTCGCTCGCCTCACGCAGGATCGTCAGCGCCTCCTCGCCCAGCCCCTGAAAGGTGTACGGCGAGGTGCGCGGTTTGAAGGCTCCCCCGCGCAGCATCGTCGCGCCCGCCTCCGCCACGGCGCGCGCCGTTTCCATCGTCTGCTCCCGGTATTCGACCGTGCACGGCCCGGCGATCAGCCCGAAGAACCCGTCGCCGATCCGCCTCCCGTCCACCTCGATCACCGTCGGGTCGGGCGAGACCTCGCGCGAGACGAGCTTGTACGGCTTGAGGATCGGCAGCACCTGCTCGACCCCGGGGTAGCCCTCGAGCGGCAGCGTCGCGAGCAGCTCCCGCTCGCCGATCGCGCCGATCACCGTGGACTCGCGCCCGCGCGTCACGCGCGCGTCCACCCCGGCCTCCTGCAGCCGCGCGAGCACGTGCTCGGTCTGGTCGGGCGTCGCGCCGGCCGCCATCACGATCATCAGCTCGGGGGATCCGTTCGTGGCCACGGGTCCGGCTGAGTCTAGTTGCGATACTTGAGCCGGAAATGGCGCGCATCTTCTCCGGCATCCAGCCCACAGGGGCCAAGCACTTCGGCAACTTCAGCGGCGGTTTTCGTCAGTACGCCGCGACCCAGGAACAAGGGCGAGGCCTTCATCTGCGTTGTCGACCTGCACTCGATCACCGTCGCCTACGAACCGGCGGAGCTCCGCGAGACGACGCTCGATCTCGCGGCGCATGCTCTTCGCAACCGGGCTCGACCCGGAGCGCTCGACGGTCTTCCTCCAGAGCCACGTGCCGGCGCATCCGGAAGCGGCCTGGCTGCTGTCGGGCGTCGCCAGCTTCGGCGAGCTGCGCCGCATGACGCAGTTCAAGGAGAAGGGCGACCAGCAGGAGTCCGTCACGGCCGGCCTCTTCAGCTACCCGGTCCTGATGGCCGGCGACATCCTGATCTACCAGACCGACCTCGTCCCGATCGGCGACGACCAGCGCCAGCACCTCGAGCTCGCCCGGGACGTCGCCGAGCGGTTCAACGCCCGCTTCGGCGAGACCTTCAAGCGTCCCGAAGGGGATCTACCCCGAGGTCGGCGCGCGGATCATGGATCTACAGGAGCCGAACAAGAAGATGTCCACGACCGGCGGCACCGCCGCAGGGCACAGTGGGCCTGCTCGACCCGCCGGAGGCGATCCGCAAGAAGTTCAAGAGCGGCGGTCACGGACTCCGGCGCCGAGGTGCGCCACGCACCGGAGGAGAAGCCCGGGCATCTCGAACCTGATCGAGATCATGTCCGTCGCCACCGGGCAGGCGATCCCCGAGATCGAGGCCCGCTACGACGGCGGCGGCTACGGACGGTTCAAGGAGGAGGTCGCGCGAGGCGGTGGTCGCAGCTGCTCGAGCCGATCCGCCCGCCGTTACGAGGAGCTACGCGCCGACCCATCCGAGCTGGAGCGCCTGCTCGGCCTCGGCGCCGAGAAAGCCCGCGCGGCCTCCGCCCCCACGCTCGAAGCAGATGTACGAACGTATGGGCTTTGCGCGGCTGTAACCCCTGAGCGCGCCGCGCCCGTCTGGTAGAAACGCTCAAGCATTAAGGCGAATAGACCGCCTCAGGGGAGAGGAGAAAAAAGATGCGGAAACTGCGAATCGACGCGCTCGCCGTGCTTGCGGCCGGCGCGACCGTCCTCCTACTTACCTCACCGGCAGGTGCGGGCGACAACAGCTCCGGGTTCAGCACTAGCCAGGCCGCGATGCTGACGCCGCTCGCTCCCGGCTCGTCTGTGACGCCGATCATGAGCGTCGGCGAGACGCTCGGAAGCGGCTACATGCTCGAGAGCATCCCGGACGGGATCTCGCTTCGAGAGCGCGGGGAGGGGCGCTTGGACGTCTATCTGAACCACGAGACGTCTCTGGTTCCGTTCCCGTTCAACGCGACGACCGGCGTCGGCCAGAGCGACTACACCAACGCGATGGTGAGCCATCTGATCCTGAACCAGCACAGCGCCGGTGTGCTCCAGGGGAAGTACGTGATTCCCAGCAGCGCGAACTTCCAACGGTTCTGTTCGAACTTTCTCGCGGCCGCGGGAGCCGATAACGGGTTCGAGCGCTCGTTGCTCTTCACAAACGAGGAGGCGACTGACTTTGTCAACCGGACCGGCCTCGCCTGGCCCCCGGGTCCGAATGCCGAGCAGGCCGGTGTGGTCGTGGCATACGACCCTCAGCGGAACGAGTACAAGCCGATCTACGGGATCGGGCGGTACAACCACGAGAACACCGTCGCAGTCCCGGGCTACGGTCATCCCGTGCTCCTGTCGGGCGACGATACGTTCACGGCGCCGAGCTCACAGCTCTACATGTACTCGGCGGCGAGCGCGGCGGCCGTCTGGAACGACGACGGGTCGCTGTGGGCCTTCCGCTCCGATGACCCGCTTGTCAACGACTACAGCGACCTCTCCGGGGCGGCGAACGTGTCTGGGCACTTCATTCCGGTTCCGAGGGAGATCGCCCTCGGCGGCCAGACCGCACTCGAGAACTGGTCGAACGCGAACAACGTGTTCCAGTTCATCCGCGTGGAGGACATCGCCCACGATCGGAACGACGCGAACGTCGTCTACTTCGCGGACACCGGCGAGCCACGAGCGCTGCCGGGGCCGGGCGCCACGCGGATGACGCGCGGGCCGGCCGGTACACAGGGGCCGTTCCCCAACGGACGCGTGTTCAAGATGGTGCTCGACCCGACCGACGAGACGCGAGTCCTCAGCCTCTCGATCCTGATCGAGGGTGACCCACTCGGCGCGGCGAGCGCCGGCAACACGGCCTTCATCCACCAGCCGGACAACGTGGAGACGACGGGCGGGAGCCTTCTGATCCAGGAGGATCCAGGCAGCCAGAACCAGTACGCCGCCTCGAACGCGGCGGGGACGACCGCGCGAGTCTGGCGCTACGACCTGGCGACCGGCGCGCTGACGGTCGCAGCGAAAGTCAACCAGGCGGGAGATCCGGCAGCGGCACAGGGCTCATGGGAGTCGAGCGGGATCGTCGACGCATCCGCTGCGTTCGGCCCCGGGGCCTTCCTCCTCGATGTCCAGGCGCACACCATCCTGATGGACGTCACCCAGGTCGGCCCACTGACGTTCAAGCGCGAGGGCGGACAGCTCATGCTCCTGCGCATTCCCGGGGCGTGACCGCTTTTCCGGCGGGTCGGGGCCGAGAGATGGCCCCGACCCGCTGTGATCCACAAGCGCAAGCGTTGGCACCACCTTGGCACCACCCCGCGGCCACGACTTCGTTAGATTCGAGTTGAGGAATCGAGCAAGGGAGGGGAGGCTCATGAAGGGGAGAGCACCGAGGTTGAGCGTGCTCGTGCTGGCGATGCTGGTCGCCGCCGCCCTGGTGGCAGGCGCGACGACCGGTCAGTCCAGCGCGAAGCCGCAGGCCGCCGCGCCGGCGGCGAGCGGGTGTCAGCTCAACTCGCCGAACGGACAGATCAAGCACGTCATCTACACCATCTTCGACAACGTCCACTTCCTGCGAGACAACCCGAACGTCCCCTCGGATCTAGAGCAGATGCCGCACCTGCTCAACTTCATCCGGGGCAACGGGACGCTCATGACCAACGACCACACGGTCCTGATCTCGCACACCGCGAACGGGATCCTGACCAACCTGACCGGTATGTACTCCGATCGGCACGGTCAGGCGGTCTCGAACTCGTATCGCTACTTCCGGGCCGACGGTTCGACGGCGTCCTCGTCCTCGTTCAAGTACTGGACCGACCTCACGGACGACGTCGAACACGCCGCCGACAGATCCGAACTTCAACATGGTCAACGGCGACAGCGGCACGCCACAGAACGCGCCGGCACCGTGGGTCCCGTATACCCGCGCCGGCTGTGATTTCGGCGCAACGGCCCTCGCCAACGTCGTCCTCGAGAACACGGGCACCGGCCCTGCGGGCGACATGACGAAGGTGTTCGGCACCGGTTCGCCGGAGTGGCTCGAGGCGCAGGCCTCGAATGCCGCGCCGGCGAACACGGCTGCGCGGACACTCGCGCAGACCGACTTCGTCGGCATGGCGGTCCATTGCTCGCAGTCCGCGGACAGCATCTGCGCCGGCAACGCGAACGTGCGGCCGGATCAGCTGCCCGACGAGCCGGACGGCTACACCGGCTTCCAGGGGCTCTTCGGAGCCAAGTACGTGAACCCGGCGATCTGCACCGTTTCGACGCAGAACTGCACCAACGCGACAGTCAATGGCCAAACGGCCGTGAAGAAGCTGAACGGGACCCGATCAAGGACCAGTTCAACCAACCGGGCTTCCCGGGTTTCGATGGCCTCTTCGCGACGCAGACGCTCTCCTACGTCGCCCAGATGCAGGAGGCCGGCATCCCGGTCACGTATCGGCTACATCTCGGACGCGCACGACCAGCACGGCGTCGCGGGCGAGACCCACGCCACCCGCGGCCCCGGCGAGGCCGACTACGTCCAGCAGCTGAAGGACTACGACACGGCGTTCGGGCAGTTCTTTAACCGCCTGGCCGCCGACGGGATCAACCAGACGCAACACGCTGTTCGTGTTCACCGTCGAGGAGGGCGACCACTTCGCCGGCTCGCCACCGTCGAACCCTGGGCTGCGACGGCGTGAACACGCCGTGCACGTATCCGCTGATCGGTGAGATCAACGGGAACCTGGCCGGTCTGATGGCAACCCAGCAGGGGATCACGACGCCGTTCACGGTCCACGCGGACATGGCGCCAACCGTCTACATCACGGGCAATCCGGCACGGGATGCGGTGGTCACGCGCAACTTCGGTCGCGGCCTCGGACAGCTCACGGCGGTCAATCCCTACACGGGCAACACCGATCACGCTCACCGCCGCGCTCGCCGATCAGGTCGGCGATGAAGGCGCTGCACATGATCACCGCAGACCCGCAACGGACGCCGACGCTGACGATGTTCGCGCTACCCGGACTACTTCCTCTTCACTCGCCGGGTGCGGTCGAACTGCACACTCGCCGTGCATCACGGTGCCGACGACGCCGCCGACCTCCACGTTCGCGTGGAACCACGGCGGCATCCAGCCCGAGATCGCGACGACCTGGCTCGGCATGGTCGGGCCGGGCGTACGGAACACGGCGACGACGAGCACGTGGGCGGATCACACGGACATCCAGCCGACGATGCTCGCTCTGGTCGGCCTGAAGAACACGTACGTGCCACGACGGACGCGTCCGATCACCGAGTTCGACGCAGGGTCGCGCTGCCGCAGGCGCTGCGCGCACAGCGCGAGACTCTGCGGCGGCTCGGGCTCGTCTACAAGCAGATCAACGCGCCGTTCGGCCCCTTCGGTCACGTCCTCGCCGCCTCGACGAAGGCGATCGCCAGCGGGACCCCGACCGACGACGGCACCTACACGTCGTCTCGAGCGCGATCGCGTCGCTGACCGACCAGCGCGACGCGCTGGCGGCGCAGATTCGCGACGGGCTCAACACGCCGCCTTCGGCGAGCCGCCGCGAGCACGAGCAGCAGATCAAGGGCCTGATCTCCAGGGCAACGCCCTGCTCGACGCGGCGTGCTGGCGCGGCGAGCTCGCCGTAGCCCGAACGTAACCGCGTCACCTCGGCCCCGGTGAGCTCGCGCCACTCGCCGGGGCCGAGCCCTTCCAGCGTCAGGCCCGCGTAGCGGCTGCGGTGGAGGCGTCGTGACCGGGTGGCCGACGGCGGCACAGCATGCGCTTGACCTGGTGCTTGCGGCCCTCGTGGAGGGAGAGTTCGACCCGCCTCGAAGCCAACCGCCGGGCCTGCGCGGGCGCGGTCGGGCCGTCGTCGAGCTCGAGTCCCGAACGGAGCTGCTCGAGCACCGCGTCTGAGGGCTCGCCCTCGACCTCGGCCTCGTAGACCTTCTCGACCTCGTAGCGCGGGTGAGCCAGCCTGTGCGCGAGCTCGCCGTCGTTCGTCAGCAGGAGCGCGCCGGTCGTGTCGGCGTCGAGCCGGCCGACCGGGACGACCCGCGAGGGGTGCTCGACCAGGTCGACGACGGTGCGCCGGCCCTGCGGGTCACGCGCCGTCGTGACCACCCCGGCCGGCTTGTGCAGGAGCACGTACGCGAGAGGCTGCAGTTCGACCGGCCGACCGTTCACCTCCACCCGGTCGCGCGATTCCACGAAGGTGTTCAGCTGCCCGGCCTCGCCGTTGACGGTCACGCGCCCGGCCTTGATCAGCTCGTCGGCCCCGCGACGAGAGGCAACCCCGGCGCGGGCGAGGTAAGCGTTCAGGCGCATCGGTGAATTATCGGCCCGCCTGGGTGTGTCCCGGTGGCCGGTGTGTCCCCGTTTGTTCTCTTTTAGGCGGGGCGGCGCTCGGCGACCGACTCGAGCCGCGTGCGAATCTCGTCGGTGCTCTCGCCCAGGTCGTCCAGGCGCGGTAGCTCGGAGAGCGACTCGAGCCCGAACACGCGCTCGAAGAGCGGTGTCGCCCGGTAGCGCACGGCCCCACCGACGCCCTCCTCTCGGCCGGCCTCGGCAATCAGGCCCCGCTCCACCAACCCGGCAACCACCGAGTCGGCGGCCACGCCGCGGATGCGCGCGATCTCCGGGCGGCTCACCGGCCCGAGGTACGCGACGATCGCCAGCGTCTCGAGACCCGCCGCCGAGAGCCCGCGCTCCACCGGCCGCTCGAACAGCCGCCCGCACGCCTCGGCCGCCTCGCGCGACGCGCGAAACGCCCAGCCGCCGGCCACGTGCTCCAGCACGATCCCGCTGCGGCCCTCGGCGAACCGTTCCGCCAGCAACCGCAGAGCCGTCTCGATCCGCTCGACGTCGTCGTCGGCCGCGACCGCCAGGTCCTCGACCGACAGCGGCTGCGAGGCCACCACGAGCAGCGCCTCGAGCGTCAAAGCGAGCCGGTCGACCGGGCTCGCGGTGATCAGGCGGAGCGGGCGATCCATTCCTGACTCCTCTCTTCGAGGGCCTCGGCCCGCTGCACGCGGATCGGGGCGAACGGCGCCGCCTGCTCCAGCGAGACCTCGCCCGAGCGACGGAGCTCCAGCAGCGCCAGAAACGCAACCGCCTGCTCGATGCGCGAGAGCCCGTCCACCTCGGCATCGAGATCGAACCGCCGCCGCCTCCGCAGCACGGCGCGAAAACGATCCAGGAACTGCGAGACCGGTGGGAAGCGCAGCTCGAGGTGCGCCAAAGAGACGGACGGCGGCTCCGCCGCGAGCAGCCGTAGCGCGACCGCCAGCGACTCCGGCTCCTGCGGGGCAAGCCGCCGCTCCACGCGCGGCGCCAGGGGCGCGGGGCCGAGCCGGAAGAAGCGGTCTCCCTCCGCCTCCAGCCGCTCCGCGAGCCAGGCCGCTGCCTCCTTCGCCCGCCGGTACTCGGCGAGCCGCCGGGCCAGCTCTTCCGCCGCCTCCTCGGGCTCGAGCTCCGAGAGCTCCGCGTCCTCGTCGGGGAAGAGCCCGCGCGCCTTCAGCTCCAGCAGCGCCGCGACGAGCACGAGGAACTCGCCGCACGCCTCGAGATCGAGCTCGCCGCGCTCGGCGAGCCGTTCGCAGAAAGCGACGACGATCCCCGCCACGTCCACCTCGGCCAGGTCGAGCTCCTCCTTCAGCACCAGCGTCAGGAGCAGGTCGAACGGGCCCTCGAAGGCGTCGAGGTCCAGCTCGAGCTCACGCACGATCACGGGCGAGACGCTAACGGGAGTGCCGGACGCGGCCCTTGGGGATTGCCATCGCCGGGCCTTCCGGCTCCCGGCGGCGCGGACGTCGCGGCTCGTGCTCGCCGCCGCGCAGGAACTGCCACCAGACGAAGAACGCGGTCGAGATGCAGAAGACGACGATCGAGACCCACGCGTTCAACCGCAGCCCTGCGAAGTGGTGCGCCGGGTCGATCCGCAACAGCTCCTCGACGAAGCGGCCGGCCGTGTAGTACGAGACGTAGAGCGCGAAGAGCGCCGGCGGCCGGAAGCGGAAGCGCCGGTCGAGCAGGAGCAGCAGCCCCACTCCGACGATGTCGTAGATGAACTCGAAGAGGAAGGTCGGCTGGAAGGTCGCGCTGTTCTCGTAGCCCGAGACCCGGTGCTCGAAGTCGATCTTCACTCCCCACGGCTGGTCGGTCGGCTTGCCGTAGAGCTCCTGGTTCCACCAGTTCCCCCAGCGGCCGATCCCCTGCGCGAGCAGGAGGCCCGGCGCGACGGCGTCCATGAAGTCCCGCACGCGCGCTCCCTCGCGGCGGACGATGATCGCGCCGACGAGGCACCCGAGCAGGATCCCGCCCCAGACACCGAGACCGCCTTCCCAGACGGCGAAGACCCCCTTCCACTTCGGGCTGGAGACTTCGCCCCAGTTGGTGATGTCGTGGTAGGCGCGGGCCCCGACGATCCCGGCCGCAACACCCCAGACCGCCACCTTGAGGACGAGATCCCAGTCGCCGCCTCGGCGGGTCCAGCGAACCCCGGTCAACCAGATCGCCGCCGCGATCGCAAGCAGCAGCATCAGGCCGTACATGTGAATCGTCAGCGGTCCGAGATCGAGCGTGCCGGTGTGCGGCGAGGGAATGAAGGCGTACATCACCGGGGGCACATTCTGCCCAGGGGCCGTAACGCCTGCCTAGGTCGTAGCTAGATCAGGATCTCGAGCGCGGTCTCGTACGGGCAGCCCTGCTTGATCAGCTCGACCGCGAAATGCAGGTCGATGTCGTGCCTGGCCGCCAGTGCGAGCGCGTCACTCGGTTCGTAGCCGGCGCGAACGAGCTCCTCGGCCCGCCAACGCTCGATCCGATCCAACTCGGTTTCGGTGTCGATTTGAAGCTCAGCCGCAGTCATGCATTTGGTATTCGGTGATCGCGGCGGCCTGGATCTCCCCCTGCTGGGGGATCTGACTCACCCTTGACTGGATCAGCCGCCCGAGCCGGAGAGCCTCGGCTTTCGTCAGCCTGCCCTCCAGGCGCAGCGTGAGCGGCCCGTCGGTCCAGAGCAGCACGTTGCCGCGGATCAGCACGGTGCGCTGACGGAATTCACCGCGGCGGTTGAAGTAGGTCAGCGTGTGCGGCCCACCCTCGAGCCAGAGACCCGGCTCGCCGTTCACGAGCACCGGCTCGATCGCGGTCTTCGCGCTCGCGGACTTCTTCAGCAGGGCGAAGTCGACGGCGCGGTATTCGGAGAGCAGCAGCGGGCGGCCCTCCGCGCGCAGCACCACCGACGCCAGGGCGCCGTCGAGCACGTAGACCCGGCCCGGTTTCGTTCCGGGCGGCAGCGCAAGCTCGAAGCCAACGGCGCGCTCGGCCTCGTCACGGGAGAGCGGCCGGCCGAGCTGCGAAGGCTCGACCGCCGGCGGCAGCGTCTCCACCCGCTCGACGGTCACGCCGCGCAGGTGGAACCACTTCAGGATCGTCGTGCGCGCCTGCGGTACCGCGAAGGCCGCCCCGACCGCCACCGCGAGGACCGCCAACGCGACGGCTACGACCCTCCACGGGAACGGCCGTCGATCGAGGCGCGCGAGCACGGCGGGCGCCACGTCGGGCTCCGGCGGATACTCGAGCTCCTGCCCAAGCCGTTGCAGCCGCTGCTCGAGCGAGCTCATTCGCCCTCCTCCTCGTCCAGTTCTTCACGCAGGCGCGCGAGCGCGCGCGCGAGGCGCGACTTGACCGTGCCTCGCCTGACCCCCAGCGCGGCTGCGGTCTCTTCCTCCGAGAGCTCCAGGAAGTAGCGGCAGGCGATCGTCAGCCGGTGCTCCTCGGAGAGCCCGTTCACGGCGTCGAGCAGGCGGGCCCGGGACTCGCCGCCGAGCAAAGCCGCCTCGGGGGACGGGACCGCGTCCCCCGGGCGGTCTGCAGCGGCCACGCGCAGCGCGAGGGCATCGCGCCGGCCGGCCGAACGTCGGCGGTTGCGCGCCTCGTTCGAGACGATGCGCAGCAGCCAGGGCCGAAGCGGAGAGCCGCGGCGGAAGCGGCCGAGCGCGCGATAGGCCTTGACGAAGCCGTCCTGGACCGCCTCCTCGGCATCGGCGGCGCTCCCGCTGAGCAGGTAGGCGGTGCGAAAGGCGATTCCCTGGTATCCGCGCACGATGGTCTCCCACGCGCGAAGGTCGCCCCGCTTGGCGCGCTCGACGAGCTCCGCGTCGTCCAGTGGTCGGTCCACCACTGCCGGTTCTACACCGCCACGTGCAGTAGGGTTCCGCCCCATGCAGGCACGCGTTGCACGGTACGAAGTTGGCATGGATCGCATCCAGGACGCAATCGACAGCTTCGGAGAAGCGGCCAAGGAGATCGAGCAGCTCGACGGATTCGCCGGCGGCTACATCCTCGTCGACCACGAGGACGGCCGGACGATGACGATCACGCTCTGGGAGAACGACGCCGCGCTCGAAGAGAGCGAGAAGACGGCGCGCGCCGCCCGGAACAAGGCATCGGAAGACGTCGGTGGCTCGGTCCTGTCCGTCGAGAAGTTCGAAGTCGCGAACGAGCTCGAAGCCCGCACGTCGGGCGTCTAGCCGTTCGCGTAGTCGAAGTCCGCGAAGACCGTATGACGCCCCGAGACGTCGAAGCTCATCTCGGGTAGCTCGACGCGCAATCGTTCGCTCGTCCCGATCGCCCCGTCTTTCCAGATGAAGCCGCCGGGCTTGACGATGTGCACGTCGTTCTCCTCGCCGCCGACCGGGCTGCGAAGAGGCGTCAGCACCGCCTCGCCCACCCCTTCGATCGAGTAGCGGGAGTTCTTGCCGTCGAGGGTCAGGTCGACGGCTGATCGGTCGACGGCCGACGGCTCGTCGAAGGTCGAATTGAAGATCTCGAAGAACGCGTAGCCCTCCTCGCCGCGCCAGATCCGGCTCAGCGCGTCGAACTGCTCGTCGGTCTCGCAGTCGACGAAGGCGTGCCCATGGCCGCTGCCTTCGTGAATCGCTCCCGGCCACCAGAGCGCCCAGACCACGGTGGCGCCACCGAGCTCGACACCCTCGGAGCTGCCTTCCTTGATCGAGTGGAGGAGGAGCGCCTCGCAATTTCCCTCGGGCGAGTTGGGCGCCCCGACAAAGTTGCAGCCGCAGCCGGGCTCGCAGTTGCATGCCTCGAGATACGCGCCTGTTATCCGCCACTCGGCCATTGTGCCGAGGCGACCTTACCCTTCCCCGCGTAGTCTCCAGGCCGTGCCGAGGCTCGTCGGGATCAACCACGTCGCGCTCGAGGTCGGCGACCTCGAGGAAGCGCTCGCGTTCTACGGGCGGATCTTCGAGTTCGAGCTCGTCCGCGAGACGGACTTCCCGCACATGGCCTTTCTGCAGATGGGCGACCAGTTCCTCAACCTGACCGAGGGGCGGACGCAGGCGCCCGACGAAGCACGCCATTTCGGGCTCGTCGTCGACGACAAGCAGGCGACGCGCGAGGCACTCGAGGCAGCCGGCGCGGAGATCGTGCCCGGTCGCGGCCTCGACTTCCTCGATCCCTGGGGCAACCGCGTCCAGGTCGTGGAGTACGGCGACATCCAGTTCTCGAAGACGCCCGAGGTGATGCGCGGGATGGAGCTCGACCTGCCGAAGTCCGAACGGGCGCTCGCCGAGCTACGCGACAGCGGCCTCGCCTAGCAAGGCCTTCACCTCGGCGAAGAAGTCCGGCTCCGGCTTGACCTTGTAGTCCGAGCCGAACTGGAAGGTGCGCGGGCCTTCCGAGGTGACGAGGTCGAGCACGACCGGCGCCTCGCCGGGAAAGTCCTTCACGACGGCGGCCAGCTCGCGGATGATCCCGGCGCCGGCCTTGCGCGCGTCCAGCTTGAGCCGCACCTCCTTGCGCTCCGGAGTCGCCTCGAAGCCGGCCACCTCGAGCGCGATCAGCTTCGTCTCGCCTTCCTTGTGGTCGATGCGCGCCTTCACGACGAGCACCTCGTCCACGAGGAGCAGCTCCCGCGCGGCCGCGTACACGGAGTTGAAGACGACCACCTCAGCGCTCCCGATCACGTCGTCGAGCCGCATGAAGACCATCGGCTCGCCCTTCTTGGTCGTCAGCTGCCTGAGTGCGCTGACGATGCCCGCCACGGTGACGATCTCGCCGTCGCGCCGGCGCTCGAGCTCGGCCAGAGTCGTGTCGGTCTTCCGCCGCAGCTGGGAACGGATCGCCTCCAGCGGGTGCTCCGAGACATAGAGCCCGAGCGTTTCCTTCTCCAGCCGCAGCAGCTCGTTCTTCTCGAACTCCTCCGTGCCGATCCGCGGGTTCTCCGGCTTCGCCTCGGTCTCGCCGAAGAGCGAGCTCTGACCGCTGAGCCGGTCGTTCTGCGCGCGCTGCCCGTGCGACAACGCATGCTCCAGCGCCTCGAGCATCCCGCGCCGCGTCCCACCGCTCGAGTCGAGCGCGCCGCACTTGACCAGCGATTCGAGCGCGCGCTTGTTCACCACCTGAGGATCGACCCGCTCGGTGAAGTCCCAGAGCGAGCCGAACCCTCCGCCCTGCTCGCGCGCGTGAACGATGGCACGCGCCGCGGAGTCGCCGACGTTCTTGACCGCGTTCAGCCCGAAGTGGATCTTCCCGTCGACCACCGCGAAGTCGTACTGCGAGCCGTTCACGTCCGGCGGCAGCACCTCGACGCCCATCTCGTTGCAGGCCGCCACGTAGAACGGCACGCGGTCCTTCGTGTTCATCACGGAGGAGATCAGCGCGGCCATGTACTCCTTCGGGTGGTGCGCCTTCAGCCAGGCGGTGCGGTAGGCGATCAGCGCGTAGCAGGCCGCGTGCGACTTGTTGAACGAGTAGTCCTGCGCCTGCTCCATGTCCTTCCAGAGCTGGTTCGCGACCCCGGGCGTGACCGAGTTGGCCGCACACCCCTCGAGGAACTTGTCCTTGAGGGAGGCCATCAGCGCATGGATCTTCTTGCCGATCGCCTTGCGCAGGTCGTCGGCCTCGGCGGGCGAGAAGCCGGCGAGCTGCTTGGCGATCTCCATGTACTGCTCCTGGTAGATGCAGATGCCGTAGGTGAGGCCGGTGATCGGCTCCAGGCGCGGGTCGGGATACGCGACCGCCTCCTGCCCCGCCTTGCGTCGCGCGTAGCCGGGGATGTAGCCCATCGGCCCCGGGCGGTAGAGCGCGACGAGCGCGATCAGGTCCTCGAACTCGGTCGGCTTGACCTGCCGCAGCGCCTCGCGCATCCCCGACGACTCGAACTGGAAGACGCCGACCGCGTCGCCCTTCTGCAGCATCTTGTAGGTGGCCGCATCGTCGAGCGGCAGCTTGGTGACGTCCACCCCGCCGATCAGCTCGAGCGCCTTGTCGATCACGTCGAGGTTGCGCAGGCCGAGGAAGTCCATCTTCAACAGGCCGAGCGCCTCGACGTCGCCCATCTTGAACTGGGTCACGACCTCCTGGTCGTCGCCCTTCTGCTGCAGCGGCACGACGTCGGTCAGCGGCCGGTCGGAGATCACGACCCCTGCGGCGTGGATCGAGTCCTGCCGCACGAGACCCTCGAGCGGCTTGGCGAGGTCGACGATCTCCTTCACCTGCGGATCCGAGTCGTAGGCCTGCTTCAGCTCGGCGCCCGGCTTGAGGCACTCGTCGAGGTAGACCTTCGGGCCCTCGGGGATCAGCTTCGCAACCTTGTCGACGACGCCGTAGGGGACCTCGAGCACGCGGCCGGCGTCCCGCACCGCGGCGCGCGCCATCATCGTCCCGAAGGTGATGATCTGGGCGACGCGGTCGCGCCCGTACTTCTCGGCGACGTAGTTGATCACCCGGTCGCGCCCGGCGACGGCGAAGTCGATGTCCATGTCGGGCATGGACTTGCGGCCCGGGTTGAGGAAGCGCTCGAAGAGCAGCCCGTAGCGGATCGGGTCGACGTCGGTGATGTCGAGGCAGTACGCCGCCAGCGACCCCGCCGCCGAGCCGCGGCCGGGCCCGACGGAGATCCCGTTCTTCTTGGCGAAGGCGATGAAGTCCCAGACGATCAGGAAGTAGTCGGCGAAGCCCATCTCCTTGATCGTCTTGAGCTCGAAGCGAAGGCGCTCGTTGAGCTCCGGCGTCGTCCGTTCATAGCGCTTTTGCAGGCCTTTTTCGCAGAGCTCGACGAGGTACTCGAAGGCGTCCTTGCCCTCCGGGACCGGGAAGCGCGGCAGCAGGATCTTCCCCAGCTCGAGCTCGACGTTGCAGCGCTCGGCGATCTCCAGCGTGCGGCGCATCGCCTCCTCGTGGCCCGGGAAGTCGAGCGCCATCTCCTCCGGTGTCTTGAAGAAGAACTGGTCGGTGTCGAACTTCCAGTGGTTGGGGTTCTTGAGCGAGTCGCCCGACTGGATGCAGAGCAACGCCTCGTGTGCCTGCGCGTCCTCGTGCCGGAGGTAGTGGACGTCTCCGGTCGCGACCAGCGGCAGGCCCGCCTCGCCCGCGAGCTTCGCCAGGCCCGGGTTGATGCGCGCCTGGATCTCGAGGCCCGCGTTCTGCATCTCGACGTAGGTCGAGTCGCGCCCGAAGATCTGCGCGAGCCGGTCGAGGTCGGTGCGGGCGTCGTCGGCGCGGTTCTCCTCGAGCGCCTTGCAGACGCGGCCCGAGAGGCAGCCGGAGAGCGCGATCAGCCCCTGCGAGTGCCGTTCGAGCAGCTCCCAGTCGACGCGCGGCTTGTAGTAGTAGCCCTCGAGGTAGCCGGCCGAGGCGAGCTTGATCAGGTTCCCGTAGCCGGTGTTGTCCTCGGCCAGGAGCGTGAGGTGCGCGTAGCCCTTCTTCTGGGCGTGCCGGTCTTCGGCGACATAGAGCTCGCAGCCGAGGATCGGCTTGACGCCGACCTTGCCCGCCTCCTGGTAGAGCTCGACCGCACCGGCGAGCGAGCCGTGATCGGTGAGCGCGACCGCCGGCATCTCGAGCTCGGCCGCCCGGGCGGCGAGCCCGGGTATGCGACACGCCCCGTCGAGGATCGAGTACTCGGAGTGGACGTGCAGGTGGACGAAGTCGGCTCGAGCCACGGGAAGGTCGAGTCTAGTCAGGCGGTCAGACGCGTTTCGAGCGCGTCCACGGAGACGAGCTCGCCGCCGTCCGCAACGAGCGCGGAGAGGATGCGCGGCAGCGCCTCCGCGGTCGCCTCGGGCCAGCCGTGCAGGAGCACGATCGCGTCCTGGTCCCGCCCGCGGACCCCTCCTAGGACGAGCCGCTCGACCTCGGCGGCGTCGTGCTCCTCGTTCCAGTCCTCGGGGTCGACGTCCCAGCCGACGTGCCGGTAGCCGAGCTCGCGGAGTGCCGCTAGGACGCGCTCATCGTCCATTCCGGCACCGAACGGGCAGCGGAACCACGGCCTCGGGTCGACGCCGGTCGTCTCGCGGATGGTCTCCTCCGCGCGGCGGATGTCGTAGCGGAGCATCCCGTCGTCGAGGCCGTTCAGCGGCGCGTGGAAGTTCGAGTGGTTCGCGATCCGGTGGCCGGCCGCTGCTATCCGGCGCGCCTGATCGGGGTTCGCGCGCACCCACCGGCCCTGGAGGAAGAATGTCGCGGTCGCGCCGCGGTGGGCGAGCGCGGCGAGCAGCCGGTCCTCGACCCCGGCGGAAGTCGGGCGGCCCGGGAACTCGGTGTCGAAGGTGAGCGCGACCTGCATCTACCGCGCGAGCGTGACCTTCGTCAGCCGCTCCGGCCGGTCGGGGTCGAGCCCCTTCGCCTCGGCAAGCGCGGCGGCGAAGAGCTGGCCCGGCACGACCGAGAGCAACGGCGAGAGAACCGGCAGCGGCGCTTCGGGGACGGGCAGCGTCCAGGCGGCGCCCTCCACCTGCGCGGCCGCGCTGCCGCTGGCGACGATCGTCGCTCCGGCGGCCCGCACCCGCGCCGCCGCCTCGATCAGCGCCGGGAGCGTCTCGTCGGGCGAGGCGATAGTCCAGACCGGGAACATCGAGTCGAGGGCGGCGACCGGGCCGTGCTGGAGGTCGGTCGAAGTAAGGGGCTCGGCGGCGACGCGGCAGGTCTCGGTCAGCTTGAGCGCGATCTCGCGCGCCGTCCCGAACTCGACGCCGCGGCCGATCACATACATCCGGCCGACGTAGGCAAAAGCAGTGGCGAGCGGCCCGACCGCTGCCGCGAGCCTGGGGATCTCTTCCGCGAGCAGCTCGGCCGTCAGCCGGAGGCTGTCCGCGATCTCCTCCCCGCGCCCGGCGGCCGCGCCGGACAGGAGGGCGAGCGCCGCGAGCTGGTTGAGGAAGGTCTTCGAGGCCGCGACCGAGCGCTCCTCCCCCGCCTCCAGCGGCAGCGTCAGCTCCGCGCAGGACGCGAGCGCCGAGCCGGGGTCGTTCGTCAGCGCGATCGTCAGCGCGCCGCGCTCCCGGGCCCGCTCGACGTACGAGACCACGTCCGGCGTGAGGCCCGACTGCGAGAGCGCGACGACGACCGAGCGGGAGAAGTCGAGCTCGGCGCCGTAGTAGACGCTGAGCGAGATCGAGTCCCGTAGCGCCGTCCAGCCCGGCAGCAGCCCGAAGGCATAGACCCCGTAGGAGGCGGCTGCGTCCGAGGAGCCGTGGCCGACCAGGCGCACGACCGCCGGCGCCCGCTCCGCGCAGGCACGACCCGCGGCAAGGAAGCCGTCGAGGTGACCGAGCAGCGAGGCCAGCGCGGCCGGCTGCTCGTGGATCTCGGCGAGGAAGGTGCGCTCGGGCGGGTTCATCAGTCGGCCTCGGCGACGTGGCAGGCGGCGAGCCGCCCGCGCCCGACCGGTCGCAGGCGCGGCGTCTCGGTCTCACACCTGTCGATCGCGAGCGGGCAGCGCGCACGGAAGCGGCAGCCCTCCTTCGGGTCGATCACCTTCGGCGGCTCGCCCACGTCGGCCGCGTCGGAGACGCCGAGCGGCGCACGCGGGTCGGGCACGGCCGAGAGCAGGAGCTGCGTGTACGGGTGCTTCGGCCGCTCTATCACGGCCTCGGTCGGGCCTTCCTCGACCAGGTGCCCCCCGTACATGACGAGCACCCGGTCGGCGATGTAGCGGGCGCCGGCGACGTCGTGCGTGATGTAGAGAAACGAGACGCCCTCGCGCTCGCGCAGCTCGCTCATCAGGTTGAGGATCCCGATCCGGATCGAGACGTCCAGCATCGAGACGGGCTCGTCGGCGACGATCAGCTTCGGCTTGGCGGCGAGCGCGGCCGCGAAGCCCGACGCGCTGCCGCTGGCCGCCGCTCAGCTCGTGCGGGAACTTCGCCGCGACCTGCCCGGCCGGGACCAGCCCGACCGCATCGAGCGACCGCTCGACCTCCGCGCCCCGCCCACGCCGCGCGACCTCCCTGCGATGGAGGACGAGCCCGCGCTCGATCGGGTGCGTAGACCCGGTAGGCGGGGTTCAGCGAGCTGTACGGGTCCTGGAAGACCATCACGACGTCGCTCGAGTAGGCGAGGCGCTGCCGCCGCGTCCTCAGGGTGCTCACCGGCCGGCCCTCGAAGGTGATCTCGCCGGCCGTGGGCTTGTACACGCGCGCGAGCAGGCGGGCGATCGTGCTCTTGCCGCTTCCGCTCTCGCCGACGAGCGCGACGATCTCGCCTCGCCCGATCTCGAAGTTGACGTCGTCCACAGCGTGGAGCCGCTGGCGCGAGAGCAGCTTCCCCGACGCGAGAAATGGCGCGTCAGGCCCTCGGCCCGCAGCAGCGGCTCGCTCACGCGACGCCCTCCTTCGCACGGCACCGGATCCGCCGCCTGCTCGTGCAGGAGGCAGCGGACGAGCTCGCCGTCGACCTCGAGCAGGCGCGGGGGCTCCGAGCTGCAGCGGGCGAAGGCGTGCGGGCAGCGGGGGGCGAAGCGGCAGCCGGCGGCGGGTGCAGCAGGTCCGGCGGCGCGCCCGGGATCCCGAGCAAGTGCTCCTTCGGCACCGTGGATCGACGGGAACGCCTCGAGCAGCCCGTGCGTGTACGGATGCAGCGGCTTGTCGAACAGCTGGCGGTCCGCCCCGAACTCGGCCACCTGAGCCGCGTACATCACGAGCAGCCGGTCCGAGAAATGGCTCACGAGCGACATGTCGTGCGTGACGAAGATGACGGCGAAGCCGAGCCGCTCCTGGAGCTCCTTGATCTGCACCATCAGCGAGCGCTGCCCGACGACGTCGAGGGCCGAGGTCGGCTCGTCCATGATGATCAGCTCCGGCGTGAAGAGCAGCGCCATCGCGATCATCGCCCGCTGCCGCATCCCGCCCGAGAGCTGGTGCGGATAGCTGTGCAGGTGCACCGGGTCGATCGAGACCAGCCGCAGGACCTCCTTCGACCGCTCCTCGATCTCCCGCTTCGTCATCGTCGAGTGCGCCTCGCAGGCGTCGCGCATCTGCGCCGCCACCGTCAGCACCGGGTTGAGCGCGTTCATCGCGCTCTGCATCACGACCGAGTAGTCGCGCCAGCGGATGTGGCGCAGCTCCCGGTCGGCGAGCGTGACCATGTCGCGGCCCTTGAAGATGCACCTGGCCGTCCGTGATCTCGCCGGCGAGGGGCGCGCCGAGGAGCCGCGCGACCGCATAGACGAGCGTCGACTTGCCGCAGGCCGACTCGCCGACGATGCCGAGGAACTCGCCGCGGCGGAGGTCGAAGGAGACGTCGTCCACGGCCACGACCGGCCCGTGCTCCGAGGTGTACGCCACCGAGAGGTCCCGCACCTCGAGGATGTTCTTCGGGTCGGGCGGACGCGCCGGCAGACGGCCGCGGCCGCGGGCTCGGCGTCGACGCCTGTGTTCTCGAGCTTCCGCAGCCGCAGAGCCGGGCTGCTGATCTCGTCGAAGGCGTAGTTCAGCAGCGCGAACGCGGCGCCCAGCAGCGCGATGCAGACCCCGGGCATGATCGCCCAGTAGGGCATCCCGGCGCCGAGCGCCTCGTTGTTCTGGGCCCAGTAGAGCATCGTCCCCCAGCTCTGGCTGTTCGGGTCGCCGAGGCCGATGAACTGCAGCCCGGCCGCGAACAGGACGGCGTAGAGCGCGGCGCCGAGGAAGCTCGCCAGGATCAGCGAGGTCATCGTCGGCAGGATCTCGTGGACGATCACGTACGACTTGCGCTCGCCGCGGACGACCGCCGCCTCGAGGAAGTCTCGCTGCGTAACGAGAGCGTCTGCGAGCGCAGCTGCCGCGCTCCGTACGACCAGCCGAGCACGCCGAGCACGACCACGAGCGTGAAGAAGCCGGAGTTCCGCTCGTAGGCGGCGATGACGATGATCAGCGGGAAGATCGGGATCACCAGGATCACGTCGGTGATCAGCGAGAGGACGCCGTCGGTCTTGCCGCCGAGGTAGCCGGCGGAGACGCCGACGATGACCGCGATCAGGGTCGCCAGGCCGCCGACGGCGAAAGCGATCAGGATCGACTGGCGCGTCCCGAAGACCAGCTGCGAGAAGACGTCCTCGCCGTAGGCCGTCGTGCCGAACAGGTGGTGGACCGAGGGCCCGAGCCCGGCGCGAGTAGATCTTCGCGCGCGGGTCGTCAGGGGCGATCTGCCCCGGGAAGGCGGCGAGCACGCCGAAGAAGAGCAGGAGCCCGAGCCCGACCAGCGCCTTGCGGTTGTGCGCGACCGCGCGACAGAGGTCGGCCCCCGCGGTCCGCCTCGTCGCCTCCTCGGGCGGGCCGGAGCCGACGGTCGCACCGGCCGGCTCCACCGAGTCCGCGACGGACGGGATGCTCATCCGCGTTCCCGTGTCCGCGGGTCGAGGATCGCCGTCGCGACGTCCGCGGCGAGGATCGCCAGCAGCACCGTGACCGTGATCATCAGGAACAGCGCCTGCATCAGCGCGTAGTCCTGGTTCTCGACCGACTGGAGGAACATCCAGCCGACGCCGGGGTAGTTGAAGACGAACTCGACGAGGATCGCGCCGCCGACGACGAAGCCGAGCGACATCGCGAAGCCGACGAGGTTCGGCAGGATCGCGTTCCGCCCCGCGTAGGTCCACATGATCCGCCACGGCTTCAGGCCCTTGGCGCGCGCCATCCGCACGTAGTCCTCGGTCAGGACCGTGATCATGTTGTTGCGCATCGTCAGGATCCAGCCGCCGATCGCGGTGACGATGATCGTCAGCGCGGGCAGGATCGAGTGGTTGAAGGCGTCGGTGACGAACGTCCAGTTCCAGCCGACCGTCGTCGTGACCTTGTAGCCGCCGCTCTCGGGGAACCAGCCGAGCTTGATCGAGAAGAGCCAGATCGCGAGCAGCGCGAGCCAGAAGTACGGGAACGCCGACGTGATCACGAAGAGCGGCGGCAGCGCGCCGTCGAGGGCGCTCGCCGCGACGCCAGCCGGAGACGAGGCCGATCAGCGTGCCGAGGATGAAGGCGATGACCGTCGTGATGCCGACCAGCGCCAGCGTCCACGGCAGCGCCTGCAGCACCTGGTGGGCGACCGTGTCCGGGAAGAACGTCAGCGAGATACCGAAGTGGCCGCGGGCGATGTTGCCCGAGGTAGGTGAAGTAAGCGCTGACCAGGCTCTGGTGCGTTGTTGACGCCGAACGCGATCTCGAGCGCGTGCAGCGCCTGCGGGTTCAAGTGGCCCTTGTAGCGGCCCATCATCGCGATCGCCGCGTTGCCCGGCATGAGGCGCGGGATGAGGAAGTTCAGCGTGACCGCCGCCCAAAGCGTGACGACGAAGAACCCAAGTCGGCGGAGGATGAACCTCATCTCGCGCGCCTCATGCCGGCTGAACCTTCGCTACGCCTTCGGCTTCAGGTGCAGGAGCATGACGCCCCAGTCGGGGTTGTCGTAGGCGGCCGGTCGCGCGAACGGGTCGCCCTGCGTCGACCCAGCCGGACGAGGCTCCTTGGTGTTGTACTGGTACCAGTCGACGCCCTCGGTGACCGGGATCACGGGGATCTCGTTCACCATCACCGCCTCGAGCTGCTTGCACGATCGTCTTCTGCTTGCCGGGTCCGCCGTTGCGGCGTAGTCCTCGATCAGCTTGTCCGTCGCGGGGTTCGAGTACCGCTCCCAGTTCGGATCCGGCCGTCTTGCCGATCGGCGCCGAGTCCTTCGAGTACAGGAGCTGACCGCAGCTCGTAGTACGGCGTCGGGCCCGCCGGTCTGGTTCCCGTCGTACGCGAGCTGGTAGTGGCCGTTGTAGACGTCGTTGTCGTATGTCTGTGCTCGAGAGGTTCTCGGGCCGTTACCTTGATCCCGACCGCCTTCAGGTTCTCCTGCGACGATCTGCGCCGAGGCGACCCAGTCGGAGTAGCCGCCGATGTTGATCATCGTGAAGGAAAGCGGCTTGCCGTCCGGCGTGTAGTAGATGCCGCCGTACTTCTTGAAGCCGGCCCGCTGGAGGATCGACTCGGCCTTCTCCGGGTTGTAGCCGACCTGCTTGGCGAGCCCCTGGTCGAGCCAGTCGGCGAACGTCGGCGTCACGATCCCGGTCTGGTTCGCGGCCGGCTCGTAGCCGTACTCGCCGATCTTCGAGACCTTCTCGCGGTCGATCGCGTAGGCCATCGCCTTCCGCACGGCGAGGTTGGAGAGGATCGGGTCCTTCTGGTTGATGTAGACCGCCGACGTTGACGACGCGGCGGGAACCAGTAGTGGTTGTCGGGGCTCTTCGAGACGTAGAACGTGTCGATGTTCGGGATGAACTGGCTCCCCCACTGCGCCTTGCCGCTCGCCAGCTGCTGGTTCGCCGGATCGTTCGACGTGAAGGCGGGGTAGTAGACCGTGTTGATCATCGGTTTCCCGGGCTGCCAGTAGCCCGAGTTCTTCTGTGTACTTGATCACCTGCGGCGAGCACGAGCTCATCGTGAACGGGCCCGTTCCGACCGGATGCGTCGTCCTTGTAGGTGGTCGGGTTCTTGATCGAGGACCAGATGTGCTTGGCGACGATCGGGGTCTGGCCGGCGATGTAGTAGAAGTACGGAACCGCCGGCCGTCTTGAAGTTGAAGACGACCTTGTCGCCGTTCTGCGTGACGCTCTTCAGCACCGACCAGTTCGCGTTCAAGTCGAGGGCCGGGTACTTCTTCAGCAGCTGGAAGGTGTAGACGACGTCGGCCGCGGTGAACGGCTTTCCGTCGCTCCACTTGACGCCCTTGCCGGATCGTGAACGTCAGCGTCTTGTTGCCGTTGCCCCACGCGTAGCTCGAGGCGAGCCAGGGCGTCGTCGCGCCGCTCTTCAGCCCGTTGACGTAGGTGAGCTCTTCGTACTCGGTGCCGAACGAGAGGAAGCTCACGCTCGCGTTGAACGGGTTGAACCCGCACGTCCAGGTCGTTCCCTGCTCGTTCGAGATCGTGACGGAGCTGGATCCTGCGCTGCCGCCGGACTTTTTGCCCCCGCAGGCTGCGGCCGTCAGGCCCACCGCCAGCAAGAGCACCAGCACACGCTTCATCTTCGACTCCTTCCCGGTCGCTTTCGACCGACGGATTGCGGGTTTTCGATCCCTGTGAACACCTCTGCGAGCTCTTCGCCGCAGCCTCTCCTGCGCCTCCGGGCCGGCCTCGAGCTCGTCCAGGCCGAGCAGCGCGGCGCCGACGACCGGCGGCGAGCCGGTCACGTGCACCGTCGCTGCGGGCGCGATCTCGTTGACGCCGGCTTCGATCGTGCCGATCAGCCTGATGTCGCCCGACTGCATCAGCCCGCCGCCGAGCGCGACCTCGACTGGCTCGCCGCTCAGCTCGAGCCGTTCGAGCGTGACGCGGATCATCGTCACGACCTCGTCGGCCAGGCGGTCGACGATCTCGGCCGCGACGGCGTCGTGGCCGGCCTCGGCGAAGACGACCGGCGCCAGCTCGATCGCCGCCTCCCGTTCCGACTCCGGCCCGCGTGGAACGCCTCGGCCAGCGCGGTCGGGGTCGCGTCACCGAAGTGCGCCGGCACCGCCTGCTCCAGCGTCGTCCGCTCGCCGCGCCCGTCCTCGCTCCGGGCCGCCGCCGAGACCGCCGCGACTCCGACGTCGTAGCCACCGCCCCAGTCGCCGGTGCTCCAGCCGAGCGCCGGGAAGCGGGACTGCCGGCCGTCCGGGGCGACGCCGACGCAGTTGATGCCGGCGCCACAGACGACGGCGACCCCCCAGCCGCGCTCGGTGCCGGCGCGGAGCACGGCGAAGGTGTCGTTGCCGACGGAGATCCGGCTCGGCGAGGCCGCGCGCGCCGGCCGCAGCCCGCATCTCCTCCGCCTCGGAGGGAGTGTCGACGCCGGCCAGCAGCAGTTGGCCGACCTCGGCGACCGGCCCGTCGCCGTTCGGCAGGCCTGCCTCGTCGAGCGCCTGGGCCAGCAGATCGCCGAGCACGCCCAGCGAACCGGCGAGCCCGAGGTGGTGAGGCGAGCTCAGCGGCCCGCGAACGAGCGCGAGCACCTCGCCGTCGGCCTGAACGAGCGCGAGGTCGGTCTTCGAGTTGCCGCCGTCGATCGCCAGCACGAGCGGCCGCCTCATCCGACCGGCTCCCGCGACGCGAACTGCGGCAGATGCTCGCGGCCGGTGGCCAGGAGGCGCTCGGTCAACTCCTCGGCCTGCGGTTCCTGGCCGACGAGCGGATGCGCGAGCAGCGCCTTGTAGACCAGATCGCGCTCGCCGGTGACGGCCGCCTTCGCGGCGAGGCGCTCGTAGGCCGCGACGTGCTGGACGAGGCCGAGCAGCTCGGGGGCGAGCGGCGCGCTGCGGCAGCGGCACCGGGCCGTCGGCTCCGATCCGGGCCGGCACCTCGACCGCGTCGTCGTCCGCCAGCCCGGCGAGCGTCCCGCCGTTCCGGACATCGACGACCTGGGCGTCGCCGCTTCCGGTCGCGAGCGGCGGCGACGAGCTGGGTCGCGGCCTCGCTGTAGTAGGCGCCGCCGCGCCGCTCGAGCAGCGCCGGCTTCGTCGTCAGCGCCGGGTCGCGGTAGAGCTCGAGCAGCTCGCGCTCGATCTCGGCGACCTCGGCCGCGCGGGGCTTCCCGGTCCGCTGCTCCTCGAGCACGCTGGTCGTGGAAGTAGAAGTAACGCAGGTAGTACGACGGGATCGCGCCCGAGCCGCTCGAGCAGCGCACGCCGGCAGCTCGACGTGATCGGCCAGCTCTTCGAGGCGCTCGGCCAGCAGGTCCGGCAGGACGTCGTCGCCGTCGACCCGCACCGCGCGCACCCAGGTGAGGTGGTTGAGGCCGACCTGGTCGACGAGCACGCGCTCCGGCTCGACCTCGAGCAGCGGCGCCAGGAAGCGCTGCAGCCCGATCGCGACGTTGCAGAGGCCGACGGCGCGGTGGTCCGCGTCGAGCAGCCCGCGGACGACGATCCCGACCGGGTTGGTGAAGTCGACGATCCAGGCGTCGTCGGCGGCGAGCTCGCGCACGCGTTCCGCGATCTCGAGCACGACGGGCACCGTTCGCAGCGCCTTGCCGAGCCCGCCGGCGCCGGTCGTCTCCTGGCCGATGCAGCCGCAGGCGAGCGGAATCGTCTCGTCGGAGAGGCGCGCCGCCTGCCCGCCGACGCGGAGCTGGATCAGCACGAATGAAGCTCCGTCGAGGGCGCGCTCCAGGTCGTCGGTGACGGCCAGCTCTCCGTCGTAGCCGGCCGCCGCGAGCATCCGGCCGGCCAGCCCGCCGACGATCTCCCGGCGCTCGGGGTCGATGTCCTGCAGGACGAGCTCGCTCAGATCGAGCCGCTCGCGTTCGCGGGCCAGGCCGGCGACCAGCTCCGGCGTGTAGGTCGAGCCGCCGCCGACGACGGCGAGTTTCACTGGGGCTGAGGGTTCGTCGACATCTCGTTAGGAACCCAGACGAGGCGACTGTGACATGTCGACAATCTGGTGTCAAGCGCTAGGAAGTCTGCGCGCGTCTGCGTTAATGTCCTTCACGAGATGAGCGCTACGCGCCGTGCGACGCCCCCGCTCCTCCGCGACCTGAACGAGCGGACCGTGCTGGAGACGATCCGTGCCGGCTCGCCGATTTCGCGGGCCGAGATCTCCCGGCGCTCGGGGATCTCCAAGCCGACGGTCTCGCTGGCGCTCCAGTCCCTGCTTCAGGCCGAGCTCGTGCGCGAGACGGCCGAGCGGCCCGACGGCCCCGGCTACGGCGCCGTCTACTTCGAGCCGGTCGCCGAGGCGGCAGTCGTGCTCGGTCTCGACCTCGGCGCGCGCTTCGTCCGCGGGGCCGTCTGCGACCTGGCCGGCAACGTGCGGGCTCGGCAGGACGTCGAGCTGAGCGTCGCCGAGGTCGCCGGTGCAGTCGAGGCGATCGAACGCCTTCGCACCTCGCTGCTCGCGGCTTCCGGGCTCGACCCGGATCGCGTGGACGGCGTCGTCGTCGGCGTCCCCGGCGTCGTTGAGACCAACACCGGCGTGCTCCGGCTCGCCGAGAACGTCGCAGGCCTGGAGGGCCGAGCGTTCGCCGACGAGCTGCGCAGCGCCCTCGGGCTGTCGGTGACCCTCGAGAACGACACCAATCTCGCCGCGCTCGGCGAGCAGTGGCAGGGCGTGGCGCGCGGGGTCGACGACTTCGTCTTCCTCTCGGTCGGCACCGGCATGGGCGCCGGGCTCGTCCTCGGCGGCGAGCTCCACCGCGGGCGGAACGGCGCGGCGGGCGAGATCGACTTCGTGTTTACCGGGCTGGACGAGAACGTCGACCCCTCCGGGCCGCAGGTGCTGGAGCTGGCGGCCGAGTTCGCCGGCGCCCGCGCCGACGCGCGCGCCGTCTTCGGAGCCGCCCGCGAGGGCGACGAGCGCGCCCGGGCGGTCGTTGCCGAGGTCGCGCGGCGGATCGCCCTACATGTCGCGACCGTCGCCGTCCGTCGCCGACGTCGAGCTGGTCGTCCTCGGCGGCGGCATCGGCGCGAACGGCGACCTGCTACTCGATCCCGTCGGCGGCCTGCTCACCGAGTGGCTGCCGTTCCCGCCTCGTGTCGAGGTCTCGACCCTCGGCGAGGCGGCCGTCCTGACCGGCGCGCTCGCGATCGGCCTACAGTCGGCGCTCGAGAACGTCTTCGCCAGGCGCGGGCCGCTCGCCGCCTCGCGCTGAGCTAGAGCTCGTGCGCGAGCTCGGCCGCGACCTGGCTGGCGTCGCGTTCGTCTTGGCGCCGTCCGCCGGCGGTGGCGCCTGCGCTGCGGGCGGGGCGGCGCGTCCTCGAGCCGCGGCGCTGGATGTCCGTTCTCGGTCCGCAGACGCTCGATCAGCTCGGAGGCGGCGTCCCGCGTCTCCGGGAACTCCTCGCCCGCGCGCTCGCAGAGTGCGGCCGCGAGCGCGTAGACCTGGCGCACCGTCGGCTTCCCGTCCGGTCTCATCTGTCTAGTTAGCCAGGAAATCCGTGACGCGTGTGAAACACGTGTGCGGCGAATCCGTGCCGAACTCGAAAAAGGAGCTAAGCCTCTATGGGTAATAAGTGGGAACGCTGGGCCATCTTGTCGGGCGCGCTTGCGGTTCCGTTCTGGGTAGCGGGCGTGGCTCTCATCTCTTCGAAGGTCAAGGGCAGCGAAGGCCCCGAGATCCTCGCCAGCTACAACAAGCACAGCGATGGCATCCTCGCGGCCGGGCTGCTGTGGTCGATCGGCGTCCTCCTCTTCATCTGGTTCCTCGGCAGCCTGCGCAGCCGCTACCTGGCCGCGGAGGGCGGCGCAGGCCGGCTGACCGCCCTCGCCTACGGCGGCGGCATCGCAGCCGCGACGATCGCGATGCTGATCCCGGTCGCCGACGAGGTCGGCGCCCTGAACAAGGAGCACATCGACGCGTCGGGAGCCTCGGTGCTGCATCACTTCTCCGATGGGTTCTTCGTCGCAGCCGAGTACACGCTGCCGGTGTTCTTCTTCGCGAGCGCGATCCTCGCGTTGCGCTACGCCGGGTTGCCGAAATGGCTCGGCTGGTTCAGCATCCTGATCGGGATCGTGCTGCTGATCGGGCCGATCGGCTGGGCCGCGTTCATCTTCGCAACGCCCATCTGGACCCTGATCGTCAGCATCTGGCTGTACATGCGGACTCCGGCAGGCGCGCCGGCGTCGACGCCGGTCTGACCGACAGCCGAAGGGCGGCCTCCGGGCCGCCCTTCGCTCAATCGCGGACGACGATCTCCGCGCCCACGCGGACGACCCGCTCCCACGGGATCGCCGGGTGGCCGTGCACCTTCGCCTGCCCCGCCCCACCGGTCCCGCCGGTGCCGACGCCGTAGCGCTCGAGGAAGCCGAGGCTGCCGCAGGCGAGCCCGGTCACCCGCAGCCGGCCGCCCTCGAGCTCGCCGCGGATGTCGTGCACCCGACCGTGCGAGACACCGGATTCGCTCACGACCTTCCGGCGCAGGAGCTCCGAGAGACGCATCAGGAGCCCGGCACCTTCCCGACGAGCCGCGCCCAGCGCGGGTCGCCGCGGTTCAGGCGCAGCTCCGCAGCCGGCCGCTTCAGCTTCACGACCTCCGAGACCGACGCGACCTCCGACCAGGGCACGTGCACGGCATCGCCGGCGAAATGCGCCAAGAGCCGTCCCAGCAGGCCGCGGGAGCGCCACGCGTTTCCTCCGACCAGGATCTCGACCACCTCCGGCGAGTCGGTGTCGAGCCCGGTCAGCTCGAGGTCGTCGACCTTGCCGCAGTTCACCCCGTCGGAGTCCACGAGCTGGTGGTCGAGGATGCCGAGGGCGATGTCGACTTCGACGGGCTTGCTCATCCCTGCCCTCCGTGCGTGATCAGCATCAGCGGGATGGCCGCGACGGCGATCGCGAGAATCAGGATGAAGTAGAGGACGCCGAGCACGTTCGCCAGCTTCCCGTTCACCTTCGAGCCCATGTAGGTGCGGTCGTTGGCGATCAGCAGGATCGGCAGGTAGGTCAGTGGCAGCGCCACCACGGAGAAGATGACCGAGTACTCCGTCAGCTTGACCGGGTCGTACCCCGTCATGACGACCAGGAACGCGAGCGCGAAGATGATCACCCAGGCCAGCGTGAAGCGCGAAGCCGCGGCGGGCCGCTCCCTCTTGCCCCAGCGCCAGCCGAAGAACTGCGCCGTGTTGTAGGCGCCGGAGAAGCACGTCTCGATCGCCGCGCCGCCGACCGCGAAGAGAATCCCGACGAGCGCGAGCAGCAGGCCGACCTGACCGAACGCCTCTTCGGCCGCTAGCGGCGGAGTGCCCAGGAACTGCGGGTCGATGCCCAGCGGCAGGAAGAGCGTCCCGGCGACGATCATCAGCGCGAACGAGAGGAACCCGCCCAGGCCGTAGCCGATCATCGCGGTCACCTTGTTCAGGCCGAGCTCCTTCAGGCCCCAGCCGTCCTCGACCGCCCCCGAGGAGTAGAAGTAGACCTCGTACGGCGTCATCGCCGCCCCGAGCAAGCCGACGACGAAGTAGAGGTACACAGAGAGGCTGCCGCCGACGTGCGAGCCGGGGACGAAACCGTGGGCGACCCTCCCCCAGTCCGGGTGCAGCTTGATCGCGGCGACCGCGAAGACGAGCAGGCAGAGGCCGAGGTAGCCGAAGACCCGCTCGATCCACTCGAACGGGAGCGCCCAAGAGGCGACGGCCAATCCCACCACGGCCAGCGGGATCAGCAGTCGGTACGGCAAGCCCGAGAGGAGCTGGAGGCAGATCGCCACGCCGCCCACCTCGGCCGCGCAGGTCATCAGGTTGACCACCTGCGAGGCAACGAGGGTCGCGAGTCCCGCGCTGAAGCCGGTGCGCTCGCGGACGAGGTCGAAGACCGGGCGCTTGGCAACCGCGGCCACCCGCCCGCACATCTCCGAGTAGACGACGATCCCGGCGACGCCGATCACGACCACCCACAGGAGCTGGTAGCCGAAGGTCGCGCCCGCCTGCGTGTTGAAGACGAGGTCGCCGATGTCGACGAAGCCGCCGATCGCCGAGAGGATCCCGAGCGCGACCGCGAGAACGTTCTTCATGCTCACTTGAGCTCCTCGGCAGCCGCCTCGAGCTCGCGCGCGAGCCGGGGCTGCTCGGCTTTCGAGGCGTGCCCGACTCGCTTCAGGTCGGCGCTGACCTTCCCGGCGAGGGAGGTGACGTGCCGAAGCTTGGGCTCGAGGGCCGGCTCGGTGGTGGCCGCCCGCAGCGACGAGGCCTCCTTCGAGGCCGCTTCGTGGAGGTACCCCGAGTGCACGCGCGTGAAGATGCGGGTCGTCTTGCCGGCGCCTGCGTGCCGGGCGAGGAGCGCGCCCTCGGCGGCCAGGGACTCCAGCGACGTGGATTTCTGGGTAAGCGCTTTGGCGCTCAAACTGCCGCTGCCGCCGCACCCTGAGGCCAGCAGGGCGACTACGGCGACGAGCGCAAGGGCGCCGCTACGCTGGTTTCGTGCCATCACAGCCAAAACTCTCTGCCCAGCGCGACGATCTTCGGAACGTCGCCATCGTCGCGCACGTCGATCACGGCAAGACGACGCTCGTGGACGCGCTCCTGTGGCAGTCCGGCTCGTTCCGGGCCAATCAGGACGTGGCCGAGCGCGTGCTGGACTCGATGGACCTCGAGCGCGAGAAGGGCATCACGATCCTCGCCAAGAACACGGCGGTCCAGATCGGCGACACGAAGATCAACATCGTCGACACGCCCGGCCACGCCGACTTCGGCGGCGAGGTCGAGCGCGGGCTGACGATGGTCGACGGCGTGCTCCTGCTGGTGGACGCGAGCGAGGGCCCGCTGCCGCAGACGCGCTTCGTCCTGCGCAAGGCGCTCGAGGCGCGCCTGCCCGTCGTCCTCGTCGTGAACAAGGTCGACCGCTCCGACGCGCGCACCGAGGCGGTGGTGAACGAGGTCTACGAGCTCTTCCTCGACCTCGACGCCGACGAGTCGCAGATCGAGTTCCCGATCGTCTACTGCGAACGCGCGCGCCGGCCAGGCCGGCTTCGCGCCCGACGAGCTCGCCGCGGATCTCGGCCCGCTCGTCGAGACGCTGCTCGCGACGGTGCCGCCGCCCGCCTACGACCCGGACCACCCGCTGCAGGCGCTGGTCACGAACCTCGACGCCTCGCCCTACGTGGGCAGGCTCGCCCTCCTGCGCGTCCAGCACGGCACGATCCGCAAGGGCGAGCTCGTCGCCTGGTGCCGCGCCGACGGGACGATCGAGAACGCGCGCGTGACCGAGCTCTACGTGACCGAGGCGCTCGACCGCGTGCCGGCCGACGAGGCGGGCCCCGGCGAGATCGTCGCGCTGGCCGGCCTGCCCGAGGTGACGATCGGCGAGACGATCGCCGACCCCGACGACCCGCGCCCGCTCCCGGTGAGCGTCGTCGACGAGCCGTCGCTCGCGATGACGCTCGGGATCAACACCTCACCGCTCGCGGGCACCGAGGGCGACAAGGTCACCGCCAGCGCGCTGATCGCCCGGCTCGAGCAGGAGCTCGTCGGCAACGTCTCCCTGCGCGTGCAGCCGACGGCCAAGCCCGAGGTCTGGGAGGTGCAGGGCCGCGGCGAGCTCCAGCTCGCGGTGCTCGTCGAGATCATGCGCCGCGAGGGCTTCGAGCTCACCGTCGGCAAGCCCGAGGTGCTCACGCGCGAGATCGACGGCGCAAAGCACGAGCCGGTCGAGCGGGTCGCGATCGACGTGCCCGAGGAGTACATCGGCGTCGTCACCCAGCTCCTCTCGCTGCGCAAGGGCAAGCTGCAGGAGATGGTCAACCACGGCACCGGCTGGGCCCGGATGGAGTACCTCGCCCCCGCGCGCGGCCTGATCGGCTTCCGCACCGAGTTCCTCACCGAGACCCGCGGGACGGGGATCATGCACCACGTCTTCGACCGCTGGGAGCCCTGGCACGGCGACCTGCGCACCCGCCCGACCGGCAGCCTCGTGGCCGACCGGCGCGGCCAGGCGACGGCCTTCGCGATCGCCGCCCTGCAGGAGCGCGGCTCGCTCTTCGTCGGCCCGCGCGCGGAGCTCTACGAGGGGATGATCGTCGGCGAGAACTCCCGCGACAACGACCTCGACGTGAACGCGAGCAAGGAGAAGAAGCTGACGAACATGCGCTCCGCGACCGCGGACGAGCTCGTGCGGCTGATCCCGCCGCGGCCGCTCTCGCTGGAGCAGGCGCTCGAGTTCATCCGCCAGGACGAGTGCGTCGAGGTCACCCCCGAGAGCATCCGGCTGCGCAAGGTCGAGCTCTCGGCGGGCAAGCGGCAGACGCTCTCCTCGCGCGCCAAGCGCGAGCGCGACGCCGCCCCGGCCTAAGCCAGTCGCTCCCGCGTCCGCTCGGCCATGACGAGGTTGCCTTTGCGCTCGTAGAGCTCGAGCGCCTGCTCCAGCGCGGCCGCTGCCTCTTCGCGACGACCGGCGAGCTCGAGCACCTCGGCGAGATCGGCGAGCGCCTTCGCATGGTCGATTGAGGTAGTCGGTTTGAGCAGCAAGCTCGAGTCCCTCACGGGCGAGACGTTCCGCCTCCTCGAGGTCACCCTGGAGTGCCAGGAGGTTTGCGCGGACGCGCAGCAGGCCCATCTGCGCCTCGATGTCATCGTCCAGCGTCCAGCCGGCGGCAAGCTCGATCAACGGCGCCGCTTCGCTTCCCCGCCCCTGTGCGTGCAGCGCATCGGCAAGGAGTGGCGCCACGCTTGCGAGGTGGCCCCAGTCTCCTCCTCCGCTCGAGCGTCTCGCAGACGGCTCGAAGCGCATGCTCCGCGGCTGGAAGGTCGCCGGCGAGCAGCTCGATTTCACCGGCCGAGGTCGACGCTGTGCTTTCGACACCGAGCTCGTCGGTGAGCGCCTTCGCTTTGACGAGCAGGCGTCGAGCCGTGTCGAAGCTCCCTCGCATCGCTTCGAGGTGGGCGCGTGTCCGCAGGATCGACGATTCCAGCATGGAGGCTCCTTCTGCTCGACGGGTGATCTCCTCGAGCTTCTCGAGCGCAGACGAGACCGGTCATCGAGCCGACGAGCAGCGCAATCGAGCACGAAATGAAGAGTCTGGATCTCTTGCCGGTCGGTCACCGGCCTCGCGCGCAAACTGTGCGGCTCGCTCGAGCTCCTCGATCGCGCCCGCCGCCTCGCCTCGCCAGAGCCGGAGCATGCCCGCGATGCTCAGGGCACGGCCGAGGCCGGCTCGGTCGTCGAGCTGCTCGAAGACGCCGATCGCTGGTTCGAGCTCCGCTCGCACCTTCGCATGGCTGGTCTCCGGATCGATGTGCAACCGGACGTAGGTGAGCGCGACGGCGGCATCGGCGGCCACCCCCTGCTCGCCGGCAGCCTTGGCGGCCTCGACCGCCTCCGACAACACAGCGTGCGCACGCTCCCATTCGCCTGCCTCGACCAGCGCTCGCCCGAGAAACGGCAGCAGCCGCAGCCGCTGTCGATCCTCGGCGGACGGCAGAGCTGCCGCGCGCTCGAGCAGGCGGGAAGCCGCACGCATGTCACCACGCACGAAGGCTCGTCGACCCGAATCGGCAAGGTGCTCTGCCGCTTGCGTCTGCGAGCTCCTGGCCTCGCTCATTTGCCGTCCCGAGCTGCACGAGGTACCCGTGGGCCTGCTCGAGGTGATAGCCGAGGATCTCGTCCAGCTCGATCAGATCGCCGCCATGCCCTGCGAGCCAGGCGGCGAAGCGCTCGTGCAGCTCGGCCCGCGTCGCCTTCGGCAGCGCGTCGTAGGCCGCGTCACGGATCAGCAGGTGCCGAAAGCGGAACGCGTCCTCGCCCGCGAATTGCGCCTTGTCCGGCCGCACGAGCTCCTTGCGCACGAGCGAGGTCAGACGGGCCACCGTTTGCAGCTCCTCCGGGGCAAGAGCCTGAACCGCCCCGCGGTGGAAGACGCGGCCTTCGACGGAGCCACGCTCGAGCACGCCGCGCTCGGAGGGGTCGAGCTGGTCGAGGCGCGCGGCCAGCAGCGCCTGGATCGTCGGTGGAACCGTCACGTTCGCCGTCGCCCGACTCCTTGACGAGCGCGACCATCTCCTCCACGAACAGCGGGTTGCCCTCCGCCGCCTCGCGGATCCGTTCGCGCAGGCCGTCGTCGAGGTGGGCCAGGCTCGCGATCATCAGGTCCGCCTCGTCGGGGCCAAGCGGCTCCAGCAGCACGCTGGTTGCGTTCACCTTGCCGCCCGCCCAGCCCGCGCGCCGGTCGAGCAGCTCCGGCCTGGCCATGCAGAGCAGCAGGATCGGCGCGTCACGGGAGAGGTCGGCAACGTGCTCGACCAGGTCGAGGAAGGTCTCCTCCCCCCAGTGCACGTCGTCGAAGACGCAGACGAGCGGCCGCTCGGAGGCAACCGCCTCGAGCAGCTTGCGGAAGGCCCAGGCGATCTCTTCGCTCGAGGTGACCAGCTCCTGGTCGCCGAGAAGAGCACGGATCGCCTGCGCCGCGGCTGCGTCCGACTCGACTGCAGGGAGCTGCTTGACGATCTCCACGACCGGCCAGTAGGTGATGCCCTCGCCGTAGGGCAGGCAGCGCCCGCGGACGACGAGTGCGTCGAGCGAGCCGAGGAACTCGGCCGCCAGGCGGGACTTGCCGACCCCGGCGGGCCCGAGGATCGTGAACAGCTGGCAGGAACCGTCGCCTAGCGCCTGGTTGTAGGCATCGCGAAGGCGGCGAAGCTCCGTCTCGCGCCCCACCATCGGCGTATCCGCCTGCCGGGCAAAGCCTTCCTCCCCATGCACCGCGACCAGGCGGTAGGCGGCCACCGGCTCGGACTTGCCCTTGAGCGAGAGCGGCGCGACAGCCTCCACCTCGACCGCGTCGCGGGTCAGCCGCAGGGTCTCCTCCCCGATCAGGATCTCGCCGGGCTGGGCTGCCTGCTCCAGCCGCGCCGCCACGTTGACCGCGTCCCCGGTCGCAAGACGCTCCTCGGTGCCCGTGACGACCTCGCCGGTCGTGACGCCGATGCGGCCAGGGACGCCGAGCTCGGGGAGCGCGTCGCGCATCTCCACGGCGGCGCGCACAGCCCTGAGCGCATCGTCCTCGTGGACGACCGGGACACCGAAGACGGCCATGACGGCGTCGCCGATGAACTTCTCCACCGAGCCGCCGTGCCGCTCCACGATCGCCTTCATACGCTCGAAGTACCGGGCGAGCAGCGCCCTGAGCGCCTCCGGGTCGAGCTTCTCTCCGAGCTCCGTCGAACCCGTCACATCGCAGAAGAGCACCGTGACGACCTTGCGCTGCTCGCGCGACGGAGCTGCGGCCAATGCGGCGCCGCAAAAGGGACAGAAAGGAAACTCGCCGGGGAGTTCCTTGCCGCAAGCGGGGCAGGAGGCCACCCCAGCGAGTCTAAGCATTCCAGCCCCTCTGGCCCGTCACAGCTCTGCGCGCTCGAGCGCGGCGATTTCCTCGCGGCCGTCACCGGCCACTCCGGCGTGCGCGCCGCCGGCGAAGCGGTCGTCGAGGAGTCGTTGAGCAACGCCCGCTTGTCTAAACGGGAGCGCCGGGGCTACGCTCCGCGAAGATCGTGAGTTGCCCCGACTGTGGAGCCGACAACAAGCCTGGGCGCCGCTTCTGCGCGCAGTGCGGAGCGCAACTTGCGCGCGGGTGCCCGGTCTGCGGGAGCTCGAACGACCCGAGCGATCTCTTCTGCGGCGACTGCGGTAGCCCGCTCGAGACGGGAGCTCCGGCCGTGGCGCGACCCGACTCCGGGGCGCCCGTCTCTGAGCGGCGCCTCGTCTCCGTCCTCTTCGCCGACCTCGTCGGCTTCACCACGTACTCCGAGCACCGCGATCCCGAGGAGACGCGCGAGCTGCTGTCGCGCTACTTCGACAGCGCGCGTCAGGTGATCGACCGCTACGGAGGCACGATCGAGAAGTTCATCGGCGACGCGGTGATGGCCCTCTGGGGCGCACCGGTCGCACGAGAAGACGACGCCGAGCGCGCCGTTCGCGCCGCCCTCGAGCTGGTCGAGGCGGTCGCCTCGCTGCAAGGCGAGGCCGGCCCTGCCGGACTGAAGGCGCGCGCGGGAATCATCACCGGCGAAGCGGCGGTCACCGTGGGCGCAGAAGGCCAGGGTCTCGTGGCCGGCGATCTCGTGAACACCGCCTCGCGCGTTCAATCGCTCGCCTCCCCGGGATCGGTCTTCGTCGGCGACGTGACGCGACGCGCGACCGAGGCCGCGATCGCCTACGAGGACGCGGGCTCGCACGAGGTACGTGGAAAGACGGAGCCAGTCGCGCTCTGGCGCGCCGCCCAGGTCGTTGCCGCGCGACGGGGCGAGGGTCGCTCGGGAGGCCTCGAGGCGCCGTTCGTCGGGCGCGAAGGCGAGTTCCGCCTGATCAAGGACTCCTTCCACGCTGTTGCGGATGAGCGCAAGGCGCGGCTCGTCTCGGTGCTCGGGATCGCCGGAATCGGGAAGTCGCGGGTTTCCTGGGAGTTCGAGAAGTACCTCGACGGGCTCGTCGACGAGTTCCATTGGCACCGCGGCCGCTGCCTCGCCTACGGGGAAGGCGTCGCGTACTGGGCCTTGGCCGAGATGGTGCGGATGAGAGCCGGGATCGCAGAGCAGGAACCGGCGAGCTCGGCGAGGGCGAAGCTCGAGCAGGCGCTCGAGCTGCATCTGCCCGACCCCGAGGAGCGGGCGTGGCTCGAGCCGAGGCTGGCACAGCTCCTGGGGCTCTCAGAAGAGGGAAGCTCCGACCGAGAGGACCTCTTCTCGGCCTGGCGCTTGTTCTTCGAGCGGCTCGCCGAGGAGGCACCGACAGTGCTCGTCTTCGAAGACCTGCAGTGGGCAGACGCTGCGCTGCTCGACTTCATCGAGTATCTGCTCGAGTGGTCCCGAAACCACCCGTTGTTCGTGCTCGACGCTGGCGCGGCCCGAGCTAGGAGACCGCCGGCCGACGTGGGGCACCTCCGTCCGCAACTTCACCTCGCTCGTGCTGGAGCCGCTGCCGCCCGAGACGATGGACGAGCTCCTTCGCGGTCTGGTTCCCGGGCTACCGGAGGAGCTGCGGCAGCAGATCCTCGCCCGTGCCGAAGGCGTCCCCCTCTATGCGGTCGAGACGGTCAGGATGCTGCTCGACCGGGAGCTCGTGGCTCGCGAGGGGTCGCAGTACGCGCCCACCGGAGCGATCGAGTCGCTCGACGTTCCGGAAACGCTCCACGCGCTGATCGCAGCGCGCCTGGACGACCTTCCCCCGACTGCGCGGCGGGTGCTCGAGGACGCTGCCGTGCTCGGGCAAGATGTTCACCAAGGCGGGCCTCGCGGCGCTGGGAGGGGACAGCGACGACGAGCTCTCGTCCGTGCTCGAGTCGCTCGTCCGAAAAGACATCCTCTCGATCGAGACCGATCCGCGCTCGCCGGAGCGTGGACAGTACGGCTTCGTCCAGGCGCTGATGCAGCGAATTGCCCACGAGACGCTGTCGAAGAAGCAGCGGAAGCTCCGCCACCTCGCGGCCGCGCGATTCCTCGAACGCACGACCTCCGGGGAGCAGGCCGAGCTCGTCGAGGTCGTCGCCGCGCACTACCTGGACGCCTACGAGTCCGATCCCCATGCGGGCGACGCAGGCGAGATCAGGTCAAAGGCTCGCGAGGCGCTGACACTTGCCGGGCGTAGGGCCGCGTCCGTCGCTGCGAGCGCCGAGGCACGGCGGTACTTCGAGCAGGCGGCGGAGCTCGCCGAGGAGCGCGAGGAAGAAGCCCGCCTCTACGAGGAGGCCGGTGAGATGGCGGAGGCGGCGAACAAGCACACGGAGGCAATCGAGCTCTTCGAGCGCGCGATCGAGCTCTTCGAGGCGGAGGGCAGCTCCCACGCAGCTGCGCGCGTGCAGGCCAAGCATGGGGTCTCGCTCTGGAACGACGGACACATCGACCGAGCCGCGGAGCGGATGCAGCGGTCCTTCGACGTCCTGGCCGGCGACGAGCCGGACGAGGATCTCGCGACCCTCGCCGCCGAGCTCGGCCGCCTGCGGTTCTTCGTCGGCGACAGGGAGGCTGCCGCGGCCGCCGTCGAGCGGGCGCTGGAGATCGCGGAGTCGTTGTGGCTGCCGGCCGTCCTGACGGAGGCCCTCAACACGAAGAGCCTGCTGCTGGACTCCGGCGGCCGGTTCGAGGAAGCGCTCGCAGCACTCAAGCACGCCCTCGAGATCGCGTTGGAGAACGATCTCTCCGGCTCGGCCATGCGCGGCTACTTCAACCTCGCCTACCAGATGGGAGCGCGCGACCGGTGGGACGAGGCGACGCAGGTCGACGTCGAGGGGATCGAGCTGGCGCGCCGGCGAGGCAACCGCGCATGGGAGCTGCTGTTTCTCTGCCATTTCGTCGGCAACCATTTCTGGACCGGCGATTGGGACGACGCGCTCGAGATCTCCCGCGAAGTGAGCGAAGACGGGAGCTTCCGCGCGGGCACGGCCCGCGAGATGGTCTGGGTGCTGCCGCAGATCGCGATTCAGCGCGGGCGCCTCGACGACGCGCGTGCCGCCCTTGCCTCGGTCCCCGCCGAGCCTTCCGCCGAAATCCAGGAACGGGCAGCCTACGGCCTCGGCCGGGCTACGGTTCTTCGCGCCGAAGGCCACGCCGACGAGGCTCTCGCCGCGGCCGAAGATGCGGCCGTCGTGGCCGAGCACGTTGGCCCGAGACATCTCTTCGCCAAGCTCGCGCTCGTCGAGATCGCCGAGGCTGCCTTCGCTCTCGACGATCTCGCGCGGGTCGAGCGGCTGCTGGCCGACTGGAAGAGCGTCAGCCCAGCGCGCCGAACGAGCTTCCTCGATGCCCAGCTCGCGCGCTTCGAGGGACGCCTCGCAGCTCGTCGCGGCGACGGCGCGGCCGCCGCGCGCCTGTTCAAAACCGCGTCCGGGATCCTGCGGGAGCTTCCGGTCCCGTTCTGGCTAGGGGTGTCGTTGCTCGAGCAAGGCGAGGCACTCGTGACGAGCGGCGACCCCGCGGAGGCCGGGCCGATCCTGGGCGAGGCAAGGAACCACCTCGAACGGCTCGAGGCTACTCCCTGGCTCGACCGGCTGGCGAGCGCGCGGACAGAAACCGCACTAGCCGGCTCGCCCGAAGCGTCCTAGAAGCCGCTTCCCATGCGCTCCTACTCTCGTCTCGTCCCAACAGACTCCTAGGCACCCGGTCGGACGAGGGGCTTGTACTTGATCCGGTGCGGCTCGAGCGCCTCCGACCCGCGCGTCTCGCGCACCCACTGCTCGTACTCCTCGAAGCTGCCCTCGAACCAGGTCACCTGCGAGTCGCCCTCGAAGGCCAGGATGTGGGTCGCGACGCGATCGAGGAACCAGCGGTCGTGCGAGATCACGGCCGCGCAGCCGGCGAAGTCAAGCAGGGCGTCCTCGAGGGCCCGCAGCGTGTCCACGTCGAGGTCGTTGGTCGGCTCGTCGAGCAGCAACAGGTTCCCGCCCGCGCGCAGGAGCTTGGCCAGGTGGACGCGGTTCCGCTCGCCGCCGGAGAGCTTGCCGACGCGCTTCTGCTGGTCGGTGCCCTTGAAGTTGAACCATGAGACGTACTGGCGCGAGTTCACCTCGCGGCCACCGAGCTCGATCGTGTCGAGCCCGCCGGAGATCTCCTGCCACACCGTGCTCTCGGGCACGAGGTCGGCGCGCGCCTGGTCGACGTACGCAAGCTCGACCGTCTCGCCGATCTGCAGCTCGCCCGAGTCCGGCTGCTCCTCGCCCGAGATCATGCGGAAGAGGGTCGTCTTGCCGGCGCCGTTCGGGCCGATCACGCCAACGATCCCGCCCGGCGGCAGCGAGAACGTCATGTCCTCGACCAGCAGGCGGTCGCCGAATCCCTTCGAGACGTGGTCGGCCTCGACCACGAGGTCGCCGAGCCGCGGCCCTGCAGGAATGTGGATCTCGACCTTGTCGAGCTTCACGTTGCGCTCCTCCGCGTACATGCGCTGGTAGGCGCCGAGCCGCGCCTTCGACTTGGCGTGGCGCGCCGTCGGCGAGGCCCGCACCCACTCGAGCTCACGGGCGAGCGCGCGGCGGTGGGCCGACTCCTGCTTCTCCTCGTGTGCGAGCCGCACCTGCTTCTGCTCCAGCCAGCCGGAGTAGTTGCCCTCGTACGGGATCCCGCGCCCGCGGTCGAGCTCCAGGATCCAGCCGGCGACGTTGTCGAGGAAGTAGCGGTCGTGGGTGACGGCGACCACCGTTCCCGCGTAGTCGGCCAGGAAGCGTTCGAGCCACGCGACGGACTCGGCGTCCAGGTGGTTCGTCGGCTCGTCCAGGAGCAGGAGCTCGGGCGAGGCGAGCAGCAGCCGGCAGAGCGCCACACGCCGCCGCTCGCCGCCGGAGAGAGTCGTCACGTCGCGGTCGCCGTCGGGGAGCCGCAGCGCGTCCATCGCGCGGTCGAGCTGCGCGTCGAGGTTCCACGCGTCGTGGCGGTCGATCTGCTGCTGCACCTTCCCCTGCTCCTCGAGGAGCGCGTCGAAGTCCGCGTCGGGCTCGGCGAACTGGGCCGAGACCGCGTTGAAGCGATCGAGCAGGTCGCGCAGCGGCCGGACGCCCTCCTCGACGTTGCCGCGCACGTCCTTCGAGGGGTCCAGGTCCGGCTCCTGCGGCAAGAAGCCCACCTCGGAGCCTGCCGCGAGCTCGGCGGTGCCGCTCGAGGTCTCCTCCACCCCGGCCATGATCCGCAGCAGCGTCGACTTGCCCGCGCCGTTCGCGCCGAGCACGCCGATCTTCGCCCCCGGCAGGAACGCGAGCGTGATGTCGTCGAGCACCTTCCGCTCGGGGCCGTAGACCTTCGAGGCCCGCACCATCGTGAAGACGTAATCGGCCACGGGGCCGACGATACCCGCCGCTAGCCGATGCTGAGCTCTGCCGCGTACAGGTCGTACGGCAGCCGTTCGAGCACGCGCAGCCGCGGCTCGGGCACGGTCGAAGAAGCGCGGCAGCGCCTGCTCGGCGAGCCAGGCCAGCTCGCGGCTTCGCCTTCGAGCACGTCGCCGACCGCCTTGCGGTCGCCGCCGAGCGCGACGAACTCGATCCTCGTCGCGCCACGGCTCGAGCACGCGCGCCGCGACCTCCGCCGCCTCCTCGATCAGCGCCCGCGCCTGCTCCTCTCGGCGCCGCCGGAAGCGGTTCGCGGAGGAGCCGCCCTTCTTGTGCTTGCCCTTGACGAAGCGCGAGCCGACCTTCGAGGCGACCAGGCTTCTCGCCCTCGAAGACGCCGACCGCGTAGCCGCCGAGCCGCACGAGCAGCGCGGCGACCAGGTGATCCTCGTCCAGCGCCTCGAACAGCGGCGCCAGCTCGACCTTCTCGTACTCGCGCGCGTGCGCGAGGCCGAACGGCGGCCTGCACCGTGATCGTCTCGCCGGGCGCTTCGATCCGCACCGCACCGTCGGCATAGGCGGTGCGGCCGGGCTCGCCTTCCAGCGGGCCCAGCCGCTTCCGCACGTTCGCGCGGCCGACGAAGCGGGTCAGCTCATGGCGGCCATCGCCGCCTTGCTGCGCTCCGCGATCTCCTCTTCGCTGAGGTCTTCCTTGTGCGTCGCGATCTGCCAGCCGTGGCCGAACGGGTCGGTCACCTGGCCGAAGCGGTCGCCCCAGAACATGTCCTCGACGGGCATCGTCAGGGTCGCGCCGGCCTCGGTCGCCTTCGTGACCACTGCGTCGACGTCCTCGACGTAGAGCAAGAGCCCAGCGCTCGTGCCGCCGAGCTGATTCGGAGGCGTGTAGCTCGACTGCGGGTTCGGGTCGGCGAGCATCAACACGGAATCGCCGATCTGTAGCTCGGCGTGCCCGATCTTCCCGTCGGGCCCATCCATGCGGAGGCGCTCTTTGGCGCCGAAGACCTCCGTGTAGTACTCGATCGCCGCGGCGGCGTCGTCGACGGCGAGGTAGGCGTTGAGGCTGTGGTAGCCCTCTGGAATCGGCTTGACAGCCATGGACTCCTCCTATCCGGTCGTGAAACGGCGGAGCTCCGATCCTAGCGGCAGTTGACTTCGAAGCCTTCGCGTGGGCGCAATTCCGAAAATGAACCGTCCCAGCCAGGCAATCTCTGCCCTCGGCGCCGTCATGAGCAACACGAACCTTCGACGGGTCGAGCTCGCCTGGGGCGCCTCGATCGCGGCGGAATGGGCCCATTTCGTCGCCCTCGGGATCTTCGCCTACGACGCCGGCGGCGCTTCCGCGGTCGGAATCGCCGGCCTCGTCCGCATGCTCCCCGCCGCGGTGATCGCCCCGCTGGCAGCCGGGCTGGGCGATCGCTTCCGCCGCGAGCGCTTCCTCCTGGTGATCGCCCTGGCCGGGAGCGCCGCGCTGGCCTGCTCGGGCGTCGCCTTCTTCTACGGCCGCAACGAAGTCCTGATCTACCTGCTCGCCGGGGTCGTCGGGATAACCTCGACGCTCTTCCGCCCTGCGCTGCAGGCGATCCTGCCCTCGCTTGCGCGGACGCCGCAGGAGCTGATCGCGTCCAACGGCGCCACCTCGACGATCGAAAGCCTCGGGATGCTCACCGGCCCGCTGCTTGCCGGCGTGCTCGTCTCGCTTGCGAATCCCGGGGTCGTGTTCTTCGTCTCGGCGGGAGCCCTGCTCGTGGCGGCGGGACTACTCGCGCGAGTGCACTGCGAGGGCCGCATCCAGCTGACCGCCGCAGGCCTCGACGCGCGCGAGCTCCTCCTGGGCGGGTTCAGGGCCGTCAAAGACCCGAAGCCACGCCTGATCGTCGGCCTCTTCTTCGCCCAGACGTTCGTCCGTGGCTGCCTGAACGTGCTGATCGTGGTGTTCGTGTTCCGCGTCCTCGATACGGGCGAGGGGACGGTCGGCTACCTGATGGCAGCGATCGGCGTGGGCGGCCTGGTGGGTGCCTTCGGCGCCCTCACGCTCGAAGGCAGGCGGCTTGCGGTGCCTCTCGGCGTGTCGCTCGTCTTCTGGGGCCTGCCGATCGCGCTCGTCGCCCCGCGGCCGTACCTACCCGCCGCCTTGCTCCTGCTTGCCGTGGTCGGCGCCGCCAACAGCATCGAGGACGTCGCCGGCTTCACCTTGCTCCAGCGGATCGTGCCCGACGAGCTGCTCACCCGAGCCCTCGGGGTGACCTGGGGAATCGCCATGGGAGGGCTCGCCCTGGGCTCGATCGCCGCGCCGGCCATCGTGGCCGCAATCGGCCCCAGGGCGGCGTTCGTCGTCGTCGGATCGATCCTCCCGGTGCTGACCCTGATCAGCTGGCGCTGGCTCGTGCGGATCGACCAGGAGATCGAAGCGCCCACAGCCGAGCTCGACCTCGTCGGCGCCGTACCGCTCTTCGCTCCGCTATCGGTGGCCGCGAAGGAGCATGTGGCGGCCAGGCTGACGAAGGTCGACGTGGCTGCCGGTGAGGTGGTCGTCCGCGCCGGCGAGCCGGGCGACCGGTTCTACGTGGTCGCCGATGGCCAGCTCGAGATCACGAACGGCGCGCAGGGCAAGGCGGGCGCCGGGGACTTCTTCGGCGAGATCGCGCTGCTGCGAGACGTGCCGCGAACCGCGACGGTCAAGGCGACCGCCCCCTCGCACCTCTACGCGCTCGAGCGCGAGGACTTCCTCGCCGCCGTCACGGGGCACTCCGCCGTGCACGCCGCCGGTGAAGCGGTCGTTGAAGAGCGGCTGAACCGCAGCTAAAAGGAGGGCCAGGAGGCGCATGGAGTTTCGGATCCTCGGGCCGCTCGAGGTGCTCGAAGAGGGCCGCCCGTTCGCGCTCGGCGGAGCCAAGCAACGGGCGCTCCTGGCGGTCCTGCTGCTGCACGCCAACGAGGTGGTCTCCCGCGACCGCCTGATCGACGAGCTGTGGGGCGGCGAGCCGCCCGATACCGCCCACACGGCCCTGCAAGTGCACGTCTCGCAGCTGCGCAAACTACTCGGCCGCGACACGATCGTGACCCAGACCCCCGGCTACCTCATCCGGGTCAGCGACGGTGAGCTCGACCTCCATCGCTTCGAGCGGCTGGTGGCGACGGCGCGCGCGGAGGAGCCCGCCGAGGCCGCCCGGCTGCTCCGGGAAGGGCTGGCCCTGTGGCGTGGAGCGCCTCTGGCCGAGCTGGGCGACTCCTCCGCCCGCGCCGAGCGAGCGCGGCTGGAAGAGCAGCGGCTGGCCGCGCTCGCGCAGCGGATCGAGGCCGAGCTCGCGCTGGGGCGCCACGCGGAGCTGGTTCCCGAGCTCGAGGGGCTCGTGCGCGAGCAGCCACTGCGGGAACGCCTGCGCGGCCAGCTGATGCTGGCCCTCTATCGCTGCGGCCGCCAGGCAGACGCGCTCGAGGTCTACCGCACGGGCCGGCGGTTGCTGGACGAGGAGCTCGGGCTCAAGCCGGACGATGAGCTCCAACGCCTCGAGAGAGCCATCCTCAACCACGATCCGTCGCTCGAGTCGACGGTAGTCGCCGGGGTCAAACGACCCTCTGTCTCACAGCGTCGCCGAGCGTCGTCACATACTGAGGCGCCCGTTCCTCCCGACTCGGTCGCTGCGATCGATCCGCAGCGCTCCCGGGTCGTCGGCCACGTGCTCGTGGGCCGAAGGCCTGTCGCCCTCGCGATCGGGCACGGCTCGGTCTGGGTCGCCAACGCAGACGACGGAACGGTCTCTCGCATCCATCCGGATCGCCGCGAAGTCATCAGGACGATCGGAATCGGAGCACCGGCGATAGACCTCGCTGTCACAACCGATGCGGTCTGGGTGGCGAACGGGAGCGACGGCACAGTCTCGCGCATCGATCCGAGCGCCGACGCCGTCGTCGAGACGATCGACCTGCGAGGCTCGAGCGAACTCGTTTGGAACCCGACCTACGCGGTCGACGCCGATGACGATTCCGTCTGGATTGCCGCGGGTCCTCACCATGTGCTCCGCATCGACCCGAGGACGAACGAGCCCTCGGCGATCATCGACGTCGGCCAGGTTCCGGTAGGCGTAGCACTCGGCGAGGAAGCACTGTGGGTCGTGACGACCGCCGAGCGGGCTCTGCGCATCGAGCCCCACACGAACATAGCCACGACCGAGGTGCCCATCGGGTACCCCGTCGCGTTGACGGCCGAGAAGCAGGCTGTCTGGGTCTCCGACTCGCGAGGCCAGGTCTGGCGCATCAACCCGGACACGGGAACGGTGACTCAGACGACCCCGGTTGGCAGAAGGCTTGTGGGCCTGTGCGGGACCGATGGAGCGGTGTTCGCAGCCAACAACGCCGACGGCACCGTCGTCCAGATCGATGCTCAGGACGGTCGGGTGGTGGGCGTCGTCCCGGTTGGCCACGCCCCGACGGACGTCGCCTCCTGGGACGGGATCGTCTGGGTTTCGATACAGAGCGAGCGCGCTATGTGACCGAGCCCGCGATCGGGATCTTCCCGGCGACGATCTCGGCCCTGACGTCCTCGATCTCGGCCTTGAGCGCGCGAGGCACCGCCGCGTTGATCGTACCGAGGCCGACACCGCCGTTCCGGAGGGAGAAGCGGGACGTGCGACCGGTCTCGAGCGTCCCGCGCGCGAGCTCCTCGATCGTGTCGAAGACGGCCACGTCCATCCTCTTCACCGCGCTCGTCAGTATGTGCTGGCCCAGGTGGGATTGGTCGACATCGACTCCGATCCCCCAGATTCGACGCTCGCTTGCCGCCTCCAGCGCCCCGAGGCCGCAGGCGTTGGCGACCTGGAACACGACTCGCGATCCCTTCGCGATCTGGCTCAGGGCGACCGACCTACCTTTCACGGGGTCGATGAAGTCGTCGGTGTAGGTGTTCAACGCCGTGACGCGAGGATTGGCTCGTCTCGCGCCTGCCTGGTAGCCGGCGATGTATCGCTCCACCGCTGGCACCCGCTGACCGCCGACCGAGCTGATCACCTCCTCCCCGGGAGAGAGCTCCAGCACGAGCGCAGCCAGGTGGCCGGCCAGATAGCCGGCTTGCTCTTCGCTGAACACGAGGCCCAGGACGTTCTTCGGGCGATGCGCCAGATCGTCGTGGGCGACGTCGATGATCGCGAACCTCGTTTCGGGAAACTCGGTGGCGACTCTGTCGATCGCGCGGGCGCCAACGAAGGGTGGGGTTGCAGCGCCGGGGTCCAGCTCGGCGCCGTTGTTTCCAATGACGAGGTCGTACTTCTGTCGCGCGAGAAGTGAGAGGCTCGGGACGTAGCCTTCCTTCGGGGCCGGTGTCATTACTCGCCCTCTGATCCCCAACTCTCGGACGGCCCGCTCGAGCCCGAGGTAGGCCCCGTGGTAGTACGGGTTGTCGATGCCTGTCGGCTCGATGACGAGTCCGACTCTGAGCTGCCTGTCGCTCACCAAAGCAGTCTCATCTTGTCCGATACCCAGACAACTCGTTCCAGCACTTCGCGATCGACTTAGTCTGCCGCGGATGGCCACCGCGACAGCGACCCTCGATCTCGCCGGCCAGCGCCGGCGCGGGCGCATCTACGTGGCGCTGGCCGCGGTGGCCTGGTCGACCGCGGGTCTCTTCCAGCGCGAGCTCTCGGCGGGGATCGGGACGCAGCTCGCGGGGCGCGCCGCGTTCGCGGTGGTCGGCGTGTTCGCCTTCGTCGCGATCGCCGAGCACGGAGCGGTGCTGCGGGCGTTCCGCGCGATCGGGCGCGACGGCCTGGTCGTGGCGGGGCTGATGGCGGTCTCGTCCGGCGCCTTCATCGTGGCGCTGAACTACACGACGGTCGCGAACGTCCTCTTCATGCAGGCGCTGGCGCCGGTGCTCGCCGCTGTGCTGGGAACCTTCGTCGGCGAGCCGGTCGCCCGGCGCACCTGGGTCGCGATGACGGTTGCCGTGCTCGGAGTCGGGCTGATGGTCGGCGGGCCGGACCACCCCAGCCTGGCCGGAGTGAGCATCTCGCTGCTGATGTCGGTCTCGTTTGCCGCCGTGATCGTGATCACGCGCCACCGGCGCGACGTCTCGATGGCGCCTGCGACCTGTCTCTCGCAGGTGCTCGTGCTGCTCTTCGCCGCGCCGTTTGCCGACCTGAGCGAGATCGGCGGCCGCGACCTCCTGCTGCTGGCCGCCCTCGGCATCGGTCAGATCGGCCTCGGCCTGATCTTCCTCTCGCTGGGCGCGCGCCTGATCCCGGCCGCCGAGGTCGCGCTGATCACGCTGCTCGAGATCGTGCTCGGGCCGCTCTGGGTGTGGATCGCCCTCTCGGAGCGGCCGGGAGCGGCGACGCTGACCGGCGGCGCGATCGTCCTCGCCGCGGTCCTGATCCAGGTGCGAGGCTCACCGGCCGAGCCCGCTCGCGCTCGCCCTATTAGGCGCCTACTGAGCGCGGGTTGTGACGGTGACGCGTTACTCCTCGCGGAACGACATGCCCTGCATCTCCAGTGCCTCTTTCCGCTCGCGCGAGACAGGCGTATGGAACCGACCAGGGATGTACCAGCGCAGCGCTCGACCGATTCGGGAGCGCTGGCAGATGCATTCGGAAGGACAGCCGCAGCGCCGTCCCTTCGGATTGTGGAGCCTGGCGACGATGCTCATGAACGAAGTCTACGGCTCGCCCTCGCTGCGAGCAGGACGGGCCGAGGGCACAGCCGATGTTTCGCCGAACGCGCCTACCTAGCCGGTGAAGGTGCTGCCGCGCTTCTTGGCGCGCTTCTCGCTGCGCTTCTCTTTCAGCGACTTCTGCGGGGCCTTCTTCGCGAGCTTCTTCGGCTTCTCTTGACCTTTCATGGACCCATCCTACGTCGCCGGGTCGGAGGGCAAAAGAAAGGACGGCCTGCCGGCCGCCCTTTGATGCGCTTTCCGTACGTCTCTGCGGCCCAGGCGTCCGGTCAAGCGCAGTCGCATATTGAGCCGACCAGGGCTTTCCGCCCACCCCCGGAAGGGGGTTATCTCCAGACAACAAGAAGCGAGGCCGCCGCCCGGCCCCGCTTCTGTTCTCCCGTGAGAGAGATCCGCAGTAATCCGTTAGGCCCCGCCGCAGGGAGGCCCTTCGTATGAGGCTTCCGAGAGCGCCCCCGCCGCATCGGGGCGCTGTCTCGGTTGCAAGCGCAGTATCGGGCAGGGTGGGTCGCTTCATCCATCACCCTTCTACGGTTGACTGCGCTGGTTCACTTTGCGCCCAATTGGTACACGTTTCGTGTCACTTCGTGCTAACGTCGGCGTATGGCTCGCGAGAGCAGTCGGCTGAACGTCACCCTCGACCCGGAGCGCGCCGCAAAGCTTGCGCTCCTCGCTGAGCGCACGCACACCCAGGAAGGGACGCTTGCCCGCTCCCTCCTCTCGCATGCGATCGACGACGCCGACGTCGATGCTCGTCATGTCGTCGAGTTGCTCGACGGGATCCCTGGCGCGCTCGAGCGTGCCCAGCTCGGGCTCGAGCAGGCTCGGTCTGGGCAAACGGTCGCTCTTGACGAGCTGTAGCTCGTGGCGCGCGTCGAGCTCGCCGCGGCAGCCGCCGAGGATCTCGACCGCCTGATCCTCACTCACAGCCTGCCGGCGAACACGAAGGCGCGCCTGCAGCGCTCGCTGCGGCCGCTCGAACGCTTTCCGCTGCTGGGAGCCGAGCTGGGCGGACGATGGACGAACTTTCGCTTCGTCCTCGGTCCGTGGCGGTGGATGGTCGTGGTGTACGCCTATCTCGAAGACGAGGATCGAGTCGTTGTCGTGACGATCCAGGACGGGCGCTCGTCTGCCGGTCCGACCGCCTGACGCTGAGCGGCAGCCATATCCCGCGACGTACCCTGATCGTCCTTGGGCATGTTCTTTCACTCCTCGAGCGCGCCGCCGGAGCGTCCGGCCGACCCGGCCGTGCGCCGGGCGAACCTGCGCCGCATCGGCCCGCTGTTCGCCCCGTACAAGCGGCGGCTCGGCGGCGTGCTGTTTTTGATCGTCCTTTCGGCGGGACTGGGTGTCGTCCCCGCCTTCCTGCTCCAGCGCGTGCTCGAGGCGATCCAGCAGAACGACACGAGGGCGCTTTCGCTCAACGCCGCCGGGATGATCGCGATCGCGGTCGTGACCGGGGTGCTCGGTGTGATCCAGACCCTGTTGTCGAACCAGGTCGGCCAGCGGGTGATGCACGACTTGCGCGCGGCCGTTTTCCGGCATCTGCAGCGCCTGTCGCTCGCCTTCTTCACCCGCACCCGCACGGGCGAGGTGCAATCGAGGATCTCGAACGACATCGGCGGCGTCCAGAACGTGGTCACGAACACGGCGACCTCGATCGCGTCCAACGTGACGACCGTCGCCGCGACGATGGTCGGCATGCTGGTGCTGAACTGGAAGCTCGCGCTGTTCGCGTTCGCGCTGATTCCGATCTTCGTGCTGCTGACGCGCCGCGTCGGGAACGAGCGCCGCCGAATCGCGACGACGACGCAGGAGACGCTCGCCGACATCTCGAGCCTCGTGCAGGAGTCCCTCTCGGTCTCCGGGATCCTGCTCGGGAAGACGATGGGGCGCGGGAACGAGCTCGCCGACCGCTTCGAAGCCGACTCGCTGCGCCTGGCCGACCTCGAGGTGCGCCAGCGGATGGCGGGTCGCTGGGTGATGGCGTCGATCCAGACGAGCTTCGCGATCATGCCCGCCGCGGTCTACTGGTTCGGCGGGCTGGCGCTCGCGCACGGGTCGCAGGCGGTGTCGATCCCCATGCTCGTGGCCTTCACGACGCTCCAGACGCGGCTCTTCTTCCCCGTCGGCTCGCTCCTCGGCGTCGGCCTCGACGTGCAGACGTCGCTCGCGCTCTTCGACCGCATCTTCGAGTACCTCGACCAGCCGATCGACATCGAGGAGCGGCCGGACGCGATCGCCGTCGGGCAAACCGGAGACGTCGTCTTCGACCACGTCTCGTTCCGCTACGGGGAGGACTGGACGCTCCAGGACGTCTCCTTCACCGTCCAGGAGGGCACGACGACCGCGCTCGTCGGGGAGACCGGCTCCGGCAAGACGACGCTCGGCTACCTCGCGGCGCGGCTCTACGACGTCAGCAGCGGGCGGATCACGATCGGCGGCGTCGACATCCGCGACCTGAGCTTCGAGGCCCTGACCAACCTCGTCGGCGTCGTCTCACAGGAGACCTACCTCTTCCACGAGTCGGTGCGCGAGAACCTGCGCTTCGCGAAGCCGGACGCAACCGACGAGGAGATCGAGCGCGCCGCCGAGGCGGCACGCGTCCACCACGTGATCGCGGCGCTGCCCGAGGGCTACGACACCGTCGTCGGCGAGCGCGGCTACCGCTTCTCCGGCGGCGAGAAGCAGCGGATCGCGATCGCGCGGACGATCCTGCGCAACCCGCCGATCCTCGTCCTCGACGAAGCGACGAGCTCGCTCGACACCGAGACCGAGCGGCTCGTCCAGGAAGCGCTCGACCGGCTCTCCGAGGGGCGAACCACGATCGCGATCGCGCACCGGCTCTCGACCGTGCGCGATGCCGACCAGATCATCGTGCTCGACCACGGCCGCCTCGTCGAGTCCGGCCGGCACGAGGACCTGATCATCGCGGGCGGCCGCTACACGGCGCTCGCCGCGCGCGACGCCGAGCTCATCGCTGCGCCTCGCGCGCCTTACGAGGTGCCCGTGCTCGCGCCCGAGTGACAGAGCACGAACGAGAGCCGCTGGCCGGGCCGCAGCTGCCCGGCGAGCGGAAGGTCGTCCGCATGCACGACGCCGAGCACCGGATAGCCGCCGGTCGTCGGGTGGTCGTTGAGCAGGAGGATCGGCTGCCCGGACGGCGGCACCTGTAGCGCGCCCGTCACGACGCCTTCCGAGAGAAGCTCCTCGTGCCGGATGCGCTCGATTGGCGGGCCTTCGAGACGGACGCCCACGCGGTTCGACGACGGGCTCACTCGCCAGGTGCCGGCGAGGGCGTTTGGGGCGAACCAGTCGTCGCGCGGGCCTGGAAGCAATCTGAGGATCGGCTCGGCAGGCAGCGGCGGCGGAGGCTCGACGTCCTCCGGCTTCGCGGTCGGCTCCGGGCCGATCTGCAGCACGTCTCCTTCCCTGAGTTGAGGTGGCCCGAGCCCACTCAGGAGATCGGTCGAGCGGCTGCCCAGCACCGGCTCGACGTCGATCCCGCCGCGCACGCTCACGTACGCGCGCACGCCGTTCAGGAAGCGCCCGAGCTCCAGCACCTCCCCCGCACCGACCTCGAACGGTCGGTTGGAAGCCTCGGTCTCCGCGCCGGTGACCGCGACAAGGGCAGCCGCGCGGAAACGCAGCCGCGGCCCGGAGAGCGTCGCCTCGAGCGCCGCCGCGCCGGCGTCGTTACCGACGAGCCGGTTGCCGAGCGCGAGAGCCTGCGGATCGGCCGCGCCGGACGGCGGCACGCCGAGGTGCGCCCAGCCCGGCCGTCCGCGGTCCTGCACCGTCGTCAGCGGCCCGGCGGCGAGCACCTCGATCATGCGGGGACGAAGCGAACGCGGTCGCCGGGCGACAGCAGCGCCGGCGGGTCGCGCGTGGCGTCGAAGAGGACCGCCGTCGTGCTGCCGATCAGCTGCCAGCCCCCGGGCGACTCGCGCGGGTAGATCCCGGAATACGGGCCCGCGAGCGCGACGCTTCCGGCGGGCACGCGCTCGCGCGGCTCCGCACGACGCTCCACGCGCAGCCGCTCGTCCCCGCCGAGCAGGTAGGCAAAGCCCGGCGCGAAGCCGAGGAAGCCGACGACGTACTCGGCCCCCAGGTGCCGCGCCGCCACCTCCTCCGGCGAGAGCCCGGTCAACCCGGCGACCTCGTCCAGATCGGGCCCGTCGTAGCGCACCGGGATCTCGACGGAGGCTCCGGTAGGGGCAGCCTGGTCGTCGCGTAGCGCAGCCTCAGCGAGCTCGATCAGCTCCGGCGGCTCGTCGTCCCACGTCACGAGCACGGTGCGGTGACCGGGAACGACGTCGACGAGGCCGGGCTCCGAAGCGAGCCGACGCGCGACACGCACAGCCGCCGCGTTGTCAGGCAGCTCGAGCAGCACTCCGTGCTCGCCGGCGCGCCGAACCTCAATCACGCGAACGACCGTAACTCGACGCCGGCGGCTTCGAGCTCGGCGACGACCCGCCGCGCGAGCTCGAGCGCTCCCGGCGTGTCGCCGTGCAGGCAGAGCGAACGCACGTCGAGACGGTCGCGGGCGATCGCGAGAGCCTGGCGCACCGCGTCCTCCACCCCGAGCACGGCGCCTGGGCTCCCGCGCGGCACGAGCGACCCGTCGGGCGCGTACGCGCGGTCCACGAATCCTTCCGGCACCGCTGCGAGCCCCGCGGCGCTCGCCTGCGCAAGCAGCGCCGAGCCGGGTGCGCCAAGCACCGCGAGGCCCTCGGCCGCCGAGACGATGGCCGCTGCGCACTCCTCGTCGACGCTTGCCCGGTGGTAGAGCGCGCCGTGTGGCTTGACGTACGCAACAGGGCCATGCGACTGCAGCGCGCGAATCTGCTCGACGGTCTCCGCCGCGACCGTCGCCGCCGGCACGTCCAGCGCGCGGCGCCCGAACCCCTCGCGGTCGCGGTAACCGACGTGCGCGCCGATCGCCACACCGCGCTCGACGGCCTCAGCGCAGACGGCACGCATCGTCGACGCGTCACCGGCGTGGAACCCGCAGGCGACGTTCGCGCTCGTCACGAACGCGAGCAGCTCGATGTCGCCGTCCACGCCCTCGCCGACGTCCGCGTTCAGGTCGATCACCCGCGCCATGCCGCCACAATGCCTGTTGTGTCCGTGCTTCGAGTGACTCTCAGGCGCTGGCTGATCAGGGCCATGAGCAAGACCCACCTGCTCATCCATCGCCTGAGCCGAGGCCGACTCCTCGGCAGAGTCGCCGGAATGCCGGTGCTCCTACTCACAACAACGGGCCGCCGCTCGGGCAAGCCGCGCACCACCCCGCTCACGTTCTTCCGCGACGGAGCCAACCTCGTGGTAATCGCGTCAAACGGCGGCGCGGATCGCCCTCCCGACTGGTCGCTCAACCTGCAGCAGAACCCGCGCGCAGTCGTGAAGATCGGCACGGACGAGCTGACCGTCCAGGCCAGAACCGCCTCACCCGAGGAGCGGGAGCGCCTCTGGGTCGGGATTACGGCTACGTACTCAGGCTACGCCCGGTATCAGAAGAAGACGGCGCGCCAGATACCCGTGCTGATCCTCACACCCGACCGCGAGCCCGACCCCTAGAGCCTGGTATCCGGAGGCAAAACGAGCCCCAGGCACCCTTCGGCTCGGATCAGGAGGGCTTCGCCTTCGCCACGACCTTGTAGCGTCCTGGAATTGTCCGTGTCAGCGGCGATGGTGATCTCAGCTACCAAAGTGGAAGCCAGCGTCGAAGGAGGTGTTCGATGGCGGTCGTGACAGGTTTCGACAGGCAAGAACATCGAGGGCGAAGCGGCAGCCCAACAAACGGAGTGTGCGTGGGCGACATTCGACGACGGAGGACGACGGTACCTGCAGATTCAATCGTCTGGCTCCGATAGAGCGGAGGACGTCAGGCGTCAGCCAGACGTATCAGTTCGACCGAACAGCGGCGCGCAGCTTAATGCGCATTCTTCTAACAGACCGGGAGCGGCATAGGGCAGCACCCGCTCTGAGAGGCGGAGCTTTTGCTCGTCGACCCTACTGGATTGGAGGACACTTGGCACTCATCAGCGATTCGACGATCAGCAAGGCGGAAATCAGTCATGAGGTGAGCGGTGGCCACGTCGCAGGCGGAGAGAGTTATCTCCAGCTCGATACGTACGCAGTTGGACGCCAGATTCGGAAGGTGAGCCAGTCGTCCAGCTGAATGCGGACTCGCGTCCGACTTGCTAGCCTCAGCAGGCGTTTCCTGAGCTCGTAGGCGGGGTCTCTGATCCGTGCGCCAGGCCAGAGCGGCTAGACCGTCTTCCGGAGCAGTACTTTGGTGCGCTCCTTGCAGGACGTCGCTCGCATTGCGGCGTTAGAAGAGTGCCGCATCATCGACCTCGGGCGCGGGAACCCCGAGACCGGACCGCCGCGCACGTGGTCGACGCGCTCGCTCGAGCGCGCCGAGCGGACAGACGTCCACGGCTACTCGCCGTTTCGCGGCTTGCCCGAGCTGCGAGTCGCGCTTGCCGAGCGCTACCGCTCGCAGTCTACGGCGTCTCGCTCGACCCGGACTCCGAGGTGGCGGTCGTGCCGGGGACGAAGACCGCGATCGTCGAGCTCTGCCTTGCGCTCGCCGAGGAGGGCCAGACGGTCGTGCTGCCCGATCCCTACTACCCGGATTACCCGTCGGGGCCTGCGCTTGCTGGAGCGCGACATCGCCTACGTGCCGCTCGATCCCGGCAACGGGCTGGGCGCCCGACTTCTCGCGGCGCGCCGACCGACGACGTCGCGGCGGTCTACCTCAACTACCCGTCGAACCCGTGCGCCGTGGCCGTCCCGGACGGCGCGTTCGAGGCGGCTATCGATTACGCGCAGCGAGACCGGCGCCGCCGTCGTGCACGACTTTGCCTACGGCGACCTCGTCTTCGACGGGCGCGAGCCCAAGAGCTTCCTCGCCACGCCTGGGGCCAAGGACGTTGGCGTCGAGATGTTCTCGATGTCCAAGTCCTACGGCATGGCCGGCTGGCGGGTTGGGTTCGTGGTCGGGAACGCGGAGATCGTCGAGCGGATCAACTTGCTCAACGACCACTGCCGCGTCGGGATCTTCCGGCCGATTCAGGAGGCTTGCATCGCGGCGCTGACCGGGCCGCAGGACTCCGTTGCCGAGCGGCGCGACACCTACCAGCGGCGACGAGACCGCGTGCTCGAGGTGCTCGGGCCGATCCCCTGCGAGGGCACCTTCTACGTCTGGTGGAAGCTCCCGCCGCACCTCACCGCGGAGCGGCTCCTGACCGAGTATCGGCTCGTCGTCGCGCCCGGCGAGGGCTTCGGCCCGAGTGGCGCCGGCTGGGCTCGGCTCTCACTCGCGGTCACGGACGAGACACTCGAGCTCGGGCTCGAGCGCCTCGCCCAAGCGCTCGCCGCCGGCTAGGCGCGCCCCGCCCGGCTCGCCTCGTCCAGGAGCTCGGCCTGCATCGATGACCTGTCGACTCCGGCACGGGCCATGGACTCCTGCAGGTCGGAGCGGTCCATGAACTCCTTCGCCGCCTCGCGCGAGTCGAACTCGTGCTCGACGACAACCATGTTCGGGTCGTCTGCGGAGCGCCAGACGCGCTGCTGAGCGGACGCCGCCGTCGCGCTGCATGTCCTCGACGCTGTCGTACACCTCTTTCCAGGCGTCGTAGTCGGCGACGCGGTGGTGAATGAGCAGGGTGGTCATGCGTTTCTCCTCTCGTAACAGCTCGAATTCAGACGCGAGCACCCTCGAGCTCGACGACCGTGGCCTCGTAGAGATCCTGCGACTCGACGGTCAGGCCGATCCCGCCGGCCAGCTGCTTGCGCCGCTCCACGAGCGTCTTCTCGGCCTCCTCGGCTGCCTCTTCGGTCTCCCAGAGCAGGACAGCCTTCGCGCGGCTGTTCTCTGCGTCGTACATGGCGAGGTAGCCGGCGTAGCCGTCGTACTCGCGCAGCATCGGGATCACGGTCCCGCGAACCGTCTCGAGCATCTTGTCGCGCTTGTCGGGGTCGGCACCTGAAAACTCGATCAGCCTTGCGTACATCGTGCCCTCCTTCGAATGGCGGTCAACGCCGAGCCTACGCCCCCTGCCCGGGCGCTTCAAGACGCGCGAGGGCCGCCCGCTCGCAGGCGGGCGGCCCTCCGATTCAATCCGGCTCAGCCGACGGGCAGTGTCAGCGACTGGCCGTAGATGTTCTGGTCGAGCCCGTGCGCGTTCGGGCACGTGTCGGGCTCGGGTGCCGCAACGGTTCGGCACTGGTTCACGTCGAAGCCGTCGACGTAGTCCGTCTCCCGGAGGTCCGTGCCCGCGAGGACGTCCCGGTTGTCCGTCCAGCCCATGTAGCCGAACAGGTTCCCGGTGGTGCCGTCGAAGGCGAGGGCGACCCAGTTGTAGTCGCCCTGGAACGGGATCTGGCGGTTGCTGAACATCTCGTACGACGGCTGGTGCGTCGCCGAGGACATGTCGCCCAACGGCGTGAACGTCGTGCCGTTGTCCGAGACCGAGGCGTACGTGCCGACGACGTCGGTGCCGGACGAGATCGGCCTGCCCGATCCGTCGCGCGTGTCCCCGATCGGGAGCTGGACGCTGTACGCATCGTCGGTGCGGTTGTCCTGCCAGATCGCGACGAGCTTGCCGCCCAGTGCATCCACGTCGGGGAAGTACTGGTGGCCGACGCCGCCGTTCGGGTCTACCGGAACCGGATCATCCCAGCTGGCGCCGTCGGTTACAGAGCGGATCACGTAGACCACGGAGCGGCCGACGAAGCCGGAGTTCGCGCCGGCCGAGCTGTACGAGGAGGTGCTCGGCACGACGGTGGTCGGGTCGACCGCGTTGTAGGTGGCGTAGACGCCCGGCAGCTGGCCGCTCTGGTCAGCCGTCACGCGCGGCTCGAGCGGTACGCGGAAGAACACGAACTTGCTCGGGCACATCAAGGCGCCGTCGCCGCAATCCCGCGCCCCGTCGGACGGGAAGTACCGGGTGAAGGTCGCGATCTGATGGGCTGGTTGGAAGCTCGCCCCACCGTCCGTGGATCTGGCAATGGCGAGGCCCTGCTCCGTGTTGGCGGAGGGCGTGTCCCGCGTGCCCCACGTCACGTAGACATCGCCGTCGTGCTCGATCGCGATGTCACAGCCCTGCACGTCCTTGCCGAAGGAGAGCTCGATCGGCTTCGAGAAGGTCTGCCCAGAGTCGGTCGAGCGGCTGAACGAGATCTTCGTCCGGCCGTTGAAGCCGACGAACCGGGACCAGCAGGCGTAGACGTTGCCGTCGAAGCTCCCGCCGGTCCGGTCGACCTCGAGCGAGGGCTTGTCCGAGAAGATGCCGTTCAGGGCCGGCGTTCCCTGACCGACGATGACGGTCCGCAGGTAGTCCTTCGGGTAGCTCCCGTTCGGTGTGCTCGCGTAGGTGGCCACCCACATGTCGCCGTTCTGCGGGTTGGCCCGGTTGAAGGCGATGCCGCCGGCGAAGAGCCTGCCGTCACCGTCGAAGGCGAGCAGCGGATCGCCCGCCTCGGCTTGCCGGCCGTGCAGCGGCGAGGCCATCCCCTCGGTCGAGGTGTCGCTCGGGTAGCCGGGGATCTTGGACGGCGTCCACGTCTCGCCGCGATCGGTCGAGTAGGCGAGGCCCTGCCAGCCGCCGCCGAGATCGTTGTCGCAGTAGTCGTTCCAGCTGGCGAAAACGAGGTTCGGGTTGGTCGGGTCGATCGCTACCGAGGGCTCGTTGCCCTGCCTGAACGCACCGCCGTCGTTCGAGTCGGAGTCACCGTCACCCGGAGTGTCGGGCGCGGTGCTCGACGAGGTGTCCGAGCAGTGCTGGATGGCACGATCGGTGCCTCCGTCGTGCCGGACGTAGGTGGTGTGCGGCGTCACCAGGTCGTCTGCCTCGGGCGCCGCGATCGAGGACTGTGCCGCTAAGACGAGACCGGCTACACACAGCCCCGCCACGGCAAGCAGCGTGAATCGTCGCATGCTTCTCTCCCCTCCAATCGCTGGAGCGGGCGATTCTTACAAACCACGGCCGCGCCGGCCGTCCTCCTTTGCCGGAATCGGCGCTCCTTTGCAGATATCGGCACGTCTCGCGCTTAGCCCTTTTCGCGCTGGTGAGACGCCGCGAGCTCCGTCATGGCGGACTCCTCGATCGCCTCCGGCGGGATCACCGCCACCCGTGCCTTCGTGGTCGCCCACAGCGACGCCGTCCGCTTGCCGCCCTCGAGCAGCGCTCGCTCGCCCAGTAGGGCGCCGGGGCCGATCTCCGCCACCTCGTCGCCGTCCACCTCGACGTCGAGCAGGCCGTCCAGGAGCAGGAAGAGCTCACGGCCCTCGTCGCCTTGCTGCACGAGCGCCTCTCCGGCATCGAGCTCCCGGCGCTCGAGCTTCGTGCCGCTGCGCATGATCGAGTGAGACAGCTCGCGCTCGAGCTCCGACTCGACCTCCTTGACGAGCGCCGGCGAGTCCTCCCCACCCCACGGCGTGTTCGGCCCGTGCGACTCGCGGTACCACTTCTCGAAGTCGACCGTGCCCGACTTCTCGACGAGCTGGCCGTCCTTGTCGTAGATCCAGTGGCGCGGGAACGGGCTTGCGCCGACCAGCGAGTGCTTCGAGGTTCCGTCGGCGTAGATGATCAGCTGGAGCGTCGTCCACGCGGAGGCGGACTTGATCCGCATGAACGGCTTGCCGCTCACCCGGCGCGGCGCGGGCAGGCCCATGTGGCCGCCGGCCGACTGGACGAACTTGACCCAGCCGTCGCCGATCTCCGGCTCGGCCTGGAGCAGCGGGTACTGCACCGCGGCGAAGGCGATCTCGCGCGAGCCCAGCTTGATGCGGGTGACGCCGATGCGGCCCTCGCCGGAGTAGCCCTGGTCGACGATCTCGCCGTCGTCGACCTCGATCCAGGCCTTGAGCTCGTTCGCCTCGCGGAACATGTCGTTCTCGTGCAGCGCCTCGAGGTCGTCGATGCGGTCGGGCGGCGGCTCGTCGTAGTGTGCGATGCCCATCTCGAACGGCATCTTCGGCATGCCCGAGATCGCCTCGGACGGAATCCAGGTGATGGACGTGACTGACGACTCGACGCGCATTAGGCCCTCCCCGCTTAGACGGTTAGGGCAACGCTAAACCGAAGGCCGTCGCGGGTCTAGGGGCTACTGTCGCTGCTGCGGCGCTTGCGCCAGAAGGTCAGCGCTCCGGCCGCGCCGGCCAAGCCCATTGCGACCATCGACTTGTTCGGGCGGCCGCCTCCCGAGGAGGACCCTGCGCTCTTCGCCTTGCGCTTGGCGGCCTGCTTGCTGAGCTGCCAAACGCCCCAGCCGAGGACGGCGTTTCTGCGATTGACGATTCCCATCGGCCGCGTGTTGTAGCAGCTAACGCGCGGGCTTGCCGTTGCCGGCGGGCGGGGGCGTCGGAGTCTCGTCCGGCGGCTTCCCGTGCTCCCTCGGCTTCACCGGCGCGCGATCGCGCCCGGTTCCCTTGCCGTGGCCAAGAGTCTTGTCGGTCTTGACCGGCTTCGTCTTCTTCACGCGTGACGGCGGCAGGGTGCTCACTTCGCGGCGCACCGGCTTGGCCAGGCGCTCCGGCTTCACGGCTGCGCTTCGGCCCTGGTTCTCGCGGTGCACGCGGCGGGCCTTCACGGAGACGGCCTTGAACGGCTTCTCGTCGTGGCGCGCCTCCTGGGCCGGAGCCATGACCGAGGCTGAGGTCTGCAGCGGTTTCGCGGCATGGCGCGGGCTTGGTCGCGTGGTGCACGGCCGCGGCCTGCGGGGCGAGCGGCGGCTTCCAGATCCCGTGCTTGACGCCCTCGTAGCCGACGCCGGTCGCGACCATGGCGCTGGCGCCGATCGCCGCGGCCTTGATCGCGAGGCCGCCGCCGACGGCCGCCCCTCCCCCGCCTCCGAAGAGACCGGAGAGCGACTGCGGGAGCGGAATCAGGGCGAGCGACTTCAGCGAGCCGCGCTGGGCCCGCTGGCTGCGGGCGAAGCCGGCGCATTCCTCGCACTCGCGCAGGTGGGCGCGCAGGCGCCGCGCTCCTTGCGGTCGAGGCGTCCGTCGAGCTGCTTCGAGATGGCGAACTCGGCCTCGTGGCAGGTGATCCCTTCCTCGAGCTGCTCGCGGAGCGCGCGCCGTGCGCGGAAGATCAGGGTCTCGACGGCGCTCACGGAGAGCTCGAGGATCTCGGCGATCTCCTGGTAGCTGCGCCCCTCGAGCTCGCGCATGACGAGGGCGGCTCGCTGGTTGAAGGCGAGGTGGCCGAGCGCGCGGCGGATGTCCTCGGCGGAGAGGGCGTCGTCCTCGACGACTGTGGCTTCGGCGAGCTCCTCCTCGAAGACGACCTCGTTCGGCCGGCGCTGCGACTGGCGGAAGCGCTGCCGGCAGACGTTGTGCGCGATCGCGATCAGCCAGTTCTGCGGCGCGCGCGGGCGCTCGCCTCGCTCGAAGGCCTTGTAGGCGTTGAGGAAGGTGGTCTGCGTGACGTCCTCGGCGTCGGCCTCGTTGCGCAGGACGACGAGTGCGTAGCGATAGACGTCGCCCGCGTGCTTGCGATAGAGGCGCTCAAAGGAGCGGTCCGTGCCGAGGCGCTGCGCGAGAATGGGCGTCACATACATAAAGATGCCGCATTTGCGGCGATCTTGCACCCCGCCGAAGGGTTATTTGATCGGCGGAGGCGGCAGAATCGGGATGGTTACGGTAATTGGCAGCGGCGGGGGCGGTGGGAGCGGCGGCGGCGGCACGGTCACCGGGGGCGGCGGGAGCACCGGCGGGGGCGGGAGCGGCACCGAGGCTGTGACCCCGACGGTTGATGCCACGGCCGAGGCGACCGGCGGCGGGGGCGGTGAAGCGTCCTGTGTCTGCAACGGCACGTTGCTCGGCGCATTCGGCTGGACGAAGCGGCTGACCCGTGTCACAGGGCCTGCCCGCCGAAGCTTCTCGTGGCGCACCGCGGTGGACTTGCCTAGCGGCTTGGCCTGGCCGGCGGAGGCGCTGTTCTGCCCGGCCGGTGCGAGCGGCGCGTTCGCCTGAGCGGCTGCGGGCGCCGCGGGAGCCGAGATCGCCTCGACGCTCTTGAAGCCGACACCCGCGGTCACGGCGCCTGCGACCACGACCGCGGCGGCCTTGAGGACGACGCCGGCGCCGACCGCCGCGCCACCGCCTGCGACGGCACCTCCTCCAGCGCCGAGGAAGGACGTGAGTGAGCCCGGCAGCGGCGCCGTGCTCAGGACGCCAAGGGCCTTGCGCTCGAGCTGGAGCCGACGGCGCGCGCGGAAGAGGAGCGCCTCGACCGCGCCGACCGAGAGATCGAGGACGCCGGCGATCTCCTGATAGCTGCGCCCTTCGAGCTCGCGCATCACGAGCGCGGAGCGCTGATTGAAGGTGAGGCGGGCGAGCGCGGCCAGCACCTCGTCGAGGTTCGGGCGCTCGTGCTCGAGCGCGACCGGCTCAGGTGCCTCGTCGAACGCGACCTCGCGCGGGCGGCTGCCTGCCTGGCGCCAGCGCATCCGGCAGACGTTGTGCGTGATCGCGATCAGCCAGTTGTGCGGCTTGTTGGGCCGCTCGCCGCGCTGGAAGGCGCGGTAGGCGTTGAGGAAGGTCGTCTGGGTGGCGTCCTCCGCGTCGGCCGGGTTCGTCAGCAGCGCGAGGGCGTACTGGTAGACCTCGCGCGCGTGCTTGCGGTAGAGCTGCTCGAACGCAGGGTCGACGGTCCGCTTGAGTAGCCGCAGAGACTTCCTTGGCCGCGGACTGGCGGTCCGCGCGGGATGCCTCCATGTTGCTCAAACGGCGAACAGGGCCGCGCGGATACGGCCGTTTAGGCCTTTGCTGCGGCGCGTTTCTTGATCGGAATGTGGATCGGGCGGCCGAGCGCGACGAGCCCGGCTTCCTTGATCGCCTCGGAGAGCGTCGGGTGCGCCGCCATCCCGTCGGCGACGGTCTCGATGGTGGCCTCGGCGTCGAGGGCGATCGTGCCCGCCTCGATCAGGTCGGTGACGTGCGGGCCGACCATGACCAGCCCGAGGAATTCGCCGTAGCGGGTCTCGTGGATCGACTTGACCCAGCCGACGGTTGCGTCCTGCATCACGGCGCGGGCGTTCGCGACCCAGGGGAACCTGCCCACGGCAACGTCGTCGCCGTACTGCTCGCGCGCCTCGGCCTCGGTGAGGCCGACGCCGGCGATCTCCGGGTCGGTGTAGATCGGGCGCGGGACGCCGCGGTTGTCGACGATCGCGTCGTGGCCCATGGCGTTCTCGGCCGCAACCTCGCCCTCGCGGAAGGCGGTGTGGGCGAGCTGCCAGTAGCCGGCGCAGTCGCCGACGGCGTAGATGTGCTGCTGCGTCGTGCGGCGGTGCTCGTCGGCGGCGATGCCCTTGCGCTTGTCGAACTCGACTCCGATGTTCTCCAGGCCGAGGTTCTCGACGGTTGGGCCGCGGCCGGTGGCGACGAGCATCAGGTCGGCCTCGACGGACTCGCCGCCGAAGTGGACGCGCAGGCCGCTGCCGGTGTCCTCGACCCGGTCGCAGGTGGTCTCGAGGTGGAGGGTGATGCCGCGCTTGCCGAACTGCTTGGCGAGCTCCTTGGCGGCGTCGGCGTCCTCCATCGGGATCAGGCCGGGGAGCATCTCGATGATCGTCACCTCGGAGCCGAAGCGCTGGAAGATCGAGGCGAACTCGCAGCCGATGATGCCGCCGCCGAGGACGACGAGGCGCTTCGGGACTTCGGTCTGGGCGAGGAGGCCGGTCGAGTCGACGCAGCGGGGCGAGTCGAGCCCGTCGATCGGCGGGCGCAGCGGGAAGGAGCCGGTGGCGATCACGGCCTGCTTGAAGGTGACGTCCTCGCCGCCCTCGACCGCGATCGTGTGCGCGTCCTTGAAGCGGCCGGTTCCCTTGACCCACTCGACGCCGTTGGCCTTGAAGAGGGTCGCAACGCCGCTCGTCATCTGCTTGACGACGCCGTCCTTCCACTGGTTGGCCGTGGCGAGGTCGAGGGTGGGCGCGCTCGTCTGGACGCCGAGCTTGCCGAAGGTCTCCTCGGCCTCCTTCAGCGCGAAGGCGGTCTGGACCCAGGCCTTGGTCGGGATGCAGCCGATGCGCAGGCAGGTGCCGCCGAGCTCGGGCTCCTTGTCGATGCAGACGGTCTTGGCGCCGAGCTGCGCGGCGCGGATCGCCGCGGTGTAGCCGCCCGGGCCGCCGCCGAGGACGGCAACGTCACATTCCATCGGTCGCGATCCTAGCGGCGGTGGGTCGGGAGCGGCTCGATCAGGTCATTGGTCTTGGTGGGAGCTCGGTTGTCTGTCAGGCGCCAGCCGGAGCTTGCTGAGGAACCTCCTTTGCCGCCGCCTTCGACCGCAACGCTGCGAGCGCGAGCACAATGAACCCGACGCCGGCGAGCAGGAGGGCGATCCCGACGACGAGGCTGAAGAGCGACAGCTGCGTTGCCATGTAGCTCACGTTCAACGCGGTTCCGAGCGCGGTCTCCGTCACCCAGACGTTCCGTGCGCCGTTCGGCGCCGGCTGGCCCGTCTTCGGGTCGACGACCGCCCAGTCGGTGTTGCTCGTGCCTCCGCCCGGGGCCAGTTCCGATTTCGGCGTGTTCGGCTTCGCCTGGTACTGCCCCATCTGCGCGTACACGTACCCGCCCGTCGCTTCGAGCGCGTGGATGTTCATGTATTGCGCAAAGCAGCGCGCCTTCGTTCCGTTGTCGATCACCTCGCCCGCGACGTCGCACGTCGGCAGATCGACGTTCTTCAGCCCGGCCTTGTCCGCCTCGGCTTTGATCGCCGTCGGCGTCATGTCCGGCGTCCCGGTGATCTGCTGATCCTTCAGCTCGCTCTTGACGGTGCTCTGACCATTGATCGCAAGCACGATCACGGCGATCCCGAACGCGATCATCACGCCTCCGGCAACGACACCGCCGATCCACCACACGCGGCTCTGTCCCATGAGAACCCCTTCCTGCTGCATTCCTGTGGCGACGACTCGACCGTAGACCGCGACGGGCAGACCCCGACGAAGCCCGCCCGGCGGACTACGACGCCGAGCATGACGACCGGACCGTGTCGAAACGTCACCCGATCGGCATGACCCTGGAACCGGCGCTGGGAAGTGCCGAGGGGATCGTTTGCCTGAGCCGGGTGAGAGCCATCTGAGTACCCTCCGGTCGAGAGCGATCCCGGGAGGTGACGTCGTGACCGGACATCCGCGTACGACGAGCGATGAGGCGAAGCGCGTGGGAGATGCGATCGGGGTGGACTGGGAGCGGTTCGATCTTGAGCAGTTCCGGTCTGGCATGGACGTCGAGTACGAGCACGGTGCGCACGACCCGCAAACGGACGTCACCGGCGACGACCCGATCATCACGGGCAAGATCGCACTCGCTCACATGAAGGAGTTTCCCGACTACTACGAGCGCCTCGAGCGGATGGAGCGGGAAGCCGAACGCGACTCGGCGAACGAGTAACGGCGTCTAAGCGGTCACGAAACTGAGTGACGTGCTCGGACGTGATGTTTGGTCACGTCTGGAGGTTTGCCTTCATGGTCACGCCGCCGTCGTCCTCCCCGAGGCGTTCGAACCCGTGGCGCTCGTAGAGGCCGACGGCTGGGCTGTCCTTCTCGACGCTGAGCGTGATCGCGTCGTAACCGTCGGCTCGCGCGCGTTCCAGGAGTGCGTCCAGGAGCTCGGAGCCGAGGCCCGTGCCGCGCTTGCTCGGGACGATTGCGATCGAGAGCTCGGGCGTCTCCTCGTCCACGAAGCCGTAGCCCGGGTTGTCGTCGGTGAACAGGCGGAACCAGGCGGCGCCGACCCGCTGGAAGTCCTGGATCGCGATCAGCGCGGTGTCGCCGGGCCGGCCCCAGCGCTCGACGTAACGCTGCACAGGCGGCTCGCCCGACTCGGTGACGCTTTCCACCCGCCAGTAGTAGGCGTGGCGCAGCATGTCGCGCAGGAACGGCACGTCCTGCGGGCCGGCCGTGCGGATCACGGCAGCTCCTGGGCGAGCTGGATGCGGTTGCCGTCGGGGTCGAAGACGTCGACCAGCCGCATCGCCCCGTGCAGCTCGAGCACCGTGCCGACCTGGACCTGCGCGTCGTCGAGCCGCTCGCGCTCGGCCTTCACGTCCTCCACGTCGATCGTCGCGACCAGGCCTTCCTCCTCGGGCTCCGGCTCGCCCTCGCCGATCGCGATCTCGGTGCCACCGCGGTCGAGCGCCGCCCAGCGCTCGTCCTCGTCCACGAAGGACTCGGCGAAGCCCATGATCTCCGTGTAGAAGACCCGGGCGGCGTCGAGGTCGCGGACTCGGTACCAGACGCGCATCAGAGCATGAGGCCCGGTTCTTCCAGGAGTTCCTTGACCGTCTGGAGGAAGTCCGCCGCCGGCGCGCCGTCGACGGCGCGGTGGTCGAAGGTTCCCGTAACGCTCATCGTCGGCCGCACGGCGAGCTCGCCGTCGACCGCGACCGCTCGGTCCTCGGTAGCCCCGACAGCAACGATCGCCGCTTGCGGCGGGTTCAGCACCGCGGTGAAGCGCTCGACGCGGTACATGCCGAGGTTCGAGATCGTGAACGTCCCATCCTCGAGATCGGCGCGCTGGAGCTTGCCCTCGCGGGCCCTGGCGACGATGTCCGCTCGTGCCGCGGCGATTTCGGCGAGGCGTAGCCGCTCCGCGCCGTGGATCACCGGTACGACCAGCCCCTGCGGCGCTGCCACGGCGATGCCGACGTTCGCGGTCGGAAGGAGCAGGATCGCGTCGTCCGTGTACCGGGCGTTCACCTCGCGGTGGCGCATCAGCGCGGCGGCGCAGACCTTCGTGAGCACGTCGGTGACCGTCGTCTTGGGTCCCTCGCCGTGCTCGCGCAGGCTCGCGACCAAGGCGTCGGTGCGCGTCATGTCGATCGAGACCTGGAGCTGGAAGACCGGGATCTGCCACGCCTCGGTCAGGCGGCGGGCGATCGTCTTGCGGATGCTCGTCAACTCGCGCCGCTCGACCTCGCCGGACGGCGCGGCCACGGGTGCGGCGGCGGGGGCGCTCCCCGCTTCGGCGCGTTCGACATCCTCGGCCACGATCCGCCCCTCCGGCCCGGTCCCGGAGAGCGAGGCCAGGTCGATGCCGCGCTCGCGCGCGATCCGTCGCGCCAGCGGCGATGCCTTGACCCGCCCGCCGTCGCGCGTGGGCTGCGGTTGCCTCGCCTCCGAAATCTGCTCGCGCGCCTCGCTCGAAGCCTCGCGTCCCTGTTCGCGCTCCTGCTCGCGCGCGGGCGCCGGCGAGCCCTCCTCCTTCGGATCCTCGTCGACCTCCTGCGCAGCCGAGCCGTTGCTGCCGCTGCTCAGATCGGGCGTCTCTTCCCCTTCCTCGCCGATGACCGCGATCGTCTCGCCGACCGGCACCTCGCCCTCCTGCACCGCGATCTTCAGCAGCACCCCGGAAGCCTCGGCCTCGACCTCCTGCGTGACCTTGTCGGTGTCGAGCTCGTAGAGCGGCTCGCCTTTCTCGATGCGGTCGCCCTCGGACTTGAGCCACTTGACGATCGTGCCGGACTCCATGCCCTGGCCCAGCCGCGGCAGCTTTACCTCGTTGGCCATGTCCCCTCCAGCCGTACACAAGGGTGTGTCCCTGGGTGTGTCCCCAGGGACCCGGCGGAAACGGACGGGTTAGGCGCCATTCCGGCCCACCGTTCGCTTGATCGCCTCGAGCACGTCGGCCTGGTGCGGCACGACGAACTCCTCCATCACGGGCGCGAAGGGCAGCGGCGCGAACTTCGCGCCCACCCGCTCGACCGGCGCGTCGAGCCAGTCGAACGCCTGCTCCTGCACGACCGCCGCGATCTCGGCGCCGAAGCCCATGCGCGTGACCGCCTCGTGCGCGACCACGACCCGATTCGTCTTCTTGACCGACGCCACGAGCCCGTCCAGGTCGAGCGGCTGCAGCGTGCGCGGGTCGAAGACCTCGACGGAGATGCCCTCCTGCTCCGCCTCCTCGGCAGCCGCGAGAGCCTCGTGCACGAGCCGACCGGTTGCCACGACGGTCACGTCCTCGCCCTCCCGGTGCACACGCCCTTGCCCGAGCGGGATCGGCTCGAGCTCGTCGGGCACATCGTCCTTGAGCCCGTAGAGCGTGCGGTGCTCGAAGAAGATGACCGGGTTGTCGTCGTAGATCGCCGACCAGAGCAGCCCGCGGACGTCGGCCGGCGTCGAGGCGAAGACGACCTTCAGGCCGGGCACGTGCACGAACCACGCCTCGACCTGCTGCGCGTGCTGCGCGCCGGGAGACCAACCCGCGCCGCCCTGCGTTCGGATCGTCAGCGGCACCTTCAGCTGCCCGCCGGACATGTAGCGATGTTTCGCCGCCTGGTTGACGATCTGCTCCATCGAGACCGTCAGGAAGTCCTCGTACATGACCTCGACGACCGGGCGCATGCCCTGCATCGCAGCACCGATCCCAGCGCCGACGATCGCGATCTCCGAGATCGGCGTGTTGCGCACGCGGTCGGCGCCGAACTCGTCGAGCATCCCCTGCGTGACGCCCATCGAGCCGCCCATCTCGGCGATGTCCTCGCCCATGATGAAGACGTCGTCGTCCTTGCGCATCGCCTGCGCGAGCGCGTCGCGGACCGCCTCGCGGTAGGAGAGCTCAGGCATAGATGTTCTTCAGCGCGTCCTCGGGCTTCGGATCCGTGCCCGCGTGCGCGAACTCGACCGAGGCGTCGACGAGCTCCTGCACCTCGCGGTCGTCCGCCTCGAAGTCCTCGTCGGAGACGCCGAGCTTCTCGCGCAGGAGCGTGATCGGGTCGCGGGTCTCCTGGAGCTCGCGGAGCTCGTCCTTGTCGCGATAGACCTGCGGGTCGCCGATGTAGTGGCCGACCAGGCGCTCGGTCTCGACGTGCAGGAAGACCGGGCCCTTGCCGTCGCGCGCGTGCTTGATCGCCCGCGAAGCGACCTTGTGCACCTCCTCGACGTACTGCCCGTCGACCTTCATCGTCTTCATCCCGAACGCCTCGGCGCGCTTGCTGAGGTCACGGATCGGCGAGTGCTGCGACTCCGGCGTCGACTCGGCCCAGTGGTTGTCCTCGAGCACGAAGACGGCGGGCACCTGCCAGAGCTGCGCCAGGTTGAGCGACTCGTGGAACGTGCCGATGTTGGTCGCCCCGTCGCCGAAGAAGGCGATTGCGACGCGCGGCTCGTTGCGCAGCTTGAACGAGAGCGCGGCGCCCGTGATCGCCGGCAGCCCGCCGCCGACGACGGCGTTCGCGCCCAGGTTCCCGCGCTCGACGTCGTAGAGGTGCATCGAGCCGCCGTAGCCGTGCGAGCAGCCTTCGAGCTTCCCGTAGAGCTCGGCCATGACCGCGTTCGGGTGCGTCCCGCGCGCGAGCGTGTGCCCGTGCGCGCGGTGGGTCGAGGCGAAGACGTCGCCGTCGTCCATGGCCTGGCAGACGCCGACCGCGACCGCCTCCTGGCCGATGGCCACGTGGAGGAAACCGGGCAGCTCGCCGGCGCGGAAACGCTCCTCGACCTTCTCCTCGAATCGCCTGATCAGGAGCATCTCGCGCAGGAAGTCGCGCAGCCGCTCCTCCGAGAGGCTGCCTCGTGCTTTGCGCTCGACCTTCGCCATTCCGTTGAGTTTATGCTCAGCCTCGTGGCACTCGTCGGCCAGTGGTGGGCGATCGTACGGGACCCTGCCGGAGGGCTGGGGCGAGGTGCGCCTGCGGCTGACCCTCCGGGACGAAGCGCAGGCCGCGCGAGCGTCCGCGCTGCTCGGACCGGCGAACCCCGCCCGGCACGGGAAGGTGATCTGGCTGTACGTCTCACGGCTCGGCGGCGGGACTGGGCCGGAGCTCGTCCACCGCCTCCTGAGACAGCTCTATTACGAGCGAATCGACGGCGAACTGGAGCTCGTGGACGTGACCGAGGGCGCCGTCGAGCCGCCCGAGCGGCCACCGCCGACGCTCGTCGAGCAATGGGACGCGCTGCTCGCCGAGCTGCCGGCGGACTGGAGCGATCTCTGGGCCGAGGTCGAGCTGACCTCGAGCGACTACCTGGAGCGAGGTGCGCTGATGCTCGCGCCGGTCAACCCGGCACGGGCCGGCAAGCGGCTCGCGTACCGCTTCCGGGTCGCGCGGCTCTTCGGCTACGGCGCCTCGGAGGAGATGGCGCGCCGCTGTCTCGAGCGCCTCGATCAGGAAGGGATCACCGGCGAGCTGCGGATCCTGCATGCGCTCTCCGACACGAAGCCGGTCTCGACGCAAGGCCCGGTCTGGTACGTCGGCGGGAAGACGGTTTGAGCATGGCCGAGCCCGTTTCCTGGTTCCTGGTCGAGAAGCACTGGAAGGTCGTCGGCGCCGACGGTGAGGAGATCGGCAACGTCGAGGAGGTCGTCGGCGACTCGAGCGCCGATATCTTCAGCGGCCTGACCGTGGGCACGGGCCTGCTGCACAAGGGGCGCTTCGTCCCCGCCGAGCTGGTGACCGAGATCGTCGAGGGCGAAGTGCGGCTCTCGATCGGCAAGGACGAGTTCGAGCGGCTGGACGAGTACGAAGAGCCGCCGCCGACGAAGCAGATCCAGGCCGATTAGCCAGAGTCGATAGCGGCGCCGAGCTCCCGCGCGACCGCGCGGGCCTCGCGCTGGCCGCTCGTGATCACCAGGCAGGTGTCGTCGCCTGCGAGGGTGCCGACGATCTTCGGATGCTCGATCCGATCGAGCGCGCGGGCGATTGCGGGGGCCGAGCCGAGCTCGGACTGCACGACGACGATGTTCTGCGCAGCCGTCGCGCGAACGCCGAACTGGCGCAGTACCCCGGCCAGCGTTTCGCGCGGGTCTCGTCGCGGCGCTCGGCCCGGGAGCACGTAGCGCGGGCGGCCGAGCGCGTCGCTCGTCTTCTCCAGCCGCAGCTCGCGGATATCGCGCGAGATCGTCGCCTGCGTGACCAGGCAGCCGGCCTTTGCAAGCGCCTCCGCCAGCTCGTGCTGGCTGCCGACGCGCCGCCGCGAGACCACGCTCGCGATCAGTCGCTGCCGCTCGGGCTTTGCGAGCGGGCGCGCCTCGGGCTCCACGGAGTTACAGTAGCTCCCAGGTTTGGCCACGTCATCGTCAGGTAACCAAGACGGGATGCTTCGCAAGCTCCTCTGGACCGGCCTCTACGCAGGCCTCGCCGCCGTCGCGACGATGGCCGCGCGCCGGGCCGCATCGAAGATCTGGCGCCTAGCGACGGGCGAGGCCCCGCCGACAAAGAAATGACGAAGGTCGATCACGCAGTCGAGCGAGGCGCGCAGCGCCTGCAGCAACTGGCCAACCGAGCCGCTGCGCGCGGCGACGGCGTCGGCGAGTGGCTGGCCGAGGAGCTGACCAACGACGCTGCGTTCCTGCGCAAGCTGAAGCCAAGCCTGATCAAGGCTCGAGCGCGAGGGCAGGCACCGACCAACCAGGAGCCCGCCGCTCCGCCACCGGCCGCACCCTCGAGCCCGCAGCTCGGGAAGCGCCCGAAGAAGCGCAAGCGGGGCGGAAAGGGCCCGGCGCCGGTGATCGTCATCGGGGCCGCGCTCGTGGCCGGCGTGCTGCTCGCCAAAGTGCTCGACTGGAGGGGCCATGCACACCCAAGAGACTGAGCGGGAAGCCCAGGGCCTCGGCTCCGCGGCGAAGCAGTTCGCCGAGCGCGCGAGCACCCTGGTTCGGCTCGAGCTCGAGCTTGCGACCCTGGAGCTCAAGGGGAAGTTCCGGTTGCTCGCGACCGGGATCGCACTCGGCGCCCTTGCCGCGCTGCTCCTGGTGTTCGCGATCGGCTTCGGCCTCGCCAGCGCCGCGGCCGGAATCGCCACCGCGACCCCGGTCTGGCTCGCGCTGCTGATCGTGACCCTAGGGCTGGTCCTCGTTGTCGGACTGCTCGGCTGGCTCGCCCAGCGCGCGATCAAGAAGGCCACGCCGCCGGTTCCCGAACAGGCGCTGCAGGAGGCAAAGCTGACTACGGAGGCGCTGAAGCACGATGGCCACCACTAACTCCCGCACCACCGAGCAGGTCCGCCGCGACATCGAAGCGGAGCGCGAGCAACTCGGCCTGGCAGTCGACGACCTGCGGGCCGGGATGGACATCAACGCGAAACTGAAGGACAAGCTCCCCGTCGCAGCCGCGGCCGCGCTCGGAATCGGCTTCGTCGTCTCGGGCGGGATCGGCGCGACGATGCGCCTGCTGATGCGACGCAGCCGGGAGGGCAGGACGAAGGCTCGCTTCGGCCCGTTCTCCCTTGTCGACCGCGACTAGCAAGGCGCCCACGAGCCCGCTTCAGCTCTCGCTGCGCGAGTGGCTGGACGTTGTCAAGCGCGCGGGCAAGCAGTTCATGGCCGACGACTGCATGGGCCTGGCGCAGCAGGTCGCCTTCAGCTCGCTGCTCGCGTTCCTGCCGACGGTGATCCTGCTGATCGGCCTGCTCGGCCTCTTCGGCACCAGCGCCTTCGACGAGGTCGAGCGCTTCGTGGGCACCGTCGCACCGAATGGCGTCACCGACATGATCCAGCTGGCGAAGGAGGATGCGGCCCAGAGCAAGGAGCGCTCGGCGATCGCCTTCGCGATCGGCACACTCATCGCGCTCTGGGCAGCGAGCGGGGCGATGGGCGCGGTCATGAAGGCCGTCAACCGCGCCTACGACCGCATCGAGACCCGTCCGTTCTGGAAACTGCGGGTAATCGCGATCGTGCTCGTCGTCGCCACCGGGCTCGTGACGGCCGGCATGTTCCTGCTGATCGTGTTCGGCGGCAGCCTGGGAGACGCGCTCGTCTCGCGCACGGGCCTCGGCGACGGCTTCAAGCTGTTCTGGAACATTGCCCGCTGGCCGATCGCGTTCGTCGCGGTGCTGCTCTTCTTCTCGCTCGTCTACTACCTCGCGCCGGACATGGAGTACCGCAACTGGCGCTGGGTCACGCCGGGCACGCTGGTCGGGTCGGTCCTCTGGCTCGTGCTTTCGGGCCTGTTCGCGCTCTACACGAGCTTCGCGAGCTCGTACGACAGGACGTACGGCTCGATCGCGGGCGCGATCATCCTGCTGCTGTGGCTCAACTACAGCGCGTGGGCGATCCTGTTCGGCGCGGAGCTGAACGCGGAGCTCGACCGGCAGGCGGACATCCACGCGGCGGGAGGGCCGAGGGCGGGGCTCGTCAGGCCGGCGCGGCGCGCGCGCCTAGGTGACTTTGAAGGTCCGGCGCAGCTTCTTGCTCGCGTCGGAGCGAACCGTGTAGCTACCGGCCTTGAACGTGACCGTCCAGGTGACGGAGCCCTTGAACCTCACGCCCGTCTTCTTGTTCACGTCCCTTGCCGAGCACGTGGAAGTTGTCGGCCTTGGTCGCGTCGCGGACGGTGAGCCTGTAGGTGCCGGCCGCGAGGGACTTGACCGTCGCGCCGGCAGCGGTCTTCAGCGAGATCACCTTGCCGGGGCCGACCCGACCGGTCAGCTTCGGCTTCGGCGGCGGCGCGGCCCCCACCGCGAACGTGCCCCTCATCGTCCCCGGGTGAGCGTCGCAGAGGAAGGTGTAGGTGCCGTCCAGGAAGGTCACGGTCCAGGTGACGTTGCCGATGGCCGCTATATCGGTCGCCATGTCGACGCCGCCCGGCCCCGTGAGATGGAAGCTGTGCTCTGCCGAGAGGTCGCTCACGTCGATCGAGTACGTCCCTACCGGCACGCGCGTGATCTTGACGCCGGCGGCATTCCCGATCGAGATCGAGAAGCCCGGGCCGACCTTGGCCTTCAGCACCGGGTCGGCGGCGTGGCCGGATCCCGGCAGCAGCACGGCCGCCAGCACGAGCGGGAGCAGGAGGATCGGTCGCACAGCCGTCACGCTACCCCATACGCGTCGAAATACGCATTCGGTTTTCTCCAGGCTTGCAGAGCCTTAGACTCACCATGTGCTTCACCGCAACGAGAAGGTCGAGCTGATCAAGAAGATACCGCTGTTCGCAGGCGGCTCCAAGAGCGAGCTGGAGCAGATCGCTCAGATCGCGGACGAGATCGACCTGCGCGAGGGCAAGGAGATGACGCAGCAGGGCTCACGCGGCCGTGAGTTCTTCGTGCTGCTCGACGGCGAGGCCGACGTGACCAAGGACGGCCAGAGCATCAACAAGCTCGGCCCGGGCGATTTCTTCGGCGAGATCGCGCTCGTCTCCGACACGCCGCGCACGGCGACGGTGACGGCGACCTCGCCGGTGCGGGCGCTCGTGATCACCGACCGCTCGTTCAGGCGCCTGCTGGACGACCAGCCGGAGTTCCAGCGGAAGGTGCTGGTGGAGCTAGCCGAGCGGCTTGCTCCGGATCATCTCTAGGCGCGTAGCTCGGCGCCGAAGCGTTCGCGCAGCGCCGCGACGATCTTCTCGCGCAGCGCCGCCGCGTCCTCGTCCGTGAGCGTGCGCTCCGGTGATTGGAAGCTGACTGAAAAGGCGACCGACTTGCGGCCCGGCCCGACCTGCTCGCCGCGATACACGTCGAAGGGCCGCATCTCGCGCAGCTCCGGCCCCGCCGCCTCGTGCGCCGCAGCGATCAGCTCGGCGGCGTTGACCTCCTCGGGAACGGCGAAGGCGAGATCCTGGTGGAGCGCCGGGAAGCTGGCCACGTCCGAGTAGCGCACCTCTTCGCGAGCCTCTTCGAGCAGCTGCGCGAGATCGAGCTCGAAGGCTCCCCAGACGCCGTCCAGCACCGCCGGGTGCAACTCGCCGACGAACCCGGAACCGAACGTCGCTGCCTTGCCCGGGTGCAGCAGATCGTCGCTCGTGCGCTCGAACGCGGGCTCGGCCTTGAGCGCGGAGTAGAGCGCCTCGACGATCCCCTTCGCGCGACCCCAGCCGCCCTCGACGATCGCTGCGAGGTGCACGTGCTCGTCGGGCAAATCGTCGCCCGGAAGGTAGACCCGCGCGATCTCGAAGAGGGCGATCTCCTCGGCACCGAGCTCGACGTTGCGCCGCGCTGCGTCCACGAGGCTCGGGAGCAGGCGCGTCCTCAGCACGGCGAGCTCGGCGGAGATCGGCTCCGGCAGCCGCCACGCGTTCGGATCTGCGTCGTCGGGCCGCAGGGACGGCGTGTACGTCTCGGTGAGCCCAAGGCCCGCGAGCACGTCCTCGACCCGGCGCCGCAGGCGCTGGAGCGGCGTCAGAGCGCCGAACATCTCGCGCCGGGTCGGAAGCGTGAACGGCACCTCCTCGAGCCGCTTGCGCGCCACCTCCTCGACCACGTCCACCTCGCGCGTCACGTCGCGGGCGCGCCAGGTGGGCGTGATCACCTCCACGCCCCTGTGCTCGAAACCGAGCCGCTCCAGCCAGTCGATCTGCTCCGCAGGCGGAGTGGCGATGCCGATCAGCTCGTCGGCGCGCTCGGGCCGGTAGTGGATGACGGGCCATTCCGGCAGGCGCTCGTGCACGTCGGTGTGGCCGACCCAGCGCGCGCCCGCGGCCTCGACGAGCAGCTGGGTGGCGAGCCTGGCGGCCGGCTCGGCGAGGTACGGGTCGACGCCCTTCTCCCAGCGGTTCGAGCCCTCGGTGCGCAGGCGCAGGCGCTCGGAGGTGCGGAAGATCGTGGTCGGCTCGAAGTTGGCCGCTTCGAGCAGCACCTCCGTCGTGGACTCGCCGATCTCGGTCTCCTCGCCGCCCATGATCCCGGCGAGCGCGACGGAGCGCTCGGCGTCGGCGATCATCAGGTCGGTCGGCTCGAGCTTGCGCTCGACGCCGTCCAGGGTGCGAATCGTCTCTCCCGGCCGGGCGCGGCGGACGACGATCTTCCCGCCCTTCAGCGTGGTCAGGTCGAAGGCGTGCAGCGGGTTGCCGAGCGCGAGCATCACGTAGTTGGTCACGTCCACGACGTTGGAGATCGGGCGCATCCCGGCGTTGAGCAGGCGCGTCTTGAGCCAGATCGGCGACGGGCCGATCGTCACGTCGCGGAAGAGCCGGCCGACGTAGCGCGGGCAGCCCACGAAGTCCTCGACGGTCACGCTCACGGGCTCATCGACGCTACGCGTCTGGGGATCCTCGCCGGGCATCGGCGCGAGCTCGAGCTCGTAGAGCGCTGCGATCTCGCGCGCGAGCCCGTAGATCGAGAGCAGGTCGGGCCGGTTGCCGGTGGACTCGACGAGCAGCACCTCCTCGACGAGCGGGAGAACGTCTCCGAGAGGCGTTCCCGGTTCGGTCTCGGGCAGCACCATGATCCCGGAGTGGTCGGTTCCGAGCTCGACCTCGTCCTCGGCGAGGATCATCCCGTCGGAGAGCTCGCCCCGCACCTTCCGCTGCTCGAGCTGCAGCCCGCCCGGGAGCACCGCACCCGGGAGCGCGACCGCGACGGTGGCGCCCGCGCCGAAGTTCCAGGCGCCGCAGACGATCTGCCGCGGCTCGCCCTCGCCGATGTCCACGCGGCAGAGCTGGAGCCGGTCGGCGTTCGGGTGCTTGGCGGCCTCGAGGACCTTGCCCACGCGGAAGAGGCCGAGGTTCCCGTCGGTGTCCGAGACGCCGCGCCGCTCGATGCCCTCGATCTCCGCGGTCGAGATCGACAGCCGGGTCGCCAGCTCGTCGAGCGGCATCTCGATCGGGACGTAGTCCCGCAGCCAGGAGACGGGGACGCGCATCAGAACTGCGTGAGGACCCTGAGGTCCCCCTCCCAGAGCGCGCGGATGTCGGGGAAGTCGTACTTCAGCTGCGCGACGCGCTCGATCCCGCAGCCGAAGGCGAAGCCGCTCCACTCCCGGGGATCGAGGCCGACGTTCTCGAACACGCGCGGGTCGACCATGCCGGAGCCGCCCATCTCGAGCCAGCCCGAGTAGCGGCAGGTGCGGCAGCCCGCTCCGTCGCAGATCCCGCAGGAGACGTCGGGCTCCATCGAGGGCTCGGTGAACGGGAAGTAGTGGGTGCGGAAGCGAACGCGCCGGTCGGGCCCGAAGATCGCGCGCATCACGTGGAGGAGCGTGCCCTTGAGGTCGGCCAGGGTGATGCCGCGGTCGACGGCGAGGCCCTCGAACTGGTGGAAGATCGGGTAGTGCGTGGCGTCGATCGCGTCGCGCCGATAGCAGCGGCCGATCGAGACCATGTAGATCGGCGGCGGGTGTTCCTCGAGCGAGTGGATCTGGCTCGGCGACGTCTCCGTGCGCAGCAGCCGCTTCTCGTCGAAGAAGAAGGTCGCCCGCGGCGAGCGCGCCGGATGCCACGGGTCGAAGGCGAGCTTGTCGAAGTTGAACTCCGTCGTCTCGACCTCGCGGTCGTCGCGGATCTCGTAGCCGAGGCCGAGGAAGGTGTCCTCGATCTGGCGGCGCGCCTGCGTGATCGGGTGCAGGTGTCCGAGCCGGAACGGATCTCCGGGAAGCGTGACGTCGACGACTTCCTCCGTGAGTGAGCGGTCGAGCTCGGCGCGCTCGAGCTCGCCGCGGCGGGCCTCGACTGCGGTCTCGAGGCGGTCGCGGATGCCGTTCAGGGTCATGCCGGTCTCGCGGTCCCGGACCGCGCGCAACGCCTGGGCGAGCTCGCTCTTGCGGCCGAGGTAGCGGACGCGCGCCTCTTCCAGCTCGGCGGGGCTCGCTGCGCCTGCGATCGCGCTCTGTGCCTCGGTTTCCAGGGCCTTCGGTTCCACCCGGCGACTGTACCATCGGCTTCCGTGAGCGCTTACGAGCCCTTCGCCGCGATCTACGACGACTGGGCCTCGCCCATGACCGAGGACGTTCCGTTCTACGTCGAGCTGGCGAAAGAGGCGGACGGCCCGGTGGTCGAGCTCGCGGTGGGCAACGGGCGGGTGGCGATCCCGGTGGCTCGGGCGGTCGGGCACGTGCTCGGGATCGACCTCTCGCCGGCGATGCTGGCTCAGGCCCGGGAACGGGCGGCCGAGGCGGGCGTGGAGCTGGAGCTGCGGGAAGGCGACATGCGCGAGCTCGAGTTGGAGGAGCCGGCGGCGCTGATCTACTGCCCGTTCCGCGGGCTCCTCCACTTGCCGACGTGGGCAGACCGGCGACGCGTGTTCGAGCGCGTGGCCGCGTCGTTGCAGCCGGGCGGCCGCTTCGCCTGGAACGCGTTCGCGTTCAACCCGCACATCGCGGCGGCCAACGACGGCGTCTGGGCCGACCAGGTCGGAATCCGGCACCGCGTGGACCACGTGCCCGCCGACAACCGGATCGACATCACGCTCGAGGCGGGCGGCTCGATCTCTCTCTGGTGGGTCACCCGCTCCGAGTGGGAAGGGCTGATCGACGTGGCCGGGCTCGAGGTCGAGGCGCTCTACGGCTGGTTCGACCGGCGGCCATTCGACGAGACCAGCGAGGAGTTCGTCTGGGTGGCGCGCAAACCCGGGTGAGCCTGTACGACTCGATCGCCGAGCTCTACGACCCGTGGAGCCGGAGTGTCACCGAGGACGTGGGCTTCTACGTCGAGGAGGCGAAGCGGGTCGGCGGTCCTGTGGTCGAGCTCGCGGTCGGAACCGGCCGGATCGCCGTGCCGACGGCGGCCGAGGGGATCCGCGTGATCGGCGTCGATTCCTCGCCGGGCATGCTCGAGGTCTGCCGGCAACGCGCGGAGCTGGCGGGAGTCTCGGAGCTGGTCGACCTGCGGCTGGGAGATCTCGAGGAGCCGCCGGTCGAGGAGCGCGTCGGGCTCGTGACGTGCCCGTTTCGCTCGTTCCTGCATCTGCTGGACGACGGCGCACGCCTCCGGGCGCTGCGGGCGGCGCGGGAGCTGCTCGTGCCGGGCGGGCGACTCGTGTTCGACGTCTTCGCGCCGGGAGCGGCGGACATCGCGGACACGCATGGGCGCTGGCTCGAGCGTGAGCCGGGAATCTTCGAGCGCGCCGACTGGGACTCGCGCGCGCGGACGCTGACGCTGTCGGTGCGGGGCGAGTCGGGTGCGACGACGTTCACGCTTGCCTGGCTCTCGCCGGACGAGTGGCGCGGCCTGCTCGAGCAGGCGGGGTTCCAGGTGCTCGGCTGCTACGGCTGGTTCGACCGCCGGCCCTACGCCGGCGGCGAGGACACGGTCTGGATCGCCCGCCGGCCGCGCTGACCCTTACGGCCACGGCCCGGGGTCAGACCCCGGGTCGTGGCCGTTTGGTGCAAAGCACGGGCGAAGTTCCTGCTCCTGCCGGCAACTAGCACGCTGAACGCATGCAAAAAAAGCGGGTCGGTCGACATGTCCCGGGGTCAGGCCCCGGACGTCGGCCGGAACGGACGGACGCCGGTTAGAGCAGCTCGACCGGGTCGCCGACGGCGATCTCGCCCGACTCGACGATGCGGGCCAGCATTCCACGCTTGCCCTCGAGCTCGGCGCGGAGGCCCTCGCGCAGCTCGTCCATGCGGTGGCAGGGATCGCAGACCATCGTGATCTCGAAGACCGCCTCGCCGGCGCGCACGCGCTGGCCGATCGGCCACTGCTCGACGTCGTCGCCCTCGACGGTCAGGTTCTCCCGGATCTCCCCCGGCTTGACCCCGACCGACTCCAGGTGCTCGCTCGAGGCGAACAACACCTCGCGCTTGGGCGGGTTCGCGTGGGCGCAGCCCTCGAGCCCTTCGCCGGCAGTGGCGCGGATCCGCTCGTGGCCGACCGAGCGCCCGCTCTTGCGCCCCGGAGAGGTCCAGATCCCGGCGATCGTGGCCATGGCGGCCAGTCTACCCCCGCCTCCAGCTGCCCCAACCGTCGTGCGGAGGCAGCCGGCCGTCCCGGACGTTCCAGTACTCGCGCAGGTCGAAGCAGCGCCCGTCGGGAGCGAACTGCAGCAGCAGACAACCGGGAAGCGTGATCTCTCCGTCGTCGGGATCGTCCATGGTCGTCCACCACTCGACCGCGACGACGTTGCCGTCGACCACTGGCTCGCCCATTCGCACCTGGACGCCCTCCTGCTTTCCCGCCGCCCGCGCCCAGTAGGCGCGGATGCCTTCGTGTCCGAGGTTGGGCTCGCGGAAGGGTGACGAGCGGTACGAGGCGTCCTCGGTGAAGAGCGCCACGACGGCATCGGGATCGCCTTCCTCCCAGGCGCGCCCGTACGCCGCGATCCAGTCAGCGAGCTCCATGCGACTTCCGCCAATCGTAGAGCGCGATCGTCCCCGCCATCGCCACGTTGAGCGACTCGGCGCGTCCGCCGAGCGGGATCGTTGCGGTCGCGGCGCAGGCGGCGACCACCTCGTCCGGCAACCCCTCCCGCTCCGCGCCTAGGACGAAGCGCGAGAGCGACGGGTCGAGCTCCGCCAGCGGCGGCGCCCCGTCCGAGAGCAGCGCCACGCAGCCCTCCGGCGAGAACTCGCCCAGTGGGACGCGGAAGATCGAGCCGGTCGAGGCACGCAGCGCCTTCGGACCGAACGGGTCAGCGCAGCCTTCCGACAGCGCGAGGTAGGCGCCGAACGCGTCGGCCGCGCGCGCCAGCGTCCCCACGTTGCCCGGATCGCGCACGCGCCACAGCTCGAGCCCGAGCTCCGGCCGCTCGCGCTCCGGCGTCCGGGCCCGGAAGACGCCGATCACCCGCGGCGAGTGCCCAAGCCGCGAAACCGCCGCGAGCAGCTCCGGCGCAACGCTGCTCGGCCTGCGGCAGCTCGAGCGCCGGAGGCCGCTCGGCGTCCACGAGAGCGAACTCCAGCTCCCACCCGCCCTCGAGCGCGGCGGCGACGAGGTCCTCGCCCTCGGCCGCGAACAGCCCGAGCTTCTCGCGCTGCCGCCGCAACCCGAGCTTGCGCACGAGCTTCAGGCGCGGATTCGACGCCGAGGTGATCACGCGCGCCACCTGATCCAGTTGCCGTGGAAATCGCACCGGAGCAGAAAGCGCCGCTTGCCTCCCGGCCAGTGCGCGATCTCGAGCTCGTAGCTGTCGTCGCGCTTCTCCTCGCGCTCCTCGACCGCCCGGGTGGAGATCCAGCCCAACGGCCCCTCTCGCCCGGCGCTCTCGAGCAGCTCGCGCAGGTCGGCGCGCTGCTCCGGCCGCAGGTACCCCGTAGAGGCGGTCTGGAAGACCACCGTCAGGGCGCCCTCGTCCCGTTCCGCGAGCAGCCCCGGCAGCAACTCCAGGTAGTCGCCGCGCACCAGCACCGGCGGCTCGCGCCGGAAGATCTCGATCGCCTTCTTCAGCCGCTGGCCCCGCTCGACGCGCCCGGGCCAGATGAACGCGCGCAGCAGGCGGGCGCCGTGCTCGCTCGTCACGTCGACCGGGTTGAGGTCGATGCCGCGCCGAGTGCGCACCTCGACCTGCGCCTCCAGCACCTCCGCCGGCATCGGCACGTACTCGACCCCGCGCAGGGTCAGCTCCGACGAGCCCCACGAGCCGTGCCGGTAGGCATACGCGTAGCGGTCCCAGAGCAGGTTCAGGCCGGCGGAGGGCCCGAGCTCGAGCAGATCGAGGCACCGCGCGCCGGATTCCTTCGCCAGCGTGAGGAACGCAGGCAGCAAAGCGAAGCAGCGCTGCACCTCGTTGGTCTGGACCGCCTGCTCCTGGATGAACCGCGCCAGGAACTCGCGCTGACCTTCGAGCGCCCGGAGGAAGTCCTCCCATTCGCCGGAAAGCGCGTAAGGCTCGACGCCCGAGAGCTCGAGGTAATGGACTCCGCCGAAGAGCCGCAGCGGAACGTCCCACCGCAGCTCGCCGATCAGGTCGTCGAGCAGCGGCTCGGTCGCGCAGCGCCGGGCCAGTCGAGCGTAGACGGGTGAGCCAAGGGACTCGAAATGCTCCGCCTGCCGGCGGAAGACCTCCGGAAGCTCAGTCAGGCTTTTTCGAGCGCGGCCTTCGCCTGCTCGGCGATCTTGCCGAAGGCCACGGGGTCGCTCACCGCGATATCGGCGAGCACCTTCCGGTCGAGCGGGATCTCGGCCTTGCGCAACCCGGAGACGAACTGGTTGTACGACAGCCCTTCGCGGCGCGCGGCCGCGTTGATGCGCATGATCCAGAGGCGGCGGAAGTTCCGCTTCTTGTTCTTGCGGTCGCGGTAGGCGTAGACGAGCGAATGCTCGACCTGCTCCTTCGCGCGCCGGTAGCTCGTGTGCTTCAGGCCCCAGTAGCCCTTGGCCTGGCCGAGCACCTTCCGGCGCTTCTTGCGCGCGTGAACGGATCTCTTGACTCGCGGCATCTTCCCTACTTCCCGAGGAGCCTCTTGACCTCGCGCACGTCTTGCGGGCTGACAGGCTCGGCCTGCCGGAATCCGCGCTTGCGCTTAGCCGACTTCTTCCCGAGGTAGTGGCTCTGCATCGCCTTCCGGCGAAGCAGCTTGCCGGTCCCCGTCACTTTGAACCGTTTCTTGGCTGCGCTGTGTCTCTTCTGCTTTGGCATCGTCTTCTTTAGTTACTCCTGCGTTCTTCGTCGGCCCCAGGACCATCACCATGTTCCGGCCGTCGAGCAGCGGCGGGGACTCTACCTGCCCGATCTCTTTCACGTCCTCCGCCAGCCGCATCAAGAGGTCACGCCCGCGTTCCGGATGGCTTTGCTCCCGGCCGCGGAACATGATCGTCACCTTGACCTTGGCGCGCTGGTTGAGAAAGCGCTCGACATGGCCCTTCTTGGTGTTGTAGTCGTGGATTCCGATCTTGGGCCTGAACTTGATCTCCTTGACGTTGATCGAGACCTGATGCTTGCGGGCGAGCTTGGCCTTCTGCTCCAGCTCGTAGCGGTATTTCCCGTAGTCCATCACCCGCGCGACGGGCGGATCGGCCTGCGCAGCGACTTCCACCAGGTCGAGATTCTTCCCCCAGGCGTACTCGCGCGCTTCGTTCGTGTCCTTGACCCCGATCTGCGAGCCGTCCTCGTCGACCAGCCTGACCTTCGGTGCGCGGATCAGCTCGTTGATTCGGGCTTGCGGGACCGGTGCGCGGTCCGGCTCGATGTTCCGTCGTGGTCTCAAACGCCTTTCACCAAGTTCTCAGTTCCTCCTTTTCGAACGACAAAGCCGCTGCAAGCAGCGGCCCAAAACTCCTCGTCGACCGACTCGGTTGAACCTCCGCAGAAGCGCACGGCTCGGGAGGTGAGGGTTGGACCCTGCTTGCCAGGATCACAGCGTAGCAAGGTGTGCGCGGAATTCGTCCAGCGATTTCGTGGACTGCTCTCCCCCGTGCTCGCGGACGGCCAAGGACTCCTCCGACTCCTTGTCGCCGAAGACGATCACGAACGGAATCTTTTCGACCTCCGCGTCGCGGATCCGCTTGCCCACGGTCTCGTCTCGCTCGTCCACCTCGACGCGGAAGCCGGTCAGCTTCCCCGCCAGCTCGTTTGCCGCGGCGCCGGTGGTCCTCGCCGACGGGGATGATCCGGACCTGCACCGGGGCGAGCCAGAACGGGAACGCGCCGGCGTAGTGCTCGATCAGGATCCCGATGAAGCGCTCGAGCGAGCCGAAGAGGGCGCGATGGATGACGTACGGCGTGTGCTCCTCGTTGTCGGCCCCCATGTAGGTGAGCCCGAAGCGCGCCGGCATCTGGGAGTCGAGCTGGATCGTGCCCATCTGCCAGGAGCGGCCGAGGACGTCGGTCATGTGCAGGTCGATCTTCGGCCCGTAGAACGCGCCGTCACCCTCGTTGACGGTGTACTCGATCTCCCGCCGCTCGAGCGCCGAACGCAACGCGGCCTCGGTGAAGTCCCATTCCTCGTCGGTCCCCAGCTTGTTCTCCGGCCTCGTCGACAGCTCGAACCGCGCCTCTAAACCGAAGAGGTCGTACAGGCTGGCAGCGAAGTCGAGGGCGCCGAAGATCTCGTCCTCGATCTGCTCCGGCGTCACGAACAAGTGCGCGTCGTCCTGCGTGACGTGCTGGACGCGGAGCAGGCCGTGCAACGTCCCCGCACGCTCGTTGCGGTGAAGCGTTGACGCCTCCGCGTAGCGGAGCGGCAGGTCTCGATAGCTGCGAAGCGCCGACCCGAATAGGAGCATGTGCCCGGGGCAGTTCATCGGCTTGAGGCCGAGCGTGCGATCCTCGCCGTAGGGGACGAGGAACATGTCGTCCTTGAACTTCTCCCAGTGACCGGACGTTTTCCAGGTGTCGACGTCGTACATCAGCGGTGTCTTGACCTCGACGTAGTCGCGCTTCGCGTTCTCACGCCGCCGTAGGTCTTCGAGCGCGTTCCAGATCACCATCCCCTTCGGGTGCCAGAACGGCATCCCGGGCGCATGGTCGGAGAGGTGGAAGAGATCGAGCTGCGTCCCGAGCCGGCGATGGTCACGCTTCTTGGCCTCTTCGAGCCGCTCGAGGTATGCGTCGAGATCGGCCTGAGAGTAGAACGCCGTCCCGTAGATCCGCGTCAGCTGCTTGTTGTGCTCGTCCCCGCGCCAGTACGCGCCGGCGAGGCCGGTCAGCTTGACCGCCTTGATCGGCTTCGAGTCCTGCAGATGGGGGCCCCGGCAGAGGTCGGTGAACTCGCCCTGTGTGTAGAGGGTGATCGCCCCTTCGGCGGTGTCTACGAGCTCGACCTTGTAGTCCTCGCCCTGCTCGGCGAAGTAGCGCTTCGCCTCCTCGGCGCTCACCTCCGCGCGGTTCCACGAGCGGCCCTCCGCGAGCTCCTTGCGGATCTCCTCCTCGATCCGCTCGAGCGCCTCCTCGTTGATCGGCTCCGGGAATTCGAAGTCGTAGTAGAAGCCGTTCTCGATCGGTGGCCCGATCGCGATCTTCGTGCCCGGGTAGAGTCGGCGAACGGCCTCGGCGAGCAGGTGCGCGGTCGAGTGGCGGAGGACGTAGAGCGCGTCCGGGTCCGCCGTGTCGCGGGTGGTCAGGATCTGGATCTGCTGGCCCTCCTCGAGCGGTGCACGCAGGTCCTGGACGTTGCCGTTGGAGCGCACCAGGACGGCCTGCTCGGCCAGCTTCGGCCCGATCGCGGCGGCAGCGTCGAGCCCAGTCGCGCCGGCGGGAAGTTCGAGTTCCGAGGAGTCGGGAAGGAGCACTTTCATGGAAGAGCAGGATACTTCGCAGCCTCGCGAGGACGACCGCAACGACGAGCTCGACGACTCGCCCGCGCCGGACCCGGAAACAGGCGACTCAGACGCTCAGGACGACCCCGGCGCCGACTAGCGACACGCTGGTTCCGGCCACGACCCGGGGTCAGACCCCGGGTCGTGGCAAGAAGGGACAGTTTCGAGATCGAAACCCCTGCTCTGGCCGCGATAGAGCACGCTGAATCGCTGCAAAGAAATCGGGCCGTGAGCCATGTCCCGGGGTCAGACCCCGGGACATGTCCCTAATCCTCGCCCTCGACGGCCGCCTTCAGCTCCGCCGGGCACTTGAGCCAGTAGCTCTCCCGCAGCCACTCGAGGGCCGCCTCGAGCGAGTCCTCGTCCGTGACCGCGGCCGTGACCCAGCCGTAGCGGCCCACGTAGCTCGCGGTGCGCACGAAGGGCATGAGGTGCGCGATCTCGCGCTCCTCCGCGGTCAGCTTGACCGTCACGTGCACCGCGCCGTCCTCGACCTGAGCCCAGCCGAAGACCTTGTTCGCCCCCACCTTGAAGACCGGGAAATCGCCCCACGGCCGGTCCTCGTAGGACTCGGGAAACGAGAGCGCGAGCTCCGTGATCCGCCGCTCGATGGTGGCTGTGCGCACGCCTCCATTTTCACCGTTTCGGAGTGCTCAGGGCGGGGAAGCCGAATACGACTCCAAAGAGACAAGGAGGAACTTCCATGGGGAAGAGCGTGCAAGACGTCATGACCTCCAACCCGACCAGCGTGGTGGCCGACAACCCGGTGGTCGAAGCCGCCAGGATCATGAAGGAAAAGGACGTCGGGATCGTCCCGGTCGTCGAGGGCGGACGGCTCGTCGGCACCGTGACCGACCGCGACATCGCCGTTCGGGTCGTCGCCGAGGGGAAGGATCCCCAGTCGGTGAGGGTGCGGGAGATCGCATCCACCGACGTCGTCACCGTCGATCCGCAGCAGGACCTGGACGAGGCGCTCCGCCTGATGGCGAGCCATCAGGTCCGCCGGCTGCCGGTCGTCGAGGAAGGCGGGAAGCTCGTCGGAATCGTGGCCCAGGCCGACGTGGCCCGGGAGGCGAACGACAAGCAGACGGGCGAGCTCGTCGAGGAAATCTCCCAGCCGTAAGCGAGGAGGGGCATGCCGAACAAGAGACGAACGTCAAGAACGAGAAGCAGTACGAGGCCCTGAAGGACAAGGGCATGTCGAAGGAGCGGGCGGCGAAGATCGCGAACTCTCCGGGCGCCTCGAGCCGAGGCGGCAAGAGTCCGGCTCCGGCTCTTCGAGGAGTACTTCGAGCCAGGGCGGCACCACCGCCCAGAAGAAGGCGGCCGGCCGCAAGGGCGGAAAGGCAACGGCCCGCAAGAGCTAGTCACTCCAGGCGTACACTCCGCCCATGAGGCCTGAAACGCTCACGCGCCGGGTCGGGGCGGGGTTGTCCGCCTCCACCTGGGCGGCGGAGGCAGCCGGCGAGGCGGCGCGCGAGGCCCGGGACGCGCTCGACGGCGCCTCGGTCGACCTCGCGTTCCTGTTCCTCTCAGCCGACCACTTCGCGAGCGCCGAGGAGGCGCTCGCCGCCGTCGAGCGGGAGCTCGCGCCCGAGCACCTGCTGGGCTGCGTCGCCCAGGGTGTAGTGGCCCGAGACCGGGAGCTCGAGTCGGGCCCCGGCGCAGCGGTCTGGGCGGCTTCGCTCCCGGAGGCGGAGATCGAGACCTTCCACAGCGTCGCCTTCGACACCGACGACGGTGTCGCCGTGAGCGGGATCCCGATGCTGGACGGCGCCGACCTGGTCACCTTCCTCGTCGATCCGTTCACGTTCCCTGCCTCCGGCTTCCTCTCGAAGCTGAACGAGGAAGAGGACGGGGTGCCGCTCGTGGGCGGGCTCTCCGCCGGCACGGGTGAGCCCGACACGCAGGTGCTCTTCCTCGACGGCGAGGTGCTGACGGAAGGCGCCGTGGGCGCCGTGCTGCGCGGTGTGCCCGTGCGCACCGTGGTGTCACAGGGCTGCGCCCCGATCGGCCGCGACGCGGTGATCACGAGCGCCGAGGGCAACGTCATCTTCGAGCTCGCCGGCGAGACCGCGCTGGAGCGGCTCAAGACCGACCTTGGAACCCTGACCGACGAGGAGCAGCGGCTCGCGGCCAACGGCGGGGTGCTCGCCGGCCTCGTGATCGACGAGAACCGTGCCGAGTACCGGCGCGGCGACTACCTGATGCGCGGCCTGATCGGCGTGGACGAGGAAACGGGCGCCCTGGCCATCGGCGAGCCGGTGCGCGTCGGCCAGACGCTGCGCTTCCACGTGCGCGACGCCCGCTCCGCGGACGAGGACCTGCGCGAGAACCTCTCGGGCGCGCTGGACGGCGACCGCGCCGCGGGCGCGCTCCTCTTCACCTGCAACGGGCGCGGGACGAACATGTTCCCCGAGGGAGACCACGACGCCCGCGCCGTCGGCGAGGCGCTCGGTGCAGACGATACGGTGGCCGGCTTCTTCTGCGCCGGCGAGATCGGCCCGGTCGGCGGGAAGCCGTTCCTACACGGCTTCACCGCGACCCTGGCCGTTTCCTAGAGCACTAAGCAGACTCGGCCAACGCGGGCGTACAGCTCGAGCGCCCTTGCTTCTCGAGGTAGCGCTGGTGGTAGTCCTCCGCGACGTAGAAGGTCTGCGCCGGCTCGATCACGGTGGCGATCGGGCGCTTGTAGCGGCCCGAGGCGTCGAGCTCTGTCTTCGAGCTCTCCGCTGCGGCCCGCTGCTCCTCGTCGTGGAAGAAGACGACCGAGCGGTACTGGTCGCCCACGTCCCAGCCCTGCCGGTTCAGCTGCGTCGGGTCGTGCTTGGCCCAGAAGGCGTCGAGCAGCTGCTCGTAGGAGATCCGCTCGGGGTCGTAAGTCACCTGGACGACCTCCGCATGGCCGGTCGTGTGCGAACAGACGTCCTCGTAGGTCGGGTTCTCGAGCGTGCCGCCCTCGTAGCCGACCTCGGTCGCCGTGACGCCTTCGAGCTGGCGGAACGCCGCCTCGACGCCCCAGAAGCAGCCCGCTCCGAACGTTGCCTTCTTCTCCACTACTCCTCCTCCAGTTTCAATGCTGCCGAGTTGATGCAGTAACGCTGCCCGGTCGGGGCTGGGCCGTCCGGAAAGACGTGGCCGAGGTGACCGCCGCAGCTCGCGCACATGACCTCCGTGCGCATCATGCCGTGGGTGGTGTCGGTCTCCTCCTCGATCGCCTCCTCGCCGGCCGGCGCGTAGAACGCGGGCCAGCCACAGCCGGAGTCGTACTTGGTGTCCGCGACGAACAGCTCCGCGCCACAACCTGCGCAGCGGTAGGTGCCCGGCTCGAAGACGTGGTCGTACTCGCCGCTGAACGGCGCCTCGGTCCCCTTCTCGCGCAGGACCCGGTACTGCTCGGGCGAGAGCTCCGCCCGCCACTGCTCTTCTGTTTTCTGGATCTTGGTCACGCTGAACAGTCTTGCAAGAGCGCCGAGCGTTACGCCGGAATCAGGCCTCGCCGTCCCAGTAGCCGACGGCGCTGCTCCGGCGCACCATCAGGTTGTCGCGCTCGTCGTACTCGACCTGCTGCGTGAAGAGGCTGACACGCTTCATCCGCCGGATTATCCAGCTTCGAGAAAGGGACGCCAACGGCTGCGAGAGAGCGGCGCCGGTGCTACGCGTCCTTCGACCGACCTCGCCGCCCTTCCCGGGCTATCGCGAAGTACCGCGCGCGTGCCAGCCCCTGCAGATGCGTCGGAAGGTTCGAGATGTCGTTGCCCAGCGGACTCCGGGCGGCCGCTTCGATGAGGTTGCGCTCGAACTCGTCATCGGCGCGTGGGGTGACACTTTCGATCAGCAGCGCGAGTGCCTCGGCGAAGACCCCGTGTTGGGCGTGCAGACCACCTGGGAGCTCGGCGGCCGCGGTGCGGGCCTCGGTCGGACCGTGGCTGAGCAGGACGGCCTCCCATGCGCTCTCCGCAAGGTCCTGTGCTGCGTCGAAGTCCTGAAGGCGCAAAGTGACGGACTCCGCCGCCGACGCGAACGCCTCCGCGGCGACGTCGCGGTCTTCGAGCGCTCGCTTGAACGCTTCAAGCGCCGCCTCGGCTTCGGCCCGCGCGAGCTCCTCTCGCTTCTTCTCGAGGTGCCGCTCGAGATCTTCCTGCGCGCGCATTGCGAGACTCAGGCGACCTTCTCGTTCGCGGCGCTCCTCCTCGAGCTCGCTCAATGCGGCCTGACTTTCCTCAGCCGCCTGCCTCGCAGCCTGGAGCTCCAGCTCGAGCGCCGCAAGCTCGTTCTTGGTCTCGTCAGTTCCGATTGAACGATTGTGCCTCAGTTCCCCGGTCTCGTAACGGGCAAGTGGCGCTGCGTCCGCCGCTTCTGTATTACTTTGGCTTCCGGCCAGTCCGCGTCCAAGGAAGCACGGTGGCACGGCGAACCACGTAGGACTGGCTGATCTCCCCGTTGGCTTGAGTCTCCGTAGGAACATAGTCGTTGGATGTGCGTTCGCGGTCGTCCTGGCTGCTGCGGCCTGGGGCGGCGTGAGCTCGGCCGATACGCGCCCGCAGGCGGCGTCGACGCCCTGTCCCTCGAATCCGCTCGCGGGCGTCCACGACCCGACCCGACTACAAGTCCTCAAAGCCTGCGCGACCTTCGTCGGCACCGTCACCCAGAAGGCCAAGGCAGTTCCCTGACGGCGATTTCGCCTTCTCGGTAGCCCCTGATGCGGGCTACACCTCGATGCTGAACGCCAAGAACCGCGCCGAGGGCTCGATCCATGTCGAGATCATTCCGTTCGATCTGGGCGTCAGGGTGCGCCCCCCGCCCCTGCACGCGCACATCCGCGTCACCGGGGCCCACGTCTACGACCGCTGGAACGGCTGGAACGAGATACACCCCGTCTGGGACATCGAGATCCTGTCCGGCGGCGGCCCTCCGCCGCCGCCCGCGCCAACAGAGACTCACCTCAAAGCTCGTCTTACCGGCAAGGCAGCTGGGAAGACCGGGGCCCAGCGCGGGTCCGGCAGCGTCGCGCTTACGCTGAGTAACGGGGAGGTCTGCTGGAGATTTGCGCGACTGACACGCATCGGCAGGCCAACCGGCGCACTGATCCGCGCCGGCGCGGCGGGCCGCCGCGGACCGGTCGTTCTGGCGCTCGGGAGCCGCTATCGCCGGGTCGGGTGCGTGTCCGCCGGCCCGGGCACCTTCAAGGCCCTTGCGGGGAAGCCACGGTCGTATTACGTGGTCGTTACCAGCACGCGGCATCGGCGGGGCGCCATCAGAGGACAACTTGGCGGCGCGACGGCCCTGATGTCGTTTCAGGGGACCGAAGCGGATGAAGCGGCTTTCGAACGGTAGGTCGTTGTAGTCGACTTCAGCGCACACTCCCGGACGAGTTACTCCATTTCCAGCCGCTCGTAGGCGAGCGACAGTTCCTCCATCGCGACGTCGGTGCCCTTGGCGTTGAACGGCCCGCTGATGTGCTTGATGATCCGCGCGTGCCGAGGAGCCAGGTCTGGACGACCTGCGTGTGGTCCTCGTTCTGGAGCTGGATCGTCACGTTGCGGATCGCGTTCTTGTCGCCGTTCCTGATCTGATCGAGCCACTGGTAGAGGTCGAGCGAGCCGATGATCCCTCGGTGGAGGGTCACGTCCGGTCGCGCGCAGGCCGGTCAGCTTCCGGACCTGTTCGCCTTCTCGTTTCCGTTCCGGTACTCGATTACGTCGACGCTCATCCCGATCTGGCTGCATTCCTGAAAGCCGGCCCTGGCCCGTCGGTGTCGCCCGTGCCGAGGTCGACCAGGAAGTTGAACTGTGCGTACGGACGATCACGGAGGACGGCCATCTCAGGCTCCTTGGGTCGTGGGGCGGGAACGTTGACGTTGACGCGGCCGCAGCCAGACGAGGTCGTCGTAGGCGAGCTCGAGCTCCTCGACGGCGACGTCGCTCGACTGCGCGTTGAAGGTCGGGCCCGACCAGCGGCAGGGCCACGCTCGGACGCGCCGCCACGAGTTGACGATCCGCCCGCCGGCGCTCTCGAGCTGGTGGATCGTCACCTGACGCCGGTCGTTCTTGCCATCGACGATGTTCCGGCGCCAGTCGTAGAGCTTCGTGTCGCGACTCAGCGCCCGGCGGAAGACGACGGTCTCGTAGCTGTTGCGACGCTCCTCGGCGGCACCTCGAAATCGGTGACCGAGGCGAGCCGCGTGACCTCCGCGAAGCCAAGCTCCTCGCGCCCGATCAAGACCCGGAAGTGGCTCGTCCCGAACAAGGCCTCGAGCTCGCGTTCAGGCATGGCTGGAAGCTACTAGCGAAGTGGCTGCCCGACAATCGCCAGCGGTCTGTCTGACCCCCAGCTACGACACCTGGGGGTCGCCGTACGACCACCCGTAGCGGTTTCCTAAACCGCGTGCACAAGTTCGATTCTTGTCGGGGGCATGTTTCGATCGATGCCATGTGATATGCGCCGACGTTCGGTGAAATGGCCCCTCAGGATCGACTGGAACACGATGATGGAGCTGCGGCCTTGTGGCCCAATCCCGTGGCCCGATCGAGGTGGCGCAGAGCCTCTTGAC
>CAVXZG010000018.1:0-26950 GCA_963766375.1 uncultured Actinomycetes bacterium | reverse complement strand
CTCGCCCGAACTAGCGGCCGGCTGCGGCCTGCCGACGACGCGCCACAGTGTCTAGCGTCACGGCCGCGAGCAGGATCACGCCGGTCGTGATGTACTTGACCGCGTCGGTGTAGCCGACCAGGTCGATCCCGTTGGCGATCATGCCGATGATCAGCCCGCCGAAGAGCGCGCCGCTGACCCGGCCGCGGCCGCCGAAGAGGCTGACGCCACCGATCACCGCCGCCGAGATCGAGTCGAGCAGGATCGTGCCCCCGCCGGCGGTCAGGTCGACCGAGTTCAGACGGGAGGCGAAGATGATCCCGCCCATCGCCGCCATGGCCCCGGAGATCATGAAAACGAAGATTCGGATCAGCTTCACGTTGATACCTGCCCGGCGCGCGGCCTCGGCGTTCCCGCCCACCGCGTAGACGTGGCGCCCGAAGGTCGTCCGTCCGGCGACGTACGCGCCGAGAACCGTCAGGAAGAGGACGATCAGGCCGACCAGGGGTACGCCCCGGTAGTGGTTGCAGACCGCAACCGCGGCGAAGGCGAGCAAGCTGAAGAACGCAACGCGAGCAATCGTGACGATCACGTTGCCGGCCGGAAGGCCGGCCCGCCTGCGGCTCAGGTAGGTGCCGAAGGCGGCAAGCGCGTACCCGACCGTGAACACGATCGCCACGATCCAGCCGGTGTTCTTGGTCAGCACATAGTTCGCCACGTCGTTGATCTGGTGGTCCTGGATCCCGATCACGCCCTCGCTTCCGAGCGCCTTCAGGATCACCCCCTGCCAGATGAGCAGCCCGGCCAAGGTCACCACGAACGAGGGCACCCCGATCAGCGCCACGAAGGAGCCCTGGAGCGCGCCGATCGCCGCGCCTGCGCCGACCGCCGCCGCGATCGCGATCAGGCCGGGGTAGTCGTGGCTCGACCCGGCGACCTGGAGCTCGGCGACGATCACGCCCGCGAGGCCGCTGACGTAGCCGATCGAGAGGTCGATCTCGCCGATCAGGAGAACGAAGACGACCCCGATCGCGATCACGGTCACCCCCGCCATCTGCTGGATCAGGTTCGAGAAGTTGACCGCAGTGAAGAAGATGTTGCTCTTGGAGGTGAAGAAGATCGTGATCGCGATCACCCCGACGATCACCGGCAGGCTGCCCACATCGCCGCCCTTGAATGCCTCCCAGCGGGCACGCATCAGCGCGCCGACGCTGGCGTCCTCGGTGGCCGCTGCCTGGACCTCGACAGGTGCGGCGGTGCTCAGGTCGCGACCTCCGTCTCCTTGTGCGCTGCTCCGAACGTGATTGCCTCCACGATCTCCTGCTGGTTCGTCTTGTCCCTCTCGTAGACGCCGATGTCCCGGCCGAGCCGCAGGACCGTGATCCGGTCGGCCACCTCGAAGACGTCGACGAGGTTGTGCGAGACGAGCACGACGGCGATGCCCTGCTCGGCGAGACGCTTGACGAGGGCCAGCACCTGCCGGGTTTGGGCCACTCCGAGCGCCGCGGTCGGCTCGTCGAGGAAGACGACGCGGTTGTTCCACATCACCGCCCGGGCGACCGCGACCGACTGGCGCTGGCCGCCGGAGAGCGTCGCCACCGGCTGGCGCACCGACCTGATCGTCGTCACCGAGAGGGACGCGAGCGTCTCGGCGGTCTTCTGCTCCATGGGCGACTCCTTCAGGCGGAAGAAGAGGTCGTGCTCCTCGCGCCCGAGGTACATGTTCTGGACGACGTCGAGGTTGTCGGCGAGCGCGAGATCCTGGTAAACGACCTCGATCCCGAGCTTTGCCGCGTCCTTCGGCCCGTGGATCGAAACGCGGTTCCCTTCGAACAGGATCTCGCCGCCGTCGATCGAGTAGATCCCGGCGACGCACTTGATCAGGGTGGACTTGCCGGCGCCGTTGTCACCGACGAGCGCCATCACCTCGCCGTCTCGAACCTCGAGGTCGACCTCCTGTAGCGCCTGCACGGAGCCGAAGTTCTTGGAGACCCCGCGAAGCTCCAGTGTCGGGGTGGGCGGCGCGTTCACGGGCGGTTTGTACCACGATTGGGGCGCCCGGAGTGGGCGCCCCAATCGGTGAAGCGGTTTACTTGCAGTACTTCGCGTACTGCCCGATGCAGACCTGCTTCCTCTTCAGGAAGCCTTCCGTGAAGAGGAGCGTGTAGTTCTTCTTCGTGACCCAGACCGGCTTCAGGATGATCGACTTCGTCCCGCTGACGGTGCCGTTGACGCCCGGGACGGGCTTGCCCTTGACGATCGCGATCGCGGCTGCCGCCGCGGCGTTCGCCTCCTTGCGGACGGACTTGTAGACCGTTCCGCTCTGCCAGCCGGCGAGGATGTACTGGACGCCGGTGGGCGTCGCGTCCTGGCCGCTGACCGGGATCGGCTTGAGGCCGTGGGCCTTCAGCGACGAGATGATCGCTCCGGCCAGACCGTCGTTGGCGGCGATCGAGGCGTTCACCTTGTTGCCGTTGCGCGCGAGGATCTGGTCGAAGATCCGGCGGCCCTTGATCGCGTTCCAGTCGGTCCACTGATCGCCCGACTTGGCCTTCTTGAACGTGCCGTTCTTGAAGAGCGGGTTCAGCACCGAGTCGTAACCCTGCTTGAACTGCTTGGCGTTGTTGTCCTTGACGTCGCCGTTCAGCTCGGAGACCACGGGGTGCTTGCCGTAGATCTTCTTCGCCTTCATCGCGGCGATGATGCCCTTGGCCATCAGCTTCCCGACAGTCGGGTTGTCGAACGAGACGTAGTAGGACGCCTTGCTGCCAACCACGAGGCGGTCGTAGTCGATGACCTTGGCCCCGCCGGCGACGAACAGGTTCGTGATCGACGCGCCCGAGGCCGGGTCGAGCTGGTCGAACAGGGCCACCTTTGCGCCCTGCGCCAGGCACTGCTGCGCCTGCGACTTCTGCTTTTGCGGATCCCCGTGGGCGTTCAGGATCAGCGCCGGCACTCCGGCTTTCTTGAAGGCGGCCTTCAGGTACGGGGCGTCGAACAGCGTGTAGCGCGTCGACGTTGTGGTGTCCGGCAGCAGCACGCACGCTTTGATGGATGCGGCTTGTTTAGCCGGTGAGCTGACGCGCGCCGATGCTGCGGCGGCGACAAGCCCCACGAGGACGACCCCTGTGATAGCGGTGATCGCCCAGAGGTGATGCTTCTTCACGTTCGCTTTCCTCCTCTTGGCGGATGGTGTGCGCCGTGATACTACGTTTTGTCCGCCCTGGTTAGGGGTAAGGGCGCGCCCCCGCCCACGTGATTGACTAGTCGCCGTGACGGCAGCCGAGTTGCTCCCGAGAGAGCTGGAGCGCTTCGAGCGCGAGCATCCGCGCTCACGCGAGCTCGCTCTGGAGGCCGAGGAGTCGCTCCTCGCCGGGGTGCCGATGCCGTGGATGATCCGCTGGGCCGGCGGCTTCCCGGTCTTCGCGGCCGAGGCGCAGGGAGCGCGCTTCCGCGACGTGGACGGGCACGAGTACGTGGACTTCTGCCTCGGCGACACCGCGGCGATGACGGGCCACTCGCCGGAGCCGACGGTGCGGGCGATCGCCGAGCAGGCTAGCCGCGGGATCACGCTGATGCTGCCGAGCGAGGACGCGATCTGGGTCGGGCGCGAGCTGGCGCGGCGCTTCGGCCTCCCTCGCTGGCAGTTCGCGCTGACGGCGACGGATGCGAACCGGTTCGCGATCCGGCTCGCCCGCGAGCTGACCGGCCGCCCGAAGATCCTCGTCTTCAACTGGTGCTACCACGGCAGCGTGGACGAGACGTTCGCCACCCTCGACGGTGGGACGGTCGTGGCGCGGGAGGGGAACGTCGGCCCGCCGGTCGCGCTGGCCGAGACCACGCGCGTGGTCGAGTGGAACGACACGGAGGGCCTCGAGCGCGAGCTCGCCCACGGCGACGTGGCCTGCGTCCTGGCCGAGCCCGCGCTGACGAACATCGGCATCGTCCTGCCGGAGGCGGGCTTCCACGACGCGCTGCGCGAGGCCACCCGCGCGGCGGGGACGCTGCTGATCATCGACGAGACGCACACGATCTGCGCGGGACCCGGCGGTTACACGGCCGCCTACGGCCTCGAGCCCGACCTGCTCACGATCGGCAAGCCGATCGCCGGCGGGGTTCCGGCCGCGGCCTACGGGTTCTCGCGCGAGGTCGCCGAGCGCCTCGAGGAGCTCATGCCGCGGGACGAGCGAGCTGACACCGGTGGGATCGGCGGCACCGTCGCCGCCAACGTGCTCTCGCTCGCGGCCACGCGCGCCACGCTGGACGAGGTGCTCACCGAGGAGGCCTTCGAGCACATGATCGCGCTGGGAGAGCGCTTCGAGGCCGGAGTCGCGGAGGTGATCGAGCGCCACGATCTCCAGTGGCACGTGACCCGTCTCGGCTGCCGGGTCGAGTACCTCTTCCGCCGCGAGCGCCCGCGCAACGGCACCGAAGCGGCGGCCGGAGGGAATCCCGAGCTCGACCGGCTCATCCACCTCTATGCACTCAACCGCGGGATCCTCCTGACCCCCTTCCACAACATGGCCCTGATGTCACCGGCAACGACCGAGGCCGACGTGGATCTCCACACGGAGGTCTTCGAAGAGGCAGCTGGCTGAACTAACCGCTCGCTGAACCGCTGCTCGCCGGGCTAGACTCGCCCGCTCGGAGGACGGAACGACACTGCGGCCGATCGGCCTCATCCCACAGAGCATCCCGCTCGCCCTCGACGTTCGCTGGCACTTCGCGGGCTTCGCCGTTCTCGCGACCCTCGCGACGGCTGCGTTGCTCGTCTCGATCGTCGGCTCCGCACGGCACGATCAGGGCAAGCGCGCCGGAGGTCCCCGCCGGCGCGACCGCCGCCGGCGCACCGTCGCAAGCCCGCCGGACCCGCGGGAGGCGCTTGCTCTCGTCGGCGACGCGCTCGCCGCGACGCACAATCCGCGTGCGCTTCTTCCCGTGATCCTGAACGTGATCACCGAGGCGACCGGGGTTCGCGGTGGCAGACTCATGCAAGGCGACCGGGAGATCGGCTGGGTGGGTGACGTGGCCGACGCCGCCGACGAGTTGGAGTTCGAGCTGGCGCCCGCCGACGAGGCCGGCGCCACGAGGCTGTTGCTCTACCCGCCGCCGGGCGGCTTTGCGGCCGAAACGGAGCAACTGGCCGAGTGGCTCGCCTCGCAGGCGGCGATTGCGTTGGAGAACGCCCGCCTGCACGACGTCGTCCAGCGACAGGCGATGACCGATGAGCTGACAGGTCTCGTCAACCGGCGGCGATTCATCTCGGCGCTCGAGGCGGAGATCGAGCGAGCGTCGAGCCTTGGCGGCACCGTCTCGGTCGTCCTCATCGACCTGGACGACTTCAAGCTGATCAACGATCGCTTCGGGCATCACGCGGGCGACCGGGTTCTGCAGGCGTTCGCGTCGCTGCTCGAGGCTCACGTTCGGCCGATCGACATGGCGGGCCGCCTGGGAGGCGAGGAGTTCGCGCTGCTCCTGCCGGATGCGGACACCGCGGGTGCGGCGGCCACCGCCGAGCGGCTCCGGCGCTCGCTCGGCGACGGGCCGATCGCTCACGCGGACGGCCACGACCTGAGCGTCACCGCGAGCTTTGGCGTCGCGCACTACTCGGCGGGGCAAACGGGAGACGAGCTTTTGCGGATCGCAGACGACGCGCTCTACCGCGCCAAAGAGGAAGGGAAGAACCGAGTCTCCCCCGCCTCCACGGCCGCGTAAGGCTCCGTCACCTGCTTCGACCATACTCTCCGCGAGTTGGTTTCTGGAAATCTCTTGCGGGTCGCCGCCCTCGTCACCGCCGCCGGGGCGTCCGGCTACCTCTGGCGCGCGGCGCTGGAGCCGTCGACCTCAGCGCGCGTCCTGGGGGCGCCGCCGGCGGTGTCCCAAGGCTTCGTCGGCCAGGTGGGCGGCTCGTCACCGACTCGCCCGACGGTGCCGGTTTCGCCGCACTTCTCACCAGGATCGACCACGGCCACAGGCGGCTCGGGGCCGGCAACCGGCTCGAGCCGGTTCGAAGCGGGCCCTGGATCGACTGCGAGCGGGTCGCGAAGCGCACTTCCGGGCCCATCGCACGGAACGCCACCGCCTCCTCCGCCTCCGCCTCCGCCTCCGCCTCCGCCTCCGCCCCCGCCTCCGCCGCCTCCGCCACCGCCTCCGCCTCCGCCACCACCTCCGCCACCGCCTCCGCCTCCGCCGCCTCCGCCTCCGCCGCCACCGCCACCGCCGCCGCCTCCGCCGCCGCCGCCGCCCCCGCCTCCGCCACCGCCTCCGCCGCCGCCACCGCCGCCGCCGCCACCGCCTCCGCCGGCACCTGCTCCGCCCGGCCCGAACGAACGACCTGGACACGGCAACGGAGACAAGAACCACCGTCACACCGGGCCCCCCGGCAAGCGCTAGCAGCGCGAGGCCTATGCGCGGATGGGGCGGGCGGGATTTCCGGCGACCGTCACGCCGGGTGGGACATCGTGCGTGACGACGCTGCCGGCTCCGACCACCGCGGCTTCGCCGACGGACACGCCCGGCAGGACGATCGAGCCGCCGCCGAGCCACGCGTCGTCCCCGATCGCGATCGGCCTTGCGTACTCGAGCCCCTCTCGCCGCTGTGCCAGATCGAGTGGGTGCGTCACCGTGTAGAGGTGGACGCCGGGACCGAGCAGGGCTCGATCGCCGATCTCGATCGGGGCGCAGTCGAGGAAGACGCAGAAAGCGTTGGCGTAGACGCGCTCTCCGAGGGCGATGTTCCAGCCGTAGTCGCAGTGGAAGGGCGCCTCGACGACGGTTCCCTTGCCGATCCGTCCGAAGAGCGTGTCGAGCAGAGCCGGGTCGCGCTCATTCGCGTAGCGCTGCAGGAGAGCACGCGCCCGCTTCCGGTCGGCCGAGAGCTCGGGGTCGCTGGGGTCGTAGAGCTCCCCGGCCAGCATCCGCTCACGGGCCGTCAAACCGCACCACCCTCCCTGCCAGCGCACGGCTCTGCTTCACGAGGTCGGCGTTCGCAAGGTGGCTCCCGTCCACGCGACTGACCGCGTCTTCCCCCGAGCGGCCTCCGGCGAGCTCCCGCTCGAGCAGCCGAGCCCGCAAGACCTTGCGCGGCGCGTCGACGTACCAGACGTCGTCGAGCAGCGGCCGCACCTCGCGCCACCAGGGCTGGTCGAGGAGCAGGTAGTTCCCCTCCGCGATCACGAGCTTCGCCGCCGGAGTGATCGCGATCGCCTCCGGTGTCGGCTCGTCCAGCTCGCGGACGAACTCCGGCCAGAGCACGGTGGCCTCCGGCTCCTCCCGGGCCTTCCGCAGGAGCGTGACGAATCCCTCGGCGTCGAAGGTCTGCGGGGCGCCCTTCACGGCGCGCAGCCCTCGCGCGTCGAGCACGGCGTTCGAGAGGTGGAAGCCGTCCATGGGCGCAACCACCGCGAAGCCCTGGCCCCGGCGTTCGGCGATCAGGGCAGCAAGCGTCTCGGCCAGCCTCGTCTTCCCGGCCGCGGGCGGGCCGGTGATCCCGAGCAGGAAACGCCCGCCCGCTGCGTCGACGGCCGGGAGCAGGGCATCCGCCAGGGTCGCTACTCGCTGCTCGAACCGGCCCAGAGGTTGATTCCGCTGTCGGTCGCGTGCTTGTCGATCTCCGCCAGCTCGTCGGGTGTGAAGTCGAGGTTCTCCAGCGCGGCGACGTTCGCCTCGAGCTGCTCCACGCTGCTGGCGCCGACGAGCGCCGAGGTGACGCGCTCGTCGCGCAGCACCCACGCGACCGCCATCTGGGCCAGGCTCTGGCCGCGCTTCGCCGCGATCTCGTTCAAGGCGCGGATCTTCTCGAGCGCCTCCGGCGTGAGGAGGTCGGGCGAGAGGCTGCTCTCGCGGCTGGCACGCGAGCCCTCCGGGATCCCGTCGAGGTACTTGTCGGTCAGCATCCCCTGGGCGAGCGGCGAGAACACGATGCAGCCGATCCCGAGCTCGCCCAACGCGTCGAGCAGGTCCGGCTCGATCCAGCGGTTGAGCATCGAATAGGACGGCTGATGAATCACGCAAGGCGTCCCGAGCTCGCGCAGGATTGCCGCTGCCTCGCGCGTCTTCTCCGCCGAGTAGGAGGAGATGCCGACGTAGAGCGCCTTGCCCTGCCGCACCGCGGTGTCGAGCGCGCCCATCGTCTCCTCGAGCGGCGTGTCCGGGTCGAAGCGGTGCGAGTAGAAGAGGTCGACGTAGTCGAGCTTCATGCGGCTCAGGCTCTGATCGAGGCTCGAGAGCAGGTACTTGCGCGAGCCCCACTCGCCGTAGGGGCCCGGCCACATGTCGTAGCCGGCCTTGGTGGAGATCGCGAGCTCGTCGCGGTACGGCCGCAGGTCGCTCTCGAACATCCGGCCGAAGTTCTCCTCGGCCGAGCCGTACGGCGGCCCGTAGTTGTTGGCGAGGTCGAAGTGCGTGATGCCGAGGTCGAAGGCGCGCCGCACGATCGCCCGGCTCGTCTCCAAGGGATGGTCGTGGCCGAAGTTGTTCCACAGGCCGAGCGAGACGGCCGGCAGCTGAAGGCCGCTGCGGCCCGAGCGGCGGTACTGCATCCGCTCGTAGCGGTCGTCGGCGGGCACATAGGTCATGAGGCACTCCCATCGGTGGTGGAGGCGGAGCGGTACAAAGCGTCGATCGCGCGTGCCTGGCCGAGCGCGTCCTCCCGCCCGAGCAGGAGCGGCCCCTCGCCGCGGATCGCGTCGGCGACGTTCTCGAGCTCGAGCCGGTACGAGTTGGCGCGCTCGACCACGATCCGCTCGGTTCCGTCCTGGCGGCGGAGCTCGATTCCCGGAATGCGGGCGTGGAACGGATCGTCCACGAAGAGGCTGGCTTCCTCACCGACGACCTCGAGCTCCCCGCGGGAGGGAAGCACGAAGCCGCAGTCGAAGTGCCCGAGCCGGTCGTCGGGAAAAGAGAGCGCCGCCGCGAAGCAGACGTCGACGCCGCTGGGCCCGACGACCTGCTGCCCCTGGAGACGCTCGGGCTCTCCCGCGAGCAGCCGGATCGCGCTGAGGCAGTAGCAGCCGACGTCCATCAGCGAGCCCCCGTCGAGATCGGGGTCGAAGCGCGTGTCGTCGGCCCCGTGAACCGCGGCGAGCTGAAAGCTGAAGGCGGCGCGAACGACTCGCAACGGGCCGATCGCGCCGTCGGCGACCAGCTCGACGAGCTTCGCGGTCTGCGGGTGATGGCGCCACATGAATCCCTCGGAGAGGACGAGGCCGGCCGAGTCGGCGAGGTCGAACGCCTGCTCCACCTCGTCGGGATGCCGCGAGAACGGCTTCTCGCAGAGCACGTGCTTCCCCGCTTCGAGCGCGCGCAGGGTCCACCCGACGTGCATCGCGTTCGGCAGCGAGATGTAGACGGCCTCGACGTCCGGGTCGTCGAGCAGCGCCTCGTAGCTGCCGTACGAGCGCTCGATCCCGTGCTCGCGCGCGTACGCCTCGGCACGCGCCCCGTCGCGGCTGGCCACGGCGAGCACGTGCGCCCGGTCGGACTCCCGTGCGCCCTCGATGATGCGCCTCGTTGATCCGCGCGGTCGAGAGCAGGCCCCAGGCGACGCTCATTCGCGCTCGTCCTCCGGCGGGGCCTTGTGCAGAACCTGCTCGAGCTCACCGCGGGTGGCGCCGGTCATGATCGCGACGGCCTCCGGCATGGTGTGGGTCTGCGGCGTGACGACGGCCACGCGCTTGCCGAGCCGCATGATCTGGATGCGATCGGCGAGCTCGAAGACGTGAGGCATGTCGTGGCTGATCAGGATCACCGGCAGGCCGCGCTCGCGCACTCGACCGATCAGGTCGAGCACCTGGCGCGTCTCCTTGACCCCGAGCGCCGCCGTGGGCTCGTCCATGATCGCCAGCCGCTCGGCCCACTTCGCGGCGCGGGCCACGGCCACGCCCTGGCGCTGGCCGCCGGAGAGGTTCTCGACGGGCTGCGTCATCGACTGGACGCCGATCTTCAGCTCGTCGAAGTGCCGCGCCGCCTCCCGGCGCATCGCGCGCTTGTCGAGCAGGCGCAGGACGAGGCCGAGCGGCCCGCGCGCGCCGCCGTTCTCTGCCGAGGAAGATGTTCGCGGCGATGTCGAGCGCCGGCGCCACCGCGAGATCCTGGTAGACGGTCTCGATCCCGGCCCGGCGCGCGTCGCGCGGAGAGCGGAAGTGCACCGGCTCGCCGTCGAGGCGGATCTCGCCGTCGTCCGGCTGCAGGGCTCCCGAAAGCGCCTTGATCAGCGTCGACTTGCCGGCGCCGTTGTCGCCGATGATGGCGAGGATCTCGTCCGGGTAGAGCTCGAAGTCGGCGCCGTCGAGGGCAACCACCTGGCCGAAGCGCTTCACGAGGCCGCGTGCCTCGAGGATCGGACGCGTAGTGCTCACGCTTGCCTCCGGTGCGCCAGCTGGTCGACGGCCACGGCGAGGATCACGAGGACGCCGGTGACGAGGTACTGGTAGATGACCTCGACGCCGATCAGGGTAAGCCCGTTGCGGAAGACGCCGACGATCACCGCTCCGATCAGCGTTCCGATCACCGTGCCGCGGCCACCGAACAGGCTCGTGCCGCCGAGCACGACGGCGGTGATGCTGTCGAGGTTCTCCGTCGTCTGACCAGCGTTCGGGTCGCCCAGCTCCGTGCGCGCGAGCAGCAGCATCGCGGCGATCCCGTACGTGAGCCCCGCGATCGTGTAGACGCCGAAGAGCACCCGGTCGGTGTTGATCCCGGTCAGGCGCGCCGCCTCCCGGTTGTCGCCGACCGCGTAGACGTGCCGCCCCCAGGCCGTCTGGGTGAGCCCGTACCACGCGACGGCGTAGAGCACGAACATCAGGACGACGCCGTACGTGACGTCCGCGCCCGCGAAGCTGAAGGTCTTGCCGAAGAAGAGCTCCTGGCTCGGCAACGGCGAGTAGGTGAGGTCGTTCGACACGATGTGAGTGAGCGCGAACGCGATGTTCAGCGTCCCGAGCGTGACGATGAACGGCGGTAGCCGCACCCGGGTCACGAGCACACCGGTCACGACCCCGAAGCCGACGCAGGTGAGGATCCCGAGGGCCATCGCCTGCAGTGGCGGCACCCCGCTCGCCACCGCGAGCTTCGCCATGATGATCTGGCCGAGCGCCATCACCGTGCCGACGGAGAGGTCGATGCCCGCCGTCAGGATGATCAGCGTCTGGCCGATCGCGAGCACGCCCACGACCATCACCTGCTGGAGCACGAGCGAGAGGTTCTGGGCCTGGAGGAAGCGGTCGGACTTCAGCGAGAAGAACGCCATCGTGAGCACCAGCGCGACGAGCGGCCCGACCGCCGGTGCGGCGGCTATTCGTCGGAGAAGCAGGAACGGCGACGTCCGAATGGTCCGATCCTAGACCTGCTCGCAGGGCCCCGCGACCGGAGCCACGGAAGCTCCGGTCGCGGGTGTGAGAGGAACCTCTGCTAGCCCCAGCAGTTCTTGAGGCCGTAGGCGACGGTCTTCGACTTGACGCCGGCGACCGCCTTCTTCGCGATCAGGTTCACACCGGTGTCCGTGTAGCCCCTCGGCTTCACGCCGGTCTTCGCGTACTTGACGACCGCGGAGACGCCGAGTGCCGCCATCTTCAGCGGGTACTGCTGCGAGGTCGCATCGATCACGCCTGCGCGGATGTTGCGCACGCCGGCACAGCCGCCGTCGACCGACACGATCGTCGTGGCGCTCTTCGACTTGCCGGCGTTCTTGAGCGCGGTCCAGGCACCCGCCGCGCTCGGCTCGTTGATCGTGTAGACGACGTTGATGTTCGGGTTCTTCTGGAGGCAGTTCTCCATCGCCGTCTGCGAAGGAGCGGTCTGGCCCTGCCCGTTGCCGACGCAGGTGATCAGCGAGCTGCTTCCCTTGATCCCGAAGCCCTTCAGGAACCCGTTGTGACGTAGCGCTCCGACCGATGACCCGGCATGCTCGTCGAGCATCGCGATCGTCACCTTCTTGCCCTTCGTCGCGGCGCGCGCGTACTTGCCGATCAGCACGCCGGCGTTGAAGTTGTTGGTCGCGAAGAGCGCGTTGGTGGCGCTCTTCGGGGTGGTTGGCGAGTCGAGTGCGATCACGATCACGCCCGCTTTCCGGGCCTTCGCGATCGCGGGGTTCTCGGCCTTGCCGTCGGCGACGGTGATCAGGATCCCCTTGACTCCCTGGGTGGTCATGTTCTCGATCGCCGCAATCTGGCCGGCGTTGTCGGAGCTGCTCTTGCCGGCGGCGTACTTGAGCTGCGCGCCGAGCTTCCTGGCCTGAGCTGTCGCCCCCAGTTTCATCTTGACGAAGAACGGGTTCGTCACGTCCTTCGTGATCAGACCGACCTTGATCGTCGCGGTCTGCGAGCCGGTCGTGGCCGACGCTGCCGCGACGATTGCTGCCGTGCTCCCGACGAGAAGGAGGAGCGCCAGCGACAGTCTCACTGTGCGGCGCCTGGGACTCGATCGAGGACGTCCGTGCGGATGACCCATGTCGTGCTCCCTTCGCTTGCTCCCGGTTACGGGCGGTGGTTTAGTTACCGATAACACGTCAGGACTCTCGGAGTCAAGCCAGAGCCGATGAAGAGCAACGCGACGATAGCCTGATTCTGTGGTATCGATAACAGGGAAACCATGAGCAGTACCGCGGCAAACGTGACCATCAAGGACGTCGCCCGCGCGTCGGGCGTCTCGTCGATGACCGTCTCGCGCGTGATCAACGAAAGCCAGAAGGTGCGACCGGAGACGCGCCGTCGGGTCGAGCAGGCGATCGCCGAGCTCGGCTACGTGCCGAGCCGCCTGGCCCGTGGGCTGAGCCGCCAGCGCACCGGGACCCTGGCCGTGATCGTGCCCGACGTGGCCAACCCCTTCTTCACCCAGGTCGTTCGCGCCGCGGAGGAGGTCGCGCGGCGCGGCGGGTACCGCGTGATCCTCTGCGACACCCGCGCCGACCTGAGCGTCGAGCGCGACGTGGTCGAGGAGCTGATCGCCCACCGGGTCGAAGGGATCGTGATCGCGCCGGTCAGCGACCTCTCGGCGCGCGCACCTGCGACGGCTCGACGAGTTCCGGGTCCCGTGCGTGCTCGTCGACCGGACCCTGCCCGGCGTCGAGCGCGACGCGGTCGTGGGTGACAGCTTCGCCGGCGCCCAGCGGCTCGTCGAGCACCTGATCGGGCTCGGCCACCGCCGGATCGGCCTGATCGTCGAGTCGGACGAAGTCTCGACGGCGCGGGACCGGCGGCGAGGCTACGAAGCGGCGCTGGCAGCAGCCGGCATCGCTCTCGATCCGAGCCTGGTGGTTGAGACGGCGGTCGATCCGGCCGGCGGCGCCGAAGGCATGCGGCGGCTGCTCGAGCTCGAGCAGCCGCCGACCGCGGTCTTCACGGTCAACAATCTGGTCGCCCTCGGAGCGATCGAGGCGGTGCGTGGCGCCGGCCTCGAGGTGCCGGACGACGTCGCGCTCGTCTGCTTCGACGACATCGAGTACGCCTCCCGGCTCTATCCGTTCCTGACCGTGCTCGAGCAGCCGGCAGAGACCTTCGGGACCGTGGCCACGCAGCTCCTGCTCGAGCGCATCCAGGGACGTGGCCCGGCGCGAAGGCACGTGGTCGTGCTTCCAGGCGAGTTCGTGGTCCGCAAGTCGTGCGGGGCAGCGTGAGCGTCTACGGCGGAATCGAGACCGGAGGCTCGAAGTGGCAGTGCGCGGTCGGCTCCGGGCCTGACGACCTGCGCGCCACCGAGACGGTGCCGACGACCGCGCCGGCGGAGACGATCGAGCGGGTCGTCGCCTTCTTCGAGCGCGAGGGCCCGGTCGAGGCGATCGGGATCGGCTCGTTCGGGCCGCTCGACGGAAAGGTCTCGTCCCCGACCTGGGGCCACATCACGACGACGCCGAAGCCGGGCTGGGCCCACACCGACGTCGCCCAGGAGATCCGGCGCCGGCTCTCGGTGCCGGTCGTCTTCGACACCGACGTGAACGCGGCCGCCTTCGGCGAGCACCTCTGGGGTGCCGCCCAGGGGCTCGACACCTTCTGCTACATCACCGTCGGCACCGGGATCGGCGGCGGCGGGATGGCCCGGGGGAAGCTTCTCCACGGGCTCGTGCACCCCGAGTTCGGGCACATGCGGATCCCGCACGACCGCGAGGCCGATCCATTCGAGGGCGTCTGTCCCTACCACGGCGATTGCTGGGAAGGGCTGGCGTCGGGTCTCGCGATCGAGGCGCGCTGGGGACGCCCCGCCGTCGAGCTGGCCGGCGACGACGCGGTCTGGGAGCTCGAGGCTCGCTACCTCGCGCTCGGGCTCGTTTGCGTGATCTGCGTGCTCTCGCCCGAGCGGATCGTCCTCGGCGGAGGCGTGATGAGCACGCCCGGGTTGCTGCCGCTCGTCCAGCGCGAGGTCGCCGCCCTCATGAACGGCTACCTCGACAACGCCTCGATGGGAGACGGCCTCGCCGACTACGTGACGCTCCCTCGGCTCGGTTCCCTCTCCGGAGTGCTGGGCGGTATCGGGCTCGCCCGGAGCGGTTCGGTCTAGAGTCCGCGCGCGTGAGGCTGCTCGTCTGCTGTTTCGCGGCGCTCGCCGCGCTTGCGGTTCCGGCCGCCGGAGGCATGCTCGGGATCCGCGTCCCCGCCGGCTTCCGGGTCGAGACCTTCGCCGCCGGCCTGAGCAAGCCCACGGCGATGGCCTACGGCCCGGACGGGCGGATCTACGTGACCCAGACCGGCGGCACGCTCGTGGCGATCAAGCGCGGGACCCGCTCGCCGCGCGTGCTCGTGCGGGGATTGCGCACGCCGCTCGGTCTCGCCTGGCGGGGCAGCACGCTGTTCGTCTCCGAGCAGGGCCGGCTCGAGCGCTTCCGGCTGAGCGGCGGCCGTCTGCAGGACCGGCGCGTGCTCGTCCGCGGGCTGCCCTTCGGCCGCCACCAGCAGGACAACGTCGTGGTCGGCCCGGGCGGCGGCCGGCTCTACTGGGGCAGCGGCTCGACCTGTGACATCTGTCGTGAGAAGGACCGACGCAGCGCGACGATCCTCTCCCTCCGCCCCGACGGCTCCGACCTGCGCGTGGTGGCTCGGGGCCTCCGCAACCCGTACGGCCTCGCGTTCCAGCCCGGCACCGGCCGCCTCTACGCGACGGTCAACGGACAGGACGAGATCGGCACGCCGGAGCGACCCTGAGCCGGCGGAGATGCTCGTCGTCGTCCGCCGCGGCGCCTTCTACGGCTGGCCCGGCTGCTGGCCCAACGCGCGCACGCTGCGCCTGAGCGGCCGCTGCCGAGGCGTCACCGCGCCGGCCGCCTACCTCGAGCCGCACTCCTCGGCCGACGGGCTCGCCTTCTACACCGGCCACAGCTTCCCGCGCGGCTACGCCGGGAACGTCTTCATCGCCGAATGGGGCGAGTACCTGAGCAACCGTTTCGGTCGGCGGGTCGTCCGCGTCCAGCTTGCGCCCGACGGCCACGCGCGCAGCGTGAGCACCTTCGCCGAAGGCTTCGCCCATCCGCTGGCGCTGCTGGTCGATCGCAACGGCGGCCTCCTCGTCGCCGACTGGGGCCGCGGCGTCGTGTACCGGATCCAGGCCCGCGGCCGGCTCTAGGTACCCTGGAGCGTGTGATCGGAAGGCGCGATCCGGACAAGCCGGGCTGTGGTCGCCGCGGGGTGCTCCGCCGCCTTGCGGCGTTCTTCTCTCGCGGCCGAGGCTCGGGGTGCGGCGACTGGCTCGAGGAGCTGCCGCCCGACTCATTCGTCCGCGAGCCCCGCCGGCCGCGCCCGAGCGCCCCATCGACGAGCGTCGCGCTGGATCTGCCCGACACGGGCTGCTGAGCCCCTCTGTACGGAGCCCGCCTCCTGTCCTATAGTCGGTCGCCTCGCGCTCGGCTCGAGCGGGGACCAGTCACTCGCGGAGAGAGGACGATATGAAGGCACGGAAGACGGGGTTTATCGCGCTTGCCGTGGCGCTTGCCGCTGCGGCCGTAACGCTCGTGATCACCGCCGCTCCATCGGCGGGACCGGTGAGAAAGCATCAGCCACAGGCCACGCTCAAGGCAGCGTGGATCTACGTCGGACCTCATAACGACGGCGGTTGGTCTCAGGCGCACGACAAGGGCCGCCTGTTCGCCCAGAAGGCGCTCGGCAGCGCGGTTCGAGACGACATTCAAGGAGAACGTCCCGGAGGGACCGCAGACCTGTCAGGTGATCGAGAGCCTCGTGCGCGACGGCAACAAGATCATCTTCGCGACCTCCTTCGGGTTCCAGGCCTGCATGGTCTCGGAGGCCAAGAAGTATCCGGATGTCTACTTCGAGCAGGCGACCGGGATCACGCAGCTCAAGAACCTGCACCAGTACTTCGGGGCGGGCGAGGACTCGATCTACCTCTCCGGCATGGCGGCCGGCGCCGCCACCAAGAAGGGCACGATCGGCTACGTCGTCCCGTTCCCGATCCCCGAGGTGATCCGGCACGCAAACGCCTTCGCGCTCGGTGCGCGAGTCACCCATCCCGGGGCCAAGGTGAAGCTGATCTGGACCCACAGCTGGTTCGCGCCGGACAAGGAGCGCAAGGCCGCCGAGAACCTCAAGGCGGCAGGTTCCGACGTGCTCGGGCAAAACGTCGACAGCCCCGCTGCGGGCCAGTACGCGGAGTCGAAGGGCGTTCCGTGGGTCGGGTACGACTCAGACGCGCGCAAGTTCGCTCCGAAGCAGTGGCTCACCGCCGCGATCTACAACTGGGGCCCGTACTACCTGACGGCGCATCAAGGCAGCGCAGAACGGGACCTGGAAGACGGGCTTCTACTACGGGTCGATGAAGGACGGCTTCACCGGCCTCGCGTCGTTCGGGCCCAAGGTGTCCGCCAAGACGAAGCGACTGATCGCCAAGAAGAAGGCGGCGATCATCAGCGGCAAGTTCTACGAGTTCACGGGCCCGCTCTACGACCAGAAGGGCAAGCTGCGGGTTCCGAAGGGCAAGCGCCTCACGGTCAAGCAGCTGTACGCGATGAACTGGCTCGTCAAGGGCGTGATCGGTAGCGCGAAGGGCTAGCTGGAGCGGGCGGGGGAGCGCTCGCCGTTCCCTCGCCCTTCCCGTATGCCGGACGAAACGAGCACGCGACCTCCCGCCGTCAGGCTGCGCGGGATCACGAAGCGCTTTCCCGGCGTCGTCGCCAACGACGGCGTCGACTTCGAGGCCGGAGAGGGCGAGGTGCACGCTCTGCTCGGCGAGAACGGCGCGGGCAAGACGACGCTCTCGAAGATCCTGACCGGGCTCTATCGCCCCGACGAAGGCGAGATCGAGCTCCACGGCCGGCCCGTCCAGTTCGACTCGCCTCGGGACGCGCTCGACGCCGGCGTCTCGATGGTGCACCAGCACTTTCGGCTCGTCGAGGCCTTCACCGTGGCCGAGAATGTCGTGCTCGGCGACCACCGGGGCGAGGCGCGCCGCTTCCGGCTCCGTCCGCGTGCGATCGAGCGACGGGTCGCCGAGTTGGGCGCCGAATACGGCCTCGCGGTCGAGCCGCGCGCGAAGATCTGGCAGCTCTCGCTGGGAGAGCAGCAGCGCGTGGAGATCCTGAAGGCGCTTTACCGCGAGTCGCGCGTGCTGATCCTCGACGAGCCGACCGCCGTGCTCACGCCGCAGGAAGCCGAGTCGCTTTTCACGACCGTGCGGGCGATGGCAAACGAGGGCCGGACGATCATCTTCATCTCACACAAGCTGCACGAGGTGAAGGCGGTGGCCGACCGGGTCACGGTTCTCCGGGCCGGGCGCTCGATCGGGACGGTCTCGGCCGCCGACTCCACCCCGCAGTCGCTGGCGGCCCTGATGGTGGGGCGGGAGCTCGAGGGCGGAATCGGAGCCGCGAGCAAGCCACGTGACGAGGTCGTGCTCGAGGTTGACGACCTCTCGGCGGAGGGAGACCGCGGCGAGGAGGCGGTCAAGGGCGTGTCCTTCACCGTTCGCGCGGGCGAGATCCTCGCCGTCGCCGGAGTCGCCGGCAACGGGCAGCGCGAGCTCGCGGAGACGATCACCGGCATGCGACCCCCTCTGCGGGGGAGCCTGCGGCTGGGCGGCCAGGAGCTGCGCGGGGGCGACCCGCGCCGGGCGATCAGGGCGGGGATCGCGCACGTTCCGGAGGATCGTCTCGGCACCGGCGTTGCGCCCGGCCTCATCGTCGCTTCGAACGTGGTCCTCAAGTCCTACCGCGGCCGCGACCACTCGCGTGGGCCGTTTCTCCGTCGTGCCAGCATCCGCCGAAAGGCCGAGGAGCTGATCCGGCGCTATCACGTGCGGGCGAGCGCGACCACGGTCGCCCGCCAGCTCTCCGGAGGCAACCTCCAGAAGGTCGTGCTCGCGCGCGAGTTCTCCGGCGACCCGAAGGTCCTGGTGGCCGCCTCGCCGACCCGCGGCCTGGATGTCGCCGCGATCGAAACCGTCCACAGGCATCTGCGCGATGCGGCCGCCGGCGGGATGGCGATCCTCCTGATCAGCGAGGACCTCGACGAGATCCTCGCGCTCGCCGACCGTGTGGTCGTCATGTACGAGGGGGCGATCGTGGGCGAGGTCGACCCGAAGGGCGCGACAGTGAACGAAATCGGCCTGCTGATGGCCGGCGGGGCTCGCGCGTGATCCGCTTCGAGCGCCGCCTCGAGCAGCCTCGGTGGCTCGCGGTCGCGGTGCCGGTGGGCTCGATCCTGGTCGCCTTGCTGTTCGCGGGGATCGTCCTCACGGCGACCGGGCACAACCCGCTGCACGCCTACCGGCGGCTGTTCGACTCCGCGTTCGTGGCCAAGGGCGCCCTCTCGGAGACGCTCGTCTCGGCCACGCCGCTCGCCTTCACGGGCCTGGCGGCGGCCGCCGCCTTCCGGATGCAGTTGTTCAACATCGGCGCCGAAGGCCAGCTCTACTTCGGAGCGATCGCCGCAGCCGCGGCCGGCCTGCGGCTCCACGCATTGCCGAAGCCGCTCGTGATCGGCTGCGATGATCGTCGCCGGCTGCGCCGGGGGCGCGGCGTGGGCCCTGATCCCGGCGATCCTGAAGGTGTTCTTCCGGGCGAACGAGATCATCACGTCGCTGATGCTCAACTACGTCGCGGCGCTCTTCCTCAACTACCTGATCTTCGACAGCCACTCGTACTGGCGCGACACCTCGACGCCCGAGGCGCAGGTCTTCCCGCAGGGCAAGCTTCTGCCGGACTCGGCCACCTGGCCCGCGACGACGATCACGCATGCCGGCCCCGGGCTCGTCGTCCCGCTCGGGTTCTTGCTGGCGATCCTCGTCGCGATCCTGCTCTGGGCGCTGTACTCGCGCACGCGCTTCGGGTTCGAGGTGCAGGTGCTCGGCGATTCGCAGCGCGCCGCGCGCTACGCGGGGATGCGCACGCGCAGGACGATCATCGCCGTCTTTTGCCTCTCGGGTGCGATCGCCGGCCTCGGCGGCGCGAGCCAGGACGGCGACTTCCGCCATCTCCTCGATCCCCGCGGGCTCTCGCAGTCCGGCTACGGCTACGCGGGCATCGTGGTGGCGGCACTCGCGCGCTACAACCCGTTCGGCGTCGTGCTGATCGCGTTCCTGCTCGGCGGCTTGCAGAACGCCGGTTACACGCTGCAGGGCGCCGACTTCCCCTCCGGCCTCGTCGGCGTGATCCAGGGGCTGATCCTCTTCTGCGCCCTCGGCGGCGAGCTGCTGCGGCGCTACCGCATCCGGCTCGCGCGCCGGCCGGCGCCGGTGGCGGAGGGCGCGTGAACAACAGCATCCTCGTCGTCGTCGCGGCCTCGGGCGTGCTCTACGGCACGCCGCTCCTCTTCGCCGCGCTTGGCGAGCTGCTGGCCGAGCGCTCGGGGGTGCTGAATCTCGGCGTCGAGGGGATGATGCTGATCGGCGCCGTGCTGGGCTTCTGGGCCGTACAGCGCATTCACGGCAGCTCGCAGCTCGTTCTCGCCGTGGCGATTCTCGTGGCCGCCCTGACCGGCGGGCTGCTGGCGCTGATCCACGCGTTCCTCGTCGTCACGTTGCGGGCCAACCAGATCGTCTCGGGACTGGCGCTGACCATCTTCGCGGGCGCCGCCGGCCTCTCGTCCTACCTCGGGAACGACCTCGAGCTGGCCGACCAGCCGGCGCGGCATGCCTTCGAACCGGTCGACCTGTTCGGCCTCCAGAAGCTGCCGGTGATTGGCCCGATCGTCTTCGGTCAGCCCGTGCTCGTCTACGGCTCCTGGCTCTGCGTGATCGCGATCGGGCTCTACCTCGCGCGGACCCGGCCGGGCCTCAACGTGCGTGCGGTCGGCGAGTCGCCGGCGGCCGCCGATGCGATGGGGATCAACGTCGCGCGCTATCGCTACGCGCACACGATCGCCGGAGGCGCCTTCGCAGGCGTCGGCGGCGCGTGCTTCAGCCTCTCGATCACTCCGCAGTGGGTGGACGGGCTCACCTCCGGTGCCGGCTGGATCGCGATCGCGCTCGTCATCTTCGCGTTCTGGCGGCCCGAGCTCTGCCTGGTCGGCGCGTACTTCTTCGGCGCCTTTGCAGCCCTGCCGTACACCTTGCAGGCCCGAGGCGTGACGATCGCGCCGGAGCTGTTCCAGTCGTTGCCCTACGTCGCGACGATCGTCGTGCTGGTGCTCGTCTCAGCCGGCTGGACGAAGCGCCGCCTGGGCGCTCCGGCTAGCCTCGGAGTTCCCTACGTGCGCGAGGAGCTCTAAATGGCCCTGACCCTGGCGATCATTCTCGCGTTCTTCGCGCCCTGGCCATGGAACCTGATCGCGGTGCTCGGCGGCATCGGGATCGAGGCGGTCGAGCTCGGCTGGGGGCTCCGGCTGGCTCGGCGCTGGCGACCGCAGACGGGAGCCGAAGCCATGGTCGGCCAACTCGCCGAGGTCGTCGCTCCGTGCCACCCGACCGGACAGGTCCGCGTGCTCGGCGAGCTCTGGGAGGCCCGCTGCGCCGAGGGAGCTGACGTGGGACAGGCGGTCCGCATCGAAGCGCTCGACGGCTTGACCCTCGTCGTAGCTCCTGAATCCCGATCCGATTGATGGAAAGCCCAATCAGGCCGAGAAGGTCCTCTCAGCCTGATTGCGGCGCGCCTTCGGTCTAGAGCTTGTGGCCCTCGACGTCCTCGCCCTCGTCGTTGGCGAGCTTGAGCTTGAGCTTCTCGTCCTCGGTCGGCTCGAGCTTGTGGCCCTCGACGTCCTCGCCTTCGTCGTTGGCCAGCTTCAGCCTCTCGCGATCGTCCTCCACGGCTCCTCCTCTCGAAATCTCGAAAATGGCTGTCACGTACTAGACGCGCACGGGCAGAGCCATCTTCCGGCTCCCGCTTTGAAAACGCAACTCGACCTGCGATCCTCCGGCAGTGCCGACCTCCCTGCGCCGGCGCCTCCGCGAGTCTCTGCGAGCGTTCGCGGCGGTCTTCCACAACGAGGATCTGCGCCGGCTCGAGCTCGCCTGGGGCGGCTCGATCATCGGCCAGTGGGGCTATGAAGTAGCGCTCGCGGTGTTCGCCTATCGCGCCGGCGGCGCGAGTGCAGTCGGACTCGTCGCGCTCGTCCGGCTTCTCCCCGCCGCGGTCGTCGCGCCCTTCGCGGCGTTGCTCGGTGACCGCTTCCGCCGCAAACGGATCATGGTCGCCGCGGATCTCGCCCGCGCCTGTGCGATGGCGGGCGCGGCGGCGGCGGTCTTCGGCGGAGCGCCCGCTGTGACCGTCTACGCGCTCGCGGCCATTGCCGCCGTGACGGGCACCGCCTTCGGGCCGGCCCAGTCGGCGCTGCTTCCTTCGCTGGCACGGTCAGCCGAGGAGCTCACCGCGGCGAACGCGACCTCGACGACGCTCGAGAGCGTCGGCTTCTTCGTCGGCCCCGCGCTCGGCGGCCTCCTCCTCGCCGTCACGAGCGTTGGCGCCGTCTTCGCGATGGCGGCGGCGCTGTTCCTGTGGTCGGCCTTCGTCCTCGGCAGGATCGTAGGCGACAGCCGCGGCGGTCCCGGCATCGCGGGCGACAGCATCCTTCGTGAGGCGCTCGCCGGTTTTCGCGCGATCGCTGCCGAACGCCGGCTCCGGCTCATAGTCGGTCTCTACGGGGCCCAGACGCTGGCCGCCGGGATCCTGCGCGTCCTCCTCGTAGTGACGGCGCTCCAGGTCCTCGACCTTGGGCCATCCGGCGTCGGCTTCCTCAACTCGGCCGTAGGCATCGGCGCCCTCGCCGGCATGCTCGTCATGCTCACGCTGATCGGAACCAGCCACCTGGCGGCCGTGTTCCGGGTCGGGATCCTTGTGTGGGGGGTGCCGCTGGCGCTGCTCGGGATCTGGCCCAGCGTCGCCGCGGCGCTCGTCCTTCTGGGAATCCTGGGGGTAGGAAACACGCTCGTCGATGTCGCCGGCTTGACGCTGCTCCAGCGCGCCGCGCCCGACGAGGTGCGGGCGCGGGTGTTCGGTGTGCTCGAGAGCGTCTTTCTGGCGACGATTGCGATCGGGGCGATCCTTGCACCGCTCCTGACCACGGTGCTCGGCGCCCGTGGCGCGTTGATCGCGGCCGGCAGCGGGCTATCGGTGCTCGTGCTCCTGTTCTGGCGACCCCTCAACGCGGTTGACGCGGCGGCGCCGGTGCCGGAGTCCGAGCTCGCCCTGCTCCGCGTTATCCCGATCTTCGCGCCGCTCCCGCCGATGACGCTCGAGCAGCTTGCTTCGCGCCTCTCTCACGTCAGCGTCCCGGCAGGTCAGGTCGTCTTTCACCAGGGCGAACCCGGGGACCTCTTCTACGTGATCGGCGAAGGGGAGGTGGCGGTCGCGCTCGACGGTAGCCCGCAGGTGACGTTGGGGCGCGGTGACTACTTCGGTGAGATCGCACTCCTGCGCGACGTGCCCCGCACGGCCACGGTAACCGCTCTGCACCGAGGTCGAGCTGTACGCCTTGGAGCGCGACGTCTTCATCGCCGCGGTGACCGGGCACTCGCCAAGCGCGGAGGCGGCCGACGCGGTAATCGCAGGTCGCCTCGGTTCCGCCGCCCTGAATCTGCCGTAGGCGCCGAGGTAGCTATGCCCGCGGATCAGTCTTCCGCGCTACCTCTTGAGCATCCGGCTCGCGCTTCTCGACGACGAAGTAGGTCGGACGCCGCTCGATCACGACCTCGATCTCCAGCTGCTCGTGTTGCGGGACGACGGCGAAGTGGGTCGACTCGGCGCGAATCGCCTCGTACTCGGCCAGAGTCATCGCGATCGGCTCCGCACAGGTAGCGCGCCCGCACTCGCAAGCGAAGTTGATCTGTTCGCCGCGAGTCTCGACCTCGACGAAGTGCGTGGCGACCTCGGCCACGCGCTCGTTGACCTCTCGGAAGAGCGCCTCGTTCCCTGCCAGGCGTTGGTCTCGTTCGGACACGACGTTCATTCTCGCAAATTCCTGATTCGCGAATCACGTTTCGCGTTGGCTGAACGAGGAATGGGGCGGGGAGGTGCTCTCAACCGACTGCGGAGGCCGGAGCTTGGAGACGGAGAACGTTTTTCGGGAAGCGAACGAGAGCATCGCCGCCAAGGCACGTGAGCTCCGGATGGAGCCTCCGATCCCGTTTCTTTGCGAGTGCAGCGATCAGCGCTGCTTTGCGCGCATCTCTCTCACGATCGACGAGTACGACGAGGCGCGAGCCCGGCCGCAGCGCTACTTGACCACCTCGGGCCATCGCGTCGACGGCGCGTCGATAATCGCGCAAGACGAGCACTTCGCTCTGGCCGAGAAGCGCTAGGCCGAAGTCACGATCGCTCAGGCAGCCGAGGTCGTCGCGATGCGCTCGGCCACCGGGAGCTCGAACGTGAAGACCGCCCCCTGGCCCGGGTCGGACTCGACGCGGATCCGGCCGTTCATCGAGCGGACGAGCTCCTGGCAGATGTAGAGGCCGAGCCCGCTCCCGCCGATCCCGCGGCGCTGGTCGGGATCAAGCCGGTAGAACTTGTCGAAGATTCGCTTCTGCTCGCCAAGCGGGATACCCAGGCCCTCGTCGCGGATCGAGAAACGCACGTACTCGTCGTCCGCGTCCACGAGCAGCTCGATGCGCCCGCCATCCGGCGAGTACTTGATCGCGTTGTCGACGAGGTTGGAGAGCACCTGTCGCGTCCGCCTGGCGTCGCCCCGGACCATCGGGAGAGCAGTCGCCATGGAGACGTCGATTTGCATGCTCTCATCGACTTCCACGCGGGCCGCGGCTACGGTGGCCCAGACGAGCTCCTCGGGGTCGAACGGCTCGCTGACGACGTGGAGGGAGCCGCTGTCGAGCTGCCCGGCGACGAGGATCTCCTCGATGAGGTCGGCAAGGCGCCGCGACTGGCCGGCGATCATGTCCAGCAGGTCGTGTTGCGTCTGGGCGCTCAGATCCTGCCCGTGCTCGCGAAGTGTCAGCGCGGCTCCGTGTAGGGAGGCAAGCGGGGTGCGAAGCTCGTGGGAGATGGTCGCGACGAACTCCGACCGCTGGTCCTCGAGCCGCCGCTCCCGCGTCACGTCGCGAAAGGCGTAGACGGTTCCGTCGGCCAGGGCAACGCCGACGATCGAGAGCCAGATTTCCTTTCCGGCGATGTCGAGCGGCACTGTCTCGGCACTCATCTCCTCGTGCGCTCCACCCGGCTTGGGAGCCACGGGGACGATCGCGGTTATCGCGGTCCAGCCCGGGATCGTTTCCTGCGCAGGCAGGCCGCGGATCGCGTCGGCCCGAAGACCGGTGATCGCCTCCGCCGCCGGATTCCAAAGCCGGATCACCCCCTCGTGGTCGACGAGGAAGATGCCGTCGCCGACGTGAGCCAAGACGCGCTCCGCTTGGTCGCGCTCCTGCCGGGAGACACGGCTCCTGGCAATTGTCGGGGAAACCGCATAGGCGATCGTGAGCAGCGCCGCGATCAAGCCGAAGCCAACGGCCATCACCCGCCAGCGGGCGGCGTTCGCCTCTCCAGCTATGGCCGAGCTTCGCTTCAGGGCGACGAGCGCAAGGGTGCTGCGCTTGCCTTCCCCGAGGCGAGTAGCGACGACCCGGTAGCGTGAGCCGCCCACCAGCAGGTCACGGGTGCCCGTCAACGGTCGGCGCGATTGAAGGCGAACAGACCCGTTCTGCCCAGTCAGTACTCCGTCGTGTTCTAGTACCAGCCGCTGGCCATTTGCCGCCTGAGTGAGCCGTGCAGCCAGGCGCCGGTCCAGCGGCACGAACGCGATCACTCGGCCAATCCGTCGGTTTCCGCTGAGCACCTCCACAGTGCGTGTGCCTGCGTTGGGAGGAATCCTCGCGCCCGAGGGCTTGCGCGTGAGCACGACGTTGCGCTTCGTGCGCTGGATCCGCCTCAGCTCGCTTTCGCGGCCTTTCAGGAACGCTCGTTGCACTCGCCGGGAGCTTGCAGTCTTTCGCGCGCGCTGTCCGGCCTCGTCGAGCGTGTTCCGGTACACCGCGCTCGCAGCGCCGAGGGCGCCGGCGAGTTGCTGATCGGCATTGTCCCGCTGGCGACGAGCCGCGTAGTTTCCGAACGTCCAGACGGCCACCGCAAGCGGAAGCGCAAGGAGAAGCAGCGCTGCCGCAAGCCGAAGCCTGCCGCTGGCGGGGGCGCCTATCGCCCGCTCCCTCCGTGCCCGTCGCCGCCGTGACCCGGATGGGTGTCTCCGCCGCCCGGCGGGCCTGGAGGCCCGCCGGGACCCCCGTGTTCCTTCTCGGGGGAGTGACCGCGTCCATGGGAGGGGCCGCTTCGCGATGGTCGGGAAAGACCCGGTGGCGAATGCCCGCGCACCCGCCCGAGCGCCTTCGCCTTGCCGTGAGCCTGTGAAGTCGCCGCGCGTTGAGGAGTCCCGGGAACTGAAACCGGCGTGGAGGTCGGCGGCGACTGACGCACCGGGACGACGCGCTGCCGGATATCGCGACGAACCGCCTGTGGTTGAGCGGGTCGGGTCGCTGGCCGGGGGTGGCTCACGCTCGCGGTGGCCTCGGACGCAAGAGCGGCGGGCGGACGGGCCGCAGGCTCCAGCGCGGCGACGACCGAGTCGGTAACGAGATCGGCTACCGGCCCGACAGGAAGAGACTGCAGGGATCCACTCCCTGCCGGGAAGAGGAACAACGACAGAGCAATTGAAGCCGCGGCGAACCCGGCAGGGATTGCTGGTGTGACCTGGGCGACTGGCGGTCTCATGTTCACGCCCCGCGGCCGCACAGGAGGGCTACTCACACAGTAGCGCGCGGATGGTTCCTTTTCCAGCGAGGGGAAGTACGTCGCCGGCCCACCTCTCTCCCCGGTGTTTGCCGGCAGGTCTGGGCTAAGCCGTCGGATCCACGACTGCCCGCTCCGCGACGGCACCGGCCCTCGTGAACCGGAACGCAAGGGCGGCTCCGACCACGTATCCGATCACAACGGCGGCGATCGCCTCCACGGTGCCGGGCTTCTGGGTCATGTTCCACATGATTCCGAGCACGATTCCCGGGTTCGCGAAGGTGATCGTCCAGAGCGCTGCGTCGCGGGTCATTCGCCGTGCCGCGTCGCCGAGCGGCCCGGGGCCGTTCTCCTTGAGGGCATGCTCGAGCGCCTTGGCGCGGCGGCCGGCGACCAGGGGTCCCTGCAGCGCGATGACGACTAGCCCGGCGATCGAGACGTCGATCCAGCGCGTATCCCAGGTCCAGAGGTCGCTCGTCAGATAGGCGCCCGTCGCAAAGAGCCCGATGATCGCGACCGGGAAAACACGCTCCGTCTTGCCGGCGAGCATGCCCCAGGGAACTGCGTCCGCGAGCGTTTCGGCCGCGCGGAGCCGGAAGAGGCAGACCCCGATGACCGAGGCGGCGCCGAAGCCGATCAGCAGCGAGAGGAAATGCAGATAGAGAACGGTCCGATACGTGTCCATACGACCTCCCGGTCTTTGCATGCGCCGCCAGTGGCTCGAGCCCGGCCGTGGCCGTTCTGCATTGTGGTCATGCGGAAGGTCGGATGTCTACTGCTCATCAAGGCTTCACCATGACCTTGATCGCTTCGCGGTCGTTCATCGCCCGGTAGCCGTCGGGCACTTCGTCCAAGCCGACGACCCGGTCGAAGACG
>CAVXZG010000017.1:0-49156 GCA_963766375.1 uncultured Actinomycetes bacterium | reverse complement strand
AGCTCGCCGTCCTTGGCGTCCACGCGGACGACGTCGCCCTCGGCGAACTCGCCCTCGAGCAGGCGCAGGGCGAGCGGGTTCTCGAGCAGCCGCTGGATCGCGCGCTTCAGCGGCCGGGCGCCGTAGGTCGGGTCCCAGCCGGCCTCGGCGAGGAGATCCTTGGCCGCGTCGGTCAGCTCGAGCCGCAGGCCGCGCTCGGCCAGGCGCGCCTCGACCCGCCGCAGCTGGAGCTCGACGATCTCGCCGATCTGCTCCTTGCTCAGCGGATGGAACTCGACGATCTCGTCGATCCGGTTCAGGAACTCGGGGCGGAAGATCCTCCGTCATCGCCTCGGCCGAGCGCACGTTCGAGGTCATGATCAGCACGGTGTTGCGGAAGTCCACCGTCCGGCCCTGGCCGTCGGTCAGGCGCCCGTCGTCGAGGATCTGCAGGAGGATGTTGAAGACGTCGGGGTGGGCCTTCTCGATCTCGTCGAGGAGCACCACCGAGTAGGGCCGCCGCCGCACCGCCTCGGTCAGCTGGCCGCCCTCGTCGTAGCCGACGTAGCCGGGCGGCGCGCCGACGAGCCGCGAGACCGAGTGCTTCTCCATGTACTCGGACATGTCGATCCGGAGCATGGCCCGCTCGTCGTCGAACATGAACTCCGCGAGCGCGCGGGCGAGCTCGGTCTTGCCGACCCCGGTCGGGCCGAGGAAGACGAACGAGCCGATCGGGCGGTTCGGGTCCTGCAGGCCCGAGCGCGCGCGACGGAGCGCGTTCGCCACCGCCGCGACGGCCTCGTCCTGGCCGACGACGCGCTGCGTGCAGGCGCTCCTCCATGTGGATCAGCTTCTCGGTCTCGCCCTCGAGCAGGCGGTCGACCGGGACGCCCGTCCAGCGCGCGACCACCGAGGCGACGTCGTCCTCGTCCACTTCCTCCTTGACCATCGGCTCGAAGTCGGCGCCGCGCTCACGCTCCGCCAGCTCCTGCTCGAGGGCCGGCAGCTCGCCGTAGCGGATCTCGGCGACTCGCTGGAGGTCGCCGTTGCGCTCGGCGCGCTCGGCCTCCTGGCGCAGCTCGTCGATGCGGCGCGTGATCTCCTTGACGCGCTCGAGGATCTCCTTCTCGGTCGACCAGCGGGCCGCCAGCTCGTCGCGGCGCTCCTTGGCCTCTGCGAGCTCGCGCTCGAGCGGCTCGCGCACGTCCTTCGACTCCTTCGCCATCGCGGCGAGCTCGATCTCGAGCTGGCGCACGCGGCGCTCGGCCTCGTCGAGCTCGAGCGGCGAGGAGTCGATCTCCATGCGCAGGCGCGAGGCGGCCTCGTCCACGAGGTCGATCGCCTTGTCGGGCAGGAAGCGGTCGGCGATGTAGCGGTCGGAGAGGACAGCGGCCGCGACCAGCGCCGCGTCGCGGATGCGCACGCCGTGGTGAGCCTCGTAGCGCTCCTTCAGGCCGCGCAGGATCGCGATCGTGTCCGAGACGGACGGCTCGCCGACGACGACCGGCTGGAAGCGCCGCTCGAGCGCCGCGTCCTTCTCGATGTGCTTGCGGTACTCGTCGAGCGTGGTCGCGCCGATCGCGCGCAGCTCGCCGCGCGCCAGCATCGGCTTGAGCATGTTCGCCGCGTCGACGGCGCCTTCGGCCGCGCCCGCGCCGACGATCGTGTGCAGCTCGTCGATGAAGAGGATCAGCTCGCCGGCGGCGTTCTGCACCTCGGTGAGCACGGCCTTGAGCCGCTCCTCGAACTCGCCGCGGTACTTCGAGCCGGCGAGCATCGAGCCGATGTCGAGCGCCCAGACGCGCTTGCCCTTCAGGCCCTCGGGCACGTCGCCGGCGACGATTCGCTGCGCAAGCCCCTCGACGATCGCGGTCTTGCCGACGCCGGGGTCGCCGATCAGCACCGGGTTGTTCTTCGTGCGGCGGGAGAGCACCTGGATCACCCGGCGGATCTCCTCGTCGCGGCCGATCACCGGGTCGAGCTTCCCCTGCTCGGCGAGCTCGGTCAGGTCGCGGCCGAACTTCTCCAGTGCCTGGTAGGTGCCCTCGGGATCCTGCGAGGTGACGCGCTGGCCGCCGCGCACCTGTGCGATCTTCTCCAGCAGAGCGTCGCGGGGGACGACGTCGAGCGCGAGCAGCAGGTGCTCGGTCGAGACGTAGTCGTCCTCGAGCTTCTTGGCCTCGTCGGAAGCGCGGTCGAGCACGCGCGAGAGCGCCGCGCTGACCTGCGGCTGCTGCTGCGCTCCCTGGGTCGCCGGCTTGGCGTGGAGCGCCGCTTCGGCCTGCGCGCGCAGCTCGGCCGCGTCGGGAACCAGCTGCTGCGGCAGCTCCTGGTCGAGCAGCGCCAGCAGCAGGTGCTCGGGGTAGAGCTCGGGGTTGCCCATGCGGCGCGCGAGCTCCTGGGCGGCGGCGACCGCCTCCTGCGATTTCAGCGTCAGCTTGTTGAAGTCCATCGTCTCTGAGCAGGTAGCTGGGTCGGGTCGTAGAGCACGAGCTCGCGGCGGTACTGCCGGTGCACCTGCTCGATCGCGTCGCGCATCTCACGCTCGAGCCGCTCCATCCGCGCCTGCATGCGGCCGACCTCGGCCTCGAGCTCGAGCACGGCCTCGACGCCGGCCAGGTTCAGCCCGAGCTCGGTCGTGAGGCGCTGGATCAGGCGAAGGCGCTCGAGATCGGCCTCGGAGTAGAGGCGCGTGTTCCCGGCCGTGCGCTGGGGCCGAACGAGCCCCTTCTCCTCGTAGACGCGCAGGGTCTGCGGGTGCATCCCGACGAGCTCGGCGGCAACGGAGATCATGTAGCGGGGTCGGTCGTCCATCAGTTCCGCTCCCGGTACGCGCGCACCGCGCCGGAGCTCATCACCAGCAGTCCGACGACGACGAGCAGCGTGCCAATCAGCCAGAGCACCGTCAGCCAGGCCGGGTGCGGCTCGCCGCGGTACGACTTCAGCACGACCAGCGCCGAGACGACGTAGAGCCCGATTCCGGCGAGGAGCGACGTGATCCCGAAGCTCTTCACGAGACCAGCCCCTCGCGCGGGTTCTCGCGAGACGCCTTCTGCAGCGCCTCGACCGCCTCGCGCTCCTTCTTGCTCATCTTCTTCGGCACGCTCGAGCTTCACGCGCGCAAGCAGGTCGCCCTTGCCGGAGCCCTTGAGCTTCGGCGCGCCCTTGCCCTTCACGCGCAGCAGCGTTCCGTCCACGGTGCCAGGCTTCACCTTCACGTTGACCGAGCCCTCGGGGGTCGGCACCTCCACGGTCGCGCCCAGCGCGGCCTCGGGGTAGGTGACCGGCACGTCCACGACGAGGTCGTCGCCGCGACGCGTATAGAGCTTCGAGGGCGCGACGCGTGTGACGACGAACAGGTCGCCCGCCTCGGCGCCGCCCCACCCCGCCTCGCCCTTGCCGCGCAGGCGGATCCGCGAGCCGTCCTTCACGCCCGCGGGGATCTTCACCGTGTAGCGCTTCGTCCGCCGCTCGCGGCCGGTGCCGCGGCAGTTCGGGCACGGATCCTCGATCACCGTGCCGTTGCCGCGGCAGCGTGGGCACGGCTGCGAGAGGGCGAACAGCCCCTGGCTCTCGGCCTTGACGCCGCGGCCGCCGCACTCGGGGCAGAGCTTCGGCGCCGTCCCCGGCTTCGCCCCTGAGCCGCCGCACTCGCGGCAAGCGGTCTCGAGCTCGACCGGGATCGTCGTCTCGACGCCGCGCAGCGAATCCTCGAACGAGAGGCGCACCTCGACCTCGAGGTCGCGCCCGCGCTGGCCGCGCTCCTGGCGCTGCGCACCGCCGCGCGCTCCGAAGAGCCCGCCGAAGATGTCGCCCAGGTCGCCGAGGTCGAACCCCTCGGTGTCGAAGCGGAAGCCGCCGGGGCCGCCGGCCGGGCCTCGCCCGTTCGACGAGCCGAACGCGTCGTACTGCTTGCGCTTGTCCGGATCGGAGAGCACGTCGTAGGCGTGCTGCACCTCCTTGAAGCGCTCCTCCGCGGAGTCGTCGCCCGGGTTCGCGTCCGGGTGGTACTGGCGCGCGAGCTTGCGGTAGGCCTTCTTGATCTCGTCCTGAGCGGCTCCGCGGCGCTACACCGAGCGTCTCGTAGAGGTCCTTAACCGCCACCGGTCTCCTGCGCGGCGCGGCCACGACCACGCGCGCCGGCCGCAGGACGCGGTCGCCGAGCTTGTAGCCCTTCTGCAGCACCTCGAGCACGGAGCCCTCCTCCGCCTCTGACGGCTGCGAGAGCAGCGCCTCGTGGACGTGCGGGTCGAAGACGCCGTCCGTCTCGATCTCGGCGAGGCCCTCGCGGTCGAGAGCGGCCTTCAGCTCGCGATGCACGAGCCGCACGCCCTCCTCGAGCTTGGCCTCCTCATGCTCCTCGGCGGCGGCGAGCGCCCGCTCGAGGTCGTCGAGCACCGGCAAGAGCTCCTTCACCAGCCGCTCGTGGGCCCGCGCGACCAGGCTCTCCTGGTCGCGCGAGACCCGCTTGCGGTAGTTCTCGAACTCGGCCGCGACCCGCTTGAGGTCGTTCAGGTACTCGTCGCGCTCGGCTTCCAGCGCGGCGACCTGGTCCTCAGGCTCGGCCTCGACAGGCGTGTTCTCTGCTTCGGTCATTACGAGGTCTTGGCCTCCTCGTCGACGACCTCCGCGTCCTCGATCACCTCGTCGTCGGACTCGGGCTCGCTCTCGCCGTTGCCGGAGGCCTGCTGGGCCTGTGCCGCCTGGGCGTAGACCGCCTCGGCGAGCTTCTGAGAAGCCTCCTGCAGAGCGTCCGTCTTGGCGCGGATCTCGCCCAGGTCGTCCGTCTCGAGCGCCTGCTTGAGCTCCATCACCCGGCCCTCGATCGTCGAGGCATCCGACTCGTCGAGCTTCTCGCGGTGCTCCTTGAGGCTCTTCTCGGTCGCGTAGGCCAGGCTCTCCGCCTGGTTCTTGGCGTCCGCGAGCTCGCGCAGCTTCCGCGCCTCGTCCGCGTGCGCCTCGGCGTCCTTGATCATCTGCTCGACCTCGTTCTCGGCGAGCCCCGAGCCGCCTTCGATGCGGATCTGCTGCTCGTTGCCGGTGCCGAGATCCTTGGCCGAGACGTTGATGATCCCGTTCGCGTCGATGTCGAAGGTGACCTCGACCTGCGGCATGCCCCGCGGCGCCGGCGGGATGCCGACGAGCTGGAACTTGCCGAGGGTCTTGTTGTAGAGCGCCATCTCCGACTCGCCCTGGAGCACGTGCACCTCGACCGAGGGCTGATTGTCCTCGGCGGTGGTGAAGGTCTCCGACTTCTTGGTCGGGATCGTCGTGTTGCGCTCGATCAGCTTGGTGAAGACGCCGCCCTTGGTCTCGATCCCGAGGCTGAGGGGCGTGACGTCGAGGAGCAGGATGTCCTTGACCTCGCCCTTCAGCACGCCGCCCTGGATGGCCGCGCCGACGGCGACGACCTCGTCGGGGTTGACGCCCTTGTGCGGGTCCTTACCGATCAGCTCCTTGACCTTCTCCTGCACCGCCGGCATGCGGGTCATGCCGCCGACGAGCACGACGTGCTCGATCTTCGAGGCGTCCAGGCCCGCGTCGGCCAGGCACTGCTTGGTCGGTCCGACCGTGCGCTCGAGCAGCTCGGCGCTCAGCTCGTCGAGCTTTGCGCGCGTGAGCTGGAGGTCGAGGTGCTTCGGGCCCTCGGCAGTCGCCGTGACGAACGGCAGGTTGATCTGCGTCGTCATCGTCGAGGAGAGCTCGATCTTCGCCTTCTCGGCGGCCTCGTAGAGGCGCTGGAGGGCCATCTTGTCCTGCGAGAGGTCGATGCCCTGGTCGCGCTTGAACTCCGCGACCATCCAGTCGACGATCGCCTTGTCGAAGTTGTCGCCGCCGAGGTGGTTGTCGCCGTTGGTGGCCTTCACCTCGAAGACGCCCTCGCCGAGCTCGAGCACCGACACGTCGAAGGTGCCGCCGCCGAGGTCGAAGACGAGGATCGTGTGGTCGGAGGCCTCCTTGTCGAGGCCGTACGCCAGCGCCGCCGCGGTGGGCTCGTTGATGATGCGGACGACGTTGAGGCCGGCGATCTTGCCGGCGTCCTTCGTCGCCTCGCGCTGGGCGTTGTTGAAGTAGGCCGGGACGGTGATCACCGCGTCCGTGACCGTCTCGCCGAGGTATGCCTCCGCGTCGGCCTTCAGCTTCTGGAGGATCATCGCGCTGATCTCCGGCGGCGCGTACTCCTTGTCGCCGGCCTTCACGCGCACGTCGCCGTTCGGGCCTTCCACGACCTCGTACGGCACGATCTTCATCTCCTCGGAGACCTCGCCGAACTTGCGGCCCATGAAGCGCTTGATCGAGAAGATGGTGCTCTGGGGGTTCGTCACCTGCTGGCGCTTTGCGGGCGCCCCGACGAGCCGCTGGCCGTCGTTCGTGAACGCGACGACGGACGGCGTGGTGCGCCCGCCCTCGGCGTTCGGAATGACCGCCGGCTCGCCGCCCTCGATCACGCCAACGCACGAGTTGGTCGTGCCGAGGTCGATGCCGATCGTTTTTGCCATGCTGAATTCTCCTTCGTTGGCTTAGAAAATCTAAGTCGGATAGTAGCAACTTAGGCGACCAATCGGCGCAACGCCCTTGCCGCAGCCGGTTCCGCGAGCACGATCCCGCCCAGGATCGCGGCGCAGCCGCCCCAGCCGAGCCACCCGAGGCGGTCGCCGTCGAGCACGTAGCCGAAGAAGCCGGCCCACACAGTCTCCAGCGCGAAGACAAGCGCGATCCGCGCCGCGCTCATGCGTCGCTGCGCCCAGACCTGGATCAGGTAGGCGAGCGCGCTGGCGAAGATGCCCGTGACCAGGAGCGCTCCCCAGACCGTCCGGCCGTGCGGGACCGAGAGGTCGCCGAGCGCGACGGCGATCACGAAGAAGCCGAGGCAGCAGGTTGCCATCTCGACCAGCGTCAGCGCGATCGCGTCGTAGCGGTTCGCGTAGCGCTCGACCATCACGATCTGGAGTGCCTGCGCCGAGGTGGAGGCGAGCACGAGCAGGTCGCCGGCCGTCGAGCCGACGTGAACGCCCGAGAGCATCGCGAGCCCGGTCACCGACAGCACGACGCCGAGCCAGACCTGCAGGCCAACGCGCGTCCTGAAGAGCACGAGCCCGAAGAGCGGGGTCAGGACGACGTAGAGCCCTGTGATGAAGCCGGTGCTCGAGACCGTCGTTCGCTGCAGGCCCGCGGTCTGGAGGGCGATCCCGATTCCCAGCAGGGCGCCGAGGAAGCGCGCCGGCGGCGAAGCCCGAGCGCCCAAGGCTGCGGAGGCGCGGAGCGCCGGCGATCCCGAGCACGCCGGTCGCGATCGCGTAGCGCACGGCCAGGAAGGCGAACAGCGGGTAGATGTCGACCGCGTCCTTGACCTGGACGAAGGTGACGCCCCAGACGACCGTGACCGCGATGAGAGCGAGGAGCGGCACCGCGCGAGTCTAGGACCTGCGAACCCTCGGCTAGGCTTGAGGCGTGGATCCGCTCGTCGACTCCTGGGGCCGTGAGATCAAGAGCGTCCGGGTCTCCGTCACCGACAAGTGCAACTTCCGCTGCCGCTACTGCATGCCGGCGGAAGGCCTGGAATGGCTCGACCGGGAGGAGCTGCTGAGCTTCGAGGAGCTCGCGCGGATCGTGCGCGTGCTCGCCGCGATGGGCATCGAGGAGGTGCGGCTGACCGGCGGCGAGCCGCTCGTGCGCCGCGATCTGCCTCAGCTCGTGCGGCAGCTTGCCGAGATCCCGGGCGTGAACGACCTCTCGCTGACCACGAACGGCGTCCTGCTCGACAAGCTCGCCGGCCCGCTCGTCGAGGCCGGGCTGCGGCGGCTGAACGTCTCGCTGGACTCGCTCTCCCACGTGCGCTTCGCGGAGATCACGCGCAGGGACGCGCTCGACCGCGTGTTGGCCGGACTCGAGGAGGCCGAGCGCTACCCGGAGCTCGGGCCGATCAAGGTCAACTGCGTGGCGATGCGCGGGTTCACCGAGGAGGAAGTGCCGGCGCTGGCCGAGCTCGCCCGACGGAAGCCGTACATCGTTCGCTTCATCGAGTTCATGCCCCTGGATGCAGACGAGTCGTGGCGCGGCGACGACGTGCTCACCGGCGGCGAGATCCGCGCCCTGATCGAGAAGCGCTGGCCGCTCGAAGAGATTCCCGCCAAGGCGTCCTCGACCGCGCGGCGCTTCCGCTTCGCGGACGGCGCGGGCGAGATCGGCTTCGTCAACCCGGTCTCGGAGCCGTTCTGCTCGAGCTGCGACCGGATCCGGCTGACCGCCGACGGCCAGCTGCGAACGTGCCTGTTCTCCCGGCGCGAGTGGGACCTGAAGACGCCGCTGCGCGAGGGCGCGTCCGACGCCGAGCTGGAGCACCTGCTCCGCTTCGCGGTGCGGCACAAGGAGCTGAAGCACAAGATCAACGACCCGGGCTTCGTGCGAGCGTCACGGTCGATGTCGCAGATCGGCGGCTAAGGCCAGACCGAGCTTTTTGGGTTCAGGTCGAGCTTGCCGCCGTCCTTGCACTCGGGCGAGTGGTACTTGGCCAGGCCGTACGGGTAGAGGCCACTCCACGCCAGCTCGGCCAGGCTGTCCGCATACGCACGCGGCGCGCCGAGCAGGACGCCGGCCCGGCGCATGCGCTGGAGGCCGTAACACGTCGCGACGGCCTCGTCACCGCCCGGCGCGACGTGCACCGTTTCGTGGCCCAGCGTGAGCACGGTGTTCGCGAGCTGGAGCTTCACCTTGCCGCGCGCAGGGCGGCGTCTTTCGTAGACGAAGCGCACGAGCCGCTCGCACATGCGCGGCGCGAGATTGACCCGCGTGCCCGCGGAGACGAACCCGTCCGCCCTCAGGTCGACCGCTCCGCCGGTGTAGGCGCCGCGCTCGGCGATCAGCGCGACCCAGTCCGCCCGCGACCAGCAGCGCACGACCGTCGCCGGCACGCCGCTCAACTCCGCTGCGACCCGGGAGAAGCGCGGCTCGACGCGGCTCACGTCGGTCACGCCCCCGCGCCGCGGCAGTGAGCGGCCGTCGCTGCGCAGGAAGATCCGCGCGCCCGAGGCGCTCAGCGCGCGGTCGCCCTCGGCGAGGTCGCCCCGACGAAAGGCCGAGCAGGCGCCGAGCACGACCTGGGCCGCCGCGCGCTGCCGCCGGGTCGGAGCCTCGCCTACGGAGGAGCGGAAGATCGGGCCACAGTCGCGCAGCGCGGCCAGGGCCTTCGCGCCTCCAGGGGCGGCCGCCTGCTCCGAGAGGTTGCTGACCGCGTTCGCGAAGGCCGCCATCGTCCGGAACCAGGCGATCTCCCGGGCGGTGGGCAGCGGAGTCACGCGCGGCTCGGCTGCCTCACCGCCGGCCGAACCGCCCCCACACCCGGTCGCGAGGAGCGCGAGCACGGAAATAAAGGCCAGCAGCAGGCGTTTCATCCACTCAGTAGAGCACGACTGGCATGGGGGTTAAAATGGGCCCGTCCTCGTGAGTGCGATCGTTTCAGCCGGCCGTCGAGTCCTGCCCCGTGGGTGGGCTGACTTCGGGCGCCAGCTCGCGATCTGGTTCGGCTTCCTGGCCGCGTACCAGGTCGCCCGCGGGATCGCGGATCGCAACCCGCCGCGCGCGTTCGACAACGGCCTGCACGTGATCGGGATCGAGCGGCACCTCCACGGACTCTTCGAGCTGAGCCTGCAGCGGGCTGTCGACGGCTCACATCTCCTGGCGACGCTCGCCTCGTGGACCTACTGGAACTCCGAGTTCACCGTGCTCGGCCTCGCCCTCCTCTGGGTGTACCTGCGCCGCAACGAGGCGTTCGTGCGCTTCCGCAACACGATCCTGCTCGCCAACGTGATCGGTCTCGTCGGCTACGTGCTGCTGCCGACCGCGCCGCCGCGGATGTTCCCGGACTTCGGCTTCGACGACACGCTGCAGAGCTTCGGCCAACTCAACCACGGCAGCGGGCTGATCGAGTTCGCCGCCAACCCGTACGCGGCGATGCCGAGCCTGCACGCGGCCGACGCGCTGATCGTCGGGCTCGTGCTCTTCTCGGTCTGCCGCACGCGCTTCGCCAAGATCCTCTGGCTGCTCTGGCCCGGCTGGGTCTGGTTCAGCGTGATGGCCACCGGCAACCACTTCTGGCTCGACGTCGTCGCGGGCGTGATCGTCGCCGTGATTGCCGGCTGCGTCTGTCTACCGCAACCCGTTTCGGCGCCTCCGAGCGACCGCGGCCGCCGCTCAGCGGCGCTAGACCCGCCGTCTGCCGACTGTGCGCAGGCCTGCTCGCAAAGAGGCTGCTAGCGTGCCTCGCGTGACCCGAACGGCCACGCTCGCCTGGGTGAAACAGGGCTACACGGACGGAACTCGCCGGCTCGCCTCGCGCTGGATCGGCGGTCTCGCGCGCACGCGCGTGACCCCGAATGCCCTCACCGCCGCGGGCGTCACCCTGTGCGCCGCTGCCGCGGTGCTGATCTGGTTCGGCGACCACAACCAGTGGCTCGTCTACTGGATCGCCGCACTCGTCTTCGTCGTCGGCTCGATCCTCGACATCCTCGACGGGGCGCTGGCGCGCTACGGCGGCAAGGCGACGCCGTTCGGGGCCTTCGTCGACTCGATCTCCGACCGCGTCAGCGAGGGCTTCGTGCTGACGGCGGTCGCGCTCGTCTTCGCGCGCCACGGCAACGAGGTGGCGCTCGCCTTCGCGATCGCCGCGATCGGCGGCTCCTTCCTCGTCTCCTACGCGCGCGCCAAGGCGGAGCTGCTCGGCCTGCGCGGAGACGTCGGCATCGGCAGCCGCGCCGAGCGCGTCGTCGTGATCACCGCCGGGCTGGTATTCGCCCCCTGGGGCGGCCTGCAGTGGGCGATCTACTTCCTTGCCGCAACCGCCTGGCTCACCGTCCTACAACGAATCCTGCACGTCCGCAGAGAACTCAGGAGGAACTGATGGCTTCAACGAACGGCAAGGCCCCGCGCCGCGACGACAAGGTGCGTGTGGCGCTGATCGGCGTCGGCAACTGCGCGAGCTCGCTCGTGCAGGGCGTCGAGTACTACAAGGACGCCGACCCGGACGAGTTCGTCCCGGGCCTGATGCACGTCGACCTCGGCGGCTACCACGTCCGCGACGTCGAGTTCACCGCGGCCTTCGATGTCACCACGGACAAGGTCGGCAAGGACCTCTCCGAGGCGATCTGGGGGCACCCGAACAACACGATCAAGTTCTCGGACGTGCCGAAGACCGGCGTCACCGTCTCGCGCGGCATGACGCACGATGGGCTCGGCAAGTACCTCTCCGAGATCGTGACGAAGGCCCCCGGCGAGACCGACGACGTGGTCGGGATCCTCAAGGAGACCGGCACCGACGTCGTCGTCAACTACCTCCCGGTTGGCTCGGAGGAGGCGACCAAGTGGTACACGGAGCAGGTCCTGGCCGCGGGCTGCGCGATGGTCAACTGCATGCCGGTCTTCATCGCGAAGGAGAGCTACTGGGACAAGCGCTTCAAGCAGGCCGGCGTCCCGATCATCGGCGACGACATCAAGTCGCAGGTCGGAGCGACGATCACGCACCGAGTCCTGATGAACATCTTCCGCGACCGCGGGGTGCGCGTCGACCGCACCTTCCAGCTCAATTTCGGCGGCAACTCCGACTTCCTGAACATGCTGGAGCGCGAGCGGCTCGAGTCGAAGAAGATCTCGAAGACCTACGCGATCAAGTCGACCCTCCCGTACGAGATGGAGGAGAAGAACATCCACGTCGGCCCCTCCGACCACGTGCCGTGGCTCGAAGACCGCAAGTGGGCGTACATCCGGCTCGAGGGAACGTCCTTCGGCGACGTGCCTCTGAACGCCGAGCTGAAGATCGAGGTCTGGGACTCGCCCAACTCGGCCGGTGTCGTAATCGACGCGGTGCGGCTCGCGAAGCTCGCGCTGAACAAGGGCGTCGCAGGCACGCTCGGCGGCCCGAGCTCCTACCTGATGAAGTCGCCGCCGGTGCAGTTCACCGACGATGAGGCGCGCGAGAAGACCGAGGAGTTCATCCGCGAGCACGCGCGCAAGACGAGCAAGGGGCCGGCGAAGACGAAGACCAAGGCCTGAGGCTCGGGCAGGGCTAGACTCGGGGCCGATGGGCCTGCGCGTCTGCCTGGTCACGCCGTTCGCCTGGTCGCGTCCCCACGACGTCAACGAGCACGTGGCGGGGATCGCGGACGGGCTGCGCGCCCTCGGGCACTCGGTGACGGTGCTCGCTCCCTCGACGCGCGCGGCCGACCTGATCGCAGGCCGGCGAGCGCTCCTTGACGGGGGGCGCGACGAGGTGATCGCGCTCGGTCCGGCGGTCCCTGTCTCGCGGCGCAGCCGGATCGGCGTGCCGGTCGGCGCGCGGGCGAACCTCACGCTGGCGCTCGCCAGAGGCGGCTACGACGTCGTCCACGGCTTCGAGCCCGGCTTGCCGAGCCTCTCGTACCTCGCGTTGCGCGACTCGCGCGCGCTGGCGGTCGCGACGTTCCTCTCGCCGGAGCGGCTCGGCTACCCGCCCGGCCGGGCGCAGCGCGAACGGCTGCTCGGGCGGATCGACGCGCTCATCTCGACCTCGGAGGCGACCGCGGAAGCCGCGAACCAGCGCCTGCCGGGCGACTACCGGGTGCTCAGCAGCGGCGTCGACACGGAGCTCTTCCGGCCCGGCGAGAAGCGGCGCGTGGTGGTGCTCGAGTGGCGACCTGGGGAGCGGCCACTGCACCGGGCGGTGTCGAGAGCGCTGCGGCAGCTGCCCGACTGGGAGCTCGTCCTGCTTCGGACGAAGCCGCTCGCGGGCAGGCCGACGGTTTCGCGCTCCCTGCGCGGACGGGCACGCGTGCGCACGCTGCGTGACGGCCCTACGCGGGCCGCGCTCCTGAACGAGGCGGCGATCTTCGTCCCGGCCTTCGACGGCCTCGACCGCGTGACGCTGGAGGCGGCCGCGGCCGGAGCGGCGATCGCCTCGCCGACCGGCGTTCGCGAGCAGCCCGAGCTGGCGGCTGCCGAGGTGATGCGGCTGGCCGAGGACGAGGCGTACCGCGCGCGTCGCGGAGCCGAGGCGCGAACCGAGGCCGAGGGCCAGAGCTTTGCAGCAGTCGCGCGCGAGCTCGACGAGATCTACCGGGGCCTCACCGGCAGGCGCCGCGCCGAGCGGGTAGCCGACCCGCTCGCCGGCCGCGAGTGGGTGGTCGCCGACCTGCACCTGCACACCTCGTGGTCGCACGACTGCCAGATCCCTGTCGCCGACCTGCTCGACCAGGCCGAGGAGCAAGGCCTCGGTGCGATCGCCGTCACCGACCACAACGTCTTCGGCGGCGCCCTCGAGGCCGCCGAGCTCGCGCGCGACCGCGACCTCGTGGTGATCCCCGGCGAGGAGGTGAAGACCGAGGACCAGGGCGAGGTGATCGGGCTCTTCCTCACCGAGGAGATCCCTCGCGGCCAGTCGTTCGGCGAGACCGTCGCCGCGATCCGGGCGCAGGGCGGGATCGTCTACCTCCCCCACCCCTTCGACCGGCTGCACGCGATCCCGGAGCCGGTAACGCTGCACCGGCACCTGGCCGAGGTGGACGTGCTCGAGGTCTACAACGCGCGCCTGCTCTTCGAGGCCTACAACGACGAAGCGCTCCGCTTCGCGCGCAAGTACGACCTCGCGATGGGCGCCGGATCCGACGCGCACGTGCTCCAGGGAGTGGGCACGGGGGCGGTTCGGATGCGCGCGTTCGAAGGCCCCGAGGACTTCCTCGTCAGCCTGCGCACGGCCCAGGTGCTGCGCCGGCCGCGCTCGCTGCTCTACCTCCAGTCGCTCAAGTGGGCGGCGCAGGCCAAGGAAAGAGTGCGCTAGGCGAGAACAGGGTCCTTCCCCTGATGCCAGCCGTGACCGACGAAATCTTCGAGAAGTACCTGCAAAAAGCGATCGCCGAGATCAACGATCTCGGGGACGAGATCGGGCGCGCCGCGGGCGAGGGCCGCGTGCCGGTGCTGGGGTCCGGCCATCCGCTCGCAGACGTCTTCCTCTTGAAGCAGGAGCCGCAGCCGGCGGAGGTGCAGGAAGGGGTCGCGTTCTACGGCCGCGCGGGGCAGGCGGTGCTGAAGTCCCTGCAGCGGCTGCACGTGGATCCGATGGCGATCTACGGGACGAACGCCCTCAAATTTGCCGGCGGCGACCCCGAGGAGGCACAGCCGTGGCTTGCGCGCGAGCTGCACATCGTCCAGCCGAAGCTCGTGGTCGTGATGGGCGAGCCCGCGCTCGCGTTCCTGAACCAGCTCGAGTTCCCGCTGGCCGACGCGCTCGAGCCCACACTCGGCGAGCTGCAGCGGTTCACGCCTACGATCCAGGCGCTCCACGTGCCCGACATCGACGAGTCCCTGGACGAGCAGCCCGCCAAGACGAAGTTCTGGAACGCGTTCAAGACGCTGGGCCCTTGGTGGGCCGAGCTTCCGCCGTATTAACCTGGCGCGCGGCGGCGTTCGTCGCGCTCGCCGCCGCGGTCGGCACCTACTACGGAGTCCACCAGTGGCTCTTCGGCCTCTCGCTTTGGGCGACCATCGCCTGGCTCTCCTTCGTGGTCATCCCGGCGGTCTTCGGGCTGGTCTACCTGGCACTGCCGCTCTGGCGCACGCCTGCGCTCTGGCTCCTGATCGCGGCAGTCGGCTTCGGGGCTCTGGCCGCCGTGCTCCATGCGGCCGGGGCCGGGCCGGTGGCGAACTTCGCGAAGCTCGCTGCGATGACCGCGATCGGGTGGTGCTTCCTGCGCTTCTTCGAGGAGCTGAGCTGGGTCGTGCTCGTCGCGGTGATCGTGCCCTGGGTGGACTCGTACTCGGTCTGGCGCGGGCCGACGAAGACGATCGTCTCCGAGAAGCCCGAGGTGTTCTCCGCGCTCTCGATCACGTTTCCTGTTCCCGGCCAGGAAGGTGGCGCGAAGCTCGGGCTGCCGGACCTGCTCTTCTTCGCGCTCTTCCTCGGCGCGAGCGCTCGCTTCCGGCTGCGCACCTTCTGGACGTGGCTGTGCCTGACGGCCTCGCTCGGGGGCACGATCGCCCTCGCCACCGCCTTCGACGTCGACGGCCTGCCCGCGCTGCCGCTGCTGTGCCTCGGCTTTCTGGTCCCGAACGCGGATCTCCTCTGGCGGGAGGTCCGCCCGAAGCTCAGCCGCTCGCGCTGAGCCGCCAGAGGTCGCCGTCCTCCTCTGACGAGACCCAGACAGCGCCGGCAGCTGCGGCGATCGCGATCGGGCTCTTCCCGACCTCGATCGTCCGCCTCACCGAGTTGGTGGCCGGATCGACCACCGAAACCGTGTTGGCGTCGATGTTCGGCACCCAGAGCTCGCCGGCGATCGCGGCGCTCGCAAGCGGGTTTGCGCCGACCGTCACAGTCGCCGTCACCGTGAGCGTCGCCGGGTCGAGCCGGTAGACCTTGCCGGTTTCGCTCGAGATCCAGAGCGAGTCGCCGACCCGCGTGATCCAGTCGGCGGTGGGCACCGCGACGCTGCCGGCGACCCGGTTCCGCGCGGGGTCGATGCGAATCACGCGGCCCCGGCCGAAGTCGGCGACCCAGACCGAGCCGAATGCAACGGTCACCCCGTTCGGGCGGCCCCCGATGCGGATCGTCTTGATCACCTTGTTCCGCTTCGGACCGATCCTGCTGACCGTGCCCGCGTTCTCGTTCGTCACCCAGACCGCCCCGGCCCCGTAGGCGAGCGCGTAGGGGCCGCTGCCGACCCGGATCCGGGCCTGCCGCTTGTTCGTCCTGGCGCTGAAGCGCGTCACCTGATCGGCGAAGCGGCTCCCGACCCACACGCTGCCGGAGCCGAACGTGAGGCCGAGCGGGTTGCCGGGCGCTCCGAGCTTCGCCTTCACGCGAACGGCTGCGGGATCGATGCGGACGACGCGATTCAGCACCGGGTCGGTCGCCCACAACGACCCGCCGCCGGGGACGACGAAGGCCGCGTGGACGCCGATGTGCAGCTTGGCCGGCGCATCCGCGCTCGCGGCGCTGCCGCAGGCGGCCGCGACTGCGAGCACGAGGACGGCGAGTGACCGACGGAGTAGACTTACCACAACGTTGCGGCACATTACCACAACATTGCGCTAATGCCTGAATCCGGCCCCGACACGATCCTGCTCGACCTGTTCCGGACGAACCAGGTCCGCGAGCGCCTGATCACCTCCGCCCTCGAGGGCCTCGAGCTTCCGCCGGAGGACTACCCGATGTACGTGATGATCGGCGCCGAGGGGCCCTGGACGCCGACCGCGTTCGCCGCCAGGGTGGAGATGCCGCTCTCGACCGTTCTCTTCCGCATCGGCCGCCTCGAGAGCCGGGGCCACGCCGAGCGGATCCCGAACCCGGACGACCGCCGCTCGTACCTCGTCCGCCTCACCGACGAGGGCCAACGCCTCCTCCGCCAGGCCCGCCCGCGCTTCCGCGCCTACGCCGAGGCGGTGGAGACCCGGCTGGGCGAAGAGCGGATCGGACAGCTGCGTGACGGACTCACGGACCTGCGCGAGGCGATCGAGCAGGAGCTCAGCCGCGAGTGAGCAGAGCGACCGCCTCGACGTGCGGCGTGTGCGGGAACATGTCCACCGGCCGCACCCGCTCGAGCGCGTAGCCCCACTCGGCGCCGAGCTCCTTCACGTTGCCGGCCAGCGTGGTCGGGTTGCACGAGACGTAGACGATCTTCGAGGCCTCGAGGCGCCCGAGCCGCCGTAGCGCCTTGTTCGAGAGCCCCGCCCGCGGCGGGTCGACCACCACTACGTCCGGCGGCCCCGCCCGGTCGCGCAGCTCCTCGAGCGACGCTCCGACCTCGCCGGCGAAGAAGGCCGCGTTCGAGATCCCGTTCAGGTCGGCGTTCTCGAGCGCGCAGGCCACCGACTCCTCGGAGACCTCCACCCCCCACACCGTCAGCGCCTTGGACGCGAGCGTCAGCCCGATCGTCCCGATGCCGCAGTAGAGGTCGTACACGGTCTCGTTGCCGGTCAGCGCCGCGTACTCGCCGGCGAGCGCGTAGAGGCGCTCGGCCATCCCGGTGTTCGTCTGCAGGAACGCGTTCGGGCGGACGCGAAAACGCAGGCCGCAGAGCTCCTCCTCGATCGCGTCCTCGCCCCAGAGGAGCGTCGTCGGCAGATTCGTCACCTCGGCCGGTGTGTCGTTCACGGCCCAGTGGACCGAGCGAACCTCGGGGAAGCGCCGCAGGACCTCGACGAACTCGTCGCGATCGAACTTCTCTCCCGCCGCGGTCACGAGCTGTACGAGCGCCTGCCCGGTGTTGCGCCCCTCCCGGATCACGAGATGCCGCAGGTAGCCGGTGTGCTCGGCCTGGTCGTAGGCCTCGAGCCCCTCGGCGCGGGCCCAGTCGCGGACGGCGTCCTGCAGGGCGTTGCCGAGATCCGTGGTCAGCCAGCAGCGGCGGATGTCGAGCACCTCGTCCCAGCGGCCCGCCCTGTGGAAGCCGAGCGCCGGCCCGTCCGGCGTCGCGGTGAACGAGTACTCCAGCTTGTTGCGGTAGTGGAAGACCTCGACCGCGGGCATGATCGGCTCCAGCGGCGGCTCCGGGATCCCGCCGATCCGCCGCAGCGCGTCGGCCACCTGCTCCTCCTTGGCCGCGACCTGTGATTCGTAGGCGAGGTCCTGGAAGCGGCAGCCGCCGCAGGCCGGGTAGTGCTGGCACGGCGCCTCGACCCGCAGCGGGCTCGGCGTCAGCACGTCGACCGCGAGCGCCTCGGCGTGGTTGCGCTTCACCTTGGTCACGCGCGCGCGGACGACATCGCCCGGCAACCCGCGCCGGACGAAGACGACGAATCCGTTCAAGCGTGCGACGCCGTTCCCGCCATAGGCGAGCGAGTCGATCTGGAGCTCGAGCTCCTGGTCCTTCGAGACGGGCGCGGCCACCCGCCCAGGTTAGGAGAAGCGCGGGTGCAGCGGCAGGATGAGAGGCGGCCGCGCCTTCTGGTTGAAGTTGAAGTCGGAGGCGAGGTTGCCGAGCTGGGCGACGTTCTCGCGCACGGTGGGCCTCGGGTCGGGCCGGCCATCGGTCTTTGGGTCGACGCGCGCGGAGCGAAGAAAGTCGTCCTCGATGAACTTCGCGTAGGCGTCGAAGCTCAGCACCTGGGGGTCGACGAATCCTCGCTTGGCGTACGGCGAAATCACCAGGCCGGGAACCCGGAGCCCGTAGCCGTTCACGTCGACCTGCGGCGGCGGCACGTGGTCGTAGAAGCCGCCCCAGTCGTCCCACGCGAGGAAGATCGCGGTCGAGCTCCAGTCGCGGCTCCGCATGACGGCGTTGATCACGCCTGTGACGAAGGCCTGGCCGTTCGTGACGAGGTTCGGCGGGTGCTCGCTGTAGTGGTTGTTCGGAGTGATCCACGAGACCGCCGGCAGCGCCCCGCGCTTGGCGGCAACGTAGAAGCTGCGCATCGGCTTGATGTTCCGCAGCTGGTGGTCACGGCGCACGGTGGTGAACCAGGGCAGCGGGTTCCAGATACCGGGGGTCTTCGCGCTCTGGTGCACCGGCCGGCATGCAGCCGCGTCATCGGCGCAGTCGGGCTGTGCGCCCGCGAAGACGTAGTAGGCCCACGGCACTCGCTTTCGATGCAGGAGGTAGGTCAGGTCGGTCCACGCGTAGTCGGGTTTGCGGCCGGTCGGGTTCTGGGGCTCGTGCGGGGGCGCGAGAGGGTTCTCGACCGCGTTCACGCAGCTCATCGGGTCGCCCTTTCGGCGACAGCGCGCCGACCATTCCGAGACCATGAAGAGGTGGGCGGGCAGGCTCCAGGACGTGTCCGGTTGGAACATGTGGTCCTGGAGCACGAACCGGCGCGCGTAGGTCCAGTAGTTCGGGATCTCGCGCGCGTCGTGATAGCCCATCACGTCGGGGTGGAGCGCCCCGAACGAGCAGATCGGAGCGTCCGAGCTGGCCAAGCAGGACGGTGCCAGCCCGCGCCGCGCCTGGCGCAGGAAGCCGTCCATCTTGCCGCCGTCGATGTCGCGGATCGCATCGAAATGCTCGTGTGGGCCGCCGGTGTTCCGGTTGAGGCGATCGTGATACGGGCGCTGGCAGATCCCGGACCTCGGGTCTGGGACGCAGACGGTGAACCTGCCGTTCTGTCGCGGTAGCCCGTCCGCGCCTGGATACGTGCCGAAGTAGGAGTCGAACGACCGGTTCTCCTGCATCACGACGACGATGTGGCGGATCTTGTGAATGCCGACCAGGGAGGCGGCGTGGGCACGCGGATGCGCCTCGCGGAACGGCAGCCCACCTACGAGGGCAGCGACGCCCGCCGTCAGCGCCAGCAACAGCAGCCGCCGTGGCACGGGCGAACCGTACGCCGCGATCTTTGAGTTCAGATGAAGAGGAGGTTGCTCTTAGGTTCAGCGCAACGCGGTGACGTAGACCTTGCGTTCGCGCGGCCCGTCGAACTCGCAGAAGAAGATGCCCTGGTAGCGACCCAGAGCGAGCTTGCCTTCCTGCAGGGGCACGAGCACCTCGGGGCTCATCAGCGAGGCCCGCATGTGCGAAGGCGCGTTCGGACCGTCGGCGTCGTCGTGCTTCCAGGCCCAGCCGTCCTCGACGATCTTCTCCATCGCGGCCTCGAGGTCGTTGGAAAGCACGGGATCGACGTCCTCGTTGATGGTCACGCCCGCAGTCGTGTGAGGCACGTAGACGAGTGCTGCGGCGGCCCCGTCGACCCCGTTGAGCGCTTCCTCTACCTGCGTCGTGATGTCGAGCAGCTGCGTGCGCCGCTCGGTCGAAATGCTGATCTCTCGCACCGGGGTATCCTATGGGCTGTGCCGAGCGAGACGCCGACATCGCCCGTCGAGCTCGACGCGTACCGAGCCGATGCCGACCGCTTCATCGCCGAGCTCGACGAGGAGTACTACCTCCACTACGCGGGCCTGAAAGACCGGCTCGACCTCGAGGCGATCTACGAGCGCCATGCGACGCTGACCGAGCTCGAGACGGTGCAGGCCATCGGCGCGTCGGTGAACGGCGACCGGCGGACGCGCGAGCTCTGGCACTTCGGCTGCGACGGCTATATCGGGAAGCTGACGCGCGAGCATGCGGAGAAGGAAGCCGCGCTCGAGGCGGAGCTCGAGGTGACCGTCGACGGCGAGACGATCCCCTTCCGGATGCTGCGTCCCACGATGGCGAACGAGCCCGACCGCGGGCGCCGCGAGAAGCTCGACCGCGCGCTGTGGGAGGCGACCGAGGAGCACCTGAACCCGGTCTACTTCGAGAGCATCGAGGTCGTGCGCGGCGCTCTGCCGCAGCTCGGCGCCTCCACCTACGTCGAGCTCTACGAGCGCTTCGGCCTCGAGCTGCGCAACCTCGCCCGCCAGTGCGAGTCCTTCCTCGACTCGACGGAGCAGCTGTACGAGGACACGCTCGACCGCGCCACCCGCGAGCTGCTCGGCCTCTCACTGGACGAGCTGCAGCGCTGGGATCTCCACCGGATGATCCGCTCGCCCCAGTGGGACGAGGGCTTCCCGGGCGACAAGATGGTGCCGGCGCTCAAGGCAACTCTCGCCGATCTCGGGATCGACCTCGACAGCCAGGCCAACGTCCACCTCGACATCGAGCAGCGCCCGCAGAAGTCGCCGCGCGCCTTCTGCGCGCCGATCGAGGTGCCCGACAAGGTGATGCTCGTGATCCAGCCGATCGGCGGCGCCGACGACTGGCGCGCGTTCTTCCACGAGGCCGGCCACACCGAGCACTACGCGAACACCTCGCGCGACCTGACGATGGAGGAGAAGCGCCTCGGCGACGTCGCGGTCACCGAGGGCTGGGCGATGCTGCTGCAGCACCTGACCGACGAGCCCGGCTGGCTCTCCCGCAAGCTCGACTTCCCGCGGCCCGACGAGTACGCCTCCGAGGGGATGATGTGGCTGCTCTTCTTCGTGCGCCGCTACTGCGCGAAGCTCCTGTACGAGCTCGAGTTCCACTCGAGCGACGACCTCTCCGAGATGCCCAAGCGCTACGTCGAGCTGCTCGGCAACGCGACGAAGATCGAACCCAGCCCGGCCAACTATCTCGCCGACATCGACGCCGGCTTCTACGTCTACTCGTACCTGCGCTCGTGGGCGCTCGAGACGCAGCTGCGCGAGTACCTGCGCGAGCGCTTCGGCAGCGAGTGGTTCACCCAGCGCGAGGCCGGCTCGCTCCTGCGCGAGCTGTGGGCCCTGGGCAACAAGCCCACCGCGGACGAGCTGCTGAAGGATGTCTCCGGCGCGGAACTGGAGATGGCCTCGGTCGACAGCCGGATCCGCGAGACGCTGCGCTAGGTCGCGCGGACTGCGGCAACTGCCAGGCGGATCGCCGCCGAGAGCTTCTCCGGGCGCACGCGGCCGATGCGGTCGCAGGCCGTGTGCCAGCACGGGTCCCAGCGCCACTCGACCCACGCAGCCGGGATCCCTTCGCGGGTGAACTCCTCGTGGTCGGACTGGCCGCGGTCCTGGAGGTACGAGGCGGGCAGGCCGAGTCTCCGAGCCGCTCTGAGCGCGATCAGGGCCGAGCGGTTCGGCCCGTTCTCGAGCCCGCGGATGTTCAGCGTCGGGCCGTAGCCCACCATGTCGAGCGAGAGCACGAGCCGGACGCTGCGGCGGTCGGCCGGGTCCGAGACTGCGCAGCAGGCGCGCCGAGCCGAGGTGGAGCTTGGAGCCCGTCATCACGCGCTCCTCGGCGCCCAGGGCGGCGAAGAGCACCCCCGGCCGGTCGCCGAGCAGGCGCGCCACCTCGAGCAGCGCGCCGATACCCGAGCCGTTGTCGTTCGCAGCGGGGCCGGCCGAGACGCCGTCGAGGTGCGCGACCACGATCGCACGCAACGGCCCGCCGCCCGTCCGAAAGACGAGGTTGCGCGAGGCACCGCCACGCGGCAGCGGCACAGCCTGGACGACGGGGGGCAAGCCGAGCTTGGCGAAACGCGCCGCGACGACCGCGGCCGCCCTGCGCTCGGTGGCCGAGCCGGCCACGCGTGGCCCGAGAACCGCCAGCGCCCTCACCGTGGCCTGCGCGTTCAGGCCCGCCGAGTCGACCTGGGCCGCGGGGGCGGCGGTCAACAGCGCGGCGACACACATGCAACCTGCCAGGCGCGCAATCACGTCTCCAACCCTAATCCGCGCTCCGTCCTGGGTACGTGCATAAGCTTTATTCATGACCAGAACCCGAGTGCTGATCGCGGGCGCGGCCGGCCGCGACTTCCACAACTTCAACCTCGTCTACCGGGGCCGCGAGGAGTACGAGGTGGTCGCCTTCACGGCGACGCAGATCCCGGACATCGCGGGGCGCGTCTACCCCGCCGAGCTGGCCGGCTCGCTCTATCCGGAAGGCATTCCGATCTGTCCCGAGGACGAGCTCGAGGAGCTGATCGCCCGGCACGAGGTGGACGAGGTCGTCTTCGCCTACTCCGACGTGACGCACGAGCACGTGATGCACATCGGCTCGCGCGCGCTCGCGGCGGGCGCGTCCTACCGCCTGATCTCGCCGGCCGAGACGATGCTCACCTCGACCAAGCCGTCCGTGGCCGTGTGCGCCGTGCGCACCGGCTCGGGGAAGAGCCAGACCACCCGCCACATCGCGGCGTTGCTGCGCGAGTCCGGCAAGCGGGTCGCCGTTCTGCGCCACCCGATGCCCTACGGCGATCTGACGAAGCAGGCCGTGCAGCGCTTCGAGCGCTATGAAGACCTCGACGCGGCCGACGCGACGATCGAAGAGCGCGAGGAGTACGAGCCGCACATCGCCGAGGGCAACCTCGTCTTCGCCGGGATCGACTACGCGGCGATCCTCGACCGCGCGGAGCAGGAGGCCGACGTCATCCTCTGGGACGGCGGCAACAACGACACGCCGTTCGTGAAGCCGAACGTGCACGTCGTCGTCGTCGACCCGCACCGGGCCGGGCACGAGCTTCGCTACCACCCGGGCGAGACGAACCTCCGCATGGCCGACGTCTGCGTGGTGAACAAGATCGACAGCGCGCCGCAGGAAGGGATCGACGCTGTGCTCGACTCGATTCGGACGCACAACCCCGGCGCGCGGATCGTGCTCGCGGCGTCCCCGTTCCACGTCGAAGGCGATCCCGCCGAGATCGCCGGCAAGCGCGTGCTCGCGATTGAGGACGGGCCGACGCTGACCCACGGCGAGATGGCCTACGGCGCCGCTGTGCTCGCAGCGAAGGCCAACGGTGCCGCCGAGCTGATCGACCCACGCGAGTGCGCTGTCGGCTCGATCGCGCAGACCTTCGAGGACTACCCGAACGTCGGCGCGCTGCTGCCGGCGATGGGCTACGGGCGCAAGCAGATGGACGACCTGAAGGCGACGATCGAGGCCTGCAACGCGGATCTCGTGCTGATCGGGACGCCGATCGACCTGCGCAAGCTGATCGACTTCGACGTGCCCGCGCTGCGGATCACGTACCGGCTCCAGGAGGTCGGCGAGCCGACGCTGGCCGACGTCCTTAGAGAGCACGGCCTGATAGGCGACAAAGCGCTCGTGTGACCGCAGTCGTCGCCCTCGGCGGGAACGCGCTCATGCGGCCCGGCGAGCGCGGTACTGCGGCCGAGCAGCGCGCGAACCTGCGCGAGGTCTGCGCCGCCCTGCGGCCGCTCCTCGACGAGCCCGAGCTCGTGATCACACACGGGAACGGGCCCCAGGTCGGCAACGAGCTCCTGCGTCACGAGCGCGCCGCCGACGAGGCGCCGCCGCTGCCGCTCTACCTCGCCGTCGCGCAGACGCAGGCGGAGATCGGCGCGCTGATCGAGAGCGAGCTCGAGCCGGTCGCCGGACGGCTCGTCGCCTGCCTGCTGACGCATGTGCTCGTAGCCGAGGACGACCCGGCCTTCGAGGAGCCGACGAAGCCGGTCGGGCCGTTCTATGCCGAGGACAAGGCGCGGGAGCTCGAGCAGGAACGCGGCTGGAGGGTCGTCCACGACGCGGGCCGCGGCTGGCGCCGCGTCGTCCCCTCGCCGCAGCCGCTCGAGGTCGTCGAGGTCGACGCGATCCGCGCGTTGCTGCGCTCCGGAGCGATCGTGATCGCCTGCGGCGGCGGGGGGATCCCGGCGGCCAGGCGCGGTGCTCACCTCGCGGGTGTGGACGCCGTGATCGACAAGGACCGCGCCTCGGCATTGCTCGCCCGCGAGCTGGACGCAGACCGGCTCGTGATCCTCACGGAGGTTCCTGCGGTCTACAGCGCGTTCGGCACCGAGCAGCAGAAGGAGCTGCGCGAGCTGAGCGCGGACGAGGCCGAGGCCCTCCTGCCGGAGCTTGCGGCGGGCTCGATGCGCCCGAAGCTCGAGGCAAGCGTCGACTTCGTGCGCGCCACCGGGCACGACGCCTTGATCACTTCCCCCGCCGCGCTGGCCGCGGCCCTCGAGGGCCGCGCAGGCACACGCATCCGGCCTTAGGCGGTGCGTCGACGTTTGGGACGTCGCGTCGGCGTCATGGTGATCCGAACCAGGTAGTCAGCGCGTCGCGCAATCCGGTATCTGTGCCGTCCCCCACCCAGGCGACGTATCCATCGGGTCTGATCAGCACGGCAGCGGGAGCTGCTACTCGGCCCAGGGCCGGAAGCTCCCAACCGCCGGCATATTCGGCGTCGATCGCCGACACTCGATCGTGCCCATGGGGAGATGTCGAAGCCGCAGGGCTCGCCGAGGTTCAGAAGCACCGGGCGGGCATCGTGCAGCAGGGTGAAGACCCGCACCGGGCCATCGGCGGTGACCAGGTCGAGATCGGGCATGCGGCGTCCGAGCAGCGGGTGGCCCTCGCCGAGGTCGTAATGGATGTCCAGACCGGACATCATCGCGGCGAATCGTTTGCGCGGCTCGTCCATGCTCAGCAGCTCGGACACGGTGTCGCGCACCGCCTCGATGCGGTCGTCGGCGCGCATGAGCGCGACTTGCGCCATCGTGTTGCGCAGCACGCGGGCAGCGACCGGGTGGCGCTCGGCATGGTAGGTATCCAGGAGGCTTTCCGGCGCTATCCGGTTGACCACCTGGGCCAGCTTCCAGCCCAGATTCACCGCATCCTGCACACCGGTGTTGAGGCCCTGTCCACCGACCGGGGAATGCACGTGCGCCGCGTCGCCGGCCAGCAGGACCCGTCCCGTCGCGGTAGGCCGCGGCCTGCCGGGTCATGTCGGTGAACCTGGTGATCCAGGTGGGACTGTGGATCCCGTAGTCGGTCCCGTAGACGGCGATGAGGCCCTCGCTGAGATCGCGCAGGGTGGGTTCGCTCGTGGCTCCGACGTGCGGTTCGGTCACCATGACCCGCACCGTCCCCCCATCCTTGTAGACCACCTCGCCGTCGCGGATCTCGTACTCCACCTTGCCCAGGGAATGGATGCCAGAGGCAGTGCGGCGGATGCCCAATTCCGGCTCCTCGGCCATCTCGACCTCGGCGAGCAGGCTGCTCGTCGTCGGATCCCAGCCGGGGAACTCGATGCCGGCTGCTTTGCGGACCAGACTGCGTCCTCCGTCGCACCCGACGAGATATTCCGCCCGCAGCGACTGGCCGTCGGACAGCTCGACGTCGACGCCGGTGTCGTCCTGCGCGAAGCCCGTCACCTCACGTCCGCGATAGAACGTCACCGCCAGCTCGCCGACCCAGCCGGCCAGGATGCGCTCGATGTGGTTCTGCCACAGCCCGAGCCCGTAGGGGTGCCGGGTGGGAAAGTCGCTGATGTCCAAGCGGGGTCCCGGCGAACGCCGCGACCTGCGCCACCTGCCCCTCCGCGAGGAACCGATCGGCGATTCCACGCTGATCGAGAACCTCGATGGTGCGTGAGTGCAGACCGCCCGCGCGCGAGCCGGGGAGGTCCTGGCTGGCGCGCCGCTCGACAATGGCGACGTCGACGCCCGCCAACGCCAACTCGCCCGCCAACATCAGCCCCGTCGGACCGCCTCCGGCGATCACCACCGCATGCTCGGTCATACGCCACCCCCGTCCTCGTAGGTTCTGGCTTCGGCCGGAGATTCTGCAGCAGCCGCACACCGGACTCAGGCGACACGCCTAGCCGAGCGGCGCCGAACCGAATCGAGCGCGCCTGCGAATCAGGCGCACTACGACTCCGAGGGGAGAAGGGAATGCCATGACCATTGCGTTCTTGGGCAAACGAAACGCCGCCGTGCTCGGGCTCGTGCTCGCCGGCGCCGCAATCGCGCTCTTTCTGGCGCTGCGCCTCGGGCCGAGCCCGGACGCCGCGAACGCGTCGAGCCACGCCGAGGCACCGTTGATCGGCCAGGACCCGCGCGCGGACAACACCGACCTGTACGCGTTCGTCAGTCCCGACCGGCCTGACACGACAACGCTCGTCGCCAATTACATCCCGCTCGAAGCTCCGGCCAGCGGGCCGAACTTCTACAGCTTCGACGACAGCGTCCTCTACGAGATCAACATCGACAACACGGGCGACGGTCGCGAGGACCTCACCTACCAGTTCCGCTTCAAGACGACGACGCGGAACCCGAACACGTTCCTCTACAACGTCGGTCCGATCACGTCGCTCGGCGACCCGAACTGGAACCGGCCGCAGACCTACAGCGTCACTCTGGTCCGGCACGGCAAGGGGAAGCCAAAGACCGAGGTGCTCGGGACGAACATCCCCACCCCGCCCGACAACATCGGCCCTCGCTCGACCCCCGGCTATGGCGCCCTGGCCGCGTCGGCGGTCAGCAACCTTCCCGGCGGCATCAAGGTGTTCGCCGGGCAGCGCGACGACCCGTTCTATGTCGACCTCGGCTCGGTGTTCGACCTCGCCGGCCTGCGGCCGTTCAACCCGTTCCACCTGATCCCGCTCGGCGCAGAGCCCGGCGTGGACGCACTCGCGAGCTACAGCACGCACACGATCGCGCTTCAGGTGCCGAGCACCCAGTTGCTGCAGGCGCCGAACTCGACCATCGGCGTGTACGCCAGCGCGCTTCGGCAGAAGGTACGGGTGCTCCGCAAGGACGGCACGACCAGTGGTCACGGCGACTTCGTGCAGGTCTCGCGGCTCGGGGAGCCGCTGATCAACGAGGTGGTCATCCCGCTCGGGCAGAAGGACTTCTGGAACCGGTCCGAGCCCGAGGACGACGCGCAGTTCGAGAGCCTCTACCTCAACCCCGAGGTCTCGCGGCTCGAGAATGCGCTCTACGGAACGCCGCCGCAGGGACATCCGGGCGGAGCGCTGATGCCGATCAACACCACCGGCCGAGGCGACCTCTCGCTGATCCTGCTGCAGGGCGTGCCGACCCTCAACTTCACCGGCCCTCAGAAGGCCGACCTGTTGAGGCTGAACACGGCGGTGACGCCGACGGCGACCGGGGCCTGCTACCACCCGTCGCTGGGCAAGCCGGCCAGCGCCCCTCCGAGCCGCCTGGGCGCGCTCGACGGGGATCTCTGCGGCTTCCCCAACGGGCGGCGGCTCGCGGACGACATCGTCGACATCGACCTGCGGGCGTTCGCAGAGGGCTACGGCCCGTTCCTGAACGCCGCGTTCGGGCTCCCGAACAAGAGCCCGAACAACCAGCTCGGGGACGGCGTGGACACCAACGACAAGGCGTTCCTCGACCACTTCCCGTACGTGGCCGCGCCGAGCGCGGGCTACGACGTTCCGTAATCGCAACGAACCCCGGGCCTGCGCTCTCGCAGGCCCGGGGCGCTCACAGGAGGAGACGTGACCAGACGGAGGCTCGAAGTGGCGGCGGCAGCGGCGGTTCTCGCCGCCGGAGCCCTGCTCCTCGGCGGCGTCCTCCGCAAGCCCGCGGCGGCAAGCTCCGCGTCGGCCCTCCCGCCGACGCGCGCGGCCGGTGAGTCGCTCCAGACCGGTTTTTCGGGCGGCGGCGACACGGCCGGCCTGATCGAGCGGCTCCAGTCTGTACTCCGGGCGGCTCCGCAGGATGCGAGCTCGCTCGATCTGCTCGGCCTCGCGTACCAGCAGCGTGCACGCGAAACGGGCGACGCGGCCTACTACACCAAGTCCGAAGGGGTGCTCAAGCGCGCGCTGGCGCTACGGCCGAACGATCTCCTCGCCACGAGTGGACTCGGTTCGCTCGCGCTCTCACGTCACCGATTTCGCGAGGCGCTCGCGTTCGGCCGCCACGCCCGCTCGATCTCGCCGACCACCGCCCGCAACTACGGCGTGATCGGCGACGCCCTGGTCGAGCTCGGCCGCTATCCGCGAGGCCTTCCGCGCGTTCGACCGGTTCGCGGAGCTTCGCCCGGGCCTTGCTGCATACGCTCGTGTCTCGCACGCACGCGAGTTGCTCGGTGACGTCCCGGGAGCGATCGAGGCGATGAAGCTCGCCGTCGACGCCGGCAGCGGCCAGGGCGAAGCGGAGGCCTGGACCCGCGTGCAGCTCGGCAAGATCTACTGGTCAGTCGGAAGACTGAGCGCCGCCGCGTTCGAGTACCGAGGCGCGCTCCGTGTCTTCCCCGGCTATCCGTACGCCCTCGACGCGCTCGCTCGGGTCGAGGCCGCGCGGGGACGACTCGCGCACGCGATTGCGCTGGAGCAGCGAGCTACCGCCGTGATCCCGCTCCCGCAATACGTCGGCCAGCTGAGCGACCTCTACCGCGCCGCGGGGAAACCGCGGCTCGCCCGCCGCCAGTACGCGCTGATCGGCGTCATTCAGCGTCTGCTAGTCGCCAACGGCGTCAAGACCGACCTCGAGACGGCGCTCTTCGACGTCGACCACGGGGTCCGGCTCTCGCACGCGCTGGCCCTGGCCCGCCGTGCCCGCGCCGACCGCCCGAGCATCGACGGCGACGACGTGCTCGCTTGGGCGCTCGCCCGGAACGGGCTCTGTAACCAGGCGCTCGCCTCTTCGAAGCGCGCGCTCCGGCTGGGCACGCAGGATGCGCTCAAGCTCTTCCACCGCGGGATGATCGAGCGCTGTCTCGGCAACCGCGCCGCGGGAAACGCCTTTCTGCACCGTGCGCTGGCGCTCAACCCGCACTTCTCCGTCTTGTGGGCGCCCGTCGCGAGGAAGGCGGTCTCGTGAGGCGGCTCGTGCTCCTTGTCAGCGCGGCCGCTTTCCTTGCGCTCCCGGCGCTCGCGGCAGCGCACCCGCTCGGCAACTTCACGGTCAATCGCTTCAGCCGGATCGAGTCCTCTGGCCCGCGGCTCTACGTCCACTACGTCCTGGACCTGGCCGAGATCCCAACGTTCCAGGCCGGTCGCATCGACGTGCGCGCTTACGCGAAGCGCATCGCGAGGAACGCGCATCTCGTCGTCGACGGGCGAAAGGCTCAACTTGTTCCCGTCCGGAGCGCGCTAGCGCATCCGGTCGGAGCCGGCGGCCTCCACACCACGCGGCTCGAAGTCGTCCTCGCCGGACCGATCCTGCACGGTAGGGCTTTCGTTGTCTATCACGACAACAACTATAGAGACCGGATCGGATGGAAGGAGATCGTGGTCGGAGCGAGCACGCGCAGCGCGAGTGACGAGCTCCGCGCCTACCCGAAGGACCTCCTCCAGAGCCCGCTCGACACGAGCTCAGTCACAGCCCGGCTCCAACCGGGCGACGGACCAGACATCGCGCCCTCCCTCTCGCGCGGGAAGAGCCTCGAGGCCCCCGACCGGATCGCAGACGCCGGCTTCGCCTCGCTTGTCGGCCGCTCGCACCTGAGCGCGCTCGTGATCCTGGCGTCGCTCGCCGCGGCGCTCTTCTGGGGGGCCGCGCACGCGCTCTCGCCAGGCCACGGCAAGACGATCGTCACCGCGTACCTCGTCGGACAGCGCGGCACTCCGCGGCATGCCGCACTCCTCGGCTTGATCGTCACGATCACGCACACGATCGGCGTCTTCGCGCTCGGGCTCGTGACGCTGGCGCTCTCGCAGTTCGTTGTCCCCGATCGCCTCTACCCCTGGCTCAACCTCGCCTCGGGCCTGCTCGTGGTCGGGATCGGCGCCTCGGTCTTCTTGGCCCGCTGGCGCCACCGCCGCTCGCACGCCCACGGCCACCACGATCACCACCACGGGCACACCGAAGGATCCGAAGGCCCGAGCTTCCGCTCGTTGCTTGCAGTCGGCGTCTCGGGCGGGCTGCTGCCGTGCCCTTCGGCCCTCGTCGTCCTGCTGGCCGCGATCTCGCTGCACCGGGTCGCGTTCGGGCTGCTCCTGATCCTGGCCTTCAGCGCAGGGCTCGCGCTCAGCATCACCGGCATCGGCCTCGTCGCGGTGCTCGCCCGCCGCGCCTTCAGGCGCCTCAGCTTCGACGGTCCGCTGATCCGCCTCCTGCCGGCGGCCAGCGCGCTCGTCATCCTCGCGGCCGGGCTCGCCATGACCGTGCACGCCGTCCCGAAAGTGAGCTGACGATGTTCGGGCTCGACGACTGGATCGCAGCCTTCTCCGACAGCGGCAAGCTCGCGCTCGTCGCCGTCGTCGCCGTCGTCCTCGGCTTCCGCCACGCGACCGACCCCGACCACCTCGCAGCTGTCTCCACGCTGGTCGCGGGCACGCGCGAGCACGCAACGAGAGCCGCCGCGCGCCTCGGCCTCTTCTGGGGTCTCGGCCACGCGACGACGCTCTTCGCCTTCGGACTGCCGATCGTTCTCTTCAAGACCTATCTGCCGGCGCCGGTGCAACAGGGCGCCGAGACGGCCGTCGGCCTGGTCATCGCCGCGCTGGCCGTGTGGCTGCTCGTCCGCTGGCGCCGCGGCCTCTTTCACCTGCACCTGCACGCACACGAGGGCCCGCTTCACGCGCACGGCCACGTGCACGAGGGCGACGCCCATCCTCACCGAACAGCCAAAGCGCGGACCCCGCTCCAGGCCTTCGGAATCGGGCTCCTGCACGGCATGGGCGGGAGCGCCGGCGTGGGCGTCGTGTTGCTCGCCTCGATTCACGACCATCTGATCGCAGTTGCCGCGCTCGGGCTGTTCGCGCTCTGCACCGCGCTTTCGATGGCCGCGCTCTCGACCGGTTTCGGCTTCACGCTCAGCCGAGGGCCTGCGCGCACCGTCTTCCCGCGGCTGGCGCCGGTGCTCGGCCTACTGAGCCTGTCGTTCGGAGTCTGGTACGCGCTCGGAGCCCTGAACGTCGCGCCTTACTATTTCTAGATGGCGGCAGACGACCATTCGCTCGCGGCGCCGTACGCGCTTCACGCGCTCGACGACGAGGAGGCGCGCAGCTTCGAGGAGCACCTCGCTGTCTGCGAGCGCTGCCGTGAGGAGCTGGCCGGGTTGAGAGAGGCCGCCGCCGGCCTCGCGTACGGCGCCGCCGGGCCGCCGCCCCCGCCCGAGCTCAAAGAACGGATCCTCGCCCAGGCACGGAGAGAGCGCGACAACGTCGCCTCGCTCCCCGCCCGCCGCCGCAACTGGACGGCGCCGCTCGCGGCAGCCGCCGCCATCGCCGCATCGGTTGCGATCGGGCTCGGCGTCTGGGCGGCGACCCGGCCGACCGAGGGGAACGCGTTCGCCCGCGTCCTCGCGCAGCCCGGGGCCAAGCTGATCGGAATGGGCGACCGCGGCGCGGTCACCGTCGCGCCGAACGGGGAGGCCGCGCTCATCCTGCGCGTCCCTCCGGCACCGTCCGGAAAGACCTACGAGGCCTGGGTCATCCGGCCTGGCGCGATCAAGCCTGCCGGGCTCTTCCGGGGCGGGAAGGGCGCGACGGTTCTCGAGATCCAAGGAGGGGTCAGTCGTGGCTCGGTGATCGGCGTCACCGTCGAGCAGGCGGGCGGCGTCGACCAACCGACCCAGAAGCCCTTCGCGGCGACCAAGGCGATCACGTGACCGCGCTGATGACGACGCACCCTCCTGCGACGGGCGATCTGGCGCAGGTCTCGGACGAGGCGCTCGTCTCCCTCGTCGCGAGCTCCGACGAGCAGGCGCTTGCAGAGCTCTACGACCGTTTCGGCCGAGTCGCCTACGGCCTAGCCCTGCGGATCCTGCGCGACGAGGCCCTGGCGCAGGACGCCGTCCAGGAAGCGTTCCTCGGCGTCTGGCGCTCGGCCGACCGGTACCTCCCGGAGCGCGCGAAGGCGAGCACCTGGATCTTGACGCTCGTCCACCGACGAGCCGTCGACCTCGTCCGCCGCGAGGACCGTCGCCGCGGAGAGCCGCTCGACGATGCGCCGGAGCCGGTCGCCCTCTCGACCGTCGAGGGCGAGGCAACGCTTGGCTTCCAGCGCCGCGTCGTACAGGAGGCTCTCAAGGGCCTCCCGGCCGACCAGCGCGAGGCGCTCGAGCTTGCGTACTACGGAGGCCTGACCCAGAGCGAGCTCGCCGAGCGGCTCGGCCAGCCGCTCGGCACGATCAAGAGCCGGATGTTCATGGGCCTTGCCCGCCTGCGCGACCTGCTCGCCCAGGCCGGGCTCGAAGAATCACTCCGTTAGCATCAGCACCGGCATGGCCGCGGTCACGGAGAGCCTGAAGGGGCGCCATTTCACCCGCGTCGCCGACTGGAGCGGCGAGGAGCTGCTGCAGGCGCTCGACCTCGCCGACGACCTCAAGGAACGGCAGTCCCGGCGCGAGGAGCACCACCTCCTCCCCGGCCGCACGCTGGGGATGATCTTTCAAAAGCCGTCCACCCGCACGCGCGTCTCGTTCGAGGTCGGCATCTTCCAGCTCGGCGGAATGGGCCTGTACCTGGCAGCCTCCGACCTTCAGCTCGGGCGCGGCGAGACCCTGAAGGACACCGCCACCGTCCTGTCGCGCTACCTCGACGGGCTGATGATCCGCACGTTCGCGCAGGAAGACGTCGAGGAGCTCGCCCGCCACGCGACGATCCCCGTGATCAAGCCGAGGCCGTGCTCTACGGGCCTCAGTCCTCGGCCTGGGACCAGGCCGAGAACCGCCTGCACGCGCAAAAGGCGCTGATGGCGCTCGTAATCTCCTAGTGATCCCGATCAAGGACAACGTCCCGACGAGGGCGTTCCCGGTCGTCACCGTCAGCCTGATCGCGGCCAACATCGTCGTCTGGATCTGGGAGTTCACCGGCACGCCGGTCGACCGGGACGTCCTCCGGTACGGGTACTACCCGTGCACGCTCGCCCACAACTGCGCCGAGCCGGCCTCGCTCATTCCTCACCTGCCCTGGTACGAGGGCGTCTTCAGCTCGATGTTCCTGCATGGGAGCTGGCTGCACATCGCCGGCAACATGCTGTTTCTCTGGATCTTCGGCAACAACGTCGAGGATGCGTTCGGGCACATCCGCTTTCTCGTCTGGTACATCGCAGCCGGGATCGCGGCGGCCGGGCTGCAGACCTTCGTCACGCTGGCTTTCACCGACGCGGCCGGGGCCAGCATTCCGAACGTCGGCGCCTCGGGAGCGATCGCCGGCGTGCTCGGCGCCTACTTCGTGCTGCTGCCGACGGCCAGCGTTCTGACGGCCTTCATCATCGTCTTCTTCGTCTTCCTGCGAGAGATCCCGGCGATGTTCTTCCTCGGCCTCTGGTTCATCTTCCAGCTCTGGGAGGGCGGCTTTTCGGTCCTGCAGCCGCAGGCAGGCGGTGGCGTCGCCTTCTTCGCCCACATCGGCGGCTTCGCCTTCGGCGTGGCCACTGTGCGCCTCATCGCCAAACGGAGACCGCTGCCACCGAGATGGTGACCTTCGAGGAACACGTCCAGCGGGCTCTCGACGCGGTCCCGGAGGAGCTCGCCGAAGGGTTGCGCAACGTCGCGATCGTGGTCGAGGACGAGAACCCAGAGGAGCCTGACCTCTACGGCCTCTTCGACCTGCCCGAGTTCCTCCCGGCGAAGGTGACGATCTACCGGCTGCCGTTGGAAGCCGACTTTCCCGAGCCCGAGCGGCTCGAGCACGAGATCCGCGTCACGGTCCTGCACGAGCTCGCGCACTACTTCGGGATCGACGAGGACCGGCTGGCCGAGCTCGGGTACGCGTGAGCTCGGCGGTGCTCACCGGAATCGCGGTTGCGGCGGCCGTTGTCGGCGCAATCGTTGTGGTGCTCTACCTTTGCGGCCCGCGGGGCTAGGAATGTTGGCGAGGGGTAGTTCGTTTTTACGGGCATGAAAACACTCTCTGAAATCCACGCCGAGATCGACCGCGCCACCGAGCGGCGCGCGGAGGTCTGGCATTCACTCTCGCAAGGTCACGACGCCGCGCTCTCGGCCGAGCTGCACGAGCTCGAGGAGCGCATCGCGGCGCTCTGGGACGAGCACCGCACGCTCAAGGCGCACGCGCGCTTCGGCGATCGCGACGAAATCATCAAGCGGGCCCGCCACGAAGAGCGGCTGGCCCGAGCAGCGTAAAGCCGAGGGCCGGCGGCGCAGAGCCGCCGGCCCTCACTCTCTCTAGCCCTTACGAAGTCGGCAGCGAGAGCACGTACGCGCCTCGCCCGTGCGTGGCCGCGTAGAGCACGTGAGCCGACTGCGACAGGGTCAGCCCGTAGACCGCCACCGACGGCAGGCTCGTGCCGGCGTTCTCCCAGTGGCTCGCGCCGCTCGGAAGACGCAGCACGCCGAAGTCGGTCGCGGCGTAGAGATCGCCGGTCGGCCCGAACTCGGCGATCCCGGTGATCGGCTGGTCGCCCAGGTCGTAGGAGCGGTCCGTGGAAGTCGCCGTACCGGTGGCCGGGTCGTACCTGACCTCGAGCACGTGCCCAGGCGTGTCCGGCGTGTACGCGTTGTAGCCCGAGTACGAGATCCAGGCGTGGTTCGGGTCGGCCGGGTCGACCGCGATCCCGGAGACGAACCGGCCGGGCGTCGACGGCGTGTCGAGCCGCACCCACCGCACGTTGCGCGGCTGCGGGTCGTTCGCGTTGCTCGTGATGAAGAGCCGACCGATCCGCGTGCCGGCCCAGAGGGTGCCGGCGTCGCTCGGAGCTCGCGTCGTCGCCACGACGTAGTGGCCGACCCGGAAGTTGCCGAAGTCGGCTCCCGTCAGGTTGAGGCCCATCGGCTTCCAGTCGCCGCAGGCCTTGCGGTTCGGATCGAGGTGCAGCGCGTTGCAGTGCGCCTCGAGGTAGGCCGGGTCGCCGCCGTTGGCGTCGGTCCGCCACACGTGCTCGAGGCCGATGAACGCGCGGCCGGCCACCGTCGGATCCGCGATGAACGGGACGTAGAACGAGCGCAGCTCGCCCGTGGCTCTGGAGCGGGTCGTAGATGTCGAGCCACTCGGTCGGGTCGTTCCCGTGGAAGTTCACCTCAGGCGTCGCGTCGTAGTAGTTGTGGTACCGGATCGTCGGGTTCCCGACGTCGAAGCCGGACTGGCCGCCGTCGCCGCCGACCGACTCGAACCAGGTCGGCGTTCCGGTGTAGGAGAACGTCCCGTTGTCCTGCGTCCCGCCCAGGAGCTCGCCGGTCGGGTTGCTCGGGTTGAACGAGAGCGACTGGAACTGAATCGTGTTCAGGCCGTCGTTGATCGGCGTGATCGTCTGTGGGATCCCGCTCAGCAGGCGCTGACAGTCCGTCAGGTCCGGCGGCGCAAGCGGGACGGCGCGCTGACCGGGGATGTAGACGAACTTCCGGATCGCACAGGCGGCCGACTTGTCCTGGGGGCTCCGCACGTCGATGCGGACGACGCCGCCGTCCGAGCCGACGAACGCAATGCCCGGGTCGACAGGGTTGAACACGACCGCGTGCTGATCCGGGTGGATGCCCTTCGTGAACGGGTACGACGGCGCGGAACCCATCGTGGCCGACATGTCCTGCCAGGTCACGTCCGGAGCCAGGGCTCCGCCGTTCGTCGACCGGATGACGCCCCGGCCGTTCGAGCGTTGCGGAAGACCGGCGTAGGCCGGCAGCTCGTCGTAGTTCATCGAGCCGCCCAGCCACAGGGTGTTGGTGTGGCCGGGGCCGACGCCGAGCTGGGCCGCCGGGCTCGTGACGAAGTCGTCGTAGCCGCACTGGGCCTGGCAGTAGTTGAACGCCAGGAAGCCGTTCGTCCCGTTCGTCGAGCTCGACAGCTCCGTCCAGCCCGCGTTCGAGTAGGCACCGGTCGGATCGCCGGCGATCGCGGCGGCATCGTCCGTGCGCCAGACCTGAGACCGGGCGAGATCGTCAGACGAGTCGCCGAGGTAGATGCGCGTCTTGCCTGCGCCGAGATTGACCGCGTCGAACTCGACCCGGTCGCCGAACGTGTCACCGGGGGCCTTCGTGCCGAACGCGTTCTGGTTGAACGTACGGAAGACCTGCGTCCAGGCCGACCCACCGTCGGTCGAGCGCCAGAGGCCGTAGCCGACCACTGCCGCGTAGACCGTGCTCGTGTTGTTGGGGTCGAGCTCGAGCTTCGTGATTCCGCCCTGGAACCAGTCCGAGCCTGTCCCGGCGCCCGGCGGGGACGGGTTCGCCGGCGTCCTCGCCTGGAGTGCGGCAGCCAGCGCGAAGTGCGCGCCGCTGTCGGTCGAGGTGTAGACGCCGAGCGTAGGAGCTCCCGGAGGGGTGCGCCGACCGCCGTTGGACGACGAGGAGCCGTGGCGTGCGACGTCCGTGCCGATGTAGATCGTGCTCGGATCGCCGGGCTTGACGGCGATCGCGCCGATCGAGCGGTTGATCGCCACAGCCTGCGAGCCGGCGTACCAGCTGCCAGCTCGTGCCTCCGTCGGTCGACTTGAACAGGCCGAGGCCGGCCTCGGAGTCGCCGGAGCCGTTGGGCTCACCGGAGCCCGCGTAGAGCGTGTTCCCGGACGGGTCGTTCGGATCGATGATCAGCGAGCCGAAGGCGTTCGTCGGGAGGTCGTCCGGAGGCGCGATCCAGCTCGGTTGAGGGGCGAGCGCGTCGTTCGTGCGCCAGATCCCGCCACCCGCGGCCGCGACCCAGAGTCGGCAGGGCGCGCCGGCCGGAGCGGAGGCCTTTGCGCAGTTGGGGTCGATCGCGAGCGCGGTGACGCGCCCGGACTCCTGCGTGGTCGGTCCCTGGAGCGTGACCGGGTCGAGGAACTGCGAAGCCTCGCCGGAGACGTTCGGCGTGACCGGCCCGAGGGCGGACCAAGCGCCGGGGCTAGCGGCCAGTGAGGCCGCGAATGCCGCCCGCGTGCCGAACGCGGTACTACCCAGCTTCTGGGGCTTGCGCTCGAAGGCGTCGTGCGATTTGAGCGCGAGCCGGTCGTCCACGTAGGCGCGCGGATAGGCGCGGTTTTCGACCTGCTCGGTGGCCGGATTCGACGGCCCCTTCCGTTGGGCCTCGAGGCCCTTGCCCTCGAACGCCGCTTCCTTGCGCGGATCGAACCGCGACACGGAAGAGCTTCCGTTCCCCTGTCCGCCCGCGGCCACGACGGCCACGGCAACAGCTGCGGCGACAGCGGCCGCCACGACGAACAACCAGCGCGAACGCCCAATCCCAGTCATCGAATCCCTCCCCAGTAGAAAAAATGCGCCACCCCAGCGCATCCGCATCGGGGATGGTAGACGGATCTACATCAAACGTCCAGGCGGGCCGCCTGCCGCCGAAGCTCACCTACACTTGGAGGCCCGGGGCGTTAGCTCAGTTGGGAGAGCGTCGGCTTTGCAAGCCGAAGGTCGCCGGTTCGATCCCGGCACGCTCCATTGACGTGGGTGAACCCCTGGTTCCCCCACGAGCCCCCTCCTTGCGATCGTGATCTCGGTTCTTGAGTGGCCGGAGCCGGCGAAGCGCACCGCGCGCTCGATCGTCTTCTACCGAAGAAATCTCTGTGAGCCGCGCCCGCCATGTCGGTCGCGGCGGCGAGTGGACAAACAGTTACGGCGGTGGAGACAAGGCTCAAGCTCAAATGTGCGCCGACTTCCAGCGGCGGTACTCCTCCCGCATGCAGACCGCGCATGGGCGATAGCCGGCGGCGATTGCGGTGGGCTCGTCGGCGAAGAAGACCCGGTGCTTGACGATGTGGCCCTTTGCGAGCCAGCGCAGGGCCGACGGGCAGTCGAGGCGGCCGTAGATTCGGTTCCGGCGATGGCCGCCGAGCTCGCCCGGCACGGATGAGAGGTACTCGCGCCGATCGGCATCCAGAAGGCGGTAGAGCTTCGCCATCACAGATGGAAACGCGGGAACGCGCCGAAGCGTGAGCCGTCCTCGGCCTAGGGGAACGCTCGCGCCAGCTGTCGCAGGACGTCCTGCATCACCTGAGCCGAGCTGTTCTCGTGGCGGAAGTTGAACTCGCCGAGGCCGGCGACACCGGCTTCGGCCCGAGCCGAGATGTAGCGCTCACGCCAGCGGTTGACAGCTGCTCGCGGAAGGCCACGCGTGTTACCGCCGAGACCCGGGGCAAGCCGATAGCCGGGCGTGAGCCCCGCGACGTATTTTCGCGCCAGGGCCCGCCGGACGGGCCCGCCGCTTAGGAGGGCACGCTGGCCGGCCGCCTCGGCACCCGCCGCCACGGCTGGATCGCCGGCGAATTCCGGATACTCCTCGCCGACCAGGCCGAGCGAAGCGCGATTCAGGATCCGCCAGAAGGCGTTCAGCTCGGGCGTGATCGGACGGCCGGCGAGGACGAAGGCGGTGTGGGCCCACCAGACGAGGCCCTGCTGCGGACGGTCGTCGAGGGCTGCGCGGCCGAAGACCAGGCCCCGTACCGCACCCCGCGCCAGTTCGCGGTGCGCGCGGCCCTGCGGCCCGACGGTCTCGGCGAGAATCTCGTCGAGCTGCCACCCCGCCGTCTTCGTGCCGGCGCGGGCCGCGGCGCGGAGCTCGTCGCGAAAGCGCGCGCCGAGCTCGATGCCCCAGTTGAGCCGGGTCGTCGAGGAGAGCCGCAGCAGCTGGGGCAGCGCCGGCAGCGGGCCGCCGAGCTTCCGGGAGCGGCTCGAGCGCGCGAACAGCGTCTTCTCCTCGTCGGGAGGAAGACGACGCCGTTCCCAGTACCAGTCGGGCCGCAGCTGGAACATCGGCGCGTAACGGTGGCCGTCCTCCTCGATGCGGGCGCCGATTCCCGCGCCGACGCCGTAGCTGCCCAGGTAGACGGGGATCTGGGCGGGCAGACCTGAGCCGCGCACAGCCGCCAGGAGCCTCGGCAGGTGGCGCGGTTCGAAGTACGAGAGGACGAGCAGCCTGGGCACGAAGCGACGGTACCTCGTCAGGCGACGACGGATCTCGCCGCAGTCCGCCTACCGGTGGCGGTAGACGATCCGGCCGCGACTGAGGTCGTACGGCGACAGCTCGATGTTGATCTTGTCGCCCGGCAGGATCTTGATCCGGTACCGGCGCATCTTGCCCGCCGTGTAGCCCAGAGTCTCCTGCCCGTTCTCGAGGAGCACCTTGTACATCCCGCTCCGGAAGGCCTCGACGACCTCGCCTTCCATCTCGATCTTTTCTTCCTTGGCCATGAGTCCCTCCCTTCGAAGTACCTGTGCTGCGGCCCCGATCCTACGAGGCCGCAGCACAAAGGTAGCGCGGGAGCTGCGTTAGCCCCCTGTGACGGTCACGTTCGTCGCCTCGGGGCCCTTCTCGCCCTCGCGCGGCTCGAACTCGACCTTGTCGTTCTCGGCGAGGCTCTTGAAGCCTTCGCCGGCGATGTTGCTGTGATGAACGAAGAGATCCTTCCCGCCGTCCTCCGGCGTGATGAACCCGTAACCCTTCGCATCGTTAAACCACTTAACGGTTCCGGTTGCCACTATTTCCACCTCCTCTTACCACTGACGAACGGTAGGGAGGCGCAAAGACCACCGGTACTCGTTCTAGTTGTTGGGGACATTGTAGAGGCCCTTGTACGCTCATGACGTCGCGCGTCTGCAAGACGCTCACGAAATGGCTCGAATAGGGGCCTCGGACGCCGCATCGGTGTCCACACCGCTGTAATCAGTCGTGAAGCGGGGCCTGGCCGGCGTGGGCCGCCGGTATTCGAAGACCCGCCAGTGACGCTGACGATCCGCTCCTTGCCCGTTGCCCCCACGCTCCGGCCGCGTGTCGTTCTGCTGCTTCCGCGGTCGCTCCGCCGGCTCATCGGACCCTGAGAGATCCGTACGCCGGCTGGAACCCGGCCTTCGAGGCGCTGAAGACGAGCTTCCCGCGCTTCCTCGGCCTGAGCTTGAACGTCACCTGGCCCGTCACGTTCGTGCGCTTGGAGAACCGCTTCAGGCCGGCCCCGGTGACCCGCACGAGCGCGCCCGCGAGCGGCCGGCCGCGGCCGTCCAGGACCCGAGCCGACACCGTGCCTGTCCGCTTGCGCCTCGGGAAGCCCGAAACCGTCAGGCGCAGACGCGGCTGGAGCCGGATCTGCTGGATCTGCGTCCAGTCGCCCTGGTTGCGATCCTCGTCGGCGGCGGCCACGCGCCAGTAGAGCGTTCCGCCCGCGGCGTAGCTCGTGAGGTTCATCAGGGGCGCGAAGCTCGGATTGTCGGTCGTCGCCTGCTCGACGGTGCGGCTGAAGTCGGGGGTCGCGGAGATCTGCACCTTGTAGTTCTTGGCGCCGAGCCGCGGATCCCAGCTCAGCAGGACGTGGTCCTTCGCGCTGTCGGTGCGCGCGTTGCCCGGCTCGCCGATCGTGCGCGTGAACGACTGGTTCGCCGAGTAGGGACCGGGGACCTCCCCGCTCAGGGCCTTCGGGAAGTTGGCCCGCACCCGCCAGTGGAAGACACCGGTGCCGGTCATCTTGAGGAACGAGGTCGCCGGCGTGCGGAAGCCCGTGAAGTCCCGGTGCGTCCCGTCGGGCGAGTCGATCGCGATGTCGTACGAGGAGGCACCCTGGATGGGGCTCCAGGCCCAGACGGGCAGCGCCTCGCTCGAGGACGGGTTGGACGCGCTCGGTACCGGCGTCGCCAGCTTCTTCTGGAATGTTCCCGTCGGCGACCAGGTCAGACCGGTCAGGTTCTCGTCGTCGGCTCGCACCCGCCAGTAGAGGACGGTGTCGGCCGGATAGGTCGTGTTGCTCGAATAGGACGTCGCATCGGTGACGAGGTCGTCGAGCGGATCGCCGAAGGTCGGATCGGCGGAAACCTGGATCCGGTAGCGACGCGCTCCTTCGGTCGGCGTCCAGCGGAACGTCGGCTGGTCGAGGAAGACCTGGACGCTGCTGGGCGAGAGGAGCGCCGGCGGGGTCGACTGCTTCTGGAAGTTCGATGGGTTCGAGAGGAAGGAGTCCAGGGGGAGCGCGTCGTTGCCGGTCGTCAGGGTCGCGGGCAGCACGGCCCAGTAGAAGCTCGTCGTCTCGTCGGTGTAGGTCGTGGGCTTGAACGAGTTCCGAGGAGAGTAGGCGGGGACACGGGTGAAGCCCTCGTCGACGACGTTGCTGAAGTTCTGGTCTTTCGCGACGACCACGAAGTAGCTGTTCGCGCCCGTAAGCGCCTTCCACGTGAAGAGCGGCGTGCGCACGTTCGTCGAGCCGGTGATCGGACCGCGGTAATCGGCCGCGCAGAGATACCCGGAAGCGCAGCCCCCGGATGCGGCTGGATCGGCCGGGTCGGGGTACGCCGTCCACGTGAATGCCGGACCGGCCGGGGCTGCAGATGTGCGCGGACTTCCAGCGGCGGTACTCCTCCCGCATGCAGACCGCGCACGGGCGATAGCCGGCGGCGATTGCGGTGGGCTCGTCGGCGAAGAAGACCCGGTGCTTGACGATGTGGCCCTTTGCAAGCCAGCGCAGGGCCGACGGGCAGTCGAGGCGGCCGTAGATTCGGTTCCGGCGATGGCCGCCGAGCTCGCCCGGCACGGATGAGAGGTACTCGCGCCGATCGGCGTCCAGGAGGCGGTAGAGCTTTGCCATCACAGATGGAAACGCGGGAACGCGCCGAAACGTGAGCCGTCCTCGGCCTAAGGGAACGCTCGCGCCAGCTGTCGCAGGACATCCTGCATCACCTGCGCCGAGCTGTTCTCGTAGCGAAAGTTGAACTCAGCGAAGCCGGCCACGCCGGTGTCCGCCCGAGCCGAGATGTAGCGCTCACGCCAGCGGTTGACCTCTCCGCGCGGAAGGCCTCGCGTGTTACCGCCGAGACCCGGGGCAAGCCGGTAGCCCGGCGTGAGGCCGGCGACGTACTTTCGCGCCAGGGCCCGCCGGACAGGTCCGCCTCGCCGGAGGGCGCGCTGGCCGGCCGCCTCGGCGCCCGCCGCCGCGGTCGGATCGCCGACGAACTCGGGGTACTCCTCGCCGACCAAGCCGAGCGAAGCGCGATTCAGGATCCGCCAGAAGGCGTTCAGCTCGGGCGTGATCGGACGGCCGGCGAGGACGAAGGCCGTGTGGGCCCACCAGACGAGGCCCTGTTGCGGCCGGTCGCCGAGGGCTGCGCGGCCGAAGACCAGGCCCCGCACCGCGCCCCGCGCCAGCTCACGGTGCGCACGGCCCTGCGGCCCGACGGTCTCGGCGAGAATCTCGTCGAGTTGCCATCCCGCCGTCTTCGTGCCGGCGTGGGCCGCGGCTCGGAGCTCATCGCGGAAGCGAGCGCCGAGCTCGATGCCCCAGTTGACCCGAGCCGTCGAGGCGAGCCGCAGCAGCTGGGGCAGCGCCGGCAGCGGGCCGCCGAGCTTCCGGGAGCGGCTCGAGCGCGCGAACAGCTTCTTCTCCTCGTCGGGAGGAAGGCGCCGCCGTTCCCAGTACCAGTCGGGCCGCAGCTGGAACATCGGCGCATAGCGGTGGCCCTCCTCCTCGATGCGAGCGCCGATCCCCGCGCCCACGCCGTAACTGCCCAGGTAGACGGGGATCTGGGCGGGCAGACCTGAGCCGCGCACAGCCGCCAGGAGCCTCGGCAGATGGCGGGGCTCGAAATACGAGAGGACGAGGAATCTGGGCACCTACGCGACGTTACCCGCGCGCCCCGCAGATCGGTCACCCCGCCGCCGCGCCTCGTGCGCGGCGGCGGCACGTCCGGCTACCGGTGGCGGTAGACGATCCGGCCGCGGCTGAGGTCGTACGGCGACAGCTCGATGTTGATCTTGTCGCCCGGCAGGATCTTGATCCGGTACCGGCGCATCTTGCCCGCCGTGTAGCCCAGAGTCTCCTGCCCGTTCTCGAGGAGCACCTTGTACATCCCGCTCCGGAAGGCCTCGACGACCTCGCCTTCCATCTCGATCTTTTCTTCCTTGGCCATGAGTCCCTCCCTTCGAAGTACCTGTGCTGCGGCCCCGATCCTACGAGGCCGCAGCACAAAGGTAGCGCGGGAGCTGCGTTAGCCCCCTGTGACGGTCACGTTCGTCGCCTCGGGGCCCTTCTCGCCCTCGCGCGGCTCGAACTCGACCTTGTCGTTCTCGGCGAGGCTCTTGAAGCCTTCGCCGGCGATGTTGCTGTGATGAACGAAGAGATCCTTCCCGCCGTCCTCCGGCGTGATGAACCCGTAACCCTTCGCATCGTTAAACCACTTAACGGTTCCGGTTGCCACTATTTCCACCTCCTCTTACCACTGACGAACGGTAGGGAGGCGCAAAGACCACCGGTACTCGTTCTAGTTGTTGGGGACATTGTAGAGGCCCTTGTACCGTCATGACGACGCGCGTCTCGAAGATGCTACAAAAATGGCTCAATCAGGGGCCTGAGGACGCCGAATCGGTGTCCACACCGCTGGTAATCAGGTCGTAAAACGGGGCCTGGCCGGCGTGGGCCGCCGGTACTCGAAGACCCGCCAGTGACGCTGACGATCCGCTCCTTGCCCGTTGCCCCCACGCTCCGGCCGCGTGTCGTTCTGCTGCTTCACGCGGTCGCTCCGCCGGCTCATCGGACCCTGAGAGATCTGTACGCCGGCTGGAACCCGGCCTTCGAAGCGCTGAAGACGAGCTTCCCGCGCTTCCTCGGCCTGCAGCTTGAACGTCACCTGCTCCGGTCACGTTCGTCCGCTTGGAGACCCGCTTCAGGCCGGCCCCGGTGACCCGCACGAGCGCGCCCGCGAGCGGCCGGCCGCGGCCGTCCAGGACCCGAGCCGACACCGTGCCTGTGCGCTTGCGCCTCGGGAAGCCCGAAACCGTCAGGCGCAGGCGCGGCTGGAGCCGGATCTGCTGGATCTGCGTCCAGTCGCCCTGGTTGCGATCCTCGTCGGCGGCGGCCACGCGCCAGTAGAGCGTTCCGCCCGCGGCGTAGCTCGTGAGCGTCATCAGCGGCGCGAAGCTCGGATTGTCGGTCGTCGCCTGCTCGACGGTGCGGCTGAAGTCGGGGGTCGCGGAGATCTGCACCTTGTAGTTCTTGGCGCCGAGCCGCGGATCCCAGCTCAGCAGGACGTGGTCCTTCGCGCTGTCGGTGCGCGCGTTGCCCGGCTCGCCGATCGTGCGCGTGAACGACTGGTTCGCCGAGTAGGGACCGGGGACCTCCCCGCTCAGGGCCTTCGGGAAGTTGGCCCGCACCCGCCAGTGGAAGACACCGGTGCCGGTCATCTTGAGGAACGAGGTCGCCGGCGTGCGGAAGCCCGTGAAGTCCCGGTGCGTCCCGTCGGGCGAGTCGATCGCGATGTCGTACGAGGAGGCACCTTGAATGGGGCTCCATGCCCAGACGGGCAGCGCCTCGCTCGAGGCCGGGTTGGACGCGCTCGGTACCGGCGTCGCCAGCTTCTTCTGGAACGTTCCCGTCGGCGACCAGGTCAGACCGGTCAGGTTCTCGTCGTCGGCTCGCACCCGCCAGTAGAGGACGGTGTCGGCCGGATAGGTCGTGTTGCTCGAATAGGACGTCGCATCGGTGACGAGGTCGTCGAGCGGATCGCCGAAGGTCGGATCTGCGGAAACCTGGATCCGGTAGCGACGCGCTCCTTCGGTCGGCGTCCAGCGGAACGTCGGCTGGTCGAGGAAGACCTGGACGCTGCTGGGCGAGAGGAGCGCCGGCGGGGTCGACTGCTTCTGGAAGTTCGATGGGTTCGAGAGGAAGGAGTCGAGGGGCAGCGCGTCGTTGCCGGTCGTCAGGGTCGCGGGCAGCACGGCCCAGTAGAAGCTCGTCGTCTCGTCGGTGTAGGTCGTGGGCTTGAACGAGTTCCGAGGAGAGTAGGCGGGGACACGGGTGAAGCCCTCGTCGACGACGTTGCTGAAGTTCTGGTCTTTCGCGACGACCACGAAGTAGCTGTTCGCGCCCGCAAGCGCCTTCCACGTGAAGAGCGGCGTGCGCACGTTCGTCGAGCCGGTGATCGGACCGCGGTAATCGGCCGCGCAGAGATACCCGGAAGCGCAGCCCGCGGATGCGGCCGGATCGGCCGGGTCGGGGTACGCCGTCCACGTGAATGCCGGGCCGACCGGCGCTGCCGAGCCCGTGGTGCCGTCCTGTAGGTACGTGTAGTCGCCGTAGACCTCCTCCGAGAGGGCCGCCCGATCGCTGCGGGCGCGAACGCGCAAGCAATGGGTGCCGGGCGCGATCACGGGGACGTCTTCGGCCAGGGTGCCCTGCCAGATCACGGGGTTGGCATTGGTGCTGCCCAAGGGCGTCCAGCTCGGGACGGACGTCTTCTTCACGTACGTGGAGGTCGCCCAGGAGCAGGCTGCGCCCGTCCAGCTCGCGACCTGGACCTCATAGCTGGAGGCACCGGGCACCGGATCCCAGGTCGCGACCGGGACCCGAGTCTGGTAGCCGGCGGTGCCGAGGTCGGCGTCGACACCCGGATCGCCGAGGTTGTCGCGCATGTGCAGGTTCTTGATGCTCGTCCCGGTCACCGGCCCGGCCGGCGCGACCTTGTCGAAGGTCTTCGTGAACGACGGCCCCACGTTCCAGACGCCGGCGTTGCCATCCGGGTCGAGCGCCCGGACGCGCCAGTAGTAGACGTTGTCCTTGAGGAGGGTCACCGGCGAGAGCGAGGTCGCGATGCTCGCGCCGGTGCAGCAGACCTTCGAGCCGGGCGCGAAGTCGACCGAAGAGTTGACCTCGACCTCGTAGCGTGCGGCACCGGGGACCGGAGTCCAGGAAAAGCGCGGGTCGAACGCCTCTGGTGCGGCGTTCAGATCCTCGAGCAGGGGCGTCGTCGTCGAGGGCCAGAGCCAGTTGAACGACGCGACGGGGGTGGCCACGCCGCGGTTGCCCTCGGCGTCGACCGGCATGACGCTCCAGTAGTACGAGCCCGGCGCCAGCGCGGTGGTGATCGCAGCCGAGTTGGCGGCGATGTTGGGCGGTCCCTTGGGGTCGTCCTGGTTGGAGTACTTGAGGACGAGCGAGCCCAGGGTGGGGTCGCTCGCCACGGAAACGAGGTAGTGGGCCGCGCCGGCGACGGCTGACCAGTTGAGCACGACCGGGTTGGCCGGGAAGCTCAGCGAGGCGCCCGAGCCGGGGCTCTGGAGCGCCGGCTGCACGTTCCACAGCTTGCGGAACGAGCGCGGCTGGGTCCAGGCCGAGATCTCGCCGGCGGCATTCGTCGCGCGGACGCGCCACCAGTAGGTGCCGTTCGGAACCGTCTTCAGGAGCGTCGCGCGCGTGTTGTTGGTGAAGAAGTTGTCCTTCCCCGCGCCGAGCACCGGGGAGTTCATGCCCTCGTCGGCGCTGATCTGGAACTGGTACTTGTCGGCGCCCGGCACGGCGGTCCAGGCCATCGCCGGCAGGAACTGCACGACGGCCCCGGCGGCGGGGGCGGTCTGCACCGGGCGGCCGACGGCAGCTCTCGCGGGCCCGGCTGTCAGGAAGGAGATTGCCGCGAAGGCGGCGGCGAGGAGTTTGCGGTTGGCGGCCATGGTTTCTGGTGAGACGAGCTCGGCCGCTGAGCTCTTGGTGGCGCTTTATGTCTCGAAATCACCATCGGGGCGGAGCGCCGATCGGTCATCCCTCGGTTGGGGGACTTTCCCTTCGCGGCCGAGCAGGCCGCGGACGCCGCCCTGCTTCTGCGGCCGCCGCCGTGGCCGCTTCCTCGCGCTCCTTCGCCTCGCGTAGCGCCTGCTCGAGCTCGGCGACCCGGTCGCTGAGCCTCTCGTTGCGTCCGCGTGCCTCGGCGAGCTCCCGCTCGAGCTCCCGAGCCCTTGCTTTGGCCTCGTAGGCCTCGGCCGCCGCCGACATCCGCTCGGCCGGCCGTGGCCGCCTCGACCCGGACCAGGCGCGCGAGCTCGCGAAGCGGTGCGTCCACCGGGTCGCGACGCGGGGCGAGGGAGTCGAAGATCCTCAGCAGCTCCTGGGCGTGGTCGCGTGCGCTGTGGGCCAGGGCGAGCTCGCGGTTGGACGGGCCCATCGCCGGGTCGTAGGCGTCGAGGTCGCGGCGCAGTCGCTCGAAGTCGGTCGCGCTCGCCTCGGCGCGCCCGGAGAAGCCGTCGGCCTCGAGCAGCTCGTAGCGCTCTTGCGTGACCCAGCCGTCACCGCCCTCCTCGCCGTAGACGTAGGCGGCGCGGCCCGACGCCATCGCCTCGAGGATCTGGAGGCCCTGACCCACCACGAAGTCCGCATCGGGTCCAACCTCGATCCCGGCGTCCGCGCATGCTCGCTCCACGCGCCGGAGAAGACCGTCGGCTTCGATTATCGCGTGCCGACCGACATGCGCAGCAGGCGCGGCAGGGCAGCGCCGGCCCGAGCGGCGAGCGACGGGCGTCGGCCTTCCTCCTCGGCCTCCTCGCACGCCATGATCGAGGCGCGGACGAGCCCGCCGCCGAGGCGGCGCAGCGGCTCGGGCGGCAGCTTCGGCACCCGCCGCGTGACGAGCGGCAGGCGGGTCAGCTCGTCGTCCACGCCCTGGACGAGCCGCGCGAGGATCTGCCCGCCGAGCCAGCTCGGGCCGACGCCGTGGCCCGAGTAGCCGGCGCCGTAATGGATGCGTGTGCCGGGAACCGTGCCGAAGAAGGGCAGGTGGTCGGAGGAGACGTCGATCGGCCCGCCCCACGAATGCGTGATGCGCGCGTCCGCGAGGCCGGGCAGGAGCCGGCGCAGGCCCTGCTCGGCTCGGGCTCCGGTGGCCGCGTCCTCGGTGAAGCGCGCGTCGAGCCGCCCGCCGTAGCCGATCGGCCCGGAGCCGCTGCCCATCAGCACCCGGCCGTCGTTCGTCGTCCGGAAGTAGTGGAGGAACATCCGGCCGTCGAAGACCGCCTCGCCCCCGGTCCAGCCGATCTGCTCCAGCAGCTCCGGCACCGGCTCGGTCAGGACGACGTAGCTGCCGAACACGGTCAGGCGGCGGCTCAGGGGCTTCCAGCCTGCCGCCGCCGCGTTCGTGGCGACGACGACGTCCTTCGCGCGCACGCGGCCGCGCGCCGTCTCGACCCGTCCGTCGTCGATCCTCGTCACCCGCGAGTGCTCGTGCACGGGAGCACAGGCGAGGACGGCGCGGCGCAGCGCTCGCACGAGGCGGGCCGGCTGCACCGTCGCGCCGTCGCGCATGAAGACGCCCTTGCGGAAGCGCGGCGAGCGGATTCGCTCGGCCAGGGCCTCCCCTTCGAGGAGAACTGCCTCCTCGGGACTGCCGAGCTCACGGGCGGCCTCGACCTCGTCCCCAACCGCGGCGTCCTGCGCCCGGGCGGCCGAGACTCGCAGCATGCCGCCCTCGCGCAGCCAGACATCCGCCTGGTGGCGCTCGCAGAAGTCGCGAATCCCCGGAACGATGCGGTCCCCGGCGCGTGCGACCGCCAGCGCGCCCTCGTCGCCGAAGCGCTCGCGCAGCCGGGGCAGGTGGCTCCAGTAGCCGTGGACGAAGCCGCCGTTTCGCCCGCTCGGCCCCAGGCCGCACTCCTCTGCTTCGAGCACGACCACGGCGAGGTCCGGATCGCGCTCCTTCAGGGCCAGCGCCGTCCAGAGCCCGGTGTAGCCGCCGCCGACGATCGCGACGTCGGCCTCGAGCTCGCCCTCGAGCGGCGGCGCCGGCTCGGCCACGCCTTCCGCGGCGAGCGCCTCCTGGATCCACCACGGCGTTGCCGCGCCGGGAGGGACGCTGGGTCTCAGATTCGCTCCCAGGCCTCCGTCAGCACCTCGCCGAGGATCCCGACGATCTTGTCGAACTCGGCCTGCCCGGCGACGAGCGGCGGCGAGATCTGGATCACGGGATCGCCGCGGTCGTCGGCTCGGCAGATGAGACCAGCGTCGAACATGCGCGGCGTGAGGAAGCCTCGCAGCAGCCTCTCGCAGTCCTCGTCCGTGAACGTCGTGCGGGTCTCCTTGTCCTTGACGAGCTCGAGCGCGTAGAAGAATCCGGTTCCGCGCAGGTCGCCGACGATCGGCAGCTCGAGCAGCTGGGCGAGCGTGTCGCGGACGTTGTCCTGCTCGGCCGCCACGCGCTCGACGATCCGCTCGCGTTTCATGATCTCGATGTTCTTCAGCGCGATCGCGGCCTGAACCGGGTGCCCGCCGAAGGTGATGCCGTGCGTGAACATCCGCGAGCTCTCGAGGAACGGCTCCATCACGCGGTCGGTCGCGACGACCGCGCCGATGGACGCGTAGGCCGACGAGAGGCCCTTCGCGCACGTGATCAGGTCGGGGCGGATGTCGTAGCGCTCGGAGGCGAACCACGCGCCGACGCGCCCGAAGCCCGTGATCACCTCGTCCGCGCAGAGCAGAATCTCGTAGCGATCGCAGATCTCGCGTACGCCGCGCCAA
>CAVXZG010000016.1:0-28582 GCA_963766375.1 uncultured Actinomycetes bacterium | reverse complement strand
CCGCCCATCAGGTCTCGCAGCCGGCCGCGTCCTCGATCTCCCCGCCCGGCCGACCCAGTTGGCCGCGGTTGCGACGGTGAGGCCCTGCTTGCCGGCGCTGGCCTCGACGTCAGCGACGAAACGGCGTAGGGCCGCGCACGCGGCCGTCTTTGCGAACGGGACACGCAGGGCCACGTCCGCGGCTAGCAGGTCGGCCAGGAGCCGCTGTGGGAGCCCGAAGCCGATCGGCGCCTGGGCGACGTCGCTGCGCAGGGCGGCCAGGAGGTCGCGGGCGAACGGGGTCGTGTTCAGCAGGATTGTCACGCTGTTCGAGCCGGTGTTGGCAACGGCGAGGTCGGGCTTGTCGTCGCGGTTGAGGTCGCCGAGCGCGAGTGCGAAGGACTGGGCCCCGACGGGAATCGGCGAGCCGGGAGCGGACGCAAAGTCTGCGTGCCCGTCGCCGCGGAGGACCGAGACGCTGCGTGGCGCCTCGGCGGCGAAGATGTTCGTCGTCGCGAGATCCAGCCTGCCGTCGCCGTCGAGGATCGCGGCGCACGACGCGGTCGTGCCCTGGCCGCCGCTGTCGACGGGCAACGTGGGGGCCTCGGCGAAGCCACCGGCGCCGTCGCCCAGCAGGATCGTGACGTCCTGGGCCGCGGTCGCGTTCCGCGCGGCCTGGTTCGCAACCGCGAGATCGAGCTTGCCATCCCGGTCGACGTCCCCGGCGGCGATCCACGAGTTGGCACGGCCGGGAAGGGCGATAGGCGAGCCCGTCGCCTCGGCGAACCCGCCGAGGCCGTTCCCAAGGAAGATCGAGACGGTGCTGCCGAACTGCCCTGCGATCGCCAGGTCGGGGCTGCCGTCACGGTTCAGGTCGGCCACTGCGATTCCGTACGGAACGAGTCCCGCGGTGAGCGGCGAGCCCGGCGCTTCGGCGAAGCCGCCATGACCATTGCCGAGGAAGACCGAAACAGACGTGCCGAGCCCGAACTGGCCGGTGCCGTAGACGTTCGAGACGACGAGGTCGAGCTTCTGGTCGTGATTCAGGTCCACCGTGACGATGTACCAGGACCCGTCGCCGGCCGCGAACGGCGACCCGGCCGCGTCGTGAAACCCGCCGGCCCCGTTCCCGAGCAGGACGGAGATCGTGTCGGCTCCCGCGTTCGCGACCGCGAGATCGATCTTCGAGTCGCGGTTGAAGTCGCCGGCGGCGAGCGAGTGCGGCTGGTCGCCGACCGGCGCCGACGCGACCGGTGCGAACCCCCCGTTGCCGTTGCCGAGCAGGACGGAGACGCTGTCGGAGCTGATGTTCGCGGTGGCGAGATCCGTACGGCCGTCGAGGTTGAAGTCGGCGCTCACGATCGAGTGGGGCTCCAGGCCGACTGCGACGGGCGAGCTCGCGGCGGGCACGAAGGTCGGGCCCGCGGCGTACGCGTTGGCGGCGAACGCCACACCTACCAAGCAGCCGATCACGATCGTCAGCGAGCGACGCAGAAACACTCCCCAAGCCAGCAAGATGACCCCTTCTCTTTCGAATGCGGCGCGAGTGACTGCCGCAGCCCTCGTCGCCGGTACCTCCCGGGGTAGTGTTACACGCGTGTCAACGGTTGTCGACGTCATTCACCTTCAGAACGGCGGGCTTTTGGCCGATACAGGGCACGTGGAAGCTGCGGAGAACATTCGGCGTCCCCTTGGCGAGCTGCTCGTGACCAAGGGCCTCGTCACGAAGGACGAGCTCGAGCTGGCGCTCGCCGAGCAGGCCGACACCGGCCGGCTGCTGGGCGCGATCCTCGTCGAGCGCGGCTACGTCTCCGGTCCCGCGCTGGCGATCGCCCTCGCAGAGCAGTACGGCGTCGAGCTCAAGACCGAGCGCGGCTTCGGCACGGGCCTGTGGGCCGAGATCGACCGGCGTCACCGCGAAGGGCGTGGGCGCGGGGACGAGCACGACGATAACGTCGTCTCCCTGGACCCGGTCAAGCTGACGTCGCTCGAGATCGTCCCCGAACAGGATTCCCAGCTCGACCTCCTCAAGTCGGAGAACTCCCGGCTGCAGGATGAGATCGAGCGCCTGCGCAGCGAGTTCACCAAGCTGAAGCTGGTCGAGGCGCCCGAAGCGCCCGCGTCACACCTGCTCTTCGTTCCGACCCCTGCGCGTTACCTGCTTGTGGAGCGCGACGGCGGGCCACCGGAGCCGGGCGACGAGCTCGAGCTGCCCAACGTTCGCGGCCGGCTCGTGGTCGCAAAGGTCGGCCGAGCGCCGTTTCCCGACGAGCCGCGGCCCTGCGCGTTCCTGGTGCTCGCCTGACCGTCAGGCGGGCTGGAGCACGACAACCTGGCCGAAGTCGTTCGCGTTCGCAACGCCGAGGTACCGGTAGAGGCGCTCGGCGGTGAGTGCGTCGACGGTCGTCTTCTCGGCCGGGTCGATTCCTCCGGGGAGCGGCGGCCGGTTGTGCGGCAGCGTCGTCCTCAGCGGCTTGTCGAGCTGGGCGGCCAGATCCTGGCGCCGGAAGAACAGTGCGCTCGACAGCTTCGTCTCCTTCGGCCCCGGCGGGACGAACACGACGACGTTGTCGATCGGCTTCGCGTACTTGAGGGTGTAGAGCGCCAGCTCGAGGGCCTCTCGCCTGAGCACCGCGCCGCGCTCGACGCTCGCCTTGCCCTCCGTGATCTTGCAGTCCTTGCCCACTCCTCCACACATGACGTACATCACGCTCCGGTTCTGGTCGTAGAGCTCGAAGTCCCCGAGGTTCTTCGGCTGGAGCGTCTTCTGGATCCCGATCGCCCGCACCGTGTTCTGGGCCTGGCCGGGCGCGCCGATCACGATCCGGTTCAGACGGTTGCCGCTCGGGAGGCGGTAGGCGCTGCCGACGTGCACTGCGATCTGTTGTGTGGTGACGAGGGTGCTGCCGGTCGGGGGTTTCCAGCTCGACCATTGCGGCGGGGGCTCGGGGCCTGGGCGCTGCAGCAGCACGACGAACACGCCGATCCCGGTGCCGACGGCGGCGCCGAGGAGGAGGTAGGCGACCAGGAAGCGGCTGCGGGTGCCTAGACCGCGGGCCATGCCTTCTCCTGGGTCAGATCGATCTCGGGGATCTTCAGCCTCGCCGACTCGAGGATCTCCACCAGCTCGTCGCCGAAGAGCTCGCGCTTCTCGATCAGCGCCTCGGCGATCTTCTCGACCGCCGCTTTGTTGTGCGCGATCAGCGCGTAGGCGGTCACGTAGGCCTGGCCGAGGAGCTGCGCCGCCAGGGCCCGCTTGTCATGGTCGCCGAGCACGCCGGCGAGCGGGTCGTGACCGAGTGCGCCCCCGTTGCCGGTGCGGTTCATGATCTGGAGCCCGAGCTGCTCGAAGCGCTGCATGATCTGGTCGCGCTTCTCGTCGGCGGCGGCCTTGGTCCTGCGCACGACCTTGCCGTTCGTCGTCCCGGCCAGCTCGAGGCGCTCCGGCGCCATGCCGCAGGCCCCGACCATCCAGGCAGCGCGGGCGGTCGCGCTCTGGACGTCGCCGCCGACGCCGGTCGAGTTCTCGCCGTAGAAGACCCGCTCGGCGGCCATCGCTCCGAGCGCCCAGATCAGCTGCGCGATCTCCTCCGAGCGCCAGGAGCTGAAGCGCTCCTCCTTCTCGCGCGCCTGGTGGTGGCCGAGCGCGGCTCCGCGCCGGCGGATCGAGAGCCGCGTCGACTCGGCGCCCTTCATGTAGACGTGGGCGGTGGCGGCATGGCCGGCCTCGTGCAAGGCGACCGCACGCGTCTCCTCGGGGATGTACTCCGTCCCGATCGCGGTGCCCGACTCGACGGTGGTCATGGCCTCGACGATGTCGCTCCAGGCGAACTCCAGCCGCCCGTCGTGGTGGGCGTGGGTGAGCGCCATCGAGCAGACCTGCTCGATCATCGCCGGCGAGTAGCCGTTGGTCACCCGCGAGAGCTCGTCGCGGCGTTTCTCGGTGTCGAGGTCGTCGTCGTGCGCCACCTTCGCCAGGTAGAGGTCGAAGATGTCGAGCCGGTCGGTCTTCGTCGGCGTGCGGAACCAGACGTGGCGGCCCATTCGGCCGGCGCGGGTGAGGGCCGGGTCGAGCATCTCCATGGGCACGTTGGTCGCCCCGATGAAGTAGATCTGGTTCCCGCTCGGCTTCGACTGCGGGAGCCGCATCGAGCGTCCGCGGATGCGTCGCGGGATCACGTAGGTCGCGTCGAGGAAGGTGTTCAGGCGGTTCGTCCACATCCGCTTGAAGAACGGCGGGTTGTCGATCCCGTCCATCACGACGAGCAGCTGGTTGAGCGCCAGCCCGCCCATGCCGCCGCCCATCATCCCGGGGAAGACCTGGTTGACCAGGCCGCCGACGCGCGTGACGAGCGGCGAAGGCACCGGCGGCGCGGGCGCCCGGGCTGCGAAGACCCGCTCGCGCCAGGCGCGGGACTCGAGGATCAGGTCCTCGCTCGGGTTGAGCGCGCCGTTGGGGCCGTAGAAGCAGAGGTCGTGGAAGCTCATCGGCCTCGGCGTGCTCATTCCGCCGATCCCGCCGCCGCCGAGCGCCTGCCGGCGCATGCCGACAGCGTCGATCTCGTCGATGAAGACGATGCACTGGCCGCCCCACTTGCGCGCGAGCTTCTTGGCCTTGTGCGCCATCCAGCGCACGATCACGGCGTCCATTCCCATGAAGGTCTGCGCGAAGCCGGAGCCGGGGATGGTGACGATCGGCGAGTTGAAGCCGGTCGCGATCGCCTTCGCCAGCATCGTCTTGCCGGTTCCCGGCGCGCCCAGGAAGAGCAGCCCGCGTTCCCGCTTCCCGCCCGCCTGCTCGAACGCTTCGCCGGACTGCCAGAGCGAGACGACGCGGCGCACCTCCTCCTTCGCCTCGGCCTGGCCGCGAACGTCGTCGAGCCTGACGCCCCAGTCCGCGTCGCCCGGCTCGAAGCCGCGGATCTGCGTGATGCCCATCAGCATCAGCGGGCCCATCAGGATCAGGAAGTTGAAGATGAAGAACGCGAAGAAGTAGAGGCCGATCGGGACGAAGCCGGGGATCGCCTGCAGCCCATTCAGGATCCCGTGGTAGACGTCGCCGGCGGTGCCGAGCAGGCTCGCATCGTCGAACCCGTCCGTGAGCACGCGTACGACGTAGATGCCGAGGATCACCAGCACGATCGCCCAGGCGATGCGGTACCAGAAGCGCCAGAACCAGACGCGGCGGCGGGCGACGACGTCTTCCTCGCGCACCTCGGGGCTGTCGATCCCGAACAGGCTCGGCCACTGGATGAACCGGCGGAAGAGCAGGTCGAGGCCGCCGCGGAAGGCGAACACCGCCAGCGCGGTGGCGAGCAGCGACCAGCCGATCGACCAGCCTTCGTGCTTGTGGAGCAAGACGAAGAGGGCGGGGCTGGAGAGGACGGCGACCGCGGTGGCCGCGCGCCTCAGCGCCCGCCATTGGTCGGTGAGCTCCCGGGAGTCCTCGCTCGAAGCGAGCCCTCCGGCAACCGGTCCGGCCGTCATTTTCGAAGTGTAGATGTCACTAAGCTCACGTACTTCGACGTGAACGCTTCGGATCTGTTTGCAGCGGACGAAATCGAGCGGGCACGCCGTTACCACCGGCCGCTGTACCTGGCGCTGGGCGCGGATCTCGCGCTCCAGCTCGCGGTGCTGGCCGCGATTGCGTTCGGGCCGCCGGGAGACTGGCTCTGGGACGTGACGTCGGGGCCGTGGTGGGCTCGCACGCTGGAGCTGACGGCGCTCGTGCTCGGGGTGGGTGCGCTCGTGCGGCTGCCGCTCTCGGCCTGGCGCGGCTGGGCCTACGAGCGGCGCTGGGGCTTCTCGACACAGTCCCTTCGGGCCTGGCTCGTCGACGTGGTGAAAGGGCTCGTGCTGGGGTCAGCATTGACCGGGCTTGGGCTCGTGGCCCTCGTCGGTGCCGCGCGCGCCTGGCCCGGCTGGTGGCCGCTCGTCGTCGCGCCTGGGGCGGCGCTCCTGACGCTCGTTCTGAGCCTGTTCGCGCCGCTGCTCTTCGAGCGGCTCTTCAACCGCTTCTGGCCGCTGCCGGACGAGGAGCTGGCTCGCGACCTGCGCGGTCTGTCGGAGCGGGCGGGGGTGCCGGTGCGCACGATGCTCGTTTCCGACGCGAGCCGGAGAACGCGTAAGCACAACGCCTACGTCTCTGGCCTCGGCCCGACGCGGCGGCTCGTTCTCTACGACACGCTTCTGGAGGACGCACCGGCCGACGAGCTGCGTGGCGTGGTCGCGCACGAGCTCGGGCACCGGCGCTTCCGGCACGTCGCGGCTGGGACGCTGCTTGGGATGGCCGGCGCGGCGGCGGCGGTGCTGATCATCTGGGGGCTGCTCTCCTGGTCGTGGCTCCTCTCGGCGGGCGGGGCCTCGGGGCCGGGCGATCCGCGTGTCGTGCCGCTCGTCCTGCTCATCCTCTGGCTGCTCGAGATTGCCGCGCTGCCCTTCGAGACGTGGCTCTCGCGCCGCTGGGAGCGCACCGCCGACCGCTTCGCGCTCGAGCTGACCGGTGACGGCGAGGCGCTCGAGCGGATGCACCGGCGCCTGGCGCTCGCGAATCTGTCCGACCTCGACCCGCCGCCGCTGCTCTACGCGTTGCTCTTCACCCACCCGACGCCGCCGGAGCGCATCGCGGCAGCAAGAATGAATCTATGAGTCACACGCACGAGCACACCACCGCGCGGCGCCCGCTCGCCCTCGCCCTTGCGCTGATCCTCGGGCTGATGGCGGGCGAGGTCGTCTTCGGAATCCTCGCCGGGTCGCTCGCGCTGCTCGCCGACGCGGGGCACATGCTCACCGACGCCGCCGCGCTCGTGCTCGCACTGGGGGCGGCCACAGTTCGCCGGCCGGCCCGCCCGCGGGCGCTGGACCTTCGGTTTTCGCCGCCTGGAGATCCTGGCCGCCCACGTGAACGGGATTACCCTGCTCGTCGTCGGGGTCGTGATCGTCTACACGGCGGTCCGGCGGCTGATCGACCCGCCCGAGGTGCGCGGCGGAATCGTGCTGGCGCTGGCGCTGGCCGGCATCGCGGTGAACCTCGTGGCGACCGCGTTACTCGCGCGCCCGAGCCGCCACAGCCTCAACGTCCGCGGCGCCTTCCTTCACGTCGTGACCGATCTTGCCGCCTTCGCCGGCACCGCCGTCGCCGGAGGCGTGATCCTCGCCACCGGCTGGAACCGCGCCGACCCCGTGGCGAGCCTCGTCGTGGCCGGGCTGATCTTCTGGTCGAGCTGGGTGCTCCTACGGGAGTCCACTCGGATCCTGCTCGAGGTCGCGCCGAGCGAGCCCCGGGAGGTGGCCGAGGCGATGCTGGCCTTGCCCGAGGTCGTGGAGGTGCACGACCTGCACGTCTGGACCGTCGGGAGCGGCTTTCCCTCGCTGTCGGCGCACGTGCTCGTCGAGGCGGGCGCCGACTGCCACGGCCTGCGGCAGGAGCTGGCGGCGCTCTTGGCGGAGCGGTTCGGCCTCAGCCACACCACGCTCCAGGTCGAGCACGCGCCCGCCCTTGCGCGCGAGGGCAACCTCCCGCTCGCCTCACGTTAGAGTCCGGGTTCGTGGCTGGGCTCGAGGGCAAGACCGCGATCGTCACCGGCGCCTCGAGCGGGATCGGCGCCGCCGTTGCGCACGCCCTGGCCCAGGCGGGCGCGACGGTCGCGGGCGGCGCGAGGCGGACCGATCAGCTCGAGACGGAGCTCAAGCTCGAGCTCGACGTGACCGACCCCGCGAGCTGCGAGCGCTTCGTGGAGGAGGCCGCGCGCGAGCTCGGCGGGCTCGACATCCTCGTCAACAACGCGGGCCTTGGCCTGGGGCGCGATCCCTTCGACGCGAGCAGCGAGGAGGACGAGGAGACCGTGCTGGAGACCAACGTGCACGGGCTGATGCGCATGACCCGCCTCTGTCTGCCGCACCTGCGCGACGGCGGCCACATCGTCAACATGGGCTCGATCGCGGGACGGCAGGCGTATGAGAACGCGGCCGTGTACGTGGCCTCGAAGTTCGCGGTGCGCGGGTTCTCCTACGCGCTCCGCGAGGACCTGCTGGGCCGCCCGATCCATGTCACAACCGTCGACCCGGGCCTCGTCGAGTCGAACTTCTCGCGCGTGCGCTTCCGCGGCGACGAGGAGAAGGCGGGCGCGGTCTACGCCGATGTCGAGCCGCTCACGCCCGACGACGTCGCGGAGTGCGTCGTGTTCGCGGTCACGCGCCCGAAGCACGTCAACATCGACGAGCTCGTGGTCAAGGCGCTGGCCCAGTCGAGCCCCGTCCGCATCGTCAGATCCCAGGACGCGTAGCGTGGCGATCACGATCCTCGAGGGCTCGACCTTCTGCATCTGCGACGAGCGCGGCGACATCGACGGGGAGACGCAGGGCCTCTTCGCCGACGACACGCGCTTCCTCTCGCTTCTGCGCCTGACGCTCAACGGCGAGAAGCCGCTGCTCCTCTCCAACGGCAAGGTCGAGTACTTCTCGGCGGCGTTCTACCTGCGCAACCCGCTCGCCGACGGGCTGCCGCAGGACTCGATCTCGATCATCCGGCACCGCTTCGTCGGCGACGGCATGCAGGACCGGATCGTCGTCCAGAACCAGACGATGGAGCCGCTCGCGTTCGAGCTGGCGCTCGAGCTGGCCACCGACTTCGCGGACATCCTCTCGGTCAAGGAGCACGACTTCGCGCTCGGCGACCCGGAGCGCGCGAAGCCGCTGCCGCCCCCGGTGCACGGCCGGTACGAGGACGAGCACAACCAGTTCTTGCTCGAGGAAGACGGGGTCGACCCAGAGGACAGCGCGCGGACGCAGGTGATCTTGACCCACCGCGGAGAGGTCAGGACGGAAAGGTGATTTACCGGCTCGAGCTGGAGCCCCGCGAGACCTGGGAGCTGCGGCTGGACATCGTCGCATCGATCGACGGCGACACACTCGCCCCGCGCACGGCGGAGAGGCGCTTCGGTGAGGAGGTCACGCGCGTGCGCGAGTCGCTCGCCGCCTGGCAGCTGCGCGTGCCGCAGATCCGGGCCGACTGGGAGCTGATCGGCCGCTCGTTCTTCCAGTCCGTCTCCGACCTCGCCTCGCTGCGCATGCGCGGTGCCGGTCGCACCGGTCGGATGCCCGCGGCCGGGATGCCGTGGTTCATGACCGTCTTCGGCCGGGACACGATCATCACGTGCCTGCAGACGCTGCTCTTCGGCCCGGAGCTGGCGCGCACGGCGCTCGAGGTGCTGGCCGAGCTCCAGGCCCGCGAGGACAACGCCGACGTGGACGCCGAGCCGGGCAAGATCGTCCACGAGCTCCGCTCCGGCAAGGCCGCGAAGAACTGGTTCCGCACGTACTACGGCACCGTGGACGCGACGCCGCTCTACCTCGTGCTCCTCTCGGAGGTCTGGCGCTGGACCGACGATTCCTCGTTCGTACGCTCGTTGAAGGAGCCCGCGCTGAAGGCGCTCAACTGGATCGACGAGTACGGCGACCGGGACGGCGACGGCTTCGTCGAATACGAGCGGCGTACACCACGGGGTCTCGAGAACCAGTCGTGGAAGGACTCGCACGACTCGCAGCGCTTCAGTGATGGGACGATCGCCCACGCGCCGATCGCGCCGTGTGAGGTGCAGGGCTACGTCTACGACGCGAAGCTGCGGACGGCCGAGCTGGCGCGCGAGGTCTGGCGCGACCGCGAGCTCGCCGACCGGCTCGAGCGCGAGGCCGAGGAGCTGCGGCGGGCCTTCAACGAGCAGTTCTGGACGGACGCGCGCGGCGGCTACTACGTGCTCGCGCTCGACGGGGAGAAGCGGCAGGTGGACTCGCTCTGCTCCAACATCGGGCACCTGCTCTGGAGCGGAATCGTCCCGAGCGAGCGCGTGGACGCGATCGTCGACTCGCTCATGGGCGAGGAGCTCTGGTCGGGGTGGGGGGTCCGGACGATGTCCAGCGGCGACGCCGGCTACAACCCGCTCTCGTACCACAACGGCACGGTCTGGCCCCACGACAATTCCTTGATCGCGCACGGGCTCGCGAAGCAGGCGCGCTGGCCCGAGGCGCAGCGGATCGTCCGCCGGATGCTCGGCGCCTCGCAGCACTTCGGCTACCAGCTCCCGGAGGTCTTCGCGGGTCTTCCGCGCGCCGAGACGCCGTTCCCGATCGCCTACCCGACCGCCGCGCGCCCGCAGGCCTGGGCCGCCGGGACGCCGGTGCTGCTGCTGCAGGTGCTGCTCGGCCTCGAGCCTGACCGGCGGCGACACCAGCTCGAGACGCTCGCGCCGGAGGAGCTTCCTTCCTGGGCCGGGCGCTCGCTGCGGCTCAGCGGCCTGCGCGCGTTCGACCGGCAATGGGACGTCCGCCTGGATCACGGGCGGGTGACGGTGGAGGAAGCATGAGCGACGAGCAACTCCGGATCGCGATCCTCAGCCCGCCCTGGTTCCCCGTCCCGCCGACGGGCTACGGCGGGATCGAGTGGATCGTCTCGCTGCTCGCCGACGGACTCGTCGAGCAGGGCCACGAGGTGACGATGTTCGCCTCAGGCGACTCGCGCTCGAAGGCGACCCTCGCGTCGGTCTTCGAGCACGCGCCCAGCGAGCTGATCGGGCGGTCGTTGCCGGAGCTGCGGCACACGCTTGCGGCTTACGAGCGCGCGGGCGACTTCGACGTGATCAACGACCACACCGGCCCGCTCGGCGCTGTGCTCGGCGGGCTCGTGGACACACCGGTCGTGCACACCGTCCACGGGCCGCTCGACGGCGAGCCCGGCCACGTCTACGAGTCGATCGGCCGCGTCTCCCCGCAGGTCGGCCTGATCTCGCTCTCGCTCAACCAGCGCCTGCCGAAGCCGGACCTGAACTGGGTCGCCAACATCCCGAACGCGCTCGACCTCGAGCACTACCCGTGCCAGCCTCACCGCGGCGACTACCTGCTCTTCCTCGGCCGCATGAATCACGAGAAGGGCGCCCACCGCGCGGTCTCGGTCGCGATGGAGCTCGGGCTGCCGCTGAAGCTCGCGGGGAAGGTGCGCGAGCAGAAGGAGCAGGACTACTTCGCGGAGTTCGTGGAGCCCCACCTCGGCAAGGGCGGGATCGAGTACCTCGGCGAGGTCAACCACGGCACGAAGGTCGAGTTGCTCCAGGACGCCCGTGTGACGCTCTTCCCGATCGAGTGGGAAGAGCCGTTCGGCCTCGTGATGATCGAGTCCATGGCCTGCGGCACACCGGTGATCGCGACCCGCCACGGCGCCGTGCCCGAGGTGATGGACCAGGGCCAGGGCGGCGTGATCGTCGACAACTACAAGCAGATGGCGGCCGCGCTCGAGCTGGCCGACGCCATCGACCCGCTCGACTGCCGCCGCTACGCCGAGGAGCGCTTCGCGCCCGAGCGGATGGTCGGCGACTACCTGGCCGCGTACCGGGAGGCGCTTCGCAGGTGAGGATCGCGGCCGGTCTCGCCGCGGCTCTGGCGCTCGGCGCCGGGGGTGCCGCCGCGAGGCAGTCGCCGCCGAGCTACGCCCTGCCGTCCTGGTCGCCGGACGGGCAGCGCCTCGCCTTCGCCTCGGCGAGCGGGGCGGGCAGCGCGGTCGTCACGGCCGCCGCGGGCGGCGGTCCGCTGCGGCGGCTCTCTCGCACCGGGGCGCTCTCGCAGGTGGTCTGGTCGCCGCGCGGTGGACGGATCGCGTACGGCTCGCACGGCCGCGTGTACGTGATCCGGAGCGACGGCAAGCAGCGGCACGCCGTCGGCTCGGGCGCCGAGGCCGCCTGGTCGCCCGACGGAACGAGACTCGCCATCGTTCGCAGCGCCGTGGGCGGGCCGATCGACAGCGTCGATGCCGGCGGCGGCAGCCGCACGCGGCTAACCCGCGGGCGCCTCGACCATTCGCCGGCCTGGTCGCCGGACGGGAGCCGGCTCGCCTTCTCGCGCGCGACCACGATCGGCGGCCCGGAGACGCTCTACGTCGTCGGTGCGGACGGGACGGGGCTGCGGTCGCTCGGGCCGCAGGGCGCGTCGCCGGCCTGGTCGCCGGACGGGAGGGCGCTCGCGTTCTGGCAGCGGAACACGGAGGGCGTCACGCTCGGCGTCTTCCGCTTCGCCGGGGAGCAGGTCGTGACGTTGACGAGGACGTTCGCGGCCTACAGCCGCGCGCCGCGCTGGTCTCCGGATGGGACGAAGCTGCTCGTCACGGTCTGCGGGCTCTTCGGCACCTGCCGGCTCGACGTGGCCGCGGCCGACGGCAGCGGGGTCACGCGGCTCGGCTCCGGGAGCGACCCGGCCTGGTCGCCCGACGGGTCGCGCATCGCCTTCGTTCAGCGCCGGCTGTGCGCGGGGTGGAGCGTGTTCGTCGCCCGCGCCGACGGGACCGGCCTGCGCCGGATCACGCCGTGCCGCTAGAGGCTCAAGGTACGGGCTCCCATGCAGGCTCGACGGCGGGCGCCACGTCGTCGCGGCGGCGGAGCTCGCGTACGTCTCGCACCGTCAGCGCGGCGAGCGTCGAGGCGGTGCCGAGCGCGGCGGCAAGCCACAGCGCCTCCGTCAGGCCGATCGCGTCGGCCACGGGCCCGGCAAGCGACAGCCCCAGCGGGACCAAGACGATCGAGCCGAGCATGTCGTAGGCCGAGACGCGCGAGAGCTTCTCGAGCGGCACGTTTTGCTGGAGCGCGGTCGCCCAGGTGATGCTGAAGATCTCGAGCGAGACGCCGGCGACGAAGTAGCCCGCGGCGATCACCGGGGTCGAGCGCACGCTGGCCAGCAGGACGAGCGGAAGCGCCGCCACCGAGAAGGCGCCCATTCCGACGAGCAGCAACCGCCGGGGGCGGTAGCGCAACAGCAGCAGGCCACCGGCCAGGAGCCCCGCGCCCTGCGCGGCGATGATGAAGCCCCAGGAGGCCGCACCGTTGAGGTACTGCTTCGCGACGATCGGGCCTAGGACCATCGATGCCCCCATCCAAACGGTGTTGCCGACGGCGGCGGAAGCGACGATCACCCAGAGCCACGTGCGCGAGGTGAACTCGCTCCAGCCCTCGGCCAGCTCGCGCAGCACGCTCGGCGTCTCGAGCCGCTCGGCCCGCTTCAGCCTCATTGCGGCGAGAACGGCCGCGCTCACGAGGTAGGTGGCCCCGTCGAAGGCGAGCGCCCAACCCGGGCCCGCGGTGGCCACGAGCACGCCGCCGAGGGCAGCGCCGAAGATGTTCGTGCCGTTCTTCGTCATCCCGAGCAGCGCGTTCGCCTGCTGGAGCAGGCCGGGCCTCACCGTCTCCGGGATCAGCCCCTGCGAGGCGGGCCAGAAGAAGGCCATCGCGATTCCTCTCACGACCTGCAGCACGATCAGCTGCCAGAGCTCGGCGTGATGCGTCAGCAGCAGCACCGCGATTGCGCCCTGGGCCGCGCCGCTGAGCAGATTCGAGCCCACCATCACCAGATGGCGGGGGAGCCGGTCGGCGAAGACCCCGCCGAAGAGCACGAGCAGAAGCTGGGGTACCCAGGTCGCGGTCAGGACGAGGCCGAGGTCGGTCGTCGAGCCGGTCAGGTCGAGCACGGCGAACGCGAGGGCGATCGGCGCGACCGCCGTTCCGAGCAGGGAGACGAGCTGACCGGAGAAGAGAAGCCGAAACTCGCGCTCCGCGAGCGGCTCCGAGCGGCCCCGAGCTTACGCAGCTTGCTTCTCCCAGTAGCGCTTGAGCCCGGCATACGACTGCCAGAACGGCATCGCCTGCTCGTAGGCCTCGCGATCGGGGCCGAGGTCGGCGGCGGCGAGCTCCCCGAACTCCTCTTCGCTCGCGCCGTCGCGGACGCGCTCCGACCAGCGCTCGAGCCGCTCGCGCAGCTCGCCGAGGTGCCGTTGCGGATCCTCGGCGACGCCGAAATGGATCAGCGCCAGCCGTTCTGGGCTGCGGCGCTCGATCTCGTCCAGGGAGGCGGCCCAGGCCTCGAGATCGACCTCGGGCGGCGGCGTGGGGGGCAGCACGAAGCTGCTCGGCAGGATCCGCACGCCGGCAGCGTCGCCCGCATAGAGCGTTCCGTCGCCGTCGAGGTAGCAGACGTGATGCGAAGCGTGACCGGGGCTGGGGAAGCATTCGAGGCCGATCACCCGCGTGTCGACGACCACGACGTTCCCCTCGGGCACAGGCGCGAGCTCGCCCCAGAGCGTGTCGAACTCGTCGCCGTAGAGCCGCCGCGCGCTCGCCTCGAGGCGGGACGGGTCGATCAGATGCGGCGCGCCGATCTCGGAGACGTGCACCTGGAGCTCGGGGTGCTCGCGGACGAGCACGCCCGCCGCGCCCGCGTGGTCGAGGTGGATGTGCGACAGCAGCAGGTGCCGCACGTCGCTCAACTCGAGGCCGCGCTCGGCCAGGCGCGCCTTCAGCTCAGGAACGCAGGTCGTCGGCCCGCAGTCGTTGAGCGCGAGGCCGTCCTCGGTCTGGACGAGGTAGGCGGCGATGACGCGCTCGCGGCCGAGGTGGCGCAGGTCGAGCGGCTCCGGCGCAAGCATTCCGTGATCCTACGCACCGAAGCCGCTCTCCCTGCGGCCGGTGGTTCAGGCCCTGGAGCGCCGCCTCGCGACGAGCAGCGCGGCGCCCGCGAGCGCCAGCGCCCCGGGAATCCCGATGCCTGCGACGAGCGCGAAATTGGTACCCGAGGAAGCCCGCGGGGTGGACTTCGGCAATCCGGCGCGGACGAGCAGCTCCTTCAACGCGGCGCCGGCCGGGTACCAGCCGCCGGTCGTCCTCGCGCCGAAGATCGGCTGGCCTGGCTTCATGTAGGTCACGGCTCCGGCGACCGCGTACGGGTAGAGATCCTGGCTCAGGTGGAAGGTCTGCGAGTTCCCGCCCGGGACGACGTACCGGATCGTGTACTTCGGCCCGAGCTTCCCGGCCGGCCGGCCCTTCAGCATCGGGCTCGGCGTCTGGCCGAACACGGCGGGGAAGACGCCGGCGTACTCGGTCAGCCTGCTGGCGTCATCCATGCCCTTGAACGTGATCGCCTTGCTCAATCCGGGCCCCGTGATCGAAGCCTCGGAGGGTCCCTTGGCGAGCGCGGCCGGCGCGAGCAGGGCGGCGGCGCAGAGCACGAACAGGAGGCGTTTCATCGGCGAGCTCCTTTCGAGAGGTCGCCGTCTCTACACCGGCCGGGCCGGCTAGGTTCCGGCGGTCGCCGCCGAGCGGACGAGCGCGGCTTCGAGGTCGGCGATCAAGTCGTCCGCCGACTCGATCCCGACCGAGAGCCGGATGAGGTTGTTCGGGGCCGCGAAAGGAGCATCGGCGGTCGAGGCATGGGTCATCTGCGCGGGGAGCTCGATCAGGCTCTCGACGCCGCCGAGGCTCTCGGCCAGCTGCCAGATCTTGGTGCGGGAGCAGATTGCGATCGCCTCCTCCTCCGACTCCGCCAGGAACGAGATCATCCCGCCGAAGTCGCTCATCTGCCGCTTCGCGATCTCGTGGCCCGGGTGCGACTCGAGCCCGGGGTAGAGCACACGCTCGACCTTCGGGTGCCCGTCGAGGAAGTCCGCGATCGCGTGTGCGTTCTCGCAGTGCTTGCGCATGCGCACCGCGAGTGTCTTCAGCCCGCGCAGCACGAGCCAGGAGTCGAACGGGCTCGGCACGGCGCCCAGCGACTTCTGCAGGAAGTAGAGGCGCTCCGCGACGGTCGGGTCGTTCGTCGCCGCGAAGCCGCCGATCAGGTCGGAGTGGCCGCCGAGGTACTTGGTCGTCGAGTGGACGACGAGGTCGGCGCCGAGCTCCAGCGGGCGCTGTAGGTACGGGGTCGCGAAGGTGTTGTCCACCACGACCAGCGCGCCAACGGCGTGTGCGGCCTCGGCCGCGGCCTTGATGTCGACGAGGTTCAGGAGCGGGTTCGTCGGCGTTTCGAGCCAGACCAGGCGCGTTCGCTCGTCGATCGCCTCAGCGACCTCGGCGTCCGGGACGAAATCGAACTCGTAGCCCTTCGGCGCGTAGACCTGCGAGAACATCCGGTAGACGCCGCCGTAGACGTCGTTGACGCAGACCACGCGCTCGCCCGGGTTGACGAGGTGCATGACCGTCGTGGTCGCGCCCAGGCCGGACGAGAAGGCGGCGCCGTGCTCGGCGCCTTCGAGCGAGGCGAGGCAGAGCTGCAGCGCCGTGCGGGTCGGATTGCCGGAGCGCGAGTAGTCGTAGCCCTTGTTCTCGCCGACCGCGTCCTGGACGAAGGTCGACGTCTGGTAGATCGGCACCGTCAGCGCACCGGTGGCCGGGTCCGGCTCCTGCCCTTCGTGGATGGCGCGGGTCTCGAAGTCCATGCCGCTAGCTCAGCGCGACGACGCGCTCTTCGCCGGAGCCTCGGTACTCGGATCCGAGCTTCTCCTCGAGCGTCCGCTGGAGCTCGCCGCTCTGCGCCAGCTCCTCGACGATGTCGGCGCCGCCGACCAGCTCGCCGCCGACGAAGACCTGCGGGATCGTCGGCCAGCCGGAGAGCGCGGAGAGCTCCTGGCGGATCTGCGGGTCGGGCAGGATGTCCACCGCGGTGACCGACGCTCCCGCCGCGCGGAGCGCTTCGAGCGCGCGCTGGGAGTTGCCGCACATCACGAACTGGGGCGTGCCTTTCATGAACAACGCCACGTCCTCGGTCTCGATGATCTGCTTGATCTGATCCCTAGCTCCACTGCGTTCCTTTCAGTTGTATCGACTGGTCATTTCAGACGGCCGCGCGAGCAAAGCCCGCCCGGCCTGAGAACGCCGCCGCAAGCGGCGTCCAGAGCTCGTCACTTCCTCTCGTCTTGATCCTCAGTTCGTGAATGGTGCCATCAGCGAGCGGGCCTGCAAGCGCGTCGTTGACCAGGCGGTGCTGCTCGAGCAGCGGGAGTCCGTCGAAGCGTGCGCTCGTGACCGTCACCTGGAAGTGGTCGCCGCCGCCGGTGCGATCCGCGACGCTGAGCTCCTCGGCGTCCGGGAACGCGTCCCGGAGCAGGGCTTCCAGCCGCTCGGTCACTTGGAGTTCCCGCGCCCGTGCGCCAGGTATTCGAGCAGGTCGGAGCGTGTGAGCATGCCCGTCGGTTTCCCTTCGGTTGCGACGACGACCGCCGCGCTGCCGCCGGTCAGAGCCGCGAAGACCTCGTCCACCGACTCGTTCGCCTCGACGGCGGCCAGCGGAGGCTGCATCGCGGCCGCGACCTCCTCGTTGAGCGCGTCCGGGTTTCGGAAGACCAGGTCGAGTAGCCCGCGCTCCTGCAGCGAGCCGACGACGTCTGCGAGCGAGCCCGCCGAGCCGTGCCGCATCACCGGCAGCTGCGAGATCGAATACCGCTGCATCAGGTCGATCGCCTGGCCGACCTTCTGGTGCGACTCGATCGTCACGAGCTCCGGCACCTCCGCCTCGTCCTGGTGCTTGAACCTCAGCACCTCCAGCACCTTCGGCGCGGGCTCGTGCCGCTCGAGGAACCCGAGCTCGATCAGGTAGTTGTCGTCGTAGAACTTCGAGAGGTACGAGCGGCCGCCGTCGGGGAAGAGCGTGACGACGGTCTTGCCCGGGCCGAGCTCCTTTGCGATCTCGACCGCCGCCCAGGCCGCGGTGCCGCCGGAGCCGCCGACGAGCAGCCCCTCCTCGCGCGCAAGCCGCCGGGCGGTGAGGAAGGAGTCGCGATCGGAGACGGTCACCCACCGGTCGATCACCGAGGGGTCGAATGTCTCCGGGTAGAAGTCCTCGCCGATCCCTTCGACGAGGTAGGGGTGCTGCTTCTCGGGCCCGGAGGTGTAGATCGAGCCCTCGGGGTCGGCGCCGACGATCTGCACAGTCAGGACTCTGCTCCTTGAGGTAGCGCGCCGTGCCCGTGACCGTGCCGCCCGTCCCCACCGCGATCACGAGCGCGTCGAGCTCGCCGCTGGTCTGCTCCCAGATCTCGGGCCCCGTTGTCTCGTAGTGGGCGCTCGGGTTGTTCGGGTTGCGGTATTGGTCCGGCTTGTAGGCGCCGGGAATCTCCTCGGCGAGCCGGTCGGAGACGGAGTAGTAGCTCTCCGGCGACTCCGGCTCGACGGCGTAGGGACAGATGATCACCTCGGCGCCGAAGGCCTTGAGCAGCGAGATCTTTTCTCGGCTCATCTTGTCGGGCATCGTGAAGATGCACCGGTAGCCCTTGAGCGCGGCCACGATCGCAAGGCCGGTGCCGGTGTTGCCGGAGGTCGGCTCGACGATCGTCCCGCCCGGCTTCAACTTCCCTTCGCGCTCCGCCGCCTCGACCATCGTGATCGCGATCCGGTCCTTGATCGAGCCGCCGGGATTGAGGAACTCGAGCTTCCCGAGCACGGTCGCCGCGTCGTCGGGGACGACGTTCTGGAGGCGCACGAGCGGCGTGTCGCCAACCAGCTCGAGCAACGTCGGGTACTCACGGGGCACGGGCCGAACTCTAGACGGGCACTTCTACTGGCTCTGGTTGCTTCTGCGTTCCGGCGAGGAGCACGAACGCCGCGACCGCTCCCGCGAGGGCGAGCACGAGCAGCGCCCAGAAGGCGTGCTGGTAGCCGGAGGTGAAGGACTCCGCCGGGGAATGGCCGGTCTTCAGCAGGCTCTTGTACTGCGTGGTGAAGATCGTGGCCGCGACCGCGACCCCGATTGCGCCGCCCACCTGCTGCGAGGTGTTGAGCAAGCCTGATGCGAGCCCGGCCTCATCCGACTCGACCTGCATGAAGGCGGCGATCGAGACGGGCACGAACGCGAAGGCGAGCCCGAGCGCGAAGATGATGTATGCCGGCAGTAGGTCGGGCCAGAAGTGGCCGTCGACCGGGATCTGCGTGTACCAGGCGAGCGCGGCGGCGAGGACGAGCATTCCCGGTGACGATCACCGGTCGCGGCCCGAAGCGCGTCGTGAGGGCCTGGGCGACCCCGGCCCAGATCACGGTCGTCCCGGCCGTGGCCAGGAACGTCACACCGGTCTTCAGAGCCGACCAGCCGAGGACCTGTTGGACGTACAGGGTGAGCACGAAGAAGTTCGCGAAGATCACCGCTCCGAGGAGGAACCCGACGACGTTCGCCGCCGTGAGCGTGCGCAACCGGAAGATCCGGAACGGCACCAGCGGCGAGCGGCTGCGGACCTCGATCAGGGCGAAGACGCCGAGGATCGCGAACGAGAGGATCAGGAGCAGGATCGTCCTGGCGGATCCCCAGCCCACGTCGGGCGCCTTCGAGATCGCGTAGACGAGCAGTGCCAGGCCTCCGGTGACCGTGACCGCGCCTGCCGCGTCGAAGCGGTGGTGGCCCAGATCGGCCTTGCTCTCGGGCACGAGAGTCACGGCGAGCACGAACACGAGAATGCCGACCGGCACGTTGACCCAGAAGATCCACTCCCAGCCGAGGTACTTCGTCAGGATCCCGCCGAAGAGAACGCCGGCTGCGGCGCCCGAGCCGCCGAGCGCGCCCCAGATCCCGAGCGCCTTGTTCCGCTCGGCCCCCTCGCGGAATGTCGTGGTCACGATCGACAGCGCTGCCGGCGAGATGATCGCTGCGCCGAGGCCCTGTACCGCGCGCGCGCTGATCAAGACGCCGGAGCTGTTGGCGAAGCCGCAGACGAGCGAGGCGATCGTGAAGAGCGTCAGGCCGACCAGGAAGATCCGTTTCCGCCCGAGCAGGTCGGCCATCCGCCCGCCGAGCAAGAGGAAGCCGCCGAAGGTGATCGCGTAAGCGGTGATCACCCACTGCACCGTCTGCTCGTTGATGTGCAGGTCGATCTGGATCGACGGGATCGCGACGTTGACGATCGCAACGTCGAGGATGGTCATGAAAAACGCGGCGCCCACGATTGCGAGGGTCAGCCAGCGGCGATCGGAAGCGGCGGGGGTCATCGGGCTCCTTGGGTCGTTGGGGTCTGTGAACGACTACCAGGCCGAGCGTATTTCGCCAAGCTCAGAGGACACGGAATCGACACGGATCGGTCACGGACACGCGCGGCTCGCAGCCCTATGCTTGTTCACGGGGGAGAACATGAGGGGGTCCCCCGGGGGGAAGGAACCGCAGGGACATGGCTGTTTCGGACCTCGGTGGTCGAGCTGCCGCGACTCCGGTCGCCGGTCAGTGCCGGAAGTGGCGGCGATTGGTGAAGACCATCGTCGCGCCTGCGCGCTCGACGGCCTCGATCACCTCGCCGTCGCGCTTCGAGCCGCCCGGCTGGATGAAGCCGCTCACGCCGGCGCCGAGCGCGGCTGCGGGCCGTCGGCGAACGGGAAGAACGCGTCGGACGCCAGCACTGCGCCCGCCAGCTCATGACCGTGCTCGCGTGCCTTCTCGAGAGCGAGCCGCACCGCGTCCACGCGACTCATCTGGCCGGCGCCGATCCCGATCGTCCGCAGGTCGCGGACGAGCACGATCGCGTTCGAGGAGACGTGCTTGCAGACCCGCCAGGCGAAGAGCAGGTCGCCCCAGGCCATCTCGGTCGGCGCGCCGCAGACGACCTCCATGCCGTCTCTGTCCTCGATGTCCGAGTCGCGCTCCTGGACGAGCAGGCCCCCGAGCACGCGCTTGTAGTCGCGCTCGCCGGGATTCGAAAGCCGCCGCTCGCGGTCCTCGAGGATTCGCGTCGCCGGCTTCTCCCGCAACAGCTCGAGCGCGGCCTCGTCGTAACCGGGCGCAAAGAGCACTTCGACGAACTGCGCCGCCAGCTTTTCGCCCAACGCCTCGCTCACCGGCCGGTTGAGTACGACGACGCCGCCGTACGCGGAGAGCGGGTCGGCGGCCAGCGCCCGCTCGTATGCCTGCTCGATCGAGCCGGCGACGGCGACCCCGCACGGGTTGGCGTGCTTGACGATCGCGCAGGCAGGCAGCTCGAAGTCGTGCGCCACGAGGCGGGCGGCCGAGAGGTCGTTCAGGTTGTTGAAGGAGAGCTCGCGGCCATGAAGCTGCTCGACCATCGAGAGCAGGTGCAGCCGGGCGCCGCGCTCGGAGTAGTACGCGGCCCGCTGATGCGGGTTCTCGCCGTAGGCCAGCTCGAGCTCCTTCCTGAACCCCGGCATGAACGCCTCCGGGAACACCTCCGGCGCCGTGAACCAGTTGGCGATCGCAGCTTCGTAGGCGGCGGTCAGCGCGAAGGTGTCGGCGGCCAGCCGCCGCCGCGTCTCGAGCGAGAGCTCGCCGCGTGCACGTAGCTCAACAAGGATTTCCTCGTAGCGCTCGGGTCTGGCCACGGGCGCCACGTGGGCGAAGTTCTTGGCGGCCGCGCGCAGCATCGCCGGCCCGCCGATATCGATCATCTCGACCGCGTCCTGCTCGCCGACCGCGCGCCGGGAGACGACGTCCTCGAAGGGGTAGAGGTTCACGCAGACCAGGTCGAACGGCTCGATGTCGTGATCCTCGAGCTCGTCGCGGTCGTCGGCCCGGTCGCGCCGGGCGAGGATCGCGGCATGAATCCGGGGGTGCAGCGTCTTCACGCGGCCCCCCAGGAGCTCGGGGGTCTCGGTCACATCCTCGATCGGCGTCACCGCGATCCCGACCTTTTTCAGGAAGGCGGCGGTACCGCCGCTCGCCACGATCTCCACGTCGAGCTGCGCGAGCCCGCGCGCGAACGGCTCGAGACCCTCCTTGTCGTAGACCGAGATCAGGGCGCGCCGGATCATGTGTGCGAGATCAGCTCGCGGACGACCCGGGGCAGGAGCCGGTGCTCGACGGCCTGGACTCGGGCGCGCAAGCTCGAGGCGTCGTCGTCGGCCAGCACGGGCACGCGCTCGACGGCGATCACGGGGCCGCTGTCGACGCCTTCGTCGACGTAGTGGACGGTGGCCGCGGTCTCGGGCACGCCGGCCTCGAGCACGTCTTCGATCGGCCGCGCGCCGGGAAAGTCCGGGAGCGGAGCCGAGTGCGTGTTCACGACCCGTCCGGGAAAGCGCTCGAGGAAGGAGGGGCGGAGCAGGTGCATGTACCCGGCGCAGACGACGAGGCTGGCCCCATGCTCTTCGAGCCACGCGGCCATCGTCGCGTCGCGCTCGTCCCGGTCGGTGTACGTCTCGGCGGAGAAGGCGGCCGTGGCGATGCCGGCTCGCTCCGCGCGCTCGAGCGCCCGCGCGCCGGGCTTGTTGCTGGCGACGCAGGAGATCGGCAAGCCGGCGTCGATCAGGGCCTGCAGGTTGGTGCCCTCGCCGCTGACGAGGACGCCGATCACGTCAACCGTCCGATCGCGGTGCCGGTGCCCGCGTCGCCCGCCGGGACGACCGCGCACATGCCGATGCCGACGTTGAAGACGCGCCGCAGCTCCTCTTCCTCGACGCCCTGCTCGGCGAGCCAGCCGAACACCGGCGGCCGCTTCCACGAGTCCCAGTCGAGCTCGACGCCGACGCCGTCGGGCAGGACACGAGTCAGGTTTCCGAGGATGCCGCCACCCGTCACGTGGGCGAGCGCCTTGACGTCCGCGCGTGCCCGCAGCTCGCGTACCTCGTCCAGGTAGAGCCGGTGCGGCGCGAGCAGCAGGTCCGCGTCGAAGTCGTCGTCGCCGACGAGCGCTCGCACGAGCGAGAAGCCATTGGTGTGCAGGCCGGAGGACGGGAGGCCGAGAACCACGTCCCCGGGCTCGCAGCGGGAGCCGTCGATCAGCTACTCGCGCTCGACGATGCCGACGCACGTGCCCGCGAAATCAAGCTCGTCCTCGCGGTAGACACCCGGTAGCTCCGCGGTCTCGCCGCCGATCAACGCGCAGCCGGCCTCGCGGCAGACCTCCGCGGCCCCCTCGACGAGCTCCGCAACCTGTGCGAGGTCGAGCTCGTGGGCGGCCACGTAATCGAGCATGAAGAGGGGCTCGGCGCCGGTCGTCAGCACGTCGTCGATGCAATGGGCGGCGAGGTCCTTCCCCGCGTCGCGCAGCCGGCCCGCGCGGCGCGAGAGCACCAGCTTCGAGCCGACGCCGTCCGTCGAGGCCGCGAGCAGGCGGTTTTCGTCGAGCGCATACAGCCCCGCGAAGCCGCCGAACGAGCCTTCGACGCCGGCCGTACGAGTCGAGTCGACGGCCGCTCGCAGCCGCTCGACTACGTCTCCTGCGGCAGCAAGCGAGACTCCCGCCTGCTCGTACGTCTTGCCCACAGGGCGATCCTAAGTGCGCGAGCGGCTACGCAAAGACTTCGCCGTACAGCTCCGGCCGCCCGCGTGGCCCGTCGGGGAGGAAGCGAAGACGCGCCTCGCCGACCTCGACCTCTCCGTCCGAGGTCTCGAGCTCGAGCAGCTCCGCGAGCGCGCCCGCCTTGGCCTCCGGGTCGTCGGCCCGCAACTGGAGCTCCGTGAGCCGCAGCTCGCCCGCCGCAGCAAGGAGCTCGTCGATCCACTCGCGCTGCGGGTGCACCTCGACGCGGTAGCCCGCGTCCGTTGCGATGAAGGTGCGCCGCCCCGGGTACTCCTGCACGCGCAGCCTCCGCTGGGTCGCCCGCTCGAGCACGTCTCGAAACTCGTCGTCGTCGAGCGCCACGCCCACATGGTCGACGCGCGGGAGCGGCCACTGGCCGGGCTGCACGACGACGTTCACGGCTCCGCGCTCGAGCTCGCTCAGGCGGTGCCGGAACCCTTTCTCCTCGAGCTCGTCCCAGGGCACGCCCGCCTCGAAGTGCACCTGATCCTCGCCCACGCGCCCGTAGCGCGCGACCAGCCGAAAACCGAGCTTGGCCAGGTAGCGGGCCTCGACCTCCCGCACGTTGCTGGTGACCAGGTGGTAGTGGAAGAGCTCCACTTAGTGCCAGACCGATTCTGGCAGGAACCGAGCGCGAGACGCGGAAAGCGGCGGATGTCACATGCGTTCCTCCGGGGTCCACCACGTCGACCTGGTCGTCTCGTCGATCGAGCGCAGCCTGCCCTTCTACCGCGACTTGCTCGGCCCGCTCGGCTGGCACGGGGTCAGCGAGGTGCAGGGCGAGCGGGGCGAGACGATCTGGTACCTCTTCGGCACCGGCAGCTCGATCGGCCTGCGTGAGGCCCAAACCGAGAGCGACGGGCCCTACGACCGCTACCGAGTCGGCCTCCACCACCTCGCTCTCGAGGCCTCCTCGCGCCAGGCTGTGAACGAGCGGGCCGAGTGGCTACGCGAGCAAGGGGCCGAGATCGAGAGCGGCCCGGAGGAGTACTGGTACCAGCCCGGGTACTACGCCGTCTTCTTTTACGATCCCGACGGCGTCAAGTTGGAGATCGTGCACATCCCTGGCCTCGCGGCCTGACGAAAGGAGAGCTGGCATGACTTCACCCCCTCCGGAGGCTCCCGGCGGAGCACGCACGACGATGGGGATGCCGTCCATCCCGTCCGGGGCTCGGATGCCCATTCCTGGGAACGCCGAGTTCGCGGCCCTGGTGGCGATTGAGATCTTCCTGGCGATCCTGCTCTTTGACGACGCGTGGAACGTGAACGACTGGGCGTTCGCCTCGGTGATCCTGGGTGCGGCCTACCTGCTCAGCCGCGGCATCGCCAAGGCGAGCCGAGTTCTCGAGCAGTAGCTAGGACGGCCGGACCGGCAAAAGCCGCCCCGGCCTCTATGGTCGGCGTCGCAAGCGAGCGCCTTAGATCTTCAATGCCGGCTCGAACCTGAGCTTTGCGCTCTCACGCGGGACTGCCGTCGGGTAGTCCCGCGTGAGACACGCGCGGCAGAGCTCCGAAGGCGGGCGCTGCGTGGATTCCTGCAGGCCCTCGAGCGAGAGGTGCGCAAGCGAGGTGGCACCGATGTGCTCGCGCACTTCCTCCACCGAGCGCGAGGAGGCGATCAGCTCGTCCTCGTCGGCGAAGTCCATCCCGTAGTAGCACTGGCCGATCACCGGCGGCGAGGAGATGCGCAAGTGCACCTCGGAGGCGCCGGCCTCGAAGAGCATCTGCACGATCTTGCGGGTCGTGTTGCCGCGCACGATCGAGTCGTCCACGACCACGACGCGCTTGCCGGCCACCTCGGCGAGCGGGTTGAACTTCAGCTTGACGCCCTGCTCCCGCAGCCCCTGGTCGGGCTGGATGAACGTGCGGCCGACGTAGCGGTTCTTGATCAGGCCCTCCGAGAACGGGATGCCGGTCGCGCGCGAGAAGCCGATCGCCGCGGGCGTGCCCGAGTCCGGGATCGGCAGCACGAGGTCGGCATCCGCCGGCGCCTCCTGCGCGAGCCGCTCGCCCATCCGCAGCCGTGCCCCGTGCACCTCGACTCCGTCCAGGCGCGTGTCGGGGCGGGCCAGGTAGAAGAACTCGAAGATGCAGAGCGCGCTGTGAGCGGCGGGCTCGACGGCCTGTCGCGGGTGCGCGCCCGTCTCGTCGATGGTCACGAGCTCGCCCGGCGCGAGCTCTCGCTCGAGCTCGGCGCCGACGAGGTCGAGCGCGCACGTCTCCGAGGCGAGGATCCACTCGCCGGCCTCGCCGCGGCCGAGGCAGAGCGGGCGGAAGCCGTGCCGGTCGCGGAAGCCGATCAGCTTTCCCTCGGAGAGCATGACGACGGAGAAGGCCCCCTCCAGCCGCGCCATCGCGTTCGCGACCGCATCCTCGATCGGCGCGGGGTCGTTGGCGATCAGCGCGGCGATCATCTCCGTGTCCGAGGTCGTCCCGAGCGTGATCCCCTCCGCCGCGAGCTCGGCCCGCAGGGCGGCAGCGTTGACGAGGTTGCCGTTGTGCCCGAGCGCGACCGTGCGCCCGCGGCCGCGCTGGATCAGCGGCTGCGCGTTCGCCCATTGCGTCGAGCCGGTCGTCGAGTAGCGCGTGTGCCCGATCGCGACCTCGCCGTGGAGGCCGCGCAGCTTCTGCTCGTCGAAGACCTGGGTGACGAGGCCCATGTCGCGCAGGACGGTCAGGCGGCCCTCGTCCGAGACCGCGATCCCAGCCGACTCCTGGCCTCGGTGCTGGAGCGCGAAGAGCCCGAAGTAGGTCACGCGCGCCACGTCCCGCTCCGGCGCGCGGATCCCGAAGACGCCGCACATCAGGCGACGGCCCCCAGCTCGCGGAGGTTCGGCCAGTCCGGTTTCTCGGCGGCGGCGAGCACGATCGAGCCGTACGGCGCTTCCGCGTCCGCGCTGAACTCGCGACCGCTGAAGGCGGAGGCCTCCGCGAGCGCGTGGGCGAGCCCGCCGTCGCTGACGTCGTGGGCGAGCGAGAGCCGCGGCGCGTTGCGCCAGAGCCAGCCGATCAGCTCGACGTCGTCGCCCTCGGCCAGCCAGACGCGGTCGCCCGGGCGCCAGCCACGAGGCACCTCGCGCACGTCGGGCACGAGCCCGACGCAGCCGACCACCGGCGTCGGCGGAATCGCCCGCCCGTCGGTCTCGTTGTAGAGCGAGACGTTGCCGGAGACGACGGGCACTCCAAGCGCTTCAGCTGCCTGGGCGATCCCCTCGATCGCCTCGGCCAGCTCCCAGCCGATCTCCGGCTTCTCCGGGTTGCCGAAGTTGAGGCAGTCGGTCAGCGCGAGCGGCTCGCCGCCGGCGCAGGCCACGTTGCGCGCCGCGTCGAGGACGGCCTGCATGCCCGCGGCGAACGGATCGCGCTCGCCGAGCGGCGGGCCGTCGAGCGAGACCGCGAGGCCGCGCCACGAGGGTCGCAGCCGCAGCACCGCCGCGTCCAGGCCGGGCCGGCGTACCGTGCGCGAGAGGACGAGCTGGTCGTACTGCTCGTAGATCCAGTCCTTGGGCTCGGCGTTGACCGGGTCGATCGGGGCCGCGGGGCGAGCGGCTGCGAGCTGGTCGACCTCGTAGCGCGGGCACTCGTCGGTGAGCAGCGCGGCCGGGATCTCGCCGACGGTGTCGCCGTCGAAGAAGGCGCGCAGCTCGCCGGTATCGGTGACCTCGCCGATCGCCGCGTGGTGGAGCTCCCAGCGGTCGAGCACGGCCTCGACCTGCTCGCGCAGCTCGGGCCGGACGACCGCGACCATCCGCTCCTGGCTCTCGGAGATCATGATCTCCCACGGCTCCATCTCGTCCTCGCGCAGCGGGACGCGGTCGAGGTGGACGTCGACGCCGGCGTCGCCGCCCGGCCATCTCGGCGAGCGAGGAGGCGAGCCCGGCGGCGCCGCAGTCCTGCAGCGACTCGACGAGGCCGGCCTCGACGAGCTCGAGCGAGGCCTCGATCAGCTTCTTGCCGGTGAACGGGTCGCCGACCTGCACCGAGGGCCGCTTCTCGGCCGCGCCTTCTCCAAGCTCCTGGCTCGCGAGCACGGAAGCGCCGCCGATTCCGTCGCGGCCGGTGGTGGCGCCATACAAGAGGATCAGGTTTCCGGTGCCGAAGGCGCGAGATCCCAGGACGCGTATGCGTGGGAGCAGCCCGACGCACATCGCGTTGACCAGGCAGTTGCCGGCGTAGGCCTCGTCGAAGACCGCCTCGCCGCCGACGGTCGGCACGCCGACGCAGTTGCCGTAATGGCCGATCCCCGCGACGGCGCGCCTGAAGCCCCAGCCGGGCTCGCCGAAGCGCAGCCCGTCGAGCAGCGCCACGGGGCGGGCGCCCATCGCGACGATGTCGCGCAGGATCCCGCCGACCCCGGTGGCCGCGCCCTGGAAGGGCTCGACCGCGCTCGGGTGGTTGTGGCTCTCGACCTTGAACGCGACCGCCTCGCCCTCGCCGAGGTCGATCACACCGGCGTTCTCGCCGGGCCCCTGCAGCACGCGCTCGCCAGTGCTCGGGAGGCGCTTCAACAGGCGCGCCGAGTGCTTGTAGCCGCAGTGCTCCGACCAGAGCAGCGAGAAGACCGCCAGCTCGAAGTGATTCGGCTCGCGCTCGAGCAGCTCACAGATCCGGGCGAACTCGGAGTTGGTAAGACCGAGCGCCTGATGGAGCGATTGTTCAGAGACCCTCGACAGGTAGTCGAGTCTAACCGGGGTTCAGGACACTGAACCGGCGGCATCTAGCCATGCTGCTCGCGCTCGCCGCGCTCTGGGGCGCGTCGTTCATGTTCATCAAGGTCGCCGTGCGGGAGCTGACCCCGGCGACGCTGATCGTCGGCCGGCTCGGGCTCGCCGCGATCACGCTCGGGTTGCTCGTTCCCTTCGTCGTGGGCACTCGCGAGACCGCGCGGCAGCTGCGCGAGAACGCCGGCTGGCTGATCGCGGTCGCGCTGCTGAATACCGCGATCCCGTTCTGGCTGCTCTCGTGGGGCGAGACGCGGATCGACTCCGGGCTCGCCTCGATCATCCAGGCGTCCGTCCCGATCTTCAACGCGGTGATCGCGTTCGTCGCCTTCCGCGAGGTACGCGTGACCGGCGTGCGCTTGCTCGGGGTCGCCGTGGGCTTCGTCGGGGTCGCGCTGCTCGTCGGCGCCCAGCCGCAGGGCAAGGTGCTCGGCGCCCTCGCCGTAGTCGGGATGGCCTTCTGCTACGGCGTCGGCGGGCTGATGACCGGCCGCTACCTGAAGCCCGTGCGGCCGATCGTGGTGGCGTTCGCGTCGACGGCGATCGCGACGCTCGTCGCGTTGCCGGTCGGCGTCGCCGAGGCGCCGGGGCACATGCCCGGCTGGAAGACGATCGGCTCGGTCATCGCCCTCGGGATCCCCGGGACTGCGCTCGCCTACCTGCTGTTCTTCGGGCTGATCACCGGCGCCGGCGCCGCCTACGCCTCGCTCGTCACGTACCTGATCCCGCCGATCGCGCTCGCCTATGGCGCGATCTTCCTCGGCGAACGCTTCGGCGCGACCGCGTTCGGCGGCCTCGCGCTGATCCTCGCCGGCGTCGCCCTCGGCACCGGCGGAGTTCGCTTCGCGCGCCTGCG
>CAVXZG010000015.1:0-183532 GCA_963766375.1 uncultured Actinomycetes bacterium | reverse complement strand
GGCGCGCCGGTCTCCGGCTCGACCGCGTAGACACGCGTCTCCGGCCGCAGCGCCTTCACGGCGCTCGCGATCCCGGCGCTGAGACCGCCGCCGCCGAAGGGAACGAGCACCACATCCGGCTCCGGAAGATCCTCCAGCAGCTCGAGCCCGATCGTCCCGTTGCCGGCCATTACACGCTCGTCCTGAACCGGGTGGACGAAGAGGCCGTCGAGCTCGGGGTAGCTCGACTCCTCGAGCGTCTGCCACCAGCGCTCGTACGGGACCTTGACGATCCGGCCGCCGAGCCGAACGATCGCCGCCAGCTTCGCCTCGGGCGCGTTCTCCGGCACGACCACGGTGCACGTCACGCCGAGCTCGCGGGCCGCCCAGGCGACGCCCTGACCCATGTTGCCGGCACTGCCCGTGACCACGCCGGCCCGGAGCTGCTCCGGAGTCGCGCCGCCGACCGCGTTCAGCGCGCCGCGCAGCTTGAACGAGCCGATCGGCTGGAGGTTCTCGAGCTTCAGGTAGACATCCGTGCCGTCCAGCCGCACGAGCGGGGTGCGCACGACCTTCCCCGCGAGAACCTCCCGCGCCCGCCGGATCTCCTCGAGCGGGATCACGCGAACAGCTCCGCCAGCTCGTCGCGCTCGGCCGGCGCGAGCCGCAGCTCGAGCGCCGCGAGCGCCGGGTCGAGGTGCTCCGGGCGGCGCGGCCCGACGACGACCGCCGTCACCTGCGGGTGACCGAGCACCCAGGCGATCGCGAGCGCTGCCGGCTCGACGTCGCGCGCAACGGCTGCCGCCTCGAACGCCTCCAGCGCGCGGAAGGTCTCCTCGGTCGCCAGCTCCTCGTAAGGCCCCGGGCGCAGCGTCATCCGCGAGCCGACCGGATAGCGCCTCCCCACGCCGGTATTTGCCCGTCAGCCACCCGCCGCCGAGCGGGCTGAACGGGGTGAAGCCGAGGCCCTCCCGCTCACACACCGGCAGCACGCCGCCGGCCTCCTGCTGGAGCAGGCTGAACTCGTTCTGCACCCAGCCGAAGCGCGCGAGGCCGAGCCGGTCGCTCGTCTCCAACGCCTCCTCCAGCTGCTCCGCATCGAGATTGCTCGCGCCGATCGCGCGCACCTTCCCGGACTGAACGAGCTCGTCGAGCGCCCGCAGTGTCTCCTCGATCGGCGTCTCCGGGTCGGGCTCGTGCGTCAGGTACAGGTCGAGCCGCTCGACTCCCAGCCGCTCCAGGCTGCCTTCCAGCTCCCGCAGGATCCGCTCGCGCGAGAGACCGCGGTCGTCCGGGTCTCCGGTCACCGACCAGTACACCTTCGAGCTGAGCAGAACCGGCTCGCCGCGCTCGCTGCGCCACTTGCCGACCCAGTTCTCGCTGCGCCCACCGCCGTAGGAGGCCGCGGTGTCGAAGAACGTGATCCCGGCGGCCCAGGCAGCGTCCATCAGCGCGAATGCCTCCTCCTCGGTCTCCCCCTGGCCGAAGAGCTCCGGCGCCGAGCCGATCCCGCCGAAGTTCCCGCAGCCGAGCCCGATTCGCGAGAGCTCGAGGCCGGTTCGACCCAGCTGCCGATAGTCCACGCGGTGAGCGTACTTCCGTCGCTCTTGGAGGGGAGGCGGTGACGTGTGAGAATGCGCAGATGCGGCGGGGTCATTCCATCTCAGAGCGCGAACTCCAGCCGACTCGTGCCGACGGTGACACGGCGGCGCGCGTGGTCGCGATCGACTCCGACCTCGGCTCAGAGCGGCTGGAGCTCCACGTCACCCGCTACGAGCCCGGTCGCTCGCTGCCTCGATCCCTCGAAGGCATGCAGGAAATCCTCTACACCGTCTCCGGCCGCGGGAAGCTGTTCGTGGACGGCGAGCCGCACGAGCTCGAGGCGCGCACCGGTGCGTACGTAGCCGCGGGCGAGTCCTACGAAGTCGAGAACCCCGGGCCGGACGAACTGCTGCTCGTTTCGGCGACGGCACCAAACGAGAACGGCGCACCACCTGTCGGCCGCCGCATCGTCCGTTACGACGACCAGCCGTCCCTGCCGGCGAGCGGCGACCGCGAGTTTCGCTACCTCGTCACGGACGAGGTCGGCTGCCGCGACCTGACCCAGTTCTTCGGCGTGATCGCCCCGGGCCGCGCGCCTGACCACAGCCACGTCTACGACGAGGTGATCTACGTGCTCGAGGGCGAGGGCACGCTGCACATCGACGGCGAGCACGAGCCCGTGGCCGCCGGCACGTGCATCCACCTGCCCCCGCTACGGGAGCATTCCCTCGAGAACAGCGGCGAGGGGCCGATGAAGGTCGTCGCGGTCTTCCATCCCGCCGGCGATCCCGCTTCGCGTGCGTATGAGGCAAACGAATGACTGCAAGTGGAGTCTCACACTGGTACCGGGCAATCAATAGGAGGAGAACATGAGGAAATTCGTAGTCGCCGCGCTCTTCGCGGCAGGAGTGGCCGTGCTGGCGACGGCCGCTCTGGGGTCGATCAAATCGCCTAGCAACGCGCCAAGCAAGGCGGACTCGGTGTCTGCGGCGGCCATCACGTGCGGCAAGACGCGCACGATCGGCCTCGCGGCCCCGTACACAGGCCCCGCGGCCGACATCGGCAACCAGCAGGTTCGCTGGGCGAAGTACTTCGTCAAGCGCTGGAACGCCCAGAAGGCAAACAGGAACAAGCAGATCAAGGTCGTCAATGGCGACACGCAGCTGGGTGTGGACACGGCGTTCGCCGTGAAGGTCGCCAAGGCGTTCGCCTCGAACTCCAAGGTGCTCGGCGTCGTCGGGCCGGCCGGTAGCCAGGAAATCGTGGCTTCCACGTCGGCCTACAAGGGCGGCCGCCTCGGGTTCGTCTCGGGCTCCGCGAGCCGCACGACGCTCACGGACGGCCATACCGACGGCAACCGGCGTGGGTACTTCTTCCGCACCGTGCCGAGCGACGGCGCCCAGGGCCCGACGGTCGCCAACTGGATGACCAAGCAGCTGAAGTGGAAGCGGGTGTACATCATCGACGACCAGGAGGCCTACTCGCAGGGCCTCGCCGACGGCGTGCAGAAGATCCTCGCCAGCCGTGGCGTCAAGGTCACCCGTGACTCGATCAGCCAGACCGACTCGGACTTCTCGTCCAAGATCGCGAAGATCCCGAACAACACTCAGGGGATCTACATCCCGTGGCAGCTCGCACCGCAGGCCCAGGCCTTCGGCCAGCAGCTCAAGGCTGCGGGCAAGGGCAAGATCAAGCTGTTCGGCTCGGACGGCTTGTTCGCCCCGGGTGTCTGGAAGATCGTAGGCTCGTACGACTCGGCCTTCCCATACAACCCGGCCGATCCGGTGGTCAAGGCTTACATCAAGGCCCACAAGGGCAACGGCGAGTTCTTCGGTCTCCCGTCGTACGTGGCGGCCCAGGTGGTCGTTGGCGCGGTCACGAGGGCCTGCGCGGACGGCAAGGCAACCCGTGCCGAGGTGCGCAGGCAGATCGCGAAGACGAAGCTGAAGACCTCGATCCTCGGCTTCCCGGTCTCGTTCACGACTGCCGGCGAGATGCGAACTCCGGCCAACTACGGCGTCTACCAGATCCAGAGCGACGGCTCGTTCAAGCGCATCGGCTAGAACGGGAGAACCTGATCGCAGGACGAACGAGCGGCCCACTGCAGTGGGCCGCTCGTTCTGTCTGAGAGGGTACGCGGCGGCGTGACCCCGGCTCCTCGACAGCGGCTCCTCAACCTCGGCGGCCTCGTAGTGGCCCTGGCGGCGTGGACCCTCTACGCCGTCTACCTCTCGCCGACCCAAGGTTGGACGTTCTTCTTCCAGTTGACCGTGAACGGGATCATCCTGGGCAGCGTCTATGCCCTGATCGCACTCGGCTACTCAATGGTCTACGGAATCCTGAAGCTGCTGAACTTCGCCCACGGTGACGTCTACATGATCGGCGCGTTCATCGGCTTCGGCGTCCTCACGCTCCTCGGAGGGCCGCTCAACCCGGCGATCCCCGTCGTGCTGCTGATCGCCTGCATGTTCGCCGTCGCGATGATCGGAGCGGGGCTGCTCGGCCTTGCCATCGAGCGCTTCGCCTACCGGCCTCTGCGCGACGCGCCGCGAATCGCACCGCTCATCTCCGCGCTCGGGGTTGCGTTCTTCCTGGAGAACTCCGCGCTCCTGCTGTTCGGCTCGCAGTTCCGCGACTACGACGGGTTCGATCTGGTCAGCTACAACGGCATCCACCTCGGCGGCGACAGCGGGGTCTTCATCCAGTATCTCGGCGTCATCGTCATCGTCGGAGCCTTCGTCCTGATGCTGGCCCTGATCGGGCTGGTGCAGTGGACGCGGTTGGGGAAGGCGATGCGGGCGGTGTCGTTCGATCGCGAAGCCGCCGCGATGATGGGTATCGACCCCGACCGCGTGATCGCCGCCACCTTCTTCATCGGCTCCGCGCTCGCCGGTGCGGCAGGCGTGATGTTCGGGCTCCTGTTCAGCCAGATCTACCACCTGATGGGCTTCCTGGCCGGCCTCAAGGGCTTCACCGCCGCGGTCGTCGGCGGGATCGGCAGCATCCCCGGCGCGATGCTCGGCGGATTGCTCGTCGGCCTGGTCGAGTCGTGGGCGCGCGGCTACCTGAACGGAAACGTCTCCGACCTCGTGGTGTTCGGCGTCCTCATCGGAGTGATGCTGCTCCGGCCGAGCGGGCTGCTCGGGACCCCGGCGCTGCAGAAGGTCTAGAGCATGAGCGAGAGCACACCGCCCCACGTCCCCGAGAGCTCCGGCCAGATCGGCGTCGACCAGTGGGTCGCGCAGGCCGACGAGCGGAGGGAGCGGCCGGCCGGGCTCCGCGGTCTAGTCGCCACAGGCTGGGAGAAGCTGCCACCGGCAGGGAAGCTCGCGCTGCTCTCGCCGGCGATCCTCATCCCCTTCCTGCCGTTCGTCAGCGAGGGGAACCTCTTCAACTACGGCGTCTTCATCCTGATCTACGCGCTGCTCGCGCTCGGGCTGAACGTCGTCGTGGGTTTCGCCGGCCTGCTCGACCTCGGCTACGTCGCCTTCTTCGGCTTCGGCGCGTACACCTACGCCTTCCTCTCCGGCACCCACGAGGCCAAGGGGCACAACTACACCCACCACTGGCCGGCGCAGTGGTCGATCCTGGCCGCGGTGCTCATCTGCGCCGTGCTCGGTCTGTTCCTCGGCTCCTCCTCGCGAAGGCTGCTCGGCGACTACCTGGCGATCGTGACGCTCTTCTTCGGCCAAGCGTTCGTCGTCTTGACGAACGCCGCCAACCCGTACGGGATCACCAACGGCTCGAACGGCCTGGCCAACGTGGCACCGCTCGAGTTCTTCGGCGGCCATCTCACGATCAGCTCGACTCGCGGCTACTACTGGTTCCTGCTCGGCTGCGTCGCCTTCGTGCTGATTGTCCTCTATTGCATCAGCGAGTCGCGCACCGGCCGCGCCTGGAAGGCGTCGCGGGAGGACCCGCTCGCCGCGGAGATGATGGGGATGCCGGTCAACCGGCTGAAGATCATGGCCTTCAGCCTCGGCGCGGCGATCGCGGGCCTCGCCGGGAGCGTCTTCGCGGCCGCGCAGACCGGCGCCTTCCCGCAGAACTTCGGCACGCAGGTGCTGATCCTGATCTACGCCGTCGTGATCCTGGGTGGCACCGGGAGCCTGACCGGGATGATCGTCGGAGCGATCGCGATCATCGCCTCGAACCAGGTGCTCGACTCGACCTCCCCGCCGAACATCGCGCGTGTCCTGTTCTACGCGGCCCTGATCGCCACGATCTTCTTCACCATGCGCTCCTCGTGGCCGAGGATGGTGGCCGCCTTCGTCGGGACCGCCGCCTTCGGTTTCGCGGTGCACGCGATCGCGGACGCCGTCTGGGCGCGCGGCACGGCGGGACAGGTCACCTCCGGCGGCTTCCTCTCGGGCGTCATCCGGCACTGGGTGCTGCTACCGGCCAACCCCGGGCGGCTCGCGGTCTACGGCTACCTGCTGATGATCGTCGCCGTGATCACCCTGGTCCAGCTCAAGGGCTGGTGGCGACTGGTGGTGCTGGTGCCAACCCTCTACCTGACCGCCTTCGTCTGGGAGAACCTGCTCGTCCTGCAGCCGGCAGTCACCCGCTACGTCCTCTTCGGAGCACTGTTGATCGCCGTCATGACGATCAGGCCACAGGGGCTGTTCGGCACGGCGAAGGTCGAGATCGTCTGATGGCGACGCGACTGCTCGAGCTGAAGGGCGTCTCGAAGGCCTTCGGCGGCCTCCAAGTGATCTCCAACCTCGACTTCCACGTGGACGAGAACGAGATCGTCAGCGTGATCGGCCCGAACGGCGCCGGGAAGACGACGTTGTTCAACCTCGTGACCGGCGTCTACACCCCGGACCGGGGCGAGATCATCTTCGAGGGCGAGTCGATCGTCGGGCTGCCGCCGAACCGGATCACGCGCAAGGGCATCGCGCGCACCTTCCAGACCCTGCGTCTCTTCCTGAACATGACGGTCAAGGAGAACGTGATGGCGGCCGCCTACGGACACACGCACGCCGGCGTCCTGCGCTCCGTTCTGCGCACGCCCGGCATGCGGCGCGAAGAGCGGGAGATCGCCAAGCTCGCGGAGGAGAAACTCGGGTTCTTCGGCCAGCGCCTGATGGGCTACCGCTGGAACCAGCCCGCGTACTCACTCTCGTACGCCAACCGCCGTCGGCTCGAGATCGCGCGCGCGATGGCGACGAACGCGCGGCTGCTGCTGCTCGACGAGCCCGCGGCCGGGATGAACCCCGTCGAGACGCGCGAGATCACGGAGCTGATCGGCAAGCTCCGCGACGAGCTCGGCTACACGATCTTCGTGATCGAGCACGACATGCACCTCGTCGAGGGCATCTCCGACCGCGTGGTGGCGCTGGATCACGGCATCAGGATCGCGGAGGGCTCGTTCGACGAGGTGGCGACGAACCCCAGCGTGGTCGAGGCCTACCTGGGCCTACGCGCGAAGGAAGAAGCCGGCTGATGGAGGCTGCCTCCGTGCCCGTTGCCGAGACGCCGCCGTTGCTCGAGTTCGAGCACGTTCACACGTATTACGGCGAGATTCACATCCTCGACGACGTCAGCTTGCAGGTCGGGCCGGGCGAGCTCGTCTGCCTGCTCGGCGGCAACGCCTCGGGGAAGTCGACCACCCTGAAGACGGGTCTCGGCATCGTCAAGCCGCGCGAGGGACGGGTCCTCTTCGAGGGCGAGGACCTGACCGACAAGAGCACGAGCTACCGGATCGGCAAGGGCATGGCGATCGTGCCGGAGAACCGGCGCCTGTTCGCGCCGATGAGCGTGCTCGAGAACCTCGAGATGGGCGCGTACCTGCACGGCGGCGGCCGCAAGGAGGACTTCGACCGCGTCTACTCGCTCTTCCCGCTGCTGCACGAACGCCGCAAGCAGCTGGCCGGGACGCTCTCCGGCGGCGAGCAGCAGATGGTCGCGATGGGCCGCGCGCTGATGTCGCGGCCGAAGCTGCTGCTGATGGACGAGCCCTCGATGGGGCTGGCGCCGATCCTCGTCGAGCGCAACTTCGAGATCATCCAGCAGGTGCACGAGTCCGGCGTCGCGATCCTCGTGGTCGAGCAGAACGCGAACGTCTCGCTCTCGATCGCCGACCGGGGCTACGTCCTCCAGACGGGGCGGATCGTGCTCTCCGGAGCGGCCTCCTCGCTGCTCCAGCACGAGGACTGCGAAAGGCCTACCTTGGCCGTTAAGGCGCCGACGCAGGCGGGGCCGACCATAGAGGCCGTGCGGGCTTTGCCCGCGCGGCCGTCTGACGCACCGCCTTGGATTCGAAAGGCATGACGTCCTCGACAAATCTGTTGACGTCGGGACCTGCCGGCCCGGATCCGGCACCGCTTTCCGGTGTTCGAGCAGCGCGTCTACATCAACAGCTGCTCGCAGGGCGCGCTCTCGGACTCGGTGCGCGCCGCATACGACCGCTACCTCGCCGACTGGGACGAGCACGGCGCGCCGTGGGAGTACTGGGTCGAGCAGCTGGAGGCGGTGCGCGGCAGCATCTCGCGCCTGGTCAACGCCGACGAGGACGAGATCGCCGTCACGACCTCGGTCTCGGCGGGCGTGAGCGCGCTCGCAAGCGGGCTGCGCTTCGGAGAGGGCCGCGACAAGGTCGTGGTCAGCGACTTCGAGTTCCCGACGATCGGCCAGATCTGGCACGCCCAGGAGCGGCGCGGCGTGCGCGTCGAGCACGTTGCCGGCCGAGGCGAACGGGACGATCCCGCTCGAGCGCTTCGAGGCCGCGATCGACGAGCAGACGGCGCTCGTCGCGGTGACGAACGTCTGCTTCCGCAACGGAAGCCGGCTCGACGTCGAGGCGGTCACCCGGCTCGCGCACGAGCGCGGAGCCCTCGTGCTGGTGGACGCCTACCAGACCGTCGGCTCGCTCCCGGTCGACGTGCGCGCGATCGGCTGCGACTTCCTCGTGGCGGGCGTGTTGAAGTATCTCCTGGGCTCGGCGGGGCTCGGCTTCCTCTACTGCCGGCGCGAGCTCGTCCAGGGAATCGAACCCACGGCGACGGGCTGGTTCGCCGACCGGGACATCTTCGAGATGGACATCCACGACTACTCGCCCGCGCCGACCGCGCGCCGGTTCGAGGCGGGCACGCCGCCGATTCCACCGATCTACGCGGGCATCGCCGGGATCGAGCTGATGCAGGAGATCGGAATCGCCGAGACCGAGGCGCACGTGCGGGAGCTGAACGCGATCCTGCACGACGGCCTCGAGGAGCTCGGGGCACAAGCGGTGACGCCGCGCGCCCCCGAGCAGAGCGGCGCGCTCGTCTGCGTCGCCTCGAAGGACGTGAACGCGCTCGTCGCCGCGCTGGCCGACGAAGGCATCGTCACCTCCTCACGCGACAACAACCTGCGCATCTCGGCACATTGCTACAACACCGCCGAGGACGTGGCCACAGTCCTGGGCGCGCTGGCCCGGAATCGCGGCCTGCTCGGTTGACGTAAGTACGCCGAGGGCGGAGCATAGGGGTCGCCGTGGCCCCCTTTGCGAACGGGAAGATCGAGGCCTACGTCGGGCCGCAGGAGCTCGGGGCGGCGGACAACCTCGAAAGCGTGATCATCGACTTCATCCGTGGCGCGCGCTCGTCCCTCGACATCGCAGTTCAGGAGCTCGACTCCGAGCCGATCGCCCAGGCGATCCTCGACGCACGTTGGCGCGGCGTCAGCGTCAACCTCTTTCTCGAGCAGGACTACCTGCGCAGCCCGCTGCGCGGCACGCCGCCGAAAGCCCCCACTCCGAAGGCGGGTGAGACCGCCGAGACAGCGCTCCGTCCGCGTCCAGTGGGACGAGGACGAGACCGACCTGGCTGCGAATCGAAGGATCCTCGCGGCGCTGCTGCGCTCCGACATCGAGGTGAAGGGGGATTTCAACCCGAAGATCTTCCACCAGAAGTTCGTCCTGCGCGACTTCCAGAACGGCAGGGCCACGAGCCCCGGCAACCCCGCTCTGCTCACGGGCTCGGCGAACTTCACGACGACCGACACGCACAAGAACCTCAATCACGTCTTCGTCTTTCACAACACCCGCGTCTGCGGTCAGTACGAGCTCGAGATCGAGCAACTGAAGCTCGGGCGATTCGGGCGCCAGATCCACGGCGACGTGCCGAAGGTCTTCGACCTCGCCGGCGTGCCGACCAAGGTCCTGTTCGCGCCCGTGCACACCCCCGAGCTGGAGATCATGAAGCAGATGCTGAAGGGTGCGAACGAGGTCTTCTTCGCGATCTTCACCTTCGCCGGGTCCTCGGGGATCGACGACACGATGCTCTCCCTGGCGCGGGGCGGGATGACCATCACGGGCGTGCTCGACCGGGGCCAGGCGGCACAGGGTTGGGCGGCGCCGAAGACGATGAGCGATCCGCGGATCAGCCTCTACCAGCCGACGAAGGCATCGGGAGTCCGGAAGCTCCACCACAAGCTGATGGTGATCGACGAGCGGATCGTGGTCGCGGGGAGCTTCAACTACACCGAGCCCGCGAACGACTACAACGACGAGAACATCTTCGTGCTCGGCTCGGTGGATCCGGTCAGCCACGGCGTGGCCGTGGCAGAGCGGCCCGTCGAGGCGATCGCCCGCCACATGAAGGCCGAGATCCAGCGGATCATCAGCCAGCTGAGCGAGCCCTACGTGCCGTAGTCGAAGATCTTCGACGGGAGGCCCGAGAGCGGGATGCCCCCGTCGGGGCCGACGAGCCACGTCTCCTGCATGTAGAGGCAGTCGTGCCCGTTCTCTGCGATTGCGTGCGGGTGCATCGAGAAGACCATGTTCTCGCGCAGCTCGGTTTCGACGCCCTCCCCGATCTTCGGGAACTCGATCATCGTCATCCCGATCGAGTGGCCGGTCACGTGGCCCAGGTGGTAGCCGCGGTCGGTGAACCCCTGCGAGACCGCGCGGTGCGCGTCGTGTGCCGTCGCGCCCGGCCGCAATGCGGTCTTCGCGGCGTCGAAGTACTCGTCGTAGGCCTCGTTCATCCGCTGCACCTCGGCGTTGGGGATGCCGATTGCGCGGGACACCTCGACCCAGTGGCCGCCGGGGCCGGCGACCTCCAGCGACGGGATGCAGAGCTCTCCGAGGATCGTCTCCGCCCTGGCGATCGCGAATTCGGCGCCGACGAGCACCATGTTCATCGTGAGCCGGCCGCAGCCGCGCTCGACGAAGAGCCTCTCCGCAGGGGCGAGCGCCTCGGCGGCGGAGCGGCCGGGCGCGTACGCCCCGTGGAAGGCGTGGAAGCCGTCGGTGTTGATCCGCACGCTCTCGCGCACCGACTCGAGCTCCTCGTCGCTCTTGACCGCACGGGCGTGGTCGAAGGCGACGTCCCAGTTGACGAGCTCGCAGTGGTCCTCGAGCGCCTCGTGGTCGCGGACCGTCATCACGTAATCGAGCCCGTAGACGCCGACGCGCTGGCGGCGCAGGCGGTCAGCGAGCCATTCGCCTGGCCGGTCGGCGAAGACCTGCTCCTCGATCCAGCTCGTGCCGTGCTCGCCCACGTAGCGGGCCTCGGTCGGGAAGACGATCACCGGCTCGCCCTCGAGGGGCAGCAGCACATACGCATAGCGGTGGACGACCTGGAAGCCGGAGAGGTAGGTGACCGCGCCTTCGAAGCCCGAGTACTCGCTGCCGCAGACGAGCGCGGCGTCGAGCCCGTCGCGCTCCAGCGCCGCGCGCACGTTCGCGTAGCGCCGCTCGACCTCGCCCTTGCTCACCCGCCGCTTCTCCCACGACTGACGGATCGACCGGTCAGTGCCGACGGCCGAACGGGCAAAGCCCGCCCGGCCTGAATGAGACAACGCAAGCGTTGTCTCACCACGATTTCTCCAGGCCCTTCACCAGCGCGAGTATCGCCTCGTTCAGCGGCGTCGGCACGCCGTGCTCGCGGCCGAAGCGGGCGATGCCGCCGTTCAGGTAGTCGATCTCCGTCTCGCGCCTGGCCTCGACGTCCTGCAGCATGCTGGCCTTGTGGTCGTAAGCGACCTCCGGCTTCGCCGCGTGGTCGATCAGCTCCTCCGGATCGGCGTCGAGCACGATCTGCTGGGCGGCGGCGACAGCCTTGCCCTCGTCCACGAGCCCGGAGACGAGGCGGCGCAGCGCCGGGTCCTCGCAGACGCGCCCGTGCGTGAGGCCGGTCAGGGCCCCGACCGGGTTCGTGGCGGCGTTGAAGATCAGCTTGCGCCACTGCGGGCCGCGCGCGTCGGCGACCGCCTCGGTCGGGAGGCCCGCACGCGTGCACGCCTCGGCGAGCCGCTCGACCTCGTCGAACGTCGCGGGGCTCGGCTCGAAGGGCCCGATCGTCGTGTCGCCCTTCACGTCCCACTGGACATGGCCCGGCTCGATGATCCGGCCGGCGGGGAACGTGGTGCCGCGGATCACGCGCGAGACGTGCCCGGCCAGGGTCTCCTCGTTGCCGATCCCGTTCTGCACCGAGCAGACGGCGCCGTCGGCAAACGCGTGCGCCGTTGCAGCGATCGCCGGCTCGGTGTGCATCGCCTTCGTCGCGACGATCCCGAAGTCGCAGGCGGGCAGCTCGCCGGGAATCGCTCGTGGCGCGCAGCTTGCCGACCACCTCGCCCGCCCCGGAGAGCCGCAGGCCGTTCGCGTTGATCGCATCCACGTGCTCTTGCGCCAGGTCGTACGCCCACACCTCGACGTCGTCGAGCTGCGCCAGGTTCGCCGCGAAGATCGAGCCGACCGCGCCGCAGCCCACGATGCAGACCCTCATGCTCGCCTCGGAAGCCGCAGCTCGCGCCCGCCGGTGAGACCGGAGGGCCGCAGGATCAGGACGAGCGCCATGATCGACGCGAGGAAGACGAGCCTTGTCCCCGCCGGCAGGTCGAGCTTCACGCCGAGCACGTGCACCCCGTCCTCGGCCTGGCTCAGGAAGGAGTCGAGGCCGCTGACCGCCAGCGCGCCGACGACGGCGCCCCAGAGGCTCGTCAACCCGCCGATCACGAGCATCGCCAGGGTCAGGAAGGTCAGCTCGAGGTAGACCTGCTCGGTCGTGATCGAGCCGAGCTGGTGGACGAGCAGCCCGCCCGCGAGCCCGGCCAGCGCACCCGAGAGCGTGAAGGCCCAGAGCCGCTGCCTGTGTATCTGAACCCCGACGCCGCGGGCGGCGAGCGGGTCCTCGCGCGAGGCCCGCAGCTGCCGCCCGAGCCGGCTGCGCTGGTAGGCGAACGCCACCGCGATCACGACGAGCGCGACGAGCGTGGCCTGCAGCGGCCCCGTGGTCTCGGGCACGAGCGAAAGGGTGGTCGCGCCCGGGCCGATCTTCGTCCACTCGCGCAGGATGTTGTGCGTGATCTCGAGCACGGCGAAGGTGGCGATCCCGGCGGCGAGGCCGGAGAGGCGCATCAGCGGCAGGCCCACGAGGAAGGCGAAGACGCCGCCGAGCCCGGCCGCGAGCAGGAGCGACGGCACGTTGCCGATGGTGTGATCGCGCAGGAACGGAAAGAGCGTCGTGAGCACGCCCTTCTTCGACTCCAGCGGCACCGTCATCACACCGGCCGCAAACGCCCCGACGGCGACGAAGCTGATCTGCCCGAACGAGACCACGCCCGAGTTCCCGACGAAGACGTAGATCGCCACCACGATCGCGACCGAGACGAGGGCGTTCATGAAGTAGACCTGGTTCGCCAGGGAGGCGGTGGTCGCAACGAGCCCGACCGCGATCACCAGCGCCGACGGCCCGAGCAGCTCGACCACCGCGTCGGCCCTCCGCCTCATGCGCGTTCGACGGCGGCCCGCCGCCCCCACGCGAAAAGGCCGGCCGGCCGGAGCAGCAGGACGAGGATGACGAGCGCGAACACGGCCGGACGGCAGGTAGACGGTCTTGTCGGTCGGGAGCACGCCGTTGATCACGCCGGAGACGAAGCCGATCGTGAATCCGCCGAGCGTCGCCGTCCAGAGCCGGTCGATCCCGCCCACGACGACGCCGACGAGCACGATGATCGTGTCCTGCAAGCGCGAAGTCCGGCGAGACGAGCGGGAACTGCACGGTCATCATCACCGCGACCGCCGCGGCCAGCAGCCCGGAGAGGACGACAGACGAACGCGATCACCCGGTTCGCGCGCACGCCCGAGCAGCCGGGCCGTGCGGAAGTCGGTCGCGGCGGCGCGGGTGTGCAGGCCGATCGTCGTTCGCGTGAGCAGGAGCGCGAGGGCGAGTAGCGCGAACGCGCGCCACGGCAACCGAGACGAGCGTGATCTTGCGGATGTCCACGCCGCCGACGGTGATCGGCTCGTTGAGCGAGGTGATCGAGGCCGCGACCTCTCCGAGCGTGTTGTCGCGGAGGTCGATGATCAGCGCGATCGCCTGCAGCAGGAACGCGATCGCGAAGGTGGTCACGAGCATCACCGCCGGGCGACTGGCCGCGCAGCGGGCCGGAAGACGACCGCCTCCATCGCGAGCGAGAGCGCGACGACGACCCCGAAGCAGGCCGCGATGCTCAACGGCACCGGCCAGCCCGAGGTGAAGGCCAGCGTGTACGCGCCGGCCATCACCAGCTGGCCGTAGGCGAAGTTGACGAGCCGCAGCACGCCGAAGACGAGCCCGATCCCGACCGCCATCAGCGCGTAGATCGCGCCCGAGCCCGACCGCGTCGGAGAGGGTCTGGAAGTCGTGGACGGCGGCGAGGATCATGAGGCGAGGTAGGCGGCGACGATCTTGTCGGGATTCTTTGCGTCGGCCGGATTGAGGGTCAGGCCCAGCTCCCCGGCGACGAGCACGTGCGTGCGGTCGGCCAGGGCGACGGTGTGGAGCGCGCGCTGCTCCACGAGCAGGATGGTCATGCCGCGCTCGGGGATCCTTCGCAGCGCTTGGAAGACGTCGTCGACCGCTAGCGGCGCCAGGCCGAGCGAGGGCTCGTCGAGGAGCAGGAGATCGGGCTCGGCGACGAGCGCCCGGCCGATTGCCAGCTGCTGCTGCTGGCCGCCCGAGAGTGCGCCCGCCGAGCGGCGCCGGAACTCCTTCAGCATCGGGAAGAGGTCGTACGCCAGCGCGAGCGGTTCGGGGCCGTGGTACTTGCGGTGGGCTGCGAGCCCCAGTCGCAGGTTCTCCTCGACGGTGAAATCGCCGAAGATGCGGCGACCCTCCGGAACGAGCGCGACGCCCCGGTGGGCGATCGACTCCGGCGAACGCCCGCGCACCGAATCGCCGTGCAGCCGAATCTCTCCGCGATGCGCGGGTAGCACGCCCATGATCGCGTGCAGCGTGGTCGACTTGCCGGCGCCGTTGGGGCCGATCAGGCCGACGATCTCGCCCTTGTCGACCCGCAGGGAAACGTCGCGCACCGCTGCGACGGTGCCGTAGCGCACCTCCAGGCGCTCGAGCTCGAGAACCGGCTCAGGCATCCGCCTCGGCCTCCGCCCCGGTTACGGCAGTCTCGCCGAGGTAGGCCGCCGCGACGTCGAGGTTGCCGCGGATCTCGTCGGGGGTTCCGGCGGCCAGCGTGCGGCCCTGGTCGAGCACGTGGATCCGGTCGCAGACGCCCATCACGAGCGCCATGTTGTGGTCGATCAGAAGCACCCCGGCCCCCTGGTCGGTGCGCACCAAGTTGACGACCTCCGCGAACTCCGGCACCTCCGCTTCGGGGAGGCCGGCTGCCGGCTCATCCAGGAGGACGAAGGCCGGCTCTGTCGCGAGCACGCGCGCCACTCCCAGCCGCCGCTCGTCTCCCTGCGCCAGCGAGTCCGCTCGCGCCTCGGCCAGGTCGGATAGCGCGAGCAACTCGAGCAGGCCGCGCGCCCGCCGGCGCGCCTCGCGCGGTCCTGCCCCGGCCCCCAGCGCCGCGACCTCCACGTTCTCCCGCACGGAGAGCGCTCTGAAGGAGCGGCTGTGCTGGAAGGTGCGCGTGACCCCGGCGCGGGCCCGTCGGTGCGAGCTCCACCCGGTGATCTCGCGCCCTTCCAGCTCGACGCTCCCTTCGTCCGGGAAGTCGAAGCCGGTGAGCACGTTCACGAGGGTGGACTTGCCTGCACCGTTCGGCCCGATCAGGCCGACGACCTCGTGCCGGTGGAGCTCGAGCGACACGTCTCGCAGCGCCTGCACGCCCTCGAAGGACCGCGAAACGGAGGAGGCCCGAAGCGTCTCTCCGGGCCTCCTCTCACTTCCTTCCGCAATCGCCTCCGGCGGCAAGCTCACGCCGCGCCTACGGGAGCGTTGGGATGACCTTCGCCGTCACCGGGCCCACGTAGGACGCCTTGTTGTTCTGGATCTTGATCACGCGGTACTGCCGCCCGTGGACTGTGTGCAGCTTCGCCGAGAAGCTGATCTTCCCGCCGAGCACCGGCACCCGGTTGAACTTCTCGAGCTGGGCCGCGAGGACGGAACCCTTGAGCGAGCCGTGTGCCCGCTTGATCGCAATCGCGAGGCCGTCGATCGTGTCAGCCCCGCCGAGGAAGCCGCCGGTGCCCGGGGTCGCCCCGGCCGCCTTGAGCAACGCGATCATCTTGCGCACGTCCTTGCTCGGGTCGTCGCCGAAGATCGAGGCGTAGGTGACGAAGTAGTAGTTCGTCACCTTCGGGCTGCTAGTCACCCAGTACGTACCGTCTCCGGCCCACGAATTGAGGATCGGCGTGTTGTTGTGCAGCGACCGGAGCCCCGAGACAAATGCGGGCAGCTCGCCGAACGCCGTCGAGGTCACGTACACGGCCGCCTTGTGCGAGTTCAGCCGGCTGACCGCGGTGTTCACGTTGTTCGCTCCCGTCGCGTAGGACTCCCGCGTCACGACCTTCCCGCCGAGCTGGCGGTAGCGCTTGTCGAACGCCTGCACGACGTTCTTGAAGTAGACGAGCAGGGTGTTGGTCGCGAGCCCGGCCGTCTTCCAGCCGCGCTTGATCGCGTACTCAGCCATCGCCGAGCCCTCGTCCTGCGCGACGTTGCCGAAGCTGAAAGCGAGCCTGCCGGCCTTTCCGAACCGCTTCGGCCCCATCTGGTCGGTGCCGATGCAGGTGGAGATCGCCAGCTTGCCGCGCTTGATCGCCTCCTGCGCAACGGGGGTCGCGAAGTCGACGTCACAGGTCGTGAACAGGATGGTCGCGCCCGCACCGAGCAGGCTCAGCGCGCACGACTTCGCCTTGGCCGCGTTGTTGTTCTGCGTGTCACACGTCTTGATCACGAACTTGTGGCCGGCCGCGCCGCCCCTCGCATTGAGCTGCTTGACACGGATCTTCGCGGCAGCGAGCGCCGGGTTGTCGAACGGCGCCATCTGACCGGACTTGTCGTAAGCCCAGCCGATCACGAGTGGCTTCTTCGCCGCCGAAGCGGCGCGTCCGCCTGTTGTGGCAGCGAGAGCGGCGATCGCCACAGCCGCCCCAAGGAGTGCTACGAGAGCACCCCATCTAGTCGCTCGTCCCACTGCACCCTCCTCCTGTCAGAACCACGGTCTAGATCGGATATCTAACTCTACGCTGATAGGGGTTCAATCGGGTTCCCACGAGGCTTCGCGGGCCCGCACGAGCCGGTAAAGGGCGGTGTGTAACGGCACCGGCACACCGACCCGCTCCGCCTCGCGCACGAGCGCGCCCGTGATGTGCTCGATCTCGGTCGGGCGGCGCGCCTCGACGTCCTCCAGCATGGACGGATAGTGGCGGCTGCCGCGACGGGTGGCGTGGACGTTCATCTGCCACGGATCCTCGTGCAGCTCGACGCCCGCCGCTTCGGCCACCCGCTTGCCCTCGTCCATCAGGTCGTGGACCAGGTGGCCGAGATCGCCGGGTTGCTCCTGGGCGGCGAAGTGCGGATCGTGCGGCAGGCCGGTCAGCGCCGCGACCGCGTTGACCGTCGCGTTGAAGATCAGCTTCGACCACTGCGCCGGGCGCAGGTCGCGGAACGGCTGCGCCTTCAGGCCGGACTCGACGATCAGCGCCGCCGTCTCCTCGACCAGCTCGTAGGGCGTGTCGCCGTAGGGGCCGAGCCAGGTCTCGGTGTCGAGGATGTACTCGACGTGCGTGTCCGAGTGGCGCGTGCCGCTCATGAACGTGACCGCCGAGATGACTTGCCGGCCGGGAAAGGCGTCTTCGGCTCCGAGCCCGTTCTGAACGGTCATCACGGCGGTGCCCGGCCAACGCCCGGCGAGTCGGGCCGCGGCCGCTTCGAGCTCGGTGGTCTTCGTCGCGACGATCGCCAGATCCGGCTCGGCGAGCTCGGCCGGGTCGGTCGCCGCCTTCAGGCTGGTGACGAAGTCGCTCCGGCCGGACACGCGCAGGCCGTGCTCGTTCAGCGCGCGGGCGTGCTCGTCTCGGCGGCAGAGCACCGAGACCTCGCGGACGCGGCCGAGGTGTCCCGCATAAAGGCTGCCGATCACGCCGGCGCCGACTACGCAGACGCGGTCGATACCGTTCTCCGCAACTGGTCGAGCCCGCGCGTCGCGAGCTCACGTGGGTCTTCCCGCCAGAGCGATCCGGGCAGCTCAGAATCGGAGAAGATCTCGAGGTCGAAGAGGCCCTCCCAGCGGAGCGCCTCGAAGATCGGGCCGAACTCGACCACGCCGTCGCCGGGCAGGACGCGGTCGTTGGTGTTGCGCGTGGGCTCGCGCCAGTCCGCGATATGCACGCCGCGAATCTGGTCGCGGTGGCGCTCGATCTCCTCGAGCGGCTCACGCCAGAGGTGCCACGCGTCATACATCAGCCCGACGTCGGCGCCGGCTTCCTCGATCAACGCGGCTGCCTCGGCGAGCGAGCTGACGACCGTCCAGAAGTGCGCGAACTCGCGCTGCACGGGCTCGAGCGCCACCGGGATGCCGCAGGCGCGCCCTTCCTCGGCGATCGCGCGCAGTCCCTCGAGGATCGTCGCCCGGTCGTCGCCGGGACCGGTGAGGAAGAGCACGCAAGGCGGCTCGAACGGCGCGAGCCGCCGAATGCACGCCCGGATCGCCTCGACGCGCTCGGCGGGATCGGCCGGGCCCTCCATCAGAGGCAGCGGCAGGATCGAGGGCACAGCGGGGATCGCCGTGGCCGCCTCGAGCCCGCTCGCCCGAAAGCGCTCCAGGGAGTCGTCGGCGAGCTTCATCTCCCAGATGCCGATCCCGTCCGCGCCCGCCGCGCGGTAGGCCTCGACGTCGTCCGCGAACGACTGGGTCACCGTGGTGATCTGCGAGATCGAGAGTCTCACCTGAACAGGCGCCTCCGGAGCAGGTGCTTCGCCACCATCGTCCCCGAGCCCGCGCCGAGACCGGGCCCCGGATGCGTGCTCGCTCCGATGTGCCAGAGCCGCTTCACCGGCGTCCCGTGCCCCGGGCTCGCCGGAAACGGGCGCCAGAGCAGGTTCTGGTCGAGGGCGAGGGAGCCCGAGTACGGGTCGCCGTGGTGCAGGTTCACGTTGGCCGCCTGCAGGTCGGCGGGCGAAAGGGTGACCCGCCTGCGCAGCGACGACTCGAGGTTCGGCACGTGCCGCGCGATCCGCGCCTGGATCCGGTCTGCGTAGCGCTCGCGCAGCTCTTCCGTCCAGCTGCCGTCGCCCGGGTCGAGCTCGCCGGCCGCATCGCCCTTCACATGCCAGGGCAGCTCCTGGAGCTGGATCCAGAGGAGCCCCGCACCCTCGGGCGCTCGGGAGGGGTCGATCGTCAGCGGCTGGCCGACGACGACGGTCGCCTCGGCCGGTAGCAGGCCGCGCTCGGCCTCGTTGACCGCGCGCGAGACCCCGTCGAGCCCGGGCGTGAGGTGGACGATCGCGGTCTTGCCGAGCCGCTCGTCACCTTCCCAGCGCGGCGGTTCGGACAGCGCAAAGTGGATCTGCATCTCGGAGCGCCCGTAGCGGAACCGCCGGCCGCGCTCGGCGACTGGCCCCTCCAGCTCGAGCAGTCGCCCGTACAGCTGCGTCGGCGTCACGTTGGCGATCACCGCGCGGGCGGCGCGCACCTCCTCGCCGTCGGCAAGCCGCACGCCCTGGGCCTGCCCGTCGCGCACCAGCACCCGCTCGACGTCGCGGCCGGTCTCGCAGGCACCGCCGTGATCTTCGATCAGGCGCACGAGCGCGTCCACGAGCCGCGCGCCGCCGCCGCGAGGAATCGGCATCCCGCCCTCCTGCACGGCGACGCCGATCACCTGAGTCATGAAGCCCGAGGCGGCCGCGTCAGGGCCGAGGCCGGTGTGCAGCACCCAGGGAGCGAGCAGTCCGTGCGCGCGAGACGAGGCGAAGGTGTCGGTCAGCCAGTCGCGACTCGAGGCCAGCACGTTGCCGGTGAACTCGACGGCTCCCCTGCGGCCGAGCCGCCGGTAGGCCTTCGCCGCGAGCCCGAGCCCGTCGCGCGACCAGATCTCCGTGCCGAGCACGCCGAACGCGAGGTCGGCGTTCGGCAGGAACGACTCGACGGCGCCGCGCCACTCTTCGCCCAGCTCGGCGACGTTGGCCTCGGTCGAGCGAAGCAGGAAGGTCGCCTCGCCGTCGGGGAAGAGCGTCGCCGTCGGATAGTCGGTGTTCAGGTACTCGAGCCCGCGCGCCGCGAGCTCGTCGCCGAGCTCCGCATGCGCCGCGCCGCCCACCCAGAGCGGGTGCCAGGCGCTGAAGACGTCGTGCAGGTAGCCGGGCTCGGTGAGCTCGGCGGTCTGGATCGCCCCGCCGAGGTGCTCCTCGCGCTCGAGCACCCGGACGCGCCAGCCACCACGGGCGAGCAGCGCCGCGCACGCGAGCGAGTTGATCCCGCTGCCCACGACGACGGCATCGAGGTCAGCTGCCGGCGAGCTCACGGAACTCCTCGTCGCTGACGAGCCCACGCTTGCGGGTGCCGAGCTCCTTGACCCTCGCGAGGACCTCCGCGCGCCGCTCCTCGGGAACGTCGAGCCCGAGCTCTTCGGCCTTGATCCGGATCGAGTCGAGCCCGCTCTTCTTGCCGAGCACGACCCCGCGCTCCGCGTGCACGAGCTCGGAGGAGTACGGCTCGATCGAGGGCGGGTCGTGGAACTGGCTCGCAACGGCGCCGCTCTCGCGGCGGAAGAGCGTCTCGCCGGTGACCGGCTTCCACGGCTCGAGCGCGTAGCCCGAGAGCTCGCGGACGCGCTCGGAGACCTCGCGGATCTTGTCGAGCCGAAGGTTCGACTCGACGCCGTAGAGCGCGCGCAACGTCAGCGCGACCTCACCCAGGTTCGCGTTGCCGGCGCGCTCGCCCATGCCGTTGATCGTGCCGTGCACCCAGCGCGCTCCCGCTCGGACGGCGGCGACCGCGGCGGCGGTTGCGAGGCCGAAGTCGTTGTGGCCGTGGAAGTGCACAGGGATCTCCGGCCCGACCCAGTCGACGGTGCGCTCCACGAGGTCGGCAACCGCCTCGGGCGAGGCGATCCCGATCGTGTCGACGACGGCGACCTCCCTGGCTCCTGCCTCGACCGCACCCCGGTAGACCTGCTCGTAGAACGCGGGGTCGGCCCGCGTCGAGTCGACGCCGAAGAACGCGGCGTGGATCCCGTTGCCGGCGGCGAAGCGCATCGCGTCGGTGATCCGTCCGAGCATCTTCTCGCGGGAGACGCCGATCGCGTCAAGCTTGAGATCCGAGATCGGCGACTCGATCACCGAGTGGCCGACGCCGAGCTCCACGAGCGCCTCGAGATCGGCCGGCACGGCCCGCGAGAAACCCCAGATCTCGGCGCGCAAGCCTGCGTCGGAGATCAGCCGGACGGCGTCCCAGTCGTCCTGCGAGACGCGTGGGAAGCCGGCCTCGATCCGATCGATTCCGAGGTCGTCGAGCAGGCGTGCAATCTCGAGCTTCTGCTCGGGATCTAGCACGACGCCGACGGTCTGCTCTCCGTCGCGCAGCGTCGTGTCGTAGAGGCCTACCCGCCCACCGATCCGATACGAGTCGTTGAGCTCGCCCGTCCAGATCATCCGCATACCACCCCGTCGGGAAAGGACGAGAGCTTCTCGGCGCCGTCAGCGGTGACGAGGAAGTTGTCCTCGACGCGAAGACCGCCGCCGCCGTCCCAGTAGATCCCGGGCTCGATCGCCAGCACCATGCCCTCCTCGATCGTGCCGCTGCCGGCCTGGTGAGCGTAGGGCGGCTCGTGCGCTCGCGCGCCGACGCCGTGGCAGACCGGGTGGCTCGGTTGGCCCGGGTAGCCCACCTCGGCGATGCCCTCGCGCACGAGCCGGTCGAGCTCGGCGAGAGAGGCGCCCGGCCGACAGTGCTCGATCGCCCGCTCGTAGACCCCGAGTAGCTGCCGCTCGAGCCCGACGTACTCGGAGCGCAGCTCGCCCGGGCAGAGGTTCTTCGTGTGGTCGCACCAGTAGCCGTCCGCGCAGACCCAGATCTCGAAGAGCGTCGGCTCGTCTTCCTGCACGGGCCGGTCGCCGGTTGCCGTGAACGTCTTGATCCCCGGGCCCGACCAGACGAGCGAGAAGCCGAGCGCGAGCTCGACCTGGCCGTTCCAGCCGGTGCCCGCGCCGTGGACGAAGCCGTTCCACATCGCGCCGGCCTCGGACTCCTTCATGCCCGGGCGGAGGTGCTCACGGCAGTACTCCATCGCGGCAGCGGCGATCTCGTTCGCGAGCCGCATCCGCTCGAGCTCCTGCTCCGTCTTGTTCGCGCGCGCGCGCGCGAGGAGCGGAGTTGCGTCGGTGGCGTCGCCGAAGCCGGCGAACCAGGCGGCGGTGAAGGTCGTGGGCTCGCCGACCATGCGGTCTGAGGCCTGCGTGCCGAGGGAGAGCTCGAGCCCTACGCGGCCGTGCTCGCCGGTCGCCGCCTGCGCCAGCTCGAGCGTACGGGCAGTGGGAGGCCGCGGATCGTCGTCGGCGTAGCCGCGCAGGAAGCGGACGTCGTCCGTCCAGGCGTCGCGCGTCGCGTCCTCGGCGGAGGCCTCGAGGCAGATCAGCACCGGCTCGCCCTCGCGGGGAAAGACGACGGCCTCATAGCCCTTCATCCCCCAGAAGTTCGTCAGGTAGAGCACGTTGTCGGGCGCGCGGACGACGAGCGCGTCGAGTTCTTCCTCCGCCATCAGCCCGCGCACCCGGTCGAGCTTCGCGTCGTCGCGGGGCCAGCTCACGAGATCGTCACGGTCCCGGCGCAGTCAGTTCACAGACACGTGCGCGTCGGTCGGGTACCGTCGACCGCGAGGGAGGCGGGTCGAAAAGCCCCACCCAGGGTGGGGGTGTGGGGTGGCTGCGGCGCGAGGCGGTTACCACCGGACGCGCTCGGGGGGTGGCTCGCCGTGCGCCTCCTGCCACGAGACGACGGGGTTGCGCAGCACGCCGATCCGCTCGATCTCCGCCTCCATCACGTCGCCGGGCTTGAGGTAGAGCGACGCAGGGTCGTCGCTGAAGCCCGCGACGCCGCTCACAGTGCCGGTCGAGACCACGTCGCCGGCCGAGTAGCCGAGCGCGGAGTAGTGGCTGAGGATCTCGGGGATCGTCACCGACATGTTCTTCGAGTGCGATACCTGGCGAGCCTCGCCGTTCACGCGCAGCTCCATCGCCAGGTCGTGCGGGTTCGGAATCTCGTCCGGCGTCACGATCCACGGCCCGAGTGGGCAGAACGTGTCGATCGCCTTGCAGAACGAGAAAACGCCCGAGCGCATCTCCCGCCGCTGGATGTCGCGAGCGGTGATGTCGTTGAAGATCACGTAGCCGCCGATGTAGTCGACTGCCTCCTCCGGGGAGAACCACTTCCCCGCTTTCCGGATCACGACGGCGAGCTCCAGCTCGTAGTCGAGCTCCTCGGTCAGGTGCTCCGGGTAGATCACGGGGTCGTCCGGCCCGACGATCGCGTCCACGTTCTGGAAGAAGACGATCCACGGCGCGATCTCGTGCGACCAGTCGACGTTCTTCGACTCGTCCTCGTGCTCGCGGAAGTTGCCGGCCGTGTGGAAGAACTTCTTCGGCACGATCGGGGCCCGCAACCGCACGTCCTCGAGCGCCAACTCGTGCCCGGTCGCCCGCGGCACCTCCCCGCGCTCGAAGTACTCGCGCATCGAGGGCACGTCGAGCTCGACGACCCGGTCGCCGCGCAGCTCGCCGACGAGCCCGTCGTCGAAGGTGACGAGCTTCACACGACCCCGCAGACCCGTTGCGCGACGAGCGCGTACACGTTCGCCATCCGCACGAGCCCCTCGATCTCCAGGTTCTCGCCGTACTCGGTGTCCAGCAGCCCGGTGGAGGTGCCGTAGTTGACCGTCGGCACGCCGTAGCGCGTCAGCGCCGACGCGTCGGAGAACCAGCGCGTCACGTCGCGCTCCGGCGGAGAGCCGAACACCTCCGCGTGGCTCTCGTCGATCGCCGCCACGAGCGGATGATCTTCCGCGATCTCAGCACCCGGGGCCGTCACGTAGACGTCGCCCTCGACGCCGTACTCGGGAAACCGCTCGGCGAGGCCGCGAACCATCTCGAGCACCTCGCGCCGCGCCACCGGCATCGGTTTCGTCGGCGGCACGCGCACGTCGAGGAAGAGATCCGTGCGATGCGGCGTGCGTGAAACCCGCCAGCCGAAGCCGCCCTGCAGCGCGCCGACGTTGACGATCGCCTTCGCGCCGCGGTACGAGTTCTCGTGATCGTCCTCCCAGGAAGGGATCCACTCGAGCACCGCGTCCAGCACTTCGCGCATGCGCAGGATCGAGTTCTGGTCGCGCTTGCCCTCGCTGAAGGCCGTATGGATGAAGTTGCCCTCCGTCGAGATCCGGAGCCAAAGCGAGCCGAAGTGGCCCAGAACGACCTTCTCCTCGGTCGGCTCCCCGAGGACGCACATGTCGGCGAGCCCGCCATGCGTCACGAGGTGGCGAGTGCCGCTCGCGTAGCCGCGGTACTCGGCGCCCTGCGCCTCGCCGTACTGCGCCTTCTCGATCTCGCCGCAAACCGCCGCGACGAGTAAATCGCCCTGCAGCCGCACGCCCGCATCCACAAGCGCGCGCACCGCCTCGACGTAGCAGGCCAGTGCGCCCTTCATGTTCGAGATCCCTAGCCCGTAGAGCCGGCCCTCCCGGACGAACGGCTCCGGCTGGAACCCCGGCACGTGCGCGAGCCAAGGCTCGCGGCCCGAGTACGAGGTGTCCATGTGCCCGTTGAACATCAGCGCCGGCCCGCCGCCCGCCCCGCTGAGCGTCCCGAGCACGTTCGCCCGCCCCTCCTCGACTTGCTGCCACTGCACCCGTAGGCCTAGCTCCTCGAAGGTCTGCTCGACGAACCGCGCCATCTCCTCCTCGCTGCCCGTGAAGCTCGGGATCGAGATCGCCTTGCTCGCCCACTCGACGAGCCGGTCGCGGTTGATCGGCCAGCGCGCTCACCGGACGTGCGGCAGGACACGCTCGCCGAAGAGCCGAATCTGCTCGTGCCGTCGGTCGCCCCAGAGCTCGAGCATGACGTGGGTGCAGCCGGCCTCCTTGTACTCCTCGATCGCCGCGACGCAGTCGTCGGGCGTGCCGGCGATCGGCTTGCACTTGTCGAGCAGCGCGTCCGTGACTTCCGCCTTGGCCGCGAGCCGCCCGCCCCGCTCCATTGCCTCGGCGACCGGCCGGATCTCGTCCTGCTCGATGCCTGCCAGGTCGAGCAGCGTGTCCGCGGAGCCCTGGATGTTCTGGACCTTGTTGGCGAGGTACATCCCGGCGATCTCGCGCGCGCCGTCCCGGCCCGCGTCGCGGTCGGACTCGTGGATCGAGGCGACGATCGTGCAGCCGATGTCGATGTCCTTCGCAACGTTCTCGCGCGTGTAGCGGACGAACGCCGGCGTCGTGATCGAGGGCGTCAGGCAGCCGTCGCCGATCTCGCCCGCGAGCGCCTGCATCTTCGGCGCCGTCGCGGCGACGTAGACCGGCGGCACCTCGCGCGGGGACTCCGCCTCCGGGTCGAGCGCCGGCACGGACGCGCTCCAGGTCGAGCCGGTGTACTCGAAGGCCTTGCCGCCGAGCACGCCGCGCACGATCTCGACGGCGTCCCGCATCGGTCCGAGCGTCTTGTTGGTCTGCATCTGCGCGTTGTTGAGGAAGATCTTCGAGGTCCCGAAGCCGAGCAGGAAGCGTCCCGGGCCCCGCAGTCTCCTGCACCACCCGCGCGTCCATCGCCACCTGGACGGGATGGCGCGTGAACGGCGAGATGATCCCCCAGCCGATCGTCAGGCGCTCCGTCTCGCGCGCCAGCACCGCGGAGGTGACCGTGGACGACCGCGCCTCCATCCCGTGCTTGCGCCACCACGGGTAGGCCTCGGCGAGCCAGATCGTGTCCATCCCGCCTCGTCCATCGCGCGGGCCGAGGCGACCATCTCGTCGAGCGGCTCCATGGTCAGCTGCATGACCCCGATCCGAAACGGCTGAGACACGAGCTAGGCCCCGGCGACCGGAGCGCCGCCGTCCTGGGCCTTGCTCACCTGCTCCTCGAGCGCGGCGAGGACATGCTGAACCTGCTGGTTGACGATCGGCTGGAGGACGCGCTGGCCCATCGAGCCGACGGGCCCGGCGATGCGCACCTCCGCCTCCCAGTCCATCTTCGTCCCGCCGCCTTCCTCGCTCAGGTTGAACGCGGTGTTCATGCTCAGGATCGCGCCGACGCCGTTGCCCTTGATCGCCAGGCGGGCGAACTCCGGCTCGCGCTCCTCGATCTTCTCCATGTCCATCGTCATCCCCAGCGCCCCGAGCCCGAGCGGGATCTTCACGTTGGCCTTCCAGTGGCGGTCGTCCTGGACGTCGAAGCTCTCCACGCCCGGCATCATCGCCGCCATCGAGGCCGGGTCGTTGAGCACGCGCCAGACGGCTTCCCGCGGCGCGGTGAAGGCGCGCTCGCCGGCGACCCTCACCCGGCCTCCACGCTGACCCGCTGCCGGCTGGCCTCGGGATCGGAGAGCAGCTCCCAGACGCGGTGGTAGGGATTGCAGCTGTCGTAGACGATCGGCTTGCCGCGCGACCTGAGCGCGTCCTGCAGTGCTGCGCAGACCGCGTGGATGCCGGCGCCGCCGCCCTCGCCCATGCCCTTGGTGCCCATCGACGTGAACGGCGAGGGGCTCTCGATATTGCCCGTCGCGAGCGGCGGCATGTCGAGCGCGTGGGGCACGTGGTAGTCGTAGAAGTTGGGCGTCAGCAGGTTCCCGTCCTCGTCGTAGGTGAAGGTCTCGTGCGTCGCCGCGCCGAGCGCCTGCGCGGTCGCGCCCATCACCTGGCCCTCGACCACCTGCGGGTTGATCCGCTTGCCGCAGTCGTCCACGGCCGCGTAGTCGACCACCTCGTAGACCCCCGTCTCGGGATCGATCTCGACGACGGCCGCGTGGATCTGCGCCGCGTAGGTGAGCGTCAGGTTGCCGAACTTGCGCTCGACATCCGGCGGGTCGAACGGCGGCCGGTAGACGTAGCGACAGTTGAGCGTGACGTCGAGATCCTCGGGGAGTCCCGCGTTGTTGGCGTTGATGATCGCGCCGAGCGCCATGAACGGCAGCGCCGCCTCCGGGTTGGCCTTCATCCGAGCGAAGCCCTCGGCCAGCTCGATGTCCTCCGGCGCGCAGCCGAGGACGACGGAGGCGAGCTTGCGCATCTCGGCCGCGAGCATGTCGGTCGCGCCCTTGACCGCTCCCAGACCCGTGACCGCGAACTGGCTCGCGTAGGTGCCCGAGAAGCCCGCGTGCGAGTTCCAGTAGGAGTCGTGGCCGGCGCGCACGTTCACGTCGTCGATCGAGCAGCCGAGGATGTCCGCGACCACCTGCGAGGCCGTCGTCTCGTGGCTCTGCCCCTGCGGGGTCGTGCCGAGCGTGACCACGATCTCGCCGAAGATGTCGAGCTTCACCGTCGCAACCTCGTTGTTGCCCGAGAACTGCAGCTCCGGGTTGATCAGCCGCGACTGGCCGAAGTTGTTCGTGCCGGAGTCGAGCGTCGAGCCGATCCCGAGGCCGAGCAGCCTGCCGCGGCTCTCGGCGTCGGCACGCTTGGCGTCGAGCTCGCCGTAGCCGATCAGGTCGAGCGCGACGTCGAGCATCTTCGAGTAGTCGCCAGAGTCGTAGATGCAGCCGTTCGGGGTCTCGTAGGGCATCTCCTCGGCCTTGATGTAGTTGCGCTTACGCACCTCGACCGGGTCGAGCCCCAGCTCGTGGGCCACGATGTCGATGATCCGCTCCGTGAACCAGAGGTGCTGCATGCGCGAGTAACCCCGGTTGGGCGAGGCCGGCGCCTTGTTCGTCACGACCTGCTTGAAGTCGAGCCGGATGTGCCGCCAGCGGTACATCCCGGGCGTGACCTGCGCCCAGATGACGCCGCCGAGCGGCTCGTAGCGCAACCAGGCGCCCGCGTCGTCGAGCGCCGTCGTGCGGAAGCCGAGGAGGGTGCCGTCCTCCTTGACCGCGACCTCCGTGTCCCGGAACCAGCGTTCGTTTCCGTGCGACATCGAGAGGTGGAAGTCGGTGCGCCACTCGGTCCACTGGACCGGGCGCTTGAGCTTTCGGGCAAGCAGGCAGCAGGCGACGAGCTGTGGGTGCGAGGTGATCTTGTTGCCGAAGCCGCCGCCGATGTCCTGGGTGACGAAGCGGAGCTTGTCCAGCCCCACCCGCATCGCCGGCCCCATCATGATCGCCGCGAACCCGGGGAACTGGTTGTTCGTGATGATCGTCCACTGCCCCGTGCCGCGGTTGAACTCGACCAGCGCGCCGTTGCACTCGAGCGGCGTCGAGTTGAAGCGGTGGAAGTGGAGCTCCGAGATCTTCACGACACGATCGGCCTCGGCGAAGGCCTGGTCGAGGTCGCCCCACTCGTAGACGCCCTCCCACGTGAGGTTCGTGCCGGCGTCGTCGTGGAGGACCGGCGCGTCCTCGCCGAGAGCCTCCCGCGCATCGGTGATCACCGGCAGCGGCTCGTAGTCCACCTCGACGAGCTCGGACGCGTCCCTGGCGATCTCCCGGGTGCTGGCCACGACCGCCGCCACCGGCTCGCCGACGAAGCGGGCCTTGCCGACCGCGAGGCAGAAGTCCTTCAGGTGCGCGCCCGGCGGCGACGAGATCTGGAAGAACGGGTCGGTCAGGAGCGCAACCTCGTCGCCCGTCATCGTCCCGAAGACGCCGGGGTGCTCGAGTGCCTTCGAGACGTCGACCGAGCGGATCTTGGCGTGCGCGTACGGCGACCGCACGAAGTGGACGTACCCCATGTTGTGTCGCTTGACGTCGTCGAAGAAGACGCCCTCGCCCTGGACGAGGCGTTTGTCCTCCTTGCGCGGGACGTTCTGGCCGGCGAACCCGGGCCGGGTCTCGCCCTCCTCGACGACGATCGGCTCGGTGACTGTCGTCGTCTCGCTCACTCTGTGACCTGCTGGCCCGACGCGGCTCTGATCGCCTTGACGATGTTCCAGTAGCCGGTACAGCGGCAGATGTTCCCCTGGATCGCCTTCGAGATCTCCTCGTTCGAAGGGCTCGAGTTCTCGCGCAGCAGGGCGGTCGCGCTCATCAGCATGCCCGGCGTGCAGTAGCCGCACTGGAGGGCGTGATGGTCGCTGAAGGCCTGCTGGAGGGAGCTCAGCTGCTCCTCTTCCGCGAGCCCCTCGACGGTCTCGATCGACGCGCCGTCCGCCTGCACTGCGAGCAGCATGCAGCTCTTCACGAGCGTGCCGTCGAGGATCACGCTGCAGGCGCCGCAGTTGCCGGTGTCGCAGCCGACGTGGGTGCCGGTCAGGTCGAGGTCGTCGCGGATCAGGTGCACGAGCAGGCGCCGCGACTCGACCTCCCGCTCGTAGGTCGTCCCGTTGACCGCGACGGTGATCGTCTTCGACGTCTCGACGGCCCGGTGCGCCCCGTTGCCTTCCACTATTCCCTCGCTCTCTTCGACGCCTGCGCGACCGCGCGCATAGCGACCACCTCGGCGAGGTGGCGGCGGTACTCCGCCGACGCGTGAACGTCCCCCGGCGGATCGATCCCGGACGCGCGGACTGCTTCCCGCACCGCGTCGGCCTCGCCGGAGGCGGGCCTCACGAGCTCGGGTACGGCACCGACGCAACCGAGCGCAACGCGGATCTCACCGTTGGCCGAGGCGGCGGCGTTGACGATGCACGTGCCGTCCACGCCGATCGGCACGGAGGCGAAGCCGTCGCTGCGACCTGCGGGAATCGTGATCTTCGTCAGCAGCTCGCCGGGGCCGGCGGCGGTCAGGTAGACGCCGAGGAAGAACTCCTCAGCCGGAACCGTCCGCTCGCCGTCGGCGCCCGTGATCGTCAACTCCGCGCCGATCGCGACCATCAGCGGCGGCAGGTGGTTGGTCGGGTCGCTCGAGCAGAGATTGCCCCCGATCGTGCCGCGGTTGCGCACCTGTACGTCGGCGATCTGGGCGCAGACCTCGCCGAGAATCGGCCGAGCACGCGCCTCCGGGGACGCAATCAGCTCGGTGTAGGTCGTCATCGGGCCGAGCTCGAGCGTCCCGTCGGGGCCGAGCTCGATTCCCTTCAGCTCCGGGATCCCGCTCAGATCGACCAGCACGTCGGGCGACGCCGCCCGCGCCTTCATGACGTTGATCAGCGTCTGCCCGCCGGCAAGCGCGCGTCCGCCGGTGTGTTCAGCGAGGACGCCGAGAGCCTGCTCGAGCGTCGCCGGCCGTGCGTACCCCACCTCGCTCAGCAGCATGGCGGCAATCGTATGCCGCCATGCTCCTGGGCTGCAACGGGATGTGAGAACGGCCGCACGGGCAAAGCCCGCACGGCCTCTCTTGGTCGGCGCCGCCTAGTCGGCGCCTTACGCCGCTTCAGCGAGCTCGTGCTGGAGCTTCGTCAGCGCCTCGGCCTCGAGCTGGCGCACCCGCTCGCGGGTGATGCCGAGCTCCTTGCCGATCGCCTCGAGCGCCGTCGGCTCGCCGTCGACGCCGAAGCGCAGCTCGATGATCCGACGCTCGCGCTCGGGCAGCGTCGCGATCGCGCGCCGGACCTCGCCGCGCCGCAGCGAATCGACAGCCTCTTCCTCCGGGCTCTCCGCCGTGGGATCGCCGAAGAGGTCGCCCAGCTCGCCGTCGCCCTCGGAGCCGATCTCCCGGTTCAGGGAAACCGACGCCTCGACCGCGTCGAGCGCCTCCTCTACGTGCAGGAGCGAGAGCTCGGTCGCCTCGGCCAGCTCTTCGCGAGTCGGCTTGCGGCCGAGCTTCGCTTCCAGCCGGTTCGAGGCACGGGTGAGCTTCAGGCGCCGCTCGTTGACGTGCGTCGGGATCCGGATCGTCGCGGACTGATTCGAGATCGCCCGCTGGCAGGCCTGGCGAATCCACCAGGTGGCGTAGGTCGAGAACTTGAAGCCTCGCCGCCAGTCGAACTTCTCGACGGCGCGGTTCAGCCCGATCACGCCCTCCTGGACGAGATCCAGCAGCGGCATGTCCTTGCGCTGGTAGCGCTTGGCGATCGAGATCACCAGGCGCAGGTTCGAATTGATCATGCGCTCCTTCGCGGCGGCATCGCCGCGCTCGACGCGCTTGGCCAGGGCAACCTCCTCCGCCGCCGTGAGCAGCGGAAAACGGCCCGCCCGGTGCATGAACAGCGAGAGGGCGTCGGTCGGGACCGGAGCCTCGACTCGGGCAGGCTGCCGCTCGGCCGGCTCCTCGGTCGCCGGAACGACGATCTCGACCTTACGAGCCTCGAGCTCGGCGCGGAGCTCGGCAAGCTCCTCGTCGTCGAGATCGTGCTCATGGGCGAACGCCTCGAGGGCGTTCTCCTCGATCGATCCGTGGTCCTCGGCATCCTCGAGAAACTCGGGGACTACAAGTTCAAGCGTGGTGCTCAGTTTCTTCCTCACTTCCTTCGTCGTCGGGCTTTCTCCGGCTGCGTCGCTCGACGCAGACGCCGTGCTCGCCGCCGGCAAGTAGTACAACGTACCGGGTCTGTGGATATTCCGAAAGATTGCGGTCTTTGCGAACTTCCGCCGGCGAGCCTCTTGCTATCCGGGCGGCTGGCCCTTAGCTTCCCCGGTGCACCGAGTACGGGACGCGAGTAGGTTGAAGCCGTAACCGAAGGTTGTACGCGGAGGTCGCAAGACCGAGGCGGAAAGTCATCGGAGACGGTGGACGAAAGCGTAACCGGCTCGGTGAACCTTTTTATGCAAGCGGTACCAGCCTCGTTCCGGTCGCCTTGAACGAGACGAACACCTGCCCTCTGCGGCCGAGTTCGAGGCGGTCAGCCGACGCGGCCGTGACCTCGGCGGTCAGGGGGCCTACTCGAACCCTGACGCGGTTTCCGAGGTGCACCACCGAGCCGACCTCACCGCTGAGGACGTTCATGGCGGAATCGTCCGCGTAGGCTCGGCCGACGGAGACATCCCAGGGGTAGACGACGACGCCGACGGCGCCGTCGCCCGGATCGGTCGAGTACACGAGCTCTCCGCCCTCGAGTCGCACGCTCGTGAGCCCGTCGTTGCCCTGCGACGCCGTGCCGCGGAGAAGGTTCGCGCCCGTGAGCGAGGCCACGAACGGGTCGCGAGGCTGCGAGACCAGCTCGCGGGGCGAGCCGAGCTGGCGCAGTTCGCCTTCGACGATGACGCCGACGGTGTCGGCAAGGGCGGCCGCGTCCTCGTAGTCGTGCGTGACGATCAGCGTCGGCAGCTCGAGCTCGCGCAAGAGCTCCTGGAGCTCGACCCGCACGTCGGCCTTCGTGTGAGCGTCGAGAGCGGCCAGCGGCTCGTCGAGGAGCAGCACGCCAGGATCGCGGGCGATGGCACGCGCCACGGCGACGCGCTGCCGCTCGCCCCCCGAGAGCTCGCCCGGCCGCGTCCGGGCCAGGTGGGAGATGCCGAACCGCTCGAGGAGCTCGCCGGCGCGCTCCTTTCCGCCGTAGGCCACGTTTGCCTGCACGCTGAGATGCGGGAAGAGCGCGTACTCCTGGAACACCAGGCCGACGCGGCGCTCGTCGGGCTTGCGGTCGACTCGTCGCGCCACGTCGAGCCAGACGTCCCCGTCCAGCGCCACGCGCCCGGAGTCGGGCCGGGCGAGACCGGCGATAACGCGCAGGATCGTGCTCTTGCCGGCGCCGGAGGGCCCGACGAGCGCGACCGTGCGCTCGACGTCGAGCGCCAACCTCAGCTCAAAGGAGCGAAGAGCGAGCGAGAAGTCTGCCGAGAGGGTTGCCACGAGAGGATCAGCCTCAGCGCGAGCAGGAGCGCGGCGCTGATCGCCACGAGCAGCGCGCCCATCGCGAGCGCGACGTCGAAGTTGACGTCAAAGGCGGAGTAGATCGCGAGCGGGAGCGTCTGGGTCACCCCCTGGAGGCTCCCGGCGAACATGATCGTCGCGCCGAACTCGCCCAGGCCGCGGGCGAACGCGAGCGCCTCACCCGCGGCCAGGCCGCTGCGCGCGAGCGGAAGGACGACGCGGAAGAAGGTGCGCGTCGACCCCGCACCGAGAGTGCGCGACGCGGCGACCACGTCCGGGTCGACGGCCTCGAAGGCGGCGATCGCCGTCCGGATGTAGAGCGGGCTCGCAACGTAGGCGACGGCAAGCGTGACCGCGGTCTGCGTGAACGGGATCGAGAGCCCCAGCCCCTTCAGTGTCGAGCCGAGCAGGCCGACCCGGCCGAACGCCGCCAGCAGACCGAGCCCCGCCACCGCGGGGGGCAGCACGAGCGGCAGTTCGATCAGGGTCACGAGCAGCGAGCGTCCTCGGAAGCGCCTGCTCGCCAGCAGGTAGGCGAGCGGCGTGCCGAAGATCAGGATCAGCACCTGCGCGATCAGGGTCGTCTTGAGGCTGACCACCAGCGCATCGGTCACGACGGGATTCGAGAGCTGGTGGATGAGCCGCCCCGGGGCGACGCGGACGAAGATCGCCACCAGCGGCAGCGCCAGGAACGCCAGCGCGATCGTCGCCGCAGCGAAGAAGAGGGCCCTGAGCAGGCCGCGTCGGACCACGGCTACCGCCTCGGCTTGATGCGAGGCAGGAAGCCGTACTTGAGCAGGATCCTCTGCCCGGCCTTGCCGACGACCTTCTTGATGAAAGCTGCTGCCGCGGGCTTGTTCCCGCTGCTGGAGACGATGCAGATCCCGTACTGCACCTTGGGCTGCGCCCAGGCCGGAATCTTCAACACGCGCACCTTGCCCGGGACAGTCCTCGCGTCGGTCGAGTAGACGAAGCCGGCGTCGGCTTCTCCCAGAGCCACCTTCGCGAGCACCTCGCGCACGTCGGTCTCGCGGCTGACGACGTTGGAGAGCACGCTCGAGAGGTTCATGTTCCTGAGCACCTGGAGCGTGTAGCTGCCGACCGGCACGCCGGGCGCGGCGATCACGAGCTTCACGCCGTGCTTCCTCAGGTCGTAGACGCTCTGGATGTTCGCCGGATTCGCCTTGGGCACGATCACGACGAGCCTGTTCCGTGTGAAGACGACCGGCTTCGAGCAGAGCTTGGCGTCGTTGAGCTGCCGCGGCAGGGTCATGTTCGCCGAGGCAAAGACATCCGCCGGCGCGCCCTGCTTGATCTGCGCCGCGAGAGCGTTCGAGCCGCCGAAGGAGTAGCGGGCCGCTGGGGCGATCTTGGGGAATGCGTCCGTCAGGGACGCAGCCGCGTACACGGTCAGCGTGGCCTTCGAGGTGCGCTGCGCCGCGGGAGCGGCCGCGGCCACGGTCAGCGCGACGATGACGGCGACGAGGGCAAGCTTCACGTTGGCTCCTTCCCAGAGGCGTGCTGAACCATCACGGATGTGGCCTTGACGACTGCGGTCGCCGGCATTCCCGGCCGGAGCCCGAGCTCTCCGACGGCGTCGGCGGTCACGATGGCCACGACGTGGGCGGGCCCGTCGATCATCAGCTCGACCTGCGCGACCAGGCCCTCCACCCTCACGTCGGTGACGGTTCCGCTGAAGCGGTTCCGCGCGCTGAGGTGGGCATCCGCCGGCTCGCCGCGCAGCCGATCGATCTCCGCGGCCGCCACGATCCGCCGATTGCTGCTGTCGCGCGCGGTCTCGATCCTTCCCGCGCGGTCCCAGCGGCGCAGCGTGTCGAGGCTGATGCCGAGGGTCTTGGCCGCTTCACCGGCTGAGTAGAACTGTCGAGGCATCAGCTCGTGAACCTGTCCAACGTGTCGGAGACGCGATCAATCGTCAGTGGACGCGGAAACGCCGCCCCGATCCGACGACCGCCCACCTCCGCCGCGAAGACGCTGAGGTGCTGCGCCTCGCTCGCGGCCGCCCTCGCGGCGCGCTGCTTCAGTGCATTCGTGGCGTAGGCGTCGACGGCGCCGAGGTAGGCACCGAGAGCCATCGACTCGAGGCTGATCCCGAGCCTGGCGATCGAGCTGCGCGAGGCGAACGAGCCTCGGGGGTAGGAGAAGTCGATGTCTGCGACCGTCGCGGGAACCTGCCCGGCGGCGATCAGGATCCCGGCGGCCGAGTCGTAATGCTGCTTCTCGTCAGCTCGAGCGCGTCGCAGGTCCGCGAGCTGGCCCTTGTCGAAGCGCTTCGAGGCGATCGCGTTTCCGTAGAAATCGAGTGCGAGCAACTCGACGGTCACGAAGAGCCGGGCGTAGGCGAGATCGCCGTCCGGAACCGTGTCCGCAGTCGCCGCTTCCGGCACGAAGCCGAGCGCCGAGCCCGCGACGAGAAGCGCGGCGCCCTTGCCGCCACGCGCGAGAAGGTCGGCTCTGCTCAATCCGGCCACTACCGAGCGAGTCTATGCAATGCCTAGGCGAACTGCTTCAGCGACCGCCGGAGCCCGCGACACGGCGCTGAGCGGCTCGAACCGCTGCGGTGAGCGTCTCGATGTCGTACGCCCCCTGATGGCGCAAGCCGTTGACGAAGAAGGTCGGCGTGCCCGAGACCCCGCTCAGGTCGGCGTCATCCACGTCCGAGGCGATTCGCCCCGCATGCTCGTGGCGGCGTAGCTGCTCGGTGAACCGGCCGACGTCGAGCTCGAGCTGCTCCGCGTAGGCGATCAGGTTTTTCGGCTCGAGCGCGTCCTGGTGCTCGAAGAGCAGGTCGTGCATCTCCCAGAAGGCGCCCTGGTCGGCGGCGGCCTCGGCCGCCTCCGCGGCGAGTTGCGCGCGCGGGTGCACGTCGGCGAGCGGCAGATGGCGGAAGACGTAGCGCAGCTCCTGGCCGAACTCGCGCAAGAGCTCGCGCACGACCGGCTCTGCCTGGCCGCAGTTCGGACACTCGAAGTCGCCGTACTCGACGAGGGTGACCGGCGCGTCGTCGGAGCCGCGGATGTGGTCGCGCTCTGGATCGACCGGCGCCGCGAGGTCGACGATCGCTTCCGCGGTGCGCGCGAACTGGCGTGAACGCAGCTCCTCGGGAAGGTTTCTGACCACGTGGGCGACGAGCCACGCCAGCAACGCGGAGCAGAGCGCCGCGGCGAGAACGCCGAGCTTGGCCTCCTCGAGCTCGCGGCCCTGGAAGGCAAGGGTGGCGATCAGGAGCGAAACCGTGAAGCCGATCCCGGCCGTGACGCCGGCCCCCACCAGCCCCGGCCAGGTGACAGGCAGCCGCAGCCCGCTTCGGGTGGCCAACCAGGACGCGCTCAGGATCCCGACCGGCTTGCCCACCACGTAGGCGAAGAAGATCCCCAGCGAGATAGGCGAGGTGAGCGCGTCCTCGAGCAGGCCGCCCCTGATCTCGATGCCGATGTTGGCCAGCGCGAACAACGGCACGATGGCGTAGCTCGTCCAGGGGTGCCACAGCCGCTGGAGTCGTTCGTTCGGCGAAATCGCGAGGTCGACGCCGAGCCGCGCCTCGCGCGCGAGCTCCGGAGTCGGCTGCTCGCGGAAGTCGCGGAAGAGCTGCGCCGCGCGGTCGAGGTCGATCCGCGCCGCCGGATAGGCATAGACAAGAAGGCCCATCACCAGCCCGACGATGACCGGATCGATCCCCGACTCGAGCACGGCAACCCAGAGCGCCACCCCGACTGCGAAGTAGACGGGTGCGCGTCGCACCCCAGCAGCGCGGATGGCGAGCACTCCGGCGAAGATCGCGAGCGCCGCCAGCAGCGCCGTCACCTGGACGTGGCTCGTGTACACGGTCGCGATCACGACTAGCGCGACCAGGTCGTCCACCACGACGATCGAGAGCAGGAACACCCGCAGGCGCTGGATCGGCAGCCCCCGGGCGGTGAGGGCGAGCACCCCGAGCGCGAAGGCGGTGTCGGTGGACATCGCCGCGCCCCAGCCGTCGGCGCTCGGGTGGCCAGAGTTGAAGGCCAGGTAGATCGCGACCGGGACGGCCATGCCGCCAAGCGCGGCGACCATCGGGAGGAGTATCCGGCGCCGCTCGCGCAGCTCGCCGAGGTCGAACTCCCTCCGCGCCTCGAGCCCCACGACGAAGAAGAACAGCGCCATCAGGCCTTCGTTGACCCACTGGCGTAGGTCGAGGGCGATACCGGCGCCGCCGAGGTGTACCGAGAGGCTCGTCGTCCAGACCGACTCGTACGACCCCTGGTCGATGTTGGCCCAGGCAAGCGCGACCAACGTCGCCGCGAGCAGGAAGAAGGCGCCGCCCGTCTCCGTCCGCAGGTAGTCGCGAACGGGCGCCGCCAGGTGCCGTGCCCAGGCGGTCCTTGCTGCTAGTGGTGCGGCTGCAGCCTCTGCCACGGCTGTATCGGACCAAAAAAATTCGCCGAGCCGGTTTCGCTTTCGTCCACCCTGCCGACTGACCTTCCGCTTCCGCGTACGGCCTCTCGGCTGAGCTTCGACCTACTCGCGCTCCGTGCTCGGCGCAAGAGGCAACCTAGCCGGAGGGACACGGCCCGACAAGACCCCCGACGAACGCCTTCGCGCTCTTTGCGAGCTTTTTGTTTTTCAGCTCCTAGACGCCGCACGCTTCGTCGGCGGCATCGGCGAGCGGAAGGCGGGAGAGCAGTTCGCCCAGCGTCTCCAGCTCCTCGGGCGAGAAGCGCCCTGCGAAGTGGCTCCGGATGCCTTCGATGTGGGTCGCGGAGGCCTCGCGCAACTTCTCGTAGCCCTCGTCGGTCAGCAGCGCGTACGTGACCCTCGCGTCGCTCGAGCAGGACGCTCGCTCGACATAGCCGCAGCGCTCGAGCCCTTCGAGCAGCCTCGTGATCCCAGACGGTGTGAGGACCACGCTCTTGGCCAGGTCGACGCGGCGCATCATCCGCTCCGGCGCCTGGGCGAGATGCAGCAGCACCTCGTAGTCGTTGATGGTCAGCCCGTGGGCCGAGCTGAGCTCACCGTTGAAACGGCGCATGGCCGCGACGTGGGCGCGCGTGAGGCTCACCCAGGCGCGCTGATCCGGCGTGGCTGGGGCGATTCGTGGCTCAGATGCTTGAGTGCTCATTATTTGACAGCGCAACTTTCTTTGCTAATATTGTTGACAGCTCAAGTATACCCGATCGAAAGGATTACGCCAATGTCAGCCACCGAAACCACAACGATCATCCCCACCGGCACCTGGGCGATCGACCCCGTTCACACGAGCGTCGGCTTCCAGGTCACCGACACCAACGAGGGCTTCAGCACCGCCAGCGGCCGCTTCACCGATGTCGAGGGCCGCTTCGAAGGCGGCGAGGCGCCGTCGATCACGGGCACGATCCGTGTCGCCGGCCTCCGCACCGACAACGAGCAGCGCGACGCCCACCTCCTCTCCCCCGACTTCCTCGAGGGCGAGAAGTACCCCGAGATCCACTTCGCCTCGAAGTCCCTCGAGCCGCTCGACGCAGAGCGCTTCCTCGTCCGTGGCGATCTGATCGTCAAGGACGCGCCGCTCGAGGTCGAGCTCGAGGGCAAGGTCCGCGGCGTTGGTGTTCGCACCCAGACCGGCAACGAGCAGCTCGTCGTGGATGCTCGCGGCGAATTTTCCTGGGGCCCGTTCACGGTCGAGGTCACGGCTGCCGTCACCGCCGTGAAGGAAGAGGCGTAACGGAGATGCGCCTCCTGGGAATCGCCGGCAGCCTCCGCGAGGGCTCCTACAACCGGGGCCTCCTCCGCGCCGCACGCGAGCTCGCGCCCGAGGGCGTCGAGCTCGTGGAGCACGACCTGCGCGGATTGCCGTTCTACGACGGCGACCTCGAGGCTGCCGGCGATCCCGAGTCCGTCACGGAGCTCAAGGACGCGATCCGGCGCGCAGATGCGATCGTGATCGCGACTCCCGAGTACAACCGCGGGATCCCGGGCGTGCTCAAGAACGCGATCGACTGGGCCTCGCGCCCGGCGCTCGCGTCTCCGCTCGCCGGCAAGCCCGTCGCGATCATGGGCGCCACGACCGGCTTCGCCGGCACGGCCCGCGCCCAGCAGCAGCTGCGGGACGCGCTCGAGTTCCCGGGCGCGCTCGTGGTGCAGCAGCCCGAGGTGCTCGTCTCCGAGGCGTACCTGCGCTTCGACGAGAACGGGGAGCTCGTGGACGAGGAGACGCGCGCGGAGATCCGCGAGCTCCTCGCCGTGCTCACGCACACACGCGCGCTCGTCGCGGCCTAACGCGTAGTACTCTCGCCGCGTGAGCACCGTCGGAGAACTGATGACGAGCGAGGTCCTGACCGTCGCGCCCGAGGACACGATCGGCGAGACCGCGCAGAAGATGGTCGAGCTCGGCGTCAGCTCGGCGGTGGTCTCCGATTACGGCCGCATGATCGGGATCGTCACCGAACGCGACCTGACGCGCGCGGTCGCCGGCCGCGTGCACACGAGCGAAGCACGAGTCCGCGAGTGGATGACCCCCGACCCGATCACGCTGACGAGGGACGCCGCCGCGAGCGAGGCGGCGGAGATCATGCTCGAGAACCGGTTCCGGCACATCCCGATCGTCGAGGAGGACCACACGATCGGGATCGTCAGCATCCGCGACGTTGCCCGCTGGAGCACGGAAGAGGACTAGACAAGCTCGAGCTGGCGGTGCGCCTCCAGGCCCGAGACTCCGACGCCGACGAGGCGTAGCGCTCCCGGCCGGTCGGCGAGCGCGCGGTCGAGGCAGGCGCACGCCAACTCCCAGATTCGGCCCGCGTCGTCGGTGCCGACCGGCAGCGAGGTCGAGCGTGAGCGGATCGAGAAGTCCGTGTAGCGCACCTTCGTCGTCACGGTCCTGCCGGTCTGGCCCGCGGCCTCGAGCCGCTCGGCGACGTGCTGGGCGAGGCGCTGCAGCTCCTCCTGGAGCCGCTCGACGTCGGCCACGTCGCGCGCGAACGTCTCCTCGGCGCTGACCGAGACCGTCTCCGAGGTCAGGTCGAGCCGCCGCGGGTCGATCCCGCGCGCGCGGTCGCGCAGCAGCGGGCCGAGCTTGCCCGGGAGCAGGCCGCGCAGCTGCTCGTCCTCGAGCGCCGCGAGGGCACCGATCGTCTCGACCCCGCCGCGGCCGAGCCGCTCCTCCGCGCGAGGGCCAACGCCCGGCAGGCGACGCACCGGAAACGGCGCAAGGAATGACGCCTCCTTGCCGGCCGGCACCACCGTGATCCCGCCGGGCTTGCGCCGGTCGCTCGCAATCTTGGAGACGACCTTGCAGCTCGAGACGCCGAGCGAGCACGAGAGGCTGGTCGCGCCGCGCACAGCCGCCTGCACCGCCTCCGCGACGGCGCGGGCCCGCGCGAAGTTCGGCGCCACCTCGCCCACGTCCAGGTAGCCCTCGTCGATCCCGGTCCGCTCGACCGTCGGCACGACCTCCCGCACCGCATTCCAGACCACCTTCGAATAGTCCGAGTAGAGCCGCTTCCGCGGGGTGACGAAGACCGCCTGCGGGCAGCGGCGCAGGGCCTCCGCGCAGGACATCGCCGAATGGATCCCGTACCGGCGCGCGACGTAGTTGGCCGTCGCGACCACCCCGCGCCCGTGCGGGTCGCCGCCGACCACGAGCGGCTTCTTGCGCAGCTCGGGCGCCTCCAGCTCCTCCACGGCCGCGAAGAAGGCGTCCAGGTCGAGATGCGCGACGATCACGTCGGTAGACGAGGCGATCTGCACGACGACGAACACGGCGTAGAGCACCAGTATCGACGGCGCCGCAGGATCCGGCCGATGCCCTCTCGCCGCCCGAGCAGCAGCGACCACGGCGACCGTCATCGCCACGAGCCAGGCGAGATCGAACAGCGTCATCGCCGACGCGGAGCCGCGCTGACGAAGAGCGCGGGAATCGCCAGCCCGCCGACGCAGGATGATCGTGTTGCTGTTGAGCGTCTCGCTCACCAGCGCCGAGCCGCGGCCCTGAGCGCGAGCCGGAGCGCGGTGAACGCGTTCGGCAGGCTCGTCAGGATCGCGAGGACGACGGTGCCGACGATCACATCGGGCAGGCTCCAGCGATCGGCCAGGTCGAGCGCCGCGGTCACCATCCCGGTCGCCCCGGCGACGATCAGCGCGAGGCGCCGGCAGGCAGCGTCAGCGCCGGCACGAGCAGCGCCTCGCCGGCGGCACTCGATGGTCGAGCCCGATGGCTCTCGCCGAAGAACCCCGACGACGCCGGAACGTCGACGCGCGTGGGGGCGAGCGAGAGCAGCAGCATGAGGGGAGCAGGACGAGCGCGAGCAGGACGAGCGTCGACGGTCGCGCCGAACAGCCCGCGTCACGAGCGGCCGGCAACGAGAACGTCACGCGCCAGGCCGACCGCGCCCTCGACCGCCAGCGCTTCCCGGTGGAGCGCGGATCCGGCCGCCAGATCAGCCGCGCTGCAGGCCCAGCATCGCCGCCGAGGTTGAACACGTTGCGAGCCGAGGACGACGCACGACCCCGACGGCCGCGCCGCTCCCTTGACGAGAGCTCGCGATCGCCGAGGCGAGCTCAGGCGCATCGGCCGCCAGCGCGGTCAGCAGCACGATCACCGTCTCCGGCAGCCGAGATCCGCAGCCCGACTTGTTCGAGCCTGCGGGCGAAGAAGCTCGCCGCGAGCAACGTGGACGGTCAGTCGAAGCCGAGTGATCTCGCAGATTGGCTCGAGCCAGAGAACGCGCTGTCTATGGCTCGGTCGGCGAGAGCTCGCTGAGCCGCTTCCGCGGCCGCATCGGCGGCGTGGCCGGCCCGAGCGAGCCGATCGTCGTCGGGCCCCGTCGCCAGGTTGACCTCGACGAGCCTCCGAGCGGCCTGTGCCGCCCCGGCGGCCAGGCAGGCCGCGGCCGCGGCGTCGGCGCGGGCCGAGCCGTCGGCGCGCTCGGCTGCCTCGGCCGCGAGCAGCGCGGTGTCGGCGGCCGTCTCGCCGATCGTGAGCGGGACCTCGGCCGCCTTGGCCAGCGAGCGCGCGAGCCCGGCGTCACGCCGCTCGAGCGAGGTCAGCGCCGTCTCGTAGGCCAGCGCATCCTGCTCGGCGAGCGCGAGCAACCGGTCGCGCAGCTCGATCGCCTGCGCGCGGGCGCCGGCCGACTCGCTCCAGCCCTCGGAGCGCTTGGCGGCCTTGGCCACGAGCGCGGCAGCCAGCGCGGCGGAGACGGCGGCGACCCAGCCGGACCCGGGCACGACCTCGCCCGAGGAGATCGCCTCGGCGAGCTCGCGGGCAAGCGACCGCTCAGTCATCGGCTACGGCCGGGCAAGGAGGCGAATGCCGTGTCAGCACCAGCCGCAATCTATGCCACGTAGAAGTCGCCGCGGCCAACGTGGCCGCGTGGCAAATCGGTCCTGCGAGTCGCGTAGCCTGTCAGCCAACCGTGAGCGACACACCCTCGCTGGAGGAAGAGGTCTTCGAGCTCCACCGGGTGCGGCTCCTGCACGACGACGGCGCGAACGCGCCCACCGGGTTGGTGGTGCGCGTGACAGGGCCGACCGAAACGCTCGCTCAGCATGCAAGCGGCCTGCCCGACGGCCCCGGGGGCGCAGAGGCTCTCGCGATCCGCCTCCGCCGGCTTGGGGCCCGCGTTCGCTGGGGCGAGCCTGAGCCCTGGCGACGCCGGCCGCTTTGCGCGACCTGTGCCGCGACTGGGGAATCTCGTCTATCCGCGCCTGGCGCGCCGACCCGTCTCTGCTCGGCGAACTGACCGTCGGCCGCTGGTTCGACTCGAGCGCGCGCGGTCGCGCGGCCCGCCGCCTCGCGCTTGCAGTCCCCCGGAAAGCCGTCGCGCTGGATGTCGCGTTTTGGTCGGGCGCCCGCGCGGAGGCGACGGTCGAGGAGTGGCGCTTGCTGACACGCGGGTACAGCGTGCTCCTGTACCACCGGTTGGCCGGCGAGCTGAAGCCGGACCAGGAGCGCCTCGACGTCCCCTGGCAGCGCTTCGACCGGCAGATGCGCATGCTGCGCCGACTTCGCTTTCATCCGCTGACGATGAAGGAGCTTGCTGCCTGCCACGGGCCCGGCGGGCACGCCGTTCCCGCGCCGCAGCGTGCTCGTGACGGTCGACGATGCGTTCCGAGACGTCGTCGAGCCACTTCGCCGGCACGCCTGGGCGCATCCGCCAGTTGTTCGTTCCCACGGGAGCGGTCGGCGAGCGCGCGCACTGGCTCGACGACGAGCAGGTGGCCGGCTGGGACGAGCTCGACCGCGCTGGCCGCGGCTGGTGTCGAGCTAGGCGCCCACAGTCGCACGCACGCGGATCTGCCCACCGTTTCCGACGCCGTGGCCGAGGAGGAGGTCCGCGGTTCAGGCGACGATCTTCGCCGGCAGCCGGCGTCACACCGTTGCCTTTGCCTATCCGCACGGCCGCCAAGGGCCACGCGAGCGCGCGCTGGTACGCGCCGCCGGGTATGCGTTCGCGTTCACGACGCAGCCCGGCCGCAACGGGGCCGGTTCCGATCCGTTCCGCTCCGGCGGGTCAGCGTGAAGTCCTGGGACAGCCGCCTCTCGTTCGGCTGGAAGCTCCTCACGGGCGAGCAGCCGCCCCGCGCGCTGGGAGCGGTGGCTCTTGCTCAGAGCGGCAATCGCACGCCGGCTGGGCCGGGAACGCCGTGGAGCGCACGCGCCTGCCTCAGCCGCCGCGCCGCGAGGCCCGGAGCCACCGCCGCGACGATCGCCTTGAGCCTGGTGCCAAATGGCATCGACGGGCGACCGCGACCCGCAGCTGCAAGCCCACGTGCGTGTGAGGCCTTTCGAATCAGTGCCTCGTGCGCCTCGGCGAGGAGGGCCTCACGCCGCTCCGCGGTGAGGGCGCGATCGACTCGACGTCGCTCGGCCGGCTTCAGGTCGGTTCGCGCCGCTGCCTTCTCGAGCACGTGACAACGGCCACGCAGAAGGGCCGCGCGCTGGGCGGAGAGGCCGTCGGGTCGAGCCGGTAGCGGGCGAGCGGCTCGGCGACGAGCCCGACCCGCGATCCGTCCAGGATCAGCCGGCACCAGAGATCCCAGTCCGTCGCGTACCGGAGCGACTCGTCGAAGCCGCCGGCGGCGAGGAAGCTCTGCCTGCGCACCGCGGCGAGGCCGAAGACGAAGTTTCGCTGGAGGATCGCGCCTCGCTGGTCGTTGATCTCGAACGTCCAGCCCTCGTCGTAGCAGCGGCGCACCGCCTTCGCCGTCGACCTCGAGGATCGCATCCGTCGTCAGCACGTCGAGGTCCGGCCGCGCCGCCGCGAGCTCGGCGAGAGCCTCGAGCCGCTCGGGCAGGTAGACATCGTCGGCGTCGAGGAACACGACGAACTCGCCGCGCGCCGCACGGGCGGCGGCGGTCTTGGCCGCGCCCTCACCGCCGTTCTCCTGGCGCAAGAGGATGATCCGGTCGAGGTAGGGCGCGAGCGCCGAGTCGAGGTCGTCCGTCGAGCCGTCGTCGCAGACGACGACATCCGACGGCAGGCAGTGTCTGAGCCAAGGCCGAGGCGAGCGCCTCGCCGATCGTCGCGGCAGCCTGGTACGCGGCGATCACGATCGAGAACGGTCGGCGCCTCACCGGGCGCGACGGTCCGCGCCGGGCGGCGGCGCCAGCATCGGCCTCATACGCTTGCGGGCGAAGGTGACGGGCGGGGATCGGCCACTACGATTCGCAAGAGGCGTACATGACAGCACAGACATCCGCATCCAGCCCGCCCCGGCGGCGGGCCCCAGCGACTCGCGACGACGAGATCGTCATCGAGCCCTCGAGCGGCTGGCCCTCGCTCGCCTGCGAGCTGCGGGAGGCCCGGGAGCTCCTCTACTTCCTCGCCTGGCGCGACGTGAAGGTGCGCTACAAGCAGACGGCGCTCGGCGTTACCTGGGCCGTGCTGCAGCCGTTCCTGACGGTCGTCTTCTTCACGATCTTCTTCAACCGGGTCGCGAACATCTCCTCCGGCGCGATTCCGTACCCGGTCTTCTCGCTCGCCGGCCTCGTGCCCTGGCTCGTTCTTCGCCAACGCATTGTCGCTCGCGTCGCTCTCGCTCGTCGCGAATGCGAACCTGCTGACCAAGGTCTACTTCCCGCGGCTCGTGATCCCGGTCGCGAGCACCTTCTCGGGCCTGCCCGACTTCGCTGTCGGCTTCGCGTGCTCCTGATCGTGATGGCCTCCTACGGCATCGCGCCGGGGGTCTGGATCGTCTTGCCGCCGCTGATCTTCCTGCTCGTCGCTCGCGACCGCGCTCGGGATGTCGCTCTGGCTCGCGGCGCTCAACGTGACCTACCGCGACGTCCGCTACGTCGTCCCGGTCGCCCTGCAGCTCGGGCTGCTCGCGACGCCGATCGCCTACTCGGTGAACGGCCTCGATCCCCGTGGAACGTCCTGCTCGGACTGAACCCGATGGCCGGCGCGATCGAGTTCTTCCGCTGGGCGCTCATCGGGGCCCGCCCCGCCGGTCGGGATGGTCGCGCTCTCGGTCGGCGTCAGCGCTGCTGCTCTGTGAGCGGTGCGTTCTACTTCCGCGGCATGGAGCGGCGCTTCGCCGACGTGGTCTAGCGATGGCGAGCCCCGACACCGTCATCCGTGCGGAGGGGCTCTCCAAGAGCTACGTGCTCGGCCCGCGGTCGACCGTGGCAGGACGTTTCGCGACGCGCTTGCCGAGCACCGCCGCCGGCGCGGCTTCCCGCCTGCGGGTCGCGCGGCGCAGCACCCGCAAGCGCGACGAGCTTCTCTGGGCGCTGCGCGACGTCTCCTTCGAGGTCGAGCGAGGCGAGGTCGTCGGCATCATCGGCCGCAACGGCGCCGGCAAGAGCACGCTGCTGAAGATCCTCTCGCGCGTCACGGAGCCGACCGCCGGACGGGCGCAGATCCGTGGCCGGCGTCGGCTCGCTGCTCGAGGTCGGCACCGGCTTCCACGGCGAGCTGACCGGCCGCGAGAACGTCTACCTGAACGGCGCGATCCTCGGCATGCGCCGCGCCGAGATCGACCGCCGGTTCGACGAGATCGTCGCGTTCGCCGAGGTCGCGCGCTTCCTCGACACGCCCGTGAAGCGGTACTCGATCGGGATGACCGTGCGGCTCGCGTTCGCCGTCGCGGCTCATCTGGAGCCGGAGATCCTGCTCGTCGACGAGGTGCTCGCGGTCGGCGACGCGGGCTTCCAGCGCAAGTGCATCGGCAAGATGAGCGAGGTCGCAGGCGAGGGCCGGACGGTCCTCTTCGTCAGCCACAACATGGCGATCATGCAGAGCCTCTGCCGTCGGGGGATCTTCCTCGAGCATGGCAGCGTGCATACGGACGGCTCGATCGTCGAGGCCGTGACGACGTACCTGCGAGCGTCGAGAGGCGGCAACGATCGACCTGGAGCAGCGCACCGACCGGCGCGGCTGGCACGAGGTCGTGCTCTCGACCCTGGAGATAAGCGGCGCCGACGGCACCACGATGCTCGCGACCGGTCGCCCGGCCCGGTTTGCATTCCGGACGACGGCCGCGAAGCCGACGCCGCCGGGCGCCTTTCGTGCTCCTTCACGATCCTGAACAACCTCGGACAGCCCGTGGCGACACTCGCCAGCGACGACCGCGCGCCGAACGACGTCGAGAGCGCCGGCGACGACCACTCGTTCGTTTGCGATATCGACGCCTCCCGCTCGTTCCCGGACGCTACCGCGTCGACGTCGAGATCCACGGCCGCGCCTACCTCCAGGACGCGGTCGAGGGTGCTGGAGTGTTCGACGTCGAGCAAGGGACACTCGAGGGCGGCCGATTCCGGGTGGCCGCCCGGGGGACGTCGCGGTCCCGCATCGATGGACCGTGCCGTCCCTCGACTGACGACCGTGCAGGTCCTGGCGCCGCCGCCCGCACACCCGGTCGAGCCAGGCACGTTCCCGCGATCTCGGTGGTCATCCCTTGCTACCAGGCGGCGGACACCGTCGGCGAAGCGGTTGGCTCTGCGCTGGCGCAGACCAGCCCCGCGCACGAGGTGATCGTCTGCGACGACGGCTCGACGGACGACGTCGCCGCCGCGCTTGCCCAGCACGCGGACCGGATCACGCTGCTGCGCAAGGACAACGGGGGCGGCGCCTCCGCGCTCAACCAGGCGGTCGCGGTCGCGACCGGCGAGCTCGTCGCGATCCTCGACGCCGACGACCTCTATGCCCCGCGGCGACTGGAGGCGATCGGCACGGCCGCGGCGCTCAGGCCCGACCTCGACATCCTCGCTACCGACGCCTGGCTCGAGCGCGAAGGAGCGATCGTCGGCCGCTATTCCGAGGTGAACCCGTTCACGGTCGACGATCAGCGCGCGGCGATCCTGCGCACGTGCTTCCCGGGCGGCTGGCCCGCGGTGCGCCGGCGACGCCTGCTCGACGCTGGCGGCTTCGACGAGTCATTCGCGATCGCCTACGACTGGGAGTGCTGGATCCGTCTCATCCACGGCGGCGCGGTCGCCGGCATGGTCGACGAGCCGCTGTTGACCTACCGGATCCGCGCCGGCAGCCTGAGCGCGGACACGATCGCCAGCCTGCGCGAGCGCATCAGGATGCTCGAGCACAGCGGACGCTCACCCGCGCTGCTGCCGCACGAGCGCGCCGTGCTCGAGGCGGCTGTCGCCGGCAATCGGCGCCGCCTCGCCGGCGAGGAGATCGGCCACGCGCTCGCAAGCCGCGCCGCACGGAGAAAGCTCCTGCGGCTTGCGCTCAGGCGTCGCTTCCCGCTGCGGTCGCGTTTCGCGGCGCTGCGCGTGATGCCTCAGCCCCGTAACGCACGTACCGTCACCAGTAGCGGGAAGAACGGATGATCGGCGAGGAGCTCGCGCTCGCCGACCTCCTCCGCAGAGAGGCCGAGCAGGAAAGCGACGCACGAGAGCGTGCTCCCGCAGGCCGTGACCTCGACCCGGTCGGCGCCGAATCGGTCCCCGAACAGCCGCTCGCAGCCCACCGGCGTAATGCGCCAGAACTCGCCCCGTGGAATCCCGGCCCGGTCAAGCCGGCTGACGACGGGAACGGTCGCGAGGCAAGCACCGCCCGGACGAAGCGACCGATGGATGCTCTCGACGGCAGCAGGTAGGTCGTAGACGTACTGGAGCGTCTGGGTCAGCACGATGCAGTCGTAGGTTGACGGGGGAAATCCTTCGGGCTCCGCCAGGTCGGCGACGAGCGTTGCACGCCGATTGTTTTCGTCGACGTCGAGGACGTCCACGGAGTCCACGGCGGTGCCGAACTGGGTCGTGTACCTGTCGTCCATGACCTCCAGCACGTGGCCGCGGATATCGCTTGCGTGACGACCGAGGAAGCGCTCGATGTACCAGCGATCGACCGGAGTCCCGCGGTCACGGCCCCATTGCTCGCTGACCGGCCCCGTCCGCGCCGCGGCGAGCCAGGCGGCTCCTCGAAGGCGCCCGCGCACGTTCACCGCCAGCGGCTCCAGCCCAACCCGAGCGCCGCCTCGCCGAGCCAGGCCTCCGGATAGCCCGCCGCGGCCCAGGCTGTCGCCGCTGCGCCGCCCGCGTGACGGGCGAGCGAGTCGGCACGAGTCGAGGCCGAGAGGCCGTGGTGGAGCCAACACAGCGTTGCGAGGCAACCAACCACGTGCTCCGGGATCCCGAGCGCGTCGACTGCCGCCCGCGTCCACCGAAAGAGCACCTGGGACGAGCGAGCCTCGCCCCGGAACAACCGTGCGAACGCGGACACCTGGCCGTCGGCATACCCGTCGAGCTGCACGAGGGCGTCGGCGAGGAAATACCAGAGGTCCCAGAGCGGCAGCCCGCAAGCGCTCGCGCTCTCCCAGTCCACGGCGGTGAAATCGCCGTCGCGATCGACGACCACGTTCCAGGCACCCAGATCGTTGTGCTGGAGAACGCCCGGGAGCGTGTCGATCCCGTCGAGGACCGCCCCATCGGCGACGGTCTCCCATTTGGGCAGAACCTCGCGGCGGAGCCGTTCCGCTTCCGCGGCCGCCGAGCCTGCTCCGCGCTTCGTCTCGACCGCAACGCGCACGAGCCAGGCCGCAACCGCGTCGATCGCGCTCAGCTTCTTCGACCGGGGAGCAACCGACTGGAGCAGGCCCGTCAACCTCGACCCGACCGCGGCCGTCTCGACAGACGCCTGAAAGCCCGCTGTCTCGAACCGTCCGAGGAAGCTTGGAGCCCGCTGCGCAACCGCGCCCCCCGCGGCCGCGACCGTCGCGAGAGCCGCCTCGTCGCGCTCGAATGGCTCGGAGTACCCGCGCGCGCGCGAGAACTTGACGACCCAGCTCGGCCGCCCAGCGTGGCGAGCGAAGAGGACGAAGAGACCCCGCGAGAGCTCGTCGCCCTGGCCACAGACGACGAACCAGTCGGCGTCGGGGTCGAGTGCGAATCGCTCGGCCGCAGCGGCAACCAGAAATGGCTGGGCCTGATTCGTCGTCGCAATCGTGATCGACGGGCGGCGCAGCAGGGCGAGCGTAGGTCGCGCGAACGAGACGAGCAGTCTCTTCCGCATGAGACGGGCCCGCGTCGTCGGGAAGAGCCAGTTTTCGAACACGTACCGGGCGACGTTGCCGCGATCGACCGGAACAAGCAGCGAGGGGCGCTCTAGAGACGGAAGCGGAACGAAGCGTCGGGCGTGGTAGCCCGCCGGCGCGCGCGTTCGATTGCCCTCGAACAGCAGCGCCCGCGCGCCCATCGCCCCAGCGGTCGCCAGCTCCTCGGATGCCGCGACCACGAGCTCCGGGTCCTCGCCTTCGGTGTCCACGCCGGCTTGGCGCAAACCCTCACGCCACCCCTCCGCCCCCGCCAGCACGGCGGCGCGCTCCGGCGCGAATGGAAGCAGGAAGCGCGCGTCGACGCGCCCGAGGCTCATCCCACGAGCCCTCGATAGAGCCGTTCGTATGCCTCAGCCATCCTGGCGGCGTCGAAGTCGGCGGCCCACACCTCGCGGCCGCGCCGTCCGAGCCGTCGTCGCAGCTCCTCGTCCGCGAGCAGCTTCCCCACCCCCGCGGCGAGCGACACCGGGTCCTCGGGTGGAACGAGCAAGCCCGTCTCGCCGTCAGCTACGGCTTCGGAAACGCCGCCAACGCTGGTCGCGACAACCGGCAGACCCGCCTCCATCGCCTCGAGGACGCCGAGCGGCAGGCCCTCGAACCGAGATGCGAGGACGAACACGTCGAAGCCGCGGAGCAGGGTTGCCACCCGGTCGGTCCAGCCGGTGACGATCAGCCGGTCGCCTACGCCTGCCCGCTCGGCTCGCTGCTCGAGCGCAAGACGCTCGGCGCCGTCACCAACGATGACAACGGTCACGGCCGGAAGGAGAGCGAGCGCGTCGACCAGGAGGTCAAACCCTTTCTGGTGGTCGATCCGTCCCGTCGAGCCGACCACAGGCCCCGAAGCGAGCCGCTCCCGACTCGTGCCATCGGGCTGCCCGGGAACGCCGTTGCGAATCACTGTGATCGAACCGGTCTCCAGCCCGGCGTCCGCCTCTACCGCCCGCGCGGTGGAGTCGCTGACGGCGACGTGCGCGGCAAGGCGGCGCGAGGTGCGCTTCTTCAGCCAGCGGCGGAACGGCGAGTCGGTGTGGAGCGGCAGATGCTCGACGGCGACCACGCGAGCTCCCGGAGTGAGGGTGGCCGCCAGCAGACCGTACTGACAGGCGTACGGCGTGCGCAGATTGACGTGGCAAACGTCAGGGCGGAGGTTCCTCATGGCGCGGATATGAGCGAGGATCGCCCGCAGATGCCACTTCCGCGGCACGGCGGGGACGATCACGGAGCGCGCGCCCGAGCGTCGCTTCGCCACCTCGGCAACGATCGGGCCACTCGTACCGAGCACAGTTACACCGATATCCGAATCGAGCAGCTCGAGCACCGTCGCCAGGCATCGCTCGGCGCCGCCGAACGTCGACGCGTCCGTGTAGGCGACGAGGTGCAACTCGCGCCGCCCGCCAGGCGATGCCGCCATCTCAGCCGTGCGCGACCATGCGGTGGTACAGGTCGACCAGGGGGGCCGTCGCGACCTCGGGCGCATGGCGCTCGAGGAAGGCGGCTCTCGCCGCCCTGCCGCGCTCGCGGCGCTCGGCGTCGTCTCGAAGCAGCGAGACTGCCGCGGCCGCGAGCTCGGCGTCGCTCCTCTTGATGACGACGCCGTCTCCTCCATCGACCCCTTCGGCCCCGAAGCGGGTCGTCACGACGGGTACTCCCGAAGCGATCGCCTCCAGCACCTTGACCTTCATGCCGCTCCCACGCTCGATCGGGTAGAGAAGCACCGAGAGCCCTCGGATGAACGACGCAGCGGAGTCCACCTCGCCGACCACCTCGACGCCGTTCCCACTCTCGAGCCTGAGCCCAGCGACGCCTCGGCCCGCGACCTTGAGGGTTGCTTCGGGGAGCTCACGATGGACGAGCGGCCAGACTCTGGAGACGAGTCGCAGGATCGAGGCCGCAGTCGGCGGCCACGTGCCGGTGCCGATGATCCCGGCGACCGGAGGCCCATCGAGCGCAGCCGCCGGGTAGTGCGCCGGGTCGAGCGAGAGGGGCGCAAGCACGATCTCTGCGCGCGGCGCGAGCGAACGGAGCTGCTCGGCGATGACAGGCGAGCTCGCGACGAGGTAGCGATGACGAAACGCAGCGAGCCGGTCCGCGAGCCGAGCGAGCGAAGCGCCGAACAGCTCCTTTCGCCACGGCGGCGGTAGGCGTGCGTCAAGCCGCGTCAGGTGGTGTGGATGAACGAGCGACGGCACCGAGAGCCCGAGATCGCACCATCCCGTATGCGTCTCCTCGAGGTGGAGCACGTCCGCCGAAGCGGAGAGCTCCCGCACCCGGTCGCCGAACGGGCCGCGACTGAGGTAGCCGCTCGGACGGCGCAACATCTGTGCGCGCTCGCGCCACCCGCCGATCCGGGGCCCTACGTCAACGACCTCGAGCGGGAGGTCGGGTGGGGGCGAGCCGTTGAAAGCCCACTGTCCGCGCGCCGCGATCGCCGAGACCTCGACGCCATGGGCGCGCAAGCCGCGGAGCAGCGCGATCGCGCAGCGACCGGGAGCTCCGCCCTCGAGCAAGGGCGGCTGTGCGAGCACGACGACGACGTTCATCCGGGCACAAGGACGTTAGTGGACGGCACGGTCGAGGCCGAGGCGGAGAGCTCCGGCTTGGCGTATTCGGTGCAGGCAAGCCGGTCAGAAGAAGAACTGCTTCCACGCCGTCCACCAGTCGTCGGCCCGGGAGACGAGGGTGCGCGAATCGAGTAGCTCGACCCCGGAGCGGAACCGGAGCTTCGAGGGCGGCTGGGTCCACTTGTACTCGACCTTGATCTCGCAGGGCTTGCCCGGGTCGTAGGGCTCGACTGCCTTCAGGTTCGAGAGCGCCTGCTTCGCGCCGGCCTCGACGAGCTCGCGCGCGCGCCTGGGTGCGAGCATCCGCGCGCTCTTGACGCCCAGGCCCTGCTTCACCGAGACGGTTGTGAGCCCGTCGCCGAGCAACGCCGTTCCCTCGCGGCAGGCCGCATCGTCGCCGGTGACGAGCAGCACGGGGCAGCCCCACGTGCCGCAGAGCGCCGCATTGATCCCGGTCTCGCCGACCTGCGTGCCGTTGAACCAGAGGTTCTGCCAGTCCACCCCGGAAACCGTGTGGTTGAGCACCCCGTCACCCGTGCCGGCCATCGCGTGCATGCCGACGAACAGCGCCGCATCGACTCCGTCCTCGAGGAAGTTCGTGTACTCGGTCCATTCCTCCTGGACGACGAACTCGCAATCGGGGTCGAGGTCCTCGGCGATCAGTGAGTTGAAGTCGTGCCCCTTGCCGGCGCCGTGGCAGTCCATCACGACGATCTCGCTCGCGCCCGCCGCCTTCGCGCCCCGCACCGTGGCGTTGATCTCCTCGGTGTAGAGCTTCCGCCCCTCTTCGAAGAGCGGCTCGCCCGAGTTCGTCTGGAACGGATTGACGATCCCGGCAATGCCCTCCATGTCGCTGATGATGAAGACCTTCACGCTTGTAGCCTCTCATTCGTGGAGACCGGACTCCAGGGGAAGCGCGTCCTCGTCACGGGCGCGTCGGGCGGGATCGGCTCGGCCTGCGCGCGCGCCTTCGCGGCCGAGGGGTGCGAGGTCGTCGTCCACTACCACCGTGGGCGGGATCGGGCGGAGACGCTGGTCGAGGAGCTCGGCGGCGGGCTCGCCGTCGGCGCCGACCTGACCGAAGAGGCCGAGGTGGATCGGCTCTTCGACGCCGCGGGCTCGCTCGACGTCTGCGCCGCGGTCGCGGGAATCTGGCCCGAGGAGGACGTCCCCGTCTGGCGGCTTCCGCTCGAGCGCTGGGAGGCGACGTTGCGGGCGAACCTGACCGCGACCTTCCTGACCGCTCGCGGATTCCTGCGCGGTGTCGAGCGCAGCGGGCACGGCAGCCTCGTTCTCGTCGGCTCGACCGCCGGGCTCTTCGGCGAGGCCGGGCACGCCGACTACGCGGCTGCGAAATCGGGGATCCTGCACGGGCTGCTGCTGAGCCTGAAGAACGAGGTCGTCCGCGTCGCCCCTCGCGCGCGCGTGAACGCGGTTGCGCCCGGCTGGACCGAATCGCCGATGACGCGCGGCTCGCTGACCGCGGACACGCTCGAGCGGGTGACGAGGACGATGGCGCTCGAAAAGGTCGCCCAGCCCGAGGACGTTGCCCGTGTTGTGGTCGCGCTCGCCTCGGACGAGATCTCCGGCCACGTCACCGGCCAGATCGTGACCGTCGCAGGCGGGATGGAGGGCCGCGTCGTCCACGACTGAGGCCCGACCGGTGACAGTCATGACAGTCACCGGGCGCGGCCGGAAAAGCCGACGGCGGGCCGAAGCCCGCCGTCTCAAACTCCGTACGCCGCAGGATGATTGCCGTCAGTCCCCGGCACAGGGAGTCGTCTCCCCAAATCGGCAATTCGAAACCCGAGCTTGAGCGTTCCGGCCGTAGAAAAACTACGGGCGGAGCCGCCGCCCGGCCCCGCCCGAGTCTCCTGTGAAGGAGAGCCGCAGTTGCATCTCCGGAGGGCCCCGCCGCATCGGGCCCGCTCCGTAGCTTGGTCGGAGAGGCCCCGCCGCATCGGGCCCGCTCCGTTTTCCGATGAGCAGCCCCCGCCGCATCGGGGCGCTCTGTCGTTTGCATGTTGAGTATCGAGGAGAGGCGACCGCTTGATCTATCCCCCTTTCACGGTTGACTGCCGCACTTCACTCCAAGGCGCCGCTTGCGGTGCCGTTTTCAGGACGCGCGGGCCATGCCCGGGCGTCCGTCGGAAATGACCGGTCGAAACCGTTGGAAATCAGCGCTCACGACGTCTGAGTAGAGTCAAACCCGCATGAGCAGTCGATTCCAGGAGCGCCTCGACACCGGCCCGATCGTCGTCGCGGACGGCGGCATGGGCGTCCTGATCTCCAGCGCGGTCCCGAGGCTGCGCTGTCCCGAGGAGGCGAACATCCGCTCGCCGGAGAGCGTCGTCACCCTGCACACGAGCTTCATCCGCGCCGGCGCCGATCTGATCGAGACGAACACCTTCGGCGCGAACAGGCGGAAACTGGCGCAGCAGTACCTCGAGGACGAGTTCGAGCGCATCAACAGCGCGGGCGTGAAGCTGGCGCGGGAGGCGCGAGAGGTCTCCGGCCGCGAGGTCTTCATCGCCGGCTCCATCGGCCCGCTCGGCGAGCTCGCCGCGATCCCGCCCGAGGAGCGCGGCGAGATCTTCGCGGAGCAGGCGCTGCTGCTGGATGGGCGCGGCGTGGATCTGTTCATGATCGAGACGTTCTACGAGCTCGACGAGCTCGAGACCGCGATCGAGGCCGTCCGGAGCGTCTCGTCGCTCCCGATCGTCGCGACGCTGACCTTCGACGAGGGCGCAGAGACGCTGGCGGGCGTCAGCGCCGCAGAGGCAGCCGAGCGCCTGCGACCCCTGAACCTGGCGGCGATCGGCGCCAATCACGGCGCAGGGCTGCATGCCGCCCTCGCCGCCCTCGAGGCGATGGGCGCTGACGGCGGCCCACCGCTCGCGGCGCTGCCGAACGTCGGTCTCGCCAGCCTGAGCGGCGGCCGCGTCATCTACCCGCACGCGACGCCCGAGTACTTCGCCGAGTTCGCGGCGCACGCGCGGCAGCTTGGCGCCCGCCTGATCGGCGGCTGCTGCGGGACGACGCCGCTCGAGATCGCCGCGATCCGCTCGGCGGTCGAGGAGGAGCGCGAGCCGAGCGCGCCGCTTGACGTGATGGAGCGCGAGCTGCCGGAGCCGAGGCTCGCCGGCGGCCCCGAGGAGACGTTGCTCGCCCGCAAGCTGCGCGAGGGCGAGTGGGTCACCTGCGTCGAGCTCGACCCGCCGAAGGGCGGCACCTACGACTCGATGCTCGCGGTCGCGCGGACTCTCAAGGCTTCCGGCAAGGTCGCCTTCGTCGACATCAACGACAACCCGATGGCCCGCGCGCGGGCGAACGCGCTCATGGCCTCGGTGGCGATCGAGCGCGAGTGCGGTATCGAGACGATCCCGCACGTCACTCCCCGAGACACGTCGATCATGGGCCTGGAGTCGCAGCTGCTCGGCGCCCACGCGGAAGGCGTCCGCAACATCCTTTCGGTAACCGGCGACCCGCCGGAGATCGGCGACTACCCCGGCTCGCGCGGCGTCTACGAGGTGGACTCGATCGGGCTCTCGCAGGTCGTCTCGAAGCTCAACCGCGGAGAGGACTACAACGGGAAGGGCATCGACGCGCCGACCTCGTTCTTCCTCGGAGTCGCCGTGAACCCGTCGGCACACGACCTCGAGACCGAGGCCGAGCGCTTCCGCGAGAAGATCGCCGCGGGCGCCCAGTTCGCCATGACGCAGGCGCTCTTCGACCTCTCCTACCTCGACCGCTTCGAGGAGCTGATCGGCGGCTGGCCGGTGCCGCTGCTGCTCGGGATCTTCTATGTGCGCAGCTACCAGCTCGCCGTTCGGCTGCACAACGAGGTGCCCGGGATCGTCGTGCCCGAGGACGTGCAGCGCCGGCTCGACAAGGCCGGCGCCAACGCGGGTGCCGAGGGTCTTGCGCTCGCGCGCGAGCTCTACGCCGAGGCACGCGAGAAGGTGGCCGGGGTCTACGTGATTCCGCCGTTCAAGCAGCCCGAAGCAGCGCTCGACCTCCTCGACTAACGCGCGCAGGGGCCGGTCGAGACCGGGCCGCGTGCGGCGGCCAGGTCGCGCCGGACGATCGACGCCGGGACGCCGTACCCGCCCGGTCCGCCGAGCCGGGCTGCGAAGACCGTCGACTTCGACGGCGCCCGAAGCGTCCACCGCCGGGCCGCCCGAGTCGCCGTGGCGGACTGTCCGCTCAAGCTCGTGATCGTGCGCCTGACCGGCCGCCCGTACGCGTCCTCGGCGAAGACGCTCGAAGTGCTGCCGATCCGGCCGGGAACGGCGTCCAGCGGGCCGTTCTCCGGGTAGCCGACGATCGCGACGGGCGTGCCCGGTCGCGGGCCGGCCAGCCGGAGCGGCTCGAGCGTGAGGCCCGGCACGCGCAGGACGGCGATGTCGTTGTCCGGGTCGAAGAAGATCGCCTCGGCAGGCAGCGAGCCGCCGGCGAGCGGCGTGATCCTCGTGTCCTCCTCGCCGGCCACGACATGCGCGGCGGTCACGACGACTTCTGGCCCAGCGACCCAGCCGCTGCCCTCGACGCCGAGACCGCAGGCGGTGCCCAGGATGCGGACGACGCTCGGCGCGGCGGCGCGCACGCCCGGTTGCGCGAGGACGCGCGGGTCCGGCGGTTGAGTCGGCACCGGCGGCCCGGCCAGGTTCGGGAAGGGATCGACGCGCCTGAGGGCGTTCAGCAGCGTGCGCGGCGGCACGATCGAGTTCAGGCGCTGAACCAGCACGGAGCGCTGCACCGCGCGGCGCAGCTGCGTCTGCCCCGGCAGCTGGATCGCCATCGCCCCGAGCACCCAGACCACGCCGAGGCCGATCAGCGCACCCGCAACCACGCCGCCGGCCGAGTCGATCAGCCGCAGGCCCCGCGAGCGCTCGCGGCTGCGGATGGCCGCTCCGACCGTGCTGCCGATCACCTCGAAGGTCACGGCGAGCGCTACCGCCGCGATCAGCGCGACCACCGGCGCGTACGCCGAGCTCGCCCCATGCGCGAGGACGTGCGGAGCGAGCCGCCCGCCGAGGAAGGCGCCCGTGAGCAGGCCCGCGAGCGAGAAGCCGCTCCACACAAGCCCCTGCACCGCCCCGCCCACCGCGGCGAGCAGGATGAGGGCGAGGGCCACCCAGTCGACGACGGTCACGAGCGGGTTAGGCTAGTTGCAGTGGACGGCTCGGAGCTGCAGGAGTTCATCGACCGCTACAACGCCGCCTGGGGAGCGCACGACGTGGACGCGATCGTGGCGATGCACACCGAGGACTCGGTCTTCGAGAACCACGTCTCGGGCGACGTCAACGTCGGCCGCGAGGAGATCGGGAAGGCGATCGCGGGGATCTTCTCGGTCTTCCCCGACCTCTCGTTCGAGACCCGCCGCGCCTACATCCGCGAAGACCTGGTCGTCCAGGAGTGGACGGCTCGCGGCACCCACGAGGGCACGATGACGCGCTCGGGGATGGAGGTGCCGCCGACCGGCAAGAAGGTCGAGTACCGCGGCATGGACGTGATCCCGATCCGCGACGGGCTCGTGGCCCGCAAGGACGTCTACTCGGACTCGGTCACGCTGCTCCGCCAGCTGGGTCTGACCGAGATCGCGTAGCGCTACACTGTTCCGGCTCGCGGGGGCGTAGTTCAGTTGGTTAGAACGCCGGCCTGTCACGCCGGAGGTCGCGGGTTCGAGTCCCGTCGCGCGCTCGTTCTAGTCCCGTCGCTCCCGTCCTTGCCGTCGGAAGTCCGCCCGCTAACGCGGGCATGACGACTTCGACGGGGTCACGTTCGAGTCGAGCCGCAGCGAGCCGCGTCCGCCATGTCGGCCGCGGCGGCGAAGATCGCTTGTGGAGAGACCGCCACGCAAGCGGCGCAATCGACACTTGACCCCGAGGGTGTCTGACACCGTTTTTGCAGAGTTGCGCTGGAGATGCGCTCAGAGCGAGACAGTCGTCCCGACTGCGCTCTGGACGAACGCTTCGGGGAAGCGACCTGCGAGGCGGTGCACGGCCTCTCCAGCCCGTGCAGTGCGCCGGCATCAGCAGCGCGGGCTGGAGCTCGTCGAAGGCTGCGACGGTCGGCTCGATGATCGGCTCGAACATCGGGCCGCTGAGGTGGAACCCGCCGATGACGGCAGCGACCTGCGACTCGCCCGTCAGCCGCTGCGCGTGTCTCACGACGTTGACGATCCCGGCGTGGCCGCAGCCGGTGAGGACCACGAGCCCGCGGTCGGCGAGACGCATCACGAGTGCCTGGTCGTCGAGGATCAGCGGGTCGGGCTCCCAGCTGCCGTGCACGTGCGCCTCGTGTCCGGCGAAGCCGGTCTCGAACGGCGTCGTGCGATCGACCTCGCCCGTCACGAGCACCGAGCCGTCGAGCAGGAAAGAGGGTTGCTGCTCCTCGACGATCTCGAAGCCCGCGCCCTCGAGTGCGGAGCGGCTGGTCGTCGGCAGCTCGCCCGGCTCGAGGCCCGGGATCGCGATCCGGCGACGCCGCCAGAACTCGGGATGGATGAGCACCGGAAGGCTCGCGCGCCCGACCTCCTTCGCAATTCCCTCCATCCCGGCGACGTGGTCCCAGTGGCCGTGGCTGAGGACGATCGTCTCGACGTCCTTCGGCGTGAGCTCGAGCCGACGCATGTTCTCGACCACGCCGGTGGGAGTGACGCCCGCGTCGAAGAGGATCGTCCGTTCGCGCCCGCCGGTCGTGACTCGGACGAGCGCCGAGAAGCCCGGCTCGGCGATCAGCGCGTCGGGTAGCCCGTCGGCGGTGACGGCCGAGGTCATGCGACGGCCGCGCGAGTTGATGCAACCACGTCGTGCGCTCCACACCCTCCGACGGGAAGATCAGAGGATCGGTCAGGTTGTCCATCAGGATCGTGATCCGGACGGCGTCGACGGGCGCGAGCGGAATCGTGGCCATGGCCAAGGATCTCAGCTCATTCGGGCGGCTTTCGCTTCGGTGGCAGCGACCGGGCAAACGAGAAGCCGCGGTCTACCCATACGGCCAGCTCATCGTCGGCTTCGACATCGGCCGAGTCCAGCCGCAGCCACCCGGCCATCCGGCGACCTCTCATCTCCATCTCCGTCGCAGGCGTCCTCGCGACGAGCTCGGCCGACTCGGCCGGGTCGACCCGAACAAGCAGCCCTCCCTGACCGCTCGCGGCGACCGCCATGTTGCCCTCCACCAAGAAGGCGAGGCCGCCGAACATCTTCCTCTCCGTGAGGCCCGCTTCGTCGGCAAGGCGACCGCGGATGCGAACAGCGAGCAGTTCGTCGTACGCCATCGCCGGCGATCCTATGCCGACGAAGAAGTCACGCGGGCACTAAAGGCCCGCGCGATGCGTGAGACCCACGATCCGATCACGAGCTCGTCGTGTCGAGGCCGCCACGGCCCCGCTCGGTCGACGAGAGCAGCGTGATCCCGACCGCGGCCAGGGCGACGGCGACCAGGAACCGGACGAACCCGCCGGCATCGAAGAGGTCCGCGAGAATGCCGCCGAGGAGGCTGGCGGCGATGCCGACGAGCGCCGTCGCCAGCAAGCCGACCTGCTGTCTACCCGGGAGCACGAACCGCCCCAGGCCACCGATGATCAGGCCCGTGATCGCAAGCCAGAAAAGCTCGAACGCGAGGCCGATGAGCGTCCCGGCCAGCAGCAGGGCCAGGATGACGATCAGCAGGATGGCGACGACGGCCACGGCGCGGACGCTACCGAACGCCGAAGGAGGACGCGCGGCGGGCGGTCGCCCGTCGCACACCTGTCTACCTAGCCGGCTGCGGTAGTCGCGCCGCTTCTGCGGTAGCTGGGTGATTTTCCGTCAGCCGAGCTGGGCAAACGGGCTGACACTCAGGTACTTGAAGGCCGTGTCCACGGCCAGGGTCACGATCACCGCGTCAGGCCCCAGGCGGTCGGCCAGGCGATGCGCGCCGACGACGTTCGCGCCGGTCGAGATGCCCGCGAAGATGCCCTCTTCGCGCGAGAGCCGGAGGGTCATGCCGACCGCCTCGTCGTCGTCGATCGGCTCGAGGTGGTCGACCTTGACCGGATCCCAGTGCGGCATGACAAGGCCGGTCCACCCCTGGATGAGAAACGAGCCGCGCTCGCCGCCGCTGATCGCCGCCGACCCCGCCGGCTCGTGCGCCTGGATGAACACCCCGTGAGGCCTGAGCGCCTCAGAGACGCCCATGACCGAGCTCGCGGTGCCCATGCCGTGGCAGAACGCAGTCACGCGGCCTTCGCTCTGCTCCCAGATCTCGCGGCCCGAGCTGCTCGCGGTGGCCGGCAACGATGTACGGGTTGTTGAACTGGTCGGTCGCGTAGTGGCCCGGCGCGCTGGCGAGCTCCGCGGCGCGCTCGACCATGTTGTCGATGTCCTTCGCAGTCACCTTCGGCGGGCCTTCGACCGACGGGATCACGTCGATCTCCGCCCCGAGCGCGCGCATCAGCTGGAAGCGCTCCTCGGTGAAGCAGTCGGCCATCACGATCAGGGCGCGATATCCCTTTGCCTGGCAGACGAGCGCCAGCGCGGGGCCCGGTGCTTCCGCCCGTGTACTCGACGACGGTGTCGCCGGCTGAGATCAAGTCGTCGCGCTCCGCTCCCTCGATCATCGCGAGAGCCATCCGGTCCTTCATCGACCCGGTCGGGTTGCGGTTCTCGAGCTTCAGCCACAGCTCTGCGCCGTTCGGCGGCGCGCAGCGCCGCAGGCGCACGAGCGGCGTATTCCCGATCGCCTCGAGGATCGACTCCATGCGGTGATGAAAGCAGCTTCGGGTTCGGTAACGTGGCGCCATGGATCCTCAGAGGGCACGCGAGCTCCTAGACCGCGAGCGTGAGCGGATCGAGCGACTGCTGCCGAAGCTCGCGCACGAGGACACGGGCGAGCCCGCGGACGAGAAGGATCCGGGCAACCAGGCGTCCGACCTCTATCAGGACGAGCTCGACGAAGGTCTCTCGGATGATCTACGCGAGGAGCTCGCCGCCGTCGAGCGTGCCGAGGCACGACTTGCCGCCGGTACCTACGGCCTTTCGATCGAGAGCGGCAAACCGATTCCGGACGAGCGTCTCGAAGCTCTTCCGACCGCCGAGCGGACGGCCGAAGAGGAAGGGCGCTAAGCCCGAATCCGGGGTACCTCGTTCTCCGTAGACTCGCCGCGTGGGATTGGTCTGCGCTTCCTGCGGAGCCGAGAGCCCTGACGGAGCCCGCTTCTGCAGCGAGTGCGGCGCGCCGCTCCAGCGGGCCTGCCCCGCCTGCGGGTCCGAGCAGCCCGCCAGCGCTACCTTCTGCTCGGCCTGCGGCATCGCGCTTCGCGAGGACGCTCGCCGGGCGGCCGTCGCTGCTGACGAGCGCCACGAGCGGCGAGTCGTCACCGTCCTCTTCGCCGACCTCGCCGGCTCGACTGCGCTTGGCGAGCAGACTCGATCCCGAGGATGTTCGCGAGCTCCAAGGCGAGCTCTTCGCAGCTGATCATACCCGAGGTCGAGCGGTTCGGGGGCACGACGGAGAAGTTCGCCGGTGACGCGATCCTCGCGGTGTTCGGCATCCCGCAGACGCATGAGGACGATCCCGAGCGCGCCGTGCGGGCCGCGCTCGCCGTGCGGGACCGGTTCGACTCGTTCACAGCCCGCGTCGCAGGGCCGCCACGGCGCTGAGGTCGGGCTGCGGATCGGCATCAACACCGGGAGGTGGTCGCAGGTCGGGAAGCGGCCGCCCGCGGCGAGCTGATGGTCAGCGGCGACGCCGTCAACGTGGCCGCGCGACTGCAACAGCATGCGGAGCCTGGGCGACGTGCTCGTGGGGCGAGCGGACGCAGGCGGCGACGAGCCGCACGATCTCGTATCGCGAGCGGACGGACGATCGAGGCGAAGGGAAAGAGCGTGCCGATCGCGGCCTGGGTGGTGGTCTCCGCCACCGGTCGAGGCGAGCCGCGCCACGCGGCGTCGCCGGCCTGAGCGCGCCGCTCATCGGCCGAGACGAGGAGCTTGCAGCTCCTGAGACGCCGTTGCGGCCCGTGTCGCAGCGCGAACGTGTGCCGCAACTCGTCACGCTCTTTGGCCCCGCGGGCGTCGGCAAATCGCGGCTTCTCACAGAGGTCGCTCGAGCGGCTTCCCGGTGCGCGTGCTGGTCAAGGGCCGTTGCCTTCCGTACGGCGAGGGAATCACGTTACTGGCCGCTCGCCGAGGCGGCGAAGACGCATGCGGGGATTCTCGACACGGATCCTGCCGACGATCGCGCTCGCGAAGCTTCGAGCTGCGATCGAGGCCGTCGTCCCCGAGGAGCACGCCGAGCGCGTGTTCGAGGCGGTCGCGTGGACGATCGGATTCTCGCTCCCGGTGCCCGGCTCGGAGATCGATCCGCAGCGAGGTCGCACGCCGGCTCGCAGGACGGCTGGCCGCGGTACGTGGGAGCGCTGGGACGCGAGCAGCTCACGGTCCTGGTCGTCGAGGACGTCCACTGGGCGTCGAGCGCGCTGCTCGATCTCCTCGAGCAGCTCGCGGAGACGCTCGCCGACACGCAGGTACTGCTCGTCTGCACGGCCCGGCCGGAGTTCGCTGGACCTTCGTCCGACCTGGGGCGCCGGGAAGCAGAACGCGACGACCCTCGCGCTGTCGCCGCTCTCCCCGGCCGAGTGCCGCGCGAGCTCGTGTCGTCCCTGCTCGGCGACGGCGGTGCTCCCGAGAGCCGTGCGCGGCCCCGTGCTGAAGAGCGCGGAGGGCAATCCGTTCTTCCTCGAGGAGATGCTGCAGATGCTCATCGAGCGAGGGGGCGCTCGAGCGACAAAACGGAGGCTGGGTCGTCGACGGAAAGCTCTGCCAAGGTGCGCGATTCCCGGACTCGGTGCACGGCGTGATCGCTGCGCGGATCGACCTCCTCGAGGCCGGAGCGCGCGATGCGCTTCGCCGCTGTTCGGTCGTCGGCCGCGTCTTCTGGCCGTCGGCGCTCGGCATCGACGATGCAGATGTCGGACTCTCTCGACACGCCGTGGGCTGATCACCCGGTCGCCGCACTCGGTGATGGCGGGGCTGCAGGAGTTCGCGTTCAAACACGCGCTGACGCGCGACGTCGCGTACGGGTCATTGCCGCGACCCAGAGCGGCGCGAGTTACACCGCCAGGTCGCGGAATGGATCCAACACGTCGCCCCCGATCGTGAAGGGGAGACCGCCGAGCTCGCCGCGTATCACTACCGACAGGCGATCGGTTACGGCGAGGCCGATCCGAGCCGTCGTCGCGGCACACCTTCGAGTTGCTGCTGGCCGCGAGCGAGTCGGCGTTCCGCCGCGGCGGCGCTTCGAGGCGGCGCGGGCCCAGCTCGAGCAGGCGCATCGGCTCGCCACCGATGACGCGCAGCGGGCTGCGCCGATGCTCGCTCTTGCACAGCTCGATGCGACCGGAGGCGCATTGGGACGACGGCCCTCGAGCGCCTCGTCGCCGCTCGAGTCGCTCCTGCGGCGCCGAGATGCCAGCTCCGCTCGGAAGCGCTCGGCTGGCGCTCGCGGGTCTCCTGGCTCACCGGCAGCTGGGATGACGCGCTCGCCTCCGGCGAACGGCGCGGTCGCGGCGCTCGCCGGCCTCCCCGAATCGCCTCAGCTCGCGCGTGCGCTCGCGCGCCTGTCGCAGATCGAGATGCTGCATGCAACGGCCCGAGTCGCGTCGAGCACGCACGAGAGGCGATCGCCGTAGCGCGTCGCGTCGGCGATATCTTCGCGGAGGTGAACGCGCGGATCAACCTCTTCACCGCAGCTGCGACGTCGGCGGGCGCGCCGGCCCCGGACGACGTGCTCTCGATCGTCGAGGCGGCCGCGAGGCCGGTGCGCATGAAGAGGCGTACCGCGCGATCGTCAACTTCGTCTGGTCGGCAAGCGGATACTGCCGATCGAGAGCATCGAGCTCGTCGTCGCCGAGGCTCTCGGCCAGCTCGCGGATGTTCCTCCGCCCAAGTCGATCGGCCCCTACCTCGAGACGCTCCATCGCCATGGTGATCGCGGTTCCGTCGGCTCGGTGGGCCGAGGCCGACGCCGTCGCTCGCGCAGCTGGCGCCGCCCGACTGAGCGTAGCGATGAGGCTCGCTGTTCTGCTGACCGTCGCCGGAGGGCTTGCGCTCCGACGCGGTGAGATCGAGACAGCCGAACAGCTTCTCGAGGAGTTGCGACCGCTGGCTCTTGCAGCGGCGAGCCGCAGCGGATCGTTCCGATGGCCGGAGTCACTCTGCCCTGGTTGGTCGTCACCGGCAGCTCGAGAGCTGCGCTCCCTGACCGAAGAGATCCTGGCACGCTCGATCGGTGGCCGCCCGTGCTCCAAATCCTGCCCGTCGTACGAGCGCTGGCCGCAGCCGGTGAGACGCAGCTTCTCGTCCGAACGATCGAGGCGATTCGAGAGACCGACGCTTCGGCCAATGCGCACACAGCCGTGCTGGCCGGAGAAGGCCTGCTGTCGCTCCTGGAAGGACGCGCTGACGAAGCCGTCGAGCAGCTCGAGGCGGCAGTCGAACGAGAACGGGAGCTCGGGCACACGTATCACGCTTCCTGCCTGGAGCTCGACCTCGCGCGCGCGCTCGAGGCCGCAGGCCAGGAGGCCGCCGCGCAGAAGGCACAAGCCCGTGCCGCAGCCGTCCTGGAACCCCTCGGCTGCGTGAATCCGTTCTGAGCATCAGACCAGATCGCGTCAGGCGTGGCGGAAATCGAAGGGAGGGCATGAAATGACAACGACGACGGCAACGAAGATCGGCTTCGTCGGCCTCGGGAACATGGGCGGAAGTATGGCCGCTCGTTTCCTCGCCGCTGGCCACCCCGTCTACGGGGAGGAGCGAAACCGACAGCATGCGGACGAGCTCGTGCAAGAGGGCCTGCAGTGGCGCGACACACCACGCGAGGTGGCCGAGGCCGCCGACATCGTGTTCACCTCCGTTCCCGACGACGGCGTGCTCGAGCTCGTTGCGTCGGGCCCGGACGGAATCCTCGCGGGCCTGGCCGCCGAGAAGATCTGGGTCGACGTGAGCACGGTCAGCCCGGCCGCGAGCCGGGAGCTTGCAGAGCGCGTCCGCGCGCTCGGGGCGACCATGCTCGATGCGCCGGTCTCGGGAAGCGTTCCCCAGGTGCAATCGGGGACTCTGACGATCATGGTCGGCGGCGACGAGCAGGCCTACGCACGGGTCGAGCCGATCCTCCGCGAGCTCGGCACCCCGAGGCACATCGGCGAGAACGGGCAGGGCCTGGTTCTGAAGCTCGCGATCAACATCAGCCTCGCCGTGCAGATGCTCGCGTTCGCCGAGGGCCTGCTCTTGGCCGAACGCGCCGGGATCGACACCGAGCTCGCGGTCGAGGTGATGACGGAGAGCCCGATCGGCTCACCGATGTTGAAGGCCCGCGCGGCGCTCGTCCTCGACTTGCCCGAAGAGGCCTGGTTCAACGTCGGCTTGATGCAGAAGGACCTGGTGCTCGCGCTCGACACGGCACGGCAGCTGCACGTCCCGCTTCCGTCCGCCGCAGTCGCGGACGAGCAATTGACGATCGCGCGGGCGCTCGGCTACGAGCGGCGCGACCTGGCGTCCCTCCATGAGGTGCTCTCCCGCCTCGCAGGCGACCCGCGGTGATCCTCGGCCCGCCGGACGCTCTGAGCATCCGGCGGGCCGCATCCGACCCGCTCTAGTTGAACGCGTACTTCTCGTACTGGCGACGTTCTCCTTCGTGACGACGGCCGCCGGCACGACCACCTGGCGCGGGACCTCCGGCGGAACGAGCTCGCCGAAGCCCTGGCCGAGGGCGATCAGGCGGGCCATGTTCACGGCGGTCCCGGCCATGTTCGGGTTGTAGAGGAACGTGGCGCGGTAGAGGCCGCCCTCCTCGATCTGCTTCATCGCGTCGCTCGAGCCGCCGACGCCGGTCAGGAACATCTCGTCCGCGCGGTTGGCGTTGCGGATGGCCTGGACGACGCCCTGCGCCATGTCGTCGTCGTGCGTGTACACGGCGTCGATCTTCTTCTGGGCCTGGAGGATGTTCTCCATCACGGTCAGGCCCTTGTCCGGGTTGAAGTCACCCGGCTGTTGGCGACGATCTTGATGCCGCCGGCGGGGCACTTCTTCTTGAGGGTGTCGGCGAAGCCCTTGCTCCGGTCGGTCGTGACCGAGATCCCGGCCAGGCCCTGGATCTCGACGACGTTGCCCTTGCACTTGAGCTGGTCGGAGATGTAGTTCGCCGCCAGAACGCCGATCTGGTAGTTGTCGCCGAGCACGGTCGCCGTCGCGGCGTCGGGCGCGGTGAACAGCCGGTCGATGTTGATGACCGGGATGCCGGCCCTCTCGGCCTTCTGGGCGACCGGGGTGAGCGCCGCACCGTCCTGAGGCAGGACGACGAGAGCGTCGGGCTTCTTCGCGATCGCCTGCTCGATCTGCTGGGCCTGCGAATCGGAGTCCGCGGCCTGGAGCAGCTCGAACTTCACGTCGCTGTGCTGCGCGGCCGCCGCCTTCGCGTCCTTCGAGATCGCGCCGAGCCAGCCGTGGTCGGTCGGCGGGACGCTGGCGATGATGTTCACCGTCTTGCCTGTCGCGTCCCGCCGGCGCATCGTTGTTCACGGTGACCGTCTTGGTGACCGTCTTGGTGTCCCCGCACGCGGTGACACCGATCGCCAGCAGCGAGAGCACGGCGATGGATCCGAGGAGTCGCTTGCGCGACATTGCATACCTCCCTTGTGGTTTGACTGCTTGGACATGTTGCCCTTTCGGCCATCAGTACCGCGCCTCCGGGCGCTGCAGCAGGACGGCTCCGAGGACGATCAAGCCCTTGGTCACCTGCTGCACCTCGGTCGAAAGGTTGAGCTGGGTCATGAGGCTGAAGATCAGCGCGAAGGTCAGGACGCCGAGGAACGTGCCGACGATCGTGGCCCGCCCGCCGGCGAGGCTCGTCCCGCCGATCACGACCGCGCCGATCGCGTCGAGCTCGTAGAGGTTGCCGCTCACCGGCGAGGCGCTCCCGAGCCGAGCGCAGAGCAGCACTGCGGCCACTCCCGCGAGCAGTCCGGACAGGACGTAGACGCTGAAGATGATCCTCCTGACGGGGACGCCGGCGATCCGCGCTGCTTCGCGGTTGCCGCCGACCGCCACGACGTAGCGGCCGTAGCGCGTGCGGTTGAGGACGATCCAGCCGGCGACCGTGATCGCGATGAAGATGTAGACGGAGGCCGGGATCCCGAAGATCCGGCCGTTGCCGAACCAGAGCAGCGAGAAGGCGCGTGGATTGCCGAACGAGCCGCCGTTCAGGTCGAGCAGGCCCACCGGCAACTTGTCGTTCAGGAGCAGGGCGAGGCCCCTGGCTATCGAGAACATCGCGAGCGTCGCGATGAACGGCACCACTCGCCCGTAGGCGATCGCGGTCGCGTTGACGGTGCCGAGCAGGAGCGCGAACGCGATCGTCCCCGCGATGAAGAGCAGGCTGCTCGTGCCGTCGCTGCCGACGAGGATCCCGCCGAAGACGCCGGCCGCTGCGACGATCGAGCCGACGGACAGGTCGATGCCGGCCGTTGCGATCACGAAGGTCATGCCGATCGCGAGCACGCCGACCACGCTCGCCTGGGTCAGCATGTTGCGGACGTTGTCGATCGTGGGGAACGTGTCCGGCTTCAAGATCGCGCCGACCACGAACAGCAGCACGACGACGATCGCGAGTGCGTATTCCTGCAACTCGAGCGTCTTCACCCGTTGCGCGAGCGCAGAGCCTCTAACGGCTTCGGTCATACAACCTCCTCGGCTAGTACAGGCGCATCGGTTGGCGCCACGGCATGGCGAAGGAGCTCGCGCTCGGTGGCGTCCTTGCCGGCGACCTCCGCGACGATCTCGCCTTCGCGCATGACGAGAATCCGCGTGCAGATGTGGGCGAGCTCCTCGAGCTCGGACGAGACGACGAGCACGCCCAGGCCCGATTGGGCCAGGTCGCTGATGATCCGGTAGATCTCTGCTTTCGTCGCGATGTCGACGCCGCGCGTCGGCTCGTCGAGCAGGAGCACGCGGCATTCGTGGAGCAGCCAGCGTGCGAGGACGACCTTCTGCTGGTTGCCGCCCGACAGCAGGCGGACGATCCGGTCGGGGTCGTCGGGCACGGTGTTCAGCGCCCTGAGCTGCTCGCGGGCGCGCGCGCGCTCCTCCCGGATGTTCAGCAGGACGCGGGAGAAGCGGGGGAGATCGGCGATCGTCACGTTCTTCGTCTGGCTCCAGTCGAGGACGAGCGCCTGCGACTTGCGGTCCTCGGGAGCAAGCCCGAGCCCCTGGCGGATCGCGTGACCGGGCGATTCGGCCGCAGCGGCTTGCCCTCGACGAGGACCTCGCCGGCGTCCGGCTGGTCGAGTCCGTAGATGAGGCGGAGGAGCTCCGTGCGCCCCGAGCCGACGAGCCCGCCGAGGCCGACGACCTCGCCCGCGTGGACCTGCAGGCTCACGCCGCGAACGGCGGGGAGTCGCCTCGCATCCCGTACCTCGAGCAGGACGCGGTCGGTGCCGACCGGCCGCTCCGGATAGAGCTGATCCACCTTGCGCCCGACCATGAGCTCGACGAGCTGGTCGGTCGGCGTCGTCGCGGGCAGGCCCGTGGCCGTCGTGCGTCCGTCGGCCAGCACGGTCACGCGGTCGCCGATGCGCCGGATCTCGTCGAGGCGGTGCGAGATGTAGACGACGCCGACCCCCTCCGCGGTGAGCCGGCGAACGACCTCGAAGAGCGTCGTCGACCTCGGCGTCGTCGAGGATCGCCGACGGCTCGTCCATGATCAGCAGCCGCACGTTGCCCGACAGCGCGCGCGCGATCGACACGATCTGCTGCGCCGCCGGGCGCAGCCGTCCGACCTTGGCGCGCACCGGGATCGACTCGTGCCCGAGCCGGGCGAGCAGCGCCGCCGACTCGCGGTACATCCTGTCGAGGTCGAGCAGCGGCCCGCGGCGCGGCTCGTGCGCCAGGAAGATGCTCTCGGCGACGCTCAGCTCCGGGACGAGGTCGAGCTCCTGGTAGATCGTCGCGACGCCGCGCTTGAGCGAGCCCGCGGGATCGCCGGCCGGAAGCGGCTCGCCCATGAAGAGGATCTCGCCGCTGGTCGGCTCGAGCGCGCCGGAGACGCACTTGATCAGCGTCGACTTGCCGGCGCCGTTCGGCCCGAGCAGGCAGTGCACCTCGGCCTCGAGCACGTCGAGGTCGACACCCTGGAGCGCCTTGACGCCCGGGAACTCCTTCACCAGGTTGCGGACCTCGAGGACCTTCGTCACCGGACCACCAGCCCGCGGAGGTTGTTGTGGGCGATCCGCAGGCCCGGCCTCGATCAGCTCGGGCGTGCCGCCCCACACCGGGTCCTCGTGCTCGACCGACAGCACGCCGTCGAACCCGCCCTCGTAGAGCGTGTCCACGTAGCGGCGGAAGTCGATCTGCCCGAGACCCGGGATGCGGTAGCGCCACCAGCCCATGTCCCACGGGTCTTCCTCGCGCGTCGAGGTCCGGCCGAAGAAGCCGTAGCGGTTGCGCTCGGCCGGAAACGTCTCGGCGTCCTTGGCGTGCGCGTGGGCGACCCGGTCGACGTAGGGCCGCAGCGCCTCGACCGGGTCGATCCCGAGCCAGAGCAGGTGCGAGGGGTCGAAGTTCAGGTAGAGCCCGAGCTCGAACATCCACTCCCAGAGCTCGGGCGAGTAGGCGAGGTTGCCCGGGTAGCCGTCCGGGTGCCACCCCTCCATGACGCAGTTCTCGATCATCAGGCGCACGCCGCGCTCGCCCGCGTAGTCGACGAGCGGCGGGAAGACGCGCTCGGCCTCGCGCAGGTTCTCGGCGACGCTGCGCCCGGGGTCGCGGCCGATGAACGTGCCGACGGGGACGCCGCCGAGCGCGGCTGCGGCGTCGATGCAGGCTCGGAGGTGCGCGTGGTAGGCCTCGCGCTCGGCGGCGTCGGGGGCGAGGTTGTTGTCGTAGTACGCGAGCGCGGACAGGACGAGGCCGTGGTCGTCGAGCGCCCGGCGAACGCGCTCGGCCTCGGCCTCGTCGAAGGCGTCGGCCTTGACGTGGCTCGCCGTGAACGGCCGGTCGCCGAGTGCGGCCAGGCGGCGAGCTCGAGCGCCTCGTAGCCGTTCGCTCCGGCCCACGCGGCGATGTCCTCGAGGCTGCGCTCGGGCATGCAGGAGGTCAGGAAGCCGAGCTTCACGTGACCGCCGGCTCCCGGCTCGCCGCCACGTCGACCCAGCGCTCTTCGCGGGCCGAAGTCAGGACCGCGTCGGTGATCAGCGCGGCGCGCAGGCCGTCGGAGAACGTCGGCATCCCGGCCACCGCCGAGCCGTTGCGGACGCTGTCGTAGAAGTCGGCCACGAACGCGTCGAAGCAGTCCGCGTAGCCCTGCGGATGGCCGCCGGGAAGGAAGGCAAAGCGCGCGGCCGCCGGCGACAGCGTCGCGGGATCGCGGCGCACGATCGTCAGGGCCTCGCGGCGCCCGCACCAGAGCTCTTCCGGGTGCTCCTGGTCGAACGCGAGTGCCTCCTCGGCGCCGTCGAGCTCGATCCAGAGCCGGTTCTTGCGACCGGCCGAGATCTGGCTGATGACGACCGACCCGATCGCTCCGGCGTCCGTCTCGAACTGGACGACGGCAGCATCCTCGGTCGTGACGGGGCGCGCCTCGCCCACCGTCTCCGTCGGTCGCGAACGCCTGGCGCCCCGCCGCGCTGTCCGCTCGGGCACCGCGGTGAGCAGCCGCGCGGAGACGCGGGTGATGCGATGGCCGGAGACGAACTCGGCCAGGTCGCACCAGTGCGAGCCGATGTCGGCGAACGCGCGCGAGGCGCCGCCCAGCCGCTCGTCCACGCGCCAGTTGCCGTCGTCGGGAAGCAGGAGCCAGTCCTGCAGATACGTGCCGTGCAGCAGCCGCAGCGCGCCGGTCTGCCCGCTGGCGACCCGCTCGCGCGCCTCGCGCACCGTCGGGTAGTAGCGGTAGACGAACGGCACCGCCGGCCTGGAGCCCGGAGTCGGCTGCGGCGTCCGACGAGCCGCTGCGCGCCTGCGGCGTCCAGCGCAAGCGGCTTCTCGCAGATCACGTGCTTGCCCGCGGCCAGCGCGGCCTCGGCGAGCGGGAGGTGCAGGTGGTTCGGCGTGCAGATGTGGACGACGTCGACGGCCGGGTCGCGCACCATCTCCTCGGCCGAGTCGAACGCCCGATCAGCGCCGAGCTCGGCGGCGGCGGCCCGCGCGGACTCCGGCGACGAGGCGGCGACCCCCACCAGCTCGGCTCCCGCCAGACGCGCCGAGCGGGCGTGGACCCTGCCGATGAATCCGGTGCCCGCGATCGCCGCGTGGAGAGCCATCGGAGTGGAACCTAAACGAGGCTTAGTCCAACTGTCAAGCAAAAGATCGGATGCTTCGTCCAATCCATGCTTTACTTTCACCGGATGGCGACGAATTCGGTCACCGACCAGCGCCGGAGCCCTCTTGCGCCTGATCCGCGACGAGGTTGCGGTCACGCGAGCGGATCTCGCGAGGGTGACCGGGCTCGCCCGCTCGACGGTCGCCCAGCGCGTCGACGCGCTCCTCGCCGAGGGCCTCGTCTACGAGGCCGGCGGCAGCGCCTCCACCGGCGGCCGCCCGCCGACCGTGCTCGCCTTCAACCGCGACGCCGGAGTCGTCCTCGTTGCCGACCTCGGCGCGACGCACGCTCGCGTGGCGGTGAGCGATCTCGCCGGCACGCCGCTGGCCGAGCGCGCATCCGACCTGGACATCGCGCTCGGGCCGGAGCAGGCGCTGGCGTGGGTGGCCGAGCGCTTCGCCGAGCTGCTCGACGAAGTCGGTCGGTCACCGCCACGACGTGCGCGGGATCGGGATCGGCGTGCCGGGGCCTGTCGAGTTCGACAGCGGGCGGCCGGTGAACCCGCCGATCATGCCCGGCTGGGACGACTTCCCGATCCCGGACTGGTTCGCGAGCCGCTACAGCGCGCCGGTACTGGTGGACAACGACGTCAACATCATGGCCCGGGGCGAGCACCGGATGCACTGGCCCGAGACCGAGCATCTGCTGCTGATCAAGGTCGGCACCGGCATCGGCTGCGGCATCGTGGCCGACGGGCACATCCACCGCGGCGCCCGCGGCGCCGCCGGCGACATCGGCCACATCCGGGCGACGAGCAACGAGGACGTCATCTGCCGCTGCGGAAACATCGGCTGCCTGGAAGCCGTCGCCGGAGGCCAGGCGCTCGCAGAGAGGCTGGCCGCTGCGGGCGAGGACGCGACCCACAGCCGCGACGTCGTCCGCCTCGTCCAGGCGGGCCACCCCGGCGCGATCCGGATGGTCCGGGACGCCGGCCGAACGCTGGGCGAGGTGCTCGCAGGAACGGTCAACTTCTTCAACCCCGCGGTGATCGTGATCGGCGGCGACATCGCCGAAGCCCACGCCCAGCTTCTAGCAGGCGTGCGCGAGGGAATCTTCAGCCGCTCGCTGCCGCTGGCGACGCGCGACCTCCGAATCGTCCCGTGCCGCCTCGGCGACCGAGCAGGCGTGATCGGCGCGGCGATCATGGCCATCGAGCACGTGCTCGCGCCTGATGCGGTCGACCGCTCCCTCCAGCCCGCGGCCTAAGCGGCACGCCCGTTCCGGTTTGCTCGCCAGGGGCGTGGCCGCTCTTCCCTCCCGCTCATGGCACCTCCAGCACCATGCCTTCACGCGCCAGCGTCGGCTCCAAGCCGTTCGGGCCGGCCAACGACCGGGCCTGGCCTTCGAGCCGCGCCAGCGAGCCGTCGTCGTGGCGCGGCTCGTGATGAAACAACACCAGGCGCCGCGCCCCGACAGCGTGCGTGAAGGCGACTGCATCTGCGACGCTCGAGTGGCCCCAGCCCATGCGCTCTACGTACTCGTCCTCGAAGTACTGCGCGTCGTGGACGAGCAGGTCGGCATCGGCAGCGATCGACGCGCCCGAGATCCAGTCCCGCGTCCTGTCGGCGAATCCCCCGGCGAGGGCAGGTTCGTGGTCTGGCAGGTAGGCGAACGTCGACCCCGACGTCTCGATCCGGAAGCCGACCGTTGGGCCGGGATGGACGACGAGGTCGGCCGTCAGCGACGCTCGGTCGATCGTCCACGGGCGCCTCGGGACGTCGCGGAAGGTCACCTGAGCAGGCACATGGCGAAGGTCGATCGGGAAGAGCGGCGGGGAGAAGGAGCGCGAGATGCGCTCGCGCAGGCTGAGGAGCGGTGACGGCGGTCCCCAGATGTCCAGCTTCACCCGGTCGTCCCAGAGGGGCGCGAAGAAGCGGAGGCCCTCGAGGTGGTCGAGGTGCAGATGCGTCAGCAGGAGATGGAGGCTGCGGACACCCCGCTCGGCGAGCTCGAGGCCCAGTGGAATGATCCCGGTGCCCGCGTCGAGGACGATGAGCCCGCCGCCGGGAAGCGAGACTTCGATGCAGGACGTGTTCCCCCCGAATCGGACGGTCTCGGGCCCCGGTGTCGGCACGGAACCGCGGCAGCCCCAGATCTTCAAGCGCATCTGGCCACCATTACTCGCGCCAGAAGATCGCCACGATCCCGACGAACTCGTCGGCGTGCGCGAAGAGCGGGAAGGCCGTCACGGCGACCTCGCGCTCGACGCCGTCGCGGCTCGTGATCCAAAAACGCTCATGCGCCGCGCGCCGTTCGTCGAACGCTATTCGCGCGGGTAGCCGTTCGGGCGGAAGAGGTTCGTCGTCGGCCGTCCGCGGCTCAAAGCTCGCCGCCCATTCGTCCAGCGGCATCTCGCCGGCCTCGGCGAAGGTACGGCCGATCACCTCCTCCGCTGCCTCGTTGTAGAAGATGAGCTGGCCCCGGTCGTCGGCGATCAGGGTCGGCGTGGCGAGGTTCGCGGCGAACTGGCGGGCCAGGATCAGCGCGAGATGCTTGAACGGTCGCTCGGGCAAGCGTCAAGCGTACGCTGAAGGCCGTGCGGATGGTGGCCCTGCTAGCCCGCGGAGGCAGCGGCAGTCGGCTGAGCGACGTCGCCCTTTTGGAGCAGGCGTACCGAGATGAAGGCTATCCAGACGAACACGATCACCGTGGCGGCGCGGGTTGCCGCGCCGTCTCCGATCAGCGAGAAGACGATGCTGCCGACGAGGACGGCTGGGATCGTGGCCAGGCTCGGAAGCCACGAGTCCCGCCATGCCGGAATGCGGCGGAAGGCAAACGCGAGGATGACCGGCGCGGCCAACGTGGCGGCCCCGGTGATGCCGGACTCGATCTTGTGCGCGTGCGAATGCCACGAGTCGTTGGTGCACATCGCGTCGATCCCGCGGCAGTCGAGGCGGAAGATCCCGTCGAGAAACGCCCCGACTCCGCCGACCGCAAGCGCGCCGGCGCCGACTCGCCCCAACATGTCTGGGCTGAGCGCGCGCCACAACCCGAGCGCCAGCGCGACCACCAGCAGCCCAGTGAGATTCGCGCCGACCTGGTTGTAGAGCCAGGCGCTCCTGGCCGTCATCGCGCCAAGGTCGGAGATGTCGTCGTCGGCGAAGCTGTAGGAATCAGGCTGCGTAAGCCCGCCGGCGATCCAGCCGACGTTGAACGTGACGAAGGCGAGGAGACCGCAGACTCCGGCGACACGCATCGGCACGCGTTCAACTTTCGCACAGCTTGCGGACTCGGGAGCCTCGAAATGTAATGTTTAGGCGTGCCTAAACCTCGAGTGACGCGCCGGCAGCTGCTCGTTACCGCCGCGCCGGCGGTCGCGGCCGTCCCGCTCGCGAAGCTCGCCTTCTCCGGCACGAGCGAGGCCGCTCCGCCACCCGGGCACGCCGGGCACGCGGGGCATGGCGGGGATGGCGATGGACGCTCCCACCCACGCCGCGATGATCGGCCACGAGACACCCGCCCCGGGAGGCCCGAACGACCTCGACGCGCTGCTGCACCCTCCGAAGGCGCTTCCGCACAAGCCGGGCCGCGTGCGCGAGTACTCGCTGATCGCCGTCGACCGCCAGATCGAGGTGGCGAAGGGCGTCTTCTACTCCGCCTGGACCTACAACGGCACGGTGCCGGGCCCGGTGATCCGCGCGACCGAGGACGACCTGCTTCGGGTCACGCTCACCAACGGCGGCTCGCACCCGCACACGATCCACTTCCACGGCATCCACCCGGCCAACATGGACGGCGTCTTCGAGATCGTCGCGCCCGGCGAGACGTTCACCTACGAGTTTCCGGCGCGCCCCTACGGGATGCAGCTCTACCACTGCCATTCGACGCCGCTGAAGAAGCACATCGCCAAGGGGCTCTACGGCGCGTTCATCATCGATCCGCCGAAACCGCGACCGCCGGCGCAGGAGCTGGTGATGGTCCTGAACGGCTTCGACACCGACGGTGACGGCGAGAACAATTTCTACGCCGTCAACGGGCCGGCCTTCTACTACGCCAAGTACCCGATCCGCGTACGCCGCTCGCAGACGGTGCGGATCTACCTCGCGAATCTGACCGAGTTCGATCTGGTCAACTCGTTCCACCTGCACGGCGACTTCTTCCGGTACTACCCGACGGGCTCGAGCGACCTCTTCGAGTACACCGACACGGTGATGCTCTGCCAGGGCCAGCGAGGGATCATCGAGATCGACTTCACCAATACGGGACGCTTCATGTTCCACGCCCACCAGTCGGAGTTCACCGAGCTCGGCTGGATGGGATTCTTCGAGGTTGTCGACTGATGGCCTCGACAGCCGCCGGCCGGCTCGGGCCCGGCGCCTGGCGGCTGTGGGCGCTTGTTCCCCTCCTACTCCTCGTGGGCGTCGTCTCGCTCTTCGCGTCGAGCGGTGCCTCGTTGGTCGACCTGGTCGGCCGCGCACCTCCGCCTCTAGACGAGTTCGACATCCGGCGGGTCGAGTTCAAGCCCGGGGAGATCCGCGTTCGGGTGACCAACCCTCAGCGACCGAAACTGACGATCGCGACCGTCATGGTCGACGATGCGATCGTCCCGTTCCGCCTCGACGGACCGGCCACGCTGGGGCGGCTGCGCTCGAGCACGATCGTCGTCCCCTACCAGTGGGTCGAGGACGACCCGTACACCGTCGGCGTGACGAGCTCGAGCGGCATCGAAACGACCTTCGACGTACCAGCCGCCGTCGAGACGCGAGGCCCCTCGCCCCGCGGGTTCCTCGGTTACGCGTTGATCGGGTTCCTGGTCGGCATCGTCCCGGTGGCCCTGGGGCTCGGCTGGCTGCCTTCCCTCAGGCGGGCCGACGCCCGCTGGGTGGCCGCCTTCATGGCCATGACGGCCGGCCTGCTCAGCTTCCTTGCCCTCGACGCACTTACCGAGGCGCTCGGGCTGCAGGCCGGTCTTCCGAGCGGGTTTCAGGGGCCGGGCCTGATCTTGCTCGGCGTCTCCGCCAGCTACCTCGGGCTGACCTTCGTCGCGCAACGTTTCTCCGCCGCCGGCCGGGGTGAGCGCAGCGCGCCGCTCGAGGGAGCGGCTCTGGCCACGCTCGTTGCGATCGGGATCGGGCTGCACAACCTCGGAGAGGGCCTGGCGATCGGCTCCTCGATCGCGCTCGGCGAGCTGGCTCTCGGAACCTTCTTGATCGTCGGCTTCATGATCCACAACATCACCGAGGGGCTCGGGATCGCGGCTCCGATCGCGCGCGGCGAGCGGATCGGCCTTACCCGGCTGGCAGCACTCGCGCTCATTGCCGGCGCCCCGGCAATCGTAGGCGCCTGGATCGGCGGCTTCGTCACCAGCGACCTCCTCGGCGTCTTCTTCTTCGCCCTTGCCGTGGGCGCGGCGATGCAGGTCGTGGTCGAGGTCGTCCGTTACGTCGCTCGCCGCGCCCCCGGGGGCCTGCAGTCGGGCCATGTGATCGGCGGCTACCTCGCGGGGATCATCGTCATGTACGCCACCGGGTTGCTCGTCGCGTGACCTCCTAGTCGACGAGCTTGCGCTCCATCGCATAGATGGCGATCCGCCACATGATCAAGCCGAAGGCGACCAGCGCGCCCACGTGCACGAGATCCGCCCAGCCCTCGAAGCCGAAGACGGCGTCGCGTACCAGCTCGACGCAGTGGTACAGCGGGTTGAGCTGGGCCAGCGCCTGAGCCCACGTCGGGAGCGTGTCGATCGGGAAGAACGTGCCTGCGACGAGGAACAGCGGCGTCAGCACCGCGCTCACGACGTAGTTGAAGTTCTCGAACGACGAGGCGAAGCCGGCCACCATGATCCCGAAGCCGGCCCAGCCGAAGCCGGCGAGCCACGCGATCAGGGGCACGGTCAGCATCCCCCACGACGGGTTCAGGCCGAACACCATCGCGACGACCATCGGGACGCAGCCGTAGACCCCGGCTCGGGTGGCGATCCACAGGGCCTCGGCCGTGACGAGCTCCTCGGTGTCGACCGGCGCCGCGAGGATGGCGTCGTAGGTGTGCTGGAACTGGTACTTGACGAACGTCCCGAACATCGCCGGGAACGCCGATGAGAACAGCACCGCGGTCGCAACAGTCCCGGTCCCGACGAACTCGACGTACGAGAAGCCGCCGACGCGGCTGACCAGCGAACCGAACCCGAAGCCGAACGCAAGCAGGTAGATCGTCGGCTCGACCGTCGAGGAGAACGTGCTCGAGCGCCAGAACGAGGAGAAGTTCACCACCTCGCGGACGAGGACGCCGGTCAGGGCGGGCCGTTCGAGCCGGCCCAGGCGTGGAGTCGTCGCCTCGGCCATCAGGCGATCTCCTCGCCGGTCAGCAGGACGAAGACGTCCTCCAGATTCGCAGGACGGCGCTCGCCCTCGAACCCGTGCCCGTTCCCCTCCGCGCCGAGGATGGAGATGCTCGTGCCGGTGCGCCTGGTGCGCATGCCCGCCGCCCCGGCCTCGGACTCGACCTCGGCGAGGCGCGCAGGCGGGCCGTAGACCTCGAGCACCTCGTGGCCGGCGTGCTCGAGCACGAGCTCGGCCGGCGGGCCGGCGGCGACCGCGCTGCCGTGCGACATGATCAGCACGGTGTCGGCCAGGCGCTGGGCCTCCTCGATGTAGTGGGTGGACATCAGGATCGTCGTGCCCTCGGCGCGGAGCGCGTCGATCAGCGCCCAGAGCTCCTGGCGCACCTGAGGGTCGAGGCCCACGGTCGGCTCGTCGAGGAGCACCAGCCGCGGCCGGTGGACGAGCGCGCGGGCGATCAGCAGGCGCCGGCGCATTCCTCCGGAGAGCTTGTTCACCTTCGCGTCGCGCCGGTCGACGAGGTTCGCCATCTTGAGCGCGCGCTCGATCGCCTCACGACGCTCCGCGCGACCGATCCGATACAGGTGCGTGAAGACGAGCAGGTTCTGCTCCACGGTCAGCGTCACGTCCAGGTTGTCGAGCTGAGGCACGACGCCGCACTGCGCGCGGGCGGCCTTCGACTCGCTGGGCAGGCGGAAACCAAGCACCTCGAGCTCGCCCTCGTCGGCGATCGATTGCGCGGTGAGCAGGCGCATCGTCGTCGACTTGCCCGCGCCGTTCGGGCCGAGCAGCCCGACGCACGTGCCCACGGGCACGTTCAGGTCCAGGCCGGCGACAGCCGTGATCGCGCCGTAGCGCTTCACGACCCCGCGCAGGCGGATGGCGAGCTCGCCGCTCATCCGTTCAGGATGCCAGTCGCCTCAGCGCGGCTGCGGCACGATCCGGATGTACGGCTTCGGCGAGTCCCAGCCTTCGGGATACGTCTCTTTCGCCTCGTCGTCGGAGACGGAGCCGGCGATGATCACGTCCTCGCCCTGTCGCCAGTTCACCGGCGTGGCGACCTTGTGCTCGGCGGTCAGCTGAAGCGAGTCGATCACCCTCAGCACCTCGTCGAAGTTGCGCCCGGTCGTCATCGGGTAGACGAAGATCAGCTTCACCTTCTTGTCCGGCCCGATCACGAACACATTCCGCACGGTCTGGTTGTCGGCCGGCGTGCGCTCGGTCGGGTTGCCCGACGTGGCTGCGGGGAGCATCCCGTAGAGCTTCGAGACGTTGAAGTCGCCGTCGGCGATGATCGGGTAGTTGGGCGCCGTGCCCTGCGTCTCCTCGATGTCGCTCGCCCATTGGGTGTGGTTGTCCATCGGATCCACCGAGAGCCCGATCACCTTGACGTTCCGTTTGTCGAACTCGGGCTTGATCTTCGCCATGTAGCCGAGCTCGGTGGTGCAGACCGGGGTGAAGTCCCGGGGATGCGAGAACAGCACCACCCACGAGTCGCCGATCCAGTCGTGGAAGCGAATCGGGCCTTCGGTGGTCTGCGCCTCGAAATCGGGTGCGGTGTCGCCAAGTTGCAGAGCCATCTCATCCTCCTGTGTTAGAGACGCCTACTAGAACGTGGCGACACCGTAATTCTTCCGAGTAGGAGGGTTTGGCGGGATAGCGCTCGGCTCAGCCGGTATCTCGTCAAGCCCTCCTAGGGCACGAGCACGACCTTGACTCGCACCTGATGGGGCGGCGTGCCCGTCCCGGCGGCGTCGTCGTCGGAGACGACGATCGTCCCGGGCTGCTCGTGAGCGACCTGGAAGGTGACCGGGACCGAGTACGTGCCACGGCAGCCCGTGCCGCAGGTGGCGGTCGTGAAGGTGTGACCGACGACCTTGCCGGTCTGGTCCAGCACCTTGACGGTGACGTTCGCCTCGAAGACGTTCGCGCTGCCCGAGACGTCCACCGGGCTCGTGACCCGTTCGCCGGCGGCGGGCTTGTCGACCGTGATCACCGGAAGCAGGTCCTCGTAGTCCTTTCGGCCGACCGGATGGTCGAGCACGATCCCCTCGCCGGAGAAGACGTTCACCGGCTCACCGTCGAGGTGGAAGAGGACCGCTCGAACGGTCGGGAACTGCGTGAGCGTGTAGACAACCTGGGCGAGGCGTGCCTTCATCGAGAGCGAGCCGCCGCCGGACTGGTACTGCGAGGTGAGGTCGACGGTCGCAACGCCCTTCTTGATCGAGATCCCGAGCAGCTTCGTGCCCGCCGGGACCGAGGTGGCAAGACCCGAGGCGAGCTCCGCCGGGCTGGGCCCCGCCAGCAGGGCCTTCATCGCGGCCGTGGCAACCAGCCGCGTCGACTCGAGCGACCGCGTCTGCCGAACGAGCTGCTCGCCGTCGAGGAACCAGACCTCGAGCGAAACAGAGGTCGGAACGCTCCCGGTCGGCTCCGTGGCGGCGGTCGTCCCGGTCTTCCCGCCGGCCGGGCCCAGGGAGACGGCCTTCTCCGAGCCGCAGCCCGCGACGACGAACCCGAGGATGCCACCGACAACGGCCAGGCTTGCGAGTGCGAGCAGCTTCTTCATGGTTGCCTCCTAGGGCTGGTACTGCTGGTCGAGGGAGAAGACGCTGTCGATGGCGACGCGGAGCCAGAAGCCGGCCTTGGGCTCGAGCAGCCTGCCGGTGCTTCGGGTTCTTGCCCTGAACGATCTGCGCGAATTCGGCCACCGAGATCGTGGTGGTCGGGATCGGGCCGCTTCCGTCGCGGGTGAGGACGGTGACGCGCGCGTTCGAGGGAACGCGATAGGTCAGCAGGCGATGATCGGAGTCCCGGATGTAGTAGTCGTTCGGAACCGCGTCGCCCGGCGCGATCGCCTTGTCCTCGACGGCCGCGTGGTAGGCAGTCACGCCGCTGAGCCAGAGGGCGGGATCGACCCGCATGACGAAGCGGCCCCCCGTGCGCCTGAGCGACTTGACGTGGGCGTACTGGACGACCACGCGAGGCGGTGTCTTCGCGCTCGGGGCCGACGAGGCTGCGGGCGCAGGCGAGAGACGAGCGAGCGCGATGGTGGCTGCGGCGGTGAGTGCCAGAACTGCGAGGAGGGCTAGCGATGGCTTCATGCTGGGCTCCTTTTGTCGTGACCCCACGCCCATCCTGCTTCTCGCCCGCAACAGGCCCGTCACGGCTACGTAACGGTTCACGTCACAGTCGCAGGGTGAAGCGGGTGCCCTCGCCCGGCTCGCTCCAGACCTCGATCCGGCCACCCAGGAGGCGCGCATTCTCCTGCGCGATCGCAAGGCCGAGGCCCGTCCCGCCGCCGCTGCGGGCCGCATCCGCCTTGTAGAAGCGCTCGAAGAGGTGCGGCAGGTGCTCCGGCGCGATCCCCGGGCCCGTGGTCGGCGACCTCGACGAAGGGGCCCCGTCCCGGCCCACCCGGACCGTCACATCGCTTGCCGCCGTGCTCGACGGCGTTGCCGACCAGGTTGGCGACGATTCGCTCGAGCCTGCGCGAGTCGCTCGTCAGCTCGACCTCCTCGGCCTCGAGCCGCACGCGCTCCTCCCAGCCGCGGGCACGAACGGTGGCCCTGGCCAGCGCGCCCAGATCGACCGTCTCGGCGTGGACGCTCTCCTGGCCGGAGTCGAAGCGGGAGATCTCCATCAGGTCCTCGACGAGGTTCCGCAGCCGGCCGACGTCGGCGACCAGGAGCTCGGCAGGGCGCCGAGACTCGGGCGGCATCGACTCGAGGTGCTCGGCGAGCAGCGAGGCCTCGCCGACGAGCGCCGTCAGCGGCGTGCGCAGCTCGTGCGCAACGTCGGCGGTGAAGCGGCGCTCGCGGGCCTGCGCCGCGGAGAGGTCGGCGATCTTCGTCTCGAGCGCGGCCGCCATCTCGTTGAACGACTGCGCCCAGCTCCCGAACTCGTCGCGCCCTTCGACAGGGAGACGGGTCTCCAGGAGCCCCTCGGCGAGCGACCGGGCCGCGTCGCTCGCCTGCCCGACGGGCCGAAGCGTCCTGCGCGCGAGCACCGTCCCCACGAGGCCGGCGAGCAGCACGACGATCGCAACGCCGCCGGCCAGGATGTTCCGGAACACCGCGAGCTCGTGCCGAAGGCCGGCTTCCGGGAAGAAGAAGTAGAGCTCGGTGTCACTAGCCACTGGGCCACCGACGACGAGATAGTGATCCCCTGCGACCTGAGCCCGCTCGTACCCGAGCTCGCCATGACCGACGACGCGGCGAAGATCGGCCGGGACCTGGCGCACGCCCGCCTGGAGACCCGACGAGAAAGGCCGACCACGACGGATGCCGGCGGTCAGGAACCCGCCCTCACCGCGACGGTAGGCCGCGAGTAGGGCAGCAGTGCCACCAGCGTAGGTACGTCGGCGCAATCGCCAGGTTGCGGCGCGCCTGCCTGGTGCTGGAGTCGACAGAATCGGTGAGCAGGTTGTGCCGCACGACCAAGTACGAGCCCACGGCGAGCGCCGCCGCCGAGATGCCGACCGCGAGCATGAACGCGATCGTCAGGCGGCGGCGAAACGTCACGAGCCTGAGCCGAACCGGTAGCCGACGCCGCGCACGGTCTGGATCAGCTTCGGCTGCGCCGGGTCGTCCTCGATCTTCCCGCGCAGCCGCTGAACGGCCACGTCAACGAGCCGCGAGTCGCCGAGGTAGTCGTAGTTCCAGACCAGCTCGAGCAGCAGTTCGCGCGTGAACACCTGCTTCGGCCGGCGCGCGAGCTCGAGCAGCAGGCGAAACTCGGTGGCGGTCAGCGCGACGTCCTCCCCGCCCTTGCGCACGCTGAAGCCGGCCGGGTCGATCTCCAGGCCGGCGATCGAGATCGCGCCCCCGGGCGGGCCGGCGGTGGAGCGTCTGAGCACCGCCTTGATCCGGGCGACGAGCTCGGGCAGCTCGAAGGGCTTCGTGACGTAGTCGTCGGCGCCGAGCTCGAGCCCGACGACGACGTCGTGCAGCTCGCTCCGCGCCGAGAGCATCACGATCGGCATCTGGCTCTCACGGCGGATCTCACGACAGACCTCGAGCCCGTCCAGCGACGGAAGCATCACGTCGAGGACGACGAGGTCGAACGGCCCCTGCCTGAAACGAAGCAGCGCATCCCGGCCGTCGCCGGTGGCCGTGACGCGAAAGCCCGCCTGCTCCAGGCCGAGGCTGGCGACCTCCCGGATGGAGGGATCGTCCTCCACGAGCAGCACGTGCTCGTCCACGCGACGAAGCCTATTCGGGGCTCAGGCCAGCAGCTCGTTCAGGTTCGGCGGCGGGTCCGCCGCGGGAACCAGGTGGTCGTACGTGCCTGCGGTGAACAGTTCCTGCGCGATCGCCGAAACGAGCGAGTACGCAGCCGTGGCCGAGCGGGTCGCGACGCTGATTCGTGCGACGCCGAGGCTTTCCAGCTCGGCGATGGTCGGCCAGCCGGGCCCCGCGAAGATGCTGACCGGCCCCCGCACCTCGCGCGTGAGGCGCTCGATCGCCTCGGGCTCTCGCGCGCCGACCGCGAAGCCGCAGTCCGCGCCGGCGTCGAGGTAGGCGTTCAGGCGCTCGATCGCCGTCGCGACCTGCTCCTCTGCGCTCCCGGCTCCGACCAGGAACACATCCGTGCGCGCGTTCACGACGAGCGGGACGCCCGCCTCCTCTCCCGCCGCGACGACTGCCCGGACCGACTCCACCGCCTCCTCGACAGGCCGCAGCACCTCGTGCCGAATGCCGTCCTCGAGGTTCAGCCCGACCGCACCGGCCTCGATCGCGAGCCGGGCGGTCTCACCTGGGTCGCCGTAGCCGCCCTCGAGGTCGGCGGTCACCGGAAGCTCGACCGCGTCCGCGATGCGGCGGACCTCCTCCAGCATCTCGTCGCGCGGGATCACCTCGCCGTCCGGGTAGCCGCGCGACCAGGCGACGCCTGCGCTCGTCGTCGCAATCGCCCGCGCGCCCGGGGTGCGGGCCACGACGACCGCGGTCGCCACGTCCCAGACGTTCGGGAGCACGAGCACGGGCGGTGCCAGGTGGTACGAGCGGAAGAGCTCCGCCTGCTCGCGCTGGGTCACAACGGCCAGGTCGCGCGCACCTGTTCGAAGTCGCGCGGCCAGTCGCGGTAGGCCTCACGCGGGTTGTTCGTCTCCTCGGTGGCGGAGGCCCCGTGTTTCGCGGCCACGTCGCTCGGCGGGTAGTGCAGCGTCTTGCCCTCGCCGCGGGCGCCGACCATCAGGATCGCGCAGGGGCCTTCGCCGGCGCCGATGAAGATGTGGCGCGTCCCCGGCGCGCAGTGGACGAAGTCCCAGGCCTTCAGCGGGCGCTCCTCCTCCTCGACGAGGAGCAGGCATTCGCCGGAGAGGACGAGGAAGTCCTCCTGCACGTTCTCGGAGTGGTAGAGCCCATTCGATTGGCCCGGGTGGAGGACGTGAATCCCGATTCCGTACTGCTCGAACTCGCCCGCCTCGGGCTCGACGTCCGTCCACTCGCCTCCATGCGGGTCGCGAGTCCACGCGACGTCGGCCATGTTGAGCACGAACCAGCCCGGCGAGGCCACGACCGCGCCGGCCTCGGTCTGCTCGATCTTCGCCTCCCCGGTGGCCACGTCAAGACACTAATAGGGTTCGACCGATGGCTGTCGTCAGGTACATCGTCGACGACGTGGACGCTGCGGTCGCGTTCTACACGGGCCACCTCGGGTTCGCGCTCGACCAGCAGATGGGCCCCGCGTTCGCGTTGGTCTCCCACGGCGATCTGACGCTTTGGCTGAGCGGGCCGCAGAGCTCCGCCGCCCGGCCGATGCCCGACGGGAGCCGGCCCGAGCCGGGGGGCTGGAACCGCCTCGTCCTGGAGGTCGAGGACCTCGACGCGGAAGTCGAGCGGCTGAAGCGAGCGGGGCTCAGCTTCAGGAACGCGATCGTCACCGGCCCCGGCGGCAAGCAGATCCTCCTCGAGGACAGCGCCGGCAACCCGATCGAGCTCTTCGAACCCAGGAGGGCTTGACGAAACCTAGTCTGTGCCAAGCCCTCCTACTTCTGACGCCTCGACGACTCATCGGGCTCCGCGTGCTCGGCTGCGGCTTGATCGTGCTGCTCATGCTCGCGATCGGCGCCGCTTCGGCCGCCGGGTCGCCCATCCCCGCCGGCGCGCCTGAGCTCAGCGACATCCCGGCTGTCCTCTTCCTCGCAGCCCTTGCCTGCGCGTTCGTCCTCTATGTGCTGGCGCTACTCGTTTTGCTCCGCCGCCGAAGCAGCCTCGCCGGCGTGTGCGCAGTAGCCGCCGCGATCCAGTTGTTGCCCCTTGCAGGGCCGCTGCTCCTGTCGCGTGATGTCCATGCGTACTGGGCATATGGCCGGATCGCCGAGGACCACGGCTCGAACCCGTATGCCAGTGCTCCAGCCCGCTTCTCGGCAGACCCGGCGGTGCGCGCGATGGCGCCGGGATGGCGAAGCACGGAGTCCGTCTACGGACCGGTGTTCACCGAGACCTCGGCAGGCCTCGCCGAGACCACGAGCACGTCCGCTGAAACCAGTGCCTTCGTCTACCGGCTTCTCGCCGCGCTCGGGATGCTGGTTCTCGTCGGGATTGCCGCCGCGGCGGCGCCCCGGCCGGCCTTCGCCGCCGCCTTCGTCGGCTGGAACCCACTCCTGGCCGTGCACTTCGCGGGCGGTGGCCACAACGACGTGTGGACCGCCGTCTTTCTCATCGGCGCGCTTGCTCTCGCGGCCAGAGGGCGAGCCTCGCTCTCCGGAGCGAGTTGGGCTCTCGCCGCAGGCCTGAAATGGGCGCCGGTGGCTCTCTTGCCGCTGAGCCTGCTCGCCCGGCGACGAGACGCCCTGCGCACGGGAGCTTGGTTCGCAGCGGTCGCGGTTGCGATCGCAAGCGGTGCCTTCGTCCTGTTCGGGACGGCCTGGCTCACGGCTCTCCTTCCGTTCGCCCACCGGCACGCGGCCTATGCGCTTCCCACGCGACTCGGCCAGGTTGGCCTGCCCGGCTGGCTGGCGCTGGTCCCGCTCCTCGTCGCGGTGCCCTGGCTCGTCCGTAGCGCGCTACGAGGACGACCGCGGCTTGGTGTCGCATCGATCCTGATGCTCGGCGCAAGCCCATGGGTCCTCCCGTGGTACGCGGTCTGGGTTGTGCCGCTGGCGGCGATCGAGGACGACAGCCTCGCCTGGGTGCTGGCGCTCGCGGTGTCGGCGTACCTGCTGCCGGATCGCGTCCCCCTCTAGCTGCGCAATGACGGGGGCGCTGCTAGCTTCCCCGCCGTGGGCGCGACGGCAGCCTCAGCCGCTCAACCGCGGCGGCGTATGCGCCCGAAGCTCGTCTACGGGGTCGCTGCGCTGCTGCTTTTGGTCGCCGCGATCCTCGCGGCCGCCGACGTCGGCGAGAAGGCGGGTCGCCTCTCCGACTGGCAAGCCTTCGTCCTGGGTGTCACGCAGGGCCTGACCGAGCTCCTACCGATCTCCTCGTCCGGGCATCTGATCTTGGTGCCGTGGCTCGCAGACTGGCACTACCTCGAAGTGCACCCGAGCTTCAACAAGACCTTCGACGTCGCGCTCCACCTCGGCACGCTCGTCGCCGTCGTCGCGTACTTCTGGGAGGACGTCACTCGCTACCTCGCCGCCTGGTTCCGCTCGGTCGGCCGGCGCAGCGTCACGACCCTCGACGAGCGAATCGCCTGGTGGATCTTCTTCGCAACGATCCCCGCCGCGCTCGCCGGCGCCCTCGGAGAGGAGCCGATCGAGAACCACCTGGGCCAGCCGTGGCAGATCGCGATCTTCATGGCGCTCTTCGGCGTCCTGCTCTGGCTCGCCGACCGCCTGCCCCAGGAGCGGCAGATCGGTGACCTCGGCTTTTGGCCGGCCTTCGCCGTGGGGATCTCGCAGATCCTCGCGCTGATGCCCGGGGTCTCGCGGTCGGGAATCACCATCACCACGGGCCGCTTCTTCCGCCTCGAGCGCGACGCGGCCGCCCGATTCGCGTTCCTGCTGCTGATCCCGATCGTCTTCGGAGCTGTCGTCTACAAGGGCCTGAAGCACGTCGTCCTCAACCCGCTCCCGGCGGGCTCGGTTGGGCCGTTCGTCGTCGGGACGATGGCCGCTGCGGCGGTCGGGCTCGTGGCGATCGACCTCCTGCTCGGCTACGTACGGCGCCACGACTACACGCTGTTCGTGGTCTACCGCCTCGTGGTCGCGGCGCTGATCGTGCTCGTGATCGCCAGCGGCTGGCGCGGCGCCCACTTCTAGACGGAAGCGCAACAAGGGCGTGCCGGAAGGCGCACGCGCCCTGCTTCCTCGGTTCGGCGGCCGGTATCCGTGGTCGAAACCGAACGAGAGGAGATTCAGATGCGCCTTCCCCGAAGACGCCTGCTGCTGGTCGCGCTGCCGCTGGTGCTGGTCGCCGGAGTCGCGCTGGCCGCGCAGCCGAGCGGCCGTCGGCCCTCCAGCGCCGTCATCAACGCGTGCGTGAAGAAGAAGGACGGCCGCGTGCGGATCGTGGCCGCAGCCGCGACCTGCCGCCGCAACGAGCAGGCTGTCTCCTGGAACGCCCAGGGCCAGCCCGGCCCCGCCGGGCCTGCGGGAGCGGCAGGTCAGTCTGGCCCGACCGGGCCCGCGGGGGCACCCGGCCCCGCAGGAATCGCGGGCCCGAAGGGCGATCCGGGCGCGCCCGGCGCCGCCGGAGCGGCGGGTCGCGCCGGGCCGACCGGACCGCAGGGCCCGGCCGGAGCCGGTCTCAGCTCGCTCGAGAGCCTGAACGGCATTGGCTGCAATGCGGGTGGCCACGCGGGAACCGTCGCGCTGACCTACGACGCGAGCGGCGTCGCGACCATCACCTGCGGAAGTACCGGTGGTGGCGGTACCTCGGCCTTGCAGGTAAACGAGCTGATGACCGGCTCGACCGGCGCAGCGGCGAACGAGTTCGTCGAGATCGTGAACACGGGCACGACGGCGGCGGACATCGGCGGTTTCCGCCTCGCCTACCGCTCCGGGGCAGGCACGAGCGACGTCACCCTGGCCACGGTTCCGGCCGGCACCACGCTCGCGGCCGGCGGCTTCTACCTGTTCGGCGGCAGCGCCTACGCGGGCACGCGGGCGCCGGACCAGAGCTTCTCGGCGGCCATCGCGGCCACGGCGGGCGGCGTGGCGCTGCGCGATTCCGCAGGCGCGATCGTCGATTCGGTGGGCTATGGAGACGCGGTCAACGCGTTCGTCGAGGGCCATCCCGCCTCGGCTCCACCGGCAACCGCCACCCCTGGGAGCAGCGCGATCCGGCTCCCGGACGGGCACGACACGAACGACAACGCGGCGGACTTCTCCGTCAGCGCGAGCCCCACTCCCGGGAGCTCGAACCACTAGGAGAAAAGCGGCTTGGCGGGCGGCCTCACGACACGTGGCCGCCCGCCGCGCTTATCACCCTGGTGGGTGATTCCCCGATCGCAGAGGGGTCGCCTTTACTGCGTCAGCGGGTCTCCCCCGCATGGCGTAGTACGAAAAATCTGCGGCTTATTGGTCTCATCGATCATCAATCCCTCGTTCGCTCCCTCTCGCCCGAGCTCATGCTCGTGGATCCAGAGCTGGCCGAACGCGCTCGTGAGCTCCTGCGGGAGCCCGGTGAAACCAATGGAAAGGGTTGGCACATGTCTGCACTAGGAACGCACGAAATGACTGCGGGGATCGGCCTGGGCCTGGAGCCTCCGTTGAGCCCCCCGGTTGTGCGGGGCCACAGCATGGCGGCGCCAATGCTTTCGAGCGCGAACCTCTCCGATCTTCCGACTCCTCCCCCGGCCATTCGGCCTCCGGAAAGCGTGGCGCCGGCTCCTGAGCCTGCTCCTGCACCCCAGGCCGAGACGCCCCACCAGCCCGAGCCCGTTCAGCCCGAGCAGGCGCCGGTCCCGGCGCAGCCCGAGCAGGTCCTGCCCCTCGCAGCGCCTGAGCCCGTGCAGCTCCAGCCTGAGACCCCGGCTGCCGAGCCCGAGCCCGAGCTTCCGGCGATGGCACCCGTCGAGGAGCCCGTGATCGACTACTTTGCTCCCCCGGAGCCGGCCGCCGAGACGCTGCCGGAGATCGCACCGGTCGAGGAGACGCCTGCCGAGCCTGTGCGGCTCACCGAGATCCAGCCGATCCCGCTCGTCGCGCCGGCCCCGCCGGTCGAGGAGCCGGCGGCCGAGCTGCCGACGATGGCCCCGCTCGAGCCTGCGGTCGAGCTCGCACCTGTCGCGTTCTTCGCCCCGCAGCCGGTCGAGGCCGAGGTTCAGGCCGAGGCCGAGCCCGAGGTCGCACCCGAGCCGATCGTTGCCGCGGAGCCGATCGTTGCCCCGGAGCCGATGGTTGCCCCGGAGCCCGAGCTTCGACTCCCTGACGATCCTTTCGAGGCCGCTCTGCCGGCTCCCGAGCCGGTCGCCACTCCGGAGCTAGACGAGCTCTTCGCGCCCAAGCGCAGCGGGCAGTTCCGCGTCGTCGTCCGTCTGAAGGACAGCGACGGGGTCGAGGTCGGCGAGTTCCGCGACTTCGGCACCGCGATGGAAGGCGCCCAGGAAGTGATCGAGCAGTTCTCGACCGCGACCGAGGGTCAGTGGCCCTTCTACGCGGGCCGCTTCATCCGCCCCGACCTGATCGTCTCCGTAGACGTGGTCGACGGCGAGCAGACCGACTAAGCGCGGCGCCCGACGTAGATCGTCACGGTCGAGCCGACCGGCGCACGCCTACCGCCCGCCGGCTGCTCGTCAACGACGGTGCCGATCTGGTTCGCATCGGTCACGCCCTGCGGCAGCGTCTGCACCTTGAACCCGGCGCTCTCGAGCTTCGTCTTCGCGGCGGCGGGGTCCTGGCTCCCAGCACGTCGGGCACGGCCCGCTGCTCGCCGGGGCTCGGGCCGAGCGAGACGTTGAGCTGGATCCGCGCGCCCCGCTTCTGGGTCGTGCCTGCCCTCGGGCGACTGCGAGACGACCGTTCCCTCGGGCTGATCTGACGGCACGTAGACGACGCCCGCCTTGAGGCCCGCCGAGTTGAGCTGCCGCTGCGCGGCCTCCTGCGCCCGGCCCGTGACGTCGGGCACCGTCACGGTCGCCGGCTTCGTCCCCGGCGGAGGCGGAGGTGGCGGCGGAGGCGGTGGCACCCCGCCGGATGTCTGGCCGCTCGAGATGTTCAGTCGCACCTTGGAGCCGCCGGGGACGCGCTTGCCGACCTGCGGGCTCTGGGACACAACCGTCCCCTTGGGCTGAGCCGAGGGAACGGTGAAGGCCTGCGGGGCCAGCCCGGCCGCGCGGATCGCGGATACCGCGGTGCCCCGCGTCTGGCCGACCACGTCCGGGACGCTCACCATCCCGCGCGAGACTCGGATCACGACCGTCGAGCCCTTCGCGACCTTCACTCCTGCGGCCGGGCTCTGGCTCAGTACGGTTCCGCGCGGCTTGCTCGAGGCCACGCTGGAGGTCCCGACCGCCAGACCTTGCGCGCGCAATTCGGCCGTCGCTGCCGTCGCAGAATTCCCGACCACGTTCAGCACCGCAACGACGTTGGCTGCGGAGACCGAGAGCTTCACGACCGACTTGCGGGCGACCTGAGTGCCCGCGCCCGGCTCCTCGGCAAAGACCTTGCCCGCCGGGGAGTCGCTGCGCTTGGTCACCACTCGCGCGATGAGCCCCCGGCGATTGACGCGTTCGACGGCTGTCGACTGTGACTGCCCGATCACGTTCGGGACGACCACTGAGTTGCTGCTCTTCTTGTCGTCGTCGTGCGTCAGCAGCCAGAGCGCGACCAGGCCGCCGATGACGAGCAGCAGCAGCACGAGCAGCCAGGGCCAGACCAAAGGCCCGCGTGGAGGAGGAGGTGGCGGCTCGAGAACCTCTTCCTCGACAACCTCACCGGGAGGCACTCCCTCGACGACCGTCTCGGCTTCGGCGACGCGGCGTGAGGGAGCCGGCCGGCGCCGGAATGGCGGTCGGAATCTCATCGCCGCTCTATTGCCTCTTCGAGGCAACCCGAACCGCGCCGACCGCAAAACCCGAACTTCGTCCTCAAAGAATCCTTCCAATTCACCTACGGCGCCCTAACCGGCGGCGCCTTTACTGCGTTCAAGCAGGCTCTCTACGGAGGTACGTCCAATGGCACGGAAGCTCATTCTCCTCACGCTCGCGCTCGGCCTCGGCCTCGCCGTGACCGGCGTCGCGGGCGCTCGCTGGTTCAACGTCATCCGCGGGACGCGCGGAGACGACGTGATCGCGGGCACCGCCCGGCCCGACTTCGTTCTCTCCTTCGCCGGCAACGACCAGGTCTCGACCGGCGAGGGGCACGACATCGTCTACTCCGGCAAGGACAACGACACCGTCGACGGCGGAGCGCAGTTCGACCGGCTCTTCGGGGGGCCCGGAAACGACACGCTCAGCGCCGGCGACGACGGCGCCGTGATCTGGGGTGGCGAGGGCAACGACACGCTCAACGCCGGCAACTCCGGCCGCAATCGGCTCCACGGCGGCCCCGGCGACGACACCGTCAACGGTGGCCCCGGGCGCGACTTCCTCTGGGGCGGCCGCGGGATCGACCACGAGAACGGGGGCGACGGCAACGACGTGCTGCATGCGCTCGCGCCCGACGGCCAGGTGGACACGCTGGACTGCGGTGCGGGCGATCGCGACGTCGCGTGGCTCCGCGCCGGCGAGTCGGACGTGACGGTCAACTGCGAGATCCTCAAGACCGTCTCGATCGGCTCCGACTAGCTCTCCCTTCGCTCAGTAGCAGCTCTCCCGAGGCCCGCCACGCCGGCGGGCCTCGCCCTTTGTAGGGTCGCGCCGATGAGCGAGCTCGAGCTGATCGCGGTCGCCGTTTGGTCGTTCGTCGTGGCCGTCGCGGGCGGTGCCGTCGGCCTGGTGCTCGGGAACCTGCGCCTGCCGCTCTTCGTTGCGGCGGCCTCGTCACCGGCGGCGGCGGGCGGGGCGAACATCGCGGTCTCGGGAATCGCGGCGGCGACGGCGGCCACGACCCACGTGCGTGCCGGGCGGATCAACTGGCGGCTCTTCGCCTGGATGGCCCCGCCCTCGATCGTGGGCGCGCTCGTCGGCGGTTATCTCTCCGGAAGGGTCTCCGAGACGGCGCTCCTGCTGGCAATCGCCGCGGTGCTGCTCTACAGCGGGCTCGACCTCCTCTTCCGCCGGCCGGCACCTGGCCGGACGCGAGAAGGCCCGCACGTCGGCGCCGCGATCCTTTCCGGCGCCGTCATCGGACTGCTCGGCGGCTTCGTCGGCCTGATCCTCGGCTCGCTGCGGATGCCTGCGTTGCTGCGGCTCGTCGGCGAGCCTCCGGCCCGCGCGGTGGGGACGAACCTCGCGGTCGGGGTCTGCGTCGGCATCGCCGGACTCGTGGGCCACCTGCCCTCGGCGGCTCCTGACTGGCGGCTGATCCTCGTCGGCGGCGTCGCTTCGGTCCCGGGCGCGCTGATCGGAGCCCGTCTTACCGGCCGCCTCTCGGAGCAGGCGCTCGTGCGGGCGATCGGCGCGGTGCTGCTCGTGGCGGGGACGGCAGCGGCGATTCAGGCGCTCGCGTGATTCTCCACGCGCTCGAGGAAGCCGCCGATCACCTCGAGGTAGCGCTCCGGCTCCTCCAGCAGCGAGGTGTGCGAGCTCTCCTCGAAGACCACCCATTTGGAGCCCGCGATGCCCTCGTGCAGCGGCTCCACCAGCGCCGGGGTGCATTCGTCGTAGCGGCCCGAGGTGATCAGCGTCGGCACCTCGATCTCGCCGAGCCGGTCGATCACGTCCCAGTCTCTGAGCGTGCCGGTGACGGTGAACTCGTTCGGGCCCCACATCGTCTCGTAGACCTGCGTCCCGAACTTCGCGCGCGTGCGGCCGAGCGCTTCGGGCTCGGGCTCGATGCGGCAGACGTGCCGGCGCCAGAACTCCTGCTGCGCCGCCTTCTCGTCGAGGCCCGACGGCAGCTCGTCGTGCAGCCTCCGCGTCTCCTTCGCCCAGCGTGGTGCGCTCGTCGGCGTCGAGTTGAGCACGAGGCTCACGAGCCCTTCCGGCTTGGTGAGCGCATATTCGAGCGCCAGCATCCCGCCCCAGGAGGAGCCGAAGAGGTGCAGCCGCTCGAGCCCGAGGCCCTCGCGCACCGAGCGGAGCTGCTCGAGGAAGGTCTCGACGGTCCAGAGGGACGGGTCGTCCGGCTTGTCCGAGTCGCCGCCGCCGAGCTGGTCGTAGAAGACGACGCGCCGACCTTGCTCGGCCAGCGCCCCGAGCCCTTCGAGCGGATCGTGCGAGCCCCCCGGGCCGCCGTGGAGGGCGAGAAGCGGCATGCGACCTCGCTGCTCGACTTCGCCCACGACGCGGTACCACGTGTCGTAGCCGCGAAACGGCAGCCGGCCTTCCGTCGAGGTCACGACGCTCGCCGCCAGCGACGACGCCGATCGTTCGGGTCGTCGAGCGGGTTCGCCATCACTTGCTTTTACCCGGGTGAGCCGCTCGGTAAGCTCGGTGCGTGGTCGACTCGTGGCGCAGATACAAGCGCGACCTGACCGAGGCAGAGGACCGGCCGGCGACCCGCTGGAGCGCGCTCCGCCCGAAGCAGGTGAGCCAGCGCGACCTGCTGATCCCGGTCGGCCGCCACCGGCGTGCAAGCTCTTCGCCGCGTGCCTCTTCTGCGGCTTCGGCCTCTCGGTCCTGTGGGTCTACTTCCCCCTGCTGATGGTCTCGATCGTCCTCGATCGGAGCCTTGGCGCCTGGAACTGGGCGATCATCGGCGGCTTCGCGGCGGTCGCCGGGCTCGCCCTCTACCTCTACTCGGCAGCCGACGAGCGCAAGTACTGGCAATCCCTCTAACGGCCTACTCGATCGTCCAGGTGTCGCCGGCGTGCAGGAGCTCGGCCAGGTCGCCCTCGCCTTGCTCGGCTCGCGCGGTTTCCAGCTGCTCGGTCATCAGGCGGTCGTAGACCGGGCGCTCGACGTCGCGGAAGACGCCGATCGGGGTCGGGCCGTGCGGCGTGTGCGAGAGACGGGCCAGCGCGGAGGCCAGGCTCGGCGACTCCAGGTGCTCGTCGTGCACGAGCAACGCGTCCTCCCCGGCCTCGGCTACCTCGACGAGCTCCGCCGAGCCGTCGGGACGTAGCCGCACGCCGCGCTCTTCCTCGGCACCAAAGCGGATCGGCTTGCCGTGCTCGAGGCGGATCCGGTTCTCCTTCTGCTCGCGCACCGCGTCGAACGCGCCGTCGTTGTAGACGTTGCAGTTCTGGTAGATCTCGACGAAGGCGGCGCCCGGGTGCTTGGCCGCGCGGCGCAGGGTCTCGGTCAGGTGAGTTCGATCGGTGTCGATCGAGCGCCCGACGAAGCTCGCCTCGGCGCCGAGCGCCAGCGCCACCGGGTTGAACGGCCAGTCCACCGAGCCCATCGGCGTCGTCTTGTTCACCGTCCCGAGCGGCGAGGTCGGCGAGTACTGACCCTTCGTGAGCCCGTAGATCTGGTTGTTGAACATCAGGATCTTCACGTTCACGTTGCGGCGCAGCGCGTGGATCAGGTGGTTGCCGCCGATCGAGAGCGCGTCGCCGTCGCCGGTCACGACCCAGACGGAGAGGTCCTGCCGTGCCAGCGCGAGCCCGGTCGCGATCGCGGGCGCGCGCCCGTGGATCGAGTGGATGCCGTAGGTCTGAACGTAGTACGGGAACCGCGCCGCGCAGCCGATCCCGGAGATGAAGACCGTGCGCTCCCTCGGCACGTCGAGCTCCGGCAGGAAGCCCTGCACCGCGGCGAGGATCGCGTAGTCGCCGCAGCCCGGGCACCAGCGCACTTCCTGGTCGGTCTTGAAGTCCTTCGCGCTCAGCGCGTGGCCGTTGCCGTTTTCGGTCACACCATCGCCTCCATCGCGGCCGCGAGCTCGTCCGAGCGGAAGGGCTGGCCGCGCACCTGGTTGTAGCCGACCGCGTCCACCAGGAACTCCGCGCGCACGAGCTTGAGCAGCTGGCCGAGGTTCATCTCCGGCACGAGCACGCGGTCGTAGCTCGCCAGCACCTCGCCGGTGTTGCGCGGGAATGGGTTCAGGTGGGTCAGGTGGGCCTGAGCGACGTGCTTCCCCTGCTTGCGCAGCCGTCGCACGGCGGAGGTGATCGATCCGTAGGTGCCGCCCCAGCCGAGCACGAGCAGGCTCGGCGCCATCCGGGTCGTCCACCTCGAGCTCGGGGATGTCGGCGGCGATGCCCGCGATCTTCTGGGCCCGCAGCCGAACCATCAGGTCGTGGTTGTCGGGGTCGTAGGAGACGTTGCCCGTCTCGTCCTGCTTCTCGAGGCCGCCGAGGCGGTGCTCGAGCCCGGGCGTGCCGGGAATGGCCCACGCGCGCGCGAGGGTCTCCGGGTCGCGCACGTAAGGCCAGAACTCGCCGTCGCGGTTCGGCTCGGTCGCGAAATCGACCGAGATCTCCGGCAGCGAGTCCACGTCGGGCAGGAGCCACGGCTCGGAGCCGTTCGCCAGGTACGCGTCGGAGAGCAGGTACACCGGCGTGCGGTACTTGAGCGCGAGCCGTGCCGCCTCCAGCGCCGCGGCGAAGCAGCCGCCCGGAGTGGACGCGGCCACCACCGGAACCGGCGACTCGGCGTTGCGGCCGTACAGCACCATCAAGAGATCCGCCTGCTCGGGCTTGGTCGGCATCCCGGTCGACGGGCCTGCTCGCTGGATGTCGAGGATCAGGAGCGGCAGCTCGAGCGCGACCGCGAGCCCCACGGTCTCGCTCTTCAGAACGACCCCGGGGCCACTCGAGGTGCAGACGCCGAGCGCGCCGCCGAAGCTCGCGCCCAGGGCGGCTCCCACCGCCGCGATCTCGTCCTCGGCCTGGAAGGTACGTACGCCGAAGCGCTTGTGACGCGAGAGGTTCTCGAGGATCTCCGAGGCCGGAGTGATCGGGTAGGCGCCGAGGAAGAGCGGCAGGCCGCTCTTGACGCTCGCAGCGATCAGGCCCATCCCGAGCGCCTGGTTGCCCGTGATGTTGCGGTAGGTGCCCGGCGCCATCTCGGCGGGCGCGACCTCGTAGGAGACGACGAAGTCCTCGGAGGTCTCGCCGTAGGCCCACCCGGCCTTGAAGGCCTTGACGTTGGCCTCCGCGATCGTCGGCTTCGAGGCGAACTTGCGCTCGAGGAATTCGATCGTCCCGTCGGTCGGCCGGTGGTAAAGCCAGGACATCAGGCCGAGCGCGAACATGTTCTTCGAGCGCTCCGCCTCGCGCTTGGTCACGTCTACCTCTTTGAGGGCCTCGAGCGTCAGCGTCGTCAAGGGCACCTCGTGCACGTGGAACTCGGCGAGCGAGCCGTCGTCGAGCGGGCTCTCGGCGTAGCCGGCCTTCTCGAGGTTGCGCTCGGTGAAGGCGTCCCGGTTGACGATCAGCGTGCCGCCCTTGGGTAGGTCGCGCAGGTTCGTCTTCAGCGCCGCCGGGTTCATCGCCACGAGCACGTCGGGCGCGTCACCCGGAGTGAGGATGTCGTGGTCGGCGAAGTGGAGCTGGAAGCCCGAGACGCCGGGCAGCGAGCCGGCCGGCGCGCGGATCTCCGCGGGGAAGTCCGGGAGCGTCGAGATGTCGTTGCCGAGCAGCGCGGTCTCGCTCGTGAAGCGCCCGCCGGTCAGCTGCATCCCGTCGCCGGAGTCGCCGGCGAACCGGATGATCACCTGCTCCAGCTGCTCGACCTGCTTGCTCATCGGCTACACCGTAGCGCGGACGAGCTTGATGCCCCAGGCCTTCCCGGAGACGAAGAGCTCGTCGGGATCGACCTCGTCCCGCCAGCCCAGAAAATGGCGTTCCGGCTCGTCCTCGGTGGAGCCGTAGACGGCGAGGCGAAGCTCTCGCTCAGGCTCGTCGCCGCCGCGCTCGAGCTCCGCGAGCCGACGCTCGGCCTCCTCGGCCGCCGGTCCTTCCGCATACCCCTTGGCCATAGCTGTCGATGCTAGCTACTGCGCTTCTTGAAGCAAGGCCTCGAGGTCGAGCGGCGCGTTGTGCATCGCCACGCCCTCCCCGCTCGCGGGCCGCGGCCACTCCTCCTCGGGGCGGTCGCGGTAGAGCTCGACGCCGTTGCCGTCGGGGTCGCGCAGGTAGATCGCCTCGGAGACGCCGTGATCTGTGGCACCGTCGATCGGCCACTCCGCCTCCGCGAGCCGCCGCAGGGCGTCGCCGAGCGTCCGGCGGTCCGGGTAGCGGATCGCGACGTGGAAGAGCCCGGTCGTGCCGGGCGGAGGCGGGGAGCCACCTCGCGACTGCCACGTGTTCAACCCCAGGTGGTGGTGGTAACCGCCCGCCGAGAGGAACGCGGCCTCGTCGCCCATGCGCTGCATCTCGTCGAAGCCGAGGATGTCGCGGTAGAAGCCGAGCGAGCGGTCGATGTCAGCGACCTTGAGGTGGACGTGCCCGATGTCGACTCCGGGATCGATGCTCATTGCGCGACGATAGCGAGTGGCCGGCGGGTGGGTGGCGCCGCGAGTCGTTGTCAAAAGTATCGACGAGGTCGGCGGACGAACGTCGAGCACTGCCGACCTGCAAGGCAAAGCCCAAAGTGTGCCGTCGCCAATTGTTGTCAGGAGTTCATAGCCTGATTGACGCGCTCCGGGCTGAAGGTCAGTATTGGTTTCGGTGTCACCGCAACAACTCGAGGGGCCAGCCGAACCGATCGGCCAGCGGTTGCGTCGCCTGCGGCACGAACGTGGGCTGTCTCAGCGCGAGCTTGCAGGGCCTGGTGTCTCGTACGCCTACATCTCCCGGATCGAAGCCGGCGCGCGGCGGCCGTCTGTAAAGGCGCTCCGGATGCTTGCCCGGAAGCTGGGCGTCTCGGCCGACTATCTAGAGACCGGGTCCGAGATCCGCGACACCGACCAGCGGGAGCTGCAGATCGCAGACGCCGAACTGGAGCTCCGTCTGTCCGAGATCACGGACGAGGCCGAGGCGAAGCTGAACCGCCTGCGCGCGGACGCTCTGGAAGCCGGGGACGCCGTGGCCGCGTCGCGCGCGAACATCGCGCTCGGCCTGGCCGCTGCTCACGGCGGGCGCAACAGCGAGGCCATCGAGCTGCTCGAGTCCGGCCTGGAGCTGTCGCCGGTCTCCGCGAGCGCACGGCCCGACGTCTACGCCACCCTCGGGAAGGCGTACGCGGCCAGCGGCCGGCCAAGGCGAGCGGTGGAGCTGTTCGAGAGCTGCCTCGCCGAGGTCTCGCAGGAAGCGCCTGACGATTTCGCCGCCCAGGTCAGGTTCACCACCTACCTGAGCTACGCGCTGACCGATCTCGGCGACCTGCGCCGGGCGGAGGAGGTCCTCGCAGAAGCTCTCGGGAAGGCCGAGGAGATGACGGACGCGTACTCGCGCGTACGTCTCTACTGGGGGGCTGCCCGCCTCAACGACATCGGTGGCCGGCCCGCCGCGGCGCTCGACTACATTCGGCGCGCGATCGCCCTGCTGGATGTCACCGACGACACGCTCCACCTGGCGCGCGCGCACATCCTTTCCGCCGCCATCCTGCTCACCCAGGATCGTCCCGAGGAGGCGACGAGGCACCACAAGCTGGCCGAGAAGCTTCTGGGCCCCAACGCGGAGCCCGAGGATCTGTCCGGCCTCTACGCCGACCAGTCGAAAGCGGCGGCCCGGCTCGGCAACGTCGCTCTGGCACTTGCGAAGGCCGAGGCGGCGGTGGCGGCCCTGGCCGGCGACGAGTATCCGCGTGAGATGGGTCTCGGCCAGTGGGCGCTGGCGGAAGCTCGAGCGCTCGACGGCAACGCCGACGGTGCCGACAGCGCCTTCCGGGAGGCGACGATGCTCCTCGAGGCGCACGGCCATCGGCGGGAGTACGTGGACGTGTACCGCTCCTGGGGCAAGTTCCTGCGCCGTGCCGGCCGCGAGGAGGAAGCGCTCGAGGTGCTCGAGCGCGCGACCGACCTTGCAGCCGAGCAGGTCGCGGGCGCGCAGGCCCACCAAGCAGACAGTGATCTCGGCCGCGGTCCGGCCGCGCGGCCCGTTCTCGCTCCGGCTTTCGGCCCGGCTGGCGGGCGATGCGACCCGCAGCGTGACCGACGGCGTCGTGGTCGCCGCTCTCGGCTGCGGCGGCGCGGGGCGTGCGTGGCAGCTGTCGAACGGAACCGTTCAGCTGCGCGCGCCGAGCGAGGAAGGGATCGCGGAGCTGCGCTTCGTGCTCGCGCTCGACGACGATCACTCCGAGTTCCTGAAGCGCTTCGCGCGCGATCCGTTGATCGGCGAGGCCACTCGCCGTGTGCGCGGCCTGCGTCCGGTGCGCACGCCGACGGTGGCTCACGCGCTCCTGCGTGCGGTCTGCGGCCAGCTGATCCAGGCCCGGCGGGCGCGGGCGATCGAGCGAAACGTGATCCGCGCGGCGACGCCGCAACTGCAGGGCACCGCGCTGCATGCTCCTCCGGACTGCGCGAGCCTTGGCCGTCTCGCCCCGGCGGAGCTGCGCCGGCTCGGCCTCGGGATGCGCCGCGGCGCCACGCTCGTCCGGCTCTGCCGCTCGGTCGAGCTCGAGCGGCTACGCGACGTGCCGAGCAACGCCGCAGCAGATCGCCTCACGCGCGAGCGCGGTCTCGGACCGTGGTCGGTCGGCGTCGTCTTCCTCGAAGGCCTCGGCCGCTACGACCGGGGGCTCGTTGCCGACCTCGGCCTCGTGAAGCTCCTGTCCGCCATGCGGGGCCGCTGGGTCGAGGGCTGGGAGACGGCTGAGCTGCTCGAGCCCTACGAGGAGTGGGCCGGCCTCGCGAGCATCTACCTGCTCGCGGCCTACCGCCTCGGGCTCGTGCCACCGCAGACCGCCGCGGCCTAGACTCTCCCACGATGGCTGTGGAGCCGCGGCGCGTTGCGATCCTCGGCGCCGGCACGATCGGCGAGTCCCTCCTGCGCGGGCTCCTGAGCGGCGGTTGGCGGGAGCCCGGTGAGCTCGTGGTCACGGTTCGCGACGAGGAGCGTGCCGCAGAGCTGGCGGAGCGCCACGGCGTGCGCGCGACGCTGTCGAACACAGAGGCGGTCGCGGGAGCGGAGCTGATCGTGATCGCGGTCAAGCCGCAGGACTTCGACACCTTGCTCGGCGAGATCGGCGGCGTGCTCACTCCGGAGCAGACCGTGCTCTCGGTCGCGGCGGCTATCCCCACCGCGACGATCGAGAGCAAGGTGACTCCCGGCGTGCCGGTCGTGCGCGCCATGCCGAACCGCCCGGCCACCGTGCACGAGGGGATCGCGGGCATCTGCGCGGGCGCGCACGCGGGAGAGGAGCACCTGCGGCTCGCCGAGGAGGCGCTCAGCCACGTCGGCGCGGTCGTGGAGGTGCCGGAGCGCTACATGGATGCCGTCACGGCCGTTTCAGGCTCCGGCCCCGCGTACTTCGCGCTGCTGGCCGAGGCGATGATCGAGGCCGGAATCCTGCTCGGCCTTTCGCGCGAGATCTCGACCCAGCTCGTCGTCCAGACCATGTTCGGCACCGCGCGGCTGCTGCGCGACGAGGGCATTCACCCCGTCGAGCTCCGTGAGCAGGTGACCTCGCCCGGCGGCACCACGATCCGCGCGATCCGCGAGCTCGAGCTCGCCGGGGTGCGCGCCGCGTTCCTGAATGCGATCGAGGCGGCGATGGAACGCTCGCGGGAGCTCGCAGCCGGCGAGCCGTGACCCTTTACGGCGTCGAGCTCATCGTGGCCGACGACCCGGAGCAGGTGGCGTCGATCGTCGCGGACGAGCTCAACGAGGCAGCGCGGGCAGGGCGCACAATGGCCTTGACCGGTGGCAGATCGCCGGGGCGGGCCTACCGACTCGCGGCCGAGCGCGAGCCCAACTGGAGCAAGGCATCACTCTGGTGGGGCGATGAGCGCTGCGTGCCTCCCGACGACGACCGCTCGAACTACAGGCTCGCGCGCGAGAACCTCCTCGACCGGCTCGAGGTGCAGCCGAAGGAGGTGCGCCGGATCCGCGGTGAGCTCGGCGCGGAGGCGGCGGCCGAGGAGTACGACGCGTTACTGCTGGACGTTCGGCTCGAGCTCGTCCTGCTCGGCCTGGGCCCGGACGGTCACACTGCGTCGCTGTTCCCGAACGCGCCGACACTCGAAGATCGCGAGCGGCGAGCAGTTCCCGCCGAGGCCGGGCTCGAGCCGTTCGTGGATCGCGTGACGATGACCGTGCCGGTGCTGTCGTCGGCGCCGGAGGTGCTCTTCATCGTCACCGGCGCCGAGAAAGCGGAGGCTGCGGAACGCGCTTTTGCCCATCCGCCGGACCCGGCGACCCCCGCCAGCCTGATCCGCTCGATCGGCGGAACCACGCGGGTTGTGGCCGATCGCGCGGCTGCTTCCCGGTTGCAGCACTAGACAACGCAAGGCCACCTCGCAAAGATGGAGCGATGCCTGCGGCCGCCGCCTCCAGACCTCTCCTCGACGTGCTCACGCTCGAGCGACCCGACCAGCTGAAAGCGCTCGGGCACCCGCTCCGGCTCCGTGTTCTCGAGACCCTGGGTACGGGCGACGAGGAGCACCTGACGAACCGCGAGCTCGCGAACAAGCTCGGGGTCGACCCCGGGCACCTGCACTTCCATGTGCGCATGCTGTTGAAAGCCGGGTTGATCGAGCTGGCCGAGGGCGGTCAGGGCCGCGAGAAGCCCTATCGCGCCGTGGCGCGGACGGTGCGAGTCGCGCCGGAGCTGCTCTCCTCGGGGTACACCAGCGACCTGCGTGCGGCGATGCTCGAGGAGGTTCAGCGCGGCTGGGCCGAGCACGGCGCGGCTGGCACGTTCCGTTCCGCCCAGATCACGGCGCGGCTGCAGCCCGAGCGGGCGCTCGAGCTGATCACCGAGCTCGCGGAGCGCGCGCGCGAGCTCGAGGAGCCGGACGTCGAGCCGCTGACCATCACGACGGTCTTCCACCCGCCCACGAGCGGCGACTAGCGCCTCGCCTCCTAGGAAGCAGAGCGGCGAGGTGAGGTTCGCGGCCAGGTCGCGGCGGGCCGCTAGTGCCTGCAGCACGAGCACGGTGTCTGCCACGGGCATGTCCTCGAGGTAGTCGTCGCGGGTCTCGAACGACTCGAGCACCGCCTCGACGGCCTCCGTGTAGCCGAGCACGTCGGCGGCGGCCAGGTATCCGAGAGCGTCACCGACCGCGCTCGGAAAGTCGTCGCGCGTGCGGATCGCGTCCGCGTGCGGGCGAGCCTCGGCGTCTCTGCCGAGCACGAGCAGAGCCAGGGCGGCGGCGTAGTGGCCGATTGAGGACTGGCCCTCGGCCGCGCCTACCTGCAGCGCCCACTCGGCTGCTCCCTCCGCGCCCGGCCAGTCACCGGCCAGGACGAGCGATTTGATCGCGCCGATCGGCCGGCCCCAGCTGTCAGACGGCGCATCGGCGAAGCTCTCGCGGTAACGCGCGGCGGCGCGGGCGAACCAGCCTGCGGCCTCCTGTGTGCGGCCCTGCATCAGCAGGGCGAGCCCGGCGCCTCCCGCGGCATTGCCGAGGCGGGTGAGCTGGCGCTGGCGCGCGTCCGCATCTCCGGCGTCGCCGAGGCGAGCCTCCCCGTCCCGGTAGCGGCGCTCCTCGCGCTCGAGGTGCGCCGCCCAGTTCTCGTTTTCGACGACGTCTGGTTCAGGCACAGCCAACCTCCTCCCCGCAGCGATCGTATCGAGCGCGGGCGCGCGGATGGGTGACGGAATCGTGGCGAGACCGTGACGATTGTCTAGGGTCTTCAACGTGCGGGAATTGCGCGAGGTCTACTACGTCGACGGCGTCCGAACGGCCTTCGGACGGGCCGGGCCCAAGGGGATGTTCTGGCGCACGCGGGCCGACGACATGGGCGTCAAGGTCGTGCGCGAACTGCTTCGCCGCAACCCCGGCTTGCCACCCGAAAGGATCGACGACGTGGTCATGGCGGCCACCGCCCAGGTGGGCGACCAGGGCTTGACGCTCGGGCGCGACGTGGCGCTGCTCGCCGGGCTGCCGCAGAGCGTGCCCGGCTTCGCGGTCGATCGCATGTGCGCCGGCGCGCTCACCGCCGTCACGGCAGGCGCGGGCGAGATCGCGATGGGCGCAGCCGAGGTCGTGCTCGCGGGCGGAATCGAGCACATGGGTCACCACCCGATGGGCGACGACGTGGACTTCAATCCGCGCTTCGTGGCCGAGCGGCTGGTCGACCCCTCGGCCGTGACCATGGGCGCGACCGCGGAGAACCTGCACGACCGCCTGCCCCAGTTGACGAAGGATGGCGCGGACGCCTACGCGCTGCGCTCGCAGCAGAAGGCCGCGGCCGCATGGGAGAACGGCGTCATGCGGGAGACCGTCGTGCCGATGGCGGTCTTCAGCGACGACGGCTGGCGCGTCGCCGCCCGTGACGAGTTTCTGCGCCCGGACACGAGCCTGGAGGGCCTGGCCGAGTTGCCGACGCCATTCCGACCCGGCGGTCGGGTGACGGCCGGGAACTCCGCCGGGCTGACCGACGGCGCCACGGTCTGCCTGCTGGCCTCCGAGCAGGCTGCGAGCGAGCACGGCCTGGTGCCCCGGATGCGGCTCGTCTCCTACGGGTTCGCCGGCGTCGAACCGGAGCTGATGGGCCTCGGCCCGGTTCCGGCGACGCGGAAGGCGCTAGACATCGCCGGCCTCTCGCTCGACGACATCGACCTCTTCGAGCTGAACGAGCCGTTCGCGGTCCAGGTGCTCAGCTGGTGCGACGCATTCGGCGTCGCACCCGAGGACAAGCGGCTCAACCCGTACGGCGGCGCGATCGCCTGCGGTCACCCGCTCGCCGCGACCGGCGTGCGGCTGCTGGCTCAGCTGGCCTACGGCTTCGGCGAGCGGCCGCAGGCGCGCTACGGGCTCGCCGCGCTCTGCGTCGGCCTGGGCATGGGTGCCGCGCTCGTGTGGGAGAACGTCGCTGCCGGACACTGAGTTCAAGCTGGCACGTGTAGACAGGGCGGACGCCGCGGTGGCCCTCGTGACGATCGACAACGGCGAGGATCACACCAAGCCGACCTTCTTCGGCCGGGCGGCAATGGAGTCGCTGGAGCGGCTGTTGCCGCGCTCGAGGAGGGTGACTGGGCGGCGCTCGTGCTGACCGGGAAGCCGTTCGTCTTCGCCGCCGGCGCCGACATCACGGAGTTCCCCGACGCCACGCGCGAGCTGGCGATCGCCGGCAGCCGCGCCGGCCATGAGCTCTTCGGCCGGATTCGGGAGCTGCCGTTCCCGACCGTGGCGGCGGTCAACGGCGCCTGCCTCGGCGGAGGCGTGGAGATCGCGCTGCACTGCGACGCGCGCACGATCTCGACGGCGGTCCGGCATTTCGCCTGCCCCGAATGCTTCCTTGGGATCGTTCCTGCCTGGGGCGGCACGCAGCTCGTCCCGCGCCTGGTCGGCGTCGAGACGGCGGTGAAGTTCGTCGTCGCCAACCCGATGCGCCAGAACCGGGTCCTGACCGGCCCTGAGGCGCACGAGCTCGGCTTCGCCGACCGCCTGTTCGAGCCAGCGGAGTTCCTGGACGAGTCGATCGCCTTCGCCCTCGAGCTCGTCAACGAACAGTGACAGTCACAGTGACAGTCACCAGTGACAGTCCCTCTGCGGCGGAAGTGATACGGAAGGCGCGCGGAAGGCTCGACGACCAGCTGCACGGTGCCGCGCCCGCGCCGTACAAGGCGCTCGAGCTGATCGAGGGCGCGTGCTCGGGTTGGTCGCTCGAGGAGGGCTACCGAGCCGAGGAGGAAGCCGTCGGCGAACTGCTCCCCGGTCGCCAGGCGAGGGCCTCGCTCTACGCCTTCGACCTCGTCGACCGGCGCGCCAAGCGGCCGCCCGGCCGGCCCGACGCCGAGCCCCGCGCGGTCAACAAGGTCGGAATCGTGGGCGCGGGGCTGATGGCCGCACAGCTCGCGGCGCTCTTCCTCCGCCGGCTGGAGGTCCCGGTCGCCATGCGCGACATCAGCGACGAGGCTCTCGCGAACGCGCGCGAGAGCATCGAGTCCGAGCTGCAGGAGCAGGTGGCGAAGGGGCGCTACGACGAGGGCAAGGCGCGCTTCCTCGCCTCGCTCGTCTCCACCTCCACCGGTTACGAGCACTTCGCAGACTGCGATCTCGTGCTCGAGGCGGTCTTCGAGGAGCCCGAGCTCAAGAAGCGGGTCTTCGCCGAGCTGCGCGAGCACGTCAAGCCCGAGTGCATCCTCGCGACGAACACCTCCAGCCTCTCCGTGACCGAGATGGGCGCGGACGTCGGCATCCACTTCTTCAACCCCGTGGCGGTGCTCCCGCTCGTCGAGCTGGTTCGCACGCCCGACACGGACGACGTCACGCTTGCCACCGCGTGGGCTGTCGCCGAGCAGTTGCGCAAGCGCCCGGTACTCGTGAGCGACGCTCCCGCGTTCGTCGTCAACCGAGTCCTCACCCGTCTGCTGGCGGTCGTCCTCGATGCGGTCGAGCACGGCAACACCGCGGACGAGGCCGACGAGGCGATCCTGCGCCTCGGCCTGCCGATGGCGCCGTCGGTGCTGCTTCAGATGGTCGGGCCGCGCGTCGCCAACCACGTGCTCGAGACGCTGCACGAGGCCTACCCCGACCGCTTCCCGCTCTTGCAGACGCTCGCCAACTACGCCGAGGGCAAGGACGAGGTCGCGCTGCGCGAGCACGACCCGAAGACGCAGGACGAGATCCTCGAAGCCGCCCTCGAGGCGATCGCCGACGAGATCCGCCACTTGCTGGAGGAGGGGGTGGTCGCAGAGGCCAAGGACGTGGACACAGCGCTCCTGCTCGGCGCCGGCTGGCCCTTCTGGCTCGGCGGGATCACCAAGTACCTCGACCAGACCGGCATTTCGGAGAAGATGTTCGGGCGCCCGCTCGCCGAGGTCGGAGCAGGGGCGCCCGCAACATGAGCGATAACTGGCGCATCCGGATCGAGCTGCCCGAGGAGCACCACTCCCGGACCCTGCTCGACCGCCTCGGACGCGACCTCAGCTCCGAGGAGGCAAGGCGGCTCGCGAAGGAGCTCGAGGGTCACCGCCTCGGGGTGTCCCGCGACGACGAGGTCGTCTTCGTCTACGCCGACTCACAAGGCCAGGTGGAGCGGGCGCGGCAGATCGTCGAGGCCGAGCTCGCCGACGAGGGCATCGCCGCCGAGATCCAGGTCGAGCGCTGGCTGCCGGACGAAGAGCGCTGGTCCGGCGAGCCGCCGCAGGAGACCTGGGAGGAGGAAGAGCTCCGGCGCGGCTATGCGCCCTGGGAGGTGCGGGTGGAGCTCGACTCGCACGCGGAGGCCGAGAAACTCGCGGACGAGCTCGAGCAGGAGGGCTATGACGTCGTGCGCCGCTGGCGCTATCTGATCGTCGGCGCGGCCTCCGAGGAGCAGGCCCGGGAGTTGGCGCGTCGCCTGCACGGCGAAGCCGAACCGGGCGGCGACGTCGTCTGGGAAGTGGCTCCACAGAACCCGTTTGCGCTCTTCGGTGGTCTCGGCGGCTAGCTGAAGCACGCGTAGATCGGCTATGCTTCCGAGTGCGACGCTCGCCACGGGTATCGACGCGAGCGCGCTCTCTCACTTGAGACTCGCGGCACGGCAGGTGCCGCAGACATGCAGGAAACCACCGAGCAGCCGACCCTGGCTCCGGAGGCTACGGATGGCCTTTCCGCCGCCGCCCTCCGCGCCGAAACCTGGGCAGGAGAGCCTTTCCTCCACCCGGATGAAGATCCGACGGCCGTGCTCGCGCCCGGGACCGCCCGCCGCCGCGCGCTCGACGACGCGCTGGCCGAGATCGAAGCGGGCAAGCGCGAGCCTTCATACGACTGGAAGATCCGCTACGCGCTGATGCTCGGGCTCGAGCGGGTGCTCAGCGAGCGGCCCCCCAGGCTCGCCTCGGGTACTGAGCTCCGCCGCCACCAGATCGACGCGCTGGCGGGGATGCTCACCGAGCTGATCGCCGCCACCCAGGTCGAGCCGGAGCTGAACGGCAACGGGGCTGCCGAAGTCGGGGCGGAGGCCGAGGAAGACGAAGAGGAGGATCTCGGCGTCCACCTCGAGGAGCCGAGCGACGAGCTCGAGCTGCCGCTGGAGCACCACGGCAAGGACCCCGGCGCAAGCCGGCGCTTCCGCTTCCGCCACCCAACCGCCTCCGGAAAGACGATCGCCGCCGCCGGCTTCGTCGAGGCCGCCCGCACCCTCGGCGTCCTGATCCTCACCCACCGCCGACTCCTCGTCACGCAGTTCAATCGCGAGCTGACGGCCGAGGGCTACGGCGACCGCTTCGAGGACGCGGTTCTCAAGGGGAAGAAGGCGAAGCGCGCGAACCCGGTCACCGTCCAGACCTACGCCTGGTTCGCGCGCCACTGGCAGGACCTCAACCCCGAGACGTACAACCTCGTGATCGCCGACGAGGCGCACACGGCGCTCGGCGAGAAGACGAGCCAGGCGATCCGCAGCTTCTCGGATCCGCTCTACATCGGAATGACTGCGACCGAGCAGCTGATCGCCAAGCAGGTCTCCGACGTCTTCCCGGCCTCGATCGACGAGCTGCCCCTCGCTGACGCCGCCCGCCGCGGGCTGATCGCGCCGTTGCGCTGCCTGCGCGTCCCGCCTGCCGCTGCGATCTCGTCGGTCCCGATCGTCGGCGGCGACTTCGAGGAGCGCGCGCTCGCTGCCGTGCTCGACCACACGGCTCTCAACCAGGCGGCGGCGAGCCTCTACCGCGACCGCTTCGAGCACACGCCGGGGATCGTCTACGCAGCCGGCGTCGAGCACGCGTACAACCTGGCGCAGGAGTTCCGGGCCGCGGGGCTCAAGGCCGAGGCCGTGAGCGGCCGCACGCCGCCCGTGCAGCTCGCCGAGACCCTTGCCGCCTACGAGCGCGGCGAGATCAACGTGCTCATCAACGCGATGCTGCTCGCTGAAGGCTGGAACTCGCCACGCGCGACGATCTGCATGCACCTTGCCCCGACCGCGTCGCGACGCGTCTACCAGCAGCGGATCGGCCGGATCATGCGCATGCACCCGCGCAAGGAGGCGGGCGTGGTGATCGACTTCACGCCCAAGGGCGCGACGCACAACGAGCGCGTCGTCTCGCTGCACAGCCTGTTGGACGCCGACTTCTACCGCGAGGGCGCGCGGGTCACCCCGGCGCCTCGACGCCGTATCCAGCGCCGGGCCCGCCGGAAACTGTCGCCGGCGCCGTGGCTCGTGCCGGTGACCCCGGACGTGAAGCGCCGGCTCGCCGTGATCACGCGCGAATGGCAGCGGACCGACCCGCGCTACCTCGACGACGACGAGCAGCTCTACTGGGCCACGATCGCCGGGCGCAACGTGCGCTTCGACGAGCGAGTCGAGTTCGTCAAGAAGTTCACCGAGGGCAAGGCCAACCGCGGCGCCCTCGAGCAGTTCCTGAACGCCTGCGCCGCCGAGAACCCGAACCGGCGCCTGCGCCTGACCGCGCTCGCCGATCGCGTCTCGATGATCGTCGACCGGGCCAGCTTCGACGACCTGGTCACGCTCGTGACCCAGGCGCCGACCTGGGAGAAGGACCGCGTTCAGGGCGTGCGCACCCTGCTCCGCGCGCTGGGTGACGGCAAGGTGGATGCGCCCGAGCAGATCCTCGTCCGCTGGACCTGGCGGCTCGCCCAGGCGACGCGCAAGGTTCAGGACCGGCGCGCCAGTGCCGAGTTCCCGGAGGCCAAGCGCCTCCTCGGCGCGCTCGCCAACTCGCGCGGCCACCGGCACGAGGAGAACGCGGCGAAGCTCGTCAACACGACGCTCGAGCAGCCGCGCGAGGTCGGCGCCGCGCTGCTCGCCTCCGCCGAGGGGTACACGCCGCGCGCCAACCAGCTGATCGACGCGGCCCGCGAGCGGCTCGGGACGATCCAGGAGGTCGCCCACGCGCTCGCCGACAACCTGCCCGCGCCGAAGGCTGCGACCGGCCGCTCGCGCCGTCGCAGGCGCAAGCGCAAGAAGAAGGGCCAGGCCGAGGGCCAGAACCAGAACCAAAACCAGAACCAGAAACAGAACCGCAGCCAGAACCGAAAGCCGAAGCAGTCGCAGGACGGCAGGACACCGGAGCCGAAGGCCGACCAGGCCGAGAAGACTCCCGCCGCCGAGGCGTAACGCCCGCGCTCCTGCGCGGACTACCCTGCTAGCGGATGCTCCTCTACGCGATCGCCTTCCTTGCCGGGATCGTCACGGCCATCTCTCCGTGCGTCTACCCGGTGCTGCCGATCATCTTCGCGGGCGGCGCGAGCGGCGGCCGGCGGCGCCCTTACGCGATCATCGCGGGGCTCGTCGTCACCTTCGTTCTCTCGCTGCTCTTCGTCGGCTGGCTGCTCGACCGGATCGGGCTCTCGCAGGACTTCTTGCGCAAGGTGTCGATCGGCTTCCTGCTGCTCTTCGCGGCCACACTCGTGATCCCGCCCCTGGCCAGGGCGATCGAGCGCCCGCTGTTGCGTTTCTCACGGCGTCCCTCAGGCGACCTCGGTGGTGGCTTCCTCCTCGGGGCGAGCCTGGGGCTCCTGTTCGTGCCGTGCGGGGGACCGGTGCTCGGGTTCATCACGACGCAGACCGCGAGCCTCGCGGGCGGCAGGCGCGTCGGCCTGGCGGTTGCCTACGCGCTCGGCGCAGCGCTGCCGATGCTGCTGCTGGCGCTCGGCGGCCAGCGCGCGGCGGGACGGATCCGGGGCCTGAGCTTGCAGAGCCCCGCGGCGCGAGCGGTCCTCGGCGGCGTGATGGCCGTCTCGGCCTTGCTGATCGCATTCAACGTCGACAAGAAGCTCCAGACCAAGATCGGCGACTACACCCCGTGGCTGCAGAAGGCCGAGCGAAGCTGCTACACGCGCAAGCAGCTCGGGCAGCGATGCCTGACTTCGGCAAAGCCGGCCTCGAGCGCGCTCAAGGACTACGGGCCTGCGCCTGACTTCACGGGCATCTCGACGTGGATCAACTCGAAGCCGCTCACGGTCTCGGAGCTCCGCGGCAAGGTCGTGCTCGTCGACTTCTGGACGTACTCCTGCATCAACTGCCTGCGCACGCTGCCCCACCTGAAGGCCTGGAATGCCGCCTACCGCAAGGCCGGGCTCAGGATCGTTGGCGTTCACACGCCGGAGTTCGCCTTCGAGCACGTGCCTTCGAACGTACGCAAGGCCACGCGCGAGCTCGGCGTCCGCTATGCAGTCGCGATCGACAACAACTACAAGACCTGGGACGCGTACCAGAACGGCGCGTGGCCGACCGAGTACCTCGTCGACCGGCGCGGGCACATCCGCGAGATCAAGGAGGGCGAGGGCAACTACGACGACACCGAGCGGACGATCCGCAAGCTGCTCGGCGAGCCTGCGAAGGCGCAGCTCGCGTCCGTGGCCGACCAGACACCCCAGCATGCGGCGATGACCCCGGAGACGTACCTCGGCTGGGAGCGACTCGAGCGCTACTCGGGCTCCCAGCTCGTGCCCGACCGGATCGTGCCCTACAAGTTCCCTCGCACCGTGCCACCGAACACGGTCGCCTACGACGGTCTCTGGAAGGTCGAGCGGCAGCGGATCGTCGCCGCGGATCGCGCCCGCCTGCGCCTGGGCTTCCTGGCTCAGAACGTCTACCTCGTCCTCGGCGGCAAAGGCAGCCTCCGGGTGCTCGTGGACGGCAAGCCGGTGCGGACGATCCAGGTCGGCGGGCTCAGCCGCCTCTACACGCTGCTGCAGTACCCGAAGCTGCGCGAAGGGGAGCTCGAGCTCCGTTTCGCGCCGGGAGTTACCGCTTACGCCTTTACGTTCGGCTAGGGCTCAGCTCTTCGTCTCGAAGCCTCGACCAAATGCCGAAGTCGCGGCGGATGTCCTCCTTGAACCAGCACGACCGCAGCACACCCTCGAGCACGTACCCCGCGCGTTCGGCGACGCGCTCGGAGCCACTGTTGGCGACGTCGATCCAGAGCTCGATCCGCTTCAGGCCGAGCTGAGAGAAACCCCAATCGGTGAGCAGCTGGAGCGCCCGCGTGGCGACGCCCCGGCCACGTGCGGCCGGGCCGACGACGTATCCGATCTCGCCTTGTCGCCCTTCTTCCTCGATTTGGACGAAGAGACCGAGCCCGAGAAACTCACCTTCGTGGGTCTCGATCGCGAACCCGGCCCGCGACCCGTCACGCCAACCCTCCTCGTACCTCACCAGCCACTGGCCGGCGAAGCCCGCGGGCGGCTCTGACGGCACACGGGTGTATCGACGGACGTCCTCGACCTCCACGAGCGCAGCGACGCCGGGCTCGTGCTCGGGCGTGAGCGGCACGAGCCGGATGACGTCGTCTTGAAGGGTCGGACGACCGCGGTGGCTACTGCTCGCGGGCGGCGTCCTCGCCGTCCTCTTCGTCACGCTCACGCAGGAAGCGCGTCAGCTCGGCCGCGAGAGCTTCCCCGGACGGAAGGTCGCTGCTCTCTTCGATCGAGTCGGTTCGGCGCTCCAGCTCCTCGACGTAGGAGGCGGTCTCCTCGTCGGAAGCCACGGCCTCGCTGACTTGCTCTTCGTACGACTGCGCGGCCTCCTCGAGCTCGTCCACGTCGATGTCGACTCCGATCACGCTCCCCAGCCGCTCGCAGAGCGCGACGGCGGCGCGCGGGCTCGGCGTCAGCGAAACGTAGTGCGGCACTGCCGCCCAGAGGCTCGCCGACGGGATCCCCGCCTCGCGGCAGGCGTCGTGCAGCACGCCGACGATCCCGGTCGGTCCCTCGTAGCGCGAGGCTGACAGACCCAGGCGCTCGACGAGCTCGCTGTCGGTCGCACTCCCCGTAACCGGGGCGGGTCGCGTGTGGGGCACGTCGGCCAGTAACGCACCCAGCGTGATCATCAGCTCGACCTCGAGCTCGGTCGCGAGCCCGACCACGAGCTCCGTGAACGTCCGCCAGCGCAGGTTCGGCTCGATGCCGAGCAGGAGCACGACGTCGCGGTCGAGGCCCTCCGGCCGGGCGTGGTAGAACCCGGTCTCGGGCCACTCGATGCGCCGGGTCAGCCCGTCCTCGAGCGAGACGTGCGGTCTGGTCGCCTGGAAGTCGAAAAAGTCTTCCGGATCGATCTCCGCGAACTGCTCGGCGTCCCAGGTCTTCGCGAGGTAGCCGGCAGCGAGCGACGCCGCCTGCGCTCCGTCGTTCCAGCCGCGGAAGGCGGCCAGCAGCACGGGCTTCTCGAGCTCCGGCCGGCTGTGGATGCGCAGCTCCTCGGCCATCGTCTCAGTCTACGTGCGGGGCTTGCGCGAAAGCCGCCGGCGGCCGCCACAGGACCGTGACGAAGGCGACGAGGGCCGCCCAGACCGCTGCGGCAAAGCCCACGTGCACGAGCACGAGCGCCCACGGCAGGTGCGTCCGGTACTGGATCTCGCCCAGCGCCATCTGGGCCAGCAGTAGCCCGAGGACCGCAAGGCCGAGCTTGAACAGCCGTGGCGAGCGCTCCCGGCGGGCGGCCAGGTAGCCGAGCACGAAGACGAGCGAGAGCCCGAACACCCCGACCGCGAATGCGTGGAGGTAGACGAGCGGCTGCAGGCGCCAGAGCCGGTCGACGTGCTCGGCCCCGCCGCCGGAGTGCGGGCCGGCAGCGGTCGCCAGCGTGCCGCTGACGAGGAGCACGAGGCACGATGCGGCGGAGACGATCCCCAGGCGGCGCAGCTCCAGCGGAACGACCGGCTCGGCGCGGCCCGAGCGCGCGGCGAAGGCCTCGAGCGCGAGCACGACGGCCCCGGCGAGCACGGCCATCGAGAGCAGCAGGTGAGTCGCCACCACAGGCCAGCGCAGGTCGGTCTTGACGGCCAGGTACCCGAGCGGAGCCTGCGCGAGGGTCCCGAGGAAGATCGCCAGCGCGAGCCGTTGCACCCAGCGCGGGAGCGCCGGCGTCCTCGTGGCCGCGAGCGCGACCAGCAGGGTGACCGCAATCGTGACACCGCCGACCAACCGGTTCCCGAACTCGATGTAGGCGTGGTAGTCCTTGGCCGGGAGCGGGTGGCCCTTCTCGCAGCCGGGCCAGTGGCGGCAGCCGAGGCCGGAGCCGGTGAGGCGAACCGCAGCGCCGGTGACGACGATCAGCCAGAGCATCCCGGCGTTCAGGAACGCGAGCTGGAGGAACCGCGCCGGTGAGAGCTCGAGCCGGCGCAGCCGGCCGAGCGTCGAGGCCTCGACGTGCACGTTGCGAATGCTAGAGAAGGGGCTCGAGCAGGGCCGGGTAGCCGTCGGCGCCGTCCACCGGGGTCGGCCGGGAGCCGAGGAAGAGTGGCCGGTCGGCAGCGTTCAGGAGCACCGGCATCAGGTCCGGCCCACGGAGCTGGCCGAGGATCCCGGACGCGCAGTCGAGCTCCCCGAAACGCTCCACGAGATCGGCACGCACGCCTGGTCCCGCCACCAGCAGCGGCACCGGGTCGCCCGAATGGATCACCTCCGGCGAGGCGGGCGTCGCGTGATCGCCGGTCACGCAGACGATCGCCCGGTCGGTGGGCAGGTCGTCGAGAGCCGCATCGAGCTGCGCGATCGTCTCCTGCTTGGTGCGGGGGTCCTTCGTGTGCCCCGCCGAGTCGGTGGTCTTCTGATGGCAGAAGACGAAGGTGTCGCCCGCGTCGAGCCGCCGCTTGGCCAGCTCCACGCGGCTGCGCAGGTCACCGACCGGATCGTCGGTCTCCGGCGCGTCGAGCGGCTCGAGCCCGAGCGCCTGCCCGAGCCCTCGCAGGAACGCAGAGTCCGCCGCGAACGCGCCGGTCACGCCGTGGCGCTCGAGGAAGCTCGGCACCGGTCGCGGCCGGCCGAACCACTTGAGCGTGATCACGTTGAACCGCTCGTTCTCGAGGCGGCCCAGCACCTCCCGGGTCCACACCTCGCAGGCGCGGGCGGTGGGCTCCGCCTCCGGCACGAGCGGCTGCGGGCGCAACAGGGCGTGCCGGTCGCGGAAGAACGCGTCCGTGTCCGTGACGCGCTCGTCGGCGCCTCCCGAGATGCGCAGGACGGCCTCCCCGCGCCAGACGTGAGCGAGTGAAAACGTAAGCCCGTCCACGACGATCTCGCTGCAGCGCTCGACGAGGCGCTCGGCCTCTTCGGCGTCCCGATCCGGGTCGGGCCGCCCGGTCAGCCACCACCCGTCGTCTCGCCGTTCGGCCGGCCGCAGAGCGGCGTAGGCGTGCACGTCGTCGGCGCTCACTTCCTGGCCGCGACCGAGCGCCTCGAACACTGCCCGCCCGGGAAACTCGTCGGGGCGGTAGCCGAGCATCGACCAGTGCGCAACCTCGCTCGACGGCGCACGCCCGGGACCGACCGCGTAGAGGAGCCCACAGGAGCCGCCCGCCGCGAGCGCGTCCAGGTTCGGCGTCGACGCGGCCTCGTTGCCGGTCCGCCCGCCGAGCACCTCGTGGGCCCGATCGGCGAGGCCGTCGAGCAGGAAGACGACGATGGGATACACGGCGCGGAGGCTATCCCGCGCCGTGTATCCGAGGACTTACTTGCGCTTGAAGATGACCGTGCGGCTGAAGCCGTCCAGGTACCCGGCGCCGACCTGGTTGTACGACATGAAGACGCGGAGCGTGTAGGTCCCGCGCGGGAGCCGCAGGTAGAAGAGCCTCTGCGAGCTCCGGCCGAGGATCACCCGCTTCATCTTCACCCACTGGCCAAAGCGCGTGAAGCGCTGGACGTAGACCTTCCGGCCCTGGAGCGAGTGATTCGTCTTGACCTTGACGATGCCCATCCCCTTGGAGGCCGAGAAGAGCACGTTCGGCCTCATCGCGAGGCCGATCTTCGCACTGACGAGGGTCTTCCAATGAGCCTCGTAGGTCGTGAGCAGCGTCGGCTTGACGACGAAGTCCCAGACACCGTTCGTCGTGGTCAGCACCGTTGCGAGCTGCACAGGCGAGGCCTGGCCGTAGGGCTGCCCCCACAGCGTGACGGTCTCGCCCGCTTTCTTGTTCGAGACAGTGCCCGCGATGTGCGTGGACTGCCCGTAGGTCAGGATCGGAACCGATGCGCCGATCGTGACGGCCGGCGGCGGCCCGTTCACGATCACCCGGCCGGTCAGAGCCGGGTGAAGCGCGTCGTGGTAGCGGAAGGTGCCCGCCGTGCCGAAGACGTGCGTGTAGGCCTTGCCGGGTGCGATCGTGGGCGAGGCGAACGCGCCGTTGTTCGCGACCACCTGATGGTTCTTGGTGTCGCTGTTCGTCCATCTGACCGCGTCGCCCGTGTTGATCGTGACGCTTGCGGGCTTGAACGCGGTTGCGGTGATCGTGACGGCCTTGGTCGCGGTCGAGGCCGGCTGGGACGCTCCGGTGATTGCCAGCGCCAGCACGGCGACCGCGGAGAGAAGGACGATACGCATTGCTGAACCCCCCTGGGTTGCGGCGTTTGGTACAGGTGTAAACGGCTGGCGCCGAGAAAAGTTTTTGTCCCTTACAGGACTCTTACACTGCTGTTCGCTCGAATTCCTTCAGAACGCCCGCCACTCCCGGCGGCACGAGGCTCTCCCAGTCGCCGCCCTCGCGGAGCGCCGCCCGCACCTCCGCGCCCGAGACTTCCTTCTCCGCACCCTCGTCGAGGACGATCACCTCGTAGCCGGCCTCGCGCAGCCGGTCGAGCTTCGTCCCGCCCCAGTCGGAGAAGAGCCGGATGAACTGGACGACGTCTTCGGGGACGTAGGCCCGCCAGAGATCAGGCTCGTTGACCGGAAACGGGATCACGTGCAGGCGGGCGAGGTCGATCCCTGCATCGAGCGCGGCCGCCTTCACCATCAGCAGGCGCTCGACGTAGCTGTACGGGTTCGACTCGGGCAAATGCCGTAGCGGGTCCGAGTCCTCGGGCTTGATCCGCTCGGGGTCGGGGTTCGTGATCCCGACGAACAGCTCCTCGCAGCGCGCCGCCGCACCCTTCAAATACTCCAGGTGACCGTTGTGGAAAGGCTGAAATCGCCCGTGGACCATCCCACGGGTCATTCAACGACGACCCCGGAGCCCTCCTCCACTCGGCCCACCCGCCGGACGAAGAGCTTCCGCGAGGTGAACTCCGCCTCCAGCGCCGGCCCGCGCTCGGCCGGGATCGAGACGAGCAGCCCGCCCGCGGTCTGCGGGTCGTAGCCCAGCGCAACGAGCGTGTCCGGCGCCCCGTTCAGGGTGACGTGCGGTCCGGCGAAGTCGCGGTTGCGCGGGTCGCCACTCGTGCGCACGCCGTGGCGCGCGACGTCGAGGGCGCCGTCGATCGCCGGGAAGCGCTCAGACTCGAGCCGGATCCGCACGCCGCTGCGCTCGGCGACCTCGTGCGCGTGACCGAAGAGGCCGAAGCCGGTCACGTCCGTGACAGCGCTCGGCTCGAGCCCGCGGAGCACGTCCGCGGCTTCGTTGTTCAGCGTGCGCATCCAGCGCACTGCCCGCTCGAGTTGTTGGGTGCCGGCCTCGCCCCGGTTGTAGGCAGTCATGATCAGGCCCGTTCCGAGCGGCTTCGTCAGGAAGAGCGCGTCGCCCACCCGTGCACCGTTCTTCGGCCAGATGCCGTTCGGGTGCACAGTGCCGACGACGGCCAGCCCGTACTTGGGCTCCGCGTCCCGAATCGTGTGCCCTCCCGCGAGCAGGCCGCCCGCGGCCCGCACCTGCGCGTCTGCGGCGGCAAAGATCTCCGCGAGCATCTCCAGCGGCAGCTCCTCGGGGAAGGCGGCGATCGAGAGCGCGAGGAGCGGCGTGCCGCCCATCGCGAACACGTCGTTGAGAGCGTTCGTGGCGGCGATCGCCCCGTAGTCGCCAGGGTCGTCGACGACGGGCGGGAAGAAGTCGAGCGTGAAGATCAGCGCCCGCTCGTCGTCGAGCCGATAGACGGCCGCGTCGTCAGCCGGCGCGAGCCCGACGAGCAGGTTCTCTGCCTCGGCCGGGACGAAGCCGGCGAGCAGTTGCTCGAGCCGGGCTGCCGAGTACTTCGCGGCGCAGCCGCCGCACGAGGCGAGGTCGGTGAGCTTCACAGTGCCGGTGTTCAGGTTCACGGCGGCCTTCTCCCTGAATCGGTTGCGGGAACTGTAGGGATCGATTCGACTTTCGTCCATCTACGTCCGGCGGCTCGCTGGTATTCCCGAAAACGACAACGGCGGCCGAGGCCGCCGTTGTCAGGGGAGAGGAGGAGCTTTGGGTGCTCCTCGCGTTTCGTGCTGATCGGCGCGATTCCTGCTGGCTACAAGTCGCCCGGCGCGACGGACGTCGGCCTCTTCCCAGGCCGAGGGCTACAGCAACCGTCCGCGGATCGCGGCGGTCAGCTCGGCCGCCGAGACAGAGCCCTCGAACTTGGCCTTTACCCGGCCGTCGCGCCCGACGAGGAAGGTCCACGGCTCGCTGCGAAGGCCCCACTGGCGCATCCAGCGGTTGTAGCCCTTCGCCGGGTCGTTGTCCCGGAAGACCTCGACGTGGATGAACCTGACGGGGCTCGAGGCGAAGCTCTTGCGGACCGCGTCCACGACGTCCACGACCGGCCCGCAGATGCGGCTCGTGCAGAACTTCGGCGTGGCGAAGGTGACCACGAACGGCCGGTGCGCGGCGAGGGCGCCCGCGACCGAGTAGCGCAGGAGCCCGAGGTCCGGCGGCTGCCTCGTCGTCAGCGTTGCGGCGCCGGCGTCGGCGAGCGTCGGCGTGGCGGAACGCGGAGCCTTTGCCCCGACCGCCGGGGTCGGCGTCCGGGCGGTGACCTCGAGCGTGCCAATGGCCTGAATCTTTGCGCGGGCCGGTTCCGCGACGAGCCAGTAGCGGCCGGGGCGCGGAACGTGCAGGTGCGCGACGTAGATCCGGCTCACCTCGCCGAAGGCCGGGGCCGAGCGCCCTGGGATCCCGATCGGCTCGAGCCGCGCCGTCACACGCGCAAACGGCGCCCGGTCGCGGCCATTAGCGACCCAGACGCTGGCCGTGCTCCGTTCCACCGGCCTCGCATCGTTCCGGATCACCAGGAACGGGTAGCGCACGGAGCCCGGGACGAACTCGGAAGCCCCGGCCGTGATCGAAACGTCGGGCCCGGGGCGCTTCAGGAGCTCATCGAGCGTGCCGCGCGAGGAAGAGCTGGAGCCGCCACAGCCGGCAGAGAGAGCCGCTGCGAGGACGACCACAGCGGTGAGGCGACCCACACGCCGAGTCTAGCTACCCGAGGAACGCCCGAACGCCGCTGGGCGAAACGCCTTGCTGCCGCTGAGCAGGAGTGCGGCCGCACCGCGATCAGTCGTGCGCACCCAGGTGAACGTGCGCACGACTGACGGTCGTCTAATGACCGTCGAACCAGCTACCCGGGCAACCGAGGAAATGGAGGCCCCTTGCGAAGCCCTGGAGAGAAAACGCCAGGACCGATAGCGAGACCATGAGGGAGATAAGGCGTGCTTTGTTCATCGTCACCTCCTTTCTCGGCTTAGAAGCGGACATCCTGTAGGGCCTCGGCAGCCTTGCGGTACAGCCGTGCGGCCGTTGCGTCCTCGCCCTGGCGGGCGGCGAGATCGCCTTGTGCCATCCACGCGGCGGCGCGATGGCTGATCGATTCGAGCTGTTCGGCGCTCGCTTCGGCGGTGCGCAGCATCTCCTGCGCCTCGTCGAGCCGGCCCTGCTCCATGAGCGAGCGGCCGAGCACGAGCTGGGTCGGTGCGATGTCGAGGAGGAAATCTTCGCGGCCCTCGAGGAGCTCCAGCGCGTGCCGGGCCTCCTTTTCGGCCGACTCCACCTGACCGGTCATCAGGTGCACGTGCGCAAGTGACGAGACGACGTTGGCCGCCTCGGCGTCGCTGCCCTTGTCGAGCAGGACGGTGTAGGCGCTCTTCAGGTCCTCGACGGCCCGCTCGGGCTTGCCGAGCTGGAAGTTGAGCCCGCCGAGGTTGTTGAGGAGCCGGCCGACGTTGCGCTCGTCGTTGAGCTGCTCGTAGTAGGCCTTCGCGCGCTCCGCGTAGCTGCGGGCGAGCACCCAGTGCCCCATGCGCTCGGAGACGAGCGAGGCCTGGAAGTAGACGTTGGCCATCGTGCGGTGGTCGTCCAGCGACTGCGCGAGCTCCAGCGCGCGCTCGACGTCCTCGCGCGCGGCCTCGAGGTCACGCTGGCGCCGATAGCAGCGCGAGCGCCAGCCGAGAATCTCGGAACGCAGCAGGTCGCACGGAAGGCCGGAGCCCTCTGCAAGCTTCAGCGCTTCGCTGAAGAGCGCAACCGCCGAGGCGATGCTCGAAAGGTGGTAGCGACAGACGGCCATCCGGAACAGCACCTGCGCCCGGTCGACGTCCGAAAAGCCGGGGCCATCGTTGATCGTCCGGCAACGCTCGAGCAGCTGAAGCGCCGGCTTGACCTCGCCGCGCTCCATCCGTGCCCAGGCCTCCGTCGAGAGAGCGCGAGCCTCGAGCTCGATCGCCCCGGTGGCCATGACTGCGGTGCGCGAGTTCTCGAGCTCGTCGACCGCCTCGTCGTAGCGGTGCGCGTTCGCGAGCGCTTCGGCCCGTGCCAGCATCCCCTCGACGCGGCTCCGCTCGTCGGTGGAAACCCCGCGCTCGAGGAAGCCGGCGTCGGCGCCGAGCTTCGCAGCGAGCCACTCGATTGTCTCGCGCGTGGGACGGGTCTTCCCGCGCTCGATCTGGCTGACGTACTCCTTGGAGAAGCGCTCGCCGGCCAGGTCGGTCTGGGTGAGGCCCGCCGCTACACGCAGCTGCCGGACACGCTCACCCAGGCGGGAGCCGCCCGGTGAGGTCGTGCGAGTTCGGTCGCTGAGGGATACACGCGGCATGAGGACTACAGGCGCAGTGAAACGCATACTTGACTCGGGCGCAAGTGGCTGTTGCTGAATATCCCCCAAAAAGGGCATGGCCGTAGGAGAAATGCGGTGAACTTGGGAAACTCAGAATCACTTGATTTAGCTACTTGACTCTTCCTGGGGGCAGGTCTATAGTCCGTCCACCTTGCAGCCAGCCGGACGCCAGGCTTATGGAAGCAAGGGGCGCGCCAGAGTAAGGCGACAAAAACCCGGAGGTTGTGGCTGGGCCGCAGAGCCAAGGCCTCCGGGAAGTCGCCCTCTCAGGAAGGCGGGCACAAAATAGTGAAGCCCCCGGAGCCGCAGCCGGGGGCTTTCTTTTTGCTCGAGCGGCCGGAAGCGGCGCTAACGCCCGGTCATCCAGGCTCGGCGCGAGGCGATGATGCGGTCGAACTCGTCGCCCACGAGGCCGGTCAGGCGGCGGTCGATCGTCGAGAGCAGGCCGAGCGAGATGAAGATCCACGCCTCTGCGTCGGCGTCGCGCTCCGGGCACGATCCCGCCGGCCTCTTGGGCCCTCCGGATCACGTCTGCCACGAAGCCGTGTACCTCCCGCACCTGCTCCCGCAGGCCGCGGCGGATCTCGAGGTCGTCTGCGGCCTCCGTCAGCGCCTGGATCCAAAGGTCGATGAGGATGATCCGGTCGGCCGCTCGGCCCTGGAGATAGGTCTGACCGAGCGTCGCAACCCACATCGCCGGATCCTCCTCGCGCTCGAGGGCCTTGTCCCAGAGCAGCCGTAGCTGGTCCCAGGCGGCGGCCAGGCAGGCGAGGTAGAGCTCGCGCTTGGAAGCGAAGTGGCGGTAGAGCACGGGCTCGGTGACGCCGGTCTCGCGCGCGATCTGCGCGGTGGTCGAGCCGCGATAGCTGCTCTTTGCGAAGACGCGGCAGGCGGTCTCTACGACCGCGGTACGGCGCTCCTTGGCCGGGAGCCTGGTCCGCGGCTCGCTCACGCGGCGACCTCGGAAATCTGAACAGGCTCGTCCGCATGCTCCGGCTTGCGCAGGGTCACGACCGCCACGACGGCTGCGGTGAGCGCGATCCCCGCCGCGACGAGCAGGGCGCGTTGGAACCCCTGCACGAACTCAGCGGGCGCCCGCGGGTCGGAGAGCGGGCTATGGACGTACGAGGCGACGATCGCGCCCATGACGGCGATCCCGAGCGAGCCGCCGACCTGGCGCATGCTGTTCAGCACGGCAGAGCCGACGCCGGCCTTGTCGACCGGCACCGCGTGCATCGCGGTCGCCGTCGTAGGCGCCATCGACATGGCCATCCCGGCCCCGCCGATCAGGAGCGCCGGGAAGATGTCCCAGAAGTTCGAGGTCAGGTCGAGCTGGCCGAAGATCACGAGCGACACGGCGACGAGCGCCATCCCGGAGGAGATCAGCCAGCGTGGCCCGTAGCGGTCGCTGATCCTCCCTGCGATGGGGGCGAGGAAGACGATGCAGAGCGTCATCGGGAGGAAGGTCGCGCCGGCCTGCGTGGGCGAGTAGTGCAGGATGTTCTGGACGTAGAGCGAGACGTAGAAGAAGACGCCGAACATCGCGAGCGCGACGAGCAGCATGATCCCGTTGGCGCCGGCGAAGGTCGGGTTGCGGAAGAGCGAGAGGTCGAGCATCGGCACGCGCTGGTGCAGCTCCAGCAGCACGAAGGCGGTGAGGCCGATCACGGCGATGGCGAAGCACGCGAGGATCCGCGCCGAGGTCCAGCCGTAGGTGTTGGCCTCGATCAGCCCGTAGATGAGGGCGAACAGGCCGATCGCGGAGGTCAGCAGGCCCGGCAGGTCGAGCCGCTGGACCGCCGAGGTGTCGCGAGACTCCTTGATCACGAGCCGGGCGACCACGATCGCCAGGATCCCGACCGGGACGTTGATGAAGAAGATCCAGTTCCAGTTGACCTGCTGGGTGATCACGCCGCCGATGAGCGGGCCGATCGCCAGCGCGAGCGCCGAGACGCCGGCCCAGACGCCGATCGCCATCCCGCGCTGGCGCGGCGGGAAGGTCGCGGTGATGATCGAGAGCGTGGCCGGGTTCATCATGGCCGAGCCGACGCCCTGGACGACGCGGGCGGCGATCAGGACGTTCGCGTTCGGCGAGAGCCCGCAGGCGAGGGAGGCCGCGGTGAAGATGACCAGGCCGACGATGAAGATGAAGCGCCGGCCGAAGAGGTCGGCGAGCTTGCCGCCCGTGAGCATCAGAACCGCGAAGGTGAGCGCGTAGCCGTTGACGACCCACTCGAGCTCCGAGATGCCGATGTTCAGGTCGCTCTGGATCGACGGCAGGGCGACGTTCACGATCGTGTTGTCCAGCATGATCATGAAGAGCCCGAACGAGACCGCACCGAGCGTCCACCACTTCTTGTTCTCCTCCGCAAAGATCCGTGCTCGCACGCGTCCTTCTCCCTTGTTGCAGTAAGTTAGTCAGCACTAGGTTAGCCAGCGCTAGCTACTCGGTCAAGCTCGTTAGGCTGGGCGCGCGTGGAACCGATCTGGACTCCTACCGACGAGGTGCGCGAGGGCTCGAACGCGCTCCGCTTGGCGCGCAAGCTGGGTTTCGACGACTACGCGGCGCTCGTGCGCTTCTCGCAAGACGACCCGGAGCGCTTCTGGCCGGCGGCGATCGAGGACCTGGGCCTCGACTTCTCGCAGCCCTGGGACGCGGTCGTGGACGAGTCGGACGGGCCCGAGTGGGCTACCTGGTTCGTCGGCGGCAAGCTGAACATCGCCTGGAACTGTGTCCACCGCTGGGCCGGCGGCGCCCGCGCCGACGAGGAGGCCGCGGTGTGGCAGAGCGAGGACGGGGAGCGGCGCGCGCTCACCTACCGCGAGCTCTCGGAGGCTGTCACCCGCTTTGCCGAGGCGCTGGCGGCGCTCGGCGTCGGCCCCGGCGACCGGGTGGCGCTCTTCCTGCCGATGTCGCCGGAGGTCGCGATTGCCTCGCACGCGTGCGCCCACCTGGGCGCGATCCAGGTGCCGATCTTCTCCGGCTTCGCGGCGCCCGCGATCGCAGGGCGGCTCCAGCACGCCGAGGCGAAGGTGGTCGTCACCGCCGACGGCTCGCTGCGCCGGGGCCGCGAGGTGCCGATGAAGGCGCTCGTCGACGAGGCGCTGGCGGACTCGCCCTCGGTCGAGCACGTCGTCGTCTGGCGGCGGCTCGGACACGACGAGGTCCCGATGCAGACGGGGCGCGATGTCTTCTGGGACGAGGCGGTCGCCGACGCTCCGGGCGAGCTCGAGCCGCTCGCGGTCGATTCCGAGCACCCGTACCTCCTGACCTACACGTCGGGCACGACCGGCCCGCCGAAGGGCGTCCTGCACGTCCAGGGCGGATTCCTCGTCTCGATCACGCGCGAGGTGGCCTACCAGGCCGACGCGCGCCCCGGTGACGTGATCCATTTCGTCACCGACATGGGCTGGATCATGGGCCCGTGGGAGGTGGTCGGGGGCATGGCGCTCGGCTGCACCATCGTCTTCGCCGAGGGAGCGCCGGACTGGCCGCAGCCCGACCGGCTCTGGGGCCTGGTCGAGAGCGAACGCGTCTCGATCCTCGGCCTCTCGCCCACGCTCACCCGTGCGCTGATTCCTCACGGCGCCGAGCTCGTCGAGCGTCACGACCTCTCGTCGTTGCGCGTGCTCGTGACGACGGGCGAGCCGTGGAATCCGGAGCCGTACCGCTGGCTGCACGAGCACGTCGGCGGCGGGCGCTGCCCGATCATCAACTGCTCGGGCGGCACCGAGGTCGGAGCGTGCTTCCTCTCGCCGACGCCCGCGGCGCCGATCAAGTCGTGCTCCCTCGGCGGCCCCGCGCTGGGCATGGCGATGGACGTCGTGGACGCGGAGGGCCGCTCGGTGCGGGGGGAGGTCGGCGAGCTCGTCTGCCGGCGCCCGTTCCCGGGGATGACGCGTGGCTTCTGGCGCGACCGGGAGCGCTATCTGGACACCTATTGGCGGCGGCTGCCCGGGATCTGGGTGCACGGCGACTGGGCCTCGGTGGACGAGGACGGCTATTGGTTCCTGCACGGCCGCTCCGACGACACGCTGAACATCGCGGGCAAGCGCGTCGGCCCCGCGGAGCTCGAGTCCGCGCTCGTCGGTCACCCTTCCGTTGCCGAGGCGGCGGCGATCGGGGTGCCGCACGAGGTGAAGGGCGAGGTCGCCTGGGTCTTCTGCGCGCTGGTGCCGGGCGTCGAGCCGAGCGAGGAGCTGGCCGCGGAGCTGCGTGAGTACGCTGCGAGCGACCTGGGCAAGGCGTTCATGCCCGAGCGCGTGCTCTTCGTCTCGGCGCTCCCCAAGACCCGCAGTGCGAAGATCGTGCGGCGGGCCGTGCGTGCCAAGGCGCTGGGCTCGGATCCCGGGGATCTTTCGTCCTTGGAAAACCCGGAGACACTGGAGGAGATCGAGCGTGTCGCAGCCATCTGACCGACTTGACGGACAAATCGCCCTCGTCACCGGCGGTGGGCGTGGGATCGGGGCGAGCATCGCGCGAGAGCTGGCCGCGGCGGGAGCCCGCGTTGCGGTCGCCGCGCGGACGCGCGAGCAGGTCGAGGAGGTCGCGCGGGAGATCGGCGGCCTCGCGCTCGAGGTGGACGTGACCGACCGGGAGGCGGTCGAGCGGATGGTGGCGGAGGTCGAGCGGGAGCTCGGGCCGATCGACCTGCTCGTCGCCAACGCCGGCGTGTCCAAGGGGTCCGGCCCACTCTGGGAGAGCGACCCGGACGAGTGGTGGCAGGTGTTCGAGGTCAACGTGCTCGGCGTCTACCTCTGCTGCCGCGCCGTCCTGCCGGGGATGCTCGAGCGCGGACGCGGGCGGGTCGTGATCACCGGCAGCGGCGCCGGCTACCTCCCGGGCTCGACGAACACCGCCTACTCGGCGAGCAAGGCGGCGGTCAACCGGCTCGCCGAGACGCTGGCCGAGTCGCTGCGCGAGACGCCGGTGCGGGTGTTCCTGTTCAGCCCGGGTCTCGTGCAGACGGAGATGACGAGCGGCTTCTCCGACGACGCGCCCTGGACGCCGCCGGAGCTGGCGCCGCGCCTGGTGCACGTGCTCGCCTCGGGGCGCGCGGACGAGCTGGCAGGCCGCTACCTGCACGCCGAGCACGACGACATCGAGGAGCTGATCGGCCGCGCGGACGAGATCAAGCGCGACGATCTCAACGCGATCCGCCTACGTCGGTGAAACCGGCCGCACCGGCAAAGCCGCACGGCCTCCCAGGCGGCATCTCAAGCGATGCCTTAGTTTTCGCCTGATAGTCTAAAACCTGCCATGAGACTCGCGCTCGCGCAGATCAACACCACCGTCGGCGACCTCGACGGCAACCGCGCGCGCATCTCGGCCGGCTCGAGGAGGCGAGGGCCGCGGGCGCCGACCTCGTCCTCTTCCCCGAGCTCGCCGTGACGGGCTACCCGCCCGAGGACCTGCTGCTGCGGCCGGGCTTCGTGCGCGCCGCGGAGGAGTCGCTCGCCGAGATCGCGCGCGCCACGCACGGGATCGTCGCGCTCGTCGGCTTCCCCCACTTCGACCGTGACCTCTACAACGCGTGCGCGGTGTGCACGGGCGGCGAGCTGAAGGCGATCTATCGCAAGCGCTTCCTGCCGAACTACGGCGTCTTCGACGAGGACCGCTACTTCGCGCCGGCGCGCGATCTGCTCCTGCTCGAGCACGGCGGCACCCTGATCGGCCCGACGATCTGCGAGGACATGTGGCAGCCGGGCGCACCGGCGACCGACCTCGCCCTCGCGGGCGCCCAGCTTCTGACGAACATCTCGGCCTCGCCGTTCCACGTCGGGCGCGACCGGGAGCGGGAGGAGATGTTCGCCACCCGCGCGCGGGACAACTCGTGCTTCGTGGCCTTCTGCAACTGCGTCGGCGGCCAGGACGAGCTGATCTTCGACGGGCATTCGCTCGTGCTCGACGAGGAGGGGCACGTGCTGGCGCGGGCCCCCGGCTTCGAGGAGGCGTTGCTCGTGGTGGACATCGAACCGGCCGACGCGGTGGGCCGGCGCCTTCGCGACGTGCGTCGCCGCGCCCTCGTGCGCGAGCGCGAGTCGATCCCCGAGGCGCCGGTCGTTCACATCGGCGTCCCGCAAGAGCCACGGCGACCTCGTGGAGCCGCTCCTCGCGACGCCGCTCGAGGAGCTCGAGCAGATGCGGCTCGCGCTCGAGCTGGGCCTGCGCGACTACGTCGAGAAGAACGGCTTCCGCGAGGTGGTCGTCGGCGTCTCCGGTGGGATCGACTCGGCCGTGACCGCGGCGCTGGCCGTCGAGGCGTTGGGAGCCGAGCGCATTCACTGCGTCTCGATGCCCTCGCGCTACTCCTCCGAGGAAACCCGCCGCGACGCGCGCCTGCTCGCCGGGAGCCTGGGCGCCGACTTCCGCGAGCTCCCGATCGACCAGATCGTGCAGGCCTTCGAAGGCGTCCTCGCCGAGAGCTTCGCCGGCAGGGAGCCCGATCTCGCCGAGGAGAACCTGCAGGCGCGGGTCAGGGGCGTGCTGCTGATGGCGCTCTCGAACAAGTTCGGCTGGCTCGTGGTCGCGACCGGGAACAAGTCCGAGCTCTCCGTTGGCTACGCGACGCTCTACGGCGACATGGCCGGCGGGTTCGCGCTGCTCAAGGACGTCTTCAAGACCGACGTGTTCCGGCTTGCGAGGCATCTGAACGAGCGGGCAGGCCGCGAGCTGATCCCCGCCGCGATCATCGAACGCGCCCCGAGCGCCGAGCTGCGGGACAACCAGCTCGACGAAGATTCGCTGCCCCCCTACCCCGCCCTCGACCTGGTGCTCGAGGCCTACGTCGAGCAGGACCGCTCGCGCGAGGAGCTCTCGGCCGACGGGTTCGACCGAGACGTGGTCGAGCGCGCGCTGGCGCTGATCGACCGGGCCGAGTACAAGCGCCGCCAGGCCCCGCCCGGCGTACGGCTCACGCCGAAGGCCTTCGGCCGCGATCGGCGCACGCCCATTACGAACCGTGGCGCGGCTGAGCTCGCGGAACCAGCGCAGGCGCTCGTCCCACGGCACCGCGGCGTTCGCCGGCGAGGTGGACGGCAGGACGAAGAGCCTCGTTTCGCCGAGCTGCCGCTCCTGCAGCCCGAGGGCCGGACGCTCGCCGAACGCCCCGCGGTAGGCCTCCTTGCCGACGAAGGCGATCACGCCCGGTTCGAGTTCCAGCGCGAGCCGCTCGAGACGTTCGGCCGAGCCCTCGAAATCGGCGCGGCGGAGGTCGCCGGACCCTTTCGTCGTCCGGTAGGCCGCGTTGGTGAGACCGATTCCGAAGTCCAGCACTTCGAACTGCTCGTCCGGCCGCATGAGCCGAGGCGTGAACCCTGCTTCGTGAAGCAGCCGCCAGAAGTCGTTGCGCGGGTTGGCGAAATGCGCGGCCGCCGCGGCAGAGACGAAGCCCGGATTGATCCCGCAGAAGACGACGCGCAGCCCCGGCCCGAGGACGTCCGGTACTTCGCTAGCAGCGGTGGCGTCGCCGCGCGCGCGGCGCGCAGGGCCGCTCATGACCGAGCGGCTTCGGCCGTCGGTGCCGAGCCCACGAGCGCCACGTGCCGCGAGTGCCGGAGCGGCTCCAACGGGTGCACGTCCTCACGCGGCGAGCCCCGCCTCGCGCGAGTCCAGCCGAACCTCGAAGAGCCGGCGCAATTCCTCACCCGTGATCCGGGCGAGGGCCAGCGGGCGTCGCGCCTCGATCTCGACGAGCCTCACCGTCCCCTCGCCGGAGCCGTAGCAACGGAGGTAGCACTCCTCCTCGCTCAGCGGTCGCAGGCGTCGCACGCCCGGAGCCTATGTACAGCCCCGGACGTACCCAGACGCGTTTTGGAATGTGCTCGAGCTGTTTTCGACCGGTCGGTTTCAGACGGACGCCCGGCGGTTCCCGTGCGTCCTGAGAGCGGCATCGCAAGCGACGCCTTTACTCGTACTGCAAGGCCTCGAGCACGTTCAGGTGGGCCGCCCTGCGCGCCGGAATCACGGCGGCCAGGATGCCCGACGATGATCGCCGCCAACGACGAAGTAGACGAGCTGCAGCCACGGGACGGCGAAGACGATGCCCTGGCCGGAGAGCGCCTGGGTGACGAGCGCCGCGAGGAAAACCCCGACGACTATCCCCAGCGCAGCACCCATCAGGGCCGTGACGATGCTCTCGTAGCGGATCATCATCCGCACCTGCCGCCTGGTCATGCCCACGGCGCTCAGCATCCCGAGCTCTCGCGTTCGCTCGTAAGATCGTCAGCACGAGCGTGTTGATGATCCCGACGAGGCTCACGATCACCGAGAGCGCGAGCAGCGCGTAGAGCAGGTTGAGGATCTTCTTGATCGGCTTGATGAAGTTCGCCTTGAACTCGTCGCGCGTCTGCACCTTCGCGTCGGCGAACGCCGAGACGTCGTCCTTCAGCGTCGACGTGTTCGCGTCGCTGACGCCGTCCGGCGTGTTGATCAGCACCATCTCGTCGCGCGGCCGCGGGATGTACTTGTCGAAGAGCGTTGTCGAGATCGTCGCGTCGCCGAACGGCGAGCCGCCGTTCGGCTTGTCGTACGTCCCGAGCAGACGAACGTGGACACGCTTGCCGCTCGGGAACTCCAGGCTCACCACCGAGCCGACATGCAGGTGCTGGCTCTTCGCGTAGTCGGTGTCGGTGAAGAAGCCGTCGCCTTCCGAGGCGACCGGGAACCGAGGTAGCCGCCGGCCTTCCAGTCGATGCGGACCCCGGTCGCGGTGTTCGGCTCCACGGCGGTCAGGTTGTGGTCGCTGCCGAGGAAATGGGCCGACCCCGCGCGGATCGGCGTCACGTCGCTGACGCCCGGCTTGCCGATGAGCGACTTCCCGGCCGCGACGTCGATCGGCGTGAACGTGTTCGTCGCCGTGACCGCGTAGTCGGCGACGAAGAGCTGGTCGACCGCGTCCTCGAACGACTTGAAGACGCCCGCCCCGAAGATCGCCACGAAGGTAACGAGCGCGAGGCCGATCATCAGCGCCGAGGCCGTGGAGGCCGTCCGTGCCGGGTTCCGTGTCGCGTTGTCGCGCGCCAGGATCCCGGGCGCGCCGCCGATCGCGCGAGCCGGAGCGCCGAGCGACCGCAGCGAGCGGGCGAACGACCCGCGCCGCGTTCATCGAGACCCCGAAGAAGAGCAGCAGCACGCCGACGCCCGAGCATCAGCAGACGTGGCCCGGTTGCGATGCCGCTCCCGAGCGCTCCCGAGCGCGACGAGCGCGATCGCCGCCACGAGGATGCCGAGGGCGGTCACCGGCCCGTACTTCGCGAACCTGCGAGACAGGCAGAACCGATCCCTCGCGAACGGCGGCGATCGGCGGGACGCGGGTCGCGCGGCGTGCGGGACGGATGCTGGCCACGAGGGTGACGATCGTCCCCACGAGCAGCGAGACGATCACGGTGCGCGTCGCGAAGATCGTCTGGCCCTGCGGCAGGTCGATCCCGAAGACGACGAAGAGCTTGTTCAGCAGCTTCGCCAGGCCGAGCCCGAGGAACAGACCGATGAGCGAGCCGAGGAGGCCGATCACGAACGCCTCGATGACGACCGACCAGAGGATCTGGCGGCGGGAGGCGCCCGAGCGTGCGCAGCGTCGCGAACTCCCGCATTCGCTGCGCGATCGTGATCGAGAGCGTGTTCGCGATCACGAAGGCTCCGACGAAGAGCGCGATGCCGGCGAAGGCGAGCAGGATGTACTTGAAGAAGGACACGAAGCTCGAGGTCCTTCTTGTCCTCCTTGACCTGGGCGTTCGTGTCGCGCACGGTCGCCGTCGGCGGCAGGAGCGGCCTGATCTCCGACGACGAGCTTCGTGTTGCTGACTCCGGGCTTCGATTGGATGCGGATCACGTCGAGCTGACCGGGCTTGTCGAACACCCGCTGCGCGGTCGGGATGTCGAAGAGAGCGAAGGTTGCACCCCCGATCGAGCCGACGCCGCTCAGCTCCGCGATCCCGGCGATCCGGAACGAGCGCTGCGGGCCGACGGCCTGCAGCCTGATCGTGTCGCCCGACGTGGAAGCCCTTGCTGGAAGCCGTCGCCTTGTCGATCACGACCTGATCGGCGCCGCGGGGCCAGGACCCCTCGGTCAGCCGGGTCGGATTGAACTGCTGCTCACGCGGGTCGACGGAGAAGCCGAGCGACGGCGCGCCGCCGGTGTCGATCACCTTGCCGTCCTTGCCGATCAGCTTGACGCTGTCGCTGGTGACCGAGCCTGCGGCCGCTGCGACGTCCGGGAAGGCCCTTCACCTTCGCGAGCACGGAAGCCGGGAACGTCGGCGTCTCGACGCCGTTGCCGTTCGTGTTCTTGAAGGCGGCGTGGCCGGTGACGATCACGTCCGCGTTCTTGTACGAGTTGACGACGATCGTGTTGAAGCCGTTGTTGATCGTGTCGGTGAGGATGTAGGTGCCGCTGATCATCGCGACGCCGACGACGATGGCGACTGCGGTCAGCAATGCCCGGACCTTGCGGCCCGCGAGCCCCTTCAGCGCGACGGTCAGCATCAGGCCTGCGTGAGCTCGTCCATCGCCGCGATCACAGCACTCGGCTCCGCGCGCGGCATGTCGCGAACGATCAGCCCGTCGGCGAGAAAGAGGATGCGGTCGGCGATTGCGGCGGCGTACGGATCGTGCGTGACCATCACGGTGGTCTGTCCGAGCGCCTCGACGGAACTGCGCAGCAGCTCGAGGATCTCGCCGCTCCGGTCTTCGAGTCGAGGTTCCCGGTCGGCTCGTCGGCGAAGACGACCGTCGGCCGCGAGACGAGCGCGCGCGCGATCGCGACGCGCTGCTGCTGGCCACCCGATAGCTCGGCAGGCCGGTGGTCGCGGCGGTCGTCCAGGCCGACGGTCTTCAGCAGTTCTTCGCGCCAGGCCCTGTCCGGCTTCTCGCCGGCGATCGTCAGCGGCAGAACGATGTTCTCCTCCGCGGTCAGCATCGGGAGCAGGTTGAAGAACTGGAAGACGAAGCCGATGTGCTTGCGCCGCAGCTTCGTGGTCTCTGTGTCGTTCAGCTCCCCGAGGTTCGTGCCGGCGATCCAGACCGACCCCGAGGTCGGCTTGTCGAGCGCCGCGAGGATGTGCATCAGCGTCGACTTCCCGGAGCCCGACGGGCCCATCACGGCGGTCAGCTTGCCCTGTTCGACCTCGAGGCTGACTCCTCGCAGCGCGTCGACGGCCGTGTCGCCCTCGCCGTAGCGGCGGGTGAGCTCTTTCGCGGCGACGACTCCGGCCGGTGCGCGCTCGGCGACGTCGACGGCTGGTACTGCGGCGGCTTCCATATCTCTCCCTCTCACTCGACCCTCTTCCTCGTTCCAGTCTTGCATCGATCCGGCCGAACCTCAACGTCGTTCCGATACGGTCTAACGGTGAGCGCCGTCGCACTCGACGTCTCGGCAGTCCGCCGCCGCTTCTCGGCGCTCGACCGGCCGCTCGCCTTCTTCGACGGGCCCGGCGGGACGCAGGTGCCGGACGAGGTCATCGAAGCAATCGCGGGCTACCTGCGGGAGTCGAACGCGAACGTCAGCGGCCCGTACGAGACGAGCCGCCGAACCGAGCTGCTGGTCGACGAGGCCCGGAACGCCGCCGGCGACTTCCTCGGTTGCCGGCCGGAGGAGGTCGTGTTCGGAGCCAACATGACGACGCTCAACTTCGCGCTCACGCGAACACTCGGGCGGGAGCTTGCGGCCGGCGACGAGATCGTGGTGACCCGACTCGACCACGACGCGAACGTCTCGCCCTGGCTCGAGCTGGCGCGCGATCTCGACCTCGTCGTCCGCTTCGCGGACATCCGCGAGGACACGACGCTCGATCTCGACGACCTGGCCGCGCAGCTGTCGGAGCGCACGCGCGTGGTCGCCTATCCGTGGGCCTCGAACGCGGTCGGGACCCTCGTGGACGTGGCACGCGTGGCCGAGCTGGCGCACGAGGCCGGCGCGCTCGCCTGGGTGGACGCGGTGCACTACGCGCCGCACGGGCCCATCGACGTCGCGGCGATCGGAGCGGACGTGCTGATCTGCTCGCCGTACAAGTTCTTCGGCCCGCACCTGGGGCTTGCCTTCGCCCGCTCCGAGCTGCTGGAGCGCTGGCGGCCCTACAAGGTGCGCCCGGCCTCCAGCGTGCCGCTCGGCCACCGCTTCGAGACGGGCACGCTGCCGCATGAGCTCCTCGCCGGGTTCGTCGCAGCCTGCGAGTACGTGGACTCGATCGGGCTGGACGCGATCGTGAGCTACGAGCGGGAGCTGGGCGCTCGCTTCCTGTCGGGCCTGCCCGAGTCGTGCCGCCTCCACGGGCTGCCGACGATGGAAGGCCGGGTGCCGACCTTCTGCTTCACGGTCGAGGGCTTGACGCCACTCGAGGTCGCGACCCGGCTGGGCGAGCGTGGCTTCGCCGTCTGGCAAGGGAACTACTACGCCGTCGAGGTGATGAAACGGCTCGGGCTCCCGGACGGCGGCGTGCGCGCCGGGATCGTCCACTACAACACCGACGAGGAGGTCGACACGCTCCTCGCGGAGCTTCGCGCGCTGTGAGGCTGCTCGTCCTCGGTGGGACGAAGTTCCTCGGCCGCGCAGCCGTCGAGGCGGCACTCGAGCGGGGCCACGAGGTCACGCTGTTCAACCGGGGCGAGACCAACCCCGAGCTCTTCCCCGAGGCCGAGAAGCTCCGTGGCGACCGGGACGGCGACCTCTCGGCGCTCGAGGGCCGCGAGTGGGACGCGGTGATCGACCCGTCGGGCTTCGTGCCGCGCGTCGTCCGCGCGTCGGCCGAGCTTCTTCGCGGGTCAGTTGGCCACTACGTCTTCGTCTCATCGATTTCCGTGTACCGGGAGCCGTACAAGCCCGGCTTCGACGAAGACGCACCGGTGTTCGAGGTCGAGCCGAAGACGGAGAGCGTCGACGTGGAGTACGCAGAGCTCAAGGCGGCTTGCGAGCGAGTGCTCGAGGAGGTGCTCCCGGGAGCGCACGCGAGCGTCCGCGCCGGGCTGATCGTCGGGCCGCACGACCCGACAGGCCGTTTCACGTACTGGCCGTTGCGGTTCGCGGCCGGGGGCGACGTGCTGGCGCCAGCGCCGCCGGAGCGGGAGGTGCAGTACGTGGACGTGCGCGACCTCGGCGCGTGGCTCGTGCGTGTGGCGGAGGAGCGCACGGCCGGGACGTTCAACGCCGCTCGACCTTCAGCGCCTTTCGGCGACCTGCTGGAGACGTGCCGCGCGGTCGCCGGCGGCGAGTCGCGAATCGTGTGGGCAGACGAGGCGTTCCTCGGCGAGCAGGGAGTCGGTCAGTGGATGGAGTTGCCTCTCTGGCTGGCCGGAGCCGACGCGCCGTTCCTGCAGGCGGATGTCTCCAGGGCTGTCGGAGCGGGCCTGGACTTCCGTCCGGTGCGGCAGACCGTGGCCGACACCCTGGCCTGGGCCCGGCAAGCCGGCACCCCGCTCCTCACTCCCAGCGCACGCGGTTCCGCAGGGATGGATCCCGCACGCGAGGCCGACCTGCTCGAGGCCTGGTCGCGGCGCGACCAGCCGCCTCACTCGTAGGCCGCGGCGGCTCGCTCCCAGCGCTCGTCGTCTCGGCGGATCTTGTCCGGGTCGACGCCTCGAGCGTCCGCGAGATCGACGGTCAGGAGCTGAAAGCGAACGATGTCCACGACCGGATGGACGCTCGGCACCAGCGTGGTCTCACAGCCCAGCTCGCGGAGAGCTCGCACCGCGCCGGCGGCCCGCTCGGCTGCCCGGCCCTCGCCTTCGAGGACGAACGCGCGGACCGATTCGTCCACAGCAGCGAGGTACCCGTGGAGGAGCTGCTCGGTCTCGTACGCCTCGGCAGCGACGAACGCTCCCTCGCGCAGCTTCAGGGCGGCCTCCTGCGCGGTCGGCCAGTCCCGCCCGGCGCCCGCGATCAAGTAGCGCTCGTGCGCGCCCACCGGCTCGCGGCGCTCCAGCGCCTGCTCGACGGCGTCCGGCAGCCCGCTCACGTCGTCGCCGCGCAGCGCTGCCAGCGTCGCGACGGCGCACGTATAGCTGGCGGTGTGGCACCAGCTGCGCTCCACCTCCGGCGTCGCCACGACCACCTCGTCGGCGAGCTCGCCGAGCGGGCTGTCGGGCTTCGCAGTCACGAGCCACACCGGGCCGTCGAACGCGCGGGCGGCCTCCATGGTCAGCGGCGTGCCGCCCTCGTGGCTCAGGGCCACGAGGAGGTCGGCCTCCTGCTCGGGTGCGAGCACGAGCTCCAGCGCCTGCAGAGCCGCGCCTCCCGTCTGTGCGGCGTGAAACGACGTGCCGCAGCCGGTGTAGAGCACCCGCCCTTCCGGCAGGCGCCGGTCCGTCGGCACGCGGCGCAGCCACTCCGGCTGCGCCGAGATCGCCTTTCGAGTCTCCTCTCCGGCCATCTGCGCAGCATCCCGCATCGGGAGGTCGGCCGCGTCGATAGCATCGCCCGCGTGCCGGATCCCGAATTCATCCATCGCGAGCGCGTCCGTTTCGGCGACGTCGATGCGCTCGGCCACGTTAACAACGCGGTGTTTTTGACCTACATTGAGTCGGCCCGCGTTGCGTTCCTGTTCAACGCCGGCGCAGCCACGAGCCTCGAGGACATGTCCATCATCGTCGCCCGCATAGAGATCGACTTCCGCGCCCCCGTCCGCTTCGGCGGCGAGGTCGAGATCGCGGTGCGCGCGAGCCGCTTCGGCAACAAGAGCTTCGACCTCGAGTACGTGCTTAGCGTCGACGGCGAGGTGGTCGCGGAGGCCAAGAGCGTCCTGGTCGGCTACGACTACGAGAAGCGCGAGTCCGTGGCGATTCCCCGACGAGTGGCGAGAGAAGGTTGGCGGCATGAGCGTTTTCGAGCGGCACCAGCTCTCGAACGGCCTGCGCGTGGTCACGGCCGACATGCCGCAGGTGCAGTCGGTGACCTGCATGATCATGCTCGCCGCCGGCTCCCGCTACGAGACCCCGGACACGAACGGGATCGCGCATTTCGCCGAGCACATGTTCTTCAAGGGGACCGAGCGCAGGCCGACCGCGCGCGAGATCGGGATGGAGGTCGACTCGCTCGGCGCCGAGTTCAACGCCTTCACGAGCAAGGAGTACACGGGCTACTACGTCAAGTGCGCGGCGGACTACCGCGACCCTGCGCTCGACGTCCTCGTGGACATGATCCGCAACTCCAAGTTCGAGCCCGAGGAGATCGAGCGCGAGAAGGGCGTGATCGTCGAGGAGATGAACATGTACTACGACACGCCGCGCGACTTCATCGGCGGCGTGTACGACCACCTGCTCTACGGCGACCAGCCGCTCGGGTGGGACATCATCGGCCGCAAGGAGACCGTCCGGGCCGCTACGCGCGAGACCTTCCTCGACTACATCGGGCGCTGGTACAAGCCGGTTCGCATGGTGGTCGGCCTCGGCGGCCGGCTCAACGGCGACGCGCTCGGCACGGCCGAGCGCCTGCTCGGCGACCTCGAGCCCGACGAAACGCCCGCGCCCGAGCCGGTTCGGCTGAACGGCGACAACGGGCCCCGGGTCACCATCCACCACAAGGAGTCCGACCAGGCGCACCTCTGCCTCGGCGTGCGCAGCTACCCGTTCGTGCACCCCGATCGCTACGCGCTCCAGATGCTCGCGACGATCCTCGGGACCGGCATGTCCTCGCGCCTCTTCAGCGAGGTACGCGAGCGGCGCGGGCTCGCCTACTACGTCTTCGCCGCCAACCAGAGCTACACCGATGCGGGCTCGCTCTACTCGCAGGCCGGCGTCGACATCGCGCGCTGCGACGAGGCGGTCGAGACGATCGCCCACGAGTTTCACCGGATCGCGAGCGAGGCGGTGCCGGCCGACGAGCTCGAGAAGGCACGGGCCCTCGCCAAGGGCCGCTTCGTCCTACGGCTCGAGAACCCGCAAGGGATGACGATGTTCGGCCTCAGCCGCGAGGTGCTCGAGGGGCGCGCGGTCGAGCCACAGGAGGTGCTCGAGGGGCTCGACGCGGTCACCGCCGAGGACGTTCAGCGAGTGGCGCAGGACGTGATCGGCTCGAACGGGATCAACCTCGCGCTGATCGGCCCGTTCGAGGACGAAGATCGCTACGCCGCACTGCTCGCGAAGCTTACTAGCTAGTCGTCGCTCGTCTCGGAGTCCGCGCGGCTCTGAATCTCCTCGACCACCGCAGGGTCTGCCAGCGTCGTCGTGTCGCCGAGCGCCCGGTGCTCCGCCACGTCGCGCAGCAGCCGGCGCATGATCTTCCCGCTGCGCGTCTTCGGCAGCTCCGGCGTGAAGACGATGTTCGCCGGCTTGGCGATCGGGCCGATCTTGGCGGCGACGTGGTTGCGAAGCTCCTCGAGCTTCTCGACCGAGCCGTCCTCACCGCCCTTCAGCGTCACGTAGGCGACGATCGCCTGGCCTGTGCGCTCGTCCTTGCGCCCGCACACCGCGGCCTCGGCCACCTCGTGGTGGTCGACGAGCGCGCTCTCGACCTCGATCGTCGAGATCCGGTGGCCCGAGATGTTCATCACGTCGTCCACCCGGCCGAGCAGCCAGAAGTCGCCGTCCTCGTCGATCCGCGCGCCGTCGCCCGCGAAGTAGATCCCCGGGTACTTCGACCAGTAGGTCTCTCGGTAGCGCTCGTCGTCCTTGTAGATCCCGCGGAGCATCGCCGGCCACGGGCGGCGCAACACGAGGTAGCCGCCTCCACCGGGCCCGACCTCGTTGCCCTGCTCGTCGTAGACGGCGGCGTCCACGCCCGGGAAAGGCCGCGTCGCCGAGCCGGGCTTCAGCGTCGTGATCCCCGGCAGGGGCGTGATCATGATCATCCCCGTCTCGGTCTGCCACCACGTGTCCACGACCGGAGTGCGGTCGCCGCCGATGTGCTCGCGGTACCAGACCCAGGCCTCCGGGTTGATCGGCTCGCCGACCGAGCCGAGCAGGCGCAACGAGGAGAGATCGTGCTTGGCCGCGTGCTCGGGGCCCCATTTCATGTGCGTCCGGATCGCCGTCGGCGCCGTGTAGAGGATGTCCACCTTGTAGCGCTCGACGATCTCCCACCAGCGGTCCTTGTCCGGGTAGTTCGGCACGCCCTCGTAGATCACGCCGGTGGTGCCGTTGCAGAGCGGCCCGTAGACGATGTAGCTGTGGCCGGTGACCCAGCCGATGTCGGCGGCGCACCAGTAGACCGAGTCGGGCTTGACGTCGAAGATGTAGTAGTGGGTCGTCGCCGTGCCCACGAGGTAGCCGGCCGTCGTGTGGGCGATCCCCTTCGGCTTCGCGGTCGTGCCACTCGTGTAGAGCAGGTAGAGGAGGTCCTCGGCGTCCATCGGCTCGCAGGGACAGCTCTCGGGATCGGCCGCCTCGTCGGCGACGAGCTCGTGCCACCAGAGGTCGCGCCCCTCGGTCCAGCCGACGTCACCACCGGTTCGGCGGAAGACGATCGAGCTCTTGACGCCGGGTGAGTCCGACAGCGCGGCATCGGCGTTCGCCTTCAGCGGCACCTTGTTGCCGTTGCGCAGGCCCTCGTCCTGGGTGATCAGGAGCTCGCAGCCCATGTCGTTCAGACGGTCCGAGAGCGCGTCGGCCGAGAAGCCGCCGAAGACGACCGTGTGCGGCGCGCCCAGCCGGGCGCAGGCGAGCATCGCGATCGGCAACTCCGGCACCATCCCCATGTAGATCCCGACCGGCGTTCCCTTCTGCACGCCGAGCCGCTTGAGCGCATTGGCCAGGCGGACGACCTCGTCCTGGAGGTCGGCGAAGGTGATCGTCCGCCGCTCGTCCTCCGGCTCGCCCTCCCAGTGGTAGGCGACCTTGTCCCCGTTCCCGGCCTCGACGTGCCGGTCGACGCAGTTGTACGCAACGTTCAGCTTCCCGCCTAGGTACCACTTCGCGTACGGCGCCTCCCAGTCGCAGAGGGTGTCGAAGTCCTCGAACCAGGTGACCCGCTCGCGGCCCTCGGTTGCCCAGAACTCCTCGAAGTCGCGCTCGTAGATCTCCGGCTGCGCGTTGGCCTGGGCGGAGAACTCCGGAGACGGCGGGTAGCGACGCTCCTCGACGAGCGATCGTCTCGATCGAGCCCGCCCTCATGGCTCACGGGAGCATTGGCGCGAGGTCGTACGGGTACTCGGTGAGCACCTCGGCGCCGTTCTCGGTGACGAGCACGATGTCCTCGAGCCGGCAGCCGCCGTAACCGTTGCGGTAGAGCCCCGGCTCGACGGCGATCACGTCGCCTGCGACGAGCTCGCCGGGGCCGCGGCCGAGGTTCGGCTGCTCGTGCACCTCGAGCCCGACCCCGTGACCGAGCGAGTGGTAGAAGCCGTCCTTCAGCACCTCGCCCGGCTGCTTGGAGAGCAGCGTCGGGAAGCCGTGCTCCTCGAAGACCTCACAGCAGATGCGATTCAGCTCGCTGCCGGCGATGCCGGGTCGGACCGCGGCCACCGAGCGGTCGAGCGCCTCGCGGCAGAGCGTGTGGAACTCCCGCAGCTCGTCCGAGGGCTCGCCGACGACGAACGTACGCGTCATGTCTGCGAAGCAGCCGGACTCGCGGTCGCGCGGGAAGAGGTCGAGGCAGACAGGCTCGTCGGGAGCGATCGGGCCGGAGCCCATGTCGTGGCCGACGGCGGTCTGTGCGCCGTGCGAGACGATGAACTCGTCGGCGAAGGCGCCGTTGGCGGTGAACGCCTGCTCGACCGCGAACTTGATCCGCTCGCAGGTCAGACTCTCCCCGTCCAGGACGAGGCTGCCGTTCTTGCGCTCGGCCTGGCGAAGCAGGTCGCGTGCGGCGGTCATCGCGGCCTCGGCGGCGCGCTGGGCCCGGCGGATCCCGGCCAGCTCTGCCTCGTTCTTCACGCGGCGGCGCGAGACGAACTGCTCCCGATCGGCAGAGATCTTGATCCCGTTGGCCCGCAGATGATCCGCCACCTCGAGCGGGAAGGTCGGCGGCACCGAGGCCTGCTCGATCCCATACCGGCGCGCGGCGCGCAACACGACCTCGAGCTCGATCTCGTCGCGCGAGAGGCCCTGCGCGTAGAGGTCGTCGAGCCCGAACTCCTCCAGCGGCATGATCTGCAGATCGGGCGCGACCTCTGCGATCCGGTCGAGCTCGAAGGAGCTCGCCACTACGTGCCGCTCGCCCTCGCGCTCGGCGTAGAGGAACGGGTCCGGAATCGCGATCGGCACCTCGTGCCGCATCTCAGGCGAGCGGAGCGAATCGGCGTAGATCAGGACGTCGGTCACGGCGGCCCGGATCGTACCTCTAGACTCGTGACCGGTGGAAGACGTGCTCGAACGAGCCCAGGCGTTGATCGCAGGGTACGACCAGCAGTTGGCGCGCGAGCTGCCCGAGGGTGCGGAGGTTTTCGACGCCCACGTTCACCTCGGGAACGACATCGACGGCTTCAGCGGCGTCTACGAGGATCTCGAGGCGATCAATGACCGCTACGGGATCTCCCGCGCCTTCATGTTCTGCATGGACGAGACCGACCGGCACCCCGCGTTCCGGGCGGCGAACGACCGCACGCTCGCCTTCGCGGAGCGCTCGGGCGGCCGTTTGATCCCATTCGTGCGCCTCGACCTCGCCGAAGAGCCGATCGAGGAAGCGACCCGGGCGCTCGACGCGGGCGCGCGCGGAATCAAGCTGCACCCGCGGGCGCAGCGTTTCCTGCTGAACGACGAGCGGCTCGCGCCCGTGTTCTCGCTGGCCGCCGAGCGCCGCGTCCCGATCCTCATTCACGGGGGCCGTGGCTTGCCGCCGATCGCGGACAACCTCGCACGGCTCGTCGAGACCTACCCGGACGCGCCGCTGATCATCGCCCACGCCGGGATCGCCGACCTCGGGGAGCTGGCCGGGCACTTCGGCGGCAAGGCCGGCGTCTTCTTCGACACCTCGGTCTGGAGCCCGATCGACCTGCTCAGCCTCTACCACCTCGTCTCGCCGGAGCAGATCGTCTACGCCTCCGACTACCCGTACGGGCAACAGCCGAGCTCGCTCCTGATCGCGCTGCGCACGGCGCGTATCGCCGGCTTCGACGACGAGCAGCTGCGGGCGATGCTCGCCGGCAACGCGAACCGGATCGCCGCGGGCGACCCGCCGCTGGAGCTGAGCGGCCCGCGCGGCAGCGATACCTTCTCGCAGCCGATGGCGTTCGCCCGGATCCACCAGTACCTCTCGATGGCGACGCCGCTCCTCTGGACGCGGCAGGCGGACACGATCGGGGTGCTGGGTCTCGCCCTGAACGCCACCGCCGATCGCGACGGGCACAAGGAGGAGCGCGAGCAGATCCGCGAGCTGGTCGAGGCCGCGCGCGACCTCTGGCGCACGCTCCCCGAGGTCGAGGACGAGGGCGAGCAGCGCGTGGTCAGCCGCACGACGTTTCGGCTGGTGCACCTGGCGGACATCCTGGCGGTGACCTCGGGTGCCTAGTGGAGGCGATACCTTGCGCCAGCGGCGCACAGACATGTCCACCAAAGACGTCACTTCGGCGAAACCGGACGCGTAGCGTGGTGCTTGAGCTCAAGATCAACGGCGCGACTCGCGAGGTCGACCCGCCGGTCGGCCGCACCCTGGCCGAGACCCTGCGCGAGGACCTCGGCCTGACCGGCACGAAGGTCGCCTGCGGCGAGGGCCACTGCGGCGCCTGCACGGTGCAGCTCGACGGCGTGCCCGTGCTCTCGTGCATCACGCTCGTGCACACCGTCGGCCAGCGCGAGGTGACGACGATCGAGGGCCTGCGCGACCATCCGCTCATAGAGGCCTTCGTTCGAACCGACGCGCTCCAGTGCGGCTTCTGCACGCCCGGGCAGATCGTCTCGGCGGCGGCGCTGGTCGAGGCCGAGCCCGAGCCCGACATCGAGCGCATCAGACACGCCATGGCAGGCAACCTCTGCCGCTGCGGCGCGTATCCGCGAATCGAGGAGGCTGTGCTGACGTGGCGCGACTGATCAAGACCGAGAAGGAGGTCGAAGGCCACTACACCGAGCAGTGGGTGGTCGTCGAGGAAGACGAGGCGATCGATCAGTGGCCGCAGGGCCCGGGCACCGTCGTCGGCCGACCGGCACCGCGGCAGGATGGCCACCAGCGGGCGCGCGGGCAGGCCGTCTACACCGCCGACCTGGCGCTCCCGGGAATGCTCCACGCCGCCGTGCTGCGCAGCCCCTTCGCGCGCGCGCGCGTGAAGAAGCTCGACCTGAGCCGGGCGCTGGAGGCCCCGGGCGTCGTCGGCGCGATCGGCCCCGACGACTGCCATGTCCTCTCGCTCGAGCCGCCCATTCCACGGCGCGCCCGTCGCCGCTGTGGCGGCCGACAGCCAGAGCGGCGCTCGTGCGGCGCTCGACCTGATCGACGTGGAATGGGAGGAGCTGGAGCCGCTGCTCGACCCCGAGGAGGCGGTCAAGCGGGAGTCCCTGCTCGAGGATCCGCGCCGCTACGAGCGCGGCGACCTCGACGCCGGCTTCGCCCAGGCCGACGTGATCGTCGAGGCCGAGTACCGCACGCAGACCGTTCTGCACAACTCGCTCGAGACCCACCAGTCGGTCTGCCGCTGGGAAGGCGACACGCTCGAGGTCTACATCTCGACGCAGTACATCTGGGGCGTCCGCGACTCGATCGCCGGCAAGCTCGAGCTGCCGCCCGACCGGGTGCGGGTCGTCTGCAACTTCATGGGCGGCGGCTTCGGCGCCAAGAACAGCCCCGGCGACTACACCTACATCGCGATCGCGCTCGCGGGCCAGACCGGCGCGCCCGGTGCGCTGCGCGCTCACCCGGCGCGAGGAGAACCTCGCCTCCGGCAACCGCAACTCGACGATCCAGCGGCTGCGGGCGGGCGCCCGCTCCGACGGCACGCTGGTCGCGCTCGAGGGCGAGTACCTGAACGCGATCGGCTGGGATGGCTTCTCGGGCCCGACCTTCGGCCCGATGGAGATGCTCTATGCCTGCGAGAACGTCCGCACGCTCACCTACGGCGCGAAGCTGAACCTCCCGCCGAACGCCGCCTTCCGCGCGCCCGGGTTCGTCGAAGGGACGTTCGGGCTCGAGTGCGTGCTCGACGAGCTCGCGGCTCGGCTCGAGCTCGACCCGCTCGAGCTGCGGCGACGCAATCACGCCGACAACGACCTCGCGGACGGGCGGCCGTTCTCCTCCAAGAACCTGCTCGAGTGCTACCGCCGCGCCGAGCCGCACTGGGCGCGGCGCGACGAGGTGCGGGCGAGCTCGAAGGGGCCGGTGCGGCGCGGGACCGGTCTCGCGAGCCAGATCTGGTACGGCGGCGGCGGCCCGCCCTCCTACGCCTGGATTCGCGTCGGCTCGCGACGGCCGGGTGACGGTCGTCACCGCGATGCAGGACATCGGCACCGGTACGAGGACGGCGATGGCGCAGATCGCTGCCGAAGAGCTGGGGCTCCCGCTCGACCGCGTGCGGGTCGAGCTCGGCGACTCGGCGCGAGGGCCGTACGCCTCGATCTCGGCCGGCTCCTCGACGACGCCCTCGATGGGCCCGGCCGTACGAGCGGCCGCGGCCGACGCCAAGCGGCAGATCCTGGAGATCGCGGCCCAGCGCTTCGACCTCGAGGAGCGGGTGCTCTCGCTGAAGGACGGCAATGTCGTCTCAGCCAACGGCGGGTCCTGGCCACTCGAGGAGGTGACAGGCCTGCTCGAAGACGCGCAGATCCTCGGCAAGGGCGCGCGCGGGCCGAACCCGACCGGGATGCGCGTGCTCACCTTCGGCATCCAGGTCGCCGACGTCTCCGTGGACGTGGAGACCGGCGAGGTCCGGGTCGACAGGATCGCGGCGATCCACGACGTGGGCCGCGTGATCAACCCGCTGGGGGCCCAGAGCCAGGTCGAGGGCGGGATCATCCAGGGCGTCGGACACACCCTCACGGAGGAGCGCCTGATCGACCCGGCCAGCGGCACCGTGCTCACGCAGACGCTGGATGCGTACAAGCTGCCGACAATCGCCGACGTGCCGGAGATCGTGGTCGAGCTGCTCGACATCCCGGACGAGCACCTCACGAACCTCGGCTCGAAGGGGCTCGGCGAGCCGCCGATCGTGCCGACGGCCGCGGCGATCGTGAACGCGATTCGCGACGCGACGGGGGCGGACGTCCGCTCGCTGCCGGTGGGCCGAGAAGAGATGCTGCGCGCGCTGGCCGAGGCGCGGGAACGCGAGAAGCTTGCGCCTGCGCCAGCCTGATTCGATCGAGGCTGCGGCGGCGGAGCTCGGCAACGGCTCCGTGGCCCTCGCCGGCGGCACGGACCTCGTCCCGCTCCTGCGCGACCGGATCGTCGAGGCGGAGACGCTGGTCGACATCCGCGGCGTCGTACCGCGCGGCGTCCAGGGGACGACGATCGGCGCGGGAACGACGCTGGCCGAGCTGGAGGTCGACCCGGAGATCCCGCAGGCGCTCCGCGAGGCGTGCTCGCTGGCCGCCTCGCCCCAGCTGCGCTCGATGGGCACGATCGGCGGGAACCTGCTCCAGGCGACGCGCTGCTGGTACTGGCGGTTGAAGTTCCCCTGCTTCCTGCACGGCGGCGACCGCTGCCACGCGCGCCAGGGCATCAACCGCGAGCACGCGATCTTCGGCAACGAGCGCTGCGCGTCGGCCCACCCGTCGGATCCGGCGGCGGCGCTCCTTGCTCTCGGGACCACGCTTCGGACCGATCGGCGCGAGCTGCCGTTGGAGGAGCTCTACCGGCTGCCGACCGAGGACGATCGCAACGTGACGGCGCTCGAGCCCGGCGAGCTGATCCTCGAGCTCGAGGTCCCGCGACCCGAGGCAAGCACCTACCTCAAGGCGATGGACCGGACGAAGTTCTCGTTCGCGCTCGTCGGAGTCGGGGCCGCACGCTTCCCCGACGGCGTGCGACTGGCGCTCGCGGGCGTTGCGCCGATCCCGTGGCGGCTGGACTCTGCGGACGACCTGGAGCGGGCGACGCCCCTTCCCGGGACGGCGTTCAAGGTCGAGCTGGCCCGTCCGCTGATCCGCCGGGCGCTCGAGGCTCTCGGCGCGTAGGCGATGGTCGCCTGCGTCGTGCTCGCGGCGGGGGCCTCGACACGCTTCGGCTCGCCGAAGCAGCAGCTCCTGCTCGAGCCGGTGCTCGAGCGCGTCCGCCGCAGCTCGGTGGACGAGGTGATCGTCGTCCTCGGCGCCCATGAGCTCGACGCGAGCGCCCGGACAGTCCGCTGCCCGGAGTGGGAGCTCGGCCCCGGAGCCTCGCTGCGCTGTGGCCTGAAGGCGCTCCCGGCCGAAACCGAGGCCGCCGTGGTGGTGCTCGCCGACGGGCCCGATCTGGCTCCCGAGGCGATCGACCGCGTGGTCGGCGCCTGGCGCGCGGGGGACGGGCCCATCGTCGCAGCCACGTACGGCGGAATCCGGCTCCACCCGCTGCTTCTGGATCGAGAGGCCTGGGGTCTCGTCCCGAACGAAGGAGCAAAAGGTCTCGACGCCGTCCTCGTCCCCTGCGACGATCTGGGACCTCCAGGAGACGTCGATTTCACCGATGAAGTTCCAGAGAGGCTGAAACCGTGGAGCTTGCGAGACCCCTAGAAGCCATCCCTGCCGAGGGGAGCTCGGCGCTGACCTCGCTGCGGTTGCAGCGCAAGCTGACCGTCGAGGAAGCGGCGAAAAAGGCTGCGCTCTGGCCCGAACAGGTCGAGTGGCTCGAGGAGGGGCGGCTCTACCGCTTCCCGGGCTACGAGGTGGCTGTGATGGCGCTGCTCCGGTACGCGACCGCGCTCGGGATCGACCACCGCGAGGCACGCCGGCTCTCCGGGATGCCCGTCGAGCCGCCGGGGCCGCCGGCGCTCGGACGCTGGATCGCCGTCGGCGCGGCTGCCGTGGTCGTCTCCGTGGTCGCCCTGGCGCTCGTGCTGGCAATCGGCCGCGACGGCACCTCGGCCGGCCAGCGGCGCGCGGCCGGGCTGGCACCGCCGTGGAAGGTGGCCGTCGACGTGCTCAACGGGGGAGGCGACATCAACTACACGCGCCGCGTCGCCAGCCGAATCGGCTCCTTCGGCTACCGGATCGAGCACGTCACCAAGGCGAACCGCTTCGATTACAAGCAGACAGCGGTGTTCTTCGAGCCCGGGGGCAGCGCGCTCGCCCAACGGCTCGCAACCCAGATAGGCTGTGGCCAGACGAGCCCTCTCCCCGGGGGGAAGAATCCCCATCGGCTCGTCGTGATCGTGGGCCCGCCCCGCGCCACCTGCTGACAAGACTTCCGTCCTCGTGCTCGCACTTCTCCTCGCCATTGCGCTCGTCCGCACGCCTGTGGTGGCACAGCCGGCCGGGCCCGTCTGGTCCGCCTGGCCTGCGGCCGGGACCGTGACCTCACCCTACGGCGACGACGCAGGGCGCTGGCACCCGGGGATCGACATCGGCATCCTGCGCTCCCTCGCTGTGCGAGCAGCAGAGCCCGGACGCGTGATCGCCGTCGGGGAGCAACGAGGCTACGAGGGCTACGGCAACCTCGTCCAGGTCGCGGTCGGACACGGCTACACGGCGCTGTACGCGCACCTCGCCGGCTGGCGCGTCCGCGTCGGCGACCGGGTCGAGGCCGGCCAGCGGATCGGAACCGCCGGCTGTACGGGCTCGTGCTCGGGAACGCACCTGCACTTCGAGCTGCGCCTACGCGGCCAGCCCGTGGATCCGCTGCGCTTCCGCTCTAATAGAGGGGCGTGCGCAGGTCGGCGAGCTTCTGCTTCAGGGCCGGTGGCATCTCCTCGACGGTCGCCTGGCGAACGAAGCGCCGTAGCTCTTCCTCGAAGCGGTAGCGCTTGCGGCAGTAGCTGCAGTTGTCGAGATGCCCTTCGGCCTCGGCGCGCTCGGCGTCGGTCAGCTCCCGGTCGAGGTAGGGCTGAAGCTGCTCTTCGCACTTCGCGCAGGGATCCACCTCGAAGCCCAGGTTCATCAGGCGCTCACCGCCTGCTCGGCCAGCTGGCTCTTCAGAATGCGCCGCCCGCGGTGCAGGCGCGACATGACGGTGCCGATCGGGATCTCCAGGATCTGCGCCGCGTCGGCGTAGCTGAAGTCGCCGATGTCGACGAGCACGATCACGTCGCGGAAATCGTGCGGCACCGCCGAGAGCGCGGAGACCACGTCGTCCTGCGAGAGCCGCTCGTCCACGCGCTCCTGCTCGAGGTTCGGCTCGCGGCCGGCCTCCTCGAGCTTGTTGTAGAGGAAGTAGTCGCCTTCCTCGAGCGGCTGCATGTCGGGCGAGCGCTGCTGGCGGCGGCCACGGTCGATGTTCAGGTTCGTGAGGATGCGGAGCAGCCACGCGCGCAGGTTCGTCCCCGGCTGGTACGACCGCCAGGCCCGAAACGCGCGTGAATAGGTCTCCTGCATCAAGTCCTCCGCCTCTTCTCGAGTGGACACGAGCCTCCTTGCGACTCGATAGACCTGGTCTGCCAGCTCGAGCGCCTCCTCCTCGAAACGGACGCGGTCGCGGGCCTCTTCCGCCAGCTTCCTCGGTTCCGCCTCGGGAGTGGTCTCGCTCATGGCGGCCACCCTAGCATTGCCTGTTTTGCCCTGAAACGAGCCCGGAGACCGCTCCATTCCCGCGGATCGCGTAGGCTTGCCGAATGGAAGGCTACGACGTCATCACGAGCGACGAGTTCACGCTCGGGCACGTCACCCGGGTCGAGGACGACCACCTGATAGTCGAGGAGCACGACCGGCACAAGAGGCAGTTCGCAATCCCGCTCGCCTTCGCCGGCGCGGACGACGCTGAGCGTATCGTCACCCTCACGGTCTCGAAGGAGCTGGTCGAGGCCGGCCCTCGGGTCGAGGACGCTCAGTTCGACCGCCAGGCTGTTGCCGAGTACTACGGCCTCGCCGATGGCCCCATCAAGCTCGACCCCGACGACCCGGCCTGGAGCGCGGAGCAGGAGAACCTGCGGCTTGGCCTCGAGCCGGAGGCCGAGCATCGCGCCCGCATGCTTCAGCACAAGACCGGGTCCTCCGGTGGGGGCAGGCAGATCATCCCGTCCGACTCGCACGAGTAACGGCAGAACTAAGGCTCCTTAGACCGGCTCGAGCAGGCGGAAGCCGGCCTTCGCCATCGCGGCGAGGATCGCTTCGCGGTCGGTGCGCTCGTCGTCCCACTCGAGCTGAACCTGGCCCATCAGGTTCGCGTTCGCGAACTCGAGGCCGTCATGGCCGCGCAGGGCGCCGGCAAGCCGGCCGACGCAACGCTCGCAGCGGATGCCGCTGACCTGGATCGTTTCAGTCTGCGCTCCCATCTAGCCCGATCGTACCGTCCGCTCGGCGAGGTCCGCGGCAACGGCCTCGAGGCCCCGCTCCCGGCCGATCTCGAGCTGCCGGTCGCCCTCGCAGCGCACGGGGTTCAGCGCCGACAGCAGCTCCTCGGTACCCAGCTCGCGCACCGCGGGCTCGACGAGCTCGAGTATCTCCGTCAGGAGCTCCGGCACCTTCGCGAGCCGGTCGCCCTTCGGATGGACGAGCTCGGCGCGCGGGCCGAAACGCAGTGCGGCCCAGCGGTTCTGTGCGTAGTCCCCGCGGTTCGCGGCCGCCGGCGGCGGCCCTTCGACCGCGGTCACGCAGAGCGCCTGGAGCAGGGCCGCGAAAGCGGCACTCAGCTCGGGCGCCGTGGGCTGGTCGGCGCTGCGGATCTCGAGCGTCCCGAGGCTAGGGTGCGGCCGCGCGTCCCACCAGAAGCGGGTGTAGCCGTCGGCCAGGCCGAGGCGCACGTAGCGCTCGACGAACGCCTCCCACTCGGCGTAGGAGGTGAACGCCGGCGGCGCGGCGGCGCGGGGGAGCAGCGCCAGCACCTCGGCCCGCTTTGACGCGAGGCCGGTTTCCTCGCCGGCGAGGTAGGGCGAGTTCGCCGAGAGCGCGAGGATGAGGGGCAGCCAGGGCAACACGCCCTCGAGCGCGCGCATGCACTCCTCCGGCCCCGGCATGCCCACGTGTACGTGCAGCCCGCAGACCGCCTGCCGACGGGCCGAGATGCCGGCGTACGCGACGAACTCCTTGTAGCGGGGATCCGGCGCGATGTCCTGCTGCTCGGGAACGCTGAACGGATGCGTGCCGGAGGCGGCCACCAGCAGGCCGTTCGCGACCGCGGCCTCGGCGGCGGCGGCCCGCAACTCGGCGAGCGCGGCGAGGGCCTCCTGCGGCGAGTCGCAGACGCCGGTCGCAACCTCGACCATCGAAGCGAGCAGCTCCATCTTGAGCACGCCGGGGAGCGCGCGGCCTTCGGCCCAGTCGACGAGGGCCTTCACCTCGGGCGCGAGGGCGTAGCTCTCGGCGTCGAGGATCAACAGCTCCTCCTCGAGGCCCAGCGACCAGGGGCCGCTTTCTCCGAATTTCTGCTCGATCAGAGCGCGTAACGGTACTCAGGTGGAGCGCCAGCCGCGGAAGGCCTCGAGCAGCTCCCGCTCGGCACCGTCCGGAAGCGCGGCCGCGGGCAGGTGCCCGAGCAGCTCGACGGTCACGCGCATCTGCTCGAGGTAGACGCCGCATCCCTGGCAGCGCTCGGCGTGGGCCTCGAAGCGCGCGTGCTCCTCGGGGGACAGCGCGCCCTCGAAGTAGTCAGTCACGAGCTCGACGAGCTCCTGGCAACTCAGCTGTGCGGTGTCCTGGCTCATGTGTCTTCACCCAGGTAGGACTCGAGCGCGCGCCGCACCTTCGAGCGGGCGCGATGGAGCAGTACCCGTTGATTGGTCTCGCTGAGCTCGAGAGCGTTACGGACCTCTTCGCTGCTCCAACCCTCGACGTCGCGCAAGGAAATGACGGCGCGCTGGGCCGGCGGCAGCGCCTCGATCGCCTCGGCCACGACCGCCTGGGTCTCGGCGGCGACCAGCGCGTCCTCCGGCCAGGGCTCCGGCCGCACGGCCCAGTGGCCCGGCCAGCGCGGATGCTCAGGATCGAGGAAGCGGTCGGCGTCGAGGGCTGCCTCGGGCACCCGTCCCGGGTCCTGCAGCGCCGAGAACGGAAGCGTGCGCCCGTCGCGCTGTGCCCGGGTCTTCGCGATGTTGGTCAGGATCCGGAAGATCCAGGTCTTGAGCGAGGAGCGGCCTTCGAAGCGGTCGAGTCCGTTGAGCACGGCTAGCCACGTCTCCGCCGCCACCTCCTCGGCTGCGGCCTGTGTCGAGACGTAGATCCGCGCCACCCGCACGAGCGACGGTTGGTACTCGCGCACGAGCTGCGCGAAGGCGGCTTCGTCCCCCGCGCGCAGCGCTTCTAGAAGCTGCGCCTCGGCTGACCCGGCCACGGCCACGCCGCGACTGTAACGAAGCGCCTCAAGGCGACACAATCAGGCAGACGAAGGAGGAGGCGTATGAGCGAGCGGTTCGACCTGATCGTGATCGGAGCGGGGTCCGCGGCGAGGGACGCGGCCAATACAGCCGCCCACAAGCATGGGGCTCGGGTTGCGCTGATCGAGAAGGAACGCTGGGGCGGAAGCTGTCCCAACGTCGCCTGCCAACCCACGAAGGCCTATCTCGTCGCCGCGGAGCTGGCGCACGACGTGAACGCGCTTGCGCCCAAGATCGGCGTCGAGGCCGGTCGCGCCTCGGTCGACCTCGCGCGCCTCTACGCCTGGAAGCAGTCGCTCAAGAAACCGCAGGAACAGTGGGTCGAGGAGCTCCGGGCGAAGGGCTACGCGACCTACACGGGCGAGGCGTCGCTCCTGGATGCGCGGAGGGTGCAGGTGGGCGAGGACGTGCTCGAAGCCGACCGCATCTTGATCGCCTCCGGCTCGCGCACGGCGGTCCCGCCGATCGAGGGCCTCGAAGAAGTCGGCTGGCTCGACCACGTCTCGGCGCTCGAGCTGACCGAGCTGCCGGAGTCGCTGCTCGTCGTCGGCGGGGGCGCGGTCGGACTCGAGTTCGGCCAGATGTTCGCGCGTTTCGGCTCGCGGGTGACGATCGTGGACGCGGCCGACCGGATCGCGCCCGCCTCCGACGCCGAAGCCTCGGCGACGCTCGCGGCCGCGCTCGTCGACGAAGGGCTCACGATCGCCACCTCGGTCTTCGTCAAGAGCGTCCGGCGCGAGGGCGCCGAGATCGTCGCGCTGATCGGCCCCGCGACGGCTCGGACGAGTACGAGGTGCGGGCCGCGCAGATCCTGCTCGCCTCGGGCCGAGTGCCCAACCTCGAGGGCCTGAACCTCGAGGCGCTCGGCATCGAGACGACGAAGGCGGGCATCGCGGTGGACGAGCACCTCCGCACCTCGGTACCGGGAATCTGGGCCGCGGGCGACGTCACCGCGATCGCGCAGCTGACCCCGGTGGCGCAGTACCAGTCGCGGATCGCCGTCGCGGACATGTTCGAGGAGGACGGGCCGGCCGCCGACTACTCGGTGCTTCCGACCGCGATCTTCACCGACCCGGAGCTCGGCGGGGTCGGACTGACCGAGGACGAGGCGCGCGAGCAGGGCCTCGACGTCGGCACCGTGACCAACGACCACGTGCGCCGCTTTTCGTTCATCGACGCCAAGCACGGGCTCTTCAAGATCGTGTTCGACCCGCTCGAGCCGCCGCGTGCTCGGTCTGCACGTTGTCTCGCGCAACGCGGGCGACATCGTCCAGGGCTTCTCGATCGGCCTGCGGCTCGGCGCCACAGTGGACGAGCTCGCCGCGATGCACCACATCTTTCCGACCTTCGGGGAAGGCATCAAGGCCGCGGCCGAGCGAGCCGCCTAGCGGGAGGAGAAAAACGAGAGAGGCCGGGGCAGGCTACCGGCCCCTCTCGCGTGATCCCAGCCGGCCATGCTGGCGTACGGCCTCTGCCGGGAACCGGGCCCCAGGGGGTCGGGGCCGGATTGGACGGTCAGGTCGATGGCTGCCGTCCCAACTTGACTGTCACGGTTCGATGCTGGTCGCCGCGGTAGACGCCGAGCTTCACCTCGTCACCGGGCTTCTTGTCGCCGATCGCATCGCGGAGCTGCTCGATCGAGTGCAGCGGAGCGCCCTCGACGGTGTCGATCAGATCGCCGCCCAGCGGGTACGTGACCCCGGCGAGGGTCGCGCTCTGAGTGCCGGCGCGCAGGCCCGCTTTGGCGGCCGCGCTGCCGGGCTTCACGGTCTCGACGAGCAGGCCGTGGTTCGAGGGGAGGCGGAAGAGCTTGGCCGCGGAGTCGCGTCACGGGCTGCCCGGTGATCCCGAGGAAGGCGTGCTCGGCGTGACCGGTCCTGATGATCTGTGCGGCGACGGTCTTGACGGTGTTGATCGGCACCGCGAAGCCAACGCCGACGTTGCCCTGGGCCGTGGGATCGCCCGTCTGGATCTGCGAGTTGACGCCGATCACCTCGCCGCCCACGTCGAGCAGCGGGCCGCCGGAGTTGCCCTTGTTCAACGCCGCGTCGGTCTGGATCACGTGGTCGATCGAGTAGTTGCGGCTCGGAGCCGGAATGACACGCTGGAGCGCGCTCACGATCCCGGTCGTGACCGTCCGCTCGAGGCCGAACGGATTGCCGATCGCGACCACGGAGTCGCCCACGTGGACTTCGTCGGAGTTGCCGAGGTTGAGCGGCGTGAGGGCGCGTGAGTGCGCGTCCACCTGGAGGACGGCAACATCGGTCGAGGGGTCGGTGCCGACGATGCGGGCCTTCAGGCTCTCGTTGTTGGAGAAGCTGACCTCGACGGCCCGGGCTCCTGCGACGACGTGGTAGTTCGTCACAACGTGGCCGGCCTTGTCGATCACGAAGCCGGAGCCGAGCGCCTCGGTCTGCCGGGCCTGCGGTGGGAACGGGGAGCCGAAGAATGGATCGACCGCGGGCGTGCTCACGATCTGCGTCGCCGTCACCTGGACGACACCCGGCGCGGCGCGGCGGTAGATCTGGTTGATCGTGAGGCCCTTGCTCGACCCGCTCGCGGCCGGGAGCGGATCGGGGGGCACCGGCACCGGTAGGACCTCGCGCACGGTCGTCGTCGAGTTGCCCACGCCGCCCAAGAGCGCCGCGCCGCCGAGCGCGAGACCACCGCCGAGTACGGCGGCTGACCACGAGCCCGGCGGCGTTGTCCAGGCGCAAGCGTCCAGCCACGGCCCTGGTTATAGCCCCGGCATGTTCAGGCCCGGTTGCGCGGCGTTAAGCCTGCGTTAAGCAGACGGCTGGCCAGGAAGCTTTAGAGTCAGCGTGGGTGTGCCAAGCAACGGGTTCGCTCCGCGGGCTCGCGTTGTTTCCATCGTCCGGGGATCGTGAGATGATCGTGCCTCTGCGGCAACAAGAAAGGATCGGCCCATGAAAGGGATCCGACTGGTCGTCACGGCCGTCGCTGCGCTAGCGCTACCGGCCGTCGCTGTGGCTGGCGCGAGTCCTGTCCCACAGCAGTTCTGTCAAGTGCGGTTCGTGGAGAGTGGCCCGTTGTTCGACGGGGTCGGCATGACAGTCCGAACGCCAAGCGGCAACAGCATTGTCGCCTGCCGCGTAAGGGTGCCGCCGCCGCCGGAGACGGTTGTGACGACCTTCCCCGGCAGGAACGGAGACGTCGTTGTCATCACGCGGAGCGGAGTGGCGATCGTGATTTTCCGCTCATGGTCGGGGTAGGATCGGTCTTCTAAGCGTTCGAGCGACCCCAAGGGGTCCGACCGCGGGCCTAAAGTGAGTGCATGGACCCTCGAGGCGCACGTGTTCTGCAGCTCAGACTCGCCTTGGGCGGCAAAGTGGGCGCCAGAGTGACACTCCTCTCGACCGAGGCGCAGGACCTTGTGGCGATGGTCGGTGAGGTCGGCGAGGTCAGGAGCCTCAATGACGACGGAACCATCCTCGTGGATTGGGACCGCGGAGGCCGGTCGAACATCGACCTTTCGAACAGCGAAGTCGAAGTTCAGGCGGCGTAACCGTCCGAGGGCAACGAACGTTGTTCCTCAGACACACGTCGACATCAAAGAAGGGGGGCTCCTCCGTGTCGCTTCTCTACATCATCCTGATCATCGTGCTGGTGCTCCTGCTGCTGGGCTTTTTCTCGCGCGGCCGCTGGTAGGTCCTTCCTCGAGCGCTATTAGGCCGCCCGGCACTTGCCGGGCGGCCCTCTTGTGGCGATCCTTGTTGGGTGGATCGCTCTCCCGTCTCCGAGTTGCTCGCGCAGGCCGACGCGACGGCGGAGCTGCCGCGCCTGGGTGGCATGGCCCGCGCCGACGGCATCGTCATCGCGAGCGAGCACTACTGGGCCTTTGCCGGCCGTGACGGCTCCGTGCGCGAGGGCGGAATGCCGGCCCCGTCGCGCCTGGTGCGCCGCGTGCCGCTCGTGCGCGGGCTCGTGCGCCTCTTCGCGGCGCTGGCTCCCCTCTTCCGCGGCGCAGGTGTCGCGGGACGCGGTGAGCGCCTGCTGCTGCTGACGGCCCTGCTAGCGCCGCTCTCGCTGATCTTCCTGCCGCAGTCGGCGTCTCTTCCGCTCGGAGTCGGGACCGGCATCGTGCTGCTCGCGTGGATGCTGCGCGGGCGCACCCTCTTCCTGCACGGGGCGGAGCACCGCGCAATCGCCGCGGCCGAGGAGCGGCGGCTCACCGCGACCTGGCGTGGCGAGGTGAAGCCGTCGCGCTTCGCACCGCGGTGCGGCACGAACTTCGCGGCGCTCGTCGTACCGGTCTCGATCGCCGCCGACCGCCTCTGGCCGCTCCCGGCCGCGCTCTACACGCCTTTTGCCGTCACGCTGGTCTCGCTGGCGCTGACGATGGAGCTCTGGCAGCTCGTTCAGACCTCGCGCACCCGGGTCGCGCGGGCCTTTCTCCTCCCTGGGCTCGCGCTCCAGCGCGTGACGACGCGCGAGCCCACGGACGAGGAGACGCGGCTGGCGCTGACCGCGGTCGCGTCGGTGCTCCAGCGCGAGCTGGCTCTAGCGCTCAACCCTCGGCGCAATGCGCCGATAACGAACAGATGCCGCCTCCCGTTTACCGCGGGCCCTTCGGCAAGCCGCAGGCCGAGCGCCTGCTCTGGCGTGCCGGTTTCGGCCCACGCCCCGGAGAGGCCGAGAAGCTCGCGCGCCTGGGACTCGACGGCGCCGTGCGCTCGCTGACGCACCCTCGCCGCGAGCGGCTGAAAGGCCCGAAGCCCCACGACGACCGCGGCCGTCCTCTCGCGCCCTACGACCGCTGGGGCCACGACCAGCTCTGGTGGCTCGACAGGATGGTTCGGACGAGCCGGCCGCTGGCCGAGCGGATGACCCTCATCTGGCACGACTGGTTCGCCACCTCGCGCGAGGGCGTCGACTCCACCCGGCTGATGCTGCGCCAGAACAGGCTCTTCCGCCAGCACGGGCTCGGCTCCTTCCCGGAGCTCCTGACCGAGGTGACATGCGACCCGGCGATGCTGCTCTGGCTCTCCGGAACCGACAACACGCGCTGGTCGCCCAACGAGAACTACGCGCGCGAGCTGATGGAGCTCTTCACGCTCGGCGCCGGCCGCGGCTACACCGAGCGCGACGTGCGCCAGCAGGCTCGCGCCCTGACCGGCTGGCGAAACAGCTGGAGCGAGAACCTCGGCCCGGTCCGCTTCCGCTTCGACAAGGAGCGCCACGACCCGGGCGTGAAGACGATCTTCGGCAAGCGCGGCCGGTTCGACTGGCGCGACTCGTGCCGCCTCTGCGTCCACCACCGGCTGCACCCGTCCTTCTTCGTGACGAAGCTCTGGGGCTACTTCGTTCCCGTGCCGCCGAAGGCGGGGACGAAGCGGGCGCTGGAGCGGCTGTACGTGAAGCAGCGGGTACGAGATCCAGCCCGTGGTCGAGGCGATCCTGCGCCACCCCGCGCTCTACACGGGCCCGCGGATGGTCAAGCCGCCGGCCGTCTATGTGACAGGTCTCCTGCGGGCGCTCAAGCGCGGGATCGACACCGAATCGTGGACGTGGCTGATGAGCCTGGCCGGCCAGCAGTTGTTCTACCCGCCGAATGTCGCGGGCTGGGACGATGCCCGCTGGCTCGATACGGCCAGCTACCGAGCGCGCTGGATCATTGCCTCGTACGCGATCCGGCCGCACGTCCTGAAGAGCGACAAGGCGAAGCTGCCGAACGACGCCGCGAAGCTTCTTCGCCGGGCGGAGGCTTTCCTCGGCGACCCCACGCTCACAGGCCACACCCACGCCGAACTGAAGCGCTTCGCGAAGCGAGCGCTCTCCGACGCTCATTCGCAGTGGAAGAAGGAGCAGTACCCGGCTCTGATCGAGAACGCGCTGCGACAGCTGCTTGCCGCTTCCCCGGACCTCCAGACCTGCTGATGAACCGTCCCTGCCATCACTGTGACGAGTTCTCCCGCGCCTCGCTCATCCGGCGCGGCGCTGCCGAGGCAGGACGCGGGCTGCCGGCGATCGAGCCGGGAATGCCCTCGCCGGCGGGCACGGGGCTCGACCGGCGCACCTTTGTCGCAGGCGCCTTCGGGCTCGCGCTCTCCATCTACGGACTCGGCAAGTTCGGCCTGTTCGAGGAAGGGATCGCGCGCGCGGCGTCCGGCCCGGCTCAACCGGTGCTCGTCTCGGTCTTCCTCCCCGGCGGCGCCGACTCGCTCTCGGTGCTCTATCCCGCGCTCGACCCGGACTACCGGAAGCTGCGCCCGAAGCTCGCCTTGCCCGCCTCGGCCGGCACCGCTTTCGCCGAGGATCCCCGCCTGCACTGGCACCCCTCGCTGAAGCCGTTCGCGACGCTGCACGGCGAAGGCAAGGTCTCGGTCCTCCCCGCCGTCGGCTACACCCACCCGGATCAGTCGCACTTCACCTCGCGGCACTTCTGGGAGGTGGGCGCGACCGACGCCCGGCTCGCCACCGGCTGGATGGGGCGCTACCTCGACCACGCGGGCACGAAGGACAACCCGCTCCAGGGGCTCTCGCTCGAGTATCAGCTCCAGCCGTCGCTCGCCTCGGCGAAGGTGCCGGTGGCGGCGGTGGCCGGCCCCGACGACTACGGCTTCTGGGCACCGGGCGTCTGGGGCCAGGTCGAGGAGCGGATGCTGGAGACGCTGGCGCCGCTGGGCGCGCGGCGCTCCGACCCGTTCTTGAACCAGGCCGCCAAGGCGACGGCTCAGTCCGACCGACTGCGCCGCCAGTTGGCGCCCTTTGCGGCTGGGAGCCAGAACGGCTACGGCAGCCCGGTCGCCTACCCGCAGAGCGACGATTCCTTCCCGCACCGGCTCGCGGGCCTGGCGGCGATGCTCGGCGCCGGCCTGCCGCTGCACTGCGTCGCGCTGACCGCTCCCGGCGAGTACGACACGCATTCCGACCAGCCCAAGGCGCTCGCCGACGGGCTCGACCTGACGGCGCAGAGCCTGTTCGCCTTCCAGCGCGACCTCGAGGCGCGCGGCCTGTCGGACCGCGTGCTGACGCTCGTCTGGTCCGAGTTCGGCCGGCGCGGCGAGGAGAACGGCAGCGACGGCACCGACCATGGCGCGGCCGGCACCGCCTTCCTGATCGGCTCACGCGTCAAGGGGCAGATGATCGGCGAGTTCCCGGGGCTGAAGAACCTCGACGAGGACGGCAACCTGCGCCCCACCTCCGACTTCCGGGCGGTCTACTGCGCGCTGGTCGAGCAGTGGCTGGGCGCCGACGCCGACGCGATCATCCCCGGCGCCCGCTCCTTCGCCAGGCCGGCGCTGCTCTCGTGACGAAGCTGATCGCCACCGCCGTGCTCGCGGCCGCATTCGGCTGGCAACCCACTCCCGCACGGCTCGGCGTGAGCGCGAAGGAGTTCCACCTCGTGCTCTCACGGCCTTCCGTGAAGGCGGGCCGGGTCGAGATCGAGCTGCAGAACGACGGTGAGGACGTGCACGACCTGCGCCTGCGCCGGATCGGGGGCACGCGCACCTACCGGATCCCCGGCACGAAGCCCGGCCGCCGCACGACGCTCGAGATCTCACTGCTCCCCGGCCGCTACCGGCTCTGGTGCTCGGTGGCAGATCACCGCGCCCTCGGCATGCGGGCCGTCTTGCGCGTCCTGCGCTGACACAATCTGCCCATGCGCGAGCCCGTCACCGTCGCGTGCGCCCAGCTCGAGCCGGTCATCTTCGACCGCGACGCGACGATCGAGAAGCTTGCCGCCGGTGCGGCCGAGATTGCCGCCAAGGGCGCCCGGCTCGCCGTCTTCCCCGAGGCGTTCGTTCCGGCCTACCCCTCGTCCACCTGGGCCAAGGCGCTCGCGGGCTGGGCCGAGGAGGGTGCCAAGGAGGCCTTCGCGCTGCTCGCGCGCGAGTCGGTCGAGATCCCCGGGCCCGCGGAGCGGCGGCTCGGCGAGATCGCCCGTGAGAACGAGCTCTGGCTCGTGACCGGCGTGACCGAGCGCGACCCCGCCCGGCCGGGGACGCTCTACAACTCGCTGCTCTACCACGGCCCCGACGGCGAGCTCGCTCTCAGGCACCGCAAGCTCGTCCCCACCAATCACGAGCGCCTGGTCTGGGGCCCGGGCGACGGGGGCGGGCTCGAAACAGTCGAGACGCCGCTCGGCCGGATCGGCGGGCTGATCTGCTGGGAGAACTACATGCCGCTGGCGCGGTTCGCGCTCTACGAGTCCGGGGTCGAGCTCTACATCGCCTCGACCGCGGACGACAGCGAGGGCTGGCAGTCCACGCTCGTGCACATCGCACGCGAGTCGCGCGCCTTCGTGATCTCGCCGTCGCACTTCCAGCGGGCCTCGAGCTACCCGGACGACTTCCCGCTCCGTCGCCTCCTCGAGGGGCTCGACGTGATCGGCCGCGGCGGCTCGGCGATCCTGGGGCCGGACGGCAGCTACCTCGCCGGCCCGCTCTGGGACGACGAGGGGATCCTCTACGCGGAGCTCGATCCGCAGCGGCTCGCGGAGGAGCGCCAGCGCTTCGATCCCGTCGGGCACTACCACCGTCCCGACGTGCTTCGCCTCGACGTCACAAAGCCAACCGTGAGGGAGGGATAGAACGCGATGGCGAACATCCTCTGCGTGCTCTACGACGATCCGGTGAGCGGGTATCCCCCGGAGTACGCGCGGGACGAGATCCCGAAGATCGAGGGCTACCACGACGGCCAGACCACTCCGACTCCCGAGGCGATCGACTTCACCCCCGGGGAGCTGCTCGGAAGCGTGTCGGGCGAGCTGGGGCTACGGAGCTTTCTCGAGGAGCGCGGGCACGACTTGATCGTCACTGCCGACAAGGACGGGCCCGACTCCGTCTTCGAGCAGGAGCTCCCGGCCGCGGAGATCGTGATCTCGCAGCCGTTCTGGCCTGCATACCTGACCGCCGAGCGGATCGCCAAGGCGCCCGGGCTCAAGCTGGCGGTCACCGCGGGGATCGGCTCGGACCACGTCGATCTCCAGGCGGCGATCGACGGCGGCATCACCGTTGCCGAGGTGACCTACTGCAACAGCATCAGCGTCTCCGAGCACGTGGTGATGGCGATCCTCGCCCTCGTGCGCAACTACATCCCGTCCTACCAGTGGGTCGTCGACGGTGGCTGGAACATCGCCGATTGCGTCTCGCGCTCCTACGACCTGGAGGGCATGCAGGTGGGAACCGTGGGAGCCGGCCGCATCGGCTCGGCGGTCATGCGCCGGCTGAAGCCGTTCGAGGTGGGCCTGCACTACACCGACCGGCACCGCCTGCCGGCGGAGGTCGAGGAGGAGCTGGGGGTCACCTACCACCCGACCGTCGAGTCGCTCGTAGAGGTGTGCGACGTGGTCACGATCAATGCGCCGCTGCATCCGGAGACGGAGCATCTCTTCGACGCCGAGCTGATCGGCCGAATGAAGCGCGGCGCCTATCTCGTGAACACGGCTCGCGGCAAGATCTGCGATCGCGACGCGGTCGCGGCCGCCTGCGAATCCGGGCACCTCGCCGCGTACGCAGGTGACGTGTGGTTCCCCCAGCCGGCGCCGGCCGATCACCCCTGGCGAACGATGCCTCACCATGGCATGACGCCGCACATCTCCGGCTCGAGCCTGTCGGCCCAGGCCCGCTACGCGGCCGGGGTCCGCGAGATTCTCGAGTGCTGGTTCGACGAGCGCCCGATCCGGGAGGAGTACCTGATCGTCGACGCCGGTCGGCTTGCCGGCGCCGGCGCGCACTCCTACAGCGCGGGAGACGCGACGGGCGGCTCCGAGGAGGCGACGCGCTTCAAGGCCCGCTGAACAGCGGGCGCGCCTCGATCGGCTCCTCGCCTTCGGCCGAGACGCGGTAGGCACCGGCGCCCGGACGCGCGGTCACGACCTCTGCAAGCTCGGTGCCGTCGAAGCGGAGCGCAACGCAGTCGTCCGCGGCGAGGCCTGGTGGGAACCCTTCGCGCGACGAGCTTCGTGTAGACCGGTCGGCGCTCAGCCTCGCCGTCGTAATGCGGGCAGGCGCTGCCGGGGAGAAACCCGAGCCCGTCGCGCATGCCCTGGAGCTCCGGCCCGAACGAGTCGGTCACCGCCGCCTCGAACCAGCACAGCATCCCGGCGCTCCACCCGGTGAGCACCACGCCCGCCTCCCAGGCCTCGTGCAGGATCTGGTCGAAGCCGTGCGTGCGCCAGATCGCAAGCGCGTTCGCCGTGTTGCCGCCCGAAACGAAGATGATGTCCTGTTCCAGGGCAGCCTTTCGCAGATCGGGCGGGGGCCATGGGAAGAACGAGCACATGCGAGACCCGGGCGCGGTCGCCAAGCGCCGAGTAGCCCCACAGCGTCAGGTCGGGGGCGTCCGCGACGGCGGTCGGTACGAACAGCACCCGCGGCCGCTCCTTGCCGGTCGAGCCCGAAGACGTAGTCCTCGAGCAGGCGGCGCCGCACCTCGTCTTCCCAGGGGAGCCCGCCCATCGCGACGATCGTTCCGGCCACGGGCACACGGTATCGTCGCGGCATGCCCGATCCGTCCCGCCTCGCGCTCTTCGTCGGGGCCGCGCTCCTGCTGCTGGTCGTGCCTGGGCCCTCGGTGCTCTACATCGTCACGCAGAGCGTCTCGCACGGGCGCCGCGCCGGAATGGCGTCGGTCGCCGGGATCACGACCGGGACGCTGGTGCACATCGCGGCGGCCACGATCGGCCTCTCGGCGCTGCTCGCCTCCTCCGCGCTCGCCTTCGACGTGGTCAAGTACCTCGGCGCGGCCTATCTGATCGTGGTCGGCATCCGGCGGCTGGCCGGGCTCGAGCGGCCCGACGAGGGACGGGTGGCGGGGTCGCGCAGCCTGAGCCGCCTCTACCGCCAGGGGATCGTCGTCAACGTGCTCAACCCGAAGACCGCGCTCTTCTTTCTGGCGTTCCTGCCGCAGTTCGTCGATTCGACGCGCGGGGCCGCGTGGGCGCAGATCCTCCTGCTCGGCCTCCTCTTCGCCGCCCTCGGCTTCCTCAGCGACGGCGTCTGGGCGCTGGTCGCCGGGACGCTCGGCGAGCGGCTGCGCCGCAGCAGGCGCTTCCCGCAGGTCCAGCGCTACGTCTCGGGCTCGGTGTTCGTCGGGCTCGGCGCGGCGGCCGCTTTCTCCGCACCCGTGAAGCAGTCCTAGGCGCGGGGTGCCGTCCCTTAGCCTGGCCCGCCGGTGGACGAGCGTACGCCTTCCTGGGGGATCACGCCCGTGCCCGAGCGGTTGCGCGTGCTCGGCCTCCTCGACCTGACCCTGCTCTGGGGCAACCTCTCCGTCAGCCTGCTCGTGATCGTCGCCGCCGCGGGGCTCGTGCCGATGCTCTCGCTCAAGCAGGCGCTCGTGGCGATCGTGGTCGGCGCGATCGCCGGCAACGCCCTGCTCGGCCTCGCCGGGGCGATCGGCGCCGACGCGCGCGTGCCCGGGATGGTGCTGCTGCGCGCGCCGCTGGGCCGCCGCGGCTCCTACGCGCCGACGGTGCTCAACGTCGCGCAGAATCTCGGCTGGTCGACCTTCGAGTTGATCATCATCTCCAGCGCGGCCGCAGCCCTCTCCGACCGGGTCTTCGGCTTCGACGAGCGCTGGGTGTGGGCCCTCGTCTTCGGGGCGATCTCGCTCGGGCTCGGGCTGCTCGGGCCGATCGGGTTCATCCGCCGCTACCTGCGCAAGTTCGCCGTCTGGGCGGTCGCGGCGTCGATCGTCTACCTGACCTGGTGGGCACTCGACAAGGCGGATCTCCACCAGCTCTGGCGACAGGGCGGCGAGGGCGGCGTCTCGCTCGGCCAGGGAATCGACCTCGTGCTGGCGAGCATCATCTCCTGGACGCCGCTCGCCGCCGACTACACGCGCTTCGCGCGCGACCGGCGCAGCGCGTTCCTGGGCACCGGGGTCGGTTACCTGCTCCCCACGCTCTGGTGCTTCGGCCTGGGCACGCTGCTCGTGCTCTCGCGCAACCTGAGCGAGCCGACGCAGATCCCCAACGTGGTGGCGACCGGCAGCGTCCTTGCGGTGATCGCGCTGCTGATGCTGACCGTGGACGAGAGCGACGAGGCCTTCGCCGACATCTACTCGACCGCTGTCTCGATCCAGAACATCCTGCCGTGGGCCTCACAGCGACTGCTGATCGTGCTCGTCGCCGTGACCGCCACCGCCGGCGCGATCGCGATCGATCTCGGCAACTACCTGACCTTCCTGTACCTGCTCGGCTCCGTCTTCGTGCCGCTGTTCGCGGTGCTGCTGGCCGACTGGCTGACACGCGGCGCGCACTACTCGGAGCAGGACATCTTCGAGGGTCCGGCCGTGCGCCTCGAGCGGCTGGTGGCCTGGGTCGCCGGCTTCGCGCTCTACCAGTGGCTCTCTCCGCAGGGCCCGAGCTGGTGGACCGACCTCGTCGAGCACCTGAGCCCGGGGCATGCACGCCTGACGGCCTCGTTGCCGAGCTTTGCCGCCGCCTTCTGCCTGACGCTGCTCGCCGCCTGGATAGATTCGCGTCGTGCGGCCGGTCGCAGTCGTCGGGAACCTCTCACGCGACCTCGTTGACGAGGGGCCGCCGCGTGCCGGCGGTGCGCCCTTCCATGCGGCCCGCGCGCTGCGAGTGCTCGGCCGGCCCGCGCTCCTCGGGGCGAAATGCGCCGACGGCGACCGCGATTCGCTGCTGATCCCGCTCGTGCGACTCGGACTGCCGGTGCTCTGGCGCGGCGGCTCCTCGACCGCCGCGTTCTCGTTCCACTACGAAGGCGACCGGCGCGTGATGACCGTCGACGCGCTCGGCGACCCCTGGACGACCGCCGACCTGCACGGGCTCGAGCGCACGGACTGGGTGCACGTCGGCGCGCTGGCCCGGTCGGACTTCCCCGCCGAGACGCTGGCTGCGCTGGCGCGCGATCGCCGCGTCTCGTTCGACGGCCAGGGGCTCGTGCGGCCGGCACGAACCGGGCCGCTGGAGCTGGACGGCGACTACGACCCGGAGGTGCTTCGCAACGTCTCGATCCTCAAGCTCGCCGAGGAGGAGGCCGAGGCGCTCGTCGGAGAGCCGGACGAGGACGCGCTGCGTTCACTCGGGGTTCCCGAGGTCGTCCTCACGCAGGGCTCCCGGGGCTCGCTCGTCCTCGCCGACGGGAAGCTGACACAGGTACCTGCGCGGGCAGTGGACGGCGAGACCGACCCGACCGGCGCGGGCGACGCCTTCGCGGCGGCCTACCTCGTCTCGCGCTCGACGGGCCACGCGCCAACAGCTGCCGCCCGCCGCGCGACCGCACTCGTGGCCGGGCTGCTCGGCAGGCGGGTGAAGTGAGGGCCCTCGTCCGTACGGTGGACGGCGTCTTCGAAGTAGACCTCGAAGAGGAAGTGGTGCTCGGCCTCGTGGACGCCGCGGTGGAACCGCCTCGGGTCGAGCTGACGTTGCCGCTGCTCGTCTCCGCGGCCGCGACGGGCTCCACGGTCGTCGCCGTGGTCGATCGCCGCCCTCCGCTCGTGGTCTCGAACGACGCGGGCCGCACGTGGCGCGAGTCGGGCGGAGGCCTCCCGGCGGGCCGTGCCGTCGCGACTTGGCGAGGACAACCCCGATGTCGTCCTCTACGCCGCCCGCAACCGCCTCTACCTCTCGACCGACGGCGGCCTCTTCTGGCGCGCGCTCGTGATCGAGCTGCCGGAGATCGAGGCGCTGGAGCTCAGGGAAGCCTGAACTCGCCGCGCGCGACGATCACGGCGCTGCCGCCGACCTCGACCACGTCGAGCTTCTCCGCCGAGCCGTCGGCGCGCGCGTAGAGCGTCGAGGGCCGGCCGATCTCCGTGCCCTGCGAGACCTCGATCTCCTCGCCGAAGCCGATCCGACCGTGGCGTGCGAGGTGCACCGCGAGCGGGCCGGCCGCTGAGCCAGTCGCTGGATCCTCGGCCACACCTCCGCCCGGGGCGAACATGCGGGTCTTCCAGCGCGTGCCCGAGCCGGCGAAGCAGTTGATGCCGAGCAGCGCGGGAACCTCCACGAGCGCGGAGAGGTCCGGCTTCAGCGCCGCCACCTCCTCCTCGGAGCCGAGAGCCACGTACACGTGCTGCATGCCGTTGTCGTAGTGCTCGACCGGCAGCTCCGAGCGCTCGACCCGGAGTGCCGCCAGCAAGCGCGCCTCGTCGTCATAGGGCTTCCAGGTCGGGATCGGCTGCCGCATGCGGCCGAAGACGATCCGGTCGCCCTCGCGCTCGAGCGCCACGGGCACGGTCCCGGCGCCGGTCTCGAGCCGGATCTCTTCGACCTGAAGCGGCCCCCCGAGCACGAAAGCCGACCCCAGCGTCGGGTGCCCGGCAAACAGCATCTCGTTGGTAGGGGTGAAGATCCGGATCCGCACGTGACCGTCGTTCTCCGGTGGGAGCACGAAGACGCTCTCGCTGAAGTTCATCTCGCGCGCGAGCGACTGCATCTCGTCGTCGCCGAGCCCACGCGCATCCGTGAAGACGGCGAGCTGGTTCCCGGCCAGGGGCTTGTCGGTGAAGACGTCTGCAACCACGTAGCGGAACGTGCGCACACGCCGAAGATAGCCTTGCGGGCGTGCCGAAGAAGTCAGTACAGCTCTCAGGAGTAGTCGTCGCCGAGTCGGCGATCTCGTCGATCGATCCCGACGAGGGCGTGCTCATGTACCGCGGGTACGACATCGGCGACCTCGCCGAGCGCTCGACGTACGAGGAGACCGCGCTGCTCCTGCTCGAGGGCGACGCGCCGACGCCAGACGCCCTGGATGCCTTTCGCGGTCAGCTCGCGCAGCAGCGCGAGCTGACCGCCGAGACCGCGGACGCGATCGACCGCCAGGCCGCCACCGCCGCGCCGATGGAGGTGCTCCGCACCGCCGTCTCGACGCTCTCCTCGGCAACGCCCACCCAGCTGATCGCCCAGCTGCCGACGATGGTCGCGCGCTACTACCGGCGGCGGGAGGGCCTCGAGCCGGTGGCGCCCGACCCGTCACTGGCCTACTCCGAGAACTTCCTCTCGATGCTGCACGGCGAGCGCCCGAGCGAGCGCGACGCGCGCGCCTTCGACGTCGCGATGATCCTGCACGCCGAGCACGAGATGAACGCCTCGACCTTCACGGCGCGCGTGGTCGCGGGCACCGGCGCCGACCTGACCGCCGCCGTGGTCGCAGCGATCGGCGCGCTCAGCGGCCCGCTGCACGGCGGGGCCAACGAGGCCGCGATGGCGCTCTTCGAGCGGATCGGCTCGGCCGACCGCGCGCCGGACGAGGTGCGCGCCGCCCTCGAGCGCAAGGAGAAGCTGTTCGGCTTCGGCCACCCGCTCTACCGCGCCTACGACCCGCGCGCGGTCATCCTGAAGAAGCTCTCGCGGGAGCTCTCCGAGGACGCCGGCGAGCCGAACTGGTACGCGATCACCGAGGCGACCGAGCGAACCGTCGTCGAGGAGAAGGGCCTCTACCCGAACGTCGACCTCTACTCCGGGCTCGGTGTACCGCTACCTCGGCGATCCCGACCGACCTGTTCACCCCGCTCTTCGCAGCCAGCCGGGTCGCCGGCTGGTCGGCCCACGTGCTCGAGCAGCAGGCCGACAACAAGATCATCCGCCCGTCCGCCGAGTACGTCGGCAAGCCGCGCCGCGCCTTCCCCGCGTAGGCTCCCGCCGGTGCAGCTCTACCTCGTACGTCACGCGGAAGCTGCCGACGGTGAGCCCGACGAGCTGCGGCCGCTGACCCCCGAGGGTCGCGAGGTCGCGCGCGCGCTCGGCAAGCGGCTCGCCGACGGCGGCGTGCGGCCCGACGCGGTGCTCACCAGCCCGCTCCTGCGCGCCCGCGAGACCGCTCAGGAACTCGCGCGGCCCGCGGGCCTGGAGCCCGAGCCGGACGAGCGGCTTGCTCCCGGCGCGACCGCCGAGGCCGTCCGCGCCGCCGCCGAAGAGCGCGGCGAGACCGTGGTCGTCGTCGGCCACCAGCCCGACTGCTCCCAGATCGCCGCAGCGCTCACCGGCGGGCCGGAGCCTGCATTCCCGCCGGGCGGCATGGTCGCGATCGACCTCCCGCGATGACCGCGATCGCCGTCCGCGACCTGCGCAAGAGCTACGGCGGGCTCGAGGCGGTTCGAGGCATCAGCTTCGAGGTCCAGCAGGGCGAGGTCTTCGGCCTGCTCGGCCCGAACGGCGCCGGCAAGACGACCACCGTCGAGATCCTGGAGGGGTACCGCCGCCGCGACGCCGGCGAAGTAGAGGTTCTCGGCACCGACCCGGCTGCCGCGGGCGGCGACTGGCGCGAGCGGATCGGCGTCGTCCTCCAGTCGTCTGCGATGTACGAGACGCTGACCGTCACCGAGATGCTGAACCTCTTCGCCGGCTACTACCGTGAGCCGCGGCCCGCGGACGAGGTGGTCGAGCTGGTCGGCCTTCAGGAGAAGCGCGACAACCGGGTGCGCCTGCTCTCGGGAGGCCAGCGCCGCCGGCTCGACCTCGGCCTCGCGCTCGTCGGCGACCCGGAGCTGATCTTCCTCGACGAGCCGACCACGGGCTTCGACCCCGGCGCGAGGCGGCGCGCGTGGGAGACGATCCGCGGGCTGCGCAGCCTCGGCAAGACGATCCTGCTGACGACGCACTACCTCGACGAGGCCGAGCAGCTGGCCGACCGCGTCGCAGTCCTGCGCCAGGGCGAGATCGTCGCCTCCGGCGCGCCCGCCGAGCTGACCGGCTCGGCCCAGCAGACGGAGATTCGCTACCGCGAGAACGGCCGCGAGGTCGTCCTGCACACCGACGAGCCGACGCGCCTGCTGCACGAGCTGACCGAGAAAGCTCTGGCCGACGGGCACGAGCTCGAGGGCCTGGTCGTGCGCCGGCCGAGCCTGGAAGACGTCTACCTCTCGCTGACGGAAGAGGCTTCGTGAGGCTTTTCCGGCACGAGCTTCGAATCGAGCTCCTGCTCTACACGCGCAGCCGCGAGCTCGCCTTCTTCACCTTCCTGCTCCCGCTCATCCTCTTCGTGCTGCTCGGCTCGGTGTACGGGAACGACACGGTCAAGGGCGACCCCGGCGTGAAGCAGTCGAAGTACCTCGAGGCCGGGATGATCGGCTACGGCGCGATCTCGATCGCCTTCGCGGGGCTCGCGATCGTGCTCGTGATCAGGCGCGAGTCGGGCGTTCTCAAGCGCCTGCGCGCGACGCCGCTGCCGGCCTGGGCGTACATCGCGGCGGTGCTCTGCTCCTATGTGGCGGCGTTCGCGGTCGAAGTCGCCTGCCTGATCGCTCTCGGCCGGATCCTCTTCGGCGTCGGCGTGCCCGACCACCTGGGATCGCTCGCCCTCGCGCTGCTCCTCGGCGTGATCTCGTTCTGCGGCCTGGGTATCGGGCTGACCGCGCTGATCAAGAGTGCCGAGGGGTCCTCGGCGGTCGTGAATGCGATCTATCTGCCGGCGGCCTTCATCTCGGGCTCGTTCTTCTCGCCCGGCTCGTTCCCGGCGTTTCTGCGCGCGATCGCAGACGTGTTGCCGCTGACGTACTTCATCCGGCTGGTGCGAGGGATCATGCTGGACGGGAACCAGATCTGGTCCTACCCGACGGAAGTGGCGGTGATCGTCGCCTGGGGCCTGGTCGGGGTTCTCGTCGCAGTGAAGGCCTTCCGCTGGGAGCCGAGCGAAGGTTAGGTTCCTGAAAGGTGGGTAGTACGACTTTGAAATGAGGGTCGAGCCGCAGCTTGCGTTCTGCGTGCGAGAGGTCGAGCCGCCGGGAATCGAAGTTCGTGTGAACTTCGGCGTCTTCGCGGGGCGCGGAGCCACTTCCGCCGAGATCGACGAGCTCGCCAAGTCTCTCCTGCCCAAGGTGGGCGAGGTGGCGATCGTGGCCGAGCGACGGCACGAGATCGGCGAGGAGAGCGAGGCGTCGCTGAACCAGGTGCGGATCGAGGTCGCCCCTGACCAGCTGCCCGACGACGAGCACGAGCTCGACCAGATGTGCGGCCGCCTGGTCGAGGCCTCCGAGGCCTGGGCGCGGCAGTGCATCGCCGAGCGCCACGCAGAAGTCTCCGAGCCCTAGGCGCGGGTCAAGCGCCGCCGCGGCTTGCCGCCGGCCCGGGCTGCACCGAGCGCGAAGCGGACGAGCGCGCGCGGCATCCGCTCCGCGCGGCTGATCGTCGTCCTCCAGAGCGGAGGCGAACGAGTCGAGATCCTCCTCCGTGACCACGAGCGGCGGCAGCGCCTTGACCACGTTCATCCCGTGGCCCGCGACCTGGCTCAGAATCCGGTGGTCGCGGAAGAGCGGTACCACCACGAGCTGTGAGAAGAGGCCCGGCTGGATCCGCTCGAGCAGCTTCCACGTGCGCGAACCGCCCGGAGGCTCCTCGAACTCGATCGCCCACATGAGACCCAGGCCGCGCACGTCGCGCACGACCTCCGAGCCCTCGACCAGCGGCCGGGTTCGCTCGAGCAGCCGCTCGCCCAGCCGGGCTGAGCGCTCCACGAGGCCCTGCTCGTCGAGCTCGCGCAACGTCGCGAGCCCGGCCACCATCGCCAGGTCGTTCGGCGCGAAGGTCGAGCCGTGGCTGACCGCGTTCGGGAGCGAGTCGAAGACCGCTTCCTGAACCTGCGCGCTCATCAACAGCGCGCCGACTGGCACGTAGCCGCCCGAGAGCGATTTGGCCACGGTCACCAGATCCGGCTCGAGGCCCCAGTGCTCCAGCGCGAGCATGCGGCCGGTGCGGCCGAAGCCCGTCTGCACCTCGTCCACGCAGAAGAGCGTCCCGTAGCGCCGGCAGAGCTCCTGCGCGCCCTCGAGGTAGCCCGAGCCCGGGAGGTTGACGCCCTTGCCCTGCACCGGCTCGACCAGGAACACCGCGACGTCTTCGCGCGCGAGCTCGCGCTCGAGCGACTCGAGGTCGTTCCAGGGCACGCGCTCGAAGCCCGGCAGCAGCGGGCCGAAGCGCGAGGTGAACTCCGGGCTTGCATTCGCGGAGAGCGCGCCGAGCGTGAGCCCGTGGAAGCCGTGCTCGGCCGAGAGCACGCGCGGGCGGCCCGTCGCAGCGCGGCCGAGCTTCAGCGCCGCCTCGACCGCTTCGGCGCCGGAGCTCGTGAAGAGCGCGCGCTCGAGCCTCGCAGGCGCGCGACGAAGCAGCTCCTCCGCCAGCAGCGCGGGCAGAGCGTCCACGCCGAGCTGCACCGACCCCGGCCGCTCCAGCTCGAGCGCCTCGACGAGCGCCTCCCGAATGCGCGGGTTGTTGCGCCCGACGTTGAACATGCCGAAGCCACCGAGCATGTCCAGATACCGGTTGCCGTCGGAATCCCAGAGGTACGCGCCCTCGGCTCTGGCCCAGCGCCGGTCGAAGCCGATCGTCCGCAGCAGCCGCACGAACTGCGGGTTGATCGTCTGCGCATGGAGGTCGAGCGCCTCCGCGCCCCGGTCCTCGACGAGCTCGGTCAGCCAGCCCACGGGCGAATTATCGCCACGCGCCGATGAGCGCGCCGCCGGCGACGATCAGCGCCGCGCCGGCCACGAGCCGCCGACCGACGAGCTCACTCCGGCGCAGGAGCAGCGCGGCGAAGATCACGCCCCAGAGCGACTCGGTCGCAACGAGCGGCGCGACCACGGTCACGCGGCCCCGGTAGTACGCCTCGAAGAGGGCCGCGTAGGAGAGGCCGAACAGCACGCCGGCAGGGAAGAAGGCACGGACGACGACTCCGTAGCCTCGAGCCCAGGCGCGACCGCGCGTCGCCGCGAGGTAGAGCGCCACCGTGCCCGAGCCGGCGAGCAGCGTCACCGGCGCGGTGACGAGCGCGTGCGTGTCGGTCTCACCGACGAGCCAGCGGAGCAGATTGTCGCGGATCGCGAACATGATCGTGGCCAGGACTGCGAAGACGATCCCGAGGCGCCGGAAGTCGGCCGGGCGCACCCGCTCGCCGGCGAGCGCAATCCCGCCGGCGACGATCAGCGCGGCTCCGATCAGGAGCGGGGCTCGCACCGGCTCGTGCAGCGCGACGAGGGCGATTGCGACCGCAACCAGCGGCGCTGTTCCCATCAGCACCGAGGTGCGCGCGGCGCCCGCCTCGCGTACCGCACGAGTGAACAGGATCTGCGAAAGCCCCGGCGCAATTGCTCCCGCGAGGAAGAACGGCCAGAGCTCCGAGACGTCGAGGCTGTCCCCGAGGCTCGAGACGAGGCCGATGACGGCGGTCACGGCGAGCGCGACGGTCGACATCGCGAACGCCCCGAGGACGGGATCGTCCTCCCGCCGCAGCGCGAACCGAACTGCGACCGCCATCGCGCCGAACAGCGCCGCCGAGGCGCAGGCCAGCAGGATCGGCGGGCACTCAGGCCGTGCTGTGGATGGGCCCGCTGCGCTCGGCGAGCCGCCCGCCGGAGCGGCCGGCGCGAACCGCCAGCACCTCCGCCAGGATCGAGACCGCGGTCTCGGCGGGGGTATGCGCGCCAAGGTCGAGCCCGGCCGGGCCCGCGAGCCGCTCGAGCTCCTCCTCGCCGAGTCCCGCCTCGAGCAGGCGCTCGCGCCGCTTCTCCTGCGTGCGCCGCGAGCCGATCGCCCCGACGTAGAACGCCTCGCTCGGCAGCGCGGCGGTCAGCGCGGGCACGTCGAGCCGCTCCTCGTGCGTGAGCACGACGACGGCGGTGTCGCGGTCCGGGGCCAGCTGCTCCAGCGCTTCGTCCGGCCAGGCGACGACGAGCTCGTCGGGGCTCGGCAGCCGCTCGCGAGTCGCGAGCGCAGGCCGCGGGTCGGCGACGGCCGTACGCCAGCCGAGGCTCTTCGCGGCGCGGCAGAGCTCCTCGGCGGTGTCGATCGCGCCGACGACCAGCAGGCGCGGCGGCGGCCCGAGCACCTCCGCGAAGACCGTCTCGCCGCCGAGCTCGACCACGCGGCTAGGCCCCGGCTCGACCGCGTCCGGCCCGGCCAGGCTCCTCTGGCCGGCCCGCTCGCCTTCGAGAATCGTCAGAGCGACCGCGGGCTCGCTCGACTCGGGCAGCTCGCCCTCGAAGCGCTCGACGAAGACGTCGATCTCCCCACCGCACGGCAAGCCGACGTTCCAGGCCATGTCGTCGGTGATCCCGTAGGTGAGCAATCGCGGCTTGCCGTCCTCGATCACCTCGGCGGCCTGGACGGCGACGTCGCTCTCGACACAACCGCCGGAAACGGAGCCGAAAAGCTCACCGCGCTCTGAGACCGCAAGCTTGGCGCCAACCGGCCGAGGCGCGGAACGGCGCGTCGCGACCACGGTCGCCAGGGCGATCCGGTCGCCCCGGGCCCGCCAGCGCTCGATGCTTTCCGCGAGCTCTCGCACTCGCGCAGGGTATCTCTCAGGCGCCGTGGTGCCGCAGCGGGCCGAACGCGAGGATGATGATCAGCTCGGCCGCGACGACCGCCGCGGTTCCCGGCCAGAAGCGAACGGCCCAGCGCTCGACGGCGGCGGCGCGAAGCACGCGGCGGACGGTCAGGCCGACCACGAGCGACGCCGAGACCACGTAGATCGCGACGGCCCAGGGAGTGGCGGTGTCCGTTCCGGCGGCCAGACCGTGCACGAGCGCGAGGGCCCAGACGGCGAAGTTCAGATAGTGGGTGCGCTTCCAGAACGTGTGCCCGATCTGCTTCCGGTAGCGGTTCGCGATCGCGAGAGCGACCAACAGCTCGGCGCCCACGATCCCCAGCGCCACCGAGAGCGGCCGGTAGGGCGCGGTTCCGGGGATGAGCAGGCTCCCGAGCGTGAACGGCAGGTAGCTGTCGAGCAGGAGCGCGCCGCCGTGCAGGACGATGAAGCTGCCCGCGAGCAGGCCGAGGAAGCGGTGAACGTCCTCGAGCGCGAAGCGCGGCCAGTGCTTCAGGCGGTCGCGGGACGAAAGCATGAGGCCGGCGACGACCGACGACGTGAGCAGGACGAACGCGAGCATCCCGCCCGCGCGGGCCGCGTACCACGTGTAGTTGGCGGCCGCGAGGATCATGCGGCGAACGGGAGGCGATCCCGCCAGGCTCGGTTCACGACTTCGCCGCGGGCGTCGAGGAAGCGGCCGGGCAGCCCGCGCTCGTCGAGCCAGTCTGGCCCGTCCTCGGAGAGCAGGAATGCAGCCTTCGCGGCCACGTCGGCGCCCAGGCACGACCCTGCGGCGACCGTGACTTCCTGCCACCGCGATTCGGCAGGCCGGCCGGTGCTCGGATCGAGCAGGTGGTGCTGAACCAGTCCCTGCCGCCGCCAGTGCCGCCGAGTAGTTCCGCTCGTGGCGAGCCCGCCGGCGAGCAGGCTGAGCGAGCCGCCGCGAGGCAGCTCGACCGTCGCCCCTCCGCGCCCGGCGACGTCTCCTCCGGCCGCGATCAACCCCTCGCCCTCGATGAATCCGAGGGCGTCGTCGACGGCGAGTGACTTGACGACGCCGTTCAGGTCGAGCTGCACGCCCGGAGGGCGCGAGAGCAGCCGCCCGTAGAGGCGTAGCGTCCGCCAGCTTCCGGGCACCGGCGGGCCGGGCGGCCGCTCATCGTCGTCGGGGAGGAGCGAGAAATCTCTGTCGTAGCCGGCCGCCTCGATCGCCGAGCCGAGCGTCGGGTCGACGAGCCCGCCGGTCGCGCGGGCGACCTCTAGGGCAGTTTGGGCCACCCGCGCGAACAGCTCCGAGACGACCACGACCTGGGACTCGGACCGATTGACGTGGTTGAGCTCGCTGTCGTCCCGAAAGCGGGAGAAGACCTGCTCCCAGCGCTCGAAGTGGCGCTCGATCCGGTCGAGCTCGCGCGGGCTCGCGCCGCCGACGACGACGTCCACGCCCATGGCCTGAAACGAATGCGGGTCAGGAGACACTCGTCTGCGCCTGGGGGGTCGCCGTCGACGGCGCGACCGACGGGGATCCGTAGCTGAAGTCGTCATCGGACTCGGTGGGCGTGCTCGAGGAGCCGGAGGTCGAACCGGAAGTGGTGCTGGCCTGGCTCGCGCCCGCGTGGCTTACGCGGGCGAGAACCAGGACGAGGAGGAACCCCGCGGCGGCGAGAGCGACCGCGGCCTGCTTGGCCAGCGACGCCCTGCGGCGGGCTTCCTCGATCCTCGATGGAGCTTCGCTCACGCCGCAGGCCCCAGGAAGGCAGCCGGCGGCCCGCCGTCACCACGGCCCGGTCGGCCTGGGCCGCCGAAGCCGAAGCCCTCGTGGCGGCGCAACAGCTTGCCGTTGACGAAGTCGCTGATCCGCTGATCCAGGTCGGCCAGGATGCGCGTTTCCTGCGCCTGTGTCAGCCGGCCGGCCTTGACCGCGTCATCGAGCCGCTGCTTGACGTCGGCCTTGAGCGCCGCGATCAGACCGTCCGCGGTCTTGCCCTGAGCCTTCGCGACCTGCGCGAGCGTCTTGCCCGACTCGAGCTGCTCGCGGAGCTTCGCCTCCGTCAGGCCGAGGTACTTGGCCGCGGCGTCCAGGCCGGGCCCGCCGCCGTGGTGCTCGAAGTGTCCGCCGCCCATGCCGGGAGGCCCGAAGAGCGGGAAGTCGTCGGAGGCGATTCGCGCCTTCAACTCCGCGCCCTGCTCCTTGGTCAGCCGCCCGGCGGCTACCGCGGCGTCGACGCGGTCGCTGAGCGCCTTCTTGAGAGCGCTGCTGAGCGCGCTCGGCTGCACGCCGAGCTGCTTCGCGGCGTTGTCGACGATCGCCTTGCTCTCGGCACTCGGATTGCTGCCGAGCTTGGTCGCCGCGATTCCGGCGCCGGTCCCGCCGACTGCCAGTGCAGCCACGGTTCCTGCGATCGCCTTGCGTTTGATTGAAGCGTCCATCCGATCGTGCTCCTTTCGGGTCAGCGAGCCTGGACGAGCCGGCCGAGCAGGCCGTGGCGCTCCCAGCGCACCGAGGAAGCTGCTGCCTCGGCGGGGGTCGGCGGCACGGAGCTCGCGTTCGGCGTCCGGGGCTGCGGGTGGGGGTGCGGGAAAGTCTTGTCGGACATACGGCCTCCTTCAGGTCGTCGTTCGTGTTCATCGCACCCAACCACCCGCCCCTGAGAACGGCCTGAAAGCGCGCTAAGAAGTGCCTAAGAACCGTCGCGGCCGTTGAAACGCAGCCGCATCCGCGTGCCGCCGCCTTCCGCGCGCTCGGCCAGGACCTGGCCGCCGTGCGCGTCGGCAACCTGCTTCACGATCGCGAGGCCGAGCCCGGAGCCCGGCAGGCCGCGGGCGTTACGGGCGCGGTAGAAGCGGTCGAAGACGTAGGGCAGGTCCTCCTCGGCGATCCCGGGGCCGTGGTCACGGACGGAGACCTCGCCGGCACGGACGCCGACCTCGACCTCGCCGCCGGGCGGGCTCCACTTGGCCGCGTTGTCGAGCAGGTTCGCAACCGCGCGCTCGATCGTGGACGGCGCGCCGTAGACGGTCGCCTCCTCGAAGTCGGTCGTGAAGGAGACGTTGGGCCGGTTCCGGCGCGCGCGCTCCACGGCTCCTTCGGCGATCAGGTCGAGACGCACGTCCTCTGGAGCTTCCTCACCGCGCTCGCCACGCGCGAGCTCGATCAGCTCGCCGATCAGCGAGGTCATCTCGCCGATCTGCTCGACGACGTCTTCGAGCAGGCGCTCGCGGTCCTCCTTGGCGAGCTTGTCCCCGCGCGCGAGGACCTCGATGTTCGTGCGCAGGCTCGTCAACGGCGTCCGCAGCTCATGCGACGCGTCGGCGACGAGCTGCCGCTGAGCGCGGCTCGACTCCTCGAGCGCAGCGAGCATCGTGTTGAAGCTCGAGGCCAGACGCCCGAGCTCGTCCTCGCTGGTCGACTCGATTCGTTGCGACAGGTCTCCGGTCTCGGTGACCGACTCGGTCGTCTTGGTCAGCCGCCGCACCGGCGCGAGCGCCGCTCGTGCAACGACGAGCCCGAGGCCGGCCGCGACGGCGATCCCGCCGGCAGCGATCAGGATCAGGAAGAGCGCTGATCCGGTGAAGGGTCCTGTTCACCTCGGTGAGCGGACGCGCCAGCTGGATCGCATAGGGGGCCGACGGGATCGTGAACACACGGAACTCCGTGCCCCTGGCGCGCTTGACGCTGAAGTACTCGCGGCCACCGCCGAGCGCAGCCTTTCGGTCGCGCTCGCTCACCGGGAGCGGAAATTGCGGTTCATCCGCGGTGATCAGCGGCGTCCCGGAGACAGGAACCGCCTGGATGTAGTAGCGCTCGTTCCCGAACCGTGGCCCGGGCACGTCGATATAGCCGTCCTCGTCTACGTGGGGCGGAGGCCCCGTCGCCAACTGCCTTGCGCTGTTCACCAGCGTGCGGTCGACCTGCCCGAGCAGCTGTCCCCGCACGACGACGTAGACGACCGCCGAGGCGGCGACGACCGCAAGCCCCACCGCGGTCGCGGCCACGAGCGCCAGCCTCGTGCGGAAGCTCATGTCTCGCGCAGCGCGTAGCCCACGCCGCGAACCGTGTGGATCAGTCGCGGCTTGCCGCTCGCCTCGGTCTTGCGCCGCAGGTAGCCGATGTAGACGTCGAGCGAGTTCGAGGCGAAGCCGAAGTCGTAGCCCCAGACGCGCTCGAAGATCACCGAGCGCGTCAGCACCTGGCGCGGGTTGCGCAGGAACAGCTCGAGCAGCGAGAACTCGGTACGCGTCAGCTCGATCCGCTCGTCGCCGCGCGTGACCTCACGCGTGCCCGGGTCGAGCTCCAGGTCGGCGAAGCTGAGCGTGTCGCCGCTCGCGCCGTCGTCGCCGGAGCGGCGCAGGAGCGCCCGCACGCGAGCCAGCAGCTCCTCGAGCGCGAAGGGTTTGGTCAGGTAGTCGTCGGCGCCCGCGTCGAGCCCTTCGACCCGGTCCTCGACCTGCGTGCGGGCCGTCAGCATCAGCACCGGCAGCCGGCTTCCCTGGCTACGGAGCGTGCGGCAGACCTCGAGGCCGTCCACCCCGGGCATGAGCACGTCGAGGATGACCGCGTCGGGCTGGTCCTCGCGCGCGAGGCGCTCGAGTGCCTGGCGGCCGTCCTCGGCCAGCTCGATCTCGTAGCCCTCCAGCTCGAGCGCACGCCGCAGCGATTCCCGCACGGCCCGCTCGTCGTCTACCACCAGGATCTTCACGTGCGCATTGTGCGCCTTCGACGTGAGAAGTTCGTGAGAGGTCCGCCGGAGAGCAGGCAGTTCTTAGGGATTTCTTAGGCACTTCTCACGAGGCTCTTAGGCGCGGTTGATCTGATTCGACCGTCATCGAATAAGGGATCCCCCAAACCCTTGTGCGAAGCGAGCCCCGCCGTCCGCCTGACACCAGCGGGCGGCGGGGTTTTCTCGTAGGCACACTTTCAGGAAGTTCTTAACCAGGTTTCACGTGGGTCTTAGAGGCGAGTGGTCTCATGGTCTGCGTCAAGACAGCAACCGAAAGGACCCTCCCCCATGCCCCGTCGCCCGCGCACGCCACTTCTTGCCTCTCTCCTAGCAGCAGCCTGCATCGGTGCGGGCGCCGGGGCAGTCGCCTACTCGATCTTCACCGACCACGGCAACACCGTCGTCAGGCAGGTCACCGTGCAGAACGCGCAGCCTGTCGCGAACGGCACGCCGCTCTCGGTGAACTCGATCTACCGGCGCGCGTATCGCGGCGTCGTCGAGATCACCGCCCGCGGGACCGGGAACTCCGCCGAGGGCTCGGGCTTCGTCTACGACTCGAGTGGTCACATCGTCACGAACGACCACGTCGTCCAAGGTGCCCAGTCGTTTTCGGTCAAGTTCTGGAACGGCAAGACCTACAGCGCGCAGCTCATCGGCGGCGACAGCTCGACGGACCTCGCCGTGCTGAAGGTGAACGCGCCGGCTTCCCAGCTGTACCCGCTCACGCTCGGCAGTTCGGGCAACCTCGTCGTCGGTGACCCTGTGGTGGCGATCGGAAGCCCCTTCGGGCTCGAGGAGACCGTTACCTCCGGGATCGTCAGCGCGCTGCACCGCTCGATCGCCTCGCTCAACCAGGGCTTCAGCATTACCGACTCGATCCAGACCGACGCCGCGATCAACCACGGCAACTCCGGCGGCCCGCTGCTGAACGCGCAGGGCCAGGTGGTCGGCGTCAACTCGCAGATCCGCAGCGACTCAGGCGACAACGCCGGCGTCGGCTTCTCGATCCCTTCCGACACGGTCCGCTCGATCGCGGGCCAGCTGATCTCGAACGGCAAGGCCGTGCACGCCTACCTCGGCGTCGCCCTGGACTCGACGGCCTCGTCGGCCCGCGTGGCCGATGTGCGGCCGGGCACCCCGGCGGCGAAGGCGAACCTGCGCTCCGGAGACGTGGTCACCGCCGTGGACGGCACCACCGTGGATTCGGCGGAAGCGCTGACGCGGGCGATCGACGCCCACAAGCCCGGCGAGACGGTGACGGTGAAGATCCGCCGCAACGGCAAGGACATCACCGCCCAGGTCAAGCTGGCCAGCCGCCCGTCGTAGCGGGTTCTACACTTGGGGCCTGGAGCCCCCGTAGCTCAGTGGAAGAGCAGCGGTTTCCTAAACCGCGTGCACAAGTTCGATTCTTGTCGGGGGCATGTTTCGATCGATGCCTCTCTGATACGCGCCGACGTTCGGTGAAATGGCCCAGCGCCTTCCCGCACGGAGCACATGACGACTGCGTGGACGCCCTCGCCGGCGCCTACGATTACCTCAGCAACCGCGGCGGCACCCTTACCGTCCACCCCCCGCGCGGTCGAATTCCCGTCGGTAGCGGCCTCACTCGACTTCACGGGCGCGCCTACGGCAGCGACCCAATCGCGGAGGTCGCCGCACAGCTCGGCGCCCGCATCTATCCATCGCGGAACCGGTCGTGACCAACCTCCGATCCTGGCGCTTGGGGACGCCTGAGCCGCGAGGGCCGCCCGTCACCCGCCCCGCAGTAGCAGCTGCTTGAGTCTTGAGTGCGTCTCGCCGAATCTTCAGATCATGGGCTTGACCTCGCGGAAGCGGCGCACCGCGCGTGCAGGAAACCCCGGGCCGAGCGGCGGTGGAAGATCCTTCGCCAAAACTGGTGCGATTGGGTCGGACTAACCCTCATCGCCCTCGGATGCCCTGCGGCAATTGCCTTCACGAACGGGGTCCCTCAACTGGTCTTCGCGGCGCTCTTCGGCGCAGCGCTGATGACCGCTCTAGGCGGCCGGGGCCTCCAGGATGTCCGGTTCTAAGCCGATAATGGATGAGGATGAACAAGCTACGCTTGATCTCCCTCACGGTTACGCCCTGTTCCTATTGGCGTTCTTCCAGCCGTAAGCGCGGAAAGCGGCGAACGTGAGCGCGGAGGTTCAGTACATCCGGATCGAGCAGTTTCGGGTAGACGAGCGCTACTGGCCGAAGGGCGCAAGCGAGCTCGTCCGCCGCTGGCTCGCCGAGGACTACGACCCGGTCACGATGCCTCCCCTGGCGGTCGTCCCCCAGGAAGACGGCACCTTCAACGTCGTCGGGTGGGAAGGCGGCGAGGAGCCCCTTTTCCATGCTGTGTTCGGTCGGGACCCGACGGACGAGGAGATCGTTCGCGCGCAGCAGTTCAGTGCTCGCGATCAGGGCGATGGTCGAAAGGATGACCATCGACGACGCGCCCCTGTCGCTGAATGACGGCTCGGTGAGAGCGTCGCCGTCAACGTCGTCGGCGCGAGCTTGAGTTCAGCCTCGCTGGGCTTCCGGCCAGCGAGCGCTACGTAGCTCGAGCGAGCCGGCCGGATCTTGTCACGTCGTTATGGCCGTGAGCTCGCGCAGATCGCGTCCTCGGAAATGCCGATCAAGATCCCGAGCAAGAAGCGCTCGAGCTCGGGCGGACGAAGAGGCGCACGCGCGAGAGGAGGAGCTCAGGAGATGAGTCTCTGCGCGATTCTCATGCGATCAGGTCTCGGCGGCTGTGGTGATCGAGGTCACGGCGGAGACCACGAATCGCCACGCGGGTATCCGGAGAGCTGACTTTCGCGTTGAGGAATCCGCTCGCCGTCGGGCGCGGCGGCCTCAACGCTCAGCCCGACCGGCGACCCTCTGCTCGGACGCCGGTCGGCCTAATTGCTCGTGGGCTGTGCCGCTGCCTGCTCAGTCTCAGGCCGGTGTCCCAGCCTTCTCCTCCTTGCTGACCGCCTCCAGCGCGTCCTGCTCGGCATCGTCCCAGTCGCCGACGTTGCGCTGAAGGTGGTGGTCCCGCGCGTGCGAGGCCGCGCTCTCGATCTTCTCGGCGTCGTTGTCGATGCCGATGACCACGACCGCCGAGTCGCCTTCGTCCAGCATGGCGCCGATGCGCTTGAGCTCGCCTCGGTTCGTGCCGTGCGCGAGGTGTCCGATCCAGGCGAAGAGCGGGGTCTACGATCCGCGGCAGCCGCGGCGCGATACTCGACGCGTCCGGCTTCTCGGGCGGTATTCGCGTAGCCGCGGGGCCCGGCGGACCGGGATGCCTGCCGCTGACGCTTCACGAAGTCACGACTGACTCGAGCTGCCGGTCAAGAACGCCCGCTTCACCGGCGTCCTTCGCCGCGGTGTCGACGGCTTTGCGCTGCGGGGGTGCGGCGGCATCTACACCGGCAACGAGGAGTACGCGGCCTTCCCGATCTGCTCGCGCAACGGCGTGATCGACGGCAACCACGTCGACGGCACCGACGACGCCGCGATCTACGTCGGCAACTCACGGGCTTCGAGACTGATGGCGAAACGCGCGCTTGCAGGAGCTCGCGACCGATTTTTGTTGTTGTCAGTCTAGTTAACATGTTGACCCCGGATCGCACCACGGGAGGTGTCGGGCAACTACGCTGCAAACGCGCTGCTTCTACGCGATAGCACGGCGTTTCCTAAACCGCGTGCACAAGTTCGATTCTTGTCGGGGGCACTGCGGCACCTCGGGCTTGCCCAACTAAGACGGTTCTTCTCTGCCGCCTCCTCGTAGGCGCGTTGGGGCGCCATCTTCTTGTCTAAAGCGGGGCTGGCCTCATCCCTATTTCCGCGGTCAGATTCCTAAAGATTCCTGGGCAAATGCCGATGTGGGCCCGCATGAGCGGCTACCGTCCGGATGGCCCCCGGTCCCCGTCCTCTTCCCCTCGGTGGATCGATCGCTGGCTTGCCGCTTGCAGTGAGCTGGCCGAGCTCGAGCGATCCAACCCGATGACGGACGCCGTCATCGACGAGATCGACGGCCGGATGATCCGGATCGGCGACCAGTGGCTGGCCGATTTCGCCTCGTGCAACTACCTCGGCTTCGACCTCGACCGCGAGATCATCGGGGTCGTCCCCGAGTACCTCGAGAAGTGGGGAACGCATCCGAGCTGGTCGCGCATGCTCGGCAGCCCAGTCCTCTACCAGCAGATCGAAGAGCGTCTGATCGAGCTGCTCGGCTGCGAGGACGCGCTCGTCATCCCGACGATCACGCTGATCCACCTGTCCGTGATCCCGGTGCTCGCCGGCGACGGGACGATCTTCGTCGACAGCCGAGCCCACAAGACGATCTACGACGGCTGCCAGTTCGCGTCGCGCGCGCGGAGCGACGGTGAAGCGGTTCCGCTTCGAGGATCCGGACGACCTCGAGCGGCTGCTGCGGCAGGACCGCTCGACGCACGCGGCTCGATCTGCATGGACGGGGTCAACAGCATGACCGGAAACGCTCCCGACCTGACCGAGTTCGCCCGGCTCGCCCGCCGCTACGACGCGATCCTCTACGTCGACGACGCTCACGGCTTCGGCGTGATCGGCGAGCGCTCGCCGGACGAGCCGAGCCCCTACGGCATCGCGCGGCAACAGCATCGTCCGCCACTTCGGCGAGTCCTACGACGGCATCGTGCTCGTCGGCGGCTTCTCCAAGGCGTACTCGTCGCTCGCCGCGTTCATCGCCTGCCCGACCGAGCTGAAGCAGCTGCTCAAGACGGCTGCGCCGCCGTACCTCTACTCGGGCCCGTCGCCGGTTGCCTCGCTCGCGACCGCGCTCGCAGGCTTCGACGTCAACGAGGCCCGCGGCGACGCGATTCGCGCCGACCTCTGGCGCAAGACCGACCAGGTGCTCGCACTGCCTCGATCGGCTCGGCGTCCACACGCCGAACCGTTCCGGCTTCCCGATCATCGAGGTCCCGCTCGCCCGCCACGAGGACATCGACGCGGCGGGCCGCTTCCTCTTCGACCACGGCATCTACGTCACGCTCGCCGCCTACCCGCTCGTGCCGAAGAACGAGGTCGGCTTCCGGATCCAGGTCACCGCAGCCAACACGCACGCCGAGATCGACCAGCTGATCGACGTGCTCGGCAAGCTCGCCAACGCTTCGACCTCCAGCCGCGACCGCAGCCAGGAATACGCGGCATGACCGCTCTCGCCGGCATCGCTGGCGCGGCCGAGCCTGGTGCTGTACCTCGCCGGCGGAGGCGTCCTCACCGCGGCCTACCTCTTGTTCCCGCCGCTCAAGGCGACGGCCCGCTCATCAACGTGCTCGGCCTGTCCTCGTCCGTCGCGATCGCGGTCGGCATCCGCTGCACCGCCCGCAGGCGCGCGCCGCCTGGCTGCTCTTCTCCTCGGGCCAGCTCCTCTTCTTCGCCGGCGACTTCTACACGTACAGCTACCCGAAGCTCTGTCCGGCGCGACGTCGGCTTCCCGTCGGCCGGCGACGGGATCTACCTCGCCGTCTACCCGGCGCTGATGGCCGGCCTGTTCCTGCTCGTCCGGCGGCGCGACCCGCAGGCGCGACCGCGCCGCGCTGATCGACTCGCTGATCCTGACGGTCGGCTTCGCCCTGCTCTCCTGGGTCTTCCTGATCGCCCCGAACCTCCACCTCTCCGGGCTGGCGTCACCTGGTTCGCGAAGCGCGTCTCGGTCGCCTATCCGCTCGGCGACGTCCTCCTGCTCGCCGCGGCGATCCGCTCGCGGTCGACGCGGGCAAGCGCGCGCCGGCCTTCTACCTGCTCGTCGCGAGCATCGTCTGCGCTGCTCGCGACCGACTCCGCCTACAACTACGCGCTGCTCGACGGCACCTACAACCACCAGGTGATCTACGACGTCGGCTGGATCGCCTACTACCTGCTCTGGGGCGCCGCCGCGCTGCACCCGTCGATGCGGACGCTCGAGGAGCCGCGCGTCGACTGCGCACGCGGCTCACGCCGCTGCGTCTCGGGCTGCTCGCCGTCGCGTGCCTGATCGCACCGGGCATCCGCTTCGCCGAGGAGTTCGACAACCCCGACGTCCTCGTCGTCGATCGTCGCCTCGGCGATCCTCTTCCTGCTCGTCGTCGCGCGCATGGCCGGGCTCGTCCGCCAGGAGGAACGGGCGGTCGCGCGCGAGCTCGCGCTGCGCCGCGCCGGCGTGGGCTCGTGGCCGCGGCCGGGCGAGCAGGTCAACGAGCCGCGATCGCGGCCGTCCGAGCTCGTCGGTGACGCCGGCAGCGTCCGGCTCGTCCTCCTGACGACGGACGGCGCGAGGTCGCAGCGTCGACCGGACGCGGACGGCGTTGGCCGATCTCGACGACGCCACGCGACTGGCTGCGCGAGACCGCACGAGCGCACGCGCAGGTCGCGCTCGGCGGCCTGCCGGGCCGTGCGGACGAGCTCGGGCTCGGCGACGGCCAGGCAGCCTGTCGTGCCGCTCTCTGTTCGCGACGAGAGCGCGGTCGCTCGTCGTCCGCTCGCCGGTCGCCGTCGCGCGCGACATCGTCGACTCGCTCGAGGCGCTGCGTCGCAGGTCTCGCTCGCGGTCGAGGGCGCGTCGCTGGCCGAGGATCTGCACCGGCAGAAGAGCGAGGCCCGCTTCCGCTCGCTGGTCGCCCACTCGAGCGACCTGATCACCGTGCTCGACGCCGACGGCACCGTCACCTACCAGAGCCCGTCGATCGAGCGCGTGCTCGGCTACCGCGTCGAGGAGATCGAGGGCACGCGCTTCGACCGCCTGCTCGCGAGGCCGATCGCCCGCGCCTCGCGCAGATCCTCGCCGGCGTCGGCGAGGCCGACGCGGCGGCGGCTCCGAGACACACGTGATCGACTGCTCGCTCCAGCACCGCGACGGCCCCTGGCTCCAGTTCGAGGTGCAGCACACCCACCTGCTGCAGGACGAGCACGTCCGCGGCATCGTCCTCAACAGCCGCGACGTCAGCGAGCGCAAGGCGCTCGAGGACCAGCTCGCGCACCAGGCGTTCCACGACCCGGTCACCGGCCTCGCCAACCGCGCGCTGTTCGCCGACCGCGTCGAGCACGCGCTCATGCGCTCGATCCGCGGCGGCCCGCGATCGGCGGTCATGTTCATCGACCTCGACGACTTCAAGACCGTCAACGACAGCCTCGGCCACGCGGCCGGCGACGCGGTGCTCGCAGGAGGTCGCGCGCGCGGCTCGCAGGCGCCGTCCGCCCGGCCGACACGGTCGCGCGCTTCGGCGGCGACGAGTTCGCCGTCCTGCTCGACGGCGTCGACGACTCGCGACGAGGCCGCCGACGTCGCCGACCGCGATCCTGCGCGCGCTCGAGCGCCGTTCGAGATCGACGGCAAGCAGGTCTATCCCGCGCGCGAGCGTCGGCATCTGCCTGCGCCGACCAGGACTCGGCTCGCCGACGCCGAGGAGCTGCTGCGCAACGCCGACGTCGCCATGTACATGGCCAAGCGCGACAGCAAGGGCAGCTACCGCGTCTTCGAGCCGGCGATGCACGAGCGCGTCGTCGAGCGGCTCGAGCTGCAGGCCGAGCTGCAGCGCGCGCTCGAGCTGGACCAGCTCGAGGTCCACTACCAGCCGGTCGTCCACCTCGACGAGCGCGCCGACTACGGCGTCGAGGCGCTGCTGCGCTGGAACCACCCGACGCGCGGCCCGATCCCGCCGGTCCAGTTCATCCCGCTCGCCGAGGAGACCGGCCTGATCGTCCCGATCGGCCGCTGGGTGCTCCAGCGAGGCCTGCCGCCAGGGCGTCGCGCCTGCACGAGCGGTTCCCGCGGACGCCGCCGCTGACGATGAGCGTCAACCTCTCGGTCAAGCAGCTCCAGTCCGAGTCGATCGTCGACGACGTCCGCGAGGCGCTCGAGACGACCGGGCTCGCGCCCGTCGGCGCTCGTGCTCGAGATCACCGAGACCGTGATGATGGCCGACACGGACCTCGCGGTCGCAGCGGCTGCACGAGCTCAAGGCGCTCGGCGTCCGGATCGCGATGGACGACTTCGGCACCGGCTACTCGTCGCTCAGCTACCTCAGCCGCTTCCCGGTCGACATCCTCAAGATGGACCGCTCGTTCCTCGCGTCCGGAGCACGACGAATCGCGGCCTGGCCGCGGCGATCATCGCGCTCGGCGAGCGCCTCGAGCCTCGACGTCGTCGCCGAGGGGATCGAGCAGCCCGAGCAGATCGCCTCGCTCCGCGACCTCGGCTGCGAGCTCGGCCAGGGCTTCCTGTTCGCCGAGCCGATGCCGCACGAGGCGCTCGTCGAGTACCTCGCGACGGACGGACGCGGACGAGCGCGGCGCAGCCGAGTCGGATGCAGCATAGCTTCGAGGCGCTCGACCGCCCCGGCGGCTTCGCCCGCGTCGGCCTGCTCGCGCCCGCTGCGTCATCGCGACTTCCGCCTGCTCTGGGCGGGAATGACCGTCTCGCTCGTCGGCGACGGCATCTTCCTCGTCGCGATCGCGTGGAAGGCGTACGCGCTCTGGAACGCCCCGGCGGCGCTCTCGATCGTCGGGATCGCGATGACGGTGCCGACGATCGCCTGCCTGCTGCCCGCCGGCGTGCTCAGCGACCGCTTCGACCGGCGGCGCGTCCTGCTCTCCGCCGACCTCGGCCGCGCCCTCGCGTCGCGCGCTCGCGGCGCTCGCGCTCGACCGACGCGCCTCACCTTCTGGGAGCTCGTGCGTGCTCGTCGCCCTCTACGGCGTCGGCACGGCGTTCTTCACGCCGGCGTTCGAGGCGATCGTGCCCGACATCGTGCCGGCGGCCGACCTCGCCGGCGGCGAACTCGCTCGACCAGTTCGTCCGCCCGATCGCGCTGCGCCTCGCCGGCCCGGCGCTCGGCGGCGGGCTCGTCGCGGGCTTCGGCGCCGGCGACGGCGTTCGCCGTCGACGCCGCGTCGTTCGCCGTCTCGGCCGTCGCCGTCGTGGCTCATGCGCCCTCCGCGCGCCATCCTCGCTCGGCGCACGTCGAATCGTCGCGGCGAGCGCCGTAAGGAGGCCTGCGCTTCGTGCGGCGCCGCGTCTGGCTCTGGGGCACGCTGCTCTCGGCCGCGATCGCGTACCTCGCCTTCCTCGGCCCGACCGAGGTGCTCCTGCCGTACGTCGTCAAGAACGAGCTGCACGGCTCGGCCGGCGACCTCGGCCTCGTCTTCGCGGCCGGCGGCATCGGCGCCATCGGCGCGGCGCTGTTCATGGGCCAGCGCGGCCAGCCGCGGCGCGACGTGACCTTCATGTACGCGCGTGGAGCTCGCGACGCTGGCCGTGGCCGGCTACGGGCTGGCCACGCGCGTCCTGGCAGCTGATGGTCGCCTGCCTGCTCTTCAACGCGCTCGAGACGGCGGGCACGATCGTCTGGGCGACGATCAAGCAGCGCCACGTGCCGGCCTCGATGCTCGGCCGCGTCTCGAGCCTCGACTGGCTGATCTCGATCGGCCTGCTGCCGCTCTCGTTCGCGCTCACCGCTCCGTCGCCGGCCTCGTCGGCGCGCGGCCACGCTGGTCGGCGCCGCCGGCGATCGGCGGCGCGATCACGCTCGGCGCGCTCTTCCTCCCGGG
>CAVXZG010000014.1:0-26377 GCA_963766375.1 uncultured Actinomycetes bacterium | reverse complement strand
TTGTAGACCCGAAGAAAGGAGGCATCGATGTCGATTCTCTGGATCATCTTGATTGTCGTCCTCGTGCTGGCCCTGCTCGGATTCTTCGGGTTCCGCTAGGCCAACGAGGGATCTAGTAGCAAAGGGCCGCTCCGCGCGGCCCTTTCTTTGCCTACTTACGTAGTCGGGAGCGCAGCGCGCCGCGCCTGCCAGCGCATGGCAGCGCTGGCGCGGGCGAAGCTGCGAGTGGCGCTCTCGTCCACCGCGAGCACGACCGGGCCGTGCACGATCAGGCCTTCATCGGCGCGCTCCTTGAGGAGGTCGCTGAAGAAGCTCTCGACGAGCCACTCGCGGCCGGGAGCGGTGGTCGCGCGGACGTCGATCCGCACCATCGTCTCCGAGAACTCCTCGACGCTCTCGATCCAGGGCCGGCGCACGAGCGTCGTCGGCCCTTCGGGAAGCATCGTCGAGACCCAGGTGATCAGCTGCTCAGCGCGCTCGCGGTCGGAGACGAAAAGCTCGACCATGAGCTCCTTGACGCCGCGGGGCAGCACGCGCACGGCCGGGATCTGCGAATTGTGGATGTGGATCGCCTCGCCGTCGAGGGTGCGCAGCTTGGTGCGCCGCAGCGAGACGTCCTCGACCACGCCCTGAACCTCGAGCCCGGAGACGGCCACCGTGTCGCCCACCGCGTACCAGCGCTCGGCGAACATGGCGAAGCCGGCGATGATGTCGGTCAGGATTCGCTGGATCGCGAAGCCGACGAGGATCAGCAGGAACGAGGCGCCGGCGATGGCGGTCAGCCGGTCGACGCCGCCGATCAGCTCGGCCAGGGTCAACACCGCGGCGGCCGCGAAGCCGCAGTAGCCGATCCCCGTTCTGACGAGCGCGACGAGCGTTTCCTGGCGCTTGATGTCGACGAGCTTCCCGGTCTCGCCCGGATCGTTGTCGACGTGCTTGTCGTCGTGCCAGACCATGACGCGGCGTGCGACGGCGCCGCTCGCGCGCGCGAGCAGCCAGGCTGCGGCAAACGCGCCAAGGATGATCGTCACTCGGTTGTCGACTACGGTGATCAGGGAGCTCAGCATCAGGGTCCTTCCGGGGCGCACAATCTCTCCTGAACTCAAGGTAGCGAGAACGTTCCCGCTGTCACGAGCCTCCGCTCGAATCTTTACCCGGCGTTAACCGGCAGCGACAGGCGGCGAACCACATCGCCGTTCGGCCGGCCAACTTCCCCTTTCCGGGGGATCACCGGGACCGAAAAGCGCGAGAAACTAAGGCGGTGCGGCACCTCTTTGCGGCTGTGGCTCCTGCACGATCGTTGGACGCCGACCTCGGCGACCCGGAAGCCCCGCGCTCGGAGTCGCTCGTCCAGTCGTATCGCCAGCTCGCTGACGTCTTCCACGACATCCTCTCCGAGCAGAGCCTCGACAACCTGCTCGACCGGATCGCGGACACGCTCGCAGAGCTCGTCCCGCACGACACGCTGTCGATCTACCAGGCGGACGAGACCCAAAGTCTCCTGACTCCGGTCCTCGCGCGGGACAAGTGGGCGGAGAAGATCATGGAAAGCCGCTCGCAGTTCGGCGAGGGCATCACGGGCTGGGCCGCACTGCACCGCGAGCCGGTGCGGACGAACCAGGCGCACCTCGATCCGCGAACGAAGACGGTTCCGGGGACCCCTCCCGACGAGCCCGAGGCGCTGATCACGGTCCCGCTGATTGCCCGCGACGTCGTCAAGGGCGTGCTCAACATCTACCGGCTCGGCGAGCATGCGTCCTTCAGCGACGAGGAGTTCGAGCTGGCCACCCGGTTCGCCGACGCCGCCGCGCTCGCGCTCGACAACGCGCAGATTCGCGCGCGGCTGGAGTACCAGGCGCAGACCGACTCGCTGACCGGCCTCTACAACCACCGTTACTTCCACGACCGCCTGCGCTCCGAGTTGACGCGCGCGAGCCGCTCCCGCGACGCCGTGGCGGTGCTGATGCTCGACATCGACGACTTCAAGCGCGTCAACGACGTCTACGGCCATGGCGCGGGTGACCACGTCCTGACCGAGCTCGCCGTCCTGCTGCGCAACGAGCTGCGCGGCTCAGACGTCGTCTGCCGGCTCGGCGGCGAGGAGTTCGGAGTGATCATGGCCTCGGCCGACGCGGGCGACGCGCTCAACCTCGGGCGCAGGCTGACGGACACGCTGGCCGAGACCGAGTTCGCCGCTGCAGGCAAGATCACGATCTCCGTCGGGATCTCGCAGGGGCCCGAGCATGCGATGAACCCACGCGAGCTCGTCGCCTGCTCGGAGGCCGCGATGATGACCGCGAAAGCGCGCGGCAAGAACCAGATCGTTCTCTTCGACGAGGAGACGAGCGAGCGCCCCGAAGGAGTAAGCGTCAGCGGCCGCGACGTCCGCTCGATTGCGCACCTGAAGATGCTGCAGAGCCTTGCCGGCAAGCTCAACCGGCTGAACGACGTACGCCAGATCGGCGCCGTGATCGCCGACGAGCTCCGGCTGCTGATCGATTACCACAACTGCCGTGTCTCGGTGATCGACGGCGATGACATCGTTCCGATCGCCTTCCGCGGCGAGCTCGTCTCGCGCGACGGCGAGCATGTCGACCTGCCTCGCACCAAGATCGGCGAGGGCATCACGGGACGGGCGGCCACGACGGCCGAGCCGCAGCTCGTAGGCAACACGCTCGAGTGCGACTACGCGGTCATGATCCCCGGCACGCACACGATCGAAGAGTCGCTCGTGGCCGTGCCGCTCTGTTACGGCACTCGCGTGATCGGCGTGATCGTGATGTCGAAGCTCGGCATCGACCAGTTCGACGAGGACGACGTGCGGCTGCTCGAGGTGCTCGCCGGACACGCCTCGGTCGCGCTCGAGAACGCTCGCCTCTACGAGTCCCAGCGGCGCGAGGCCGACCACCTGAAGGCGCTGCTCGAGTTCACGGGCGCGATCACGCAGGCGGCGACCCCGGAGGAGATCGGAGTCGAGACCGTGCGGGCAGCCGCCCAGATGCTCGGCGGCAAGAAGTGCGCCTTGTGGCTGCCGCTCGAGAACGGCGACTTCCGGATTGCGGCCCACTCGGACTACGACGCCGACCCGGCGCTGAAACCGATGCTCGACGTCGTTTTCCCGGCGGCCGTGCTGCGCATGGTCGTCGGTGACCGAAACGAGCCGTTCGTGCTGAGCGCCGAAGAGGCCGCGCTGCACGCGCCGGCCCCGGAGGGTCTCGCCTGGCCCGATCTCGCGCTGGCGCCGCTCTGGACGGACGAGACGCTGCAGGGCTTCATCAGCGTGCGCGAGCCGAGCGCACGCGGCGAGCACACGATCGACGAGATCCTGCGGCTGCTGGCGGGGATCTCCTACCAGGCCGCAGTCGCGCTCGAGCGCGCGCTGAGCTTCGAGAACCTCGAGGACACCTTTGTCTCCACGGTCGAGGCCCTCGCCAACGCGCTCGAGGCCAACGACGAGTACACCTCGTCGCACACCCGCTGGATCACCGACATGGCATTGAAGGTCGGGTCGGCTCTCGGCTTCGATCCGCCGGCCCTGAAGAAGCTCGAGCTCGGCGCGCTCTTCCACGACATCGGCAAGATCGGCATCCCGACGAGCATCCTGCTCAAGGCAGGCCCGCTCTCACCGGACGAGCGGAAGATCATCGAGATGCACCCCGAGCTCGGCGCGCGGATCCTCGAGCCGATCGACCGGCTCGCCGAGGTGCGCACGATCGTCCGCAGCTGCCACGAGCGCTGGGACGGCGCCGGCTACCCGGACGGCATCTCCGGTGAGGAGATCCCGATCGAGGCCCGGATCGTGCTCGTCTGCGACGCCTTCCACGCGATGACGACCGATCGCCCGTACCGCAAGCGCTTGAGCGTCGACGAGGCCTGCCGCCGCCTGCGCGAAGGGGCAGGCAGCCAGTTCGACCCGTCGGTGGTCGACGTCTTCCTGAGCCTCCCGTTCGAGGCCCCGGTGCCGGCGGCACAGGCTGCCGACGAGCGGCTCGCTTCGTAGCCCGCGTCATCCCTCGAACTGAGCACGGTTTCGCTTCAGGGCGAGTCCTCGATTTTTCCGATGTGCCTTGCATGCGGCCGGTACTCAGCGAAGGGGTCTCCTTGCGCACTCGATTCGTCGTCTTTTCGTGCGCTCTCGTCGGCGCCGTAGGTCTCGTCGCTCCCGCTAGCGCGTCGCAGCTGATCGCGCGGAATGCCTCGAATTTCAAGCTGGCGGTCAACGCCAAGGGCACGGCCATGGTCACGTACTCGGTGCGAGGCAAGGTCACGCATCTGCTCGCCTGGGGCGCTGTCAATGCGCGGACCCGGCCGAGCAGCAACAACAAGATCAAGCAGATGAAGCTGAAGCTCGACTACTCCGGCGGCTGGAAGCACAGGAAGCTCGTCTGGAAGACATTCAAGGACGGTTGCCAGCCCTACGACGGCCCCGAGCTCGCCTGGCTCGCCGCCGCCTGCAAGGCGCCGAACGGCTCGTACTGGGCGCTCCAGACGTGGCAGACCGCGCTCCCGAACCTCGGCATGGCGCCGTGGCTCGCGAAGCAGAAGACCTGGTGGCTGCACCTGTCGCACTGGACCGGCGACCTGCCGAAGCTCGAGGTCTACACGGACTGGGTCTACAGCGGCCGTTTCCAGGAAGTCTTCGGCCGGTACACGTACAAGGGCGTCGGCGTCCGCGGCTTCGGCACGACGAAGTACGGCGACCCGACCGACGGCTACGGCCGCCTGCTCTACCTCGACACCTTCAACTCGTCTTACGGGCCTGGCTGGCTGCGCGAGAACTCGTTCGTGCCGCACGGGCCGCCCGGGATGTTCTGCTACGGCTTCTTCCCGCATAACCCGTACGTGGGTGGCTACGCGCACCCGCCGGGAATCCCGAACCGCAAGCGCGGCCCGGGCACCGGCGAGCAGTACCGGATCACGGTCGAGGGCCCCGGGGTCACGCCCGACGTGATGTGGCAGGGCCAGGCTCTCCACCCGTACAACCCGAGCAACCCGGCCGACGTGGACCTCGAGCACCAGATGAACGGAACGCTGGACTCGATCCGCGGCAGCTGGACCAAGTGCCGCAAGCACTAGCCAGCTAGCGCGACCGCTACCCTCCCGTGGGGTGGTTCTTGGGTAATCGCGTACTCCCTGTCTTGGGCGTGCTGGCGTGTGTGCTCGCGCTCGCGGGGCCCGCTGCGGCGTCGAAGATCATCGCGGGCAACGCAGCTGAGATCCAGCTCGCGGTCAACACGCGAGGCAAGGCACTCGTCACCTACAGGGACGGTGGGAGGCTGAGGCATCTGCTCGCGTGGGGCGCGATCGACGCACGAGTGCGGCCGGCCACCCAGGACGGACCGACGCAGGTCAGGTTCAGGCTCGACTACTCGGGCGGTTGGGGGGCGTTTCACAGGCCCGTGTGGAAGACCTTCCGCAACGCCTGCCGACCGTACGACGGTCCCGCTCTCGCCTGGTTCGTGACCGCCTGCAAGGCGCCGGACGGCTCGTACTGGGCACTTCAGAGCTGGCAGACCGCGCTGCCCGACCTCGGCTTCGCCCCGTGGCTCTCACGACAGGGAAGGTGGTGGCTTCACCTCTCACACTGGAGAGGGCCGCTCGCGGTGCTGAGCGTCTACAGAGACTGGCTCTCCGGCGATCGATTCCAGGAAGTCTTCGGCCAGTACACGTACAGGGGCGCCGGCGTCCGCGGCTTCGGAACGACCGGCCGCGGGGCGCCGACCGACGGCTACGGACGGCTCGTCTACATCGATACCCGCAACTCGGTGTACGGAGCCGGCTGGCGCCGCGACGCCTCGATCGTCTCGCATGGGCCGCCCGGGATCTTCTGCCACGGCTTCGTGCCGGCAGATCCCTACGCGGGCTACGCGCACCCGAAGGGCACGCCCCATCGGAATCGCGGGCCCGGGACAGGCGACAGATACCGGATCACCGTGACGGGGCCGGGCGTCACTCCCGACCTGATGTGGCAGGGGCCGGGGCTCGGCCCCTACAACCCGCACGATCCCGCGGATGTCCGGCTCGAGCGGCAGATGAACGCGAAGCTCGATTCGATTCGCGGCGCGTGGCCCAAGTGCACTGATCATTGACGCTCGTATGATCGCCGCGTGGTCAGTGGCGACGAGCTGCGCGCGGTCATGGGCAGGTTCCCCGCCGGCGTGGCCGTGGTCACCGTCGATCACGACGGCCAGCGCCTCGGCCTGACCGTTGCCTCGCTCGTCTCGCTGTCGCTCGAGCCCCCGCTCGTCGGAGTGGCGATTCGCCGCGACGCCGCGCTGCACGAGCTGCTGCGCGAGTCCGGCGCGTTCGCCGTGAGCATGCTCGCCGAAGGCCAGGAGCACCTCGCGCAGCACTTCGCCCGCGGGGTCCCTCCGATCGCGCTCTGGGAGCGCATCCCCCTGCGCGACGCCGAAGGCCCGCCCCAGTTGGACGGTGCCGTGGGCTGGCTGCGCTGCCGGACCGCGGGCGAGCATCCGACCGGCGACCACACGTTCTTCGTCGGCGAGGTCGACAGCGCAGAGCCCGGCCCTGGTCGGCAGCCGCTCGTCTTTCACGGCCAGAGCTACGTCGCGCTGTGATCGAGGCGGTCATCTTCGACCTCGACGGCGTCCTGCTCGACTCCGAACAGGTCTGGGACGAGGCCCGCGAGCAGCTCGCCAAGGAGCGCGGCGGCCGCTGGCACGAGAACGCCCAGCGGGACATGATGGGCATGAGCTCCCTGGAGTGGTCGCGCTACATGCATGACGTGATCGGCCTTCCCGAGCCGCCCGAGGAGATCAGCCGGGAGGTCGTCGAGCGGATGGCGAAGCTCTATCGCGAGCACCTTCCGGTCGTTCCGGGCGCACGCGAAGCGGTCGACCGGCTCGCCGCCCGCTGGCCCCTGGGGCTGGCGTCCTCGTCGAACCGCGAGCTGATCGACCTCGCGCTCGAGCTGCTGGGCGTGGAGCACCTCTTCAAGGCCACGGTCTCCTCGGAGGAGGCCGCCCGAGGCAAGCCCGCGCCCGACGTCTACCTGGAGGCGGCGCGCCGGCTGGGCGTCGAGCCCGACGCACGCGGCGGCGATCGAGGACTCCGAGAACGGCATCCGCGCCGCGAAGGCCGCCGGGATGCCGCGTGATCGCGATCCCGAACCCAGCACTTCCCGCCGGCCGAAGACGCGCTGACGCAGGCGGATGTCCTCCTGCGGTCGCTCGACGAGCTGACTCCGGAGGTCGTCGAGCCTTAGGTTGCGCGGCCGATGAGCACGCAGGCGTTGTGCCCGCCGAGGCCCATCGCGTTCGAGAGCGCCACGTCCACGTCTGCCTTCCGCGACTCGTTCGGCACGTAGTCGAGATCGCACACGGGATCAGGGTTCTCGTAGTTGATCGTCGGCGGAAGGACGCCCTCGTGCACGGCGAGCACGCACATCATCGCCTCGATCGCGCCGGCTGCCCCGAAGCAGTGGCCCATCACGGACTTCGTCGAGGAGACGGCGAGCTTGTACGCGTGGTCGCCGAAGACGTCCTTGATCGCCTTCGTCTCCGCCGCGTCGCCGAGCGGAGTCGAGGTGCCGTGCGCGTTGATGTAGCCGACCCGCTCGGGCTCGACGCCGGCGCGGTCAAGGGCCGCCCGCATCATCTCCCCCACGCCGATGGCCTCCGGCTCGGGCGCGGCCAGGTGGTACGCGTCGTTCGACGCTCCGTAGCCGAGCACCTCGGCGTAGATCGTGGCCCCTCGTGCCTGCGCGCCCTCGAGCTCCTCGAGCACCAGCACGCAGGCGCCCTCGCCCATCACGAAACCGGCGCGGGTCGCGTCGAACGGCCGCGAGGCCCGCGGCGGATGCTCCTCCTCCGCGGCCAGGCCCCGCATCGCGGTGAAGCCGGCCAGGATCAGCGGGTGAATGCAGGACTCGGTGCCGCCCGCCAGGATCGCGTCGGCGTCTCCCCGGCGGATGATCTCGGCACCCTCCCCGACCGCGGTCGAGCCGGTCGCGCAGGCCGAGACGGGCGCGTAGTTGGGCCCGCTGATCCCCAGCGAGATCGCGAGCTGGCCGCTGGCCGTGTCCACGAGCACGCTCGGGATGAAGTACGGCGAGATCCGGTCCGGCCCGCGGTCACGCAGGGTCTCCGCCTGCTGCACGATCCCGTTCAGGCCACCGATCGCCGAGCCGAACACGATCCCGACCCGCATCGGGTCGAAACCGTTCAGGCCGGCGTCCGCCATCGCCTCCTTGGCGGCCCCGAGCGCGAGCACGACGTTGCGGTCGAGCCGGCGCAGGTCCTTCGGGCCCGCGAGGCCGGTCGGGTCGAAGTCCTTGACCTCGGCCGCGATCCGCACCGGCAGCCCGTCCGGGTCGAACGCGCGGATCCAGTCGATCCCGCTTTCGCCGGCAACCGCGGCGTTCCAGGTCGAGCGCGCGTCGTTCCCGACCGGCGTGATCGCCCCGAGCCCCGTGACCGCTACCCGCCTCACGCTGAGAGCTTAGAGCGCGCGGCAGTCCCGGTAGCGTTGCGACCGTGCCGCCCAAAGCACTCCCGTTCCCGCCGATGGAAGCCGAGCTCGTCGCTGAGCTGCCAACCGGCGACTGGCAGTACGAGCCGAAGTGGGACGGCTTCCGCGGCGTGCTCGAGAACCTCGGCGGCGGCCTGCGCCTGTGGAGCCGGAACGGGCGGCCGCTGCTGCGCTACTTCCCCGAGCTCGAGGAGGTCGGCAAGCTCTTGCCGCCGGAGTCCGCCCTCGACGGCGAGATCATCATCGCGCGCGACGGCCGGCTCGAGTTCGACCAGCTTCAGATGCGGCTCCACCCAGCCGAGAGCCGGATCAAGAGGCTCTCGGCGGAGATCCCGGCCGAGTTCGTCGCCTTCGACATCCTCGTCTGGAAGGGGGAGCCGCTGCACGAGCTGCCGCTGAAGAAACGGCGCCGAGAGCTCGAACGTAAGGCGAAGCGCTTCCGCCTCTCGCCCGCCGAGCTCGACCCGAAGCAGGCGAAGCGCTGGCTCGAGCGGCTCGACCAGGCCGGCCTCGACGGCGTCGTTGCGAAGCGGCTCGAGCAGCCCTACCTGCCCGGTTCCCGCGAAGGCGTGGTGAAGGTGAAGCCCTACCGCACCGCCGACTGCGTGATCGTGGGCTTCCGCTGGAGCGACAAGGGCAAGGGCCGGATCTCGACGCTGTTGCTCGGCCTCTACGGCGACGACGGCGAGCTCGACTTCGTCGGCCACTGCTCGGGCTTCCCGGCTCACGTTCGTCGCGAGCTCGAGGAAGCGCTGCCGAAGCTCCAGGGCGGAGGTCACCTGAGCGACAAGCGCATCCCCGGCGGCCAGAGCCGCTGGTCGCAGGGGAAGGAGCTCGATTGGAATCCGGTCAAGCCGAAGCTCGTCGTCGAGGTGCGCTACGACAAGCTCGAAGGAAACCGCTTCCGGCACGGCACGAAGTTCCTCCGCTTCCGGCCGGACAAGGATCCACCCGAGTGCACCTGGGACCAGGTGCGCGCGAAGCGCCGCCGCGGCGACCCGACCGTCGAGAGCCTGCTCGCGGCCGGCTAGCGCCGCCTGTTCCAGCCGCCCTGGTCGCTCTCCCAGCGCACGGCGCGACCGCTCCTGGGTAGCGCGACGATCGACGGATCGCCCGGCTCGAGCTCGAGCTCCTCGAAGCGCGGCAGCAGGCTCGCCTTGTGGCGCCAGATCCCGGCGGTCAGGTCGCCGACCTTGTCGAGGCGCTTGCGCATCGTCTTGAGCGTGAACCGGGCCGGGTCGGAGCGCGGCACCTCTTTCCAGGCCAGCGGTGCCGAGGCCCGCGCGTCGGCGGTCGGACGGATCGAGTAGGCGGAGGCGATCGTCCGGTCGCGCGAGTTCTGGCCGTAGTCGACGAAGACGCCCCGCCGGTCGGCCACCTTCCAGGTCGTGGTCGCGACGTCCTGGTCGCCGATGCGCCGCTCGACCTCCTGCGCGAGCGCCTTGGCGAAGCGCCGCACCTCCGGAAACCCGAGCTCCGGCTTGATCGGCGCGAGGATGTGCAGCCCCGTCGCGCCGGAGGTCTTCGGGAACGAGGCGAGGCCGAGCTCGTCCATCACCTCCTTGACCACCATCGCGATCTCGCGCACATAGGCCCAGGGGTTGCCCTCGCTCGGGTCGAGGTCGATCAGGAGGTAGTCGGGCCGGTCGACGTCGTCGATGCGCGAATGCCAGGTGTGGAGCTCGATGCACCCGAGGTTGGCGATCCAGGCGAGCGCGGCCGGCTCGTTGCAGACGGGGAAGTCGGCGCTGCGCCCGCTCGGAAACTCGATGTGCACGGTCTCGAGCCAGTCCGGGTGAGGCTCGGGAACCCGCTTCTGGTAGAAGAAAAACCCGTCCACGCCCTCCGGGTAGCGCTTCATCTGCATCGGCCGCCGCTGGACGTGGTTCAAAACGGGAGCGGCAACGGCGAGGTAATAGGCGACCAGGTCGCCCTTCGTCAGCCCCGGCTCGGGGAAGTACACCTTGTCCGGGTTGGTGACGTTGACCTCGCGCCGCCCAATCCGCACGCTCAGCTCACCGAGCCCTCGGCTTCTTCGGCCTCCTCGCCGTGCTCGACGATGTCGCCGTCCTTGAACAGGATGTTCTCCAGTGCAACCCGCCACTTCGGGCTGCGCCGGATCAGGAACTCGAGGTCCATCCCGAAGTGCTTGAACTCCTCTTGCTGAGCGTTCTCCATGATCGCGCGCGCCTGAGCGTCTGGTTCGAGCGAGATGCGCTGCTCATACCAGCCGATCGCCTCGGCTTCCTCGGTCAGCGAGGTGAGCATCCGCGCAAACGTTCGCGTCTCCGCGCTCAACTCGGCCGCCGGCTCGTGGTACTGCTCGAAACCCATGCCGTGCTCCTCTCGTCGGGTTCGTGGGGGAACCGAGGTCCCCCCACGGTGAAGCGGAGAGGGCGGGATTTGAACCCGCGATGGACCTTTCAGCCCATACGCGATTTCCAGTCGCGCTCCTTAGACCGCTCGGACACCTCTCCAAGCGAGAGTGAGGGTATCGCGCTCGTGGTCCGCGTCGCTGGGCCGCCGGAGGCCGGCTTTGCCGGCCGGGAGGCTCACGTCGCGCGCCAGGGCCACCACCCGAGAAGGCGGCTCCCGAAACGGCAGAAGGACGGCTTCGTGGTCAAGGAGGGGGCTCACGGGGGAACCAGGGGTTTCCCCGTGCTAAGGACACCTCTCCAAGCGAGAGTGAGGGTATCGCGCCGTAGGATCGGCTTCTCGATGGCAACGATCGTCTTCTTCCCCGAGGGCGCCTTCGGGCCGACCAACAACTGCGTCGGGATCGGGGACGTGCTGCGGCAGCGTGGCCACCGGGTCGTGTTCATCGTCGAGGAGTCGTTCGCCGGCACCCTCGAGGAGAAGGGCTTCGAGGAGGCGACGATGCGCCTCGGCCCGCCGCCGGAGCAGGAGGAGGAACCGGGCCAGTTCTGGAAGGACTTCATCCGCGACACGTCGCCGGTCTTTCGCAAGCCGACGATCGAGCAGCTCGAGGGCTTCATCCAGCCGACCTGGCAGGCGCTGGTGGACGGCGCGAAGTACGTGGAGCCGCGGCTGCACGAGCTGCTGGACGAGCTGGAGCCGGACGTCGTGGTCGAAGACAACGTCGTCGGTTTCGCCGCGCTGCAGACCTACGGGCGGCCCTGGGTGCGAATCGTGTCCTGCAACCCCTGCGAGCTGAAGGATCCGGAGCTACCGCCGACCTTCTCGGGCTATCCGCGAGGCCGACCGCGCGGGCTGGGAGGAGTTCCGTGCCGAGTACGAGCGCGCCCACCGGCCCGCTCTGGGAGGACTTCGACGCCTTCATGCGCGAACAGAGGGCCCCGCCCCTCCCGGAGCTCGAGTTCATCCACGAGTCGCCCTGGCTGAACCTCTACCTCTATCCCGAGGAGGCCGACTACCCGCGCGCTCGGCCACTCGGGCCGACCTGGCACCGGCTCGACTCCTGCGTGCGCGGAACCGATGCCGACTGGGCCGAGCCCGAGGGCTTTCGCGACGGTGAGAAGCTCGTCTACCTGAGCCTCGGCAGCCTGGGCTCGGCGGACGTCGAGCTGATGCGCAGGCTCGTGGACGAGCTCGCCGAGAGCCCGCACCGCTTTGTGGTCTCGAAGGGACCGCAGCACGAGCTTTTCGAGCTCGCCGACAACATGACCGGCGCCGAGTTCCTGCCGCAGACGCGGATCCTGCCCGAGGTCGACCTGGTGGTCACGCACGGCGGCAACAACACGGTCACCGAGAGCTTCTTCTTCGGCAAGCCGATGGTCGTGCTGCCGCTCTTCTGGGACCAGTACGACAACGCGCAGCGCGTGCATGAGCTGGGCTACGGCGTGCGGCTCGACACGTACGGCCACGAGCCGGACGAGCTACGCGGGGCGATCGACCAACTCCTGGCGGACGAAACGCTGCGCCAGCGCCTGGGCCGGATCTCGGCCCGCCTGCAGGCGGATCCTGGAACGACCAAGGCGGCAGGCCTGATCGAGCGCGTGGCCGAAACCGCAGAACGCTTGGCCTGAACCAGCAGAATGGTCGGCTATCCTGTCGCTTCCGGAGAAGTGGCCGAGTGGCTGAAGGCGGCGCCCTGCTAAGGCGTTAGGTGGGGAGAATCCCTGCCTCGAGGGTTCGAATCCCTCCTTCTCCGTCCTGGCCGCGTCCTCTGCGGCGGCGAGCCGCCTCGACCCCGTGCGGGGGACTGGGCCGCTCTTGCCGCTGGCCCGGCCCCAGAAACGCGAGGAGGGGAGCTGTAACCTGTTTCCCCGCGATCATCGGAGGGGTGGCAGAGCGGTCGAATGCGGCGGTCTCGAAAACCGTTTCGGGCCGTTAGGTCCGACGAGGGTTCAAATCCCTCCCCCTCCGCTAGAGCAAGCCGAAACCCGCTACGCGCTGCGGGTTTCGGCTTCTCGGCGGCCCGGCTCGAACGCCTCTCTCGTACCGCTCAGAACCGCTAAAAGAACCGCTCGGGACTGGCGCCGACTGGCGCACAGCGCTTGATTTGCAGGGTGTTCGCGCGGCTACCAACTGGTTCTACCCGTGGCCGGCGAGATCAGTGTGGGGATACGGCCGTGGCGAGGTACGCCTTGGAGGTTCGCTCGCTTGACAGTCCGTCGCCCATCGCAGGATGATGCTCGCAGGGGTCTCGTTGCAATCGGATGGAGGTGCGGCATGAAGAAAGGCTTTCCGCGGACCGCCGCGGCCGTTTCCGCGCTGTTGATCCTCTTCCCGGTGGCGGTTGCCTCGGCGGGGCCGTACGCCACGACCTCGGTGATACAGGCCTCGAGCACGAGTCCGTTCGCGTCGTGTGACATCTCTGCATTCATCTTCCCGGGCGAGGTCGACTGGGTGAACAGCGAACTCGAGCCGTTCGTCGCGGTGAATCCGAAAGACCCGGCGAACATCATCGGCGTCTATCAGCAGGACCGGCTCAGCTTCGGCGGCGCCAGGGGACTGGCTGCGTCGGTGAGCCATGACGGCGGACTGTCGTGGAGCACGACGTACCCGCACTTCACGACCTGCTCCGACGGGACCGTTGCGAACCACGGCGACTATCAGCGCGCGTCAGATCCGTGGATCACGTTCTCACCGGACGGGACCGCGTACTTCATCAGCCTCTCCCTGACCTTCGCCGGCGACGCCACGCAGACCGGCAGCGCGATCCTCGTCAGCAAGTCGACCGACGGCGGAGACACCTGGAGCGAACCCGTCACCCTTCAGCGCAACATCGGCGACGCGGACGTCGCGCCGTACTTCTTCAACGACAAGGAGTCGATCACCGCCGATCCGTTCGACTCGAACTATGTCTACGCGATCTGGGACCGCCTCCGCAAGCCTGGTAAATCCGAGACTCCGAGTGCGGAAAACTCGTTCGCCTTTCGCGGCGACACGCTGTTCGCCCGCACGACCGACGGCGGCACGACGTGGGAGCCGGCGCGGACGCTCTACGCGAGCTCCAGCCTCACCGGCACGATCGGCAACGTGATCGCCGTGCTGCCGGACGGGACGCTCGTCGACGTTTTCGACATGCTGCAGGGCTCGGGCCGCAACACACCGGGCTACGACACCATGGTGATGCGCTCGACCGACCATGGAGCGACTTGGTCTGACCCGATCGAGGTGGCACCCGACCGATCCGTCGGCACGTCCGACCCGGACACGGGTGCGCGCATCCGCACAGGCTGCTTCCTGCCGCTGATCGCGGCCGACCTCAACCGGGGCAGCCCGGGCTACGGCAACCTCTACGTCGTCTGGTGCGACAGCTTCGGCAGCGAGAAGACGAACGGGAAGGTCCACAGCACGATGGTCTTCACGCAGTCGACGGACGGAGGCCTGACCTGGTCGCCGCTCGCGCGGATCGACAAGTCCGGCAACACGGCGGCGTTCGTCCCGTCCCTTGCGGTGGCGAGTGACGGCACGGTCGGCGTGACGTACTACGACTTCCGCAACAACACTCCGGTGCCTGGGCTGCCGACCGACCAGTGGTTCGTCCACTGCCACCCGAGCACCGATTGCACCGACCCCGCGAGCTGGTCGGAAAGTCACGTGTTCGGCCCGTTCAACCTCGAGAACGCCGCGACCGCCGGCGGCTACTTCCTCGGCGACTATGAGGGCATGACAACGATCGGCAACAACTTCATGCCGTTCTTCTCGGCGCCGACGCCCACCGACCCGGACAACACCTACCTGGGAACGATCACTCCTTGACCGTTCATCGCGGCCCCGACCGACCGGCCGGGGCCGCGATGCAGCTTCGTGATTCGCCAGTGGCGATGCAGTTTCGCTGACTGCTAGGACGCCTTGCCCGGCGCTTAGCTGAATTCCGAAAACGTGAGAATGACTGCCCGCTCGCCTACCGGGTGCGCTGCCTAGATATGGCTTGGCTAGAAGCCGTTTGTCGGCTAGCTGCAAGCGGGTTGCAAGCGTTCGGGCTTAGGCGGAGTCGTGGACGGGCTGCTCGGGGCGGTCGAGGAGTACGGCTAGGAGGGATCACCGATGCGTGAAACTATTTTCTGCCGTCGAAGGTCGGTCAGGCAGTTGCGCGGCCCACCATTCGAACGGGACGATCCGCATCGCGAGTTCAAACGAGCTTCGATCGAGGGACTCCGCGAGTTGCGCGATAGCGACGAGGTTGTCGCGTAGCCACTCGTCCTCGATCGGCCCGCTCGCTTGGGTCGCTGGGCTGAGGCGGCTCAACCTCGGCCGATTCAGGTGCTCTTCGAGCGGGTCCGATTCGTCGAGGACGCTGCCCCACCAGTACACGCGACTGTAGAGCTCGACGTGGCGATCGACGATCTCCGCGTACGTACCCGATTGGACCATCACATTGGCCCAGCGTCCGAGTACCCCTTCGCCGTGAGCGAGCAGCCTTGCGATCAGCCGGTGTAGTTGTTCGCGGCGGTCGGCGCTGGCGAGCATTTCGTCGATCGCCGCGGCGAGACGCGGCGTATCGAGCACTGCCTCGGAGCCGGCTGCGAGCGCCCCGTCCTCGAGCTCTCCGTCCGGAGCGAGACCGGCGAGCTCGAGCAAACCGGTCCACACGAGTCGAGCCGTGCGGACCAAGTCGAACAGTGCGTACTGAGCGAGCACGGACCAGCGCTCTCGCTGTCTACGCTCGAGCACTTCGTTGAGTACCGCCGCGGTCACCGCGACGACGATCAGGCTCGCGACGAGGGCCGTGAAAAGCGTGTGGCGAAACCAGAACTCGTCGTTAATGAGATCCCAGACGACCGCCCCGGCAAGGGCGAGCACACAAAGGCCGCCGATGATCCGTGTCGAGCGCACGTACGTCCGAGGCGAGTCGGAGCGGCGCGGACCGACAGTGCGACGAGCCATCTCCCGAGCATATGCGCAGCCGTCTCGTTGCTGGCCTCAGCCGTACTTCTCCATCGGCTGGGGGCGAGCGTGCTACTTGCGAGTTCGCCTCATTTCCGAAAACGTGAGCGCACTTCAGCTTCAAGCGGCCTCTGCAGAGCTGCTCCATTCGCGTTGCCCCAGCGTTGCACAGGGCTTCAAGAACCGCGTGGCCGCGGGGCCGTGTCGCGCTCGAGCGGATCCAGCGGGTGGCCGTGCTCGTTCTGACGCTGCCTGTCTAACCGACTCGTCCTCGGCTCGCGAGCACGATCCCGCCTTTTGCAGCCTTATCCGGGACTCTGCGTGACCAGGTAGTCACCAAGCACAAGCGCGTCCAAGTTTGAGACCACGAACGTCTCCAGAGCGACTGCTGGATCCTTGACGATCGGCTGGCCCCTGAGATTGAAGGATGTGTTCAGTAGCACCGGCAAGCCTGCGAGCTCCTCGAACTTCTTGAGCAAAGCCCAGAAGCGCGGGTTCTCCTGCTCAGCCACCGTCTGGAGTCGGGCTGATCCGTCCACGTGGGTGACCGCCCCGAGCTGGTCGCGATATTCAGGCCGCGTCCGCGCGACGAACAACATGTGCGGGTAGTAACGCTCCTTTCCTTCGGCGATCTCGAAGTACTCGCTCGCGGACTCGGCCACTACCGCCGGAGCGAACGGCCGGAACTCCTCGCGCTGCTTGATCAGCTCGTTGATGTGGTCGCGCATCTTCGCGTCGCGCGGATCGCCGAGAATGCTCCTGTTCCCGAGCGCCCGCGGCCCAAATTCGAGCCGCCCTTGGGCCCAAGCGACGACCTCTCCCACCGCGAGCCGTTCGGCCGCGACCCGGATCAGCTGGTCAAAGTCGTCGTACCGGAGCGCTGTCACGTCCTGACGGGCTGCGAGCGCCGCCACGATCGCGTCTTCTGTGAGATCGGGGCCCCAGTACGGCATCTTCATTCGCGACCGCCGTACCCCGCGTCCGAAGGTGTGGTGAACGTGCAAGGCCGCACCCAGCGCTGACCCGTCGTCCGCAGCAGCCGGCTGCACGAAGATGTCTTCGAACATCCCCCGGTCGGCGATGAGTCCGTTCACGGTGCAATTCAACGCGACGCCGCCGGCCATGCACAGGCGACGCGCACCAGTAACCTGCCGAAAGTGCTCCAAAACGTGGAAGATCGCGGCCTCGAGACCGGCCTGAACAGCGGCCGCGGCGTCGCGGTGGCGTTCGTCGACGGGGGAGCCGGGCTCGCGCCGTTCCCCGAAGAGCTCGCCCAGCGCACGCAGGGCACCACGGTGCGTTTCCCATTCTTCTGACTGGTTACGGGCGAGGAGCGGAATCTGGTAGGAGCCCTCGTCGCCGAGCTCGATCACCTGCTGCATCTCGGCGCGGTAGCGCCCGGCGTCGCCGTACGGCGCGAGTCCCATGACCTTGTATTCGTCCATCATCATCTCGAAGCCCAGGTAGAGCGTGAAAACGCTGTACAGGATCCCGAGCGACTGCCGAATCGAGTAGCGCCGTAGCACGCGGATCGCATCGCCCTCGCCGACTGCGACCGTGAGGCTCTCGATCTCGCCCATCGCATCCGCGATGACGATGAGCGCATCATCGAAGCCACTGAGGTAAAAGGCGCTGGCTGCATGGGCGACGTGGTGCGGGACGCTGACGAAGCGCGAGCTCCAGCCGGAAAACATGTTCTCGGCTCGCCTGGCCGTCACCTCCGGTGCATAGACCTCGCTATACCGACGCTGCTCGAGCGACCCCGGTTCGTGAAGCGACAGCGGCCGGTAGGCGAAGCCGTGCGCGATGTGGTCGACGTCCGCGGGTTCGAGCCCGGCCGCCTCTAAGCAGTAGAGGATCGCATTGCGCGGAAACGCCCCCGTGGATTTCTCACCGGTGAAACGCTCCTCAGCGACCGCCGCGGCGACATCGTCGTCCGTGACGAGCGCGGCAGCCGAGTCAAAGCCCTGGGCGATCCGGTACTCCCGCGGATCGAGATCGGGCAGTTCTCGCCGCTTGAATGCGACGCTGTTGTCGAGCCCGCTGATACCGATGACGTTCACGTCATCTCGACTCGAAATGTACTCACGCAGCGAGCGACGGCAACCCGGTCGTCACGCGCCGCCTTCGTACCGGAACTGAGCTCATCAAGACCGGCTAGGAGACCGTCACCTTCTGATCCATTCCAAGCTGCTTGTGCCCTGGAATGGAACAGTAGAACTCGTACGAGCCGGGCTTCAGCTCCACGGTCAAGGACTCGCTCACGCCGGGGGCGAGGTCGGAGGTGGCCTCGTCCACGCCGGTTCCCTTGATGACGAGGTTGTGCGGCACCTTGCCCTGGTTTTGCACTTCAAAGCTGTACTTGCCGGCCTTGAGCGTCGTCTCCGGAAGGCGGATCTTGTAGTCGACCTCGGACACCGACACGCTCTGCACCGCCTGCCCGGTCTCGGTCGTCTGCGTCGCGGCGGTCGTTTCGTTCCCGGCGGCCTCGGGCTCCGACTCCTTGCCGAGGACGAAGACCGCGGCGAGCATCCCGAAGAACATCAGCACGCAGACCACAAGGAACAGCGGCAGCCCTCGTCCCGGGAACTGCGGCCGCCAGCGCGGCACCAGCATCGAGACGATCAGCGAGAAGCCCGCGAAGCCGGCCGCCGCGAGGGCGAGGCCAACCTTGTGACTGGTGGAGAGGCCGAGCAGCAGCACCGCGGGAAACTACCACGGCGGGAGCGCGACCTAGCTCAGCGCCGTCTCCCCCGCGCCCGGCTCTTCGAGCCCAGTCTCGGGTGGCCCGACCGGCTCGGGTGAGGGCGGCCGCAGGTAGAGGTAGTCGTAGAGGTACGCGGCCGCGACCGCCCCGATTGCGGGCCCTACGTACCAGACCCAGGCGTTGCTCCAGACGTTCTGCACGAGCTGCGGGCCGAGCGCCCGCGCCGGGTTCATCGCAGCGCCGGTGTACACGCCGCCCATGCAGATGTCGAGCGTGATCGTGAAGCCGATCGCGAGCCCCGAGATCGAGGCGAACGCGCCGCGCGGGTCGGCGGCGGTCGCGAAGATCACCCAGACCAGGAAGAAGGTCAGGATGCCCTCGATCACGACCCCCGCCCCGGGGCTGATCCCCGATTCCAAGAGCCGGGACGCCCAGGTCGACCGCATCCACGGCCGGCTGAGGCAGCACTGCGGTCAGGAGGAACGCGGCGAGGATGGCCGCGGTGATCTGCGCGAACCAGTAGGTCGCCGCGAGCCGTGCCTCGATCCTCCTCGTAACCATGAAACCGAGCGTGACCGCCGGGTTGAAGTGCCCGCCCGAGATGTGGCCCACCGCAGAGGCCATCACGCCGATCGCGAGCCCGTGCGCGAGCGCGATCACCGTCAGATTGGCTCCCGTGCACGGCAATGATCGAGCCGACGCCGACGAAGACGAGCGTGAACGTGCCGACGAACTCGGCGACTCCGCGCTGAAGAGGGGCCGACTGCACGCGCCAACCGTAGAAAACAGACCGGATGGAGCGAGAAGCGCTCCTTCGAGGGATCGGGCGAGACCGACTTCGGGCCGACTGTCTATCTCGGCGTACCACTGCGGAAACGAAAGGCGGCCCAACATGTCTTCGAACGACCTCAAGCGCAAGATCCGCAACTTCCCCGTTGCGAACCTCGGCCAGCGCATCGCTGCTGCCAGCTGAGCCGACTTTTCCGGCCTGACCTTGCCGGGCCCGGCGCGATCCTTTAGCTTGCCGACTCGATGCAAGACGACAACGGACGCGCGAACGACCTTCCCGGCCGAGCCTCGAGCCAAAGCTACGCGGCGCTCGGCGATCGCGTCACGGGGATCCTCGAAGCCGCCGAGCAGGCGGCCGGGGAAATCCAAGCTGACGCGCGCAAGCTCGCCGACGATCTCGAGCGGAAGCGCGTGCGGAAGCCGAACGCCTGAAAGCGACCCTGACGGCCGACGCCCGCAGGCTGCGGGAAGAGGCCGACGAGCACGCGCGGGACATGCGCCTAGCCGTCGAGGCCTATGCGACGCAACATCGCCGCCAGGCGGAGGAGGAAGGACGGACGATCGTCGCCGAGGCGGAGAAGCAGTCGACGATGATGCGTGAGAGCGCCGAGCAGATGGTGCGCCAAGTCGAGACTGACCTGCGCCGCCGGCAAGACGAGTTGCGCAGCGAAGTACGAAAGCTCGAACAGCGCAAGCGCGAGGCCCTGGAGCGGCTACGCGAGATCGCGGCCGCGGTGCAGGACGTCCTGCCCTCGGGCGACATCGAACGAGACCTGCGCCCCGAGCGCAGCGCCGCCCGGAACTAACAGCCCAGCAGCTGAGCCGCGCGGGCCTTGACGTTCTTCACGTACCGCAGAGTGCTGGCGGTTGGCGCAGCTCCGGCGCGGGTGACGGCCGTCGGGCCGGCGTTGTACGCCGCCAGGGCAAGATCCACCGAGCCGAAGCGGTCGATCATCTGCGCTAGATAGCGGGCGCCGGCGAGCACGTTCGTGGCCGGGTCGTCGCCGTCCAGCCTGAGCTCCCGCGCGGTGGCGGGCATCAGCTGGAGCAGGCCCGCGCGCGCCTGCGTGAGACTCGGCGCTCGGGTCCATGCGGGATTCCACATAGGCGGTGGCGACGAGGAGCGAGAGTGGGATCCCGGTCTTCGCGGCGGCTTCGGCGAACGCCGCTCTGAACGGCGCAGGCACCGGGCAGGCCGGCCCCATCGTCGGCACTGTCGCGCGGCGTGCCGGCGGCTTCGCGTTCGAGGTCTCGAGCCTGGTGGACTCGGCCACCACGGTGAGGAGCACGAGCGCCAGGAGCACCGCCCGCACGCTGCGCCAGGCTACGGGCCTTCGCTTCGGCGGCCCTTTTCGGCGCGACTCGGCCCGCCTTCGCGAGCGCGCGAAATGCAGGTCCATCTCGGAGAGGTTGCGCCAGGAGGAGTTCGCCACGGAGCGGGGATCCTACCCCCGGCAGGGCGATCCAAACGGCTCAGCTCTCGCCGCGCGGCCGCGGAAGCGGCGGCAACTCGCGCCCCTCACCGAACTCGCGTTCGGCCGCGCGGCCCTCTGCCCAGTGCCGCACCCCGAGGCCAACGGGAACCAGGAGGATCAGGAGGAAGATCCCGAGGGGCACGAACAGCCAGCGCTGAGTCAGGTGCGGGCCGAGCCCCGGATCCTTCGGCTGCGGGCCCGTGGCGGGGCGGTCGGCTGCGGTGACGAGGGCCTCCCGCGGCTGGAAGTAGTCGACGAGCCACCGCCGCGCCGTCCCTTCGCCGACGGCTCGCAGCTCGACGTCCACGCCCAGCGGCTCGACCTTGCGGCTCCGCGCACGCACGTACAGCTGCACCATCACATCGTTCTCGTAGGACGCAGCGATGCGCACGCCATGCTTGAACACCGGGTAGCGGTAGATCGGGTTGTCGCCGCGTATCCATTGCTCACGCGTGACCCCGGCGTGGAGGCTCGCCGTCGTCAGGTCGTAGGCAGCGGCTAGATCCTTGCCTGCAACGCCTTCCTGGACGAAGCGGTTGACGACCGAGAGAATCGCGCGGCGGTCGGCGGGCGCGAGCCGCTTCGGCACCAGATCTTCCGTGACCTGCGCCTGTCCGTGCTCGAAGGTTTCCTTCTGCGGCTTGGCAGTGTTGGAGAAATGGAGCCCGAGCAAGGCCGCCAGGAGGGCTGCTCCGGCAACCGTCCCGGCGATAAGGACGCGCTTCCGGCGCCTCGGCGAATCGGGCAAAGCTCGCATCGAAAGCACGATAGCGGCGACCTACGCGTGCAGTACTGCGAGCCGCCGGCGCAGGCCACGCTGTTGTATGTTCGGCCGCGAGGCAGGGCACAAGGAAGGGGAGAGAGATGACGAAAGTCCGTTTGGGCCTGCTCCTGCTGGTCGCGGTGAGCATTGGCCTGTTCCTCACCACGAGCGTGCGGGCGGAGCCGCCGGGCGGCGAAGGCGAAGGCGAGAAGACCTCGATAGCGCCGTTCGCCGCGATCAAGCACGTCAGGCACGGCTGGTCCTTCGAATGCACCGCCGCATCCGGTGGTGCGAACACACGGCTCGACTGCGACGACCCGTTCCCGAACAACGAACCGCACATCGTGGTCGACGCCGCCAACCCGCAGCACATGATCGCGAGCTCCAACGACTACGGCTCGTGCTGCGACCAGTACTACACGACCTTCAACGGCGGAGCGACCTGGTCGACCGGGAACATGTCGGTCGAGGATCCGCGGCGAACCGGAAGCGATCCGGTGACCGCGATCGACGTCAAGCACAACGTGGCCCTGCACTCGTCGCTGAACTACAAGTTCAGGCCCGACGGGGAGGCCTGCGATGGCGACGTGGTCGTCTCGCCCTCCTACGACGGCGGTCTCAGCTGGGCGAAGCCGGTGGTCGTCTACAGCGGCAACGGCTGCGACCTCGATGCCACTCAGATCTTCAACGACAAGGAGTGGATCACCACCGATAACAAGCCGAGCTCGCCGTTCTACGGCCGCACGTACCTGACGTGGAGCTCCTTCGTGTCCCACGGCGGGGAGTACGCGTCGTCCGCGATCTGGGAGTCCCACAGCGACGACGGTGGCCAGCACTGGTCGGCCGCCAAGGCGATCTCCGGCTCGAACGCGGCGATCTGCACTTTCCAGGAGGACGGCCCTGCCGGCGTGTGCGACGAGAACCAGTTCTCGGTTCCCGCCGTCGCACCCGACGGCACGGTCTACGTCGCCTTCCAGAACAGCCAGAACACGTCGCTCTGGGAGCCGGGTGAGGTCAACGACGACCAGTACCTGCTCGTCAAGTCGTCCAACGGTGGTGCGACCTGGTCGAGCCCGAGCTTCATCGTCGGGCTCGAGGACGGCTCGCGCGACTACCCGATCAACGTGGACGATCGCCAGACGCTGACCGGCTACCAGGTTCGCGTCAACTCGGCCGGCAACATCGTCGTCGGCACGGACGGGAAGCTCTACCTCGTCTACTCCGACAACCGCCACGGAACCCACGACAGCGCGACACCGGTGACGAACACCGACGTGTTCGTGATGAGCTTGGCGAGCGGAAGCAGCACGTGGACGGCGCCGGTAACCGTGGACACTGGCGGCGGCGACCAGTGGTTCCCGTGGGTCGACGTCAACCCGCTCACCGGGGCGATCGGCATCATCTACCACGACCGCGGCACCTCCAACGGCCCGACGTACAACACGGCCCTGGCAGAGGGCACGCCCGGCTCGCTGGTCAAGACGGTGCTGAACACCGCGCCTTCGAACCCGACGATGTCGGAGTTCTTCCAGGCAGGGAGCGCAACGTGTGAGTTCTGCGCGCTCTTCCACGGCGACTACATCTCGGTCGCCTACGGAAACGACGGCCACGCGAACACGGTCTGGACGGACATGCGCGACCCGTCGACGTTCACGGCCGGCCTGTTCCTGCAGTTCATCTACTACGCGCGGAAGTAACCGTTCGCGAGGAGGAGGGCCGCAGCAGTTGCGGCCCTCCTCCCGCTCCGTCCGCGGCGGCTGAGACAGTCCGTCGATGAGCATGTATCGAGAGGAAATGAGCCGGCTCTTCTCGTGGGAGGCTCATCACCGTCGACTGCTGACCCGGCTGGCGGTCGTGCTCTCCTTGACCGCGCTCGTGGATCTCGTGCGGGACGGTGGTCGTCTACTTCGCGGAACGGCATGCGGCCGGGACGGAGATCACGTCACTCGGCGATGCCCTCTTCTTCACGACCGTGCAACTGCTGACCGTCTCGTCGCAGCTGAAGAATCCCGTTGACCACGGTTGGGCGCGTGACCGACGTCGTGCTCGAGGTCTGGGCGGTGCTCGTAGTCGCGGGCTCTGCGGGGGCGATGGCGGACTTCTTCCAGAACGCCCGCACCAGCCGCTGAGCGTCCGCAAAGGCCTCAGTGGGCGTGCCTGGGATCGAACCAGGGACCTCCCGCGTGTGAAGGGAAAGCAGGTAGGTAGCACTAGGTAGTAATCGGCATGGGTCGTGAGGGTGTACCCACTGAGACAGTGGCGGATTACCCGTGATTACCGAGGGCTAGCTACCAAGTTGCTACCCAGGGACGCTCATCTACTGGCGGTGTCTCCCGCTTCAAACTGGAGACCGAAGACGGAGCGCCTGCCGAACCGCCGTCACCCTGCCTGCCGACGACCCCGGGGGTCCGCCCGAAGACGGACACCCGGGTCGCGGTGAGCTCAGGTCGCGAGCTCGACGATCTTCCAGACGACCATCAGGCCGAGCATCAGACCGGCGATCGCGACGGCGGCGATCGCCATCCACGAGCGGCGGTCGCGCCGGAGTGCGCGGACGCCGAGCACGATCGCAGCGACGGCGAGCGGTGCTCCGATCCACCAGCCGCCCGCCGGAAGGTCCCACGCGAGCGTAGACCCGGGGACGGCGAGAAGCGCGAGGCCGAAGGCGAGACCGGCGTGGTTGCGGGCCGGCCGGAGGTCGACTGCGGGGTGCGTGACGGGATTTTCCATGACGTGTCCTTTCACCCGACGAGCGTGAGTGTGCTGACGGAGCCTATGGGCGTGCCTGGGATCGAACCAGGGACCTCCCGCGTGTGAAGCGGGCGCTCTCCCGCTGAGCTACACGCCCAGAACGGCCTAGATTAGCGGGTTCCATGCTCTCCGCAAGGGTGGAAACCAGGCTGCTCGGAGTCATTGGACTGCTCGGGCTTCGACGACCTTCGGGAAGTGCCCACCGCGGTCTGGGAGCGTTTCTCGAAAGGAAGGGCCCGGTTGTCCGGGCCCTTCAGGCGCGTCGACTTTCGAAGCTGTGTTAGCAGCCCGTCGCCGGCTGGCGGAAGCCCGGGAACGGGTTCAGGTCACCCATCAATGTGTAGCGCCCGATGTTGGGCGATGGGCTCTGGGTCGGCTCGGAGACGGTGTTGGGCGCGGTCCTCATGAACCACGGCAGGAGAGCTTCGTCTTCGGGATGGTAGTAGCCATCGGCGCTCTGCGTGCCGTTCGGGTTCAGACCCTGGTCGAAGGTGTTCGTTCCCTTCGCGAAGCCGATGTCGACGACGGGGTCGCCGGTCTCGAGGACGTTGGTGCAGCCGTACTGGGGAGCCGTCGGCGTCAGCCACGGCTCGACGAAGTTGTTGATGAACGGGTCGTCTGCCCACTCGGCTACCTCGTGGCTGACGGCGTGGATGTCCTGCAGTGCCCAGTTGACGCCGCCGTTCGGGCGGGCGTAGATGCCCGGCGTGACCCACGAGGCCCACGCGAACGTCTGGATGGGCTGGTTGCCGTTGCCGTGCCCCGGCCCATAGGCGTTCTCGTTGCCGGAGGGAACGGGCCCGGCGCCGTGGAAGCCGATGATGCAGCAGTTCGTCGGATCGAGCCCGATGTGCAGGAGGATCTTGTTCGTGAGGTACAAGGGCAGGTGAGTCGGGTCGACGTAGCCGAGCGACGTGTCCAGCTGCTGGATCCGCGTCGCCCACCACTGGACGTTCACGCTGGCGAAGATGACGCCCCGGCCGCTCTGGAGCAGCGTTCCCTGGTTGCCCGGAACGACGATCGTGATCGGATCACGGACGGTGGGATGGAGGCTGAGGTGGTAGCTGCTGGAACCGGTCTTGTTGAACTGAGCCCTCATCGTCGCGTCCTCGAGCTGCAGCGGGATGCCGGCGTCGAACTGCGAGAGGGCGCCGCCCGGGCCTCTGGCGAAACTCGAGTTCGTGGCAAACGGCGTGGAGCCGTAGTCGTTCAGGGCAAATTGCGGCGATGCGAGCGTCGGTCCAACGACGTCGGTGCCGTTGAACTGCATGCCGCCTACGACCACATTGAGCGGGATGATGTCGGTCTCCACGGTCGCGGCGCAGGCCGAGCCGGAGCAGTTGTAGGGATCGGCGCCGACCATGTTGTAGCCGTAGGTCACGCCGTTGTTCGGGTCGAGCGTCGAGCCGAACCAGTGCGCGACGGTGCGCGTAGTCGACAGCGGCTTGGCCCCGCCGATCGTGGTCGTCTTCGCCTGCAGGCTGGCGTCGCTGATCACCTGAGGCTGAACCGTTGCCGTGCTGCCGGCGGCGGAGGCCGCGGAGCTGACAACGACAGCGATCACGAGGACGACACCGAGAAGCAAGCCGAGCTTGCGGAGTGCCATTCGAGTCTCCCCTCGTCTCGTTTTCCACGGCCCCCTCGACCGTGGATCGGCGCTTGTTATAGCCGGAAGTTCTCGGTCATTCATCGGGTACTGGTTGCAGATCGTGCAAGCAGATGCACATTCATGCATCTAGGCTGGCTGAGTCTCGGCCGGCGGTCCTTGATTGGCTCTTAGGGACGTGTGATTGGCTTCTCTTGTCATCGCCCCGTCGTGTTCCCTACGGGCGCTCTTCCGCTGAGCTACACGCCCTAGGCGGCTCAGATTAGCCGGTTCCTATTGTCCAGCAGTCGTGGGAAAGCGGGCTTTTGCCGGGGGCAGGAAAACCGCCAGGCGCTCGCAACAATAGGAGGCCGGGTGGTTTCTTCTCTCCCCTCGGTGGCTCGCCACCGAGCCGCCAAAGAGATGGCCGCCCGGCCTTTCTGAATAGATGCGGCCCGGGGGCGCAACTTGCCGTCTGCGGCTGATAGGTCCTCAGCCGT
>CAVXZG010000013.1:0-211105 GCA_963766375.1 uncultured Actinomycetes bacterium | reverse complement strand
CTTCGAGGGCACGACCCGCTTCGTATAGGGGCCGGCGAGGGCGACGATGTAAACCGCACTGCGGCCCCAGAGCTCGCTGGCAAAGGCAAGCGAGGTACCGTCCGGAGACCACGTCGGCGAGGAGTCGCGGCCGGCAGTTCCGGTCTGCACCCACTGCCGCCCGGTTCCATCGGCATTGATCAGGCCGATCCGGCCCTGGTTGACGAAGGCAAGCCGGGAGCCGTCGGGCGACCAGGCGAGATCGAACCAGAGTCCAGAGTCGGTTACGTGCCGATCCCGACCGCTGCGCCGGTCGACGATGTGAAGCCCATTGGCGGTGAAATTCGTCGCTCCCATCGACCCGACCCCGAAGGCGAACCGGTTGCCGTCCGGAGACCAAGCAACGCTCTGCAGCTCGTTGCAGCCCTTGACGTCACTGCAGCGGAATAGCGCCTTGAGACGCCCGCTCGCTCCGATCGTTGAGATGTTGCTGCCCGCGAGGATCGTCAGCGCTCCGTTCCTGACGGCCTTGTCTGCCGACGCGCCTGCCGCAGCATTTGTGTTCGCCCGCCCTTGGCTTGGCCGGGCCCCCGCACTACCCCCGCCGTGGTGATAGCCCGCAAACGCGCTCGCAGCGGCGCCGGCGGCGAGGAGGGCGGAGGCGGCGTACCACCGCCGCCTCCTTCGCGCGCGCCTGCGCGCTTCTTCGATCAGCGCCTCGAGATCCGAGGGAGAGTCGACGCGAGAAGGACGGGGTGGTGCGGGAGGAAGCGCCGTGCTCATGTGATAACGCTACTATGGATAGCACCATGTTTCGTGTCAAGGTCAATCGCCACGAGCGCACGGAGTTACACGAGCAGGTGGCGGCGGAGATCCGGCGTGCGATCGCCGACGGCGAGGCGAGAGCGGGCGAACGCCTGCCGCCGGCCAAGGACCTCGCAGCCGTGCTCGGCGTCAACACGAACACGGTGCTGCGCGCGCTTCGTCAGCTACGCGACGAGGGTCTACTGGACTTCCGCCGTGGGCGTGGGGTGACCGTAGCCGGCAGTCCGGAGCACGGAGCTGTCGTCGTGCGAGCTAACGAGCTCGTTCGGTTCGCACGTCAGCACGGCTATCGCCTCGACGAGCTGGTCCGGATCATCGAAAACGTCGGCTGACGTCTCGTTCACACAAGTTCGGGTGACATTCCCGCACACTGGGCCAGGGGACTCCCTAGTCTCTGGCGGCGATCAATCCGTCGTTCCGTTCTGGCCGAGCTCGACGAGTTCGCTAGTAGATGTGCAGCTTGTCCAGGAGCGCGAGCGGGTCGTCGAGGGACTCAAACAGATCCTTGTTGTGCTTGATCATCTTGCTGCGCATGTAAACGCGAAGCCACTGCTTGTAGCTGTACAGCTCATAGCGATCGAGCATGTCTCTGAGTGGTAGGTCACGCTGCGCGATGAGTCCTGCCAGGTACATCGCACACTCGAAACCAAGCGAAATCGACTGAAAGTACGGAGAGCCAATGGCCGAATCGCCGGCGAGGAACACCGGCGAGGTGGCGAAGGGGTGGTCGCTGGGGCCTGCTGTAAGCCACTGCCGGCTGGTCGCATTGCGGGCCCGGTACAGATCCAGGGGAATCCGCACGATCTCGAGGTCGCCGAGTAGCTCGCCCTGAGTTTCCTCCTTGATCTTGTCGATGAACCGGTCCATCGACTGAGCGACGCTGGGAAAGTTGCCGCGAAGCCACTGACCGTCGAATCTGGACGGCATCGCCTCAAACTCCCGGGCGCTGATGTTGACGATGCCCGTCACGTGGCTGACGCTGCCGTCGTAGTGCGTGCGGTGCACCATTGGAATGAACTTGTAGTGCGGGTTCTCGATGTTCTTGTAGTACTTGCAGTACTCGTTGCAGTCGTACTTCTGGCCGTAGAGGAAGGTGATGACGAGCGCGTACTCGAGGCGGATCAAGAGGGTGTTTTCGCCTCCATCCGCCTCTTCGGAGCCAGGCACCAGTCGATCTCGGAGCAGCGACCTGGCGCCCGTGCAGTCGACCAGCAGGTCGCCCGGCTCGAGCATTGCCATTGCGTCCTCCGCCGTCACGACGGCCGCGGTGCGCTGCAGTTGGCTCGACCCGCGCGCATCGATCAGATCGCTGAGTGAGCGCTCGATGGCGTTGAGCGGGCAGAACCCCAGCGTCCATCCGTGAAGAAGCGTCATCAGGTCCGTAGGAATCGACTGTCTGAAGGCGAGGCCCTGGTCGAGCTCGGCCGGATCGAAGACGGCCTCGACGCTGTCCCCGTCGATGGAATCGGTGCGGTAGCTCTCCACCGAATCCGCCACGAGGTACGGCGCGAGCTGGACCATGCGGGTGCGCGTGTACTCGCGGCGCTTCTCATAGAGGCGAACAGAGAACCCCTCTATCGACTGGAGCAGTGCCGTGAGCAGAAGGCCGACGGGTCCTGCGCCGACCACGTGCACTCGCATAGCGGGCAGTCTCTCAGAGCCGTGGAGTCAGGTGTGGGGCGGGATTCGCGTTGTCGCTCGAGCGTCAGGCGGTGATTGACGCCAGCGCCTTATGCCCAGGGAGGGGCTAGGATCGGCGAATGGCCAAGTACGTTCGCATCCGGCTCGCGAACGGCGACACACGGCATGCGACCCTCCGGCAGGACGAGACGCACACGCAATGGGCAGCACGAGAGTTCGGCGCCGAGTCGCGCTGGACCCAGACGGTCGAAGGGACCTTGGTCGCCCAGGCCTCGATCGTCGAGCTGTCCCTCGTCGAGCTCGACGAGCAGCCCACGCTGGACGGCGTCTTGCCCGCGCAGGCCGCGAGCGCGGAGCCCTCGGACGCGAGCGCGGAGGCGCGGGCGCGCGCGCGGATTTTTGAGTGAGACGCTCAGCGATGAGCCGGATCGCGCCTGGGGAGCAGCGCGGCCCGGCTAATCGCTCTGACTAGACGCCTACCGGCGCGCCGATTTCGACCTCGTTGAAGTAGGAAATCTCAACAGCGTCGGCGTCGACGCCCCCCTCGCGCATTGCGTCCTTCAGCTCGGGCATTGCGAAGAATGCACGCGCGGTCTCGGGCGAATCGAATGTGTGGGTGACGATGACGTCGTTGGGATTCTCGATCGAGCGCAGCACCTGCTGGCCGCGTACACCGTGCTCGGCTTGGATCGGCGCGAAGTCGTCGTACATCTTCTTCCAGGCGTCGAAGTCGGGCACACGGTGGCGGATAAGGGCAACGGTGCTCGTCATAAGTGCTCCCTTCCGGAGCGATGCCCGGCTGCGAAAAAACGGGCTTCAGGAGAAGCGCGCAACCAAGGCGACGCTCAACAGCCTACTCCTCAGCAGCTTACGACTGTTACCGGCGAGCGCAATCGCACGAACGAGTACCCTCGATGGCCGACGATGCCGAAGAACGTGAGAGCACCCGGTGACCGAAGCAGTGCCGGCGATGACTGATCCTGTCTCGTGGTTGCAGATTGGGCAAGGGTGGAACGTGATCACCTCGGATGGCGTCATCGTTGGCACGGTCGCGCAGGTTGAAGGCGATAAGCAGAGCGACATTTTCGACGGCCTGGCTGTCGAGTCCAAGCAACCCACACAGATTCGCTACGTGCCGGGAGAGCAGGTCGCGGCGATCTACCCGGGCGAGGTGACCTTGAAGATCGCGTCCGCGGACATCGGTGCGCTCGAGCCGTTTCAAGCGCCGCCTCCGGAGACGAAGTGGCTTCCGGGGAAGGTGCCTCTCACGACTCGGATGTCGAACTGGCTACGGGGAAGACGCTAGGAGCACCTTCGGCGCGTCGCGTCAGCCCTCTGCTGACATTCCCACACACTGGCCCAGGCAGCTGGAATGAGCCCCGACCTGCTGTTGGGCTTGCTTCGAGCCACCGCGGCCCGCTGCGTTCGGATTTGATACGCGCAATGCCGACCCCCGGATGGGAACGCTTCGAGGCCTTTCTTTGGAGAACGAGCTCTCTGCTGGTCGTTGCGGAAAGCGAGTCGCTTGTTGTCGACCCGGCGATCTCGACGGACGAAGTGGCCGGGATCGACCGCAGGGCCCTGGAGCTTGGCGCTCCAGTCCGGCAGGTGCTGATCACGCACGGGGACTGGGACCACGTCTGCGGCATCGGCGGCTTTCCCGATGCGGTGGTCGCGATGGGCGAGGAGACGGCGGCGAAGGTGGAGGACGGCTCGCGCGTTCAATCCATCCAGCGCGCCGCCGAGGCGTACGGCTTCGTCTCCTCCGGATCCCCGCGCGTCGACGAGACGTTCGCGCGCGGCCGGGCGGTCGCGCTCGGCGAATTCGTCGTCGAGACGTTCCCGCTCGTCGGCCATACCCCCGACGGCACCGGCTTCCGGTTTCGTGAGCTCGGGCTCCTCGTCGTCGGCGACTACTTGTCGTCGGTCGAGTTTCCCTTCGCGACTTCACCGGCCGCGTATCGGCTGACCCTTGCCGGCTTGATCGAGCTGCTTGGCGAAGACCCCCCGGAGACGGTGTTTCCGGGCCACGGTCCGCCGCTCGCAGCCGAGGAGGCTCTCGGCGTCGCGGAGGCCGATCTTCGCTACCTCCGCTCCCTTTACGCCGCCGTCGTTGACGCGCTGGCCCGGGACGAAACACGTGACGAGGCGCGCGCAGCCGGCTTGGCCGTTCCCCTGCCACGAGAGTGCTCGCCCGACCTCGAGGAGATGCGCGGCTTCAACGTCGACCGGCAAATCGAGGAGATCCTCCCCGCGTCGTAAGACTCTTACCCGATAGCTCTTCGGGAGCGCGAGCTCCCGGCTCACAAGACGCGTCAGCCATGCCGCCACGCTCGAGTGACATTCCCGCACGCTCGAGCCGCGCCAGGATAAGCAGATAGCCGCAATCGAGTACGTGCAGCCCCCGATGATGGCTGCGTGGACGTGTGTGACGCTGGCTCGTATCAAGGCGAAGGAGGTGACCTCGAATGGCCGAGGTCATAGGTAAAGCCAGGACGACGCAGCCTGACGTGCTGAGAAGGGTCGGGGGCGCTCTCCGCCGCGTGGTGCGCTCCATTTCCCGCTGGTGGCAGGCCCGCACGGCGACGAAAGTCCTGCTGTTCGCCGGGATCGTCTCTGCTGGGGTCTATGTCATCGGGGACGTTCTGTCAGGTCTTATCTACATCTACAACTCGTCGCGACCGTACAGCTTCAAGGATCAGTGGATCAGCGAGCTGACGGCTCTCGGTTCTCCGGTCCGTCCGCTGATGGTGACGGTGGTCACGGTGCACAGCCTGCTCTTAGCTGCGTTCGCCGTCGGGATCTTGAGGGCGGCAGGTCAGAACAGGATCCTTCGCTGGGTCGGATTTGCTTTGCTCGTGGCGACAGCCGTTGCGATCTGGATTCACCCGTTCTTCCCGATGAGCTCTCGGTGGATGGAGCGCAGCTTCACGGACACGATGCACGAGACGTTGACGTTCGTGTGGCTTCCGATCATCGTCGTGACGGTGGCGCTGTCGGCCATCGCGTACCGAGGATGGTTCCGGCTCTACTCGATCGCGACGCTTCTGGTCATGATGGCGTTCGGAGTCGCCTCAGGGATCGCCATCGGGGGCCTCGAGCAGAACGACACTCCGTGGGCAGGAGTTTTCGAGCGCATCAACGCCTATTCACTCATGGCCTGGTTCATCGTGCTGGCCGTGACCGTGATGCGCCGCTCCCTCGCACGACCGACGCGTAGCGTCAGATGACGAAGGGAGGCAAGGCGGAACTCGTAAGGGAACCAGGGGTTCCCCCATGCTCTTAGTCGATCTTGGCCATCACGTGCTTGATCTGCGTGTAGTCCTCGAGCGAGTACGCCGAGAGATCCTTGCCGTAGCCCGACTGCTTGTAGCCGCCGTGCGGCATCTCGGAGACCAGCGGGATGTGGTCGTTGATCCAGACCGTGCCGAACTGGAGCCTCCGCGCCGCGTTCAGCGCCCGTCCCACGTCACGCGTCCAGACCGAGGCGGCGAGGCCGTAGTTGACGTCGTTGGCCCACTCGATCGCCTGGTTGTCGTCGGCGAAGCGCTGGACGGTCACGACCGGCCCGAAGACCTCGCGCTGGACGATCTCGTCCTCCTGGCCCACCTCCGCGACGACCGTCGGCTTGACGAAGAACCCGCGGTCGCCGTTCGTGCCGCCGCCGGTGAGCACCTTCGCGCCCTTCGCGCGGTCGAGGAACCCGAGCACGCGCTCCTGCTGCGACCTCGAGATCACCGGGCCCATCTCGATCTCGTCGCCCTCGGCCGGATCTCCGACGTGGAGCGACTCGACCAGCGGCACCAGCTCCTCGAGCAGCTTGTCGTAGATCTTCGGCCCGGCGACCACGCGTGCGGCGGCGGTGCAGTCCTGGCCGGAGTTCCAGTAGCCGGCGATCTTGATCCCCTCGGCCACCGCGGCCGGGTCGGCGTCGTCGAAGACGAGCACCGGCGCCTTGCCGCCGAGCTCGAGGTGCACGCGCTTGAGCGTGTCCGCGGCCGTGCGGGCGATCTCCTTGCCCGTGTTGACGTCCCCGGTGAGCGAGACGAGGCGGACGTCGGGGTGCCGCACGATCCCGGCGCCGACGGGCTCACCGTCCCCGGTGATCACGTTGAAGACGCCGGGCGGGAGGATGTCTGCCGCGAGCTCGGCGAACCGCAGCGTGCGTCAGAGGCGTCTGCTCGGAGGGCTTCAGCACCTGCACGTTCCCCGCTGCCAGCGCAGGCGCGAGCTTCCACACCGCCATCATCAGCGGGTAGTTCCAGGGCGCGATCCCGCCGACGATCCCGAGGGGCTCGCGGCGGATCATCGAGGTGTAGCCGCGCATGTACTCGCCCGCGGACTTGCCTTCGAGCACTCGAGCGGCGCCGGCGAAGAAACGGATGTTGTCGGCAGAGACCGGCATCTCGTCCTTCGCAGCGCCGAGAGGCTTGCCGACGTTCTGCGACTCGATCTGCGCGAGCTCGTCCGCGTTCTCCTCGAGTGCGTCGGCGAGCTTGAGCAGCGCCTCGGCGCGCTCGCCCGGAGTCGTCTCGAGCCACTCCGGCAGCGCCTCCTTGGCCGCCTCGACGGCGCGGTCGACGTCGGCCTGGCTCCCGCGCGGAACCTCGGCGATCGTCTCGCCCGTCGCGGGGTTGATCACCTCCATCGTGCCGCCGTCGACGGCGTCGACCCACTTGCCGCCGACGAAGTTCTTGTGCTGCGAAACGGTCACGCTCATCAGTCAAACCCTCCCCGGTCGCGTCGCCGGTCAGCCTACCGCGTGCCCGCGCCCCGCACCACGCCCGCCCGCCCCGCGGTCAGCCGCTGCGCGATCCAGACCGGGATCAGCGACATCACGATCACGAACAGCGGCGACCACGTTGACGACGGGCTGCTCGATCGGCCGGAAGAGGTTCGCGAAGATCCAGATCGGAAGCGTCTGCTGCGCGCCGGCGGTGAAGATCGTCACCACGACCTCGTCCCAGGAAAGCGCGAACGCGAGCAGGCCGCCTGCCAGGAGCGCCGTGCGCATCTGCGGAAACGTGACGTAGCGGAACGTCTGCCAGGCGTCGGCGCCGAGATCGTACGAGGCCTGCTCGAGCGACCCCGACACGCGCCGCAGGCGCGCGAGCGAGTTGTTGTAGACGACGACGATGCAGAACGTCGCGTGCCCGATGATGATCGTCAGCAGGCCGAAGTCGATCCCCACCGTCGTGTAGGTCGTCCGGAGCGCCAGGCCGGTGATGATCCCCGGCAGCGCGAGCGGCAGGATCACGACCAGCGAGATCGCGTCTCGCCCGAAGAACTCGAAGCGGGAGACCGCGAGCGAGGCCAGTGTCCCGAGCACCATGGCAACCGCGGTCGCGCCGAGCGCCGCGCGCACCGACAGCCAGAGCGCCTGCCGCACGCCCTCGTCGTGATAGGCGATCGAGAACCACTTCGTCGTGTAGGTGTGGATCGGCCAGCTCTGCGTGACGCTCTCGTTGAAGGCGTAGAGCGCGATCAGGATCAACGGCAGGTAGATGAAGGCGAGCGTCGCGCCGGCCCCGAGCCGGAGCAGGATGCGCGTGAGACGGGACTCGACCATCAGATCGCCTCGAAGGCGTGCAGCCGCCGGGCCACGAGCAGGTAGACGACCATCACCACGATCGGCACGAGCGTGAACGCCGCCGCGACCGGCAGGTTCGTGCCGTGGTTGTCGTAGATCACCGTGCCGATGAACTGCTGGCTCGTGATCAGCTTCGGCGCGATGTAGTCGCCGAGCGTGAGCGAGAAGGTGAAGATCGAGCCGGCCACGACAGCCGGGAACGCGAGCGGCAGCGTCACACGGAAGAACGTCCGCAGCGACTTCCCGCCGAGGTCGGCGGACGCCTCCAGCAGCGATGACGGGATCCGCTCCAGTCCGGCGTAGATCGGCAGGATCATGAACGGGAGCCAGAGGTACGTGAACACGAGCCAGAGCCCCGTCGAGGAGTAGCCGTCGAACGAGACGCCGAACGGGTCGAGCGCCCAGTTCAGCACGCCCGCGCCCGAGAGGATCGTCCGCCACGCGTAGGCCTTCACCAGGTAGCTCGCCCACAGGGGCATGAGCACCGCGACCACCAGGAGGTTCCGCGCGCGCGGCGACGCGACCCGGGCCATGTAATAGGCGATCGGGAACGCGAGCACCGCGTCCGCGATCGTCACGAGCCCGGCCATGCGGATCGTCCGCCAGGCGACGTCGCGGTAGACGGGCTCGTCGAAGATCCGCCGGAAGTTGTCGAACGTGTACGTGTGCACGACCTCCGACGTGAACGGGTCGGTGGTCCACACCGACGCCAGCAGCAGCACGACGAGCGAGCCGAGGTACGCGACCACGAGCCACCCGAGGGGCAGCGCGAGCAGCAGCCCCAGGCTCAGGCGAGGGTGGCGGTAGAAGTAGCGCGAGAGCCGCCGCCCCAGGGACTCCCGGGGCGGCGGCTGCTCGTACGGAACCGAGGTCAACGAAGAGCCGCTAGCCGCGGATCTCCGTCCAGGCGTTCACCCAGTCCTGCTGGGTCTTGCAGGTCCCTCCCTTCCCGCCGCAGTCCGCGGTCGGGGTCGTCCAGTAGTAGATGTTCTTCCAGTAGGCCTCGTCGTTGGTGTGCAGGGCCGTGCAGAAGTTCTTGTCGGTGGTGAAGGAGCACGCCTTGGGATTCGAAGGCGCCTCGCCGAACCACTCCGCGACCTTCGCGTTCGCCTGCGGCGAGATGATGTAGTTCATCCACAGGTACATGCAGTTGGGGTGCGCGGCCTTGGAGTAGATCATCCAGGTATCCGACCACCCGGTCGTGCCTTCCTTCGGCTTGATCGCCACGACCGGCTTCTTGTCGGCCTTGAGGATGTTCTCCTGGTACGGCCACGTCGTCCCGATCACAACGTCCTTGTTGGCGTACGACTGGATCTGCTTCGCGTAGTCGCCCCACCACTCGCCGACGTTCGGCTTCAGGCTCTTGAGCAGGTTCACCGCAGCGGTGAACTGCTCGTCGTTCAGCTGATACGGGTTGTCGATGCCGAGGTCGGGATTCGTCGCCTTGAGGTAGAGGGCGGCGTCCGCAATGAAGATCGAGTCGTCGTAGATCGAGATCTTCTTCTTGACCGTCGAGCTCGGCTTCCAGATCGCCGACCAGCTCGTCGGCGCGGGCGTCACCACGTCGCTGCGCCACATCAGCAGGTTCGGGCCGCGGCCGTGGGGGACGCCGTACGCCTGGCCGTCCATCGAGTTGTAGTCCTGGTTCTTCAGCCCCTGCGACACATCGGCGTAGTTCGGGATCAGGTCGGTGTTCACCGGCGCGACGTCACCCCGCTTCATCAACCGGACGCTCGCGTTGCCGGAGGCCGAAACGCCGTCGTACTGACCCGTCGAGACCAAGTCGATCATGTCGTCCGACGTGGCTCCGTCCTTCGTCACGACCTTGCAGCCCGTCTGCGTCGTGAAATCCTTCGCCCAGGACTTGTCCGCGTAGCCCGCCCAGATGACCAGGTCGACCTGCCCCTCGTCCTTGGCTTTGGACTTGATCTCGTCGATCGTCGAGCCGAGGCCCGTGATCTCGGTGCTGGCCTTCCCGCCACTGTCGCCGCTGCCGCCGCAACCGGCTGCCACCGCCGCCAGCGCCCCCACGAGGAACGCGAACGCGACCCAGCCGGCCACCCGCCTGTGCTGCCTTTTCATCTCTCTCCTTCCGTTACCCCCGGGTTATCGTCGAGCTCGAGCTGGTGTTCTGGGCGCCACTCGAGAAGCACTGCGCGGCCCTTGGCGTCGAGCGCCTCGGCCGATGATGTTTCCAGGTTCTGCCGGACGACCTGGAGCTCGCCGCCGCCGTCGAGCTCGACGAGGAACCGAGTGACCATGCCGGCGTAGACGACGTCGCGGATCCGGCCGGTCTCGGCGTGCCAGCCGGCCGCCGGTTCCGAGCCCGCGTCAGTCATGCGGATTTTTTCGGGCCGGACCGTCAAGCGCCTCCCGCCCCTCTCGACCACGTTCGAGACGCCCACGAACCCGGCGACGAACGCGTTCGCCGGCCGCTCGTACACCTCGGCCGGCGCGCCGATCTGCTCGATGCGGCCGCGGTCGAAGACGGCCAGGCGGTCGCTCATCGTCAGCGCCTCGTCCTGATCGTGCGTGACGTAGACGAACGTGATCGCGAGATCCTGCTGGAGGCTCTTCAGGAAGAGCTGCATCTCCTGGCGCAGCTTCAGGTCGAGCGCACCGAGCGGCTCGTCGAGGAGCAGCACCTCGGGCCGGTTGACGAGCGCGCGGGCGAGCGCCACCCGCTGGCGCTGGCCGCCGGAGAGCTGCCCGGGCTTGCGCTTACCGACGTCGGGAAGCTGCATGCGCCGAAGCACGTCATCCACGCGTGCCTGCCGCTCCTTGCGCGGCACCCCGCTGACCCGAAGGCCGTAGCCGACGTTCTCGGCGATCGTCATGTGCGGGAAGAGCGCGTAGTCCTGGAAGACCGTGTTCACGTCGCGCGCGTAGGGAGGCGTGTCAGAGACATTGCGGCCGCCGAGCTCGACGTCGCCCTCATCCGGGCGCTCGAAGCCCGCGATCAGACGCAGCGTCGTCGTCTTGCCCGAGCCCGAAGGCCCGAGCAGCGTGAAGAACTCGCCTGCCTGGATCTCGAGGTCGACGCCGTCCACCGCGACGACGTCTCCGTAGGACTTGCGCACGCCCACGAGGCGCACGGCGGGAGCGCCGCCCGGGTGGGCGTCGAGGGGCCGCTCCTCGGACGTTCGCTCCTGCAATGACACCGGCCTCGCGATTATTGCGGGTTGACGGCCTGCGGCGAGCAGGACTGCGGCTCGCCCTCGCAGCAGCCGAGCTTGAACGCGCAGCGCGGGCACTGCCAGGTCTGGTGGCGCCAGTCCATGGCACCCCCACACCGGGGACAGTGCTCGCGCGCCGTTTCGGCCTTCACGACCGGGACCCTACGAGCCCCGGCAGACGGTCAGCTCGACTTCGCGGGCGTCTGCTGGCCCGGCGTGTGCAGCAAGCTCTCGACGTCCTGGACGCCCTGAACCTTGCGCGCCTTGCCGACGAGCTCCTCGATCAGCTCCGGGGAGTCAATCTCGCCGCGCAGCACGACCTTGCCGTCCTCGGCGTTGACGTTGATCTTCCCTTTCGGAACGTCGACGTCGCGGAAGATCTCGGACTCGACCTTGCGCGCCAGCGTCACATCGTCGGGCTGCGGCTTCGGTTCCTCGCGCAAGTGCGTGGCCTTCTGCTTGACCGCGTGCGCCCGCTGCGTCAGGCCGCCGGTCTTGCGGCTCTGCCGGCGCAGGAACCCCGCGAGGCGGTCAGCGGTCACCTTGCGGCGGCGCTTGCCGTTGTCGGGGTCGAAGAAGTAGACGAGCGCGGCGCCGAGCGCCGCAAAGCGCAATCTCTTGGTCATCGGTCCCTCCTGATAGGTGAACCCGGGGACCTACCCCGACGTTCGTGGCGGAAACCGAGAGCCTAAAGAGTCTCAGTCACCCCAGTCGAAGTCGCGCGACTTGCTCCAGAGTCCCTCTTCCTTCGGCTCGGCCTCGTCGGTCTCGGTCGGCCAGGCGAGCGGGGGCGAAGCCGACACGGCCTGCTCCTCGCCGTCCATGGTCTCCTCGATCTTGGCCTGCTCCTCGGTCTTGAAAAGCGGGTGGTTCTCGAAGGGGTCCTGGGTCTTGTACTTGTCGATCGGAAGATCGCTCTCGAGCTCGGAGTTCTTCTCCTTGAGATCGAGGTGATCCTGAATTACCTGCGCAAACAACGACGAAGTCTCCACCGGCATACGTCCTCCCGTGGCTTTGGGGGCAAGGCGCCGGATTCTAGCGCCTTAGTCAGAAGACCGAGCCGATCCCTACGTCTGCCGCGCTCTCGGCCTTGCGGTGACGACCCTGTTCTTGCCCGCGCGCTTGGCCTCGTAGAGCGCTCTGTCGGCCGCGGAGACCAGGTTGTCACCCGTCGCAGCCTCGGGGAAGGCGGCGACGCCGAGGCTCACCGTCACGTAGATCCGCGAGCCGTTGGGAGCGAGGATCGTTCGGTTCGCGAGCGCCGTACGGGCGCGCTCGGCGAGCTGGGTGGCGCCCTCGAGGTCGGTCCCGGGCAGGACGATCGCGAACTCCTCGCCGCCCCACCGGGCGGGCAGGTCGATCTCGCGCATGCACTCGCGCAGGGTCTCTGCGAACTCGACCAGCACACCGTCGCCGACGGGGTGGCCGAAGCGGTCGTTGATCGACTTGAAGCTGTCGAGGTCGGCGAGCACGAAGGCGACCGAGCCGCCGAAGCGCTCGGCGCGCAGCAGCTCGCTCGCGAGCGCCTCCTCGCAATGGCGGCGATTTGCGAGCCCGGTGAGCATGTCCACGAGGGCCTGGCGCGCAACGATGCGGTGCAGGCGCGCGTTCTCCAGTGCGATCGCAGCGTGGGCGACGAGCGTTGCCGCGGTGCGCCGCTGCTCGACCGTGAAGCCGCGGCCAGACACGGAAAGCGTGCCGAAGCTCTGCCGGCCGGCCGTGAGCGGAAGCTCGAAGCGCTCGCCCCGGTCCGAGAGCGTGCCCGACTGGATGACTTCGCCGGCCAGGCCCACCACGAGGCCGCCGGTCGCACCGGTGGTCTCGACCACGGTCTCGACGATCACGCGCAGAAGCTGGTCGACGTCATGCGTGGCCGCGAGCGCCTCGCCGAAGCGGACATTCGCCTCGCGCAGGCGCGCGCGCTCGGCGCCGAGCTCCTCGACCCGGGCCTCGAGCTGGTCGGCCATCTCGTTGAAGGCCAGCCCAAGACGTGCGAACTCGTCGCGGCCCCGCACCTCGACCCGGCGGTCGAGCCGGCCGCGGGCGATCGCGTTGGCGGCATCGGCAAGGCCGCTGAGCGACTGGACGATCGAACCGCCGATGATGTAGGCGACAAAGGCGATCAAGGCCAGCGAGCTGAACAAGCCGATCAGGAGTCGGCGGTCGAAGGACGAGACGGCGTTGTCGATGCGTGACTGCGGCGAGAGCAGCGCGAGTGCCGTCTCCGACGCCCGCTGCGGGCTGGCGGCGAGCGTGCGGTAGCGGTGGCCCCCGACCGGCAAGGTGCGGGCGCTCGAGGGGGCTGAGAGGGACCGCCCCACGAGCGCTGTGGGCCCGGCCGCGATGCGTCCTCGCTCGAGCACCACGAGCAGGTCGCTGCGCGAGAGCCCCGAGCTTGCGCGCAGGCGAGCGAGTGATGACGAGTTGAGCGGCACGCCGGCGACGAGGGTGCCGAGCAGGCCCCTCGAGCCGACCACCGTGAACTTCGAGCTGGGGCCGATCGTCTTCGCGGGACCGATCGTGAGCATCGGCGATTCGAGCCGCAGGCCCGGGCTCTCGGCGAGCAGACGCTGCAGCGTGCGCCGGTCTCCCCGCTGAAGCGCCTGCTGGAAGCGGGGGCTGTCGGCGAGCCGCTTCGCGCGCCGACCGGCCGATGAGAGCTCGTCCTTGTACCCTGCGATCACTGCGCGCAGGCCTGCCTCCAGGCGAACGTCCACGCGCCGAGTCTCGCTTCGGCCGGCGACCGCATGCAGCCCCCAGCCCGCTGCGCCGAGCGGGAGCAGGGACACGAGCAGGAAATACGCGACGAGTTTGAGCCTGAAGCTCATTACCTACAATTTAGGTTCTGGGGGAAGGCGCCGATACCACGACTAGAGTGATTCGGCAGAACGAGGGGAAACGTGAATAGAAGTCTCGCGATTATTGCTTTGGCAGCGCTCATCGGAGCGGCGCTTGCTGCTGCCGTCACGCTTCCCGCACTCGTGGTCAGCACCGATGACTCGCCGCCGGCGGCCCTGTCGCTGGCGACGGGCAGCAAGCCCGTCGTCGTGCACGCCCCGCCCCCGCCCCTACCCGCTGCCCGGATCGCGCCCCGCCGCGCACCAAGCGCGCTCGTGCCTCCAGACTCCGGCCCCGGCCGCCTCGTCCCTGGCCTCCTCGCCGGTCCTACGGAACGCGTCTGGCGAGCGAGCCCCGACCGCCCCTCCTCCGCCTCCGCCTCCGCCGCCGCCTCCGCCACCTCCCCCGCCGCCTCCGCCTCCACCACCACCCCCGCCGCCACCCACCGCACCTCCTCCGCCGCCGCCTCCGGCACCACCTCCTCCGCCAGCGCCCGCTCCTCCGAGCCCGACCGAGCGACCAGGAAACGGCAACGGAGACAAGAACCACCGTCACACCGGGCCCCCCGGCAAGCCGCCTGGCAAGCCCTAGCCGGGAGGCCTATGCGCCGAGCGGGCACGAGGCCCACAAGAAAGACAAGGGCCACAGCCCGAAGCGCTAGGCTCTTCCCGTGCCTGTTTTCAGCAGCCTTCGTCGCGCCGGCCCCATCGGCCTGGCTCTCACCGCCTGGGACATCTGGCGGCGCATCCCGAAGAAACACCGCCGCGCGATCCTGTACCAGGCCCGCAAGCACGGCCCGACGGTCGCCACGAAGCTGATGCAGCAGCGCCAGCGCCGCCGCAAGCCTTAGCTAGAGGGCTCGAGCGCCTCCCTGACGATCCGGTCCTGCTCCTTCAGGTGCGCCGTGGGATAGCCCTCGGACGGGCTCGCGCGCCAGGGGCGGCCGGCGAAGCGCAGCCGCACGCCCTCCGGCAGCGCCTCTTCGAGCCGGTGCCGGATCGCCCGCCAGGCGCCCATGTTCTGCGGCTCCTCCTGTGCCCAGACGAGCTCCTCCAGGCCGGGATAGCGGTGCACCAGCTCGGCGGCCGAGCCCACCGGGAACGGGTAGAGCTGCTCGAGCCGGGCGACGGCGATCCAGTCCGCGTCCTGGCGCAGCTCGTGGCCGACGAGGTCGTAGTAGACCTTCCCTGAGCAGAGGACGAGCCTCCGCACCGTTGCCGGATCCGCAGCCGGCTCGTCGATCACGGGTTGGAACGAGCCCTCCGCGAGCTCGCGCAGCTCCGACGCCGCCTGCTTCAGGCGCAGCAGTCCCTTGGGCGTCATCACGATCAGCGGGCGCGCGCTAGGGTCGAGCGCCTGCCGGCGCATGAGGTGGAAGTACTGGGCGGCCGTAGTGCAGTTGGCGATCCGGATGTTCTCCTGCGCGGCGAGCTGGAGGAACCGCTCGAGCCGTGCGCTCGAGTGCTCCGGGCCGTTGCCCTCGTAGCCGTGCGGGAGCAGCAGCGTCAGCCGTGAGGTCTGCCCCCACTTCGAGAGGCCGGACACGATGAACTGGTCGATCGCCACCTCTGCGCCGTTGACGAAGTCGCCGAACTGCGCCTCCCAGGCTACGAGCGCCTCGGGGGCGGCCACCGAGTAGCCGTACTCGAAGCCGAGGCATGCTTCCTCGGAGAGCGGCGAGTTGTGGATCTCGAACGATGCGGTCGCCTCGCGAAGGTTCTGTACGGGTGTGTAGGCCTGCCCGTTCTCGGCGTCGTGCAGGACGAGGTGGCGGTGCGAGAACGTGCCGCGCTCGGTGTCCTGGCCGGTGAGGCGAATCGGAATCCCTTCCACGAGCAGGCTCGCGAAGGCGAGCTCCTCGGCCTGGCCCCAGTCGATCCCGCCCTGGTCGAGCGCCTCGCGCCGGCGCTCGAGCTGCTTCGCGAGCTTCGGGTTGACCGTGAAGCCCTCGGGCACGGCCAGCAGCTCGTCGTTGAGCGCGCGCAACCGGTCCGCGCCGACCGCGGTCACGATCTCGGCCCTGCTAGAGGCCGGGATGCGGCCCTCGTAGGCCACCGCGGGCACGCCCTGGCCGAACGTCGTCTTCAGCCGCTCGTGGGCCTCCTTGAGCCTCGCGTCCACCTCGGCCGCCATCGCATCGGCCTCCTCCTGCGAGACGACTCCCTCGTCCACCAGTTCCTGCTCGTACTGCTCGCGCACGCTCGGCTGCCGTTCGATGCGCGCGGCCATCAGCGGCTGGGTGTAGGCGGCCTCGTCCTGCTCGTTGTGGCCGTGACGGCGGTAGCCGACGAGGTCGATGACCACGTCGGTGCAGAAGCGGCGGCGGAAGGCGAGCGCCAGCCGGACCGCGGCGAGGGCGGCCTCGGGGTCGTCGGCGTTCACGTGCACGATCGGGAGGTCGAAGCCCTTGGCGAGGTCGCTCGAGTAGCGGGTCGAGCGCCCGTCGGCCGGGTCGGTCGTGAAGCCGATCTGGTTGTTGGCGATCAGGTGCAGGGTGCCCCCGGTCGAGTAACCGGACAGATCGGCCAGGTTGAGCGTCTCAGCCACGACACCCTGCGCCGGGAAGGCCGCATCGCCGTGAATCTGGATCGGCATCGCAACCGAGGAGTCGTGGTACCCGGTACGGCTCGAGCGGTCGGTCTGCTCCGCGCGCGTGCGGCCCTCGACGACCGGGTCGACCGCCTCGAGGTGGCTCGGGTTCGAGGCGAGGGTGAGGGTGATGTCGCCGGACGGCGTCTGCCGCGAGCCCTCGGCGCCGAGGTGGTACTTGACGTCGCCGGTCCCCCCTTCGGGGTCGGAGACGACGGCTTCGAGCGTCCGCTCGCCCTCGAACTCGCGCAGAATCGTCTCGTAGGGCCGGCCGAGCACGTGCGCGAGGACGTTCAGGCGGCCTCGATGCGCCATGCCGAAAACAACCTCGTGCGCCCCTTCCTCGGCGGCGAGCTGGATGGCCTCGTCCAGCATCGGGATCATCACGTCGAGCCCTTCGATCGAGAACTGCTTCTGGCCGAGGAACGCGCGACGGAGGTAGCGCTCGAAGCCCTCGACCTCCGTGAGGCGCTCGAGCAGCCGGCGTCGCTCGTCCGGCATGAGCGGCTGGCGGTAGCGGCCCGACTCGATCGCCGAGCGCAGCCAGACGCGCTGCTCGTGGTCGGAGATGTGCTCGATCTCGTAGGCACTCGTGCCGCAGTACGTCTGGCGAAGCCGCGGCAGCACGTCGGCCAGCGTCTCACCGGGGACGTGGACGCGGAGAATGTCGGCCGGGATCAGCTGCTGGAGCTCGGGCGTCAGCTTCGGCTCCAAGCGTTCCGGCTCGAGGGACGGGTCGCCGACTGGCTCCGAGCCGAGCGGGTCGAGCCGTGCGGCGAGGTGCCCGTGGGTGCGGTAGGCCTTGACGAGCGCCATCGCCGCTGCGACCGCGCCCAGGAGGGTCTTGTCCGCCGCAGGCGCAACGGGCTCGGCGGGCGCCGGTGGCGCCTCGGCCACCGCGGCGGGCGGCGCAGGCGCAGGCGCAGTCGCGACGTGGCCGTTCCCGTCCTCCTGGAGGAGCTCGACCAGCCGCGCGAGGCCGGGATGGGTGGCCACCAGCTCGCTGGCCCCACTCTCGAACAGCGCGCGCCACTCGCTCGGGACCGCCTCGGGATTCTCGAGGTACTGCTCGAGGAGCGCGCTGGCGAAGCCTGCGTTCAGGCCGTCTACTTCGTGCATGCTCACATTCTTTGTTGTACCACCGGGATACCCTCCCGGGGCGGCTCGATTCTGCGGCTCAGTACAGCGGGTGGTCGGTGATGACGGCCGCCGCCATCCCGATCACGAAGCAGGCGCCGCCGATCCCGATCGCGAACGCCGCGAGGCGCTGGTGCCGGCCGCCCATCGCAGCCGCGATCAGGGCGAGCAGCAGCGCAGCCGGGATCAGCCGGCCGGGGCGGTACGCGATCGCCGACCAGGCTCGCGAAGATGGACAGGGACGCGAGCAGGCCCGCGATCGCGTCGGCGGGACGTTCGCGAGATTCGGGGTGGGCGTTCACCGTCGAGCCATCGCCCGGCGGGCCCTCATCGGCGAGCCGTGTGGGCCTGGCCTGGGCTTGCGCGAGCGGGGCCGCCACGGCGGCCTCGGGTCGAGATCGAGCGCCTCCACGGGCAGCCGCGCCGGCTCAGGCGGCTCCGGCTCGGCCCTCACTGCCCAGTAGACCACCAGGCAGAGATAGACGATCGGGATCTTCAAGATCACCATCATGAAGACGAACTCCCAGACCATCGCCGGAGCATACGGGATGGGCTCCCGGGTCCGCGAGGAGCGGCCAGGCCGGCCGCCCCTCGCTCAGCGCGGCGGGACGTGTGTCGGCGTCGTGCCCGAGCCGCCCGAGCCACAGCCGGGCGCCGCGAGCAGGAACCAGACGAGCCAGATCGCGACGACCACGATCAGGGCTCCGGCCCAGTTACGCGCCAGACCAGCTCGCACCGCTGCCGCCGTCTCCGTGTACCCAGATGTCCACCACGGGGTACTTGTGGGGGCAGTACCACGTGATGCACGCGTGGAAGTTCCCCTGCGTCCATGCATCGGTGGAGTAGCTCCCGACCCCCCGCCCGTTGCAGTGCTCGAAGGTGCAGTTGCTGCCGATGTGGCCGTCGAAGGCCCAGCTGAAGCTCGTGTCCGAAGGCCAGCGGTCGCGCCAGAAGTAGCTGATCACGCCATTGCGCCAGCACCAGCGGACTTGCTGGTTGTACCGAAAGACGACGAACCCGGCGAGATTGCGCCGCGTGGCCCGCGCCCAGCGCGTCCGGCATGCGCCCGGCGAATACGCATAGGCGTCGAACGATTCCGTGTACAGGCCCGTCTCGATTGCCCCGTAGCCGCAATCGACGTACAGGTCGTAGCAGTAGGAGCCGTCCGGGGACTGGTAGCTCGGCCCAGGTGCGGCCCGGGCCGCGCTCGGCAGGATCACAACTGTCGCTGCAAGTCCGGCGACCATCGCCGAGAGCGCAGCCTTTCCTCTCCATTGGGTTCTTCGCCCCATCGTCCACCTCCCGTCGACTCCTGGCGACGGTAGGCGTGGCCGGCGCGCACGTGTGAAACGGGAACGTGACGAAGGTGGAACATTGCCCGGTGGTCACACGTTCGACCAGGGCGATGGCCAAACGATGGTCGGCTGAGCTCGAACTGAAGGGCGCGGGCGGCGAGCCCGTCGACCTGTGGCGTACGTTCTCCTCGCACGGGGTCGCGGCCCTGCCGCCGCAGGTGCTCGACGAGGAGGAGCACACGCTCGAATCCACGTTGCTCCTCCCGCGCGGGCGCGCCCGCACGATTCGGATCCGGGCAGGCCGCCGCGGCCACGCCCTCGTCGAGGCCGACGGGCGCGTGTCGGCTGCCGACGGCGCGGTTTTCGCAGAGACGGCGACTCACATGCTCCGGCTCGACGCCGACCTCTCGGCCTTCTACGAGGCGGCCGGCGAGGATCCCGACCTCGCTTGGGTCACGGTCGGCGCCGGTCGGATGCTGCGCAGCCCGACGGTGTTCGAGGACGTGATCAAAACGATCTGCACGACCAACTGCACCTGGTCCGCAACGGTCCGCATGGTCAGCGCGCTCGTCTCGGAACTCGGCGTCGAAGCCCCGGATGGCCGCCGCGCCTTCCCCACCCCGGCCGCGATGGCAGCGGCGGACGAGGCCTTCTACCGAGACGTCGCGCGCGCCGGCTACCGCGGCGCCTACCTGCGCTCGCTCGCCGAGGACGTCGCGGATGGCTCGCTCGACCTCGAGGCGCTCAACGACCCCGCCCTTCCGGACGACGAGGTCGCGGCCACTCTGCTGGCTCTTCCGGGCTGCGGCCCGTACGCGACGGCCCACATGATGATGCTGCTCGGCCGCTACTCGCGCCTGATCCTCGATGCCTGGACACGGCCGACGTACGCCGGCCTGAACGGCCGCAAGGCGAGCGACAAGACGATCGAGCGGCGCTTCCGCCGCTACGGCGACTACGCGGGCTTGGCCTTCTGGCTGTACCTGACGCGGGACTGGGTCGAGGAGGCTGCCGGCTGACGCGCGGGCTCCTTGCCGACGAAGGCAAAGCCGCTGAACATCAGCGCGATCCCGAGCAGCTGCCCCGCGTAGACGAGTGAGTAGGAGTCGGCCCGCGAGAGCCCGGTCGCCAGCGCGACGACCACGGCGCCGCCGCCGATCCAGAGGTTCGCCCGTACCCGCCGCCGCCGCAGGATCGAGTAGAGGGAGCCGCCGACGAGGAAGAGCGTGCCGAAGGAGTTGAGCACAATCGCCCACAGGAACGCATGGCCGGCGAGCGCCGAGTTCGCAGGCGGCCGCCCGACCACGGTCTCCGCCAGCGTCGTCGCGTGCACATCCGCGAGCAGGACCGCCGCCGTAGCTGCCGCGCTCGCCACCACGAGCGCGCCGAGCAGCACGTCCCGCCCGCGCTTGGGCAGCAGCAGCCAGGCCGAGCCCGCACCCAGGTACGCGACGGTCAGCACGCCGCCGGCGAGGTAGTAGACCCGGAAGAGCGCCGGGCTCCAGCCGGCCCGCTGGGCCGCCGCCTCACACGCGGCCGCCACGGCGAAGAACAGGAAGCCGAGAGCCCAGAGCACCTTCTCCCCCGAGCGACGTCGCCGGAGCGAGCGCAGCAAGAGCACCGCGAAGGCGAGCGCCACCAGCGCCGCGCAGAGCGGCAGGAGCGAGTCCAGCACGGCGGGAGCGGCCGCGTGCGGCCGGGAGCTGATCGACGTCACCGGCGACGAGGCGGGCACGACCCGGAGGTAGGCGAAGTCGCGCCCTCCGAACATGCCCTCGTGCGTGGCGACGAACGAGTAGCGCCCCGGCCGCAGCGGTCGCGACGGGGAGAGGACGAGCTGTCGGGGAGAAGTCCTGCGAACCAGGAGCGGCACCGCGCCGCCCCGATCGAGATCGAAGAGCTGGTAGGCCTTGGACGAGTCCACCGCTGCCGCGCGCACGAGCAGCGCACCGAGGTTAGAGGCGTGAAGGCGAAGCGCGTCGTGCGGGAAGGACGCCTGCGGCGCGCTCCAGGCGAACAGCTTCACGGGGCCTCGCTTCGTGCTCACGAACTGCCCCGTCACCTCGCGCGTCAGCCGCGGCTCGTACGAATAGCGCACGGTGCTGCCACCCACGCCGGCGACGGCGGGGACGAACGGGATTGCGATCAGCAGCAGCGCGAGCGCGCCGATCGCGACGCTGACGCGAGTGCGGTAGGCGCCGGCCCTGCGCGTGCGGCCCCGCGGCGGTTTGCCGTTGAGCTTCGCGCGGCGACGCGCGTGCGTGCGGAAGAGCAGCGCAGACGAGACGAGGGCCATCGTCGGCAGCCAGACCAGCTCTACTCCCCAGCCGACCCCGCGCAGCGGCCCGGTTCCGTACGGGCTGAACGCGACAGGGATGATCGCCCAGGTAATCGCAGGCCCGGCCATCAGCAGGATCGAGGCAGTCAGCGGGAAGCCCGCGAACAGCCAGCCGACCCCCGGAAACCCCATCAGGCCGAGCGGGAGCTCGTAGCCCGCGAGCGCGGCCGGGCTACGCCGCCGGACGCGCTTCGGGATCGTTCCGGAGTACCGGGCCGGCGTGGCCACGAGAGCCGCCTTCCCCGCCGCGCGCTGGCGCTCGGTCATTCGCCAGGCCGCGCTCGAGAACGCGGCGAAGCCGACCAGCACGGCCACGGCCGCGGGCACCAGCACGAGCGACTGCCAGGGCTCCAGGGCGGCGACCGCGGACGCGAACGACGTGCCGCCCTCGACGCGGTGCGCCTCGAGCGCGGAGACGACGACGCCGGCAGCGTAGTACGTCGCGACCCCGGCTGGCACGCACGCAATCACGAGGCGACTCTGCCGTTCGGGCCAGCGTGCCCCCAGGCTGCTCAGCGCCGTCAGCGAGAGCCCCATCAGGAGCAGCATCAACCCGCCGAGCATGTTCAACTGGGCGTGCAGGTTGACGATCACGTCTCCGGCCTCGCCGCCCCGGTCGATTGCCTCGTTGACGAGCGGGAAGGCCTGCACCGGGCCTTGCAGCGTGCCCACCGCCAACGCAGCGCATCCGGCAAGCACGAACGGCCGCAGGTGGCCTCGGGATCGCCCGATCGAGCGCACGATCACCACGAGCAGCAGCCAGAACGCGGCGAACATCGCGATCCCCGCGCCCATGATCAGGAACGGGTGGATCGGAGTCGCCTCCTCCGCCTGCTCCGGGGTCAGGCCTCGGTGGACGAGCCCGCCCTCGTGAAAGCCGAGGTAGAGCGCCGCGAAGTAGAAGGCGAGCGAGCCGCCGAGCAGCGCGTAGAAGCTGGTGTCCACGAGACGCCGCGACGGTTCCGTTCCGCCGGCCGAGCGGACGAGCGCGAAGAAGGCCCCGGCGACGAGCATCGTGAGCCCGGTGACGAGGTTGATGTGCGCGTGGCTGATCGGGTCGATCCAGTCTCCCGCGTGGCCCGCCTTGTAGAGCCAGTCCGCGTTCGCAGGCTGTACCTGGATCACGCCTTGAACGGTGCCGACGGTCAGGGCGGCGGCTCCGGTGGCGAAGAACTTCCACAGGTGCCACTGCGGCTTGGGCACGCGCACGAGGCGCGACTGGAAGATCGTCAGCGCCACGTTCGTCGCGAAGCACCAGTAGCCGAGGCCCATCACGCCGGCGCCCATCCCGGTCGGGGCGCGATACCAGTCGCCCATGTGCTCCTTCGCCGCGGGGTAGCTCCAGCCGTGCTCCATCAGCCGCCCCATGGCGATCCCGTTGCCGATCAGCGAGACGTAGAAGACGGCGAGCCCGACGACGGTGAACCAGAAGGCGCACTGCGCGAGCCCCTCGCTGGCGAGCGGCCTGCCCACGATCCGCGGCAGAGCCAGCCAGCAGAGGCCGGTCGCCAGCAGCGTGCCGCCGCCGACGATCATCACGTGGGTGTTCGAGAGGTCGCGCACGAGATGCCCCGCGTAGCCCGTGCGGGCTAGGTACTCGGCGAGCCAGGGCAGGTTCTTGACCGCCATGTGGAGCGAGCCGAGCACGAGGAAGAACCCGCCCGCGAGGAAGTACTTGGCGGCCTTGGGGTCGTGCGCGTGGAGCTCGTCGTCCGGGTACGGCACTTCGCGCGTCGGGGGCGATCGGCCCGGCACGAACTTGAACAGCGCCGCCATCACCACCGCGAAGAACGAGACGTACGTCAGGAACTGGAGCGACGAGAGGTGTTTCAGGTACACGGCAGGCGGCCGCCTACCGCAGGCCGGGCTCGAGGAAGTAGACCGTCAGCGTCCAGCCGAAGTAGAGCAGGACGAGGACGGCGAGGATCAGCCAGGCCCGGACGATCTGCGGCCGAGAGTGCCGGACGTCCTCGCCGACGTCGCGGTAGCCGACCAGCGGGCGGGCCGGGCGTTGTTCCCCGGCCATCAGAAGATCTTCTCCATCATGCGGGGTGGCTCGGCCTTGAGCCCGACGTCGGCGAGCATGCGCTCGAAGGTGTAGCCGCGCTCGAGGAAGGCCTCGAGCTGCTCGGGCGTGTCCCAGGTCGTGTAGCAGTGGATGCGGTAGTCAGGCCCCTCGGGCTCGACGAAGGCCTCGAGCTTCTGGCAGCCGGGATATTCCTGGACATGCCCCTTGAGCGCCTGCATCGAGCCGAAGACGAGCGGCCAGTCCGCGGCGGGAATGACGGCCATGCCCCACGACGACCAAGAAACGTACGGGAGCGCGGAGGGAGCAGCGGGCGTGAGCTCGACGGCCATCAGAACTTCTGCCCCCAGACGATGTGCCCGACGATCAGGAAGACGGCCCAGGCCGTGAGACCCACCGTCAACAGGAGGAAGAAGAGCGTCGCGGGGCCGGCGAGCTCGGTCGTATAGCCGCCGAAGCTGTCGACCGGATAGGGGCCGGCCTTCTGGCGGGTAGAGCGGTACTGCCAGATCCAGAGCAGGAGCACCACAACCAGCGCGATCACGAAGCCCCAGAGCCACGCCAGCTGGATCCATTGGACGTGCCAGGTGTCCGCGCTGCTGCATCGTCTCCTTGTGCGCCTGGAGGTACTGGTAGTACTGCTGCGCGTGCTCCGGCGATTCGCCGCTAGGCATCCCCATCGGTCCACTCCTCTTCGTCGAGCGCCCACTCGGGCGTGTAGTAGTCCTCTTCGTGCACGAGCAACGGGATCCCGCCCATGCGGTCGAGCTCGTGGAAGTGGCCCGCCTTCCAGGCCGCGAGGAACGCGACCAGGGCAAGGCCCGCGAAGACGAAGAACGTGTCGAGCATCCAGTCGGCCATCACCCAGCGCGACTTGCTCGTCTCCGGCTGGTCATGCGCCAGGGCGAGCGCCGGCCAAGCGAGCGCGAGGACGGCAACGGTGGCGAAAGCGGCGGCAAGACGTCTCATTCGCCCGGCACCTCTGGCGGGACGGCTTTCTGCTCCACGGGCGGAAGCTTGTCGCCGCGAGCCTTCGCGTCGGCCCAGGCGGTGTCGAGCATGCCCTCGTAGATCGCCTTGATCCCCGCGGCTGCCTCATCGAGCGAGAGCGGCGTATTGGCCTTGTCGTTGAGGACGATGTGGTCGCTCGGATTAAGGCCTGGGAAGACCCTCATCGCCTCCTGCATGAAGGGATCGGTCACCTGCTTCTTGTCGAAGCTCGCGTTGTCGGTCAGCTTCTGCTCCGACTTCACCCAGGCGAGCAGCTCCGCCGACGGCTGCCAGACGATGAAGTCCTTCGGCTCCGGGAGGCGATTCAGCTTGAGCGTCCCGTTCGGGATCGTCTTCACGAAGAGGACGACCCGCCAGATGTCGTTGACCGAGAGCCGGTCGCCGAAGTTCTCCATCGCCGTACCGGTCCAGCCGCGCAGGATCCGGTAGTAGAAGTCGCCCGGGCCCGTGTCGCCGCCGCAGCACGCGTCGTCGGCGCTCGTGAAGTCGGCCGGCGGCGGCGAGAGGAAGCGCGCGCCCGGCCCCTTGCCGTTGCCCTTCAGCCCGTGGCAGCCGACGCAGCGCTCGAGGAAGATCTCCTTCCCGCGGAGCAGGTTCTCCTGCGTCACGGGCAGCGGATCGGCCGAGAGCCAGTAGCTGCGGTCGATCTGCGAGAGGTTCGGCGCCTCCTCGAGCTGATCCTTCGGAGGATTCAGCGCCGAGTCGGGCAGCGGCTCGACGATCGGCTTGTGCGCGCCCTGGAAGCCGGTGTACGGCTCCGGGAAGCCCTGGTTGGCGAGCACGACGTGCTTCGCGTAGAGCTGCCCCGCGTAGCGCAGGAGCCCGGACTTGCCGCTGCGCTCCTCGACGAACGCCTTGAGCTGGGTCACCTGGCTGTCCGAGAAGAGCGACTTCATGTCCGGCATCAGCGAGCGCGGGTCCATGTAGCGGGGGTCGTAGAAGTGCGCGTACTGCCAGTCGTCCGGATGCCAGCCCGACTCCTGCGAGAGATCCGGCCCGGTTCGCTCCGTCCCGAGCAGGTTCGGCGACTGGTCGCTACCGTAGAAGTCGCCGGGCTGCGAGATCTTCGGGTAGAGGAAGTAGAGCGCCTCGCGGACGTCCTGGGGCCGCGAGTAGCCCGAATGGCAGACGTAGCAGCCGTTCGAGGCGAAGAGGTTGCGCCCCTTGTGCGCCTGGTTGGAGAGCGGCGCCCAGTCCGCCGAGGCCGGCGGGTCGAACGTGTGGATCGGGAGCCAGACGACCACCGCCACGACGACGAAGAAGACGAGCAGGCCCCCGAGCCCGGCCATCAGCGGCGTGATCAGCATGCGCTCCTGGGGATGGCGCTGCCAGCCGCGCGGGATCGGCGGCGTGCCGGAGGCGCCCTCGTCGCGCGGCCGGTCGCCGCGCTCGTCCGCCATCAGCCCGCCACCGGCGGCGGCGCGATCGCCTCCGCCACCTTCAGGGTCTCACGGCGGCGGCGCTCAGCCGTGTTCGTGAAGACCGTCATGCCGATGTTCACGATCTGGACGATCCCCGACAGCACGATCATCGCGCCGAAGATCCCGCGCGCGATGTAGTACGCGTGCAGCTGCGGCAGCACGTTCACCTCGGGGATCCCCTCCTGCCAGCTGAAGCCCTGCTGGAAGCCGGCCAGCGTGAGCACGCTGAAGAAGCCGGTGAACCCCACGGTGACGAGCCAGTACTGCCATTCGGAGAGGCTCCGGCTGAAGAGGGGCTTCTGGTAGATCTGGGCGACGATGTAGTCGATCACGCCCATGCCGAGGATCGTGAAGGCGCCGAGCAGGGCGAGGTGCGCGTGGGCGACGACGAAGTTCGTGAAGTGCGTCAGCTTGTTGAACGGCTGGATCGCCTCGAACGCTCCCTGGATGTTGACCAGGAAGTAGAAGAAGAAGGCGGTCATCGTGAACCGTAAGGGCAGGTTCGTGAAGAACCGGTCCCAGTTGCCCTTCATCGTCCCGAGGATGTTGATCGTGAAGGCGAAGACCGGGACGAGCAGCATCCAGGAGGAGACCTCGGCGATCGTCTTCAGCCAGGCCGGCGTCGGCGACTGCAGGATGTGGTGGTCGCCCACGCCGGTGTAGAAGAAGGCCATCCCCCAGAAGCTGACGAGCGAGAGCGTGTAGCTGTAGAGCGGCGTGTTGGTGACGCGCGGGACGATGTAGTAGGTCAGCGCCAGCAGCATCGGGGTCAGCCAGAGCCCGAACAGGTTGTGCGCGTACCACCAGTTCAGCATCGCGTCCGAGAGGCTTCCGGAGAGCGCTCCCGACGGCGCGCCCCAGATGTGGCCGGGGCGCCAGATGACGTTGCCGATCGCGTAGTCGACCGCGAGCCAGAGCGGGCTCGCGATGAAGAACCAGACGGAGACGTAGATCGGCCTGATCGTCCGGATCGCGACCGTCGCGAGGATGTTCCAGATGTTCGCGCACCAGATCACGAGCAGCGCGATGTCGACCGGCCAGATGAACTCGCCGTACTCGCGGCCCTGGCTGTGGCCGGTGAGGAGGCCGATGATCCCGGCCAGGTACATCAGGTTCCAGGCCCAGGCGCACCAGATGCCGAGCCGCTCGCTCCACATCCCGCGCGTGCCGACGAGGCGCGGGAGCATGTAGAAGAGCGCGCCGAAGTACATCATCGTGAGCCAGGCGAGGATCACGCCGTTCACGTGCGCGGGGCGAACCCGGCTGAACGAGAGCCAGGAGATCCCGCCGAAGGCCTCCGGGGTGACGAACTCCGTGGCCAGGACGAGGCCGAAGAGGTCGACCACCGTCAGCCAGACGATCGACCAGAGGATCCAGTGCTTGGCGGCGCCGTCCGGGAAAGGGTTGGCACCGCTGGCGCGCGCGGTAAGGGGCGCCGGGGCGTCCGCGGTCACCATGCCCGCCGTCTCGGGACGCTCGCCCTCGAGGCTCCGATCCCCCATCGCGCGTGAAGATAAGAATCCGAAGCAGTTTTTGCGACCTAGATGACGGGACTGTCATCTTCGCGTCATTTCCAGGTCATCTACTGCGTTAGGGTGCGCAGTCGCATGCGGATCCTGGTGATCGAGGACGAACCGCGCATCCTCGAGTTCTTGTCGAGGGGGCTGCAGGCGGAAGGCTTCGTCGTGGACGGCGCCGGAGACGGGCCGGCCGGGCTCGCCCGCGCGATCACGGGCCAGTACGACCTCGTCGTGCTCGACCTGCTGTTGCCGAAGCTCGGCGGGCTGGAGGTGCTGCGCCAGGTCCAGAAGCAACGGCCCGAGCTGCCGGTGCTGATCGTGTCGGCGCGCTCGGACCTGCCGACGAAGCTCCGAGGCTTCGAGCTCGGCGCATGCGACTACATCTCGAAGCCGTTCTCCTTCGAAGAGCTGCTCGCGCGGGTGTGGGCGCAGCTACGGAGCGTCCGGCGCGGAGGCGACGGAGGCGTCGTGCAGGCCGGGAGCCTGACGCTCGACCTCGCGCGGCGCGAGGCCAGGCTCGGTGAGCTCGTGGCCGAGCTTTCCGACCGCGAGTTCCGGCTGCTCCACCACCTCGTCCTCCACCAGGGCGAGGTCGTGAGCCGGGAGCGGCTGCTCTCGGAGGTCTGGGGCTACCACTTCGATCCGCGCTCCAACGTGGTGGACGTGTGCGTCCGTCGGCTGCGCAAGAAGCTGGGCTCGGACGCGCCCATCGAGACGGTGCGGCATGGCGGCTATCGGCTTCCTGCGGCGTAAGGGCGTCGAAGTCGCGTGGTTCGCGTTCGCGGCCGCGAACCTCGTCGCGATGGCGCTCGTCCCGAGCTGGGAGACGATCCCGTTCCACTTCATCTGGATCAGCCTGACGCTGCTGTACGGCTTCCGGGTCTGGGAGCCGAAGCCGACCGGGATCGTGCTCGGCCTCGTCATCCTGGCGACCGGAAGCCTCATCCTGAGCGACGCCTTCAGCGGCGAGCAGCTCTGGGGCGAGCTCTTCGAGGTGCCGCTGATGGCGACGATGTTCCTGGCGATGGTCTGGCACGCGCGCCGGCGCCAGGATGCGGTGCGGACGCTCGAGACCGAGGTCGGCCAGCGGGCGGCGTCTGATGGCTCAGCAGAAGCGCTTCCTACACGACGTCTCGCACGAGCTGCGCACCCCGGTGACGATCGCCCGCGGCCACCTCGAGGTGCTGCAACGGACGAACGGTGAGTCGGCCCAGGAGGTCGGCGTCGCGCTGGACGAGCTCGAGCGGATCGAGCACATCCTCGAGCGGCTGCTCCTCCTGGCGAACTCGAAGCAGCCCGACTTCGTCGTCCTCGGCGACGTCGAGATCGAGTCGTTCCTCGAGGACGTCTTCATGCGCTGGTCGGTCGTCCCGCGCAACTGGACTCTCGGCGAGCTCTCGGGGGGAACGCTCCAGGCCGATCCCGATGCCCTGCGCAACGCCCTGGACGCGTTGCTCGAGAACGCCGTCAAGTACACGGAGCCCGCCGACGCGATCACCCTCGGCGCCCGCTCGGAGGGCTCAGGGCTCGCGATCGAGGTCGCAGACGAAGGCTCCGGGCTGCCGCCCGACGGGCTCGAGCGGCTGTTCGACCGCTTCGCCCGCGCCGACTCCGCCCGTTCCCGCGCCAACGGCGGAGCGGGGCTGGGGCTTGCGATCGTGAATGCGATCGTGCGGGCCCACGGGGGAAGCTGCGAGGCGGCCAACTCGGAGACGGGCGCGGTCTTCACCCTTCATTTCCCGGACTTCGTGGAGGCGCCGGTACCGGCTAGAGCGCCGAGCTGAACGTGTCGCACGCGGCCGGCTTGCCGCTCTGGTAGCCGACGGTGAACCAGTGCTGGCGCTGGCTCGCCGCTCCGTGCGTCCACGTCTCGGGATTGACGCGGCCCTGCGTCCTGGCCTGGATCCGGTCATCGCCCACCGCGGCCGCGGCGTTCAGGCCGTCTGCGATGTCGTCCTCGGTCAGGTCTGTCAGGAAGCCGGTCTGCGCCGCGTGATTCGCCCAGATTCCGGCGAAGCAGTCGGCCTGAAGCTCGGTGCGGACGGAGCTTCCCTCTGCTCCGGCGCCACCGGAGCCGCCCTCCAGGCGACCGAGCAGATCCTGGACGTGGTGGCCGTATTCGTGGGCGAGAACGTAGGCCTCCGCGAACGGGCCGCCGGTCGCGCCGAAGCGGGTGCGCAGGTCGTCGAAGAACCCGAGGTCGATGTAGACCTTCTTGTCCAGCGGGCAGTAGAAGGGGCCGACGTCCGAGCTCGCAACGCCGCAGCCGGTGTCGGTCGAGCCGGAGAAGAAGACGGTCTTGGAGACCGTGTAGTTCCGGCCGTTGCGCTGGAACTGGCCCGCCCAGTAGGCCTGGACGCTGTTCACGACGCCGACGATGCGGCAGTCCTCTCGCGCGTTCGCTGCCGCACCCGTCTGGCAGTCCGACCCGATGGCCGAAGAAGGCGGCTGGCTCGCGACGGTCTGGTTGTCGAGGTTCTGGAGCGGCCCGGAGAGGTCGCCGCCCCCGGAGAGCACCGCGACCAGAAGGTAGATCGCGAGCGCGACGAGGCCCAGACCACCGCCGCCGACGGCGAGGCCGCCGCCCGGCAACGAGACCCGGCCCTGGCCGCGCCGGTCCTCGACCTGCGAAGGATCGAGGCGGGCGTTCTTTCGAAAGCGCATCGCTGGATTCTGCCGCGCAGCTGCGCGAGGCAAACGTCGATGGAGCCGACGGGGCTCGAACCCGTGACCTTCTGGCTGCCAGCCAGACGCTCTCCCAGCTGAGCTACGGCCCCTGGACGGCCCGAAGTCTAGCTAGGCCGTCGCCGAGGCGAGCTCGACCAAGGGCACGTCGCCCCAGAGCTCTTCGAGCCGGTAGTACTCGCGCGACTCGGGCGTGAAGACGTGGAGGACGACGTCGAGGTAGTCCCCGACGATCCAGCGGCCTTCCCCCTCGCCCGCGACCGAGGACGGGAGCGCCTGCTCGTCGTGCTTCAGCCGCTTGTGCACCTCGTCCCAGATCGCCTTCGTCTGGCGAGTGTTCTGGCCCGTGGCGAGCACGAAGAAGTCCGTGTAGCTGCACACGGGGCGCATATCGAGAATAAGGACGTCCTCCGCCAGCTTCTCCTGGGCGAGGCCGGCGATGCGGCGGGCGTGTTCGAGTGGCGTCAGGGTCTCGTCAAGTCCTCTCGGGATCGCTCGTAGTGTAGCCACGGTAGAGGCCGAGCTTCGAAATCTCCCGCTCGACGGCCTCGGGGACGAGCTCGGAGATCGGCTCACCGCGGGCGACCCGCTCGCGCACCTCGCTCGAGGACACCGCTGGCGAGGCGAGCTGGAACGAGACGACCCGGTCGCCGTAGCGCTCGAGATCCGGCGGCGGATAGCCCGAACGGGTTCCGACGGCCAACCTCACGGCGCGGAGCACCTCCTCCGGTTCCTTCCAGCCGGTGAACGCAGCGCCCTCGTCTGCGCCGACGATGAAGATCGCGTCGCCGAAGCGGCCGTCGCGGACGGCGTCCGCGGTGAATGCATTTGGGTCGAGCACGACCTCCCCCAGGCCCGAGAACGCCGCCTCGGCGAGCTTCAGCCGCGTGGCCGCGTCCGCGACGACCTGCCGGTGCCCGGGATCGGCGACGACGAGCACGACGAGCCGGTCGATCGGCAGCTGCTCGAGGGCGGCGCGGGCGAGCGCGACGTGCCCGTTCTGCGGCGGGTCGAAGGTGCCGCCGAGGATTCCGGTTGTCATTGAAACTCGAGGACCTCGCCCTCGACCTCGACCTCGTCGCCGACCTTCGCGCCCGCCTCGCGGAGCGCCTGCTCCAGCTCCTCCTCGGAGGAGGCCCGGCCGGCGACGCGGAAGCCCCGGTCGGTACGCAGGATGCGGAAACGGCGCCGCGGGTCGGGCTTGGGCCGGTACGCCAGGTAATCGGCAAGCCCCTCCTCGTCGTACTCCGGCGCCTCCTCGGGCGAGCAGAGCTCGAAGAGGGCCCGGCGGAAGGCCTCGACGCCCTCGCCCGTCGCCGCCGAGAGCGCGAAGACGCGCACGACGCGCGGGTCGTCGGTCTTGAACGTCGGCGGTTCCGGAAGGAGGTCGATCTTGTTCAGCACCACGGCCTGGGGCCGCTCGGCGAGGCCGGCGCCGTAGGCCTCGAGCTCCTGGTTGATCGCCTTGAACGCCTCGGCCGGGTCGCCCGCGGCCGCGTCGATCACGTGCACGAGCAGCCGCGCGCGCTCGAGATGCGCGAGGAACTCATGCCCCAGCCCTACGCCCTCGCTTGCGCCCGCGATCAGGCCCGGAACGTCGGCCACCACCAGCTGGCGCTCATCCGACTCGACGGTGCCGAGCACCGGCTCGAGAGTCGTGAACGGATACTCGGCCACCTTCGGCTTCGCGTTGGAGATCCGGCTGAGCAGCGAAGACTTGCCCGCGTTCGGCAGACCGGCGAGCGCCGCGTCGGCGAGGAGCTTCAGGCGGAGCTCGAGCGTCGTCTCCTCGCCGGGGACGCCGGTCTCGGCGAAACGCGGCGTCTGGCGGGTGGGCGTGGCGAAACGCCGGTTGCCGCGGCCTCCGCTTCCGCCGCGGGCTGCTACGAGGCGGGCTCCGGGAGCGGCCAGGTCGGCCACCAACTGCTCGTCCTCGTCGAATATCTGTGTGCCGACGGGTACGCGCAGCTCGACGGCCTCGCCCGAGGCGCCGTGGCGGCCGCTGCCGCCCCCCGCCCCGCCCTTGCCTGCACTTGAAGCGCTGGCGCCTGCGGAATGACGAGAGGTCGCGCAGGTCGGGATCGGCCACGAGTACGACATCGCCGCCCGGGCCACCATCGCCCCCGTCGGGACCGCCCTTGGGGACGAACTTCTCGCGGCGGAAGCTGAGCGCCCCGTCACCGCCGCGCCCGGCCTGCACGTCGATGCGGGCCCGGTCGTGGAACATAGGCGCTTACTCCGTGACGGAGATGAAGCGGCGCTCGCCGGTGGTCCGGAAGACCACCGTGCCGTCGCGCTTGGCGAAGATCGTGTCGTCGCGGCCGATCCCTGCGCCGGGGCCCGGGCGGAAACGCGTTCCGCGCTGGCGGACGATGATCGTGCCCGCGCTGACGCCCTGGCCGTCGAAGACCTTGACGCCGAGCATCTTCGGGTTGGAGTCGCGGCCGTTCCGCGAAGAGCCGAGTCCCTTTTTATGAGCCATCTCTAGTCCTTCTCCTTCTTCGCCTCGAGTGCCGCCAGGGCGCCCTTGCGCTTGGCATGCGCGCGCTCGTACTCCAGCGCCGCCTCGACCTGCTCCTCCGACCAGCGGCCGGACTTCTCGGTGATGTCCACGACCGTCATGTCGGCGTAGCCGCGCGGGAGCTTGTCGGGAGCGTCCTGCTTCGCCGGCTCCGCTGCCGGCTCCTTCTTCGCCGCGGCCCTGGCGCCGCCGATCGACTCGATCTCGATCTGCGTGAGCTTCGCGCGGAAGCCGGTATGGCGCTTGTAGCCCTTCTTCGGGCGGTACTTGCCGATGCGGATCTTCTGGCCGAGCGGCGAGCCGACGACCCGCGCGGTCACCTGGCTCTTCGGCGCGAGCTCGAACTTGCCGTCGCCGCCGAGCATCAGCACCTCGGGATGGAAGGTCTTGCCCTCCTCCACGGCCAGCCGGTCCACGAGCAGCCGCTCGCCTTCCTGGACGCGGTACTGCTTTCCACCGAGTGAGATGATCGCGTAGCTCATGGCATCAAAACGCGGGCTGGGCCGCCCGCGAAGGCGCCAGTTTAGCGGAGAAGTGCCTTATTCGGCGGGCGGCGGCGAAGGGCTGCTGGCGGCCGGCTTGCGGCGCCTGCGCCCGCCGCGGGAGCCGCGACGGGTCTTCTTCTTCGGCTTGGGCTGCTCCGCCCCGTCCTGGCCGTTCTCGGCCTGGGCCGGCACGGGCGCTTCCTCCTCGGGCTCCTCGCTGCCCAGCTCGCGGTCGGGCAGGTGGATCCTCGGGGCCGACTCTGCCTTGACTTCGGGCGTCGCCTCGGCGGGGACCTCGCCGTTGGTAGCCGCGGCCGCGGTGGCCGCGCCTGCGGGCTTGCGCCTGCGCTTTCCGCCCCTCGAGCCGCGACGGGTCTTCTTCTTCGGCTTCGTCGCGGTCTCCGCGTCGGCTGCGGGCTCGGTTGCCGCTTCCGCCTCAGGCTCCGCCACTGCCTCAGCCTCGGGCTCTGCCTCGGCCTCTTCTGCGTCTGGCTCTGGCTCAGCGTCGACGACCTCCACCCCCGAGTCAGGCTCAGGCGTGCGGCCCTTCTTGGCCGGTGGCTTGCGGGTCGGCTTCTCGGCCTCGCCTTCCGCGGTGATCGGCTGGTCGGGCTTGGCCGCTCCACCGAGCAGCGTCGCGTAGGCAACACCGTCCAGTACGCGCTCGATCCTGACCTTGGCCTTCTTGCCAACGAGACCGGCGGCGCTGCCGACGACCACGGTGAGGCCGTCCAGCTTGCCCACGCCCGCGTTGACGTCGTACAGGCCGACTTCGCCGAGCTTCAGCTCGGTTTCGGCGCCCTCCTCAACGGGCCCCTTCGTCGCGAGACTCTCGAGTGTTCCCTTGCCGAGCTCCTCGACGTGATCGTTCGGAACGTCGTCGCGGCCGCCGATCAGGAAGCGGCGCTTCGTCTCCTCCTCGATCGCAGCGAGCCGCGAGGCGCCGGGGCCGATCAGGATGCTGGCCACCTTCGCGTTCAGCTCGACCTTGAATGCCTTGGTGCGCGGGGCGCTCGCCGCCAGCTCGCGCAGGCGACGCTCGGCGTCGACCGCGGCCGAGGTCTCCGAGAGGACGACCCCGTCACCCCCGCAGACGGTGCACTTGCGGGTCAGGATCTCGCGTGGCCCGTCGGTCACGTTCTGGCGCGTCATCTCGACGAGCCCGAGCGGAGAGATCTCGACCACGTAGGTCTTCGTCCGGTCGCGCTCGAGCTCGCTCTGGAGCGCCTCCTCGACGGTGGCCCGGTTCTTCGGGTTCGCCATGTCGATGAAGTCGATGACGATGATCCCGCCGATGTCGCGCAGCCGGAGCTGGCGCACGACCTCCTTGACCGCCTCGAGGTTGTTCTTCGTGATCGTGTCCTCGAGCCGCCCGCCGGAGGACTTGGAGCGCGAGCCGACGAAGCGCCCGGTGTTGACGTCGATCACGGTGAACGCCTCGGCGTAGTCGAAGACGAGGTAGCCGCCTGAGGGCAGGTCGACCCGGCGCGAGAGCGTCGAGCGGATCTCGCCGTCGACCCCGGAGGCCTCCATCAGCGGCGCCTTCTCGCGGTAGCGGTGGACGCGCTCGGCCATGTGCGGCGAGGTCTTCTTCAGGTAGCCGACGATCCGCTTGTAGGTGCGGTCGTGGTCGACCATCGCGCGCTCGAAGTCGTCCGTGAACAGGTCGCGGACGACTCGAAGCGGAAGCTCGGCCTCCTGGTAGACGAGCGCCGGGGCCTTCAGGCTCTTCGCGCGCGTCTCGATCGTCTTCCAGAGGCGCTGCAGGAACACGAGGTCGCGCTCGATGTCCTCGGCCGAGGCGCCCTCCGCGGCGGTGCGGATGATCACGCCGCCCTTCTTCACGTCGAGGCGCTTGAGGATGTCGCGCAAACGGATGCGCTCGTCGTCCTCGAGCCGGCGCGAGACGCCGAGGCCCTCGCCGTGCGGGACGAAGACCACGAAGCGGCCCGGGAGCGAGATCTCGGTCGTCAGGCGCGCGCCCTTCGACTTCATCGGATCCTTGACCGCCTGGACCATGACCTCCTGGCCGCGGCTCAGCAGGTCCTGGATCTTGCGGCCGCGCGACTTGCCCTCGAGCTCGGGCGCGATCACCTCGTCGACGTAGAGGAAGCCGTTCTTCTCGAGGCCGATCTCGATGAACGCGGCCTCCATGCCCGGGAGCACGTTGTCGACGGTGCCCTTGTAGATGTTGCCCGCGATCGAGCGGCGCTCGGGGCGCTCGAGGTAGGCCTCGGCGACCTTGTCGTCCTCGACCACCGCGACACGCTGCTCGCCGACCTCGACCGAGATCAGGAGCTCGCGCTTGGCGGGCGGCAACGGCGGTCGCCTCGGCGGCGTGCGACGCCGAGGGGCGCGCTGCTTGCGCGCGGCGGGTCGCCGGTCGCCGGCGGCCTCGGTTCTCGGCTCACGCCGCGTCTGGGTCTTTGGCTTGGCCTCGGTTTCGGCCTTGGCTGAGGCCTGTGTCGAGGTCGTGCCGGCCGGACGCTTGCGGCCCCGGCCGCCGCGGCTACCGCGGCGCCGTTTCTTGGGAGCAGTGTCGGTTTGGCCCGCTTGCGCGGGCGGGGAAGTTACGTTCTCTGCAGGTGCAGGTGCGGCGGGCTCAGCAGTGCGAGCGCGCTCGTCGGTAGGCGATTTGGTCCGCCTGAACAATCGAAGCAAAAGGAATCTCCTTGTTGGGCGCGCGCGCTTCGGTCGCCCGCGTCAAAGCGGGGGAGCGCGCGCTGCGTGTGGGTCAAACTCGTCGGCATAGCCGTCACCACAGGGTAGCAGCGCGACCCGCCGATACCGTTTTCGCTACGCAGCTGCTGCCGGGCGGAGCTTCGTGCGCTTGGTCGTGACGGCGCGCAGTCGCTGTCTCAGACGCGCCCACGCCCAGGGCTCGACCTCGCGGTAGCGGAGAGCGGTCTGCCCCCGCGTCGCCTCGAGGTACTCGAACCAGGCGTCGGCCTCCTCGATCATCAACAGCTCCTCGGCTTCTCGTCTATCGGCCATGCGCGGGATCGTAGGACCGACCCCGGACGGCACTTATCTGTAGGCCTTGCGCCGGGCGGCGCCGCGCACGTGAATCGCCTGCAAAACGCCGATTGCGAGCAGGTTCGCGATCAGGGCCGAGCCGCCGACGCTCACGAAGGGGAGCGGGATCCCGGTCACCGGGGCGATGCCGATGTTCATGCCCACGTTGACGAAGACCTGGAAGAGGAAGGCGAACACGATCCCGCCGGCGACGATCGCCGAAAAGGCGTCACGCGCGATCGCGACCACCTTCAGGCCGCGCCAGACGACGAGCAGATAGAGCAGGAGCAGCACCGAGACGCCGACGAAGCCGCGCTGCTCGGCGAGCGAGGCGAACGCGAAGTCGGTCGCGTGCTCCGGGAGGAAGTTGAGGTTCGTCTGGGTCGCGCCGGCCTCGCCTCGGCCCTTGACCCCGCCCGCGCCGACCGCGTTGATCGACTGGCGCACGTTGTAGGTCGCCCCGGCCGGGTCCTGGTCGGGGTGCGTGAAGTGGGTCAGACGCTGCTCCTGGTAGGGCTTGAGCACGTGGACGCCGGCGGCCGGCAGCACCCAGAGCACCGCCAGCGCCAGCACGACCGTGCCGATCCCGAGCGCGGCGAGGTGAATCCAGCGCACCCCCGCGACGAAGAGCACCGCGGCGAGCGCGGCCGCATAGACCATCGCCGTGCCGACGTCCGGCTGCAGGAACACCAGCAGCAACGGGATGCAGCCGAGCCCGATCGCCTCGACAACGGTTCGCGTCTCCCCCAGCCTCTTCGCCCGGTCGGCGAGGAAGCCGGCGAGGAAGAGGACGAAGAGCAGCTTCCCGAACTCGGACGGCTGGAAGCGGAAGAAGCCGATGTCGAGCCAGCGCTTCGAGGCACGGGAGACGGTGCCGACGAGCAGCACGAGCAGCATCACGCCGGCGGTGCCGATGAAGATCGGTTGCCTGAAGCGGCGGTAGTAATCCGGGTCGACGAAAAGCGCCGCCACGAGCGCGATGCAGCCAAGCGTCGCGTACACGCTCTGCCGCATGAGGAAGTAGTTCGGGTCGCCCGGGATGTCGTGCGCGGTGATGCCGCCGATCGACCAGAGCCCATAGCCCACGAGCGCGCCGACCGCTCCCGAGCAGGAGCCAGTCGAGCCGGCGGACGGCGGAGGCAACCTCGACATTCTCGGGGCGGTACGTCCGCAGGCCTCGCGCGCGGGTGTTGACGGCCTCGATCATCAGTCCGAGTGCACCGGTCCGACTGTGCCCGCGTTCTGGTGGAAGTACTTCTCGAAGACCTTCAGCGCCGCGGGCGCCGCGGCGTCGCCGCCGTGGCCGCCGTTCTCGATCAGCGCGCAGACCACGATCTCCGGGGTCTCGCCCGTGCCGGCTGGGCCGTAGCCGCACCACCAGGACTGGTCGGACTGACCCGAAGGAATGTTCGGGATCACCTTCTCGGCGGTACCCGTCTTCCCGGCGATCACAACGGGGAAGTTGCCGAAGACGCCCGTTGAGGTCCCGTACGAGGCGTGGGTCGCCTGGAGAAGCCCGTCCTGGACGGCCGCCAGGTTCGTCGGATCGAGTCCGACCGGCTGCGGTGCCGGTGCCGTGAAGCGGTGAACGGTCCGCGGGGGCGAGCGCTTGTTGCCGCCGCCTTCCTCCACGTCCTGGACGATGTGCGGCCGGACGAGCTTGCCGCCGTTGGCAATCAGCGCGTAGAAGCGCGCCATCTGGAGCGGCGTCACGAGGAGATCCTTCTGACCGATCGTGAGCTGGATCGAGTCGCCCGGCTTCCAGAGACTGTCGATCTCCCAGTTGCCGGGGTCGGTCTTCTTCGTGAAGGTGCGGCGGCGCCACTCCGGGGTCGGGAGAAGACCCGCCGACTCGGGGCCGATGTCCACGCCGGTGCGGCGGCCGATGCCGAACTTCGCCGCCCAGGCCTGGAGGGGATGGCCGGCGCTCGGCGGCTCTTTGTAGAACTTGTAGCCCAGCTGGTAGAAGAACGTGTCGCACGAGGCCGCAATCGCCGTCGGCAGGGTCATCGAGGTATTGACGAACTTGTCCCAGTTGTTGAAGACGCCCGCGATCCCGCCCGAGCCGTCCTCCTTGTAGACCGTGTACGACCCGGTGCAGGGCAGCGACTCCCCCGGCGAGATGATGTGCGTCTGGAGCGCGGCCAGCGCGGTCACCGGCTTGAAGGTCGAGCCGGCCGGATAGAGACCGCTGATCGCGCGGTTCAAGGATGGGAAGTTCGCCAGCTCTGCGGTCTTGGGGGCAAGGCCGGCGTTCTCGAGCTTCCTGATGCTGACGTGACCGGTGTAGAGCTTCGGCTCGTAGGTCGGATACGAGGCCATGGCGAGGATCGCCCCGTCCCTAGGGTTCAGCGCGACGATCGAGCCACCGTTCGCGGCCCACTGCCCGTTGTTGTTGGCGGTCGTGATCCCGTAGCGGAGGGCCTGCTCTGCGGCGCGCTGAAGCTCGATGTCGAGCGTGAGCCGGATCGACTCGCCAGGCCCGGCGCGGCTCTTCAGAACGAGCGAGCTCCGCGGCCGGCCCAGCGAGTCCACGCGCAGCTGCGCGAGACCCGGGCGACCGCGAAGGTAGGCGTCGTAGCTCGCCTCGACTCCGGCCTCGCCGATCTTGTCGCCGGCCGCGTAGCCCTTGCGCTGGAGGCGCTTCAGCTGCTCGGCCGAGATCTCGTTGACGTACCCGAGCGTGTGGGCGCCGATCGAGCCGTACGGATAGCCCCGCAGGAATGTGTCCGCGATGCGGACGCCCGGGAACTCCGAGGCTCGCTCGAGCAGGTACTTGACCGGTGCGTCCCGCTTGACCGATTCGCGGACGACGACCGGCGTGATCGGGTCGTTGCCGCGCCGCTTGATCTCGTGCAGCAGCGTCGGGACGGGGACGCGCAGGACCTTCGAGAGCCGCTTCAGCTCGTCCAGGCGCTCCGCCCAGGTCTTGGGCAGGTCGGCGGGGTAGAGCTGAACGGCCGTGCCGGGGACGTTCCTGACGAGCTCCCTGCCCTTGCGGTCGAGGATCTGGCCGCGCGGCGCCTCGATCCGCACCGAGCGGACCTGGTTGTCCAGCGCCGCCTGAAGGTACTGCGGCCCCGAGAGCACCTGCAGCGCCCAGAGCCGGAAGAAGAGGACGCCGAAGACGACGAGCGCGAGCGCCCCGAGGATCCCGATTCGCAACGCGAGCTGGGGCGTGAATCGGTACGGCCCCTCGACGCGTGGGTCGGGCGGCAGGAAGCGGTTCGAGCCCGTACGCGGGCCGCGGCTGCTAGCCAAGGAGCCGCACCTCCGTCGCGCCTTCCGGCTGAGTCGCGATGGCCAGCAGCCGCCGGGTGAGCGCGTAGACCGGGAGGGTCAGGAGCAGGTTCAGCGCGACCTTCGGCGGTAACGCCTCGAGCAGCACGCGCCGCGCCGAGACCGAGTCACCCAGCATGTAGTGCAGGATCAGCGCCCCGAACTGGACGAGCACCGTCGCGACGGCGACCGACACGAACGGCGCGTGCCCGCGGTCGCGGCCCGTCGTCTCGCCGTAGCGGCCGATCCAGTAGCCGGCCAGCGTGAGCAGGAGCGAGGTGACCCCGAGGGTGCCGAGGTTCGCCGTGTCCACGAGCAGGCCGGCGCCGAAGCCGGCACGCGGCGCCGTAGATCGAGCCGCGCAGCAGCGCGATCGCGACGAGGGTCAGCAGGACGACATCGGGCGTGCCGCCGAGGATCTCGATGTCGGAGAAGATCGTCACCTGGAGAATCGAGGCGACGAAGACGAGAACCGCCGCCTTGGCCGGCTCGACGAAGCTCACGGGCTGGTCCGCTTCTTCTTCACGAGGACGATCACGGAGCGCAGGGCGTCGAAGTGCACGCTGGGCGAGACCTGCGCCTGCCAGTAGAGGTCGATCTCGCTCTGGGAGGCGCCGCTGACGTAGCCGATCAGGATCCCCTCCGGGTAGAGGGACGTCAGATCGCGAAGCTTGAAGCCCTGCGTCACGATCGTGTCTCCCTCGCTCAGCATCTGGGACTTCAGAACGCGGCCGAGCGTGAGCGTCCCGCGGCCCGACCCGTGGCTCAGCATCCCCGCAGCTCCGGTGTTCCGGTCGAGCGCGGCGACCCGGAGGTTCGGGTCGGTCAGGAGGGTCACCTCGGCGGAGTCGTGGGCGACCTGCGTGACGAGGCCGACCAGGCCGTCCGCGGTCACCACGGGATCGTTCTTGCGGATGCCGGAGGTGTAGCCCGCCGCGATCCCGATCTGCTGCTGGAACTCGCCTGGCGGCGCGGGAGATGACGGACGGTCGTGACCTGATCGAAGCCCTTCGGGAAGCGGGGCGAGCTGATGTAGTTGAGCTGCCGTCTGAGGTCGTTCGCCTCGTCGGCGGCGGTCGAGTTCTGGATCGACAGCTGCGTGAGCTTGTCCACCTGCGCGCGCAGCTCCGCGTTCTGCGACTTGGCGTGAATCAGTCCGGCGAAGTAGCCGTAGGCGTCACGAAACGGACGGGCGATCCGCTCGGCGCCGACCTCGAAGGGGCGCAGCACCGTGGCGCCGCCGCTCTGGATGCTGTGCAGCCCGCCGCCGGCCGGCTCGCGGAAGTAGATCGTGATCAGCACGAGCGAGAGCAGCACGAGTACACCCGCCACGATCCGCCGCTTCAGGGCGTTGGCACTGCGGGAGGACAACCCAGGCGGCCTGGAGCGAGGAACGGGGGACCCCAGGACCGCAATCCGTGCGTTGCGGTTCCGTTGCACGAGAACGACCTAGTGTAGGAAAGACTCCGGCGGGCCGCTAATCAGTGGCGCGGGCGGTGGTTGTTCCGCCGCTTGGCGGCCTGGCTGCGGTGGATCGCCTCGAACTCCTCGAGGCTGCGCCCTGAGCCGACGGCGACGCAGGTGAGCGGGCTCTCGGCCAGGTGGACCGGCATCTGCGTCTCGTGCCGGAGCCGTTCGTCGAGGCCGTTCAGGAGGGCCCCGCCGCCGGCGAGCACGATCCCGCGGTCCATGATGTCGGCCGCGAGCTCGGGCGGTGTCTTGTCGAGCGTGGACTTGATCGCGTCGATGATCTGGCCGACCGGGCCGTCGAGCGCGCGGCGCACCTCCTCGGAGCTGAGGACGACGGTCTTCGGCAGGCCGGTCAGCATGTCGCGGCCGCGCACCTCGGCCTGGACCTCCTCGCTCAGGTCGAAGGCGGAACCGACCTCGAGCTTGATCTCCTCCGCGGTCTGCTGGCCGACGAGCAGCTTGTACTCGGACTTGATGTGGCTGATGATCGCCTCGTCCATCTCGTCCCCGCCGACGCGGAGCGACTGGCTGACGACGATGCCGCCGAGGCTGATCACGGCGACCTCGGTGGTGCCGCCGCCGATGTCCACGATCATGTTCCCGGTGGGCTCGGCGACCGGGAGCCCGGCGCCGATCGCGGCGGCCATCGGCTCCTCGATCAGGTAGGCCTGGCGGGCTCCGGCGCTGAGGGTCGCCTCCTCGACCGCGCGCTTCTCGACACCCGTGACTCCCGAGGGGACGCAGACGACGACGCGCGGGTGCGCGAACCGGTGCTGGTGCACCTTCTGGATGAAGTGACGCAGCATCTGCTCGGTGACGTCGAAGTCGGCGATCACGCCGTCCTTGAGCGGGCGGATCGCGGAGATCGTCCCCGGGGTGCGGCCGAGCATCCGCTTGGCCTCGACGCCGACGGCGTGAACCTCGCCCGTGCGCTGGTCGATCGCGACCACGCTTGGCTCGGAAAGGACGATTCCGCGCCCTCGAACGTAGACCAGCGTGTTCGCTGTGCCCAGGTCGACGGCCATGTCACGACCGCCGAAGCCGTTGAAGTACCCCAAAAGACCCATCCGGTCGGTCGAGTGTAGCTAGGAAAGCCATTTTCGACCTCTCGGCCCAGGGAACGTGGCCCTTCCGGCGGAACCGCCGGGGTCAGACCCCGGGCCATGTCCCGCGACTACGCCGGAACTGTGCCGAAAGCAGCTCCGAGCCGGGCTCGTTAGCTCCTGTCGCCCTAGCATCGTTCCCGTGCCGCGTCTACCCCGTCTCCAGGTCCCCGGCGGCGTCTACCACGTGACCTCGAGGGGCAATCGTCGGCAGACGGTCTTCCACGACGACACCGACTACTCCGCCTTCATCGAGTATCTGGAAACCGTCGTGCGGCAATACAGCTGGCGGTGCCACGGCTACTGCCTGATGCCCAACCACTTCCATCTCCTGATCGAAACGCCGGAGCCGAACATCTCCGAGGGAATGCAGCGGCTCAACAGTCGGTACGCACAGTGGTTCAACCGACGGCACGGCTACAGCGGGCATCTGTTCCAAGGTCGGTTCTACGGGCGGCTCGTAGAGAGCGCCTACCATCTGCTCGAGCTCGCCAGGTACATCGTTGCGAACCCCGTACGGGCGGGCCTGTGCTCACACGCGGGCGAGTGGAAGTGGAGCAGCTACCGCGCCGTGGTTGGCGATGTCAAGCGCGCGACGTTCCTCACGGTCGCCTGGCTGTTGGACCAGTTCGGCCGGGACCCGCAACAGGCGCGAGAGACGTTCCGGCAGTTTGTCCGCGACGCGTCAGCCAGTCCGCGGGCGCCGTGACCCTTTCGGCCCCGTCCCGGGGTCTGACCCCGGGACACGCCCGAATCAGCCGAACCCGTAGACGCCCGGGAAACGCTCGGCCAGCAGCCGCACGAGCAGGGCCGCCGGCAGGCCCACCACGTTGAGGTAGTCGCCTTCGATCCGCTCGACGAGAGCCGCGCCCCGGCCCTGGACGGCATAGGCGCCCGCCCGGCCCTCCCACTCGCCGGTGCCGATGTAGGCCGCGAGGTCGCGCGCGTCGAGCTCGCGGAAGGAGACGCGCGTCACCTCGTGCTCGACCTCCTCCCAGCCCAGGCGTCAGCAGGCAGAGCCCGGAGACGACCTCGTGCGTCCGCCCCGCGAGCGCCTCCAGCATCGCCTCGGCCTCGGAGGCGTTCCCCGGCTTGCCGAAGACGCGGCCTTCGACGACGACCTCAGTGTCCACGCCGAGCACCGGCCGCTCGGCGGCGACTCCCGCGACGGAGCGCGCCTTCCCGCGCGCGTTCTCACGCACGGTCTCGGCGGGATCGGCCCCGCCAACCGCTTCCTCGAACTGAGGCAGGGCGACCTCGAACGGGACCCCGAGCTGCTCCAGGATCGCCCGCCGCTGAGGCGAGCGCGAGGCCAGCAGGAGCGGCGGTGCCGGCGGGACGCTCACGCGCGCAGGCGCGCGTGCCAGATCTCTTCGTCCGGCCAGCGCTTGGCCCACTCGGCCGGGACGGTGTCGTAGTACTCCTGGTCGGCCGCGTCCTCGGGCGCGAACAGCTCCCGGAAGTCGAGCAGCTCGAAGCCGTTCTCCCGCAGCAGAGCGAACATCTCGCTCACGCTCGGCTGGAACTCGACGGCCGGATCGTCGTCGAACCACTCCAGGCGGTACAGCCCCTTCTGCGGGCGCACCAGCCGCTCGGCCACCGGGCCTTCGTCGGGAGCGCAGAGCATCTGCAGCGTCGAGCCACGGAGGAAGACCAGCTCGCCGCCGGGACGCAGCAGCCGCGCAGCCTCCGCGAGCCACAGTTTCGGGTCGCACCAGATCGAGGCGCCGTACTCGGAAAAGACGATGTCGAACGACGAGTCGGGGAGGCTGGTGTGCTCGGCGTTCTCCAGCAGGAACTCCAGGCCGAGCCCGAACTCCTCGTTCAACCGCTTCGCTGTCTCGAGCTGGGCGGGCGTGACGTCGACGCCGACGACGCGGCTCGCGCCGTGTCGCTTCAGCCAGGCGCCGAAGTACCCGGTCCCGCACCCGAGCTCGACGATCTCCTTGCCGGTCACGTCGGGCAGCGCCTGGAGCTCGCGCTCGGGAAGGCTCCACTTGCCCCAGGTGATCTCCTCCTGCGCCCATGTCTCCCGGGCCCGGGCGTCGGTGTACTCCGCGTTGGCGCGCGTCCAGCTCTCGCGGTTGACCGCGACGTAGTCGGGCTCAGTCACCGAACCACAGCTGCAGCTCACGCTCCGCCGACTCCGGCGAGTCCGAGCCGTGCACGAGGTTGTCGGGCATGGCGAGCGCGAGGTCGCCGCGGATCGTGCCGGGCGCCGCGTCGGTGGGGTTCGTCGCGCCCATCGTCGTGCGCACGACCGAGATCGCCGACTCGCCCTCGAGCGCCAGCGCGAGCGTCGGTGCCGAAGTGATGAACGCGACCAGCTCGCCGAAGAACGGCTTCTCGGCGTGCTCCGCGTAGTGTTGCTCCGCGAGGGCGCGGTCGACCTGGACGAGTCGTGCCTCGCGGATCGCCAGGCCACGCCGCTCGAAGCGCGCGAGGATCTCCCCGGCGAGGCCCCGCTGGACCGCGTCGGGCTTGATCAGGACGAGCGTTCGCTCCACCGCCATCGGCGGCGGATGCTACGCGCTGCGCTCGCGCCGCGGCGGCGTCAGTGCTTGCGTCGGGCCCAGCTCGACCGCGACTGGCTCGACCGGCGTCTCGCAATACGGGCAGACCTGCCAGAGGGCCTCGAGCGGCTGCTTGCAGGCCCGGCACGACTGGCGCAGCCGGGTGGTGCACACCGGGCAGATCAGGAACGAGGCGTCCACCTCAGCGCGGCAAACCGGGCAGTGCATCTCCGGGCGCCGCGAGAGCCGTTGCTCCATCGCCTTGATCTCGAGCTCCCGCTCGCGCACGTCCTCGAGGTACTCGGGCGGGCGGAAGAGCATGTAGATCAGAGCCCCGACGAAAGGCGGCACGAGGCCGAGCACGGTTGCCATCCCGACGAGCCAGGGATCGTCGATCCTGCGGCGTGCGTCCTTGTGGACCCAGAACGCGACCGAGAGCCAGAAGACGCCCACGAAGAAGATCGTGAGGTTGCGAATCACCGCCCAGGTGCCGGCGCTGAAGAAGTCGAAGAGTCCGTTGTCCAGTACAGGCACCGCGCCTCCCTCAGAGGAGAAGCTTCCCGACGAGGTACCCGACGCCAAACGCGAGGCCGACGATCGTCACGACGACGATGACGGCCACCGCGAAGACGCTCAGGCGCTCGCCGAACTTCCCCATGGTACGCGTTGTAGTCGGACAACGAGGTCTGCGAGAAGGTAGAGAGAGCCGGTCACGAGGACGGCGCCGTCGTCGCCGGCGAGCTCACGTGCACGGGCAAGTGCCTCCCCCGGGTCGGCGACGGGCTCGACCGCCTCGAAGAACGGAGCCGCACGCCTGGCGAGCTCGTCGGCCGGGAGCGCACGGGCGCTCCTCGAGGAGGTGGCGACGAGGGCGCGCCCGGCAGTCGCGAGCGCTTCCAGCATCGCCTCGACGTCCTTGTCGGCGAGGATCGACGCCACCACCACGTAGTCCTGCCGCGGGAGCCGCTCGAGCAGCCAGGCCACCCCGGCCGGGTTGTGGGCACCCGCGAAGACGTCGTCTCCCACCTGCTCGAAGCGGCCGGGCAAGAGGATCTCGACCTCGCCCTCGAGCGGCCTGCCGAGAAAGGCCTCGGCGGCGGCACGGCCAACGTCCTTCGCATTGACGACGGCGGTCGCCCCTCGCGCGCGCGCGCGCGAGTCCCATTCCGGCTCGCCGAGGACGACCGTCGCACCCGGTGTGACCACGGCCAGCTTCTCCTCCGCGATCGCCTCGCGGGTCTCGCCGAGCACGTCGGTGTGGTCGAGCGAGACGTTGGTCAGCGCGACCACCGTCGCGGCGAGGACGTTGGTCGCATCCAGCCGCCCGCCGAGACCGGCCTCGACGACCGCCACCCCGACTTCCGCTTCGGCAAATTCGGCCAGCGCGGCCGCGGTGAGCACCTCGAACTGCGTCGCCCCGAGCCGCTCGGCGGCAGGGCGAACGCGCTCGAGCGCCTCTTCGAGATCGGCGTCCTCGCCGTCCACCTGCACGCGCTCGCTCCAACCGGCCACGTGCGGCGAGGTGTAGGCACCGGCGAGCACGCCCTCGCGTCCGAGGAAGGCCGCGGCCCGCCGGGTCGCCGTCGACTTGCCGTTCGTCCCGACGACGTGGATCGCCGGGAAGGCGCGCTGCGGCTCACCGAGCGCGGTCAGGAGCGCGTGCATGCGGCCGAGGCCGAACTCCTCCGGCCACGGCGACAGCGACTCCAGCCAGTCAAGCGCTGAGCGCATCGAGCTCGCGACGGTACCGCTCCAGCTTCTCGCGCTCCGCCGCGACCACCTCCTCGGGTGCATTCCCGACGAAGCGCTCGTTCGCCAGCATGCCCTCGGCGCGGGCGATCTCGCCGCGCAGCCGCTCCAGCTCGGCGTCGACGTTGCCGCCGTCGGCCTTGACGCGCTCAGGCTTCACCACCGCCTCGAAGATCCGCTGCTGCTCGCCTTCCAGGGACGGGCGCACGCCGGCGCGACGGAAGACCTCGGCTGCCGTTCTGATCGGCTCGAACTCGGCTTCCACGTCTTCGGCCCCAAGCGGCTCCGGCCACGGGGCGACGATCAGGCGCGTCTCGCGATCCGGCAGGTTCGACCAGATCTCCTCGGTCACGTGCGGCATCACCGGGTGGAGCAGCTTCAGCAACCGCTCGAGGTTCGCGAGCGCCGTCGCCTGGGCGTCTGCGTCGCCCTGGTAGAGGCGAGGCTTGATCGCCTCCGCGTACCAGTCGCAGAAGTCGTCGAAGGTGACGTGGTAGAGAACGTTCGTCGCGGGTGAGAAGTCGAACGCCTCGAGATGCTGCTCGAGCTCGCGCTGCGCCCCGTCGAGCCGCGCCGCGATCCAGCGCTCTTCGAGCGCCCGCGGACGCTGCTCGGCGCGCGCGTCACCGACGTTGGCGAGGATCAGCCGCGAGACGTTCCACAGCTTGTTCGCCAGCTTGCGCCCCTCCTCGACCGCGCCCTCGGAGAAACGCACGTCCTGCGAAGACGACAGCTTCAGCAGCCCGTAACGGGTCGAGTCGGCGCCGTGCCGGTCGATCAGCTCGAGCGGGTCGAGCCCGGTGCCGAGGCTCTTGGACATCCGGCGCCCATCTGAGGCGAGCACCGTCGTGTGGATGATCACGTGCCGGAAGGGAACCTCGGCCATCAGCTCGAGCCCGGAGAAGATCATCCGGTTCTCCCAGAGGCGGATGATCTCGCGGGCAGTCGTGTTGAGCGTGCCGGGGTACCAGGCCTCGAGCTCGGGCGTCTCCTCGGGCCAGCCGAGGATCGCGAAAGGCCAGAGCGCGGATGAGAACCAGGTGTCGAGCACGTCCTGACTGCGCGTCAGCTCGGTCGAGCCGCATTCGGCGCACGCTGCAGGCTCCGTCTCCTCGACCGTGACGTGCCCGTCGGGGCACTCCCAGACCGGGAGCTGGTGGCCCCACCAGATCTGTCGCGAGATGTTCCAGTCGGGCGCCGTCTCGAGCGAGTCGATTGCGTAGCGGTGCTGCGAGGGCGGGTGGTAGCGCACGCGGTTGTCGCGTAGGGCGGCGAGCGCAGGTTGCTTCAGCTCGTCCATGCGGCACCACCACTGCAGCGAGATCAGCGGCTCAATCCGGCTCTTGCAGCGCTCGCAGAGCGCGATCGAGTGCCGGTAAGCCTCGCGCTTGACCAGCAGGCCGCGGTCGCGGATCCAGGCGAGGATCCGTTCCTCTGCCTCGTCCTGGGTCAGCCCGGCGAGCTCGCCGGCAGCGTCGTTCATGCGCCCGTCGGGGCCGATCACCGTCAGCTCGGGAAGCTCGTGCGTGCGGCCGATCTCGAAATCGAGCGGATCGTGCCCGGGCGTCACCTTGAGAGCACCCGTGCCGAACTCCGGATCGACCCGCTCGTCCTCGATCACGGGCACCGAGCGCTCGGCGAACGGAACGACCACCTCGCGCCCCACGGCCTGGCGCCAGCGCTCGTCGCCCGGGCTCACGGCGACGGCTACGTCTGCCAGGATCGTCGCTGGACGCGCCGTCGCGATCGTGACTCCATCCTCGGGATCGTCCGCGAACGGGTACCGCACGTAGGTCAGCGCATCATCCACCTCCTCGTGCACGAGCTCGAGATCCGACAGCGACGTCGCGTGGTACGGGCACCAGTTGATGATCCGGTTCGCGCGGTAGATCCAGCCCTTGCGGTAGAGGTGGACGAAGAAGCGCATCACCGCCCGGACGTACGCGTCGTCCATCGTGAACCGCTCGCGCCGGTAGTCCATCGAGGCTCCCATGCGCCTGAACTGGCTCATGATCGTCCCGCCGTACTGCCGCAGCCAGTCCCAGACGATCTCCACGAAGCGTTCGCGGCCGACCTCCTCGCGGGAGGTGCCCTGCTCGACGAGGTGCTTCTCGACGGCGTTCTGGGTCGAGATCCCGGCGTGGTCGTAGCCGGTCAGGAAGGCGGTCTCGAAGCCGCGCATGCGGTGCCAGCGGACGAGCAGGTCGGCCAGGGAAATCTGGAGCGCATGGCCCGTGTGGAGCGCGCCCGTGACGTTCGGCGGCGGATGCGCGACGACGAATGTCTCGCGGCCAGTGCCGGGCTCCGCGTTGTAGAGACCCTCCTCCTCCCACGTGCGCTGCCAGCGTTCCTCGACGCCTCGGGGCTTGTAGAGCGGCTCCATCAGGCAAGTTTACGAAGACGTGGGCGAGTTCTTTCACGCGGTTCGGGTCTTCTTCGATCAGCTGGCCTCGGTCAGCTGGGCGGCGCTCGCGATCGCGCTCGCGCTGCACTTCGCCAAAGTCGCCGTGCGGACCGTCGCCTGGCGCAACATCATCCGGGCCGCCTACCCGGAGACCAACGTGCCGCTGGGGCCCGTCTTCGGCGCCTACGTGGCGGGAGTCGGCGTCAACTCGATCGTGCCCGGGAGGGGCGGCGACCTGGTCAAGCTCTACCTCGTCCGGCAGAAGGTCCCGGGCACGACGTACACCACGCTCGCCTCCACCCTCTTCACCGAGACGCTCGTCGACCTGGTGCTGGCGGGCGCAATCTTCATCTGGGCGCTGACGCAGGGCGTGCTGCCGGGCCTCAACGTCCTGCCGAACCTTCCCTCCTTCGACTGGGGCTGGCTCCTGCGGAATGGACGCCTGACGGCCACGGCGGTCGCGCTGCTGACCCTCGCCGCGCTCTGGTTCGCCTGGTGGGCGTCCCGGCACATCGAGGGCTTCAAGCAGCGCGTCGGCGCCGGCTTCGCGATCCTGCGCGACCGGCGGCGGTACGCGCGCGAGGTTGTGAGCTGGCAGGTGCTGAGCTGGGTGCTCCGGATCGCTTCCCTCTTCTTCTTCCTGCGTGCCTTCCACGTCACGGCGACGGTGCACAACGCGCTGCTGGCGCAGACGGTGGACAGCCTCGCCACGCTGTTGCCGTTCTCACCGGGCGGCGCGGGCACCAAGCAGGGTCTGCTCGTCTACGTCCTCAGGGGTCAGGCCTCGTCCTCGGAGCTGCTCGCCTTCAGCGTCGGCACGAACATCGCCATCGTGGTCTTCAACGTCGCGGTCGCGGCCATCGCCGTCTTCCTGATGCTGCGAACGCTGCGGCTGGGCGAGATCATCGGCCGCGCGAAGGCGGCCCGAAAGTCCGAACAGACGCCTTAGAGGCGCCTCGTGACCCAGCCATTGGCCGCCGGAGCCGGGCTTGGCCCGGCGAGGCTTACTACGCCAAGAACGCCGGCCCCACACTTGTCCTCGGGCGGCTCCTGGAACGCGAGCGGTGCGCAACCGCCCGCAAGGAGGGGGCTCACGGGGGAACCAGGGGTTCCTCCGTGTTTTTAGGCGGATTCCTCGGCGAGCTCTTCGGGCTGCTCGTCGTCGGCGCCGGCGCTCGTGACCAGGGTCGGCTTGAGACCCTTCTCGATCGTCTCCTTCGTGATCGCGCACTTGACGACGTCCTTGCGCGACGGCAGCTCGAACATCACGTCGAGCAGAGCCGTCTCGATGATCGAGCGCAGGCCGCGGGCCCCGGTCTCGCGCTTGAGCGCTTTCTCCGCGATCTCCCAGAGAGCCTCTTCGGTGAAGACGAGCTCGATGTTGTCGTAGGCGAAGAACCGCTGGTACTGACGCGTGAGCGCGTTCTTCGGCTCGGTCAGGATCTGGACGAGATCTTCCTTCTGCAGCTGGTGCACGGCCGAGACGACCGGCAGCCGGCCGATGAACTCGGGGATCAGGCCGTATGAGAGCAGATCCTCCGGCATCACCTTGGCGAGCGTCTCGGAGGCCTCGAACGAGTTCCGAGAGCGGATGTCGGCGCCGAAGCCGACCGCGTGCTTGCCGATCCGCCGGCCGATGATCTTCTCCAGGTCGGCGAACGCGCCGCCGCAGATGAAGAGGATGTTGGTCGTGTCGATCGAGAGGAACTCCTGGTGCGGGTGCTTGCGCCCGCCCTGCGGCGGCACCGAGGCCACCGTTCCCTCGAGGATCTTGAGCAGCGCCTGCTGCACGCCCTCGCCCGAGACGTCGCGCGTGATCGACGGGTTGTCCGCCTTCCGCGCGATCTTGTCCACCTCGTCGATGTAGATGATCCCGGTCTCGGCTTTCTTGATGTCGAAGTCGGCGGCCTGGATCAGCTTGAGCAGAATGTTCTCGACGTCCTCGCCCACGTAGCCGGCCTCGGTGAGCGCGGTCGCGTCTGCGATCGCGAACGGGACGTTGAGGATCCGCGCCAGCGTCTGCGCCAGCAGCGTCTTCCCGCACCCCGTCGGGCCGAGCAGGAGGATGTTCGACTTCTGCAACTCGACGTCGTCTTCCTCCGCGGCCATCTGCACGCGCTTGTAGTGGTTGTAGACGGCGACCGCGAGCGTGCGCTTGGCTTCTTCCTGCGAGACGACGTAGTCGTTCAGGACCGAGTAGATGTCCTTCGGCCGCGGCAGGTTCTCGAGGTCCAGCTGCGCGGGAGCGGTCAGCTCCTCGTCGATGATCTCGTTGCAGAGATCGATGCACTCGTCGCAGATGTAGACGCCGGGACCGGCGATCAGTTTCTTGACTTGGCGCTGGCTCTTGCCACAGAAACTGCAAAGCAGCTGCTCGTTGCCGTCAGATGCTCGGGCCACGTCTCTCCTTTTAGCTGGAAAACGTCCGGACTGCTAGGGCTTGACGCCGTCTTTCGCCGTATCGCGGTGAATGATCACGTTGTCGATGATGCCGTAGTCCTTGGCTTCTTGCGGGGTCATGAAGTAGTCGCGCTCCATGTCCTTGGAGACTTTTTCCATTGGTTGTCCCGTGTGCTCCGACATGATCTCCTCGAGCCGCCGCTTGAGGGCAATGGTTTCACGGGCATGGATCTCGATGTCGGTCGCCTGCCCCTGGAAGCCGCCCCAGACCTGGTGGATCAGGATCTTGGCGTTCGGCAGCGCCATTCGCTTTCCTTTCGCGCCGCCGGCAAGGAGGAGTGCGCCCATCGACATCGCGGTCCCGACGCAGATGGTCTGGACGTCGGGCTTGATGAACTGCATCGTGTCGTAGATCGCGAGCCCGTGGTACACGGAGCCGCCCGGCGAGTTGACGTAGATCGAGACGTCCTTGTCGGGGTCCTCGGATTCGAGATGCAGGAGCTGCGCGATGATCAGGTTGGCGATCTGGTCGTCCACGGCCGTGCCGAGGAAGATGATTCGCTCGTTCAGGAGGCGCGAGTAGATGTCGAACGCGCGCTCGCCTCGGGAAGTCTGCTCGATCACCATCGGGATCAACGGGCTCATGCTGGCTCCTTGCTGCCGGGGGTCCACAGTTTCGTCTCTGTCTTGGGCGTTTCCTTGTCGGGCGTCCAAATTTCTTCTCGTGCGCGCGCGACCTCGACCGGGACGCGCTTCGCTTCGGCCGCCACGCGGTCGAGCGCCTTGCGCAGACGGAGGTCGCCGCGCAGCGCCTCCTGGCGGTCGTCGCTGAAGACCTGCTTGATCGCTTCGTCCGCGTCGTCGCCCTGAAGCTCCGCCTGCTCGCGGATCAACTCCTCGATCTCCTCGTCGCTGACCTCGAGGCCGAGCTGGTCGGCGACAGCCTCCAGCACGAGCTCGCGCGCGACCGAGAGCGCCGCCTCGGCTCCCATGCGCTCGACGAGCTGGTCGGCCGTCTGGCCGGAGAGCTGGAAGTACGCCTCGGCGCTGATGCCCCGGCGCTCGAGCGAGCGGCCGAGCCCGTTCAGCAGCTCGCGCGTCCGCGCCTCGACGAGCGGCCCGCCGACCTGAACGTCCGAGGCTTCGACCAGCCGGTCGACGGCAGCCGAGCGGAACTGCGTCTCCGCCTCTTCCTCGAGCACCTCTTGGATCCGGTGCTCGATGTCGGCCCGGAGCTCCTCCAGGGTGTCGAACTCGCTCGCGGCCTTGGCCAGCTCGTCGTCCAGCGGCGGCAGCACTTTCTCCTTCAGTTCCTTGACCTCGACCTTCGCCGTTCCGGTCGAGCCGTCCGCGAGCTCGAACTCGACCTCCTTGGTCTCGCCCTGCGAGGCGCCTGTGAGCGCGCGCTCGATCTCCTCGACGAGCCGGCCGGAGCCGAGCTCGACGACGAGGTCGCGCTGCCCTTCGCCGGCCTCGTCCAGCGCGTCCACCACGAGCACGTCGCCGGTTCGGGCCGGGCGGCCTTCGACCGGCGCCAGCTCCGCGACGGAGGCACGCAGCTCCTCGAGCTCCTGGTCGATCAGCCCCTCGGGAATCTCGGGCTCGGCGTACGGCACCTCGAGCTCGGTCCAGTCGGCGGGCTCCGGCTTGGGCTGTACGGGCACGGTGGCGGTGAACTGGAAGTCCTCGTCCTCGGAGTTCGGCAGCTCGTAGTCGTACTCGGGCGCGGCGATCGGCCGGATGCGCGTGGTCGCGGCGGCGTTCATGAACCAACCGCCGATGTGACTCTCGACGGCCTCCTTGAAGATCCGCTCGCGGCCGAGGCGGGCCTGCAGCACCTCCACCGGCACCTTCCCCTCACGAAAGCCCGGCACCTTGACCGAGCCGGCCAGGTCCGAGGTCGCGTGCTCGACAGCATGCTCGAGGTCCTCCTGTGGGACCTCGACCGTGAGTCGAACCTTGTTGTCGGGCAGCTCCTCGACCTGCGTCGCCATCGCCCGGCCCATTCAAGCAAAGTGGACCGAGGCACCGGAGCAACCCGCTCGCCCGAGCGGGTCGTATCCTCCCCGGAACGCGCGGGCGTGGCGGAACTGGCAGACGCGGCGGGCTTTAGGTCCCGTTGGGGCCTAACGTCCCTTAGAGGTTCGAGTTCCTCCCGCCCGCACTCAAAGAGGAAATCGGCCGACCGCTAACTAATACGGACGAGAGCAGTCTCAAGCCTCGTCATGAACGCAACGGTCATCCAACTCCCCACGGTCGAGTCGCTGAGCGACGAGATCCGCGGGCTCGTCTACGAGCGGCAGACGATGCGCACCGTCGGTGTCGCCGCCGAGGAGCTCGAGCGCAACCGCATCGAGCTCGTCCGAGCCCAGCAGGAGCTCGTCCAGGCACTGATCCGGCGCCACCTCCCCGCCGCCAGCGCGGCGTAGCTTTCGGCGCTCAACGGGCTATCCTGTCTCCCTCGCGGTGGCGGTAGCTCAGTTGGTAGAGCCCCGGGTTGTGGTCCCGGTGGTCGCGGGTTCGAGTCCCGTCCGCCACCCCTCGCGTCCCCCGCCGGCACCCACTTGCGGCCGGCGGAGCCGGCCTCCAGCGGGCGCCTCACGCCGCTGGCGGCACGTCGCTCTCCAGACCCGTGCCAGGAGCACTGTGTCTTCCGGCGACGCACCGCCACCGACGTGCCGGGAACGCGAGATGGTCTGGCAAACTCATTTCAGGGCCCCGTAGCTCAGCGGAAGAGCAACGGACTTCGAATCCGTGTGCGGAGGTTCGACTCCTCCCGGGGCCATGCTGCGAACGCCTCGCTCAAGCGTCGAGCTGGCCGCGGTAAGGGGCGTCCGCCGACCTACCGAACGGCGCGTACGCCTCCTTGGGGTTCGGCGTCTCCGTCTCGACGCTCGCACCGTGGCGGCCCGCAACCTCTGAGACCGGGTAGACGATGTCCTGGCTGGCACGAGAGCCGACCGCGAGGATCATGCAAGGCGCGTCGCCCGCGCCGACGAAGACGTGGTCGGTCCAGGGCGGGCAGTGGACGAAATCCCACGCCTTCAAGGGGTGCTCCTCCTCCTCGATGAGCAGCAGGCACTCACCCCGGAGGACGAGAAAGTCCTCCTGCGCGCTCTCGCGGTGGTAAAGACACGCAGGCTGGCCAGGCTCGAGCACCCCGATGTTGATCCCGAGCTCCTTGAACTCGGGGTCGCCTTCGAAAACCGTTCCCGAGCCGAACTTCTCGTGCTCGGCCCAGCGTGCCTCTTTGGCGTTGACGATGAACCAGCCTTCTCCCTTCGGGACGAGGCCGGTCTCGGTCTGCTCCAGGGGTGCTTCGGGAACCATCTCAACCTCCAATAGTCAGGTCGACCATGTCGGTGGCGAGGAACGCCACGCGCTTGCCCTGCAGCTTGCCAGCCACGATCAACCCCTTTCGCGGCGCCTGGCGCCCGCCTTCTCCTAGGCGACTTGGACTGCTCTCAGCTCTGTGAGTTCTTCCTCCGTCGGCACCCACCCGCCTGCCGCGGCGTTGGCACGCACCTGTTCGGGTTTGGTCGCTCCTGGGATGACCGTCGCCACCGGCGAGACGGCCGCGAGGCCGCCGATGGCAACTTCGAGCAGGGAGACGCCGTGCGCCTCGACCCAGGCCGTCAGCTTCTCGACGAGCTCGAGTTCGTGCTCCGGGATGTCATGGCCGTGCAGACGTGTTCCTTCGGCCGGTGGCCGCTCGCGGCGGATCTTGCCGGTCAGGAGGCCGCTGCCGATCGGCGAGTGCGGGATGAAGCACAGGCCGAGCCGCTCACAGGTCGGCAGCAGGTCTGCCTCGGCCCGGCGATCGAGCCACGAGTACTCGCTCTGCTCCGACACGTACGCTGGGCCGGCGATCGACCTGGCGCGTTCGAGCGTCTCGGGCTTGTAGTTCGACGTGCCGTAGGCGAGGATCTTTCCCTCGGCGACGAGCTCGTCGAGCGCCGCGAACGTCTCCTCGAGTGGCGTGTCGGGATCCTCCTCGTGGTGCTGGTAGAGGTCGACGTAGTCGGTCTGCAGGCGCCGTAGCGAGCCTTCGATCGAGCGCCTCAGGTACTCCCGCCTGCCGCGGCGCTCGACGCCGTCCCCCATCGTCATGCCGAACTTGGTCGCGAGCACGACTCGGTCGCGGCGCCCGCGAAGGACCTTGCCGAGCAGGCTCTCGCTGCCACCCTGCCCGCCGTAGCGGTCGGCGGTGTCGAAGAACGTAACGCCGACGTCGAGCGCGGCGTCGACGACCGCCTTCGTCCCGGCCTCGTCGAGGCGACGGCCGAAGCTGTTGCAGCCGAGGCCAACGACGCTTACCTCGAGGGGCCCGAGCTTGCGCACGCGCACACAGCAACCGTATCGACGAGTGGCTATGCGCCTGGGAGGATTCGAACCTCCGACCGACGGCTTAGAAGGCCGTTGCTCTTCCGCTGAGCTACAGGCGCCCTAAACCGAAAGGGTACCGCGGTTGTGGGCCGCTAACGGCTGCGGGCGCCGAAGTCGGCGGTGACGACCGTGGCAGGTCTGCCGCCGTAGAGGCCCGGTGCGCGCGTGGAGTGCATCGCGACGATGCCGATCTCCCGCCAGCGCGACGACAGCAGGTTGGCCCTGTGGGGCGGGCTGCCGAGCCAGAGCTTGAACGCGCGGAGTGCGCCGATCTCGGGTGCGCCCCAGACCAGGTTCTCGCCCACCGTCCAGCTATGGAAGCCGCGCAGTGGGTAGAACTGCCCGATCCGCGAGGAGAACGAGGCGCCGTTGGCGGAGTTGTGGCTGAAGTAGCCGAGCCGCGCCATCTCCGTGGAGTGGGCGTTGGCGGCAGCGGTCAACTTGGCTGAGAGGCGCAGACGCGTCAGGCCGTGGGCCGTACGGAGCGCGTTCACCTGGTCGAGCAACGCCGTCTGGAGCTGGGTCGCAGGCGCCATCGTTCCGCGAGAATCGGCCGAACCCGCCGACGGGGCGGCCAGCGACACGAGGATCACGGCCAGGCCGGCGAGTGTGCGCACATTTGCTGCCACCTGAGGAGCTTCGGCAGCGCCGAGCGGGGGCTAAATCAACCAAAAGGGGTAGGTCCGGTGGCCTAGCTAGCTAGAGCGCCGCGGCAGCTCGTTCGTGCCTGTGGTGCAGCCAGTCCAGGATGAGCACCTGAATCGCGCCTGCGACCGGGATCGCTGCCAGCGCGCCAAGGACTCCGGCCAGCTCGGCGCCGATGAGGATCGAGACCAGCACGGTCAGCGGCGAGAGCTGAACCGTGCGCCCGTAGACGATCGGCTGGAGGAGGTGGTTCTCGACCTGCTGGTAGACCACGAAGAAGACCACGACCACGATCCCCGCCGGGATCGAGTGGAGGAAGGCGACGGTCCCGATCAGGATCGCGGCGATGGTCGCGCCCGCCAGCGGGATCAGGTCGAGGATCGCCACGATCAAGCCGAGCGCGACCGCGTACGGGACCCCCATGATCAGCAGGACGAGTGTGGTCAGGGTCCCGGCGATCAGGCTGATCAACAGGTTGCCCGTGACATAGCCGCCGACCGTGCGGTAGATCGCGTCGGCGTTCTTGCGCCAGCGCGCCTGCGAGCGTTCGGGCATGAGGCCGAAGAAACGCTCGACCCAGGTCGGCCCTTCGAGGAGCATGAAGAACGTCATGAACGTGATCGTCAGCGTGGCGACGACGATCGAGACCACGCCCTTGGCGACCGAGAGCGCCACCCCTGAGAAGCCCAGCACCTTCGCGGTTCCCCCGTTCTTCACGGCGGCCTCGATCCGCTCCTGGATGTGGTACTTCGTCTCGAGGAAGCCCAACCGGCCACGCCCGTGCGTGATGTCGTGCGCGTAGTCGGGCAGCTTCTGGACGAAGTCGTTGACCTGGTTCACGAGGGTCGGAACGAAGGCGAAGCCGATCGCGGCCAGGAACGCGAGCGCGAGCAGGAACGTGACGGCCGCCGCGGCCCCGCGGCGCTTGACCCCGTGCCGCTGGAGCCAGCCCACCGCCGGGTTGAGCGCGACGGCGAGGAACAGCGAGATCAGGATCCACGTCAGGACGTGGCGTGCGATCCAGATCACCTCGAGGAGGACCGCGACCGCGATGATCGTCGCGAGCAGCGACAGCACGGTCCGCAGCCGGAAGCGGACGAGACGCTCCGGAATCACCCGCCCAGGATCGCGGAGGCGTCGGACGGTCTAGCCCGGCTGCGAGAGCGGGCGGCGGGGATCGAACCCGCATAACCAGCTTGGAAGGCTGGGGCTCTACCATTGAGCTACGCCCGCGGCGAGGCCGTAGCGTACCGGCCGTGAACGCGATCATTCTCGCACGGCACGGCGAGAGCGAGCTCTCGCTCGTCGGGCGCACGAACGGCGATCCGGGCACGTCCTGCGCCCTCACCGAGGCCGGGCGCGAGCAGGCTCGCCGCCTCGGTCAGCTCCTCGAAAGGGACGACCTGGGCCTGTGCGTCACCTCCGAGTTCCAGCGCGCGCAGGAGACCGCCGACCTCGCTCTCGAGGGGCGCGAGGTTCCGCGGCTCGTGCTCCCGGATCTGAACGACATCCGCTTCGGCGACTTCGAGGGACGGGCGCTGACCGAGTACCGAGCCTGGGCGCATGCGCATGGCCCCGAGGAGGCAGCTCCAGGCGGAGGCGACAGCCGGGCCGAGACCGTCCGTCGGTACGTGCGCGGCTATCGCACGATTCTCGCGCGGCCCGAGAGGATGATTCTCGTCGTTGCGCACGGCCTCCCGGTCCGCTACGTCCTTGACGCTCTGGCGGGACAAAACCCGGCGGCGGCGGTCGAGCAGGTGCCCTATGCGGAGCCTTTCCACCTCAAAGCCGCCGAGCTTTCCGCTGCGGTCGAGCGGCTTGCGGAGTGGGCGGCTGCACCAGCGTGGGCCCCTATCGTGGGCTGATCCGATCCAGTCGAGCGGCCCCCTAGACACATCGGCCGCTTTCGCTTAGCGTGGAGATCTCGTGCGGCGGGGGCTTGCCGCTTCTTACCGGGGAGAGGAGGGTTCATGACGTTCAAGCGCCTACTAGGAATAGTCGGAGCGCTGTGCGCTGTTGCCGTGCTGACGGGATCTGTCGGCGCAGGGGCCGCGCGAACTCCGGCCAAGCAAGCCGTCAACCTCTCGACGAAGGCGGCGGTCAAGCAGTACCTGCGCTCGATTCACGTCAATCCGAAGAGGCGTCGTGATCCAGCGCGGGCTGCGGAACTACGCAGGGTCTTCGTGCCCGGGGGCGGGCTGGACCTGCACCTCGACCTCTCACCCTGTCGTCCAGGTCGCCTCGACCGGCGGCAGCAACGTCTTCCAGTGTGCGAGCTCGAGCTGCGCGGTCGTCCAGACCGCAGCCGCCCCTCTCGCCACGAACACGGCGAAGTGCATCAAGACCACAGGGATCTCACAGTCGTGCTCGATCACCCAGACGAGCGCGACCAAGAACAACGAGGCGATCGTGGTCCAGACTGCGAACAAGACGAGCGGACTGACGCAGAGTGCCTCTCAGACCGCTCAGATCATCCAGAAGGCGAACCGGCGGCTCCACCGTTGCGAACGGCAACACCGCCTGCGTCCTCCAGACGACCACGATCGACGGCTCCACCGCCGTCCTGAAGAAGGGGATGCCGGTAACCGTCACGCTGGACGCTCATCAGTCGATCTCGATCAAGCAGGACTCGCAGTTCGGCGGCAACACCGTCAAGAACGCGACCCGCGGGCGGAGCATGCGACGCGCAACTCCGCTGACGCAAGACCAGTCGATCACGTCCAAGGCGTCCGGCTCGGGGGCGATCACGCAGAAGCAGAACGCTGCGCCCGGCGGGCCGAACATGCTGCTCGACATCGAGCAGAACCAGAGTATCGGGTACGAGAACGCTCACGGGTCAGAACACCTCGGCGTTCTCCCAGACCAGCTACCTGACGGCCTCGCAGACCACGCCGGCCGGGCCGGTCACCCAGACGCAGAGCTCCGCCAGCGGCGGCCTTGCAGGCAACCGTGAACCAGTTCAGCCACGGCCTCTCGAACGAGCACGGCGACTCAGTCCGAGAATCCATGTGAGCACGCGCAGGCCTCCGGCTCCTGCGAACGTGCGACACCCCGAACGCTCGCCCGGCATACACCCTTACGCAGACGCAGTTCGGCCCGGTGCGCTGCTGCTCGGAGCAGGCGAACAATGACGACGACATGTTCACCATCAACCAGACCTCGACTCAGAGCAACGACTCGGGTCAGAACCAGACGAACAACGTCCAGGCCGACTGCAGCTCCTCCGGAACATGCACCGCGACGCAGACGACGACGGTCAACGGACTCCACAACCACAAATACCCAGAGCGGCTCCGACGTCAATGCTCAGATCACCTGCACCGGATCCGACTGCACGACAGGGCCGGCAGATCCGCTCACCGTCTCCAACACCGACGTAGCCGAGTTCGGCTATGGGGGCATGCGAGGAGACGGCACCGGCACGATCACCGTTGCCGGCGTCAGCGGGACGGTGACGAAGGCGCTCCTCTTCTGGAACGGCCCCACCAACTCCACCGACCCGACCGCCAACGCTGCGGTGACCTTCGCCGGCACCCCGATCACGGGCACGAACATCGGCTTCGCAAGCAGCAACTGCTGGCCCTTCGATAACAGCCAGTCCTACCGCGCCGACGTGACCTCGCTGGTCACCGGCAACGGGGCGTACAGCCTGGCCGACTTCACCAAGGCCGACGCCGACATCAACGGCGTAGCCCTGATCGTCTTCTACGACGACGGCAACTCGTCGAACGACCGCAACTTCGTCATGTTCAACGGCAACGACTCGAACGTCGACGAGCACGTTCGATCCGCAGGGCTGGGACGAGACCATTCCGGGCGTGCCCTATTCCGGTCGGCAGCGCGAGCCTCGACTTCGTCGTCTCCGACGGCCAGACGGCTTCGACGACCTGGACGTCATGGTGAACGGGACCACCGTCGCGGCCGGCCCCGCCATCTTCCAGGGCGACTCGACGCCGGCGGCACCGTTCGACGTCGGAACGGACTCGCTCTGGGACGTCGAGTCGTTCACCATCCCATCGGGGGTGCTCACGACAGGCTCGAACAACCTCCACCTGACGAGCGCCGAACCGATCGGCACGGGCAAGACTGCCTGTCGCTCGTCGTCGCCGCAGCGAACGTGCCCGCGTCGGGGGCCGCCTATCATCCTGTCGCCTCTGGCCGCTGTGCAGCAGCGGTCGCAGGCGACGGAAATGCAGTCAACTCCCGCTCGATCTCCTCGACGAGCGCTCGCGCGCCCATCGGCGCAAGGATCTCGTGCGCTCGGTGGAATTGCGTCGTTGCCTCTTCGTCGCGGCCGAAGCGGTTAAGCGCGCGCCCGAAGGCGATCCGGCCTTCGGCAAGATCGATCAGCAGGCGCTGCTCCTCGAGTAGGAGCAGCGCCTGCGGATACCGGTCCAGGACTGCGTCCACGTCGCCGTCGGCGACGGCGACGCTCGCTTCGGCAAGGAGCAGGGCGGCTCGGGAGTACACGTCTTCCTCCGGCACGTTTCTCGCGGCAAACTCCGCCAGCTCCCGCGCCTCCCCCACTCGGTGCTGGCGGACGAGGCTCTCGACCAGCAGCCGGTAGATCTCTAGGACGAGCCAGCCCCCGGACTCGAGGGCGAGCGGAACCGCGGCCTTGAGCCTCTCCTCGGCTTCCTCCAAATCGTCCTTGGCCAGCGCGTACAGAGCCAGCGCCCGCAGGTTCTGGACCTGGAAGTAGCTGTCGGCGGTGCGTTCGAGCCAGTCGAGCGCCTGGAGGGAGAGGCGCCGCGCCTCGGCCGGCTCACCGCGGTAGTGCTTCGCCACCGCCAGCAGGAACGTCACCCGCGCCTCGTCCCTGTGGCTGCCCATGTCGCGGGCCAGGCGCGCGCAGCTCTCGAGGTGCTCCTCCGACTCTCCGAGCTTGCCGAGATTGAAGAGCAGGAAGCCGAGCCGCATGTGCCCCTCGATGCGGAGCGCGAGGTCGTCGAGCTCCTCGGCGATCGCCAGGCCGCTCTTGAGGTCCTCGATCGTTTCCCGGTCCTCTCCCTCGAACCAGGCGCGGAGATCCGCAGACTCGTACCGCGCCCTGATCTCCAGCACGGGATCGCCGATCCGGGTGGCGAGCGACTGCGCCTCCACGATGTGCTCGCGCCCCTCGGACGCGCGCCCCTGCTTGGAATCGATGTTCGCGAGCGCGATCAGGGCGGCGCAGCGCAGGTCCATGCGACCGGCTGCGAGCGTCTCGTCCGCGAGCCGCACGAGCTGCTCGCTCGCGCGACGCAGCTCGCCGAGCGAGGTGAGCGATCTGGAGTGCTTGAGCCGTAGCTCGAGCTCCCGTTCCGGCTCCTCCACGACATCGAGGGCGCGAGAGTAGAAACGCTCGGCTTCGCGGTGACCCTCGCGCCGCTCCGACTTCTCGGCTGCCCGGATGAGCGCCTCGACCGCGTCGGCGATCGGCGGCGGCTCAGGTGGATGCGCGACGGCACGGGCGAAGAGGCAGGCCTGCTCGAGGTGGTAGGCGACGATCTCGACGAGCTCGTCCTCGCCGCCCGGCAGTCCCTGCGTCCAGGTGGCGAAGCGGGCATGCAGACGCGCGCGCTCGCCCTTCGTCACGCGCCCATAGGCGACGTCGCGGATCAGGACGTGCTTGAAGGCGTACTCGTCCTCACCGGCCACGGTCGAGCTTCGGTTCGCACGAACCAGGTCGCGACGCTCGAGCTCGGAGAGGCCGGGAGCGAGGGCGCCGTTGGCGCCGAGGTGGGCGACTGCGCCCGGCCAGAAAACCGTCCCGATCACGGACGCCTGTTGCGCGACGCTCTTGCCGCTGGGAGTCAGCTGGTCGAGGCGCGATCCGATTAGCGCCTGGAGACTGGTCGGCACGGGGAGCGACCCGGCGTCGCCGTCGCCGAGCGCGCCAGCGTCGCTCGAGCATGCTGACCGTCTCCTCGATGAAGAGCGGGTTGCCGCCCGCGTTCTCGAGCACGCGCGCGGCCACCTCGGGAGGAAGGCCCTTCTCGCGCAGCAGCTCGGCGAGCAGCGCCTCGCTGGCACCGGCGCCGAGCGCCTCGAGCTCGACCGTACTTCGGTTTTCGCCGTCGGCGAAGAACGCCGGCCACGTCTCGGACGCCTCGGGGCGGGCCGAGCAGAGCAACAGCATCGGCGACCCCTCGCCGCCCTCGAGCAGGGCCGCTACCAGCTCGATCAGCGTCGGCTCCGCCCAGTGAAGGTCCTCGAGCACGAGGACCAGCGGCCGCCGGGCTGCGACCAGCTCCAGCACGCGCCTGATGCCCCAGTGGAGCTCCGCCTGGCCGATCTCCTCCGCCGAGTAGGTTCCCTCCGGGGTCGTCGCGACCCCGATCAGGTTCGCAAGCGCGGCCGCCATCGTCCGCAGCTCGTCACGATCTTCCGTCGCGAGGCCGCTCAGGAGCTCGCCGAGCTTGGCCGAGGTCGCGGTCTCGTCGTCGTCGTGGGTGATCCTGGCGGCCTGCTTCAAGATCTCGACGATCGGCCAGTAGGTGATGCCCTCGCCGTAGGAGAGGCACCGTCCCCAGAAGACGTCGCAGCGCTCCTCCAGGCGAGCGGCGGTCTCGGCGATGAGCCGGCTCTTGCCGATTCCGGGCCCGCCGACGACCGCGGCGAGTCCCGGGCGGCGAGCCTGTTCGATCCGCTCCCAGACTCCCCAGATCTGCTCGAGCTCGCGCTCGCGACCGACCAGAGGCGCCGCGGCGGCTGCGACGTTGCGCCCCTCCAGTACGCCGACGACCTCCCAGACCTGGACCGGGTCCGCCTTGCCCTTCGCTGCGATCGGCTCGTGATCTCGGTACTCGATCACTCCACGCGTGGCGTTGTAGGTCTCCTGGCCGACGAGGATCCCGTCGGTCGGCGCGGAGCTCTGGAGGCGCGCCGCCGTGTTCATCACGTCGCCGGCTGCGGTCCACTCGCCCTGGTCCGGTCTGGCGTCGAGCATCACGAGCGCCTCGCCCGTATGGACCCCGATCCGGATGTGGAGGTCGAGCCACGCATCCTGCGCGTTGAGGTCGGCGACGCCCTCTTTGATCGCCAGCGCCGCACGCACGGCGCGCTCGGGATCGTCCTCGTAGGCGATGGGCGCCCCGAAGATCGCGAGCACGGCGTCGCCGACGAACTTCTCGACCCGGCCTCCGAAGCGCTCGAGCTCGGCCCCGGCGCGGGCATGGTACGGCGCCAGCATCGACTTCACGTCCTCGGGGTCGAGCTGCTCGGCACGGGCGGTCGAGCCGACGACGTCGACGAAGAGAACCGTAACGAGCTTGCGCTCCTCGCTCGGTCCCGCGGGGGCGGGCGGCGCGGGAGCTTCCGCGACCGGCGATCCGCAGGCGAGGCAGAACCGCGCCTCCTCGGGGTTCTCCTTCCCGCAGCTAGGGCAAACGATCACACCGTCGAGTGTAGGCCTAGTGCAGGGGAAATTCAGCCGGCGAGGGGCCGGCGGGCTGACCAGGCTGCGCTAGCTGCCGGTCAGCGCGGTGGGCGGGGTCGGCTCCGCGTCTTTGGCAAGAGCGCCGAGCAACGCCTCTACGCGGGCTGTCGGCACCGTCATGTGCTTCAGCCGGCACAGCTCGAGGGCGTGGTGAAGAGCAGCCCGAGCCTCCACCGGCTGATCTTCCCTCAGGACCTCGGCGAGATCGACCAACGTTTCAACCCGGATCAGCGGTGCGTCGGAGTCGCCGAGCGCAAGGACTGCCTCCCGTGCCAGTCGCTCGGCCTCGGGACGGTCACCCCGCTGCGAGAGCACCTTTGCCCGCACCAAACGCCAGAGCGCCTGGGCCTCGACATCGTCTTCGGCTGCGAGCTGGCTCGCGGTCACCGCGAGCTCGTCGGCCTCCAGGTGCTCGTCCTGGACGTAGACCGCCTGGGCAAGCGTTGCCAACACGACCGGCCGAAGGTAGCGCTCGCCGAGCGCGGCGAGGGTCGCGTCGTCCCGCCGCAGGTCGGCCTCGGCTGCTGCGGCGTCCCCGGCGAGGAGCTCGACCCGTCCGGACGTCAGCGAGGTGGAGGCGGCGAGCACGGTTGCGCCGAGGTCTTCTCGAAGATGGCGGGCTCGGCGATAGAGCTCGCGCGCCTCTTCGAAGTCGCCGTTCAGAGCAAGTAACGACGCAAGCGAGCAGAGCGCCACGGCCTCGGCCTGCCGGTCGGCGAACCCCCGAGCGATGATCTCCCGGCAGAGCTCGATCCCCTCCGGAACGGGTGTTGGGCCCTCCGAAAGCGAAAGCGTGTAGGCGGCTGTGGTGCGGGCCTCCTGGCGCCTGAGCCCGGCTGCACGCGCGTGTTCGATCGCACGCTTCTGCGCGATGGCCGTGTCCTCCCAGCGGCAGACGGTCGCGTGCACCGCCGCGACGATCCGCCACGCCTTGGCAAGCTCCGCATCCGCCTTTCGCGCCTCGAGCATCGGGATCAGCCGAGCGCTCTCCACCTCGACCTCCCTGCTCCAGGCACGGAGATCGTCCGCCGCGTGGTGACGGACGAACAATCGGGTGAGAACCGCGTCGGCGTGCAGTCGCTCGTCGCCGATCTCCTTGGCGGTGACCAACGCCTCATCGAGGTAGACCTCCGCCCACGCGAACTCGCCCACCTCCATCATCGCCTCGCTCAAATCGGGAAGCAGCTCCAGCCGCGCCGGCTCCCGCTCGGGTAGCAGAGCTGTCGCTCGGCGGAGCAGGTTCGCGGACGCACTCATGTCGCCACGGGCGAAGGCGCGCCGTCCGGCCGAGCCGAGGCGAGCGGAGCCTCGGGCGCCGATCTCGCGCCCATGCTCGTCGAGCGGCCCGAGCTCGTCGAGGTAGTTGTAGGTCTGCTCCAGGTGATAGCCGAGCACCTCCTCGTACTCGAGCTCGCGGTCGCGGTCGCGGTTGACCTGATCGGCCCAGTCGACGAAGCGCTCGTGAAGCTTCGCCCTCGTGCGCTTGAGCAGGCCCTGGTAGGCGGTGTCTCGGATGAGAACGTGGTGGAAGCGGTAGCGCCGGGGCTGCCCGTCGAGCTCCACGGGCATCTCCCGGATCAGCCGCTTCTCGACGAGGCCCTCCAGAACCGGATCGATGCGGTCGTGCAGTCCATCCGGTGCCAGCTCTTGGACGGCCCCTTGCTCGAATTCCACCCCGATCACCGACGCCGGCTCCAAGACCGCGCGCTCTTCGGGGGTCAGGACCTCGAGCCGCGCTGCGAGCAGCGCCTGGATCGATCCAGGGATCGCGAGCTCTTCGAGCTCAGCCGTTGCCTGCCAGGCTCCCTCCTCCTGGGAAACCAGGCCCTCGTCGATGAGCATCGAGAGCAGTTGCTCGACGAAGAGCGGATTACCCTCGGCCGCCTCGACGATTCGCTGCCGCAGCTGATCCGGCAGGCCCCCTTTGCCGAGGCGATCCTCGATCACCTGCCCGGTCTCCGCTTCTGAAAGCGGCTCGAGCTCCACCTGGATGCTCGCCGGCCCCTCGCGCCAAGCAGGCCGTCGTTCGAAGAGCTCGGGACGTGCAGCACAGAGGATCAAGAGCGGCGCCTCGGCAGAGCCCTCCACATGCTCGATCAGCTCCAGGAACGCATCCTCGGCCCAGTGGACGTCATCGACGAAAACGACCAGCGGTCGCTCGGAGGCGAGCCGCTCCAGCAGCTTCCTCGTCCCCCAGTAGATCTCGTCCAGCGAGAACTCTGCATCCGAGAGGCCGACGGCCGACGCCACTCGCTCCGCCACGTCGGGGGTACCGGGGACGAGTGCTGCCAGCTTCTCGCGCGCGAGCTCCGGGGCATCGGTGTCGCGCAGCGACGCCGCGTCTCGCACGATCTCGACCAGCGGCCAGAACGTGATGCCGCGCCCGTACGGAAGACAGCGCCCGCGCAGAACGCGCGCCTCGCTCGTGACTCCTCCCAGCAGCTCTTCGGTCAGGCGGGATTTGCCGACGCCGGGCTCACCTACGACCAACGCCACCCGGCACACGTCCTCGGCCGAGGCGCTCGCGAATGCGGAGCGCAGCGCCGCCAGCTCCTCGTCGCGCCCGATCAACGCGCCGTCCGTCTCGGTCGCGACCACGTCCCGCTCTTCACGCGGATGAGGCGGTAGGCCGGTACGCGCTCGGCCTTCCCTTTCAGCTCCAACGGCTCGACCGTCTCCACCTCGACCGCATCACGGACCAGCCGGTAGGTCGGCTCTCCGATCAAGACCTCCAGCTCCGGAGCAGCCTGCTCGAGCCGCGCGGCCACGTTCACCGTGTCGCCGGTCACGAGTCGCTGCCCCGTCGTCATGTCGCCGGAGACCACCTCGCCGGTGTTCACGCCGGTGCGGTTCGCGAGGCGCACTCCGTAGATCGTCTCCAGCTCTTCGTTCAGGTGCGCGAGCGCCGCCTTCATCTCGGCGGCGGCCCGAACGGCGCGCAGCGCATCGTCCTCGTGCACTCGCGGCAGCCCGAACACCGCCATCACCGCGTCGCCGATGAACTTCTCGATCGTGCCGCCGTGACTCTCGAGCACGGCTTTCATCTCGTCGAAGTAGCGGGTCATCACCTCGCGCAGCGACTCCGAATCGAGCTGCTCCCCGAGAGCCGTCGACCCTTTCAGGTCGGAGAAGACGATCGTGACTGTCTTGCGCACCTCCTGCGGAGGCAGTGCCGGCGCGAGTTGGGCCCCGCAAAATCCGCAGAGACGGAACTTCGCAGGGTTTTCCTCACCACAAGCTGGGCAAACCTGCACAAAAATCAGTGTACCCCTGCTCTGAGCAGGTAAAAAACTGCTGTTCGAGCGGAGACGCGAGAGCGCCGCCCGCGGGCGGCGCTCTCAACCTGCAGGTCAAACCGCTCGCTGTACGTCCTACGGCGTGTACCTCGGGTCGATGCTGGCCCCGAGCGCGTGCATGATGAACCGCCCGCCGCCCTTCGGCAGCGAGCTCCGACTGAAGACGCAGGTGTCGCTGGAGAAACCAGGAGTCGCCGGGATCGGCGGAAGCCCCGCCGAATCGCACGCCGGAACCTTCAGGTCGAAGTTCGTAGTACCTACCGGTTGCAGCGACTCCCAGATGACGAGCCCCTTCACCGTCGTCTTGTCCGGCAGAGGCGTCACATCGTGCTGAACAGTGGCGAACCCATTCACCAGCGGCAGCTCGAGCGTTGCGACGTAGCCGGCGATGCCGCCCACCGTGACTTGCGTGTTGCTGACGTCGATCCCCACCGCCGTGCAAGGAAGCTTCTGGTCGGTTGTAGCCGCCGGGTAGTCGACGCCGATCGACGACGTCTGGCTCGAGTTGCTGATCGGGTCGAGCTTCGATCCGCCCGTGGTGCACTTCCCTGCCCCGGAGATCTTCAGCGTGTCGGGGGTCCCCGATCTGGCTGTCGTTGGGGCCTCCGTTGCCCTCGCCGTAGGTCGCCGAGAGCGTCGCCGTGACGGTCGAGCCGTCCGTGAGCGGCGTCGGCGCCACCGGAGTGAACGGGAACTGCAGCTTCGCGAAGTGACCGCCGGCAAGGTTGGGGAAGCTGCACGAGACGCTCGAGACGCTCGAGCCAGCCGGAGTGCAGGCCGGCGCGACTGACGAGCCGTCGACGAACTTGCCAATCGTGCCCACCGAGACGAACGCAGCGCGCGCCCGTCCCGTCCTTGAACGAGATCGTCAGGTTGAGATGTGTCGCCGTGCTCGGCGAGCTGTTGTTGAATCGGCCCGCAGCGAAAGCGGCGAACCCGCCCGTCGGCGTCGCCGACGTGACGTGCGGGGACACAACGCCCGTCAGGCAGACCGAGCCGTGGGCAGATGTTCGTGCCGGCCGCGTCCCCCCTACCGACGTATCCCAATACCGCTGCGCTCGCGAGCGCTACCGCGCAGACGCCGAGCACAACCCTTCGAATCGAACGCCGCATGTTCTCTCCCGTCTAGTTTGCCCGGCCCCCCCGGGCACGCGAAAGCGCACGCAGGCATAAAATGAATGACCCTTATCCGACGATGTTCGCGTTATTTGACCCGTCTGTCAAATCAGCGATCTGGTGCGGCCAGAAGCCCACGCGATCAGGAAGCGTGCATTTCTGCTCGCAGCGCGTTCAGGTTCTCGGCAATCAGGGCGCTCCGCTCCCCCCGGTCGATCTGATCCAGAACAGCGATCAGCGTGGGCCCGAGAGAGGCAGGATCGAATGGCTTCGTGACATAGCCGACGGCTCCGAGCTCGAAGGCTCGCAGACGCTGCTTCGTGCCGCTCAAGGCGGTCAGGAAGATGATCGGGATCTCGTCCGTCGCGCGGTCGCCGAGCAACTGGGCCGCGACCTGCCAACCCGACACCCCGGGCATCATGATGTCGAGCAGGATCAGGTCGGGCCTGTCGAGCCGGACGCTCGCCAATGCCTCGGCCGCGCTCGCTGCTTCGCGGACGCGCAGTCCCGACTCGCGGAGATTTGCCCGGCAAAGGAGCAGCATCGCGGGGTCGTCGTCAACGACGAGCACCGTTCTTTCGGCAGACGCGGACACGCAGCAGATGACCTTACCGCCGCAGCCGAGGGTTCACCAATCGGGACGGGCGGATTCGAACCGCCGGCCTCCTGCTCCCAAAGCAGGCGCGCTAACCAGGCTGCGCTACGTCCCGCCGAAACCCCAGTCTAGCTTCGCTTCCGGCTCCGTTCCAAGCGACGAAATGGGCCGATTTTTCGCTTACAGCCGCGCTTTCCACAACTTTTCGCAATTAATCCTTCACATTCAGCCGGGATATGTGTAACGATTTCTCTACTCGTGGCCAGGCGAGTCTTGAGCTGGACGGCTTTCGCCGTCGTGGCATTCATATTGGCCGGTGAAGCACAGCCGGCATCGCTGACTCGAACAGAGTCTTCATTGTTGACGGTCATGAACCAGGTGCGGCTGGCGCACGGCGTGCAGCCGCTCCGCGCCGACTGGCGGCTCGAGCGCGCGGCTCGCTCGCACTCTTCCAAGATGCTGAGCGCCGGCGTTTTCTTCCACGGCGCATTCAACGCGCGCATCCGGTCTGTGGGCGTCCGCGCCCCGCGCTTAGGCGAGAACCTCGCCTGGGGCGCCGGCCGGGCAGCACGCGCCCGCGCGATCGTCCGGATGTGGCTGGCGAGCCCGGGTCACCGGCGCAACCTGCTGGACGGGGGCTACCGGCTCGTCGGCGTCGGCGCCCTGCGCGGCAACTTCAGCGGCCGCCAGGGCGCGCTGATGATCACGACCGACTTCGCCGGACGCTAGGCGGGCTCGATCAGGTCACGCAGCTCGGCGATCTTCTCGCGACGTAGCTCGTCGCGCTCGCCTCGGTCCACGCGGTCGATCAAGTCCAGCACGAGTGGCGCCAGCTCGATCGGGTTGAACGGCTTCGTGACGTAGTCGATCCCACCGAGGTCGAGCCCGCGGGCCCGGTCGCGCACCTCGGCTCTGGCCGTCAGGAACACGATCGGGATCGAGCTCGTGCTGTCGCTGTCGAGCAGCTCCTCCGCGACCTGCCACCCGTCGAGGCCCGGCATCATCACGTCGAGGAGGATCACGTCGGGCTCCTCGTTGCGAGCCTTCTCGAGGCCGGTGGGCCCGTCGCTCGCCTCGAGCACCTCCATCCCCTCCGCCTCGAGATTCACTCGGCAGAGAAGCCGGATCGGCGCCTCGTCATCGATTACCAAAACCCTCGTCATCGGTCCCGCCACCCTAGTAGGAACGCGCTCCTATACCCGTTCGTACGGCCGTTCATTCACGCTCGCTGAGAACGGGCTGCGCAGAAACCGGCAGCGAGAACACGAAGCTCGAGCCTTCACCCTCGCGCGAGCGCACCCAGATGCGGCCGCGCATCGCCGCGAGCAGCTCCTTGGCGATGAAGAGGCCGAGGCCGGTCCCGCCGCTCTCGAGGTCGCGCCCGCCGCTCTCGGCGCGATAGAACTTCGCGAAGATCCGGCCCTGCTCGGCCTCCGGGATCCCGATTCCTTCATCGTCCACGCTCACCTCCACGGCGTCGTCGCGGCGGCGCGCGGCGACCCGCACCGTGCCGCCTTCCGGTGAGTACTTGACCGCGTTGTCCACGAGGTCGGTGATGATCTGTCGCAGCTTCTCGCGGTCGGCGGTGACGGCGAGCGGCTCGGGAGGAAGATCGAGGACGAACTGGTGGCCTGCCAGGACGAACGACTGCTTCGCCGAGGAGACGACCTCGGAGACGACGGCGCTCACGTCGATCGGCGCGAGCTGCACCTGGAGGTCGCCGGAGTCGAGCCGGGCTACCGCGAGCAGCCGGTCGACGATCGCCGTCAGCCGACCGGCCTCCGAGGCGATGTAGCCGAGGAACGTGGCTCGCTCCTCCTCGCCGAAGAGGACGTCGTCGCGCAGAAGGGTCTCGGCAAAGCCGTAGATCGAGGTCAGCGGCGAGCGCAGCTCACGCGAGACGTTGGAGACGAACTCCGACTTCATCTCCTCGACGACGCGCTCGGCGGAGATGTCGCGGAAGGCGAAGATGCGGCCGGCGACGGCTCCGGCCGGGTCGAGCATGATCGCCTCGGTCAGCGAGAGCCAGATCTCCTCCCCGCCCCGCCGAATCGAGACGAGCCGCTCTCCGGCCGGCGACTCGCGGTCGGACTCGAGGTCACGCTGCAGCACGTCGCTGGGCGTCCGGTCGAGCGCCTCCGGCGTGGGGACGCCCGTGATTCGCTCCGCGGCCGCGTTCCAGAGCACGACCTTTCCTTCGCGGTCGACGGCCACGATCCCGTCGGCGATGTTCGAGAGGATCGCCACGCTGCGCTCCTTCTCGAGCGCGACGTTCTGGTAGAGCTCGGCACTCGAGAGCGCGGCCGACGCGTTGCCCGCGAAGGCGGCGAGCGCCTCCACCTCCTCCTGCTGCCACGGCCTCGGCTCCTTCGCATACACCGAGAGCACGCCGTGCACGGCCCCTTCCGGACCGACGAGTGGCACGCCGACGTAGCCGGCGTAACCGGCTGAGAGGACGGGGTCGGCCTGGAGCAGCCGCTGGTCCTCGCGCGCGTCGGCAACCGTGACCGGCGACCGGGACTGGACGGCGTCGCCTGCGAGGCGGGCCGTCGAGGGCACCCGGGAGTCGAGGACGCTCGTGAGCTCCCCGCCCGAGACCGCGCTCGCGACGAGCTCGTCGCCCTCGAGCAGGCGGATCACCGCGGCGTCGGCGCCGAGGAGCGCCGGCGCTTGGCGGACGACCTCGTCGAGCACGGCTCCTGGGTCGAGCTCGGTTGCGAGCAGCGAGCCGGTGCGGGCGAGCTGCTGGGCCAGCGCGCGCGAGCGGCGCTCCGCCTCGAAGAGCTCGCTCCGCTCGAGCGCGCCTCGTGCTGCACCGGCGAGGTTCCGCGCGAGCTCGAGGTCGTCGTCGGCGAAGTTTCGCTGTTCCTCGAAGAAGACGAGCACGAGCGCGCCCTCCTCACTGCGCGGCGCCTCGATCGGCACCGCCAGCAGCGAGCGGTAGCCGGACTCGCGCGTCACGCCCCGCCACTCGTCGTCGAAGCGATCGTCGTCGTGGAGGCGTGGCGAGGCCAGCACGCGCCTGCCGCGCGCGCAGGAGCGCAAGGCACCGGAGGGGTCGCCCAGGCCGTTCTCGAGGAACTTGACCAGCAGCCCGGGTAGGCCGTGCAGCCCGGCGAGGCGAAGGTCGTCGGCCTTCGGCATCAACACCGCCGCGCTCGCGCCGCCAAGCGCCTCGCTCGCTGCCTGGGCGAGCGCGTCGAAGGTGTCCTCGAGGGAGATCGGCTCGCCGAGCACCGAGGCGATTCGGTAGAAACCGCGCTGGATCCGCGCCTGCCGCGAGCGCTCCTCGAAGCTCTCGGCATTGCGCAACGCGAGCGCGGCGAGGTTCGCGAAGGCCTCGAGCAAGTCGGCCTGGCCGGAGGTGAACTTGCGCTCGGCGTCGCGCGTCCCGACGCCGAGGATCCCCCTCACCTCGCCGGACCAGCGCATCGGAGCCACGATCGCGCTGTGGAAACCCTCGTAGGCCGGATGCGGCACGGTCTCGGTGAGCTCCGAGTAGTCGTCCGAGAGCACCGGTCGGCCCCGAGCGATGGCGCGGCCGGAAAGCCCCTTCTCCGCCGGGAACTCGAAGCCGACGATCCCCTCGAGCAGGCCGTGGACGGCCGCGCAGCGCAGGACCCCGCGCTCGGCGTCGAGCAGGAAGCAGTCCACTGCCTCCGCGCGTAGCAGCTGGGCGACCTCGTCCACGAGCCGCTGCAGCACCGCCTTCAGCTCGAGCTCGCTGGTCACGACCTGAGCGGCCTTGAGGAGCGCGCCCTGCTCGCCGAGCCGCCGCTCGTTCTCCTCGAGGAGTCGCGCCGTGTGCAGCGCGAGCCCGATCTCGCGCGCGACTGCCTCCGCCAGCGAGACCTCGCCGGATGCCCAGGTCCCCGGATCCGGCCGGTGGAGACCCAGCACGCCGATCATTCGATCGAACACGACGATCGGCGTGGCCAGCACCGAGCGGGTGCCGAGCTCGACCAGCGTCTGGACGTCCCCGAGCGACTCGTCCAGGAGCTCGGGCGCATCGAGCACGTCCGCGACCGTGACGGTGCGGCGCTCGCGCGCGGCGAGGTTCGAGACCGGCAGCCGGCCCGCATCGTCGCCGATCGGGGCAAGCCCCTCCGCCCACCACTCGGCGCGGATCGGCAGCGTCTCGTTCGCGTCGCCGATCCTGATGAAACAGCGGGAAGCGCCAATTGCGCGACCGGTCTCGGTCACCGCCACCCGCGTGACCGCGTCGAGGTCGTGCACCGAGCGAACGCGGCGTGAGATCTTCCCCACGAGCCGCTCACGGGCAAGGGCCTGGTCGAGCGCATGCGCCGAGCGGGTGCGGTCGAGCGAGATCGCGGCCTCCCCGGCCAGAGCCTGCATCAGGCGGAGCTCCTCGGGGGTGAAGGCTCGGCGCTCCTGGGTCGGCGCGGCGACCAGCACGCCGACGACCCGCTCCTCGACGATCAAAGGCACGAAGGCTCCGCTCTTCGCGTGCGCCGCCTTGCGCGAGACGCTGGCTGACGAGCGGCGAGGATTCGATGTCGTAGACCGCGACCGGAGCCGCCTCGAAGTAGGCGCTGGCGATCCCCGACGGCTCGTTGTGCAGGTGCACCCGGATGTCGCTGAACCAATCGGCGTCTTCGCCGTCCGAGCGGGCGAGGAGGCCGATCGCCTCGTCCTCGTCGTCGCTCACAAGGGCGAGGGCGGTGAACTCGACGTGCAGCAGCGAGGCCACCTCGTCGAGCAGCACGCGGGCGGCCTCGACCGGGTCCTGGGCCCGCGAGAGCGAGTTGGCGAGGGTGGCGACGGAGGTGAGCTCGCGGTCGCGCGCCGAAACGAGCTGTTCTGCTTCACGCGCGCGAGGACCGCTCAGCACCAACCGTGCGGGGTCGCTCCAGCGGCGCAGGAAGATCAGCGCCGGGACGAGCGCGATCAGGGTCGCGGCAAACGGGGGCCACACATGCCCGCCGATCGGCGAGTGGTCGTAGAGCACGACGGCGCCGAAGATCGCGGCGGGGATCGCGATCGCCGGGAAGACCAGCGCGAGGGCGACGTCCGTCACGCTCACCCGGCTGCGCTCGCGCCAGAGGGCCGGTGCGAGAGCCGCCGCGACGAGCAGGTACGCGCCCGCCAGGACGAACAGCGGGACGGCGTTGAAGTAGACAGCCTGGTCTTGGGGGGTCACTGGGCCTCAAGATGATAGGGAGCCGGGAAGTCTGCGTCGAGAAAATTCCTTCAGGAAGCCGCTTGCAAGTCCACTCCTTGCAACTTGGAAAGATGGGCCGAACGGCCTATTGGAAAGGCGCGGCCGGGCCGGTACCGTGCTGGTACTGGGCGATGCGAGCCGCGGTGCCCTGTACCTGGCCTTGTGGCCCGCGGCGAGCACTAGGGGAGAGCCCGTCGCCACCACCCCCCGAGCGGCGGGCTCAACCCGATTCCTGTGCGAGTTATCCCGCGGCTTCGGCTTTGCGCAGCCCGCGCAGCGCCCAGAGCGAGAACGCTGCCGCCAGCGCGACGGCCGCGCCGAACGCAACCGCGACCTCGGTGGGATTGCCCGCGAGGAACCCGCGTCCCGATTCGAGCACTCGCGTGACCGGGTTGACCTGCGCGACGGTGTGGATCCAGCCCTGCAGCAGCGCCAGCGGCACGTATACCGGCGCGAAGAAGAGGACCAGGAAGACGGGCAACTGCATCACCGGGCCGGCCTGCATCGTCCGGAAGCGCATCGCCACCCCGGCGGCCCAGAGCACGGCAGCGAGGTTGATGATCACCGCGAGCGTGTAGAGCCCGACGAGGTCGACCCCGCTGCCTCCGACGTTCATCCCGACGGCGAGCGCGACGACGGTCAGGAAGGCTGCGGTGACAAGCCACCGGACGAGCGCCGCCGAGGCATAGCCAAGCACGATCCCGGCGCGGTTCGGTGCCGCGAGCAGCAGCCGGCGGGCGAAGCCGCTCTCGAAGTCGCGGGCGATCCCGAAGCCCGTGAAGACGCCGCCGAAGGCCGCGGACTGCAGCAGCACGAAGACGAACTGGAAAGCCGTGTAGCCCAGCGGGTAGTCGAAGCCGGGGATGTCGCCGACCCGCGAGAGCCCGCCGGCGAAGGCGGTGAAGAAGAAGAGCGGGAAGACGAGCGAGGGCACGAGCAGGGACGGGTTGTGGAAGACGTTGTGCAGGGTCCGCCACGCGACACCACGAGCGACTGCAAGGGTTCTCACAGCCGAGTCTCCGAGCTCACGAGCGCGCCATCCTCACGCGCAGCGCCCAGGTCGAGAGCGAGAGCGCGACGATCGTGATCGCACCGGTGATCCCGAACCCGAGCGCCAGCGCCTCCGCGTTCCAGCCCGTGATGATCAGGCTCCGGACGCACTCGAGCAGGTACGAGACCGGGTTCGCGGTCGCGAGGTCGCGGAACCAGGTCTGCTCGATCAGGTTCCGCGGGATGTTCATGGACGAGATGAACAGGAAGACGAAGAACACGGGAAAGAGGCTCTGGACGGCCTCGCCGGAGCCGGTGCGCAACGCCGCGAAGGCCCCGAGCGCGCCGAAGGCCAGCGTCACGAACAGCGCGAACACGAACAGGACGAGCACGCCGAGCACGCCCGATTCGAGCCGGACGCCGATGATCAGGCCGACGGCGAGGTACACCAGCGCCTGGATGAGGCCGAGCACGACGACGCCGCCGAGCTGTCCGGCCAGCACGGCGATCCCCCGCATCGGCGTCAGTGAGAGCCGGTTCAGGAAGCCCGTCTGGATGTCGCGGGCCAGGTCGGTGCCGGCGTTCATCGTCGCGAAGAGCGCGCCCTGGATGAACGGCACGGCCAGCGCGAAGGCCACGAACGAATCGGTAGGGAACCCCGGCAGGTTCGTCTCGGCCCTGAGCCCGCCCGAGTTGACCGCGAGCAGAAACATGGGGAAGACCAGCGCCGAGACGACGTTGGCGGGCTGCCGCAGCGTGCGCAAGACGGAGCGCCGGCCGAGCACGTACACCTGGTCGACGAAGCCGGTCACGTCGCCTCCATGGCGAGCTGCGAGGTCGACCCCTCCTTCTCTTCCTCGTCACCGGCGCCCTCGAGCGATCGCCCGGTCTTCGCGAGGAACACGTCGTCCAGGGACGGCTGGTGGAGCTGCAGGTGCTCGACCTTCAGGCCCTCCGCGTCGAGCGCGCGGACGACGTCCGCGAGGTCGGACTCGCCGCCCTTCAGGCGCACCGCGGCACCGTTCTCCGCGCAGGGGACGAGCTCTCCGAACCGTGCTAGCACCTCAGAGGCCCGGCCCAGCTCGGCGGAATCTGCGGGAATCGCCTCGATCGTCGGGCGCCCGACTTCCGCCTTGAGGGCGAGCGGCGTTCCTTCGGCGACGATGTGCCCGTGGTCGATGATCCCGACGCGGTCGGCGAGCACGTCGGCTTCCTCCAGGTACTGCGTCGTCAGGAACACGGTCACGCCTTCGTCCTTCGCCAGGCGGCCGACCTCGGCCCAGAGCGCCGTCCGGCTCTGCACGTCGAGGCCCGTCGTCGGCTCGTCCAGGAACAGGATCCGCGGGCTGTGGACGAGCGCGAGCGCGAGGTCGAGCCTGCGCTTCATCCCGCCCGAGTAGCCGCGCACCCTCCGGTCGGCGGCATCGGCCAGGCCGACGCGGCCGAGCAGCTCGTCGGCGCGCCGGGCTCGGTCCGCGCGCGGCAGCGCCTGCAGCGAGGCCTGGAGCCGCACGTGCTCGCGACCGGTCAGGAGCGGGTCGAGCGCGGCCTCCTGGAGGGCGGCGCCGATGCGCGCCCGGACCTTGGGCCCGTCGCGCACGACGTCGAAGCCGGCCACGCGGGCCGTGCCCGAGGTCGGCGGCAGAAGCGTCGTCAGCATGTGCACGGTCGTGGACTTGCCGGCGCCGTTGGGGCCGAGGAAGCCGTAGATCTCGCCGGGCGCGACCGCGAGGTCGATCCCGTCGACCGCGCGCGGGCCCTTCTTGAACTCGCGCACGAGTTGCTCGGCCTGGATCGCGGGCTCGGTCATGCCTTCCCGCACTAGGCCCGCACGAGCTTCAGCTCGTCGCCGAGCTCGATCCGCTCGGCCAGCGTCTCGCGCTTGATCCAGTCCTCGTGCGCCGAGCAGATCCGCGTGCTCCCGGGGCAGCGTGAGCACGATCCGGTCGGTCAGCTCCAGGCCCGCCTCCTTGCGCATCGCGTTCACCCGGTGGATCAGGTCGCGAACGCGGCCTTCGAGCTCGAGCTCCGGGTCGAGCGCGAGCTCGAGCGCGACGGTCAGGCCGTCCTCGCCCGCGACCGCCCAGCCCTCCTTGCCGCGCCGCTCGATCAGCACCTCTTCCGGTGAGAGCTCGTGGCCGTCCACTCGCAGCCGACCCGTCGCCGAGCTCCTCGAACTCGCCGGCCTCGAGCGCCGCGCGAACCGACGCGAGCTCCTTGCCGAGCTTGGGGCCGAGCACGGGCAGGTTCGGCTTGACTCGTAGCTCCGTCGCCTCGACCGGGCCGAACTCGACCTCCTTCACGCTCAGCTCGTCCGCGATCTCGTCCGCGTGCCCCCGAGCCCCTTCGGCGCCCTGGACGACGAGCCGCCGTAGCGGCTGGCGATGCTTGATCCCGGCCTGCGAGCGCGCCTGGCGGCCGAGCTCCACAACGCGCCTCACGTCCGCTACCTCGGCCAGCAGCGCCTCGTCCGGCTCGGGCCCCTCCGGCCAGCCGGCGAGATGCACCGAGTCGGGTGCGCCTTCACAGGCTTCGGCGACCAGGTTCTGCCAGAGGTGCTCGGTGAGAAAGGGCATCAGCGGCGCGATCGTCCGCAGCCCCTGGACGAGCGACCACCAGAGCGCGTGGAGCGCCTCGGCGTCCTCGGTCCAGAAGCGGCGCCGGGAGCGGCGGATGTACCAGTTCGAGAGGTCGTCCACGAAGCTCTCGAAGGCGGCGGTCAGCGCCGGCGTCCAGTAGCGCTCGTAGCCCTCTTCCATCTCACGCACGAGCCGGCGTGTGCGCGCGACGAGCCAACGGTCGAGCGGCTGCTGCGACGACGGCTCCGCCCCCCACTCGGGCCGCCAGCCCGCGATGTTCCCGTAGGTGACGAGGAAGCCGACCGAGTTCCAGAGCGTCAGTAGCCGCCGCTGCACCTCGGCCACCGGGCCGTAGCCGAAGTTGACGTTCGCGTACGGCGGGGTCGAGCAGTAGAGCCAGCGCATCACGTCGGCGCCCATGCGGTCGAAGGCCTCGTCGGCCTCGATCATGTTCCCGGCCGACTTGTGCATCGGTCGGCCGTCCTCGGCGTTCACCCGCTCGTAGGTCAGCACGCGGCGGTACGGCAGCCTGCCCACCATCGTCATCGACATGAAGCTGATCGAGTAGAACCAGAGCCGGATCTGCTCGCGCATCTCCGAGACCCAGTCGGCCGGGAACCACTGCTCCCAGTACGCGTGATCGGGCAGGTCGGCGCCGGTCAGCTCGGCGGCGGCGCCGGTCGCGTAGCCGTGCGGGACGAACTCGGGGTTCTGCCAGCCCAACGTGGACAGCGGGACGATGCCCGCGTCGAGCCAGGCGTCGCCGACCTCCGGGATGCGGCGCACCTCCTGGTCGCAGGCCTCGCAGCGGATCGGCACCGCGTCGATCCACGGGCGGTGGAGCTCCTTGAGCTGCTCGAGCCCGCCGGTGGCGCGCTCCTCGAGCTCGGCCTTCGAGCCGATCACGTTCAACTCGCCGCATTCGCAGGGGTACAGCGGTAGCGGCAGCCCGAAGTAGCGCTTGCGCGAGATGTTCCAGTCCTCCATGTTGCGCAGCCAGTCGTCCATGCGCTTCGAGTACTGCGGCGGCGTCCACTCGACCTCCTGGTTGGCGTCGAGCAGCGGCTGCCGGATCTCGTCACAGGCGATGAACCAGTCGTCCACGACCCGGAAGACGAGCGGCGTCTTGCAGCGCCAGCAGATCGGGTAGCGGTGCACGATCGTCCCCGCCTCGACCAGCAGGCCCTTCTCGCGCAGCGCCTCGGCGATCAGCTCGGCGGCCTCGCCGGTGCTCAGGCCTTCGAAGACCCCGTAGCCGGCCACGAACCGCCCCGCCTCGTCGATCGGCGCCAGCACCCGCAGGTCGTGGACGCGCGAGAGCTCGAAGTCCTCGGCGCCCGCGCCGGGAGCGATGTGGACGATGCCGGTGCCCTCGTCGAGCGCGACCTCGTCCCAGGGGATGACGCGGTGGACGACGTCCGCCTGCGCCGGAAGCTCGTCGAAGGGCCCTTCGTACTCCAGCCCCACGAGCTCCTCGCCTCGGACGGTCTTGACCGGCTCCACGTCTCCGGCGAGCTCGCGTGCGCGCCACTCGCCCTTGGCGTCGAGCACGTACTCGGCATCCGGCTTGACGGCAGCCGCGACGTTGGCCGGCAGCGTCCACGGCGTCGTCGTCCAGATCACCAACGCTTCTCCGTCACGTCCCTGCAGCGGGAACCGGACGAAGAGCGACGGGTGCTCCATCTCCCGGTGGTTCTCCTCGCCTGCCTGCTCGTGCTGCGAGAGCGAGGTGCCGCAGCGCGGGCACCACTGGGTCGAGCGGTGACCCAGGTAGAGCCACTCCCGACGGTGGCACTCCTTGATGAAGCGCCAGATGTACTCGATGTTCGTGTCGGAGAAGGTGAGGTAGTCGTTGCCCCAGTCCATCCACTGACCCAAGCGCTTGGACTGCTCGGTGATGACCCCGACGTAATTGGCGACGCGCTCCTTGCAGCGCTCGGCGAACTCGGCGATCCCGTACTCCTCGATCTCGCGCTTCGAGTTCAGGCCGAGCTCCTTCTCGACCCCCACCTCGACCCAGAGGCCCTGGCAGTCGAACCCGTTCTGGTAGCGCTCATCGAAGCCGCGGAGGGCGTGGTAGCGCTGGAAGACGTCCTTCAGCGCCCGGCCCCAGGTGTGGTGGACGCCCATCGGGTTGTTGGCGGTGATCGGCCCGTCGATGAAGCTCCAGCGGGGGCCGCCGGCATTCTGCTCGCGCAGGCGCTCGAAGGTCCGCTCGCGCTCCCAGCGCTCCAGCACCTCACGTTCCAGGGCCGGATGATCGGGCACACTCGGGAGCGGCGTGAACATCCGGCGATCCTAGCGAGCGGGAACAAGCCTTCCTGCGTCGGCGTTTGAACTAGCCGAGACGTGAGGTAGAAAGGACTACATGGCAGACGCAGTTACCGAACAGACCTTCGAGACCGACGTGATTGGCAGCGACCAAACGGTGCTGGTCGACTTCTGGGCCGAGTGGTGCGGGCCCTGTCACGCGATCGCGCCCGTGCTCGACGAGATCGCCGCGGAGCGCAGCGACCTCAAGGTCGTCAAGCTGAACATCGACGAGGAGCCCGCGATCGCGCAGCGCTACGGGGTGATGTCGATCCCGACCCTGATCCTGTTCAAGGACGGCGAGCCGCAGGCGGCCGCGGTCGGTGCGATGCCGAAGTCGATGATCGAGCAACGCCTCGGCCTGGCCGAAGCGGCGGCTTAAACGGCCCCGGCGGCAAAGCCGCCATGGCCTCTCATGGTCGGCGTCGCAAGCGAGCGCCTTGAAATGGCTAGGCGCTCGGTTCCGCGTCGAGGAAGTCGACGAAGGCGGCGTGCTTGGCCAGGTACGCCTCGAGCAGCGCCTGACCCTGCTCGAGCCACTGCTCGAGCCAGCTCTCGCCGAGCTCGTCCTCGATGCGGTGCAGACCGTGCTCTTCCATGACCAAATGATCGGGACAAGGTCGGACGGCCGCAATGAGCCGAACGGCCTAACTTGCCGATCGGCTCGGCCTATAGCCTCCTTGGCGTGCGGGGTCTTCTCCTGATCAACCCGCGCGCGGGAACCGAGAGCCCGACGACCGAAGAGCTGCGGGACGAGGCCCAGGCGCGCGGGATCGATGCGCACGTGCTCGAAGAGGGCGAGGACGTTGCGCAGCTCGCCGGGGACGCCGAGGTGGAGATCCTCGGGGCCGCCGGCGGCGACGGCACCGTGGCCAGCGTCGCGGCGATCGCCGTCGAGCGCGGCCTTCCGCTCGTCGTCGTGCCCTACGGCACGCGCAACCATTTCGCGCGCGACCTCGGGCTCGACCGCGACGACCCGCTCGCCGCGCTCGCCGGATTCGAGGGCGAGGAGCGGCGCGTGGACGTCGGCCGCGCGGGCGAGCGGCGCTTCCTGAACAACGTCTCGCTCGGCCTCTACGCCTCGCTCGTCCACCGGCGTGAACATCATCGGCGTCGCCGGCAGGCCCTCGCGGGGCTGCGCGCGCTCTGGCTCAGCCTGCGCAGGCGGCCGGGGATCTGGGCGAGCATCGACGGCGAGCCGGTCAAGGCGCGGGTCGTGCTCGTCGCCAACAACGCCTATCAGCTGAGCCTGTTCTCGATCGGCGAGCGCGAGCGACTCGACGAGGGCCGGCTCCACCTCTACGCGGCGAAGGGGTGGCTGCCGAGCGCCTGGGACGAGCGCAGCGGCGAGCGCTTCACGATCGACGCGCGGCCCGGGAAGCTCCAGGCCGCGGTGGACGGCGAGCCGGTGGAGCTCGAAACGCCGCTCGAGCTGTCGGTCGAGCCCGGGGCGCTACGCGTGCTCGTGCCGCGCGCGCCAGGCTGAGAGGACGAGCGGTACGTTCTCGAACGCGAGCTCGTCCGGCGGCGGAAGCTCGTCCGATTCGAACCACTGCAGCTCGGAGACGTCGTCTGCAGCCTGCGGCTCACCGCCGATGACTCGGGCCGTCCAGTAGAGGTTCAGCGTCGCCTCTGCGGTCGAGTCGCCGCCGTAGCGATCCATCCACACGCCCAGGAACGCGACGGGCTCGACCTCGAGGCCCGTCTCTTCGCGCAGCTCGCGGCGGATCCCGTCGAGCGGGTGCTCGCCCTCGTCGAGGAACCCGCCGGGAATGTCCCAGCGCCCCTTGAACGGCTCCGTCCGCCCGCCGAGCAAGGAGCACGCGCCCCTCGTCGTCCTCGCAGAGCGCGCCGGCGGTCGGCTTCGAGCTCGCGTACGAGATGAACCCGCACTCGGGGCACTCGACGCGCTGCTCGTCGCCGCGGAGCTCGCTCCGGCAGCGCGGACAGAACTTCCACCCCGCGAGCTCGGCCACGCCGCAACAATAGGGCCATGAGCCCGCGCTTCGTCCCAGCCACCGTTCACGAGCTGTCCCGGGTCGGGCTGCTCGCCGGCCTCCCGGGAGAGAAGCTGACGAAGATCGCCCAGCGGATGGAGCGCGAGGAGGTGCCGCCCGGGCGCCAGGTGGTGCGCGAGGGCGACGACGCCGAGCGGTTCTACGTCATCCTCTCGGGCCTCTTCACCGTCAGCCAGGAGGACCTTGGGCCGCGGCGGGTGCTGCAGCCCGGGAGCTACTTCGGCGAGGTCGGGCTGGCGATGAACGTGCCGCGCACGGCCTCGGTCCGCGCGCTCACCGCGGCGGTCGTTGCGAGCTGCGACCGCGCCACCTTCGACGAGCTTCTGCGCCCGCTGTTCGCGGAGGACGGCTGAGCACGACACGTTTTCTCCTGCTCGGAGCGGCCGCGCTCGCTCTCCTCGCTGGATCCGGCTGTTCATCCTCGCCGAAGCACGCTGCCGTGCACACGACGACCTCGCGAGGCGTCGTGCGGGCCGCGGCCCCCCATCTGCGCCCGACCCGCTTGGTCGAAAGACCCGTCGGCACGCTCGCCCAGCCGTTGCAAGACGCCGCCGCTGCTCCGATCGGCTCGGGTGCGCTGCTGCTCGGCGGGCTCAATGCGGCGGATACATCCATCGGCGACATCCGCTTCGTCTCCGCCCGCGGTAACACCGCCCGCGGGTCGCTTCCCGGAGTCCGGCACGACGCTGCTGCCGTGGCCCTCGGCGGAGCGACCTACGTGTTCGGCGGCGGGAATGGGCCGAGCCAGCTGAACGAGATCGTCAAGGTCGGGCCCGCCGGTCGAACGAGTGTGGTCGGTCGGCTGCCGCAGCCAGCCTCAGACCTCTCCGCCGCGGCCATCTCCGGAACCGCCTACCTCGTCGGCGGGTTCACCGGCACGCGTTGGCTGGACACGATCCTCGCCTGGAGACCGGGTGCCCCACCCCGCGTTGCGGCCCGGCTGCCCGTACCGCTCCGCTACGCAGCCGTGACGGCTGCCCGCGGCAGGCTGCTGATCGCAGGCGGCTCGACTCCGAGCGGGAACGCGACGCGGACGGTGCTGTCGTTCGACCCGGCCCAGGGACGAGTCCGTGCGATCGGACGGTTGCCCGCGCCGACCACCCACGCGGCGGCGGCAACGTTTCGCGGTATCGCCTACGTGATCGGCGGCCGCGGCTCCCTCGTTGGCTCGGCGACTGCGCGCATCTCCGCGATCGATCCATCGAGCGGCCGGCTGCGCGGCGGAGGCGCGCTGGCCGCGCCCCTCTCCGACCTCGCCGCCGTGAGCGTGCGCGGCGGGATCCTGCTCGCCGGCGGCCGCGGCCCGGCAGGAACGTCGTCCGCGATCGGCGAGCTCGTGCCGGCCGCTCCCCGCCGCGTTACCTTCGCGCCGAAGGCCTCTCGGCGACGAACGTCTACGCAGCCGATGCCGCCGGCGCGCTCAGCCCGGTCGTCCGGCACGACCGCCCGCTGATCTACGTCCCGAACAGCCAGAGCGACAGCGTCGACGAGATCGACCCGCAGGACGTTCAAGGTCGTCCGCCACTTCTCGGTCGGCGCCCTCCCCCAGCACGTCACCCCTTCGTACGACCTCAAGACGCTCTACGTGCTCAACGACCTCGGCAACAGCGTGACCCCGATCAACCCGCGCAACGGTCTGCCCGGCCGCCCGATCCCGGTCGACGACCCGTACAACATGTACTTCACGCCCGACGGCCGCTTCGCGATCGTCGTCGCCGAGCGGCTCGCCCGCCTCGACTTCCGCTTCCCGCACACCTTTCGGTTGCACCACTCGCTGCATGTTCCCTGCCGTGGAGTCGACCACATGGACTTCTCCGCTAACGGCCGCTACCTGATCGCGACCTGCGAGTTCTCGGGCCAGCTACTCAAGGTGGACGTGCAGCGCGAGCGTGTGACCGGCGTTCTCTCGATGCCCTCTGGCGCAATCCCGCAGGACGTCAAGCTCTCGCCGGACGGGAAGGTCTTCTACGTGGCCGACATGGGGCGCGGCGGCGTCTGGAAGGTCTCGGGCGCCCCGTTCCGAGTGCTCGGCTTCATCCCTACCGGCGCGGGCACCCACGGGCTCTACCCGAGCCGGAACGCGCGGGTGCTCTACGCAACCAACCGCGCCGAGGGGTCGATCTCCGTGATCAGCTTCGCGACGCGCAAGGTGATCAGGAAGTGGCGGATCCCGGGCGGCGGGAGCCCCGACATGGGCAACGTCTCTGCGAACGGAAGGGTGCTCTGGGTCTCCGGGCGCTGGAACGGCGTCGTGTACGCGATCGACACGCGCACCGGCAGGCTGATCGCGAAGATCCCGGTCGGAGCCAGCCCGCACGGGCTCTCGGTCTGGCCGCAGCCGGGCCGCTACTCGCTAGGCCACACCGGGATTCTCCGCTAGCACGGCATCCGAGAGCTGCGGCCACGCCTCGAGCGCCCAGGGGCCGAAGTCGAGGTCGCTCAGGCACGCGAGCGCCAGGTCGGCCTCGGGATCGATCCAGAGGAAGGTGCCGCTCCCGCCGAAGTGGCCGAAGGTGCGCGGCGAGTTGCGCGCGCCGGTCCAGTGCGGCTCCTTCGAGTCGCGCAGCTCGACGCCGAGCCCCCAGTCGTTCGGGTCCATCCGGCCGACGTCGGGGAGCACGCCCACGAGGCCGGGGAACTGCACCGAGGTCGCCTCGGCGAGCGTCTCGGGCGCGACGAGCCGCGGGCGCTGGAGCTCGGCCGCCGAGCCGCAGCAGGTCGTCGAGGCTGCCGTACAAGCCGGCCGCGGGCGACCCGCGCAGCTCCGCGCTCGTCTCGAGCGGTCGCAGGACCGCCGCGGTGAAGTACTTCCCGAACGGCATCTCCGCGGCTGCACCGACGGTCTCGGCCAGCACCTCGAAGCCCGTGTTCGAGTAGATCCGCCGCTGCCCCGGCTGGGCGATCGGCTGGTCGCCGTCGAACGGCAGGCCCGAGGCGTGTGCCAGCAGGTGCCGCACCGTGGAGCCGGGCGGCCCCGCCGGTTGGTCGAGGTCGAGGATCCCTTCCTCGGCCGCAACCAGCGCCGCGAGCGCCGTCGCGGGCTTCGTCACGGAAGCCCAGCGGAACACGTGCTCGCGAGCCCCGTGGGCGGCCACTTCCTCGCCGCCGCGCAGGAGGCCGACCGCCACCGTCTGCGCCGGCCACGCCTCGACCTGTCGCAGGGCGTCCACGACGGGCGATACTAGTGCGATGGAAAGGCGGGTCGTTCCGGCCGACTCCCCGTACGTCGCCACGGTCGGGTACTCGAGGGCGATCCGGGTAGGCCCGCACGTCCACGTCGCGGGAACGGCGCCGATCATGCCCGGGGAGGCCGATCCGCCCAGCGATCCGTACGCGCAAGCGAAGCGCTGCCTCGAGATCATCGTGTCCGCCCTCGAGGAGGTTGGCGCAGGCCCCGAGCACGTCGTACGCACCCGCTTCTACCTGACGAACGCCGACGACTGGAAAGAGGTCGGCCGAGCGCACGGCGAGGTGTTTGCGGACGTGCGGCCGGCGAGCGCCATGATCGTCGTCAACGGTCTGCTCGACCCGCGGTGGCGCGTCGAGATCGAAGTGGACGCGCTGGTCGGATGACGAAGCAGATCTTCCCGTCCACGATCACCGGCGCCACGTTCGCCGAGGGTGGCAGCGTCCTCGACCACAAGTTCGGCGCCGGCGAGCCGTACACGCTCGGGGTCGAGGAGGAGTACATGCTCCTCGACGGCGAGACGCTCGACCTCGTCCAGCACGTCGAGACAGTGCTCGCCGCGACTGCGGGCCACGAGCTCGAGACCCGGGTCAACCCGGAGCTGATGCAGTCGGTGCTGGAGATCGCAACGCCGGTCTGCCGCACACCTGCCGAGGTCGAGGGCGAGCTCCGCAAGCTCCGCGGCTACGTGACCGGTCTCGCCTCCGATCAAGGGATGCGCGTCGGCTCGGCGGGGACGCACCCGTTCAGCCTCTTCGAGCGCCAGCGGATCACCGCGCGCGACCGCTACCGGCACCTGGTCGACCAGCTGCAGTACATCGCCCGGCGGGAGCTGATCTTCGGGCTGCACATCCACGTCGCCGTGGACGACGCCGAGAAGGCGGTCAAGGTCGTGAACGGGCTGCTCGCCCACCTCTCGTCCCTGCTCGCGCTCTCGGCCAACTCGCCCTTCTGGCGCGGCGAGCTGACCGGCCTCGCGTCGAGCCGCCAGATGGTCTTTGCCGCCTTCCCCCGCTCCGGCCCACCGCCCCGCTTCCGCGACTACGCCGACTACGCCGAGGTCGTCGGCCAACTCGAGAAGACCGGCTGCATCGCGGACTACACCCACATCTGGTGGGACATCCGGCTGCACCCGCGCTTCGGCACCGTCGAGATCCGCATCTGCGACGCGGTCACCCGGGTCGAGGACGCGGTCGCGCTGGCGGCGTTCTGCCAGGCGCTCGTGAAGATGTACAGCGAGCACTACGCCGTCGGCGCCGAGATCCCGTCGTACCACCGGATCCTGACCACCGAGAACAAGTGGCTGGCCGCCCGCTACGGGCTCGAGGCGCCGGTGATGGACCTCGCGACCGGCCGCCGCAACCGCATTCCGGTCGCCCAGCTGATCAGGCGCACGCTGAAGGAGATCGAGCCCCACGCGCGCGAGCTCGGCTCCGACCGCGAGCTCGAGGGCATCAACGAGATCCTGGCGAAGGGCAACGGCTCGGATCGCCAGCGGCGCATCTGGAACGCAAACCGCGACCTCGTCGAGGTCGTCCGCGAGCTGGCGGACGCCACCGAGCAGGCCGCGGTTACCGCCTGACCTCGAACGTCTTCGTGTCCACGCGCGCGACGGTCTTCGCCCCGCAAACGTAGGAGCAACTCGCCGCCGCTGCACGTGCATCTTCACGAGGCTGATCCACGTTCGCTCTGGTGCGCAAGGGCAGGTCGACGCAGAACGCGCGCCGGTGCACGGTGTCCAGCGCGTGGACGAACGGACGCTGGCCCGCACGCGAGTAGAGCGTGTACGCCCAGGCGCCGGTCGTGACTCTCGGCCCGGGTGACCGCGATCCCCGTCATCTTCTCGTCCGGCTCGCGCCGATCGACGATCGAGCCTGGATAGAGCTGCTTCGTGTTCAGGTTGAGCACGCGCACGGCGTAGCGGCGTGCTTTCGCGGGACCGCCGAGGTACTGGAGCAGGTACAGCAACGAGCCTCCGGGTGAGAGCGCGTCGAAGGCGAAGGCGCCGCGCAGCGTCACGCGGGCAGCGCACTCTGAGCGTGCGCGGGTGGAGGACTGCGAAGCGGCGTCACCGCCGACCCGTGGCTCGGGAACGAGCTCGAGCACCAGTCGCCGTCCATTCCGCGCTCAGGCCGCCGGTCGAGCCATCCCAGGCGACCGCCGGGACTCCGAAGGTGCCGCGGAGGTACGTCCAGCGCAGCACAGCCCCATCGCGCACCTGGATCGTCGGCCACGGTGGTGCCCCGACCAGCCGTCAGCGCCTGCGTAGCGGACCGTGCCGCTCGCGTCCGATCACTCCCGGCTGCCCGAAAGTGATTCCCGGCGTAGGGCCGCCTCCGGCAGCGACCGCCACAGCCGCCCAGGCCCCGGCCACCAGCGTCGCCAATCCCAGCGTCCTTCTCATCTCTCCTCCTTGCAGACACTGCTAATACGCCGGGACCTCGCGGAAGGGTCCATCCGTATCTGCAGGGATGGACCTCCTGCACAAGCGCGCTCGTATAGTCGGCAAGGGATGGTGGGCTCCGGCCGCGACGAGCGGGCCTGGGTGCGGCGGGCCCAGGCCGGGTCTGCCTCGGACTTCGAGGCGCTCTTTCGCGCGCACTGGGCTCCGGCCTATCGCGCCGCGTACCTGGTCGTCCGCGACGCTGCCGCAGCCGAGGACATCGCCCAGGAGGCGTTCCTCGCCGCCGTGCGCGCGCTCGACCGCTTCGACCGGCGGCGGCCGTTCGGGCCCTGGCTGCATCGGATCGTCGTCAACCGCGCGATCGACTGGGCTCGCGCACGGGCGCTGCGGCCGGAGGCCGAGCAGGTGGACACGCCTGCGCCGGAGCGGCCGGAGCACGACGAGGAGCTGCTGCGCGAGCTTGACCGCCTCTCGCCGGAGCACCGGGCGGTGATCGTGCTGCGCTACCTGCTCGACTACACCCCCGGCGAGATCGCGGAGCTGCTCGAGCTTCCCCGCGGCACCGTCAACTCACGGCTGCGCCGCGGGCTCGATTCGCTGAAGGAGCGGCTCCAGTGAGCTACCGGGCGCCGAACGAGCAACGAGGCCGGCGAGCGCAGCTGGGAGGTCGTCCGCGCCGCCTACGAATCGCGCGAGCCGGTCGCGTGGCCGCGCCGGCACGCGCGGCCGCTGATCGCCGGGGCGTTGGTGGCGGCGGTTGCCGCGGCAGCTCTGAGCCCGCCGGGCCGTTCGGTCGTTCGCTCGTTCCGGAAAGCCGTCGGCGTCGAGCACGCCCAGCCGGCGCTGTTCTCCCTGCCGACACCCGGTCAGCTCCTGGTCACGAGTCGAAGCGGCGCCTGGGTCGTCCAGCGCGACGGCTCGAAGCGGCTGCTGGGGCACTACCGCGACGCCGTCTTCTCGCCGCACGGGCTGTTCATCGCGGCAACGCGTGCGAACCAGCTCGTCGCGCTCGACCCGAAGGGAACGTGCACTGGACGCTGGCCCGGCCGAGCCCGCGCTTCCCGGCCTGGGCGGGAACACGCACCGACACGCGGATCGCCTACGTCTCCCGGGGCCGCGTCCGCGTAGTGGCCGGCGACGGCACCGGCGACCGTGCCTTGGCACCGGCCGCGCTCGTTCCCCCGGCGTGGCGGCCCGGGCCCGGCCGCGTTCTCGCCTATGCCCCAACGCCCCGTACGGTCGCCGTCGTCAGCCTCGATAGCGGCACGACGGTGCTACGGCTGCCAGCAGCGAGGCGATCCAAAAGCTGCAGTGGTCGGACAACGGGCGCCTGCTCCTGGTGTTCACGCCGCATGCCACGCGCGTGTACGACCCGCGCGGCCGGGTCGTCGCCCAGGACGATCCCTCCGACGCGACGCTCGACATCGACGCCGCCTTCCAGCCCGGCACGGAGCGTGTTGCGGTCGTTCGCATCCCGCCGGCCGGGACCAGCGGCTCGAGTGACGTCTTCTTCCTTCGCACCGGCCGGAAGCTGTTCAACGTGACGGGCGCGTTTCGCCAGCTCGCCTGGTCGCCCAACGGCCGCTGGGCGCTCGTGACCTGGCCGACCGCGAACCAGTGGATCTTCGTCCGCGAGGGCCGCCGCAAGATCATCGGCGTCTCGCGGATCTCGACCCAGTTCGGCGGCCTCCCACGCGTCGCGGACTGGTGTTGCGGATCCTGAAGCGCATGCTGCTGCTCCTCGTTCTCCTGGCCGTCCCGGCCGCGCATGGCGCGAGGCAGGGCGGACAACCCGTCGCGCTCGTGACCGCCGAGACGCAGAACCAGCTGATCGCCGTGGCGCTGCCGTCCGGAAGGATCTTGCGCCGGTTGCCGATGCCTGCCGACCCGCAGAACGTCGAAGCCGGCCCACGCACGGCCGTCGTCGTGAGCACCCGCGGCGGAGCGGTCACGCTCGTCGACGTGTTCACCCTGCGGATCCGCAAAGTCCTCCGCGGCTTTGCGTCGCCGCACATCGCGGCTCTCTCGCCTGACGGCCGATACGCCTACGTGACCGACGACGCCCGCGGGCAGCTCGTGACGATCGGGCTCGCGCGCGGCCGGATCGTCAACAGGCTCTTCGTCGGCCTGGGCGCGCACCACATGGCCGTCAGCCCGGATGGGCGGCAGCTCTGGATCGCACTCGGAGAGCGGGCCCGGTCGATCACGGTGGTGGACACGACCCGGATGCGCGTCGTCGGCCACATCGTTCCCGACGGCGCCGCCCACGATCTCGCCTTCTCACCGGGAGGCAAGCGCGTCTGGGTCACGCACGACGACCTCAGCACGATCACGCTCTACGACGCGCGCTCACGCAGGCCGGTGAAGACTTTCGCCGCGGGCTCCCCGCCGCAGCACGTCGTCTTCAGCGAGTTCGCGCTCAACAGCTCGAACCCGCAGCACTTCGCCTACGTGACGAGCGGTTATGAAGGCCGGCTGAGGATCTTCTACGCGGAGAGCCACCGGCTCCTCCGGACAGTGGTCGTTCCCCGCGGCTCCTTCAACGCTCCACGCGTGGGGGTCTCGTGGCGACGGCCTCGCTGCTTCGCGGCACCTTGGCGGAGCTCAACGCGACTCCGCCGTGGCGCCGCCTCGAGACGACGACGGTCGCACCTGCGGCACGTGACGTCGCCGTCGCCGTCCTGCCGTAAGCTCGCCACATGCTGGCCGTTCCTCGCCGTTCTCGTATTGCCACGAGGTAAGCGCCGTGGCTCATGTTCTCCGTGACGTCGCCGAGAGCGACCTCGATGCCTTCTACGAGCACCAGCGTGAGCCCGAAGCGACGGAGATGGCGCACTTCCCGGCGCGCGACCGCGAGGCCTTCGACGCCCACTGGCAACGCCTCCTCGCGGACGACTCCTTGATCAAGAAGACGATCGTCCACGACGGGCAGGTCGCCGGAAACATCGGTTGCTGGGAGCAGGACGGGCGGCGCCTGATCGGCTACTGGGTCGGCAAGGAGTTCTGGGGCCGCGGCCTGGCCACACGCGCCTTGGCCGAGTTCGTCGAGGATCTCCCGCGGCCCCTCCATGCGTGGGTGGCAGGAAGCAACGTCGGCTCGATCCGCGTGCTCGAGAAGTGCGGCTTCGTCGCAGTGGGCTCACGCACCGAGCGCGACGAGAACTTCGGCCGGCCAGTCGAGGAGGTCCTCTACGAGCTCGCCTAGCGAAGCTCGCGATCGCGGAAGCAGGTCGTCGTGTGGTCGAAAAGTCAATGGAAAAAAGCACCCCAGGTGAGGAGCGGGGCGTCAGTCGTTCAAGCTAGGGGATCGCGCCGCCACTAGCAGCGCGTCGAAGTCAGGCACTTCCGCCGCTTCATAGCGCCACGCTCCGCGCACGGTGCCGTCTCGGGCAATAAGGAACGCGCTGCGCTCGGCGATGTCCTGGAAGCCCTCGAAGTCGTGCGCCACACCGAAGCCGCGCACGCCTCAGCATTCCAATCCGAGAGCAGCGGGAAGTTCAGGTCAAGCGCCTGCATCCAGGCGATGTGCGACCACGGCGAGTCGCGCGAGATTCCGGCAGCCTGCACCCCCGCCGCCTCGAAGTCCGCCGCCCTGTCACGCAGGAGCGCCATTTGCTGGCCGTTCGGTGACTCGATCCCGGATCGTGAGCGTTTGGATGGGCCCGCAGGAGCGGGTCTCCTTGCGCCGGAGCCTCGCGGCCGAGAAGGCCGCTCCTGCTCGTCTTCTATCTCTTCGACTGGTCCGCCACCTGAACGGACGAGATGGCGCTCCTGCGTGACTTCAGGCGCTCGGAGTTCGAGGAGGTCGGGCGTACGAGCCGTCGGGATCTCGCGCGACTCGCCCTGGTCGCACGTCGCCTGGATGCAGGCGCTCGACCTGAACTTCTCCGCTGCTCTCCGACTGGAATGCCGAGGCCGTGCGCGGCTTCGGCGTGGCGCACGATTTCGCTGGGCCTTTGCGGACGTGGCCGAACGCACGGCCTTCCTCGTCGACACGAGCGGTACGGTCCGCGGCGCATGGCGCTACGAGACGGACGAGGTGCCGGACTTCGACGTGCTGCTCTCGGCCGCCCAGGCCTTGTAGCGCTCGTCTGCGCGCTCTACCTCGGCGCCGGCGTCGTCGCGACCTGGCCCGCGCTGCAGCACGCCGGGTCGCACTTCCTCGCCGACGCGACACCGGTGCCCGGGGAGGCCGCCGCGGGCGACCACCTCCAGGCGGAGTACCACCTCTGGCTCGTCGGCCACCAGCTCGAGCACGGACGCGCGCCCTGGCGCGACCCGTACACGTTCCGCCCCGAGAGCCCCCCGCGCGCGAACTTCGGCGGCTGGCCGTTCGGGCTGCCGTTCTGGCCGCTGAGCGCGCTCTTCGGCCCGGTGCTCGGCTGGAACCTGCTCCTGCTGCTCACCTACCTCGCCGCGGGAGCCTTTGTCTACCTCTGGCTGCGGGAGCTCGGGTTACCGCGCGGAGCGGCACTCGTCGGCGGGCTGGCGTTCGCGCTTGCGCCGTACCGGGTCGCCCAGAGCGCCGGCCACCTGCGCGGGCCGATCTCGACGTTGCTGCCGCTCTCGCTCTGGGCCTTCGAGCGCGCGCGACGAGGGAGCTTGTGGTGGCTCGCGGGGGCCGGTGCCGCGCTCGCCTCGATCCCGTTCTCCGACGTGCACCTCGCGCTCGGGGCGGTGCCCTTCTTCGCGCTCTACGCCCTCTGCAGGAGCCGCGACGCGCGGGTGCTCGCCGGCGCGGCGCTCGGGACGCTGGCCGCGGTCGGCACCGGGCTGCTGGTCGGACACTTCGCCGTCTCGGGCTCGATCGGCGCGGGCGGCCGGACGCTCCGGGAGGTCTCGCACTACTCGGCGGACGGGCTCGATTTCGTGACGCGCCACCCGCGCCACGGGCTCGAGAGCTTCGTCTTCCTGGGTTGGATCACGCCGCTGGTGGCCATCGCAGGCTTGGTGGTGTTGCTGCGAGCGCGCCGCTGGGGTCTCGCCGTGGCACTGGCGCTGGGAGCGCTCGTGCCGGTGCTGCTCGCCTTCGGGACGAACCTGCCGCTTTACTCGTTCCTCTGGCACCACTTCCCGCCGCTGCGCTACCCGCGGGTGCCCGAACGACAGATGCCAGTGGCCTGCCTTGCGCTCGCGGCCCTGGCGGCATTTGCGGTCGCCCGCCTCCGCTGGGCGCTCCTCGTCCCGCTCGCTCTGGTGGCCCTGGCCGCGGACCTGCACGTGCGCGTCTACGACGCCGCGGCCGCGGACTCGGGCAACCGCGCCTACGAGGCGCTTCGCGCCCAGCCCCCGGGGCGGCTGCTCGAGCTGCCCGTCTTCCACCCGTCTGTGCAGCTCGGGAGCGTCTACCCCTACTACGACCAGGAGGCGCAGCGCGAGCGGCCGGGCGGCTACTCGACGATCGCGCCCCGGGACGCCGCGCTGCTGGCGCTCCGGCTGGAGCCGCTGAACTGCGGTGACTGGCGGCCCGGAACCGAGAGCGCTGCTTCGGCGGTTGGGCGTCCGCTACGTCGCCTTGCACGCGGGGCTCTACGCCGGTACCGGCCGGGCGTGGTTCGCCTGGCAGGCGCTGGTGGAGCACGGCTACGGAGAGATCGCGCGCGACGGCGCGATCACGCTCTTTGGCCCGGGCCAGCCGCGCGGGCAGCCGAAGGTGCCGGAGCCCCAGCGGGCACGTTGTCTTCTGCGAGGGCTGGAACGGGCGCTCGCCCACGCACCGGCACACGGCCTTCTGGGCGCGCGGGTCCCGGCTGAGGGTCGCGCTGACGACTCGAGAGCCCGACCGGGCCACGTTCTCCGTGGACGGGCACCGGTCGACCTCTGTGCGGGTGACGGCTCCGACCACGGTCAGCGTGCCCCTCGGCTCGGGCGGCTGGCATCTCGTCGGAGTCGACATCACCAGGACCGACCGCGGGCTTCGCCTAGAATCCGTCAGGAGTGTTTCGCGCTAGACACCTGACGCCGTTCCTCGTCGCCGGCCTGCTCGCCGGTTGCGGCGGCAACACCAAGCCCGAGCACGGCGTGGCCGAGCGCAGCGTCGGCGCCGGCACGAACCAGGTCTGGCTCTTCGAGCCGAAAGGACAGGAGCCGAAGGCGCTCGTCGTCTTCCTCCACGGCCGGGGCGACGCACGCGAGGACACGCCGTACTACCACCGGCCCTGGCTCCGCCACCTGGCCGAGCGCGGCAACGCCGTCCTCTACCCGCGCTACGAGAAGATCCCGGGCGACTCGCGCGCGCTGCGTTTCCTCGTCGACGCCGTCCCGCCGGCCGCCGCGCAGCTACCGAAGGGCCTGCCCGTCATCCTGATCGGCTATTCGCGTGGCGGCGGCCTCGCCGTGGACTACGCGGCCCTGCATCCTGAAGTCGGCATCCCGCGTGCCGTTCTCGCCGTCTTTCCGGTGCTGCTCGACGCGCGGCTGCACCTGCGCTCGATTCCGCCGAGCGTCCGGTTCCTCTTCCTGGTCGGCGACCGGGACACGCAGGTCGGCGCCGACGGCGCCCGCGACCTCTTGCAGCAGCTTCTGCGCGCCGGCTATCCGCGCCGGCTGCTGCGTGCCGAGTTGGTCCGCTCGCAGGGCGCCTTCAGAGCCACCCACCTCTCCGTGCTCGAGAACAGCCCGGGCGCACGGAAGGCGTTCTGGGCCCGGGCGGATCGCCTGATCGCAGCCGTGACGGGCTAGGCCTTGCGTGCCTGCACGATCGCGCCGTGCATTCCGTCGGCGACCTCGTGCGTGAACTCGACCGAGATGTCCTCGAAACCGGCATCCTCGAGGCCTGCCACGTACTCCGAGCGCGAGAGCGCGCCCGCGATGCAGCCGACGTAGCTGCCTCGCTCGGCTCGCTCCTGCCGAGTCAGCTGGTCCTCGGCGACGACGTCGCTCACTCCGAAGCGCCCGCCCGGACGCAGCACGCGCGCTGCCTCCGCGAGCACCGCAGGCTTGTCCACCGAGAGGTTGATCACGCAGTTCGAGATGACCACGTCCACCGACGCGTCCGGAAGGGGAACCTGTTCGATCTCACCCTTGAGGAAATGGGCATTGGTGACGCCCGCCTCCTCGGCGTTCGCGCGGGCGAGGGCGAGCATCTCGTCGGTCATGTCGAGCCCGTAGGCGACGCCGGTCGCGCCGACGCGCCTCGCCGAGAGGATCACGTCGATCCCGCCGCCGGAGCCGAGGTCGAGCACAACCTCACCCTCGCTGCAGCTCGGCGACCGCGGTCGGGTTGCCGCAGCCGAGCGAGACGAGCGCGGCCGCGTCGGGCAGCTCCTTGCGCTGCTCCGCGCGTGTAGAGCGCCTCGCCGAAGTCCTCGCTGCAACACGACTCGTTGCAGCAGCCGCTGCCTCGCCTTCGCCGCCTCCGCGTAGCGCTGCCTGACCTGTTCGCGCAGTTCGGTGCTCATCTCACGACCTCCGGGATTGAACGAGGCGCTCGAGTTGCGAGCTCGCCTCCGGGTTGATGGAGAAGTAGGCCCACTTGCCACGCTGCTCGCGCTCGAGCAGCCCGGCCTGGGTCAGCGTCTTCAGGTGGTGGCTGACCGTGGCCTGCGACAGACCGAGCTCCGGCTGAAACTCGCAGCCGCACACGGGCTCATCGGCGCGGGCCAGCCGGTTGACGATCTTCACGCGCGCGGGGTCGCCGAGCGCCTTGAAGATCCGTGCGGTCGCCTCTGCCTCGTCGTCGGCCAGCGCCTCCGCATCGAGCGGTCGGCAGCAGGCGATCAAGTCGAGTGTCTTCATATCGACAACCATCGTAACGATGTGCGTCGATATGTCAAGAGGCGCTGCTAGACGGCCTGCTCGTCACGCGGGATACTGCAGCCATGACGGGCGCTCGGTGAAGGGGCTGTTCTCCGCGCGCACCAAGCGTCGTGGGCGCCAGTTGTTGGGAGGATGACCGATGACGCGTGAACTCGACCTTTCGTCCGAGCTCGCGGAGGCGCGTCGCCGGCTAGACGAGCTGGAATCGCTCGTCGAGATCAGTCCGGTCGCCATCGTCGTCATGGACGCCGACCAGCGAGTGACGGGCTGGAACCCGGCGGCGGCGCAGCTCTTTGGCTATTCCGCGCAGGAGGCGATCGGGCGCTCGATCGACGACCTCGTCCTCAACGAGGACCTCCGCGGAGAAGGCCGGGACATCAACCTCGAGGCGCTCGAGCGAGGTCGCGCCGACCGGATCACTCGCCGCGCACGGAAGGACGGGAAGCTGGTCGACGTCGAGATGATGCTCGTGCCGCTGACGGTCGACGGCGAGCACGTCGGCTTCTACGCGATCTACCACGACATCACCGAGCTCCAGCGCACACGAGCGCATGCCGAGACGCTCCTGGCCGTAACGAAGGTACTCGGCCGGACGCTGAGCCTTGAAGAGACCTTCGAAACGATCCTCGACGAGCTGCAACGGGTGGTCCCCTACGACAGCTCCTCCATCCAGGTGGTTCAGGGCAATCGCCTGGTGATCGTTGGCGAACGCGGACTCGAGGATCTCGGTGGCCTGATCGGAGTGGGCTTCGACCTGGACGACGAGACCAACCTGAACAGTCAAGTCGTCCGGTCGAAGCGGCGACAGATTTTCGCCGACGTGTCGGAGAACCCGTCTTTCGCGAGCGAAGAGCACGGCAGTGGACGCATTCGCGGCTGGATCTGCGCGCCGATGATCGTCGGCGACCGTGTCATCGGGGTCCTGAGCGTCGACAAGTTCGAGCCCGACTTCTACACCGAGGAGCTGGCGGACCTCGCCACGGCATTCGCCGCCCAGGCTGCGATGGCGATCGAGAACGCTCGCTTGCTCGATACCGAGCGCGCCGCGCGCGCGCAGGCCGAGACGCTCCAGGCGGCGGCCGAGTCGCTCGGGAGCACGCTGGGCGTCTCCGAACTCTTCGACCTGATCCTGTCGGAGCTGCGCAAGGTCGTCCCCTACAGGAGTGCGAGCATCCAGCAGCTCGACGGCGACGAGTTCGTGGTCGTCGGCGGCCACGGCTATCCGGACCTCGACGAGCTGCTCGGGCATCGCTACCGGTGGACCGGACCCAGACGATCCTGCCCGCGAGCTGGTGGAGCGACACGAGACCGTCATCGTCACGGACGCCGCGGCGCGCTACTCGCAGTTCGAGGATGTCCACGTCGAGGGAAGCATCAGATCGTGGATGGCCGTCCCGTTGCTGATCGGCGACCGCCTCATCGGGATGCTCACGTTCGACTCGTTCGAGGTCGACTTCTACACCGCCGAGCACGCGACGATGGCCAGGGCTTTTGCCGCGTTCGCGGCGACCGCGATCGACAAGGCGCGGTACGTCACCGAGCTCGAGCGGGCGCGCGAGGAGGCGGAGGCGGCGACGCAGGCGAAGAGCGCCTTCCTCGCCACGATGAGCCACGAGATCAGAACGCCGATGAACGCCGTGATCGGCATGACCGGCCTCCTCCTCGACACGGAGCTGACGCCCGAGCAGCGCGAGTTCGCCGAGGTCGTCCGCTCGAGCGGAGACGCCCTGCTCCACGTCATCGACGACATCCTCGACTACTCGAAGATCGAGGCGGGCAAGCTCGAGCTCGAGAAGGAGGCTGTCGATCTTCGCGAGTGCGTCGAGGGCGCGCTCGACATCGTCGCGCCCCGTGCGTGGGAGAAGCAGATCGAGCTGGGCTGCCTCATCGACGAGGAGGCGCCAGCGGGGATCGTCGGGGATGGGGCTCGCCTGCGGCAGGTGCTGCTCAACCTGGTCTCGAACGCGATCAAGTTCACCGAGGAAGGCGAGGTGGTCGTCCAGGTCGATGCCGAGCCGATCGGCGCGAGCTCGTACCGTCTCGAGCTCGCCGTTCGGGACACCGGAGTCGGCATCCCCGCGGACCGGATGGACCGGCTCTTCGCGTCCTTCAGCCAGGTCGACGCCTCCACCACTCGACGCTACGGCGGTACCGGGCTCGGGCTCGCCATCTCGAAGCGTCTCGTCGAGCTGATGGGCGGGACGATGTGGGTGGAGAGCAAGGAGGGCGAGGGATCGACCTTCCACATCGGTCTTCCCGTGGAAGCGGCGGAGGTACCGACTCGTGTGGCCGTGCAGAGCGCCCTCCCGGAGCTCGCCGGCAAGCGGATCCTCGTGGTGGACGACAACGCAACGAACCGCGAGATCGTTGCTCGCCACGCACGATCGTGGGGCATGGAGCCCATGGCAATCGCGTCTCCCTCCGATGCGCTCGCTCGGATCGAGAAAGGCGAGAAGTTCGACGTCGCCGTGCTCGACCTGGTGATGCCGGAGATGGACGGCCTGGCTCTCGCACGCGAGATCCGGCTGCATCGAGACGAGCGCGAGCTTCCCCTCGTCCTGCTGACCTCGCTCGGCCGGCTCCCCCAGGCTCAGTCATCTGGAGAGTTTGCGGTGCAGCTGGCGAAGCCGGTCAAGGCCTCCCAGCTCTACAACGCCCTCGTGAAAGCGCTCGCCGAGCACATCCAGCAGCCGGAGGCGGGCCGGCCCATGCCGGAAGTGGGCAAGCCGGCGACGTCGTCGTTGCGGATCCTCTTGGCCGAGGACAACGCAGTGAACCAGAAGGTCGCACTCAGGCTCCTCGATCAACTCGGCTACCGCGCCGATGTGGCGTCGGACGGCCTCGAGGCGCTGGAGGCGCTCGAGCGGCAGCCCTACGACGTCGTGCTCATGGACGTGCAGATGCCCGAGCTGGACGGTCTCGATGCTTCGCGGCGGATCTCCGAGCGCTGGCCGGCAGACGTCCGCCCGCGCATCATCGCGATGACGGCGAACGCGATGCCCGAGGACCGCGAGGCCTGCTTCGCCGCCGGGATGGATGACTACGTCGCCAAACCGATTCGTCCGAACGAGCTCGCGAAGGCGCTGAGCCGCGCGCGCACGCTCGAAGACACCGGCACCCCGCGCGCGCAGGGCGCCGCCGCCAACCTCGACGCGAGCGCGATCGAGAGCCTGAGAGACCTTGGCGGGGAGGAGTTCGTGGCCGAGGTGATAGACACGTTTCTGAGCGACGCGCCCGCCCTCGTGGAAACGCTGCGGACGACGTACGAGCAGGGCCAAACGGAAGGGCTGCGTCGGGCGGCGCATACCCTGAAGTCGAACGGCCAGACCTTCGGCGCCGGACGCTTCTCCAAGCTCTGCCGAGAGCTCGAGGAACGAGCGAGGAGCGGCGAGCTGGACGGCGCAGCCGAGCTCGTCGATCGAATCGAGCGAGAGTACGCAGCCCTCGAGCAGACGCTCGCTGCGCTCCGGGCGACAGCCGCGTCGTGAGCGCTTCCGCCTCTCCGCCCGGGACGATCCTGGTCGTCGACGACAACCGGGTGAACAGCCTTCTGCTCAGCCGCGGTCTCGAGCAGCAGGGACATGCCGTCGTCTTCGCGGAGCACGGCCGCGAGGCGCTCGACCTGCTGCGTGGCCAGGACTTCGACCTGATGCTGCTCGACGTCCTGATGCCCGAGCTCGACGGCTACCAGGTTCTCGCGGAGCTGAAGCTCGACCCGCATCTCCGCGACATGCCGGTGATCATGACCTCGTCGCTCGACGAGCTCGACAGCGTGGTCAAGTGCATCGAGATGGGCGCCGAGGACTACCTGCCGAAGCCGATCAACCCGGTCTTGCTGAACGCGCGCATCACCGCGAGCCTCGAGAAGAAGCGCCTTCGCGATCAGCAGCGGGAGCTGATCAGCACGTTCGCGACGAAGGAAGTCGCGGAGGATCTGCTGACGTCAGGCTTCTCGCTCGGCGGCAAGCATGTCGACGCGTCTGCGCTGTTCTGCGATATCCGCTCGTTCACGACGATCGTCGAGGCGTCGGAGCCTGTCGAGACGATCGAGCTGCTGAACGACTACTACACGCTGATGATGGACGCGATCGGCGGGGAAGGCGGGATCGTCAACCAGATGGTCGGCGACGGGCTGATGGCGATCTTCGGCGCGCCGCTGCCGCGCGAAGGCCATCGCCAGCGAGCCGTGCTCGCCGCGCGCCAGATGCTGGAGTTGATCCGCCTGTTCAACGAGGAACAGGCAGCGCGGGACAAGATGCAGATCCAGATCGGTATCGGCATCGCGTCGGGGCCGGTTGTAGCGGGCTACACGGGCACGCAGAACCGAGCGACCTATACGTGCGTGGGCGACACCGTCAATGTCGCTGCTCGTCTCGAGTCGCATACGAAGGTCGTGAACCGGCCAATCCTGATCGACGAGCACACGCGGCGCGGCCTGGACGACGTGATCGCCGTCGAGGCACAGGGAGAGCTGCTGGTGAAGGGAAAGACCCAGCCGGTCGAGTTTTACGCCGTCCTCGTCGACTCGCTCGTCGCGGAGAGCCTGTGAGCGAGACGACCTCAGGCGGCGAGCGGCCCGCGCGAAGGCGGGCCGCTCGTCCGAGACTCGGTCTGCAGGCTGGTCAGAAGCCGCAGTAGGGGTTGGGCGCGTCGAGATTCGTGCGGAATACTCCTCCCACCGGCGCGGTGATCACGCTGATGTCCTGAGCGGGCTGGCCGCTCAGGTTCCGCACGACGTGTCCACTCCCGGTATCGACGAACGCATTGTTCGGCGAATCCGCCGACACGACATGTGGCGTGCAGGTCGGATCGTCGTACTCGTAATACGTGAGCGTTCCTTTCGTCACCGTGATGAAGATGGGCCCGGGGTGGCTGTGCCAGCCCGTAGTCGATCCCACCGCATAGTCGTGCTGTCGCACGATGATGTCGATCGGCGCTGTGGAATGCGCGCGGAAATCGGCGATTGACCCGTGCGGATCCGACCGGATGTTGAAGCCGTCGTAGTGTCCACGCGCGAGGATCAGTGGTGTCACCCCGCTCGGCCCTTCGGCTTTCGTGACGGCGACAAATGCAGCAAGGGCGACGAGTGCCAGTGCGGCAGCCGTTGCCGTCAGCAAGGATAGGCGTCTCTTCATTACTCCTCCTTCGGTTCAGAATGGGCAGTTGCCGGGCGCCGGAGTGACGTCTTGCCGTCTTTGCGCACCCGCCGGGATGAGCTGGACGACGGTCGTCTTCGCCACGGCGCCGCTTTCGTCTCGGATGATGTGGACGGCGCCGCCGCCGATGTCGATGAACGCATTCGTCCCGGTAGCGGAGTACGTGTGCGGCGTGCAGGTCGGATCGTCGCCGTCGTACTCGGTCACCGTGCCCTGCGTCACGATCACGAGGCTCGGCCCCGGGTGGGTGTGCCAGCCGCTGTTGGGAACGCACTTGTTGTCGCAGCCGCTCGGATCCCACGTGTTCTGCTGGACGTAGAGATCAGAGTCCCCGTGCGTCTTGAGCTTCTCCTGCCAGCCGGGCGCGGTGACGACGTGCGAATCGATCTCGCCGAACGTGGCCTTCGCCAGCGTCGTGCTACTGAATGCCTGCGACTGCGTCGCGAGGACGTTGCCTGCGTACACGGCAACGCTGACGAGAACGAGGATCAGGGCCCAAATCCATTTCCGTCTCATGCCTCCTCCTAGCTCTCGAGCTGTTGTCTTGGAAGCGGTGCTGTCGCACCGCCGCTACGCGCCGACGGCTCGGCGTTCCGACTCATCCGACGAGGCTAGGAAGTTGCAGCGCCCGGGACTACGGTGGGGGCTGGCGAGTACGTCGGGGGCTGCCCTCCCAAATTACGGGGTGCTAGGTCCCTTGACGCCGCCCGTGCGATGACGGACAACTTCGCTAAATGCTTGACGAGGAAGAGAGGTCGATCGCCCTGGAGGCTCGGCACATCGAGGCGCTGCAGGAAACGCTCGACCGGCTACGTCTCGAAGTGGCGGAGTTGCGGGCGTCCCGGAAGCGGCTCGCATTGGCCGCCGACGCCGAGCGTCGCAGAATCGAGCACGACCTGCACAACGGCGTGCGGCAAGACCTCGTCGCGCTCGCGGTCAACCTGCAGCTCACGGGCAGTCTGGTCGACGCCGATCCTGCGGCGGCGCAAGACGCTCCTCGACGAGATGGCGCGCCACGTGCAGCAGGCGCTGGACGAGACGGCACAGCTCGCGCAGCGGATCTACCCGCCGCTCCTCGAAGCGGGAGGCCTCGCCGTCGCGCTGCGCTCGGCGGCGGCGAGCCTCGGCATCACTGCGTCCGTGGAGGTGGAAGCGGACGCCCGCTACCCGCAGGAGATCGCGGCGGCGGTCTACTGGTGCTGTCTCGAAGCACTCGAGCACGCGGACGCCGGCGTACACGCGACGATCGCCGTACGAGACGAGGAGGGAGCACTCGCCTTCGAGATCGTCGCCCAAGGTGACCACTCGGCGGAACTCGAGCGGCTGCGCGACCGCGTCGAGGCGCTCGGCGGCCGGCTGACGATCCAGTCGGAGCCGGGCCGGAGCGCGCGCCTTTCCGGCGCGATTCCACTCTCGGGATGACGCTAGCCGCTCTCCGCCAGGTAGAGGATCACGGCCTTGACTCGCTTGTGGACCGCCTCCTCCCACGAGAGCCCGAGCTTGAGGAAGATCGAGTGGATCACCTTCTCGACCGACCTCTCGGTCAGGAAGAGCGCGCCCGCGATGGCCGCGTTGTTCTTCCCCTCCGCCATCTCGCGCAGCACGTCGCGCTCGCGCGGGGTCAACTGACTGAGCGGCGACTCCTCGCCGCGGGCGTTCTCCGCCACCAACGCCTCGACGACCTTCGGGTCGATCACCGACCCGCCCGCTGCGACCGTGCGAATCGCGGCGACGAGCTGCTCGAGATCTTCGACACGCTCCTTCAGGAGGTAGGCACGCCGTGCGCTGCCGCCTCTCAGCGAGCGCGAGCACATAGCCCGCGTTCGCGTACTGGCTGAGCACGACGACGCCGACCTCCGGATTCGTCTCACGCAGTCGCTCGGCGGCCTGGATCCCCTCGTCGGCGTCGCCCGGGGCATGCGGATGTCGGTGACGACGACATCCGGCCGCTCAGCGTCGACCGCGGCGAGCAGCGAGTCGAGATCGCCGCAGACGGCCGCGACCTCGAGGTCGGGATGGGTCTCGAGCAGGCGCCGGACTCCCTCACGGACGAGGTAGTGGTCCTCGGCGAGCACGAGCCGGATCGGCATGGCAGAGGATACGGCAGTGACGTACGCCCGGCTGAGCCGCCGCTCGTCCTGATCGTCGACGACAACCGGATGAACCTGAAGCTCGCCCGGGACCTGCTGCGCGCGGCCGGCTTCCGGACGCTCGAGGCGGAAAGCGGCGCCGAGGGGATCGCGCTTGCGACCGAGCATCTGCCGGACGTGATCCTGATGGACCTGCGCCTGCCCGACATGGACGGCACCGATGCCGCGCGAGCGCTCGCGGGCGTGGCGCAGACGGCCCGAATCCCGATCGTCGCGCTGAGCGCGGTGCCATTCGAGGGCGACGGCGAGCTGGCTCCTCGCCGCCGGATTCGCCGGTTATCTCGAGAAGCCGATCAGCGTTCGCGAGTTCCCGGAGCAGGTGCGTCGCTACTGCACGGACGGCGGAGGTTGAGCGCTCCCGCGTGGGTGCTGCCTCCGCCGAGTGGTGTGCCAGCACTCCGGCAACAGGGAAGCGGCCATGGTAGGCAGCCGGGCTTTCACGTCGTAGAGTGGGCTACGTGAGCATCGTCACGTGCTTCCTTCGCGAGCATCCCAAGTCCTTGCGCTCAGCGCCGTCGTCCTCTCGGCTGCCTTGCTCACGGGCTGTGACTCGGAGCGACACGAGCTCGGCCGGCCAACCCGTCCGCCGCGTCGGTCTGATGCACGTCGGAACCGACCACATTCCTCCGTCCTTGGGGTCGCTGGAGGCCCGCCTCAAGGAGCTGGGCTGGACCGACGGGCAAGAACATCAAGCTGATCTGGCGAAACCTGGAGCCAGGCCAGGCCGCAGGCGCAGGCGCAGCGAGTTCGTGCGCGAGCGCGTGGACGTCATCGTCGCCTTCGAGGACGCAGTCCATCTACGCCGCCCAGGCCGCGACCGCGGGAATGAAGCGATCCGATGCCCATCGTCTTCCTCCACCCCTCCGATCCGGTCCGGGACGGCCTGGTCAAGAGCCTGGCTCATCCGGGCGGGAACCTGACGGGCGTCTTCGGCGCCACGCGATGTCGTCGCCAAGCAACTCGAGCTCTACGAGCTGCTCGTGCCGCGGCTGCATCGGGTGCTCACGCTCGTCGACCCGAACGATCCGGCGACGGCGCGGCTCCTGCCGCAGTACCAGAGCTGCCGCAGCACATCTGACACGTCCGCTCGAGCTGGACATTCGGCAAGCCTCGACCGCACAGGATCTGAGGCGTATTTTCCGGTCGCTGCGTCCCGGTGAGGTCGACGGGCGTTCCTCTTGTCGCCGAGGCTCCGGCTCAACTTTTCGGCACTGACGATCCGGCTCGCCGAGCGAGCGCAGCCTCCCGGTGCAGGCGCACCGCAAGGAGTGGGTCCAGAAGGGCGCGCTCTTCTCGTACGGGGCCGACCTCGGGCCGATCGGACGAGCCGGCGCGCGCTACGTCGACAGCATCCTCAGAGGCACGCCGCCGGCCGACCTCTCCGTCGAGGAGGTTCCGAACGTCGAGTTCGCGATCAACCTCGAAGACCGCGAACGGCTCGGGATCAAGGTGCCGCAGGACATGATCATCCGGGCGGACGAGGTCTACCGGTAGCCGACGACGATGCCGGGAGACGCAGCGTGGAAGCACCCGCACGGCCGCACCGACGCCTGATCTGGAAGTACGCCGCGGTCGTCGTGACGCTCGTCGCCGCGGCGATCGTCTCGGTCGGGCTCACGGAGCTCTACTTCTCTTACCAGGACAGCAAGAGGGCTCTGACCCGCGTCGAGCGGGACAAGGCGTCGTCCGCGGCCACCTCCATCGAGCAGCTGATGCAGAACATCCTGCGCGAGCTCGACGGCGGTGGCCCAGCCGACGATCGAGACAGGGGCCAGCGGGACTGCGCGGAGCGGAATCAGGATTTCCATCGCCTGCTCGACCGCGAGGAGCTCGTCAGTCAGCTGAGCTACCTGGACTCGACCGGGAAGGAGCAGGTCCGCACCTCACCGCTGGAGCTGGACCGGATCGGCAGCGGGATCGATTTCTCGCGGCGTGCCGGAGTTCCTCGCGCGCGCGGGCGGAGCACCGGTACCTCGGGCCGTGTCTACTTCCAGCGCGGCTCGCGGCCCCACATGACGATCGCCGTGGCCGAGCGTGGCGCCCGGACGCGGCGTCGTGGTGGCCGAGATCGACCTGAGCTTCGTCGCGCGAGGTCATCGACCGGGCGCGCGTCGGAACGGCGGGCTATGCGTACGCCGTCGATTCACGCGGCGAGCTCATCACCCATCCGAACATCAACCTCGTCCTCCGGCATACGAGCTTCGCCTCGCTTCCGCAGGTACGAGCCGCGCTCCACGGGTCCGGCGAAGGCCTCCGCCGACGCGGCGACGATCGGGCACGACCAGAATGGGACGAAGGTGCTCAGCGCCTTCCAGACGATCGAGCCGCTCGGCTGGCGCGTCTTCGTCGAGGAGCCGCTGAGCGAGGCGTTCGCGCCTCTCAAGGCGGCGATCTGGCGCACCGCGCTGCTGCTCGTCGCCTTCCTCGTCCTGGCGATCGCCACCAGCGTGCTGCTCGCCCGCAGGCTCGTCCGGCCGATCGAGTCGATCCAGGCTGCGGCGGCCAAGATCGGCTCCGGTTCGCTCAACCAGCGCATCGAGATCCAGAGCAATGACGAGCTGGGGGCGCTCGCCGAGGAGTTCAACCGCATGGCTGCGCAACTCCGAGGAGTCCTACTGCGAGCCTCGAGCAGAAGGTCCAGGAGCGGACCCGGGAGCTCGCGACGGCACTGAGCGAGCTCGACGAGAAGAGCCGCGAGCTCGAGGCCGCGAGCCGGCACAAGTCGGAGTTCCTCGCCAACATGTCGCACGAGCTGCGGACGCCGCTGAACGCGATCATCGGCTTCTCGCAGGTGCTGCGCGAGCAGGCTGTTCGGCGAGGTCAACGAGAAGCAGGCGGAGTACCTCGACGACATCCTCACCTCGGCCCACCACCTGCTGGCGCTGATCAACGACATCCTCGACCTGTCCAAGGTCGAAGCCGGGCAGGTCGAGCTCGAGGTCGCGCCGTTCTCGCTGCGGGAGGCGCTCGAGCGCGGCGTCGTGATGGTGCGCGAGCGGGCGACGAAGGACGGCGTCCAGGTCGCGCTCGCGGCGGCTTCCGGACGTCGGACGTCGTCGACGGGCGACGAGCGCCGGATCAGACAGGTGATCTTCAACCTGCTCTCGAACGCCGTGAAGTTCACGCCCGCGGGCGGCGCCGTCGACGTGAGCGCGGCGCGGCGTCAACGGCGAGGTGAGGGTCTCGGTCGCCGACACCGGCCCCGGCATCGCCGCCGAGGATCACGAGCGGATCTTCGAGGAGTTCCAGCAGACCGAGGCGGGCGTCGAGCAACGCGAGGGAACGGGCCTTGGCCTCGCGCTGTCGAAGCAGCTCGTCGAGCTGCACGGCGGCCGGATCTGGGTCGACAGCGAGCTCGGCCAGGGGAGCACCTTCGTCTTCACGCTGCCCGCGAGATCGGACTAGCCATGGCCGGCGAGCAGATCCTCGTGGTCGAGGACAACGAGAAGAACATGAAGCTGTTCCGGGACGTCCTCCAGGCGAGGGGGTACCGACATCGCTCGAGGCGACGACCGGCGGGCAGGCGGTCGAGCTGGCGATCGAGCACGGGCCCGATCTCGTGCTCATGGACATCCAGCTGCCGGACATCGACGGTGTCGAGGCGCTCGGCCGGCTGCGTGCGGACGAGCGCACGGCATCGATACCGGTGCTCGCCGTGACCGCACAGGCGATGGAGGGAGACCGCGAGCGGTTCCTGGCCGCAGGCTTCGACGGCTACGTCTCCAAGCCGGTGAACATCGTCGAGCTCGTCGCGCACGGTGCAGCAGCACTGCGACGGAGACGGTCGATGAGCGGCGACGGCGGAGCCAGGATCCTCGTCGTGGACGACGTCCCCGAGAACGTGCGCCTGCTCGAGGCCGTGCTTGCGCCCCGCGGCTACGACGTCGATCTCGGCCGGCGACGGCCTTGCCGCCCTCGAGCTCGCCGAGTCCGCGAAGCCCGACCTCGTGCTGCTCGACGTCGTGATGCCGCAGCTGGACGGCTTACGCCGTCTGCCGGCGACTCCGCGAGCGCGAGGAGACGGCCGTGCTGCCGGTGATCATGCTCACCGCGAGCGTCGGGCCGGAGAAGACGCAAGGCGATCGAGGCCGGTGCGGACGACTTCATCGCGAAGCCGTTCAACCACGACGAGCTGCTCGCGCGAGTCCGGTCGCTGCTCCGGATCAAGCGCTACCACGACACGATCAAGGAGCTGAACCGGACGCTCGAGGAACGTGTGCGGGCGCAGGTCGAGCGAGCTCGAACGGTTGCGGCGGCTGCAGCGATTCCTCTCGCCGCAGCTCGCCGAGGCGATCGTCTCGTCGGGCGACGAGTCGATCCTGTCCAGCCACCGCCGGCAGGTCGCGATGTTCTTCGCCGACCTCCGCGGCTGGACGAGCTTCGTCGACGCGGTCGAGCCGGAGGAGCTCATGCGGGTGCTCGGCGAGTTCCACGAGACGATCGGCCGCCTCGTCAGGCGGTTCGACGCGACGGTCGGCTTCCTCGAGGGCGACGGCGTCCAGCTGTTCTTCAACGACCCGATCGAGATCCCCGACGCCGCGCTGCGGGCCGTGCGGCTCGGTTGCGCGCTACGCGAGGAGATGGCAGAGCTGACGCCGCGATGGCGGAAGCGCGGCTACGACCTCGACTTCGGCGCCGGCATCGCGCTCGGCTATGCGACCTGCGGCGAGGTCGGCTTCGAGGGCCGCTCCGACTATGCGGCGATCGGCGCGGTGACGAACCTCGCCTCGCGGCTCGCCGACGAGGCGACCGGCGGGCAGATCCTGATCGAGCAGCGGCTCTATGCCGAGGTCGAGGACGACGTCGAGGTGGAGCCGATCGGCGAGGTGACGCTCAAGGGCTTCCAGCGGCCGGTCGCGGCGTTCAACGTCGTTGCCGTGCGCGAGACGGCAGCCGAGCTATCTCGGTCGTAGACATGTGCGATGCGTCACGGGTTGCTGCAGCGTTGAAAACGCTCGCGGCGTCGAATCCACATCGCGGTCTACATGCCCATCGAGTGATACCCGGCGTCGACGAAGAGCGTCGTCGCGGTCACGTTGTGCGCCTCGTCCGAGAGTAGGTACGCAGCGGCCGCCCCCACGTCGTCGGCGTCGATCGGGCGGTGCAGCGGCGAGCGCTCGTCGACGATCGTCTCCATCGTCGGGAAGCCTGCGATCGAGCGGGCGGCCAGCGTCCGCACCGGCCCCGCCGAGATCGGCATTCACCCGGATGTTCTTCTGGCCGAGGTCCCAGGCGAGGTAGCGCACGGAGGCGTCCAGGGTCGCCTTGGCCACGCCCATCACGTTGTAGTGCGGCACGGCGCGCAGGCCGCCGAGGTAGGTCATCGTCAGGATCGAGCCGCCGCCCGCGGCGTCCATCAGCGGCTCCGCCAGGCGCGAGCAGGCGACGAGCGAGTAGGCCGAGACGTCCACGGCCATCCAGAAGCGGTCGCGCGGGGTGTCGGTGAAGCGGCCCTCGAGATCCTCAGCCGCCGCGTAGGCGACCGAGTGCACGAGCAGGTCGAGCTTGCCGCCGAAGATGTCGCCGACCTCGCCGAAGACGCGCTCGAGGTCGCCGTCGGCGCGCACGTCGCACGAGGTGACGAGCGGTGAGGCGACCGTCTCCGCCAGTTCGCGCACGCTCTTCTCGATCCGCTCGCCCTGGTAGGTGAACGCGAGGCTCGCGCCGTCCTCGGCGAGGCGCCGGGCGATCGCCCACGCGATCGAGCGGCGGTTGGCGACGCCGAGAACGAGGCCGCGCTTGCCCGAAAATTGACCGTCCACAACGCCGATTCTGCGCTACTGTGCGAACTCTTGCGCCGCCCACTCGTTCTGTCGCTTCTTGCGGCGCTGCTCGTTCTCGCCACCTCCGCCGCCGCTGCCGCCGGGCTCCGCCCGATCCGGCTGCCTCAGCGCGGCGAAGTAACGCTTCCGCGGCTCCGCCACGGCGTGATCCGGGTTCCGGCCGGCCATACCGCCGGACGCGTGACCGTGCTCGTCGGGCTTCGCCTCCCTCCGCTCGCAGCGCGCTACGGGCCCGGCCTGCAGGCGTTCGGGCCTCGCCGCAAGCTCGACACGACGAGCTCGACCTCGCAGGCCTACCTCGCACGGCTCGAGCGGGCCCAGGCGGCCGCGGCCAGGCAGATTCGGCACGCGATCCCGAAGGCGCGGATCTTCCATAGCTACAAGGTGATCCTCGACGGCTTCGCGGTGCGCCTGCCCTACCGCGACCTGCCGAAGCTCTTCACGGTCGCCGGGGTGCGCAAGGTCTATCCGAGCCTGCGCTACCACCTCGACACGAACAAGAGCCCGTCGGTGATCCACGCCGACACGTTCTGGGCGAACACCGGCGGCTTCGGCCAGGGGATCAAGATCGGTGTCGTCGACGACGGCGTCGACATGTCGAACCCGTACTTCAGCCCGGCCGGCTTCTCGTATCCCCCCGGCTTCCCGAAGGGCGGACGCATCTGGACGACGCGCAAGGTGATCGTGGCGCGCGCCTTCCCCGGGCCGGGCTCCGGCAGACAGGGCCGGCTCGCGCTCTGGCGGCCGGGCTCCTTCCACGGCACCCACGTCGCCGGGATCGCGGCCGGCGTCTCCGGCACCGTCGTCGCGGCCGGCCCCGACCATCCGGCGGTGACCGGGCTCTCCGGGATCGCGCCGCGTGCGTGGATCGGGAACTACCGCGTCTTCAACGTGCCCACCCTGACCGGCGGCCTCGACGCATTCACGCCCGAGATCGTGCTCGCCTTCGAGGCGGCCGTGAACGACGGGATGGACGTGATCAACTTCTCCGGCGGCGGCCCCGAGGCCGATCCGGCAAGCGACGCGCTGATCCAGGCGCTCGAGAACGTGGTCGCGGCCGGCGTCGTTCCGGTCATCTCCGCCGGCAACGACCGCGACGACTTCGGCTACGGCTCGGTCGGCTCGCCCAGCAACGCCCCCTCGGCAATCTCGGTCGCGGCGGCCTCGAACGTGCACGTCTTCGGCACGGAGCTGACCGCGACCGCGCCTGATGCGCCGGCAAGCCTCAAGCACGTCCCCTTCTCGTTCAACTTCCATGTCCCCACGCCCTGGGAGGACACCGATCAGTCGCTCGTGGACATCGGGACGATCACCGGCACTGACGGCAAGCCCGTCGACCGCCGCCTCTGCGCGCCGATCGGCTTCGACCCGAACGATCCGCGCTTCTCGTCGCTGCCGGCCCGGTCGCTCAGCGGCTCCGTCGCGCTCGTCTCCCGCGGAAGCTGCACCTTCGACTCGAAGGTCGAGCGTGTTCGCGCGGCCGGCGGCGCCGGCATCGTCCTCGTGGACAACCGCTTCGGCGAGCCGAACTTCATTCCGATCCGCCTCGACCCTGACGGCTGGGATGATCTCCGACCTGGACGGCGCGAACCTGCGCGCCTTCATGGACGCCCACGGCGGGCGCACGGCCTTCAGGGTCTCCGGCGAGCTGGATCCGCGCGAGATCCAGACCGGCCGCAGCGGCGTGATCACGAGCTTCTCGTCGGCCGGGCCGACGAACTACGACCACCGGCTCAAGCCGGACGTGGCCGCTCCCGGCGGGCAGATCCTCTCCTCGACGCTGCAGGAGTTCGCCGGTGCGCCGTTCGCGGTCTTCGACGGCACGAGCATGGCTGCGCCGCACGTCGCCGGCGCGGCGGCCCTGCTCCTTCAGCAGCACCCGGCCTGGACCCCGGGGCAGGTGAAATCGGCGCTGATGTCCTCGGCCGACCCGGCCTGGGGAGACACCGCCCGCACGAAGGAGGCCTCGGTGCTGCTCGAGGGCGGCGGCCTGGTCGACGTGGCGGCGGCCAACAACCCGAAGCTCTTCGCCGAGCCGTCCTCGCTCTCGTACGGCTACCTCGAGACGACGAAAGCCGCGGCGCGCAAGGCCCTGCTGCTCTCGCTGAGCGACGCCGGCACCGGCGGCGGTGCCTGGACGATCGAGATCCAGCCGCAGGCGGCCACGGCGGGCGCGGCGATCACTCCGGCCACGACGTCCGTGACGATCCCGCCCGGCGGAACCGTGGACGTGCCCATCGTCGCCTCCGCGAGCTACACCGCCCCCACCGGCGACAACTACGGCTTCGTCGTGCTGAAGCGCGGGGCCGACCAGGTACGCATCCCGTACTACTTCTCGGCCCAGTACCCGCAGATCGGACGTGCGCCGCGCGTGACGATCAAGCGCGACCAGCTCGGCGACACCGGCAAGGGCACCTCGTTTGTCAGCAACTACCGTTTCCCGACCGAGCCGTTCGGGCCGCCTCCCGGCTACACCGGGAAGACGTTCAACGAGGACGGCGCCGAGCACGTCTACACGGTTCGCGTCAACTCGCACGTCGCCAACGCCGGGGTGGCGGTGGTCGCGGAGGGCCAGAACGCGCTCGTCGAGCCGTGGTTCCTCGGCTCGCTGAACGAGGACGACGTGCAGGGCTATCCGGGCACGCCGGTCAACGTGAACGGGCTCACGTTCGAGTACCAATTCGACAACGGCGTCGCCGCCGTGGACTTCCCGCGCGAGGGGCGCTACTTCGTCTCGGTGGACTCGCGGGCCGACCCGTACACCGACCAGCCGCTGCGGGGGCCGTACCTGCTGCACTACTGGCAGGACGACGTCACCCCGCCGCGCTTCCGCTTCCTGACGAAGGTGGTGAGCGCCGGACGGCCGATGCTTGCGGCGATCGCGACCGACCGTGGCGCCGGCGTCGATCCGCTCTCGCTGGTGATCGGCTACAAGCAGTATCTGCTCCTGGCGGCCCTCTACGACCCGGTCTCCGGGCTCGTCCTCTGGCCGCTCAGCGGCGCGCCGAAGATCGGCGTCGGCCGGACGCCGCTGATCGCGATCGCCTCGGACTTCCAGGAGTCGAAGAACGTCGACCAGGCAGGCGCGAACGTGCTTCCGAACACGGCGTTTCGCTCTATGCGCCTGCGCGCGGTCGCCCGGCCGACCGTGACGTGGCTGCTGCCGAAGGCCGGCTCCTGCACGGGCAAGGCGACCAGCCTGTTCGTCACCGCCGGCTCCTCGCGCGGCGTGCGCTCGGTGACCTTCTTCGACGGGCGGCACCGGATCGCAAGGAAGAAGCAGGGGATCGAAGGGCTCTACCTGACGCCGTGGCGGACCGCCAAGGCCGCCCGCGGCAAGCACGTCCTGCGCGCCGTCGTGACCGACCGGCGCGGCGCGACCGCGTCGGCGAAGCGCGTCGTGCGCGTGTGCCGCCGGTAGCCGTCGTCACCGGCGGCTCCAGCGGGATCGGGGCCGCGGTTGCGCGCTCGCTCGCCGGGCGCGGCTGGCAGTGCGTCCTGCTCGCGCGCGGCGAGGAGCGGCTGCGGCCGCTGGCCGAGGAGCTCGGCGCGGAGTGGGAGACCTGCGATGTCGGCGACCGTGAGGCCGTGAACCGCGTGGCCGAGACGATCCTCGCGCGCCACCCGGAGATCGCGCTGCTCGTGAACAACGCCGGCATCCCGGGCCGCGGGACCTTCCTCGACCTCGCCGCCCGAGCGGATCGAGGAGATCACGCGGACGAACTACCTGGGCAACGTCTGGTGCCTGCGCGCCTTCCTGCCGGCGCTCGAGGCGGCGGCGCCGTCCGACCTCGTGAACGTGGTGTCGGTCGCGGGCACCGTCGCGGCCGGCTCCGGCGGCCCGTACACGGCCTCGAAGCATGCGCAGGTCGCGTTCTCGCGCTCGGTTCGCAACGAGCTGAGCCCGCGCGGGATCCGGGTGCACACGGTTCTCCCCGGTTTCGTCGAGACCGAAGGCTTCCCGCAGCGGAGCCGTTTCCCAAACAGGGTCATGCGCGCGCTGGTCGCGGAGCCCGAGCTCGTCGCCGAGCGAATCCTGCGGGCGGTCGAGCGCAACCGGAAGGAGCTCTTCGTGCCACGCTGGTACCGCGTCGCGCCGCTTGCGCAGGCGCTCGTCCCGGGCCTCGTGGCGCGGCTCGGCTCGCGTGGGATCCGCCCCTCCGGCGACTGAAAATCGCATCTCTCGGCGCTGCCGAAGAAGGGAACGGACGTGCGGCCAGTTGTCGAAGCCGTGTGAGCTCAGGCGTTCAGCAGCGCCAGGACCTCCCCGTCGTCGGGGAACCGGCCCGTGTCAGCTTTCGAGAAGATCAGCCGCCCGTCGGCGAGGACGTCGAACTGGCCTTTGCCGCCTGGTACCGCCTCGGCTTCGAAACCCTCGCCTGTCAGCTCGGCCGCGAGACTCGCGGCCCGTGTGTCGTACCCGCTTCAGGTCGGGCAGTAAAAGATCTCGACGCTCACAGAGCCGATGCTAGCGGGGCGCTCGACGCTAGCGCTTCTCGAGTAGGTACCAGCCGAGCTCGGCGACGTAGCTCGGCGGGGCGAGCGACTCCGCGCGCTCGCGCGCCTCGCCTTCGCAGCCGGCCAGGTCGATGTAGGGACCGAGGTCGCGCGGCTCCTGTTCGTACTCGGCCCGCAGGAGCACGAGCTCGTTCGTTTCGAAGAGGTGGCGCAGGTCGATGTCGGCCAGCGCCCGCGCGTGTGAAGGGTCTCGCGCCCGCTCGAAGGCGTTCAGTTCCGCCGCGGCCACCGGATCGACCGGCGCGATCTGGTCGACAACCAGCACGCGCCCGCCGGGGCGCGTCACCCGCGCCAACTCGGCGACGGCGAGCTCCGGGCGTGCGATGTGGTGCAGCGTGCGCAGCGAGCCGGCGAGGTCGAACGAGTACGGCTCGAAGCGGCAGCGCGGTCGCGTCCCCCTCGACGAAGGTCACGTTCGGGAACTGCTCGCCTCGCTTGCGCCCTTGCTCGAGCAGCTCGGGAACGAGATCGACGGCGACCACCTCGCGCACATGCGGCGCCAGCGCGAAGGCGAGCGCGCCGGCGCCGCTGCCGGAGTCGAGCGCCCGCTCGCCCCCGCCGGGGACGACGAACTGCACCACCTTCGCCTCGAGCTCATCGGCACGTTCGTCCTGCAGCGCGGCGATGCGGTCAGCCGTCTTCCCGAACCGATCGCGAGTGGCGTCTTGCATAGTCGAGCGCCTCCTCCTTCGTGGAGATCGTACCGGCGGCCCGCTCTTCCTCGATCTCGGCGAGCAGCCGCCCGATCTCCGGCCCGGGCGGCAACTCGAGCTCGTCACCGCGCAAGAGCGGCTCGGGCGGCTCGCTGCTCCGTGCCCGCTCGATCGCCGGCGCCAGCTCGGAGGCACCGAGGAACGCGAGCGCCTCCAGCGCCCACGGCTCGGTCGCCCGGCGAAAGCGGTGGATCGCGCGAGGATCGTCCTCCGGCCGCTCGGCCCGCACCAGGGCCCTCGCGTAGCGGCCGAGCTCGTTCGAGATCGGGAAGCGGCGCAGCTCCTCGCCGAAGACAGCGACCAGCCGGTAGTCGGGCGAGTCCCAGCGGTCGAGGCGATCCTCGATTCGGCCGCCCAGCGGCTGCAGCAGCCCGAGCCCGTCGAGCCGGCGATAGCCCGAGGGCGAGAGGCGCCGCAGCTCGGCCAGAATCCGTTCGCCGGCCGGCGCGCCCACGAGCGAGGCGTGCTCGCGCACGAGCCGCTCGGTTTCCTCATCGAGGCGCAGGTCGAGCTCGTCCTCGAGCCGCACGGCGCGAAGCAGCCGCAGCGGGTCGTCGCTGAATACCGTCTCGCCGACAGCGCGCAGGCGCCGCTCCTTCGAGGTCGGCTTGCCCGCCGAAGGGATCCACCGGCTCGCCTCCCGCCAGCGGCCGCGCGATCGCGTTGATCGTGAAGTCGCGCGTGGCGAGGTCGTCCTCGATCGAGCCGGGCAGCGGCGTGAAGTCGACAGTTCGCTCGTCCTCGAGCGCGACCCGCCAGGCGCCGTGCCGCTCGGAGAGCGGGAACGGCGCGCCGCCGGAGCGCTTTGCGTAGGCGCGGGCAGCGCGCTCGGGCTCGCGCGTGGCGATGTCGAGATCGACCAGCTCGCGCCCCAGCAGCTCGTCGCGCACCGCGCCGCCGACGACCCAGGCCTCCTCGCCCGGCCGAAGCACCTCCTGATCGCAAGGCCTTCAAGCATCGACCACCGTCCGCCGTCGCCGCGCGCCGCGGATCGGAGTTCGTCCCGCAGACCAGCTCGTAGTTGATCGTCCCGGCCACGCGCGCGTGATCCTCCGCCAGGACGCCGTGGCCGAGGATCGTCACCGGCGCGCCGACGGGCTCCTCGCCGTCGAGCTCGACCGCGAACGCGTCCATCGAGACCGTTCCGACCACGTGCCGCAGCTCGCCGCCGACCCGCACCTCGGTTCCGGTGAGGTCCCGCCGGAAGCCGTCCGCCGTAGCCAACGGGCACGATGCCGATCCAGGTCGACTGCTCTGCCACGAACCGGCGCCCGTAGCCGGCGCTCTGGCCCGGCTCGAGCCGCTTCACCTGCGCGAGATAGCTCCGCCACGAGAGCGCGGGCTCCAGCCCGTCGGCGCTCGGATCCTCGCCGAAGGGCGAGAGCCCATACAGCGCGACTCCGCAGCGAGCAGCATCGAACCGCGCCGAGGGCAGCCGCAGCGCGGCCGCGCTGTTGGCGATGTGCCGCATCAGATCGGAGTACGGCTCGGTCGCCGTCCGGAAGCGCTCGACCTGCTGCTCGGCGAAGACCGGGTCGGAGTCAGCGGTGGCCAGGTGCGACATCAGCCCCACGACTTCGGCCGGCGGTTTCGGCAGCTCGCCGAGCCCCCAGCGCCCCATGCCCGTATCGAGCTTGAGATGGACGCGCACGCCCTCGGGGATTTCGTCGTCCCAGACCACGAGCTCGAGCTTGGCTTCGCGGGCCTCCGCAACCTCGCGGCTCGACGAGGTCGGGCCCATCACCAGGATCCGGGCGAGCGCGAACTCCGCGCGCAGCTCGAGCGCCTCCGGCACGGTCGCGACGCAGAGGGCGCCTACGCCCTCGTCGATCAGAGCACCCGCGACGTCCACCGCTCCGTGGCCGTACGCGTTCGCTTTCACGACCCCCCAGAGCTGCGCCCCCTCGAGCGCCCGCAACAGCGTGCGCGCGTTGCGCCGGACCGCGCCAAGGTCGACGGTCAGCTCAGACCGGTGCATCGAGCACCAGCGGCAAGCGCGCCGACGATGTCGCTCGCGATCGCGCCCGCCTGCGGGATCACCGTCGAGGCGAGCTGCTGCGCCGCCGCTGCCGCTGCTGCGGCCAGCCGCGGCTCCACGCCCTTGGCGAGGAACGCAGCGACGATCCCGGTCAGGACGTCGCCGGTACCGGCCGTTGCAAGCGCCGGGGTCCCGAGCGACGAGACGAGCACACCCTGCCCGGGCGCGGCGATCAAGGTGTCGGCTCCCTTCAGGAGGCACACGCAGCCGAACCGCTCGGCTCCACGGCGCACAGCCTCGAGCCGGTGCGCCGCGACCCACTCGGATTCCTCGCCGAGCAGCCGCGCGAGCTCGCCCTCGTGCGGGGTCAGCACCGTCGGCGCCGAGCGCTCGACCGGCTCCAGCTCGTAGAGCCCGTCCGCGTCCACGACGATCGGCCGGTCGAGCTGCTCCAGCAGCAGCCGCACGACCTCGCTCGGCCCCCTGCCGCGCCCGAGCCCCGGGCCCACTGCGAGCGACCCGGCCTTCCCCGCGAACTCCACGATCGGTTCGACCGCCTGCGGCGAGATGCGGCCGTCCTTCTCGGGGCAGGGCAGCTTCACCGCCTCGAGCAGCCGTTGCTCGAAGACAGCCAGCGTGGAGTCCGGCATCGCAACTGCGACGTAGCCCGCGTCGGCGCGAAAGGCCGCCTCGGCCGTGAGACAGGGCGCGCCGGTCAGCCCCCGCGAGCCGCCGACGACGAGCACGGTTCCGGCGGTGTACTTGTTCTGGTTGGACTGCCGGCGCGGGATCTCCCCCAGGATCGCCGGCGTCACGAGCTTGTGCTCGGTGTCGCGCGGCTCGAGGCCGATGTCGGCGACCGCCACCTCGCCCGCCCGAAAGCGGCCCGGAGCCACCTCGAGCCCGACTTTCCGCCCGTGAAAGGTCACCGTCACGGCGGCCTCGACGCAGGCGCCCGCCACCTCGCCGGTCGAGGCGTCGACCCCCGAGGGCAGGTCGACCGAGACCACGGGCGCTCCGGCCGCGTTGATCGCCTCGATCGTGCGCGCGGCGTCCTCGCGTGGCTCGCCGTGGAAGCCGGTACCGAAGAGCGCGTCGATGATCACGTCCGCCTCCTCGAGCGGGGCGTCCTCCGCCGGCCGAGCTGCCTTGCCGGCGGCTTCCAGCACCTCGAGCGCGATTCGCCCGTCGCCGCCGTTGGCTCCCTTGCCGCAGACCGCGACGAAGCGCCGGGCCTCCGGGAAGCGGCGCATCGCCTCCTCGGCGACCGCGCGACCGGCGCGCGCCATCAGCTCCTTGACATCGTGCCCGGCCTCGGCGGCCTTCATCTCGTCGGCGGTGTAGAGAGGGTCAAGCATCCGCGACGACACACACCGCCTGGGCGAGCTCCTTCGAGTGCGTCATCGAGAGCTCGATCTCCCCCGCGCCGACGCGCTCGGCCCACGCCTTGGTCTTCCCCGTGAGGGTCACCCCCGGCTTCGGCCGGCCCGCGATCTCGATCTCGCGCCAGGTGAAGCGCACGCCGGAGCCGAGCGCCTTGCCGACTGCCTCCTTGCCGGCGAAGCGCGCCGCGTAGTGCTGCGGCGGGTTCGGCTTGGAGTCGCAGTAGGCGCGCTCGGCCTCGGTGAAGCAGCGCTCGCGGAAGCCCGGGTAGCGCTCCAGGGCACGGGCGATCCTGGGGATCTCGATCAGGTCGACGCCGACACGCATGGCGGAAACTGACTACGGGGCGGACTCGATCCACTCCGGCAACGCGGCGATCGAGCTGATGATCCCTTCCGGCTTGACACGCGCGGCCTCGACCGCGTCGGGTCGGAACTTGCCCGTGCGGACGAGCACGGTGCGCAGCCCGCACGCGGCGGCGCCCCCGATGTCGGCCTCCACGTCGTCGCCCACCATCCAGGTCAGCGTCGCGTCCGTATCGAGCGCGTCGAGGGCCGCGTTGAAGTACGCCGCGCTCGGTTTTCCGAGCACCGTCGCCTGGAGGTCGGCCGCGTATTCCAGCCCCGCGACGAACGCGCCCGCGTCCAGCAGCGGCCCGCGCACGGTCTGCCACCAGGGGTTCTTGTGCAGGCAATAGAGCTCGGCGCCCTCGTTGAGCTCCGCGAACGCGCGGGCGAGGTTCGTGTAGCTGAAGACCTGGTTGTTCACCTCCGGGCTCTCTTCCGCACCGCCGAGCAGCACGGCGTCCGCGCCCTCGCCCACGAGCTCGATCCCCTCGAGGTCCTCGACGATGTCGGGCATCGTCAGCGCGAGGACCCGCTTCCCCTTGAGCGCATGCGCGGCCGCCAGCGGAGTCGTCTGGAGCTCCCCGTCTTCGAGCTCCACGCCGAGCCCTCGGATCTGCTCGGCGAGCTGCCGGCGGGAGTGCGTGGTGTTGTTCGTGACGAACCTGAGCCGATGCCCGGCCTCCCGCAGGCGGGCGACCGCAGCGCCGCCACCGTCGATCGGCTGCCCGGAGACGTGAAACACACCGTCGACGTCTAGGAGAATGGCTGCCATGAGCGGCGAGTCTATTCAGGTGACCCGGTCGGTCTCCATCCCGCGCTTCGAGATCGAGCTCCGCTTCTCGCGCTCGAGCGGCCCGGGCGGTCAGCACGCGCAGAAGAGCGACACGCGCGTCGAGGCGACCTTCGACGTCGAGGCCTCGGCCGCGCTCTCGGACGCCCAGAAGCGGCGGGTGATCGCCAAGGCCGGCCCGGTGCTGCGTGCCGTCGCTCAGGACGAGCGCAGCCAGTGGCGCAACCGCGAGCTTGCGACCGAGCGGCTCGTGGAGGCCCTACGAGAGGCGCTTCGGGTCCCGCGCAAGCGCAAGCCGACGAGGCCGAGCAAGGCCGCCAGGGAACGTCGCCTGGAAGCGAAGAAGCGCCGCGGCCAGGTCAAGCGGCTGCGCCGAAACGTGGACTAGGAGAGTAGCGGCCGCGTGGCGGCCGCCCCTCCCGTCCTCGGAAGACTGTCTCGCTAGGTGCTGACTCGCACTGCGAGGCCGGACGCACAGGCCGTGTCGTGCTGGACTGTGAAGCCGGTCGTGACGTCGAATGCCGAAGGCGCTACCGGCAGCTTCGACGTGCGCACGTTCACTCTCATCGTCTTGCCGTGGATCGAGATACCTGCCGTCGGGCTGGCATCGATCGAAGCAAGGCAGAAGTCGTTCGGTGCGGTGGCTCCGCCGCTCAGCGTCACCCTGTGCGCGTGCCACGCCCTCGGGTTCTGATGGGAATCGCGCCCGATCACCGGATGGATCGTCACGACGAACCCCTTGCTGGTGGCGACGTCGACCCAGGCGAAGCCGACGACCGGATTGGACTTGATGAACGCATCCGGATGGCGCGGAATCGACGCCTTCGTGGTCACCGCGAGCCGTGCCTGGTTCTTTTGCTTCGCCTTCGCGCTGGATGAGACGACGCTGAGGTAGTCAGGCCCAGATGTAGAGGCCGGGGCCAGGCCGACGAGAATGGCAGCTGCGCCCAACGCCGTCACAGCAACCGCCGCAGAGATCCTTCGCATGTCTCTCCCCTTTTTCGATGTTCTCGGAGAAGTTGACGCCGCTGGCGGAGTATCTCTTGCGGCGTGCCTCAGAACTAGCTTTGCAGTCGACGCTCGCAGCGCGCGAGGAAGTCGCGCACCAACTCCAGCGTCTGCTCGGGCTCCTCGGCCTGCGCCATGTGCGAGCTCTCCTCGAGCACCACGTACTCCGAGCCCGGGATGCCGCGGTGGACCGCCTCCGTCGTCGCCGGGGTCACCTCGTCGTAGCGGCCGGAAAAGACGAGCGTCGGCGCCTCGATCTGCCCGAGGCGGTCGGTGATGTCCCAGTCCTTGATCGTGCCGATCACGTGGAACTCGCTCGGGCCGTTCATCGAGCGGTAGACCTCCGGGTTGGCCTCGAGGATCGCGAAGCACTCGACGAGCCAGTCCGGCCACGGATCGGTGCGGCAGAGATGGCGTTGGTAGAAGACCATCACCGCCTCCTCGTAGGCCGGGTCGTCGGTGGCGCCGGCCTCCTCGTGCTCGCGGAGCGTCGCCTCGACCTCTGGTGGCAGCTCCGACCGCAGCCGCTGCACCTCGGGCATCCAGGCGGGGACGCTGGCGGGCGAGCTCTCCACGATCAGCGAGACCACGCCGTCGGGCCTTCCGGTCGCGTACTGCATGCCGAGCATCCCGCCCCAGGAGTGACCGAGGATGTGCACGCGATCGAGGCCGAGCGCCTCCCGCACGGCGTCCACCTCTTCGACGAAGAGCTCCGGCACCCACATCGCCGAGTCGTGCGGGCCTGACAGCGCCGAGTTGCCCGAGCCCAGCTGGTCGTAGAAGACGACGCGGCGCTCGTCGGCCAGCTCCTCGTAAGGCTTGAGGTGGAGCCAGTTGGCGCCCGGGCCCCCGTGCAGGCACAGCAGGGGTATCGCGTCGGCGCCGCCGTCGGGCTCGACCGAGCGATACCAGGTCTCGGCACCGTGGAAGGGAATCCGGCCTTCGGTGACGGCCACGGCCACGTTTATACCTCGGCGTGGCTAGGGTCCAGCGGGGCATGCGTCTTTGGGGGTCAATCGGCAGCGGCCGCGACATGGCGGTCGATCTCGGCACGGCGAACACGCTCGTGTTCATTCGCGGGCGCGGGATCGTCCTGTTCGAGCCGTCCGTGGTCGCGATCTCGGAGGAGACGGGCCGCGTGCACGCGGTCGGCGCCGAGGCCAAGCGGATGATCGGCCGGACGCCTGCTTCGATCCGAGCGATCCGACCCCTGCGGCACGGCGTGATCGCCGACTTCGAGATCACCGAGGAGATGCTGCGCCACTTCATCTCGAAGGCGGGCGGCAGCCGCTTCGCCTACTCGCGGGTCGTGCTCTGCGTGCCGAGCGGGATCACGGATGTCGAACGCCGCGCGGTGGACGAGGCGACGCGCGCCGCGGGAGCGCGATCCGTCTACCTGATCGAGGAGCCGATGGCTGCTGCGATCGGGGCGAACCTGCCCGTCGGCGACGCGGTCGCGAGCATGGTGATCGACATCGGCGGCGGCACGACCGAGGTTGCCGTCATCTCGCTCGGCGGAATGGTGGTCTGGGAGTCGATCCGTGTCGGCGGCTACGAGATGGACGACGCAATCGTCGACTACGTCAAGAACGTCCACAAGCTGCTGATCGGCCAGGAAACCGCCGAGGTCGCGAAGATCGAGGTCGGCTCCGCCTGGGCCGCCGACGACTCGGAGGAAACGACCGTCGCCGGACGCGACCTGGTGACGGGGCTCCTGCGGCGGGTCACCCTCACGGGCGGCGACGTGCGGCGCGCACTCGAGGCGCCGGTCGGGCGGATCATCAGCGCGGTCAAGGACACGTTGGAGCGAACGCCGCCTGAGCTGGCAGCGGACCTGGGCGTGCGCGGGATCGTGATGGCCGGCGGCGGCTCGCTCCTGCGCGGGGTCGACGAGCGCCTGCGCAGCGAGGTCGGCCTACCTGTACAGCTGGTCGAGTCGCCGCTGACCTGCGTCGCCGAAGGCGCCGGCCGAAGCCTGGACGAGCTGGAGACGCTGGACCGGGCCGCGAAGGCCCAGCGCAAGGTCCGCGGCCGCCGCTAGCAGCCCGCGGCAGGAGCGCGAGCAGCCGGTCGAGCGCGCGCGGGCGCGGGCCGGGAGCGGCGAGGAACGCGGCCAGGCGCGCCGCTTCCTCCTCCTCCAGCGAGACCGCGGCTTCCGCGACGCCGTCCGCGCTCCAGACGCTGAAGCGGACGTGCGGGTCCTCCGTGAGGTAGCGCGAAACCCGCAGCGCCTGACCCTCGTCACGCGGGTGGGCGCGGAAGAACTCGACCAGCTTGCGCCTCTGCGGGGCCGCGCACCAGGGGCAGAAGCGATAGGCCGCCTCCAACTCCCCTTTGCAATCGGCACAGACGCGCATCTGGCTTCCTTCCACGAGGCGCCGTCACCCGGAAGAGTGATCTTGCCACGACAGGCCCAGGTTTTGCCTCCGCGCCTTCGCAAACACCACCGGACACACCCTGGGGCTGTCCCAACACGCCTCCTTAGTGTTCCGCCGGCGCCGGATCTGCCGAAGCTTCCCTAGCCGTGTAGCGCGCCGGGTCGGCCTCGAACTTCGCCCGGCACCCCGGCCCACAGAAGAAGTGGCGCGTGCCGCGGTACTCGCTCGATTCGGCGTTGCGGTGGTCGACGGTCATGCCGCAGACCGGGTCGCGCGCGCCGCGGCGCATCGTCAGCCCGATCAGCGCGGCCGCCACGAGCGTGAAGACGATGTTGAGCGCGGTCGTGTAGTTCCATGAGATCCCGCGCTCGGTGATCGAGTCGATCGAGGGCCGCGTCTCGGGAATCAACCCGAGCCAGCTGAAGATCCCGTCCACGAGCAGCGCCGCCGCCACGATGGCGCCGAACATGATCCCGACGAGCAACGCCGTCAGCCGCCACCCGTAGTAGCGGCCGTAGATGAGCACGATCGGGATGATGATCAGGTCGGCGTAGATGAACGCGATCACGCCGGAGAACGAGATGCCTCCGCCCCAGAGCACGGCAGCGAGCGGCACGTTCCCCACCGAGCACACGAACGAGAGCACGGCCACCAGCGGCCCGACGATCACGTTCTCGATCAACTGAAGCGTGCCTCCCTGATCCGTCAGGAAGAGGTCGTTGAAGACGTTCATCGGCAGCAGCGCGACGAACCCGGCGATCAGGAAGCCGGCGGTGATCTCCTTCCAGAGCATCTCCCAGTCGCCCCGGAAGTTGTGGGCGACGTCCGACCAGGCGTCGAGCGAGAGCAGCCGCGAGCCGCCCGCCGAATGGTGCACATGCCCGGTATTGGCAGCCTGCGCATGCTCGCGACCCTTCTCCTCCGCTCGCCGCGAGACGAGCAGCCGGATGCCGATCCACATCAGCACGATCAGGATCACGCCGCCGACGAACTCCGCGAGCGTGAACTGCCAGCCGAGGAAGATCCAGATCACGATCCCGATCTCGAAGACCAGGTTCGTCGAGGCGAACTGGAAGACCATCGCGGAGACGAGGCTCGCGCCCTTCTGGAACACCGACTTCGCGATCGCCACCGCGGCGTAGCTGCACGAGGACGAGGCCGCACCGAGCCCGGTCGACAGCAGCACGGGCTTCAGTCCGCGCCCGCCGAGCGCCCCCTCGATCCGCGAGCGTGGCACCCACGCCTGCACGATCCCCGACAAGAGGAACCCGAGCACGAGCGCCCACCAGACCTCCCACGCCATCTGAAAGGCGTTCGAGAGGCCCTGGCCGATCTGGTCTATCACGTCCACGGCAGGCGACGATAGCCGCCGCTCAGCGCTCGACGGCCAGGCGCAGGCCCAGCGAGACGAGCACGGCTCCGGTGCACGCGTCGAGGGCGCGCCGGACGCGTGGCCTGAGCAAGACGTTGCGCGCCCTGGCGACCACGACGGCGTAGGCGGTCAGCCAGGTCAGCGTCAGAGCGGCGAAGCAGAGTCCGAGCGGAAGCATCGTCCAGAACGTCGGGTCACCACCGGGAGCGAACTGCGGCAGCAGGCTCGTGAAGAAGACGGCGACCTTCGCATTGCCCAGGTTGCTCAGCAGTCCCTGACGGTAGGCGGTGCGCGCAGCGGGACGCGTTCTCGGTCCCGGCGCCGCCTCCCGACCGCGAGCGCGAACAGCGGCCACGAGCGCCTGCAGCGCCGAGCAACACGAGATACGCCGCCCCCGCGAGCCGTAGCGCGGTGAACGCGGGCTGCGAGGCAACGAGCACCGCTGCGAGCCCTGCGCTCGTCGCCAGGGCCCACGTGACCTGGCCGCTGACGACCCCGAGGGCCGTGAAGACTCCCCCGCGCCGGCCGCCGGCGAGCGTGTTCCGGATCGTCAGCGCCGTGTCCTGACCGGGAGTGACGATGACCAGGAGCGAGACGCCGAGAAACGCCGCTCCCTGGCCCGCGCCCACTACTCGACGGTGACGGTCTTCGCCAGGTTGCGCGGCTGGTCGACGTTCAGGCCGCGCAGGCGCGCAATTCGGTACGCCAGCAGCTGCAGCGGAACGACCGCGAGCACCGACTGCAGGAACGCAGGTGAGCGCGGCACGTAGATGACGTCGTCCGCGTGGTGCTGGATGTCCTCGTTGCCGTCGGTCGCGATCGCGATCACGTGCGCGCCGCGCGCTCGCGTCTCCTGGATGTTCGAGACGACCTTGTCGTAGATCACCTTCTGGTCGGTCGCCACGCAGACCACCGGCGTGCCCTCCTCGAGCAGCGCGATCGGCCCGTGCTTCATCTCGCCGGCCGAGTAGGCGTCCGTCGGGATGTAGGAGATCTCCTTCAGCTTGAGGGCGCCCTCCAGCGCGACCGGCAGCCCGATGTGACGGCCCAGGTAGAGGAAGAACTGCTTGTCGTACAACCGCTCGGCGATTTCGTCGATCGGGTGGTCGCCGTCCAGGAACTGCTTGATCTTCTCCGGCAGCTCGTACAGCTGGTCGAGGATGATCTTGACCTCCTCGGGCGGCAGCGTCTTGCGCACCTGTGCCAGCTTGAGGCCGATCAAGGCGAGCAGTGCGACCTGCGCCGTGAACGTCTTCGAGGCCGCGACGCCGATCTCGAGGCCGCAGCGCGTGTAGAGCACCGACTCGGCCTCGCGCGTGATCTGCGAGCCCATCAGGTTCGTGATCGCGAGCGTCCGCGCGCCGAGGTCGCGGGCGAGCTTGATCGCGTTCACCGTGTCTCGCGACTCGCCCGACTGAGAGATCCCGATCACCAGCGTGTCCTTCGAGAGCACCGGGTTGCGGTAGATCCATTCGCTCGCGATGTCGGGCTCCACCGGCAGCCGCGCCCATTCCTCGATCATGTAGCGGCCGACGACGCCCGCGTGGTACGAGGTGCCGGCGGCGACGATCACGATCCGCCGCAGGTTGCGCAGCTGCTCCTCGGTCATGCCGAGGCTCTCGAGCACGAGCGTGCCGTGGCGAACGCGGTCGCCGAGGGTCTCCGCGACGGCCTCCGGTTGCTCGTAGATCTCCTTGAGCATGAAGGTCTCGTAACCGCTCTTCTCGGCGGCCTCCATGTCCCAGTCGACCTCGATCACCTCGCGCTCGAGCTCGCCGTCCTCCACGCAGACGAAGCGGGCTCCGTCGGGCGTGATCGAGACGACCTCGCCGTCCTCGATCAGCTGGATCGAACGGGTCTCGCCGATGAACGCAGCGGCCATCGACGCGAAGAACATCTCGCCGTCGCCGACGCCCACGAGCAGCGGACACTGGAGCCTCGCGCCAACGAGCTCCTCGGGGTGGTCGTGGTGGACGACGACGAACGCGAAGTGCCCTTCGAGCTCGCGGTACGCCTCGCGCGTCGCCTCGAGTAGGTCGCCCTTGTAGTGGCGCTCGATCAGGTGCACGACCACCTCGGCGTCGGTCTCGGTGCGGAAGGTGTGGCCCTCGGACTCGAGCGATCCCTTCAGCTCGCGGTAGTTCTCCACGATTCCGTTCAGGACGATCGCGAGCTTGCCCTCGTCGCAGCCGGTGAGCGGGTGCGCGTTCTGCATGTTCACGGCACCGTGGGTGGCCCAGCGCGTGTGGCCGAGCCCCGTCGTAGCCTGGGAGCCGTTCGACCCGGCCTGTTTCTTGAGCACCTGGAGGTTGCCTACGGCGCGGTCGTAGTCCAGCGCCCCGTCTTCGAGCAGCGCGAGCCCGGCCGAATCGTAGCCACGGTATTCGAGGCGCTCGAGGCCCTGGAGCAACAGGTCCTTACAGGCTCTTTGCCCGACGTATCCGATGATCCCGCACACGCCGAAACCCCCTTAAGAACGCGAAAGGCCCGGCCGCTCTTCCAGCCCTGCGTCGGGTCGGATCAGCCGAGCTCTCGAGTAACGAGAGCGCTGATGGTACCACACGTTTCTTCCGCCTCAGCAGCCGTTTCCGCCTCGGCGAGCACTCGGATCACCGGCTCGGTGCCGGAAGGCCGTACCAGCACACGGCCGCGGCCCTCGAGCTGCTGATTCAGTCGTTCTACCTCTTCAGCGATAGCCGGGGGGAGCTCCCGGCGCAAGACGCGGATATTGGCTCTGGCCTGTGGATAACGCGGCATGACGGCGGCGGCCTCTTCGAGGGTTCGCCCGCGGAGCGCGCCGCAGAGGAGGAGCGCCGCGGCCAGCCCGTCGCCGGTGACGTGATCACGCAGGTAGATGATGTGCCCGGACTGCTCGCCTCCGAGGAGGCCGCCCTCCCTGCGGAGTGCCTCGAGTACGTAGCGGTCGCCCACGTCGGTCGTCACCACGCGGATCCCGCGCTCCTCGGCCAGTCGGTGCAGTCCGAGGTTCGCCATCACCGTGACGGCGATCAACTCGACCTCCAGGTCCAGCATCAGGATCGCCAGGATCTGGTCTCCGTCCACGGCTGTTGCCACGCGCGTCCACGGCCAGCATCCGGTCGCCGTCGCCGTCGAAGGCCACGCCCAGGTCGGCGCCTGACTTAGTAACAGTCTGTTGCAAAGTCGTGAGGTCGGTGGCTCCGCAGCCGACGTTGATGTTCGTGCCATCCGGATCCGAGCCGATCGTCGTCACCTGCGCCCCGAGGCGCTCGAAGGCAAGTGGCGCGATCCCGGAGTACGCCCCGTTGGCGCAGTCGACGACGACGCTCAGGCCGGTGAGGTCTGAGCCGAAGCGCTCGACGATGTGATCGAGGTAGCTGTCGGTCGCGACGCCGACGTGGTCGGTCTCCCCGGGCGGGCCGCCGAACGACGTGTCGAAGAGCGCCTCGATCTCCTCTTCCGCCGCATCGGTCAGCTTCTGGCCCTCGCGGTCGAAGAGCTTGACGCCGTTGTACTCGGGCGGGTTGTGGGAGGCCGAGATGACGGCGCCGAGGTCGAGCGCGAGCAGCGCGACCGCCGGCGTCGGCAGGACCCCGGCGAGGACGGCGTTCCCCCCTGCGGAGACGACTCCGCGGGCGAATGCCTCCTCGAGCTCGGGCCCCGAACCGCGCGTGTCTCGGCCGACGAAGACGCGCCCTCGCTGCGACCAGAGGGTTGCCGCGTGGCCAAGCTGCTCGACGAGCTCGGGCGTCAGGTCTTCCCCGACGATCCCCCGGATCCCGTCAGTACCGAAGTAGCGGCGCGACAACTAACGCTTGGAGAACTGCGGCGCCTTGCGCGCCTTGTGCAGGCCGGCCTTCTTGCGCTCGACGATGCGCGCATCGCGCGTGAGAAAGCCGGCGCGCTTGAGCGGCAAGCGCAGCTCCGGATCGGCCTCGACGAGCGCCCGGGCGATGCCATGGCGGACGGCACCCGCCTGGCCGCTCGGCCCGCCGCCGTGCACCCGGACCCGGACGTCGAAGGTCCCCTCGACACCCGCGACCTTCAGCGGCGCGAGCGCGAGCTCGCGGTGCGTGGCCCGCGGGAAGTACGCCTCGATCGTCCGGCCGTTGAACCAGGTCGTCCCGTCGCCGGGACGAAGGATCACCCGCGCCACGGAGGTCTTGCGCTTGCCGGTGCCCTGGTACTGCGCGCGCTCGGCCATCAGCTCTTCACCTCGAGCTGCCTGGGAGCCTGGGCCTCGTGCGGATGCTCGGGGCCGGCGTAGATCTTCAGCTTGGTGATCTGGGCGCGCGCGAGGCGATTGCGCGGAAGCATGCCCTTGACCGCCTTGCGCAGCACCTCGGTGGGCCGGCGCGCAAGCTCTTCGCGCAGCGGCCGCTCCCTGAGCCCGCCTGGGTAGCCGGAGTGGCGGTAGTAGATCTTGTCGTCCAGCTTCTTGCCGGTGACCGCGATCTTCTCCGCGTTCACGACGACGACGAAGTCGCCCGTGTCCACATGTGGCGTGTACTCGGGCTTTCCCTTGCCGCGGAGCGTGTCCGCGATCTGGGTAGCGAGACGCCCGAGGGTCTTCCCCTCGGCGTCCACCACGTACCAGAGGCGATCGATCTCGCCGGGCTTTGCGTTGTAGGTCTTCATGCAGAAAAGCGGCGGACTCGCTGTCCGCCGGCGAGGAATGCTAGCAGCCCGGCTCGGAATTCCGCCCCGCCGCCATGACTGGGATGCCGGACATACGGCCCGCCGAGGACAGCCTGTGCCAGACGACCCACGGCGATGACGCAGCGGCCGCGCGAAAGCTCTCGCAGGTAGGGCTGCGAAGCCTCGATCTCGGCGCGGCTTGGACGTCGGTTCGTCGCCGGCCGACCTGGGAGATGCGGGTGCGTGGGCACGACGTTCCAGCAGAGCGTCTGCTCCTCGAGCCCGAGCTCGGCGAGCACGCGGCGGACGATCGTCGCCGTCGCCTCGGCCGGGCCACGGCCGGTCAGCTGCCGCTCGGAGGTGAACGGGATCCCGGAGACCCGCGCGCCGCGGTAGCCGGCGGCCTCGCCGACGAGCAGCAGCGGAGCCTCGCGGCGCGACTCCAGGTAGGCGCGCAGGCGCTCCCTGCGCGCGGCGGCCCCGCGACCGTCACGATAGAAGTTGAAGGTCTCGCCGATCCGGGCACTGGCCACTCGTTCGATGAGCTCATCCATCCGAATCCGAACTCTGACCGACGGTGGCCAGCAGCCGCTCGACATCGCGCGCGAGCTGGTGGAGTTCCTCGCGCCTACCCAACGCTCGCTCGACCTCGCGCAGTACGACTTCCATCTGGGGCCCGAGACGGCGGACCTCGTCGGTGGTGCGCTCAAGGAGGCCGCCGGACGCGGGGTGGCGGTGCGGATCATCTACGACGTCGACAGCGCCAACCCGATCCCCGTGCCGCCTCCGCCGGAGCCCGACGTCGAGCTGATCGCCTCGCTCGGCCTGCCCTCACGGCCGATCGCCGGCGTGCCCGACCTGATGCACCACAAGTACGTGATCCGGGACGGTGAGTCGGTTTGGACCGGCTCCACGAACTGGACCGACGACTCGTGGGCGCGCCAGGAGAACCTGATCGTCACGGTCGAGTCGCCGACGCTTGCACATGCCTTCACGCTCGACTTCGAGGAGCTGTGGGATACAGGCGTCGTCGAGCAGAGCGGCTTCGTCGAGCCGAGACCCGTGGACGTGGACGGCACGCGAGTCAAGCCGTGGTTCACGCCGGGTCACGGCGAGGCGCTCTCGCACCGGATCGCCAAGAAGATCAGCCAGTCGAAGCGCGTGCGGATCTGCTCGCCGGTGATCACGACGGCGCCTGTCCTCGCGACGCTCGCGCAGGTGATAGCCGACGGCAAGGCAGACGTCGCCGGCTGCGTCGACGCGACGCAGGTGGCCGATGTCGTCCGCCAGTGGCAGGCGAACGGGAACGTCGCCTGGAAGCTCCCGTTGCTCCAGCAGATCATGGCGGGGCCCTTCTCGGGAAAGCTCTCTGAGCCCTGGGAGCCCACCAGCCTGCACAACTTCATGCATGCGAAGCTGGTCGTGACCGACGACGTCGTCTTCACGGGCTCGTTCAACCTCTCGCACTCGGGCGAGAAGAACGCCGAGAACGTGCTGGAGATCCGTGACGCGGAGCTGGCGGAGCGACTAGCCGGCTACGTCGACGAGATCCGGGCTCGCTATCCGGCGATCACTCCCACTCGATCGTCGACGGCGGCTTCGAGGTGATGTCGAGCACCACGCGGTTCACCGCGGGCACCTCGTTCACGATTCGGCTCGAGATCGTCTCCAGCAGGTCGTAGGGCAGGCGCGCCCAGTCCGCGGTCATCGCGTCGTCGCTCGTCACGGCACGGATCACCACCGGGTAGCCGTACGTGCGCTCGTCGCCCTGGACGCCGACCGAACGGATCGCCGGCAGGACCGCGAACGACTGCCACAGCTCGCGGTAGAGGCCTGCGCGGCGGATCTCCTCCTGCAGGATCGAGTCGGCCTCGCGCAGGATCTCCAGCCGCTCGCGCGTGACCTCGCCGATGATCCGGATCGCCAGGCCGGGCCCCGGGAACGGCTGGCGCCAGACCATCTGCTCCGGCAGGCCGAGCTCCTCGCCCACGCGCCGCACCTCGTCCTTGAAGAGCTGGCGCAGCGGCTCGACGAGCTCCATCTCCATCTCCTCGGGCAGCCCGCCCACGTTGTGGTGGGACTTGATCTTCGCCGCGACCGAGGCGTCGCCGCCGGACTCGATCACGTCCGAGTAGAGCGTTCCCTGGACGAGGTGGCGGATCTTCCCGAGACGGTTTGACTCTTCCTCGAAGACCCGGATGAACTCCTCGCCGACCGCCTTCCGCTTCTCCTCCGGGTCGGAGACGCCTTCGAGACGCGCGAGGAACCGGTCCTGCGCCTGGACGTGGATGAGGGGCACGTGGAAGTGCCCCTCGAAGGTCTCGACCACCTGCGCCGCCTCGTCCTTACGCAGGAACCCGTGATCGACGAAGACGCAGACGAGCTGGTCGCCGACGGCCTTGTGCACGAGCAGCGCGGCCACCGCCGAGTCGACGCCGCCGGAGAGCGCGCAGAGGACGCGGTCGTGACCGACCTGCGCTCGGATCCGCTCGACCTGCTCCTCGATCACGGCTGCCGCCGTCCATGTGGGCGGCGCGTCCGCCACTGTGTAGAGGAAGTTCTTCAGCAGCTCCGTCCCGTGCGGCGTGTGCACGACCTCCGGATGGAACTGCACCCCGTAGAGCCCCCGCTCCGGGTCCTCGAAGGCCGCGATCGGCGCGTTGGGCGACTCGGCCGTGACCCGCGCGCCGGTCGGAGCGGCGGCCACCGAGTCGCGGTGGCTCATCCAGCCGGTCTGCTCCGGTGGTAGCCCCTTGAAGAGCTCGCTTGCCGGCTCGGCGTTCAGCTCGGTCTTCCCGAACTCCGAGACGCCGGTCCGCTCGACGCGCCCGCCGAGGTCCTGCGCCATCAGCTGCATCCCGTAACAGATGCCGAGGGCCGGAACGCCGAGCTCGAAGAGCCCCGGATCGACCTGCGGCGCACCTTCCGCGTAGACCGACGCCGGCCCGCCGGAGAGCACGAGCGCCCGGGGGTTGCGCGCCCGAGCCTCCGCCGCCGTGATCGAGTGTGAGACGAGCTCGGAGTAGACGCGGCACTCTCGAACCCGCCGCGCGATCAGCTGCGCGTACTGGCCGCCGCAGTCGAGCACGAGCACCGGCCGCTCCTCCGGCGCAGCCTCCGCTACCGGAAGAGGGACGACCTCGCCCACGTCACCTAGCCCATTCCGATTCGCTGTGCCTGCTGGAGCGACTTGCCCTCGGTCTTGATCGACGGCGCGAGCATCACCTCGGCCTTCTGGAAGTCGTGGATCGACTCGTAGCCGCAGGTCGCCATCGAGGTGCGCAGCGCGCCCATCAGGTTGAGCGTGCCGTCGTTCTCGCGCGCGGGGCCGATCACGATCTCCTCGAGCGTCGCGTTCTGCTCGACCGCAACGCGCGCGCCGCGCGGCAGCGTCGGATGGAAGGTGGCCATGCCCCAGTGGAACCCGCGGCCCGGCGCCTCCTTGGCCCGAGCGAGCGGCGAGCCGACCATCACCGCGTCCGCACCGCAGGCGACCGCCTTGGCGATGTCGCCACCGGTGCGCATGCCGCCGTCCGCGATCACGTTGACGTACTTGCCGGTCTCGAGCAGGTGCTGGATCCGCGCAGCCGCGGCGTCGGCGATCGCTGTCGCCTGCGGCACGCCGACGCCCAGGACTCCACGCGTGGTGCACGCCTGGCCGGGCCCGACGCCGACGAGCACTCCCTCCGCCCCGGTCCGCATCAGGTGCAGCGCCGTCTGGTACGAGGCGCAGCCGCCGACGATGACGGGGATGGGCAGGCTGGCGATGAACTCCTTCAGGTTGAGCGCGTGCCCGTTCGAGGAGACGTGCTCGGCCGAGACGACCGTGCCCTGGATGACCAGAATGTCGAGCCCCGCCTCGAGCGCGGCCTCGTAGTGGTCGCGCACCTTCTGGGGGGTCAGCGAGCCCGCGACGAGCACGCCGGATTCCTTGATCTCAGCGATCCGCTTGGCGATCAGCTCGGGCTTGACCGGCTTCTCGTAGATCTTCTGCATCCCGCCCGTCGCCTGCTCCTTCGTCAGCTTCGCGATCTTCGCCAACTCGGGCTCGGCATTCGCGTAGCGCGTGAAGATGCCCTCGAGGTTGAGGACGCCGAGCCCGCCGAGCTTGCCGAGCTCGATCGCGATCTTCGGCGAGACGACTCCGTCCATCGCCGAGGCGATCAGCGGCAGCTCGAGCAGGTGCGGGCCGAGCTTCCAGCCGATGTCGACGTCCTGCGGGTCGCGCGTGCGCCGCGAGGGCACGATCGCGATGTCGTCGAACCCGTACGCCTGCCGCGCCTTCTTCCCCCGGCCGATCTCGATTTCCACGCTACGCAGCCCCTTTCAAAGCGAAAAGCCCAGGCGCGATCGCGATCGCCTGGGCCGAAAAATTGTTCTCGCTGCCGTCTCTCAAGTGGAGGGCGATGGTAGCACCGCCCCTGGACGGCTCAGCGGCGCCGGAGGTGCCCGACGCAGAAGACGTTCGGACAGTGCAGGCCCTTGACCGAGTTGCCGCTCACATCGCGGTAACTGACGAACGGAAGGCCGTCCGAGCCAATCGTGATCGACGTGTTCCAGCCGACCTGGCCCGGAGTGTCGACGGCAACGTACGAGGAGGTGGTGCAGGCGACGTTCCCGCAATGCGCGACCTTCAGGTCCTGCGCCGCGCCCGTGCCGTCGTAGTAGCTGATCACGCCGAGCCCGTCGGTTCCGAGGGTGATCGCCGAGTACTGTGCCTGGGCGCCGGGGTCAACCGCGGAGATGCCGGCGCTCGTGCAGGCGAGGTTGTTGCAGTGCGCGACCGCAAGGGCGCCCGTGTTCCCGTCCCGGTAGGTGACGAGGCCGAGCCCGTCCGCGCCGATCGTGAGTGAGCTGTAGAGGCCGACGTTGCCGGTCGAGTCGAGCGTGCTTGCCGTCGAGCTCGAGCACGCGAGGTCGGCGCAATGGGCGGCCTTGAGGTCGACGTTCGCGTTGTCGAAGTAGCTCACAAGTGGTAGGCCGTCGGCGCCGATCGCCAACGACGAGTAAGCAACCGCGGTCGCGTCGATCGCGTTCACGCCCGCGCTCGAGCAGGCGACGTTCGTGCAGTGGGCGACCTTGAGGTTGCCGCTGTCCACGTAGCTGACGAGCCCGAGGCCGTCGGTCCCGACGTTTACCGAGGTGAAGTCGTCGGCGACGGTGCCGCTCGAGACGATCGTCGCAGTCGTGAAGCTCGTGCAAGTGAGGTTGGCGCAGTGGGCGCTCTTGAGGTTCCCGTTCGTGGTGTCCAGGTAGCTGGCCAACCCGAAGCCGTCTGAGCCGACGGTGACGGAGGGGTAGCGGCCGACGTTGCCGGTCGAATCGAGCGTGGTGGCCGTCGAGGACGAGCAGGTCGCATCGTTGCAGTGCACGATCCTGAGATCGTCGTTGCTCGTGTCCAGCACGACGACGAGCGGGAACCCGTCCGAGCCGGCCGCGGTCGCCGAGTGCGCCGCGCCGGAGCTGACGGTCACCTTCGAGACACCGGCGCGCGCGAGGTTGAGCAGCCCGAAGCCGCCGGGCGGTCCGGGCGGTCCCTGCGCTCCACCCGGGCCGATTGGCCCTGCCGGGCCGGTCGTGCCCTTGTTGCCCTTCAGCCCCTGCAGGCCTTGCGGGCCCTGCGGCCCTGCCGGGCCGGCTGGGCCGCGCGCCCCCTCGGGGCCCGTCGAGGGCGTAGTGACGGGCAGCACCGAGGCCGGAAACTTGCCGTTCTTGCCGAGCGCCAGGAGCTTGCCCGCCTTCGGCTTCTTCGAGGCCGCGATGCCGCCGACCTTGCCCGCGTTCTTGGCGAACAAGGCGACCTTCGCCACCCCTTTGAAGGCCGCGAATCCATTCGGTGTAGCGCCGAGTACGGCAATGAGGAGAGCCGCCGCAGACAGCACCACAGGCAGGCGCTGGCGATTCATCGCCATCCCCCTATCGGCGCTCCCGGGCTACCCCTTTAGTCGCTGCCGACCGGCTCGAGCTGCGCCACTTCGACCCCTGCGACGAGCCGTCCGGCCCCGCGGGGCTCGAAACGGCCGGCGCCGAGCTCCAACGTTGAAGCTGCCCCTGCGGCGACCGCGCTGCGGAGCGCCTCCTCGTCGGTGCGGCCGTCGAGCCGCGCCGCGATGAAGCCCGCAAGCAGCACGTCGCCCGAGCCGACCGCCGAGACGGCATCGATCCGTGGCGCGAGCGCGCGGAAGCGGATCGTCTGCCGGTCGGAGCGCAACAGCGCCCAGCAGCCCGACTCGCGCGTGATCAGCACGTTGCGCGCGCCGAGCTCGGCGATTGTCTCGAGGCCGGCCAGGAAGTCGTCGTCGTCGTGGAACTCCTGGCCGACAAGCAGCTCGGCCTCGCGCTCGTTCGGAGAGATCAGCAACGGCTCGGCCTGGACGCCGAGACGGAGCGGCTCCCCCTCGCAGTCGAGCACCGTCTGGGCGCCGCGCCGGTTGAGCTCGCGCACGGCCTCGGCGTAGAAGTCGTTGTCGATCCCGCGCGGCAGCGAGCCGGCGAAGACGACGTAGTCGGCACCGCGAGAGAGGTAGGCGAGCTTCTCGAGCAGGATCTCGAGCTCCTCCGGCTGCACGTGAGGCCCCCACTCGTTGACCTCGGTGTAGCTCGCGCCGGTCGGGTCGACGATCGCCGTCGAGGTGCGCGACTCGTCGTCGATCCGGACGAAGTCGTTCAGGATCGCTTCGCTCGTCAGCTCCTCGACGACTCGGGTGCCGGTGCGCCCGCCGGCCAGCCCGGTGGCGACCACGGGGACTCCGAGGCTCTTCAAGGCCCTCGCGATGTTGATCCCCTTGCCGCCCGCGAGCGTGAGCCCCTGGCTCGCGCGGTGTCGCTGCCCGCGCTGGAAGTTCGGCACGGTCAGCGTGCGATCGATCGCCGCGTTCATGGTGACCGTGACGATCACGAGAACCACCCGCCCATGTGGTGCAGCGTACGCCCCGCGTACCACCCGGCGCGGCCGACGATCCCGGGCCGCGCCACCGAGCGGCCTGCGACGAGCCGGGTGACACCGACCAGGCGTCCTCGCTGGTAGACCCGAACCTCGCCGAGCGCCTGGCCCCGCCGCACGGGCAGCTCGACGACGGTCGCCGCGACGACCCGCCGCACGAGGGGGTGGTCGACGCGAACGGTCGGCATCAGCGAGCGGGCGGCGACGAGGGTCAGCGGCTTGCGGCCGAAGGCGAGCTCGGCCTGGGCGTAGGCGCGGCCCCGAACGACCACCGCGGCCGGCCGGTAGCGCGAGAAGCCCCAGTCGAGCAGCTCCGCGAGATCGGCGTTGCGCCTGTCGCGGTCCGGGCTGCCGAGCAGGGTCGCGTAGACGGTGACGCCACGCCTGCGCGCCGCGGCCACCTGCGACCAGCCGGCAGCCGAGGTGTGGCCCGTCTTGACGCCGAAGATCCCGGGGTAGCTGTAGAGCAGGTCGTTCCAGGTGTGCAGGCTGCGCCCGCCGGAGATCGTGGCTCCGCGCTGGCGCACGATCTGGCGCACGACCGGGCGGTGCATCAGCAGGCGTGCGAGCAGCGTCACGTCGCGCGCGCTCGAGACGTGGCCGGCCGCGTCGAGCCCGTCGGGGCGGACGAAGTGCGTGTCCCGGAGCCCGAGCTTGCGGGCCCGCGCGTTCATCATCGCCACGAAGCGCGACTCGCTCCCGTGGCCGACGTAGATCGCGAGCGCATCGGCGGCATCGTTTGCGCTCTGGATCAGCGCGGCCTCGAGCAGCTCGCGCACGGTGAGCCGCTCGCCCGGCCGGAGGTTGGCGCTCGACTCGCCGACCTCCGCGGCGAACGGGCTGACGAGGACGGTGTCGCTAGGTCTGGCGTGCTCCAGCGTCAGCAGCACCGTCATCAGCTTTGTGATGCTCGCGATTGGCACGCGCTCGCGCGCGTTCCGGGCGAGCAGGATCTCGCCGGTGACGCCGTTTTCCACGACGTACGAGCGCCCGGTTACTTGCGGCGGAGCCCCCAGGACCGGGGCCGCGAGCGCGAGCGCCGCGGCGGCGACGAGCAGTCGGCGCTTCACGGGTGGGCGAGTCTACTCCATGACTCAGCGCACGCGGATCCGCTGGCCAATGTTCAGGTTCGTGGGCTCGATCCCGGGGTTCAGGGCAAGCAGATCCTCGACGGTGGTGCCGAAGCGGATCGCCACGTCGCTGAGGGTCTCGCCGGCGCGCAGGCGGTAGAACTGCTTCTGCTTGGCGGTCGTCGTCCCGGTCGTCGCCCCGGTCGTGGTAGGCGTGGACTGGGTGGTCGCGACGGAGGTCGTGGCCGGCGAGTCCTTGGTCTGCAGCCCGGAACGCACTAGGAGCACCGCGATCGTCACCGCGGCGAGAAACGCTGCAGGCGCGCCGTAGCGCTTGACCTCCCCCCGCCAGCCGCGCGACACGGCTTACCAGCCCGACACGGCCCAGACCTCGCGGCGCAGCCTTGCCGCCTCCAGGGCCGCCGCCCTTCGCCAGTCCTCCTGGCCGTTGCGGAAGGCGTAGATGACGCTGCGGGAAGCGTTCACGAGCGCGCTGGCCGGCCCGCTCGTGAATGCCCGGGCGATGTCGGCCGGAGTCGCTCCCTGAGCACCGACTCCGGGCAGGAGCAGGATCGACTTCGGCAGCAGCCGCCGCGCCTCGCCGACGGCACGCGGATGGGTGGCGCCCACCACCGCGCCGACGCTGGAGAGGCCGCGGTTTCCGACGAGGTCCTCGCCGAGCTCGTGCACGAGCCGCGCGACGTGCTGCCAGAGCGGCCGGCCGTCGGAGAGGACGAGGTCCTGAACGTCGGCGCCGCCCTCGTTCGAGGTCTTCACGATGCAGAAGATCCCGGCGCCGTCGCGCCTGCACGCCGCGAGGAACGGCTCGAGCGAGTCCCGCCCCAGGTACGGGTTCACGGTCAGCGCGTCGGCGAGCGGAGGGCGCTCGCCGTGGGGCTCCAGGTAGGCGGAGGCATACGCGCGCGAGGTCGAGCCGATGTCGGCTCGCTTGCCGTCGGCGAGCACGATCAGCCCCGCCGAGCGCGCGTAGGCGCAGACGTCTTCGAGTGCGCGGATTCCGTCTGCGCCGAGCGCCTCGAAGAACGCGAGCTGCGGCTTGACGCCGACGACGTGCGGCGCAACCGCATCGACGATCCCGCAGCAGAAGCGCTCGCACGCTTCGGCGGCCGCTGATCGAGAGAGGTGCGCGTCTCCGGCGAGCTCCACGGGCAAGAGGTCCGGACGAGGGTCGAGGCCGACGAGCAGCTGGGAACGCTTGCGCTCGACCACTTCCGCCAGCCGGTCGGGAAAAAGCGCAGTCGAGGCGACGGCCGGCTCAGCGCTCACGCGAGAGAGGCTAGCGTGCGTCCTTCGGCTCACAACAACGCCAGAGGGCCGCTTGCGCGGCCCTCTGGCTCAAACCTTGAAGGGGCTCGCGGCTAGAAGCCTCCGCCGCCGCCGCCGCCGTTGCCGCCGCCGCCGCCACCGCCGCCGCCGCCTTTCACGGCCTGCTTCAGCGTGCTGCCGGCCGAGAACTTCGGCACGGTCGCAGCCGGGATCGTCACCTTCTGGCTCGGATTGCGCGGGTTGACGCCCTGCCGCTCCTTGCGGTGCTGCGTCGAGAACTTCCCGAAGCCGGTGAAGTTCACCTCGCCGTGCTGGCGCAACGTCTCGGTGATCGAATCGAGCACCGCGTCGACCGCGTCGGAGGCCTCACGCCTCGACATGTTCGACCTCTGAGCTACGCGATCAACGAACTCTTGCTTCGTCACAATCGCTCCTCTCCTCCCGGTTGCTGTGGGTTGGAACCCGGGTCAAAAACCCTAACAGGGATACCCTTTCCGCTCAACCATGCGGTTTTGCGGCACTTTTTGCCTCGGCGAGCAGCTCGGAGGCCCGGAACAAGGGCCGCAACCGCACTCCTACACGGGCTAGTTCGTCGGCTCCACCTTCTTCCCTGTCCACCACGCAGACGGCCGTCCCGACCCGTAACCCTGCCTCCCGTAGCGCCTCGATCGCCTCGACGGCGGCGCCGCCGGAGGTGACGACGTCCTCGACGAGACAGACGAGCTCGCCCTCCTCGGACACCCCCTCGAGCCGGTTGGCGGTGCCGTAGTCCTTGGGCTCCTTGCGCACGATCAGGAAGGGCAGGCCCGACGAGAGCGAGGCCGCCGCGGCGAGCGCAACTGCTCCGAGCTCAGGCCCGGCCAGGCGCGAGGCCTCAGGCTCGAACTCGCGCGCGGCCCCGGCGATCAGCTCGCCGAGCGGGCCGAGCAGATCGGGCCGCGTCTCGAAGCGGTACTTGTCGAGGTAGTAGCGCGACCGGCGACCGGAGCGCAGGACGAAATCGCCCTCGAGGTAGGCGTGCTCGCGGAGGGCCGCGCCGAGGTCGTCCCGTTCCATCTAGCCCCGCGCGGCCGCGAGGAGCTCGCGCGCGTGGGCGAGCAGGCGCTCCGCCTCGGGCGAGCCCTCGGTCAGCGAGACCATCGAGCCGTCGCCGAAGTAGAGCTGGACGCGCTCCCGCCGGCGCGCGGCGCGGCGACGATAGAGGACGGTGCCCGCAGCCGAGCCGGCGGCGAGCAGGAACCCGGTCAGGAAGTTACGACCCCGCATCCTTCTTCTTCCTCGGAGTGGCGCGCTTCGGAGCCGCGCGCTTCGGCTTCTCCGGTTCTCCCATCCCGCGCAGGGCGCTCTTGAGGTCGTAGAAGACGAGGCCGGCGGTCGGCTCCGGAGTGGTCGTGGCGACGATCAGGCGGTCGCCGTCGCGGACGACGAACACGCTGCCATCCTGGAGGGCAACGTCGAGCTGCGCGAGCTCCTTGCCGTCGGTGCCGTGCTCCTCGGCCGCCTTGAGCAGTTCGAGCGCAGTCGTGGCGAGACGTCCGGCGCGCTCGTCGTCCACGGTCGAGGCGACGACCGTTCCCTCGCGGTCGAAGGCGACGGCGCTCTCGATCTGGCTCGAGATCTCGGTCAGGTCGGCAAGTGCTTGGGCTGTCTGGGCCATGCGTCTGACGCTAACACCTCGCGCCCCTAGAGCCGCCCATACTCCGGCTCATGCTGCGCGTCCCCAAGCCGCTCGGGAAGTTCTACGCGGACCGCGGGCCGCACCTCGCGGCGATGATCGCCTACTTCGCGCTCCTGTCGTTCGTGCCGCTGCTCTTCTTGACGATCTCGGCGCTGTCCCTCGCCGGGCGGCCGGACGAATCGAGCTACCTCGTAACGGAGCTGAAGCGTGCCTTCCCGGGCAGCTCCATCTCCAGCATCGTCCACACGGTTCGCGAGATCCAGAAGCATGCAACGGCTCTCGGGATCATCGGCGGCGCGGCGCTGGTCTGGAGCTCTCTGTCGCTCTTCAGCGTGCTCGAGTCCGCGTTCAACATCGTCTACGGCAAGCCGAACCGGTCGTTTCTGCGCGGGAAGCTGCTTGCGGTCGGGCTGATGCTCCTCTCGCTCGTGACGCTCTTCGTCGGGCTGCTGATCGGGTCGTTCGGCAACGACCTGCTCAAGCGCTACGCGGGCGGATTCGCCGAGAACGTCTACGTGGCGTACGGGCTCTCGGTCGCGGTCTCGCTGCTCGCGGTGCTCATCTTCCTGCTCGCGGTCTACTACCTGCTGACGAACGTCGAGCACTCGTTCCGCGACGTGCTCCCGGGTGCTGTAGTGGCGGCCGTGCTGTTGGAGGCGAGCTTCCAGGTGCTGCCGCTCTACGTGCGCTTCTCGGGGAACGTGGTCGCGCTGAAGGCTTTCGGCGGGCCGGCGCTGCTGCTCGTCTGGCTCTACGTGATGGCGAACTTGATCGTCTTCGGGGCCGAGGTGAACTGGTGGCTGACGGAGCGCCGGCGCACCGCCGAGCTCGACGAAGCCCCCGGCCTGGCCTGAACAGTGACAGTCACTGTGACTGTCACCGGGACGCGGCTCGAAGGGCGCTCGCGGCCTTCGCTCGATGCGAGTTGCGGGACTTCCACTCGTTCCCGAGCTCGGCCACCGTCTGCTCTTCGCCATCCGGGATGAACACCGGGTCGTAGCCGAACCCCTCCGTCCCGCGCGGCTCCTCGGCGATCCGGCCCTCGAAGATCCCCGTCCCGCGAAGCTCCTCCCCCTCGGGGCCGATCAGCACGAGCTCGCACACGTAGCGCGCTCGGCGGCCCTCGCCCTCCACCCCGCGCAACTCCTCCAGCAGCTTCGCGTTCGCGTCTTCGCCCGGCGCGTAGCGGGCCGAGCGGATCCCGGGAGCGCCGCCGAGCGCCTCGACCTCGAGCCCCGAGTCCTCACCCAGCATCCAGGCCTCCGCCGGCCCGACCTCCCGCCCGAAGAGCGCCTTGCCGCGCGCGTTCTCGTAGTAGCTGTCGCTCCCCTCCTCCGGATACCCCTCGGCTCCCAGCAGCTCGAGCTCCCAGTCGGGCAGGAGCGCGGCCAGCTCGCGCAGCTTGTTCGGGTTCTGCGAGCAGAGCCGTACGGTCAGTCGGTCCAGCGGGCCCCCAGCACGTGCTCCACCTCCGCGAGCTTCGCGACCACGTCGGTCGCCTCCGCCCCCTTCGGCAGCTCGACGTCCAGCAACACGTTCCGCCGGTCGCCCTCCTGGCTGATCTCGAGCGTGTGCAGCTTCGCGCCGAGCTGCTCGACCGCCGTCACCAGCGGCCCCGGGCTCTCGCCGATCGGGAGCTGCACCAGCAGCCGCCCCGATTCGGGCCGGAACCGCGTGATCACGAGATGCGTCGCGATCCTCAGCGGCCACAGCGAGATCAGCGCGACCAGCGTCGTGATCACCGCGGCCGAGTAGTAGCCCGCGCCGCTCGCGAGCCCGATCGCCGCCACGAGCCAGAGCGTCGCGGCGGTCGTCAGCCCGCGAACCGAGAGCCCCTGCCGGATGATCGCGCCGGCGCCGAGGAAGCCGATCCCGGTCACGATCTGCGCCGCGATCCGCGTCGGGTCGGCCCGGATCACGTTGTCGCCGGAGGTGAGGAACTCGCGAAAGCCGTAGGCGGAGACGATCGTGAACAGTGCCGAGCCGACCGAGACGAGCATGTGCGTGCGGAACCCGGCCTCTCGCTCGCGGAGCTCCCGCTCGAGCCCGACCGCGCCGCCAAGGGCAGCCGCAACGAGCACGCGCAACAGCGCCTCCTCCCAGCTGAGCGACGGGACGCTAAGGAGCAGCATCGAGCGCGGCCTCCTGTGCCTCGCGAATCGTCGTGATCCCGGAGTCGGCGAGGTCGAGCATCGCGTCGAGGTCGTCGCGGCCGAACGGCGCGCGCTCCGCAGTCGCCTGCACCTCGACGAGCAGCCCGGCGCCGGTCCTGACGACGTTGACGTCGACTTCCGCGCCCGAGTCCTCCTCGTAGTCGAGGTCGAGCAGGCGCTCGCCGCCGACGATTCCGACCGAGACCGCCGCGACCGAGTCCGTGAGCGCGCGCGAGAGCCCGGCCTTCCCGAGGGCGCGAGCGGCCGCCACATAGGCGCCGGAGATCGCCGCGCAGCGCGTGCCGCCGTCGGCCTGCAGCACGTCGCAGTCCACCCAGAGCGTCCGCTCGCCGAGCGCCTCCAGGTCGGTGACGGCACGCAGCGCCCGGCCGATCAGGCGCTGGATCTCGACGGTACGGCCCTTCTGCTTGCCCGCGCTCGCCTCGCGCTGGGTGCGCTCGCCCGTCGAGGCGGGCAGGAGCGAGTACTCCGCGGTCAGCCAGCCGCGGCCCGAGCCGCGCAGCCAGCGCGGGATCTGCTCGTCGAGCGACGCAGTGCAGAGCACGCGCGTCTTCCCCTGCGAGTAGAGCACCGAGCCGAGCGGCTGCTCGAGGTAGTCGACCACGAGCTCCAGCGGACGCAGCTGGTCAGGCCGGCGCCCGTCGTGCCGCGTCACGCGGGAGCCGCCTCGAGGTCGGCGACCGCCACGTGCTCGACCTCGCCCAGCGGCAGCTGCAGGAAGCGCTCGCCGAGAGCGCGGAAGAGCGCCGGCTCGCCCGTGGTCAGGAAGCGATACGTGCCCTCGCGGCCCTCGCCGTTCTCGATCCCCTTGCGCGCGAGCGTCTCGGCCACCTCGCGCGCGGTCTCCTCCGCGGAGAAGACGAGCGTGACGCCGCGGCCGAAGACACGCTGGAAGACCGGCCGGATCAGCGGGTAGTGCGTGCAGCCGAGGATGACCGTGTCCACCTCTGCGGTCTTCAGCGGCGCCGCGTACTCGCGCACCGCCTCGGTCGTCTCGGCGCCGAAGGGCTCGTCGCTCTCGATCAGCGGCACGAGCCGCGGGCACGCCACCGGGACGAGCTCGGCTCCCGCGTCGAGCGCCCGCACGAGCTGCGCGTAGCGGCCCGCCTGGACGGTGGCCTCGGTCGCCATCAGGCCGATCCGCCGGTTGCGGGTCGCCTGCACCGCGGCGTGGGCCTCGGGGGTGATCACGCCCACGACCGGCACGGCCAGCTCCTCCTGGAGCTGCGGCAGTGCCGCAGAGGTCGCCGTGTTGCAGGCGACGAGCAGCAGCTTCACGCCCTGCCCCTCGAGGTAGGCGGCGATCTCCCGCGCGAAGCGGCTCACCTCCTCCAGCGGGCGCGGCCCGTAGGGCAGCCGCGCATGGTCGCCGAGGTAGACGAAGTCCTCGTGAGGCATCGTCACGAGACACTCGTGCAGGACGGTCAGGCCGCCCACGCCCGAGTCGAAGACACCGACCGGCCTGGAATCCACGGGGCGATTGTAGAAAGCCGCGAGGTTGCTCTACGCTTCCGTCCTTGGGTCGCCGGGTCTTTCCAGTGGTTTTCGCCTGTCTGCTCGCGCTGCTCGCGGCCGGTCGCGCCTCCGCCTACACGCAACAGGAGCTCTCGCTGCGCATGAATGACGGCGTCGACCTCGCGGCCACGCTCTACGAGCCGAGCACCGCGCCGCCACCGGCCGGCCACCCGGCGATCGTCGTCTTCCACGCTCTCGGCGGCAAGCGCCAGGATCTGGATTTCCTCGCCAGGGCATTCGCCGGCTCGTTCGCCGTGCTCACGCTCGACGCCCGCGGCCACGGCGAGTCGGGCGGCCTCGTCTCGATCGACGGCCCGCGCGAGATGGCCGACGTGAGGGCCGTCTTCAGCTGGCTCGCCGCCCGGCCCGAGATCGACGGCGCCAAGATCGGCGCCTGGGGAATCTCGCTCGGCGGCGGCGCCGTCCTGCGCTCCCTCGTCGAGGGCGTGCCGTGGGCGGCGGCCGAGACCGTCGAGACCTGGACCGACCTCTACAGCGCCATGGCGCCGCAGCGGCTGTCCAAGTCGGGCGCCGTCTACCAGTTCCTCAACTCGGTGCCCGAGAACCGCTTCGATCCCTCGGTGCTGGCGATCCGCGATGACGCGATCGCCAGCACGAAACTCGGCGCGCTCCGTGCGTGGGCCGATGCCCGCTCGAGCCGCTCGCGGCTCGCGAAGGTGACGACGCCGGTGTTCATGTTCCAGGGCCGACGCGACTTCGCCTTCGACATCGCCCAGGCGCGGGCCGGCTACCGGCTGCTGAAGGGCCCGAAGCGGCTGTACGTGGGCGACTTCGGTCACACCCCCTCGACCTTCCCCGGGCCCGACATCGCCCAGGTGACCTCGCTCGGGTTGAAGTGGTTCACCCGCTACCTGATCGGCACGCCGGCCAACTTCGCGCCCGTCTCGCTTGCCCCCAGCCCGTGGCGCGGGAAGCTCCGCACCTACTCGACCCTGCCCGCGACGCGGCGGCTCACCATCGGGCTTGGCGGATCCGACTCGCTCTCCGGCCCGGGGCGCGCGCTGCGCACGAGCGGACCGCTGACCGCTCCTGTCGAGACCTTCGGCTCGCCGCAGGTGCAGGTGACCGTGCAACTCTCCGGCGGCTGGTCACGGCTCGTGGCCGTCCTGACCGCGCAGCCGCGCCGCGGCGCCGAGATCGTGATCAGCGAGGGCGGCGTCAACACGACCGGCCTCTCCGGGAAGCGGCAGCTGACGATCGGCCTGATCGACATGGCGACGCTGATCCCGCGGGGCTCTCGCTTCCGCCTCTACCTCGCTTCGAACTCGCTCGCGCAGGACCCCGACAACCTGCTCTACCTGAACCTGCCGATGCCGGCCAAGGCGCGAGTCAGGATCGGCCCCGCGCGCGTGATCATCCCCATCCTGCGCAGCCCCGTCTCGAGATGAAGCCGGTCGCCGCAGCGCTCCTCGCCTGCGTTGCGCTAGCGCTTCCGGCCGGCGGCGCCTCGCTAGGCACGCCGGGGGTCACCTCGACGGAGATCCTGCTCGGCGGCACGGTGCCGCTCAGCGGGCCTGCCTCGTCCTTCGGGGTCGTCGGCCCGGGCGCCAACGCCTACTTCAAGTACGTCAACGCCCACGGCGGAGTCAACGGGCGCAAGATCAAGTACCTCTACCGGGACGACGGCTACGACCCGTCGAAGACGATCGACCGGACCCGGGAGCTCGTCCAGCAGGACAAGGTCTTCGCGATCTTCAACAGCGTCGGCACCGAGCACAACCTCGCGATCCGCGGCTACCTGAACGCCGTCAAGGTGCCGCAGCTCTTCGTCGGAACGGGAGCCAGCGCGATCGGGCGCGGGCACAAGGCCTTCCCCTGGACGATCGGCTACCTGCCGAGCTTCGAAGGCGAGGGCGCGATCTACGGACGCTACGTCGTCGCACACAAGCCGCGCGCGCGGATCGCCGTGCTCTACGAGGACAGCGACTACGGCAAGGACCTGCTGAACGGCCTCAGGCGCGGGCTCGGCAAGCACGCGTCGCAGATCGTCGCGAAGGCCTCCTACGAGGTGACCGACACCGACGTCAACTCGCAGATCGCCAAGTTGCGCCGCTCGAAGGCCGACACGTTCATGCTCTTCGCGCTGCCGCAGCAGGCGATCCAGTCCTTCGTCTACGCCTACAAGCTCGGCTGGCACCCGAGGATCTACGTCAGCGCCGTCTCGATCGAGCCGACCGTGATGGGGATCGCCCGCCTCGGCACGAACGGGAAGGAGACGAACGGCTCGCTCAGCGTCTCCTTCCTCAAGGACCCGACCTCGCCGGTCTGGGCGAAGGACCCCGCCACGGCTCTGTACCGCTCGATCCTGAAGCGCTACTACCCGGGCGGGAAGTTCACCGACGTCTACAACTTCTACGGCATGGCGGTCGCGTTCTCGATGGTCGACGCGCTCAAGCGGGCCGGGCGCAACCTCACGCGCGAGAGCCTCCTGCGGGCGGCGACGCACATGGACGAGCGGAAGAATCCGTTCCTGCTCCCCGGGGTGACGATCAAGACGAGCCCGTCCAATTACTTCCCGATCGGGAAGGCCAAGATGGTCCGCTACCGCGGCACGCGCTGGGTGCTGTTCGGCCCGCTCGTGGCCGCGCGGTAGCTATTCGCGCAAGTTTCGGTGTTAACTATTGCGGTGAAACGCTCGTCTCTAACCGTCGGTACCCAGGGGATTCTCTGAGAAGGAAGGGGCTAATGAAGAGTTCATTGCGCTTGGCATTGCTGGCGTGCGCCAGCTTCATCGGGCTCGCGCTCGCCGCACCGGCGCTCGCCGCCTATACACCGTCGCTGACTATCGAGCAGTCGAGCTACAAGGTCGGCGCCGCCACGATCGCCGACGTCTTCATCGTCGCGCCGCAGAACGACGATCCGACCGCGAAGCTGACGATCTTCTCGCCGGCCGGCTACAACGCCGTGCTGACGCAGGCACCGGGGACGAAGATCGGCTCGGTCTTCGCGATCGTGAAGGCGAAGGCGCTCGGCGGACGCGCTCCTGCCGCTCTCCGGTGACGTGCTCGTCGCCAATCCGGCCGACCCGGCGATTCAGGCGGCCGCGCTCAGGTGCACGGGCATCACCACGAACCAGGCCAACTGGGTCCTGAACACGCAGCTGCAGGGCCAGACCGTGGCGATCCCGGTCTTCGTCAACAAGGTCGGGCCGTTCGTGACCCAGCAGGTCTGCCTGCCCTCGCCCGACATTCCCACGAGCGCGGGTGGCGCGACCTTCGGCGCCCAGCTCGTGTCTGCCGACTTCACGGTCGAAGGGCGTCTTCACGAACGCGGCCGCGAAGGGCGGCTACGAGTGGGCCGGCATCTTCACGCCGTACACGCCGGGCACCGGCACCCCGAATGCCGCTGGGCACCGTCGAGTGGCGGACCTTCGTCGGGCTTCCGTCCTCGCTGACCCTCGCGAAGGCGAAGGCCAAGAGGGGGTTCAAGCTCGTCGGCAAGCTGACGGTGCAGGGCCTCAACCCGAAGAACATCCGGCTCTGGGTCTACGCGGGGAAGAAGGCTCGGCCCGCCCCGACCGCCACCGCCGCCGGAACGGGCAAGCGCTCCGGCCGCTCCGGGAAGCTGCCGGCGACGGGCAAGTACTCGATCCTCCGGGCGTCGGTGAAGTTCACGACGTTCTTCCAGACGCGGTTCGAGAACTACATCACCGAACTGCACAGGCCCATCGCCGCTCGGGGCTCGCCGGTGCCGTGCAAGGGCGAGGATCTCGCCGCCATGACCAGCAACCAGGTCAAGGCCACGAAGCCGAAGAAGCGGCGCTAGCTCTCTGCGATCGAGCGGGGCCTCCGGGCCCCGCTCACCGCTCTCGCCGGCAGCTCGTCGTGGCGCGACCACTCGTGCCACGAGCCCGGGTAGTTGCGGGCGTCGTAGCCGGCGGCACGCAGGGCCAGCGCGGCGAGGGCCGAGCGCGAGCCGGAGTGGCAGTAGGCGACGATCTCGGCGCCTTCGGGAAGGCCGACCAGCTCCCGCACCGCCCAGGGCTCGTGCGGGTGGCCGGGTGCAGCGAACAGGCGCTCGGCCTCGAGCTGGCGCGCACCGGGGATGTGCGCCTGGCGCGGGTCGCAGGGGTAGCCACCGCGGCCGGAGTACTCGTCGGCGCTGCGGACGTCGAGAATCGTCAGCGCGGAATCGTCGAGCCGGTCGCGCAGCTCCTCCCAGGTCGGCACCGCCTCGAGGTGCGGCTCGAGGCTCGTCTTCGTCTTCTCGAGCTCGACGGCGCCGGTTTCGAGCTCGCCGGGCCAGCGGGCGACGCCGCCCGCGAGCACCGAAACGTTGGGATGGCCCGCCACCAACGCCGCCTGGGCCGAGGAGGCCGCGCCGACGCAGTCGCCCCGGTCGTAGAGGACGAGCCGCTCGGCGCCGGTGACGCCGTGGCGGCCCAGGCGCCGCTGCACCTCGACCGCGAACTCCCGCACGATCTCGCGGTCGGCCAGCGGCGGCGGCGAGCCGAGCACGAGCGGGATCGAGTGCGGCAGGTGGCCGCGGCCGTGAGCGTTCGGGCCGCGCACGTCGCCGAGCACGAGGTCCGGCTCGCCCAGGTGCTCCTGCACCCAGGCGGCGTCGACGAGCGGCGGCAGGCTCACTGGGCTGCGACGAGCTCGCGCTCGGCGGCGACCGCGGGGCGGGCGGCGACCCGCCCGAGCCAGTCGCCGAGCGAGGGCGCCAGCTCGATGCCGAAGCGCTCGAGCGCGCGCAGGATCCAGGGCACGTAGCCGATGTCGGCCAGGCCGTACTCGCGGCCGGTCAGGTACGGCTGTGCCTCGAGCACCCGCTCGAGCTCCGCGAGCCTCGCGTCGAGCTGCTCGCGCCCGTCTCCTCGCCGTGCCGCGTAGTAGGCGTGCCCGAGCCGGTCGTCGAAGCGCTCGAGCCAGAGGCGGCCCAGCGCCCGCTCCGCCGGGTCGGCCGGCCAGAGCGGCGGCTCCGGGTAGCGCTCCTCCAGGTACTCCATGATCACGAGCGACTCCGGCAGGACGAGGCCGCCGTCCTCCTCGTAGACCGGCACCCGGCCCAGCGGGTTCTTCTCGTAGAGCCAGGCGGGGCGGTCGTCGAGGTCGATCTCGACGGCGTCGTAGTCGAGGCCCTTCTCGGCGAGGACGATGCGCGCGCGAGCCGCGTAGGGGCAGCGCTCGGCGGTGTAGAGGGTCGGCATCTTTCGAGCCTAGGCACCGCTTGCGGTGCCGCTTCAGGACGGACGGGCTTCGCCCGTGCGTCCGTCGGAAATGACCGATCGATACAGCTGCGGGCAGGTGCGGCGTCAAGGACGCCTGCGCCCTCGAGGCCGAGCACGTCTGCGAGCTGCGCGAACAGCTCCGGGGCAGGCGGCAGCTCCGCCGGTGAGGCGGCCGTGCGGGCGACGGCGCGGACGCGGGCCGGCTCCGCTCCGGTCAGGCGCGCGACGACCGTCGGATTGGCGCCGAGGGCGACGACGTCGCCCGGCGGACGCGGGCCGTGGTACTCCGGCACCGACTCGTACTCGTCCACGATGCTGCCGCGCTCGAAGAGCGCGTAGCGCACGACGGCGCCGTCCTCGAGCGCGATCGCGCAGACCACCGCCCCGGTCGCGTTGGAGAGCTCCGAGGCGAGGCGCTCGCGCACCTTGCGGTCGTGGTCGAGCAGCTCGTGGTAGACGGCGACCCAGCCGTTCCGCGGTTGCGCGACGCGGGCCTCGCCGGAGCCGCCGAAGCGCGGCAGGTACTTGGCGACGTCGGCCTGCACCGCGTCGAAGTCGTCGGTCTGGACGTGCACCGACGCGTACCACTCGCCCTGCTCGCCGCCGGCCACGCGGCTCTCGAGCGTCTCGATCGGAACGGCCACACGCCTTGCCCACTCGGTGAAGCCGAGGCGCTGCCAGACCTTCTGGCCGACCTCGTTCCGCGTGGCCACGTCGAGGCTCAGATGCTCGGCCCCGCCCTCGCGGCCCCGCGCTGCGAACTCCGCGAGGAGGGCCTTGGTGATGCCCTGCCGCCGCCGCTCGGGCCGGACGTAGACGATGTTCACGTGCGCGAGCTTGTTCGGCTGGATCTCGCCGAACGCGAAACCGAGCGCCTCCCCGTCCTCCTCGGCCAGGAGCACGAGCTTGCCTGCGAAGGAAGCTCGGCCCGACCTCCGGCGGCGGCCACGGCCGGTCCCAGTTCTCCTCGAAGATCGCCTCGAGGAGCTCGACGAGCGTCGGGCTCGTCGGCGGCAGGTTGCTTCGCGCACGATCACGGCGGGGCCAGCCTAAGATCCTGTGAGCAGGTAGTGGGCAGTGAGGTTCTGGAAGGGCTCGAAGCGCTCGCCGAAGGCGCGGATGTCGCCCGCCTCCGGGTAGTACGCGACGACGGCCTTGCGCAGCGCGAGGTCGCCGGCCGGCCAGGCGCGCGGGCGGGCGAGGTGGCGCGCGAGGAACCAGTCGGCCGTCCACTCGCCGAGGCCGCGGACGGTCACGAGCCGCGCCTTCACCTCGTCGTCGGGCAGGCCGGCGAGCTCGTCGAGATCGACCGGCCCGGCGGCCAGGCCGAGCACGTACTCGGCCTTGCGCCGCGAGAAGCCGAGCGCGACGAGATCGTCCTCGCTCGCGCGCCGGAGCCGCTTCGCGGTGGGAAACGAGTACGCCTGGCCGACGCGGCGCCCGTAGCGCTCGATCAGCCGGTTGCGGATCGCAAAGGCCGCGTGGAGCGAGACCTGCTGGGCGGTGATCGACGTGACCAGGGTCTCGAAGGGGTCGGGCGCAAGCGGAGGCCGGAAGCCGGCCAAAGCGCGGGTCAGGCGCCGCAGGACCGGATCCTTGCGCGCCCAGGCGTAGAACGGCTCGAGCTCGAACTCCGCACCGAGCAGCTTGCGCACGACCGGGCGGGTCTCGGCGTCGAGCGGCTCGACCCGCACGCCGCCGCGGGCCGCCTCGATGCGCACCTCGCGCGTGCCGACCACCCGGTGCAGGGCGCCGTCGCTCCAGAGGTTCGCGAGGTCCGGCCCGAAGGCGCGGAAGCGCTCGGTCGAGAGCTCGAAGTCGAAGGGCTCGGGCAGCCGCAGCAGCGGCACTACAGCTCGGCCGCGAGCGCGTGGAAGTCGGTCAGCGGCCGGTACGGGACGCTCACGCTCGTCGAGCCAGCGAGCGAGGTCCGTCGGTCGCGAACACCCGGTCGGCAGCGAGCGAGGCGCAGAGGTCGGAGTGGCTGTCGCCCGCGTAGACGACCTCGACCCGCTCGGGAGATCGCCGCGCTTGCACGGCTCGCCGCAGGCCTCGCAGCGACCTGCGAACGCGGAAGTGCGCCCGCCAGCCGTCGGGCCGAGCCTCGACGCTGTTCGCGCGAAGCTCGACCTCGTCGAGCACGCCCTCCCGCTCGAGCACCGGCTCGATCAGCTCGTGGAAGCCGCTCGAGAGACCACGGCCGGTGCCAGGCGCGCGCCAGCTCGGCGAAGCCGGGCCGGATGCGCACGTGCTCGAGCAGCCAGTGGCAACGACGTCCTCGAGCGGCGCCGTCACCGTCGCGAACTCGGCTGCGAGATCACCTCGTTCAGCGTCATCGTGCCCGGCCTCGAGCTCGGCCTCGACGCGCTCGTAGACCTCGGGGTCGCCGAACCCCTCCAGCACGAGGTCGAGCGTGTCCCGCTCGGTGACCGTGCCGTCCCAGTCGAGCACGATCGCGGCTCGGCGTGCTCATGTCGCGCGCATTCTCCATGCGCCCTCATTGCCGGACGATCAGGATCGCGCGCATGCCGAGCGCGCGGTGGTTCGCGACCGAGCACCAGAGCTTGTAACGCCCCGGAAGGAGCCTGAGCCGCAGCTCGGCGTGCCGGCCCGGCCGGACGTTGGGGATCGAGTACGTCCTCGTCCCCCCGACCCGGCGCAGGCGCAAGTCGTGCAGATCCTCGCCGAAGTTGACGAGCTCCACGATCGCCGGTCCAGCCCTCAGCTTCGGGCGCGAGAGGCTGAGCGTGAACTCCCGCGCCACCACCTGGAGCCGCGCCGGGCGGTGCGGCCGCCGCAGGCGCGGCGGCGAGCACGGCCAGTACGACCGCCGCCCAGCGCATCACGTGAGCAGCTCCGGACGCGCGAAGGAAGCCGAGCCGGGAATCACAGCCGCAGCGTCGGCCTCGAACCACTGCTCGAGCAAAGCGCAGTAGAGGCCGCGGAAGTCGGCGGTCGGCTCGGAGGTTGCCCTCCGCGTCCAGCCCCGTCGTTAGCCCCGGGAACTCGCCGATCAGCTTGCCGCGGACGCGCGAGCCGATCAGAAAGCCGCTCCCGGCGGCGCCGTGGTCGGTTCCATAGGAGGCGTTCTCCTGTGCCTCTCCGCCCGAACTCCGACCACACGTGGACGAGCACCCGGTCCGTCAGGCCACGCGCTTCGAGGTCTCGCTGGAAAGCGTTCAGGGTCGCCGCCGTCAGACCGCAGGCCGTTGTTCAGCGCCTCAGGCTGACCTGCATGCGTGTCGTACATGCCCGGGGCGCGCAGCGGTCACGCAGTGCAACGGCAGGCCGGCCGCCAGCATCGCCGCGAGTCCCGCCAGCGCTGCGGGAAGAGGTCGCCCTTGCCGTCGGGGTACGGGACCGGGCTGGTGAAGCCCGCGAAGGGGAGCAGCTGCTCCCGCAGCTTGGTGGACTGCGCGATCACGGAGCCCGCCGACGACAACGCCGGGGTCGGTTTCCGCGCGGAGCGCCGAGCTCCGTGAGGGTCTCGATCATCCGGCCCTCCACCTCGCCCCAGACGTCGCGGTGTGCGGAGGTGGTAGCTCGCCGGAGCCTCGATCGCGGCCACCGGCACGCGCGCGGCAGCCAGCGAGGGCTGGAGCTGCGCCGTCGAGCGCGAGGCCTTGGATCGGGTTGTCGGCCACGCCGACCTGGTCGAGATGGCGCCCGAGCCACCCGGTCGCGAGCTCGGTGCTCGTCGCGCCGACCTCCCAGTAGTGGCGTGAGGTGAAGTGGGACTGGTCGACCTTCGTGTAGCCGACGGCGGGCAGCGTCGACACCTTGCCCTCGGCGTGGAGCTCGGCGAGCGGCGCGAGCGCGGGATGCCAGCGCAGCCGGTCGTCCTCCGCGAACGGAAGTCCGCTCCCCGCCGGGAGGGCGAGCGTCGGGCGCAGGCGCCGATAGTCGGCATCTCTCGGCCGGGAAGAGGAGCGAGAGCGAATCGCGCCGCCGTCGAGAAAGACCGAGACGAGCACAGGACCGGCCGGCCCATTCGCCGCGCGGCGCGATTCCCTCCTCCAGCGCGCGGGGGCCGAGCAGGCCGGCGCCGTACACCGAGAGGGCGAGCCCCAACGAGCGGGCGAGGAAGCCCCGCCGGCTGAGCCCGGTGCCAGCCGGAAGAGGCATGCCGGTCTCGACCGGGGGCAGGCCGCGCCCGGCCTGGGCCGCCGCCTCGCGGAGCACACGCGCCCTCGAGTAGTCGGCGCAGTGACAGGTCTGTCTGTCCGTCGGCGCTAACACGTCTGCTGCTCTGGGGCGACGGCGAGCAGAAGGCGCGCCGCGTTCACGGCCATTCAGCGGATAGGAGCGGTACTTGCCGCCGTCCTCGCCGGCATCCGCGAGGACGCGGCGGCGAGCTCCAGCAGCGCCGCCCGGGTCTCGGGCGCCACCGTCGGGCTCCCGTTGAGCGAGAGCGCCCAGGCAACCAGGCGTTCGGGTCGTGCGGCGCGGGACGGACGTCGACTCTCGTCGAGCCGGTCTTCGAGCGCGCGCGAGGCCACCTCCCAGCGGCCCTCGGAAAGTGGCCGTGTCCAGCCAGCGGCCGTCGTCCCAGCCTCGAGACGTTCGGTCGGTTAGAAGAGCTGCTGCCCCGCTAGCGCGTCGATCCAGAACCAGTCGTTTGTATCCACGCGCGGCGAAGCGAGCGGAGCAGGCCCGTCGGTGTAGACGACCGGCAGTTTGACCATGCGCGGCCCGACGTAGAAGCTGCGGGTGCCGGAGGATCGCCTCGACCACGGGCCTGACGGCGTAGCCTTCCCCGACGTACAGCGCGCACGAGAGCCTCCACCGTGACGGAGTCCGGCTCGGCTTCGGGACGAAGTAGCTCCACAGCTTGCGCGACGAAGAAGGGGGCGTGGCTCGGATGCTTCAGGCAGAGCCAGCACGAGTCCTTCCAGTCGAATTCGCCCGACTTGCCGAAGATCGTCTTCTGCTCCCAATCGTGCAGCTGCGGGTCGAAGCGGAAGCCGTAGGGCCGAGCGACAGCGAGTAATCGTTTCCGTCCACCCGGTCAGCGCCCGCGCCTGCTCGCGCACGTCGGTCTCGGTGTAGCCGCCGCTCCACGCCGAGGCGAAGAGCTCCATCAGCTCCCGCGCGAAGTTCTCGTTCGGCGCGTAGCGCGTGTTCTGGTTCCCCGTAGAGCCAGATCAGCATCGCCGGGTCCTTCGTGACGCCGAGCAGCAGGTCGCTCGAACGACCCGAGCGCGTTGTTGCGGAAGAGCCAGTTCTGGTTGAGCATCAGGCGCTGCGAGCCGACCCCCTGCGTTCGAGGTCGCAAACCAGTCGTGCCAGACGAGCGTCATTCGCTCGACGAGCGGCGCGTTCGTCCGCACCATCCGGTCGAGCCACCAGAGGTGGTCGTGCCCGTAGGCGTCCGCAGGTGCGAGCACCCGCCCGTTCCCGTCTCTCGGCGGAAGGCCGTGCAGCCGCACCGGCCCCGGCCGTGTCAGCGACTTCACCGCCCCGCGTAGACCCTTCGCGGCGAGCTTCTTCGCCTCACCGGGACGCGGTCCGAATCCGGCCCTCCACAGGAGACGTTCGGCCTGTGCCGGACCGAACCGGCCGCGGTACACGGGCACCGCGGACATCCCGTCCAGTATCGGCCCGTCCGGTAAGGAATTTCCGGCCGAAACTGTTAGGACTTTGCGGCGTTTATTGCTTGCGCTCGGCCTCTCACGAGCGCGGTCCCTCCGCGGCGACCCGCCGGACTGCGCCGAGGAACGTGTGCAAGGCCGAGCGTGCGATTCGTTTCCTGGACCGGCTTTTAGAAGTGCGACGTGACCCCGGCAGGATCCTCGTCGGCGTTCCCTGCGGTGGGCGCGCGCTCCTCCGAGCCACGAGTAGGCGTACTTCCCGTCGTCGAGCTTCTTCGCGAGCTTCGTCAGCCGCAACGGGTGGAAGGTGTCGCACATCACCGCGAGCTCGTGGGTCTCGGTCTGGCCGATCGACTTCTCCGCCAGCCCCGGGTGCGGCCCGTGCGGGATTCCCGACGGGTGCAGCGTCACCGAGCCGACCTCGATCCCCCGCCGCGAGCCGAAGTTGCCGGAGACGTAATAGATCATCTCCTCCGAGTTCAGGTTCGAGTGGTGGTACGGGATCGGGATCGCCTCCGGGTCGAAGTCGAGCTTGCGCGGACAGAACGAGCAGATCACGAAGTTGCGGCCCTGGAAGGTCTGGTGCGAGGGCGGCGGCATGTGGATCCGGCCGGTGATCGGCTCGAAGTCGTTGATGTTGAACGTCCACGGATAGACGTAGCCGTCCCAGCCGACCACGTCGAAGGGGTGGTAGTCGAGGACGTAGGTCTGGTAGCCGTCGCGGATCCGCACCTTGACCACGAACTCACCCTGGTCGCGGTGCGTGTGCAGCTCGGTGGGCGGGTGGATGTCGCGATGGTAGAAGGGCGCGTGCTCGAGTAGCTGGCCGTACTCGTTGCGGTAGCGGCGCGGGATCTCGATCAGCCCGGGCGACTCGAAGACCAGGTAGCGCTGCTCGCCCTCGGCGCGGAAGCGGTAGGTGGTGCCGCGCGGGATCACGACGTAGTCGCCCTCGCCGTAGGGCACCTCGCCGAAGATCGTCTCGAGGGTGCCCTTGCCCTCGTGGACGAAGATCACCTCGTCGCCTTCGCCGTTGCGGAAGAAGTAGTCCATCTCGCCGTCGGGGCGACAGAGCGAGATCTCGACGTCCTGGTTCCACATCAGCAGGCGCCGGCCGGTGATCGCGTCGCCTTCGGGCTCGAGCCCCATCGTCGCCATGTGCCGGTGCGCGTGGGCGTCCGGCACCCATTCGTCGCGCTTGATCGGCTCGAAGTCGCCGAGCTCCTTGATCCGGCACGGCGAGGTGAGGTGGTACAGGATCGACTCGTTCCCCGAGAACCCCTCGAGGCCCATCACCTCCTCGGTCAGCAGCCGCCCGTTGTCGCGGAACTGGATGTGCCGCTTGCGCGGAACGTCGCCTCGAAGCTGGTACGTGGGCACGCGCGAAGGATAGTCAGGCGACCGCTTCGGCCGCGAGGGCGGCGAGCCGCTCGCCGATCGCCGGCGCGAACTTGAAGCCGTGGCCGGAGCACGGCGAGCCGATGACGATCCGGCCGCGGCGCTCGAGGATGAACGTCTCGTCCGCGGTGGTCGTGTACATGCACGTCTCGGCGCCGACCGGCGTCGCGTCTTCGAGGCGATAGGTCGCCGCTGCCCAGGTCGCGATGCGCTCGATCAGCGCGGGCTCCGGCTCGCCGGGCACGTTCGGGTCGGCCTCGGGCCCCGCGTGGTGGGCCCCGACCTTGAGCCCGTACTCCGGGTCGTGCAGCGAGTACATCTCGTGCGTGTGCCGCCCGGGCTTGAACGAGACGACCGAGGGAATCGGCCGCTCGCCGTCGAGCCGGAAGTAGCAGAGGGTCTCGCGGGTTGTCTTGACCGGCAGCGGCTCGTCGAGGAGCTCGTTCACCCACGGGCCCGCGGTGACGACGACCGCGTCGGCGTCGACCTCGTCCGGGTGAGCGCGTGTGTGCTCGCGGATGTCGAGCTCGCGCGCGAACGCGGCGAGCGCCTTGTCGGCGCGGGCGATGCCGGCCTCCGGCTGCACGACGACGAACGAGCCTTCGGGCACGCGGATCGGGTAGCGCCGCTCGGCTTCCTCGCGCTCGAGTCGCTCCCAGGCAACCCCGCAGCGCTCGAGCGTGTGGGCCGTGCTCTCCTCCAGGGTTTGCACGACCTCGACGAGGCCGGGAAGCTCGAGCACGGTCTCGCCGCTCTCGGCTTCGAGCTCGCGCCAGAGCGTGAGCGCCTCCTGAGCGAGGCGGACGTAGTGGTCTTCCGCGTAGGCGAGCCGGAAGATCCGCGAGCGGCCGTGGCTCGAGCCGCGATCGTGACCGACCGCGAACTGCTCGTAGACGATGGGCTCGTAGCCGCGGCGCTTGAGCGCCCAGGCCGTCGCGAGGCCCATCACGCCCGCGCCGATGACTGCGATCTTCACGGGCCGTATCTCTACCGGATTCGGTTCCTCAGAACGCCGATCCCCTCGACCTCGAGCTCGACCTCGTCGCCGGGCCGGAGCCAGCGCTCGTCGCCGTGCTCGAGGATGCACCCGGTGCCGACGGTGCCGGAGCCGAGGATGTCCCCCGGCCGGAGCTCGGTGTTGCGCCCCGCGTGCGCGACGATTGCCTCCCACGAGTGGTACATGTCGCCGAGATTTCCGCGGGAGCGCTCCTCGCCGTTCACGCGGGCGACCATCTCCAGGCGCAGGTCGCCGAGCTCGTCCGGGGTGACGACGATCGGCCCCAGCGAGGTCGCGAAGTCCTTTCCCTTTGCCGGCCCGAGCCCGATCTTCATCTCGCGCCGCTGCAGGTCGCGGGCAGACCAGTCGTTCATGATCGTGAAGCCGCCGATCTGCCCCCCGGCGCCGATCACCGCCGCCACCTCGAGCTCGTAGTCGAGCGCCTCGGAGCCCTCGGGGTACGGGATCTCGTCGGCCGGCCCGTAGATCGCGGCCGGGTTCGAGAAGTAGAAGGCCGGGATCTCGTACCACTCGTCGGGCACGCCCGGCCGGCCCGTGACGCGCGCCGCATTCTTCACGTGCTCTTCGAAGGCGTAGAAGTCGCGCACCGAAGGCGGGCGGCGCACGGGCGCCAGCAAGCGCACCTCGTCGAGCGGGTACTCGGCGTGCTCGCGGGCGGCCCCGCCGCCGGTGAAGAACGCCTCGAGCGTCTGGGCGGCGAGCTGGATCACGCGGTCGCCCTCGATCACCCCGGGCCAGCCGCGGACCTCCTGCCCCACCGGAGTGAACATGCACAGCTTCATGGCTCCGAGGCGCCGCTTGCGGTGCCGCCCTCAGGACGCACGGGCCGTGCCCGTGCGTCCGTCTGAAATGACCGGTCGATGCAATCCGCGCTCAACGTTACGGCTCCGTATGCACGATCACGTCGGCGATGTCGGGCCGCTCCCGGCGGATCCGCTCCTCGATCTCGCTGGCCCGCGTGTGCGCCTCGGCGAGCGAGGTGGAGGCGTCGAGCCCCAGGGTCAGGTAGGCGAGGAGCCCGCGATCGGTGTACAGAAACCGGAGCTCGCGTGGGGGCGAGCCGGTCGTCTCGCGCACGATCCGCTCGACGAGCTCGCGGTCGGCGGACGCCTCGCGCACGCTGCGGCCCTCCCCCGCCTCGGCCAGCGGCTCGAGGTGCGTCTGGACCTCGTCCACCTCGGGCACCGATTCGATGATCTCGCGCTCGACCTCGGTTGCCACGGTGTGAGCCTCCTCGAGCGGGAGCTCGCCCGGGAGCTTGAGGTGGAGGGAGACCTCGGTCACCGGGCCCACCCGCAGCACGGTCAAGTTGTGGATCTCGCGCACGCGCGGGACACGCTGGGCGGCCGCCAGAACGCGCTCGCGCAGCGCCGTCTCGTCCTGCTGCGGCTCGACGTGGACGACCACGTCGCTCTCCGGCAGCGCACGGTGCACGGCTTCCTCGACTGCGTCCGCGGCCGCATGCCCCTGCCCCACCGCCGCACCCGAGGGCACCCCGATGACCACGTCCGCGAACTGCTGGCCGCCCGCCTGGCGCATGCGCAGCCGGCGCAGCTCTACTCGCGGCTCGAGCGAGGCGATCGCGGCGAGGGCCGCCTCCTGGGCCTCCGGTGGCACGCGGTCCATCAGGACGTCCACGTTTAGGCGCATCAGCCGCCCGGCGGCGAGTAGGACGAGGCCGGCCACGAAGAGCGCTGCGGCCGAGTCGGCCCAGTGGTAGCCGGCCCGGGCGGCGAGGAGTCCAAGCAGCACCGCTGTCGACCCGGCGAAGTCGCTGGCGAAGTGGAGGGCGTTCGCCTGCAGGGCGGGGCTGCTGTAGCGCTCGCCCGCGCGATAGGAAACGGTGGCTCGGATCGCATCCACGACCATCACGAAGACGACCACGAGGAGGGCGTACCAGCGAGGGTCGACCTGACCGTGCGCCTGCCCGAACAGCCGCAAGAGTGCCTGCCACGCGATTGCGAGGCTCGCGAGCACGAGGATCGCCGCCTCGGCCAGGGCGGCCAGGTGCTCGGCCTTGCCGTGACCGTAGGCGTGCCCCAGGTCGGCCGGCCGCACCGCGACGCCGACGGCCACGAAGGTCAGCAGGGCGGCGATCAGGTCGGTGCCGGAGTGCGCCGCGTCGGAGAGCAGGCCGAGGCTGCCGGTCGCGATTCCGGCCACGAGCTTCACCGCGATCAGCACGCATGCGGCGACGATCGAGACGAGGGCGGTGCGGCGCTGCGGGCTCACGGCGCGAAGGATCGCACGCAAAGAGAAGGGCCCGCCTTTGGCGAGCCCTTCTGCTGGACGTTGCGAGCTAAGGAGCTAGGCGCTGGCGATATCGCCCTTGAACTTCTCGTGCAGGAACGTCCCGGCGCCGTGGCCGCGATCCTGCCAGTGGCGGAACAGCAGCCCCTGGTTCTTCTTCGCGTGGTAGTCGTACTTGAACTTGCAGTTGGCGCTGCTCGTCTGGCACGAGAACGAGGCCGTCGGCCCGAAGAAGGCCGCGATGAAGAGCGCCTGCGTGCACGGGTTCGCTGCGCACGAGCCGTTCGGGTTGAACGTGCCGCCCGTGACGGTGCCCTTGATGTAGCCCTTCAGCGTGCCGGTCTTGCCCGGCACGACGGTGTGCCCGTGGTGGCTGGTGTTCTCAGGACAGTTGCCAGGGCTCGCCACGGCGCCCCCGGCGCTGGTGACGAACGTCCCCTTGTCCTCTTCCCGGATCCGGTACGAGCCGTTCTTGTTCAGGTGCACCTTGAGCGTGCGCGTGATCGTGTCGTCCGCCCAGAAGTTCCCCGCGCAGCCGCCGTCGGTGGTGTGGACCACGGTCTTCACCTTGCTCGGGTGCGGCTGCTTCGCCGGGCCGGCGCCGGCCACCGCCGCGAGGGCCAGGACGGCGCCGAACAGTACGGCTAGAACGAGCAGTCGTTTCATGTGTTGTCCTCCTTATGCATTGGCGATGTCTCCGTAGAAGCGCTCCTTCAGAAAGCTCCCCGAACCGGTTCCCTTGTCGGACCAGTGCCGCCAGCGCAGGCTCTTGGACGCGTTGTATTCGAAGTCGAAGAGACAGTCCCGTGAGTTGAGCTCGCATGTGAACTGAGCGTCAGGGCCGAAGAACGTCGCAATCCAGACGTCGGTGAACCCACAATTGGCCGGGCAGGTCGCGTTCGGGCGGAAGGTCCCGCCCGTAATCGTTCCCTCGAGGAAGCCGTGCACCGTGCCGGTCTTGTTGGCGCGAACTCTGTGGCCATGCGCGCTCCTCGTCTCGCACCTGCCCGGGCTCCGTCCGGCTTTCGTCAGGAACCGGCCACGGTCGCGGCGGGTGAGCCGGTAGCTTCCGGTCGGGTTCCGCTTGACGGTGAACGTTCGGTTGACCGTGTCCGTGGCCCACACGTTGGCGCAGGTGCCGTGGTCGTCGGTGACTACCTGGTAGGGCCCGAGCTTCGTCGGCTTCGGGGGGGATCCTTGAACGGGGTTGGCCAAGCCATTCGTGGCGAGGGCGAGCCCACCTGCCACGAGTCCCAGGCAAAGCCAGGGCTTCCCGGTCCGTTGAAAACTCCTGTCTTTCACTTCGGTAAGAGGATCCCGGGCGAATCCGGGACTTGCGGCCCGCCGCTGGGAGCTAGAGCTAGAGGTTCCCGCGGAGCGCCTGCTCGCGCTCGATCGACTCGAAGAGGGCCTTGAAGTTGCCCTCGCCGAAGGTCGTCGCGCCGTGGCGCTCGATCACCTCGAAGAACACCGTCGGCCGGTCCTGCGCGGTCTTCGTGAAGATCTGCAGCAGGTAGCCGTCCTCGTCCCGGTCGGCCAGGATCTTCAGGCGCTGCAGGTCGCCGTAGTCCTCGCCGATCTCACCGACCCGGCCCTGCACCTCCTCGTAGTAGGCGTCAGGGGTGTCGAGGAAGAGCACCCCGCGCTCCTTCAGCGCAGTGACCGTGCCGACGATGTCCTCGCTCTGCATCGCGATGTGCTGTACGCCCGGGCCGGAGTTGAACTCGAGGTACTCCTCGATCTGACTCTTCCGCTTACCCTCGGCCGGCTCGTTGATGGGGAACTTGATCTTCCCGCTCCCGTCCGACATGACCTTCGACATCAGCGCCGAATATTCGGTCTGGATCTGGTCGTCGCCGAAGTGGACGATGTTGGTCATCCCGAAGACGCGCTCGTAGAACTCGACCCAGTGGTTCATCCGGCCGAGCTCGACGTTGCCGACGACGTGGTCGAGGGACTTCAGACCCACGCCCTGCGCGGCGTGGCCGTTCTCGGTCGCCGAGCGGTAGCCGGGCAGGAAGGGCCCCGCGTAGCCGCTCCGGTCGACGAAGGTGTGGATCACGTCGCCGTAAGTGCCGATCGAGGCGAGTTCGATCCGACCGTGGTCGTCCTCGACCCACTCGGGCTCGCCGATCCCGCGCGCGCCGCGCTGCACTGCCTGGCGGTAGGCCTCGGAGGCGCTGGGCACCTGGAGCGCGATCACCTTCGCAGCGTCGCCGTGGCGGCAGGCGAACTGGCCGACCTCGCTATCGGTGCGGAGACCGCTCGTTACCACCAAGCGGATCTCGCCCTGCTCGAGCACGTATGAGGCGCGGTCGCGGACGCCGGTCTCCGGCCCTGCGTATGCCGTGACGGTGAAGCCGAAGGCGTGCTCGTAGAAGTAGGCGGCCTGCTTGGCGTTTCCCACCCAGAGCTCGACGTGATCCCAGCCGTCGAGCGGCATGAAGTCGTTCGAGCTCATGGTCGGATGTTACTCCTGCTTCTAGCCGGGACCTGGTGTCAACGCTGCACTCCCGCCGGCTGAGGCGAGGTCTCGTCGCCGACGGTCACGTCCTCGAAGCCGTGCCGCAGCGGCACCTCTCGCACCCAGAGCAGCGAGATCAGGAAGACGAGGCCGCAGACTCCCGCCGCAAGCAGGAAGGCCGGGTGCAGCGCGTTCGCGAGCGCCTCGCGGCCCGCGGGCGGAAGCCGGTGGATCACGGTGCCGTGCTCGCGCACGCTCGGAGGCAGGCCCTGGTTCACGATCACGCCCATCAGCGTCACGCCGAGGGTCGCCCCGATCGAGCGCGAGAACTGGGTCAGCGCCGTCGCCGTCCCCATCTCCGCGCGCGAGACCGAGTTCTGCACCGAGAGCACGAAGATCTGCATCATCAGCCCGAGCCCGATCCCGGCGATCACCATGGCCCTCGCCGCCTGCGCGTTCGTGGCGTCCACGCTCAGCCGCCAGAGCAGGAGCTCCCCCGCCCCGAGGATGAGCGGCCCGAGCAGCGTGTTCGGCCGGTAGCGGCCGGTGCGCGAAACGATCTGGCCGGAGATGAAGCTCGTAGTCACCGCGCCCAGCAACAGCGGTGTCAGCACCACGCCGGAGGAGGTGGCCGAGGTGCCGATCACGCCCTGCACGAACAGCGGCACGTAGCTGATCGTCCCGAACATGGCCATGCCGACGAACGCCATGCAGGCGACGCTGGCCGCGACGGTCTGGTTGCGCAGCAGGTGGAAGGGGATGATCGGCTCCGGCACGCGCCGCTCCCAGAGCCCGAAGAGCGTGAGCAGCACCACGGACGCGGCGAGCGCCCCGAGCACGTGGGCCGATAACCATGGGTAGTCGCGTCCACCCCAGACGAGCCCCAGCAGGAGTGAGCTCGTGCCCAGCGCGAGGATCCCGGCGCCGAGCCAGTCGATGTAGTGCTCCTGCTTGGTGCGTCTCTTCGGCATCGTGATCAGGATCACGGTGAGCGCGACGCCTCCGATGGGGAGGTTGACGTAGAAGATCCAGCGCCAGCTCGCGTTGTCGACGATGAAGCCGCCGATCAGCGGCCCGATGATCGAGGCGGCTGCGAAGACCGAGCCGATCAGCCCCTGGTAGCGGCCGCGGTCGCGCGGCGGCACGATCATCCCGACCATCGCCAGGGTCAGAGGGAAGATCCCGCCGGCGCCGACGCCCTGGATCGCGCGGAACACGACGAGCTGAACCATGTTCTGCGACGCACCGCAGAGCGCGGAGCCGACGATGAAGATCGAGATCGCGACGATGAAGAGCGGCTTGCGCCCGTAGACGTCGCCGAGCCTGCCGTAGAGCGGCACCGTCACCGTCGAGCCGAGCATGTAGGCGGTGAAGACCCACGCGTACTGCGTGATGCCGCCGAGCTCGGAGACGACCCTCGGCAGGGCGGTTGCGACGATCGTCTGGTCGAGCGCCGCGAGCAGCAGCGCGACCATCAGGCCCGAGTAGATCGCGAGGATGCGCCCGATCGAGTAGCGGTAGCCCGGCGGGGTGCGGGCCAGCCGTTCGCGGATCGGCGTCACGCGGCCACCGGTGCGGCGGTCGACCGGCTTGTGCTGCGCGAGAGCAGGATCCCGGCGGCGATCGTGATTCCGCCTGCGATCTGGAGCCTCGTCATCGACTCCGAGAGGATCAGGACCGAGAAGAAGGCCGCCAGGAAGGGTTGCAGGTTGGCGAAGACCGAGGCGCGCGAAGGCCCGACCCGGCTGATCGCGCCGAACCAGAGCAGGTTCGCGGCCACCAACGGGCCTAGGACGGCGAAGGCGAGCGAGAGCCAGATCAGGGCGCCGAAGCCGTAGTCCTGCGTGACGAGCTGCTGGGAGCCGACGATGAGCAGCGGCACCGTGCCGATCACGAACGCGAGCGAGCTGATCCGCAGCGTCGAGTACCGCTTCAGGAGCGGCGAGACGGCGACCGTGTACCACGCCCAGGTGGCCGAGGCCACGAAGCCGAGCACGTCACCCCAGAGCTGGCCCGACACGCCCCCGCCCGAGCCGATCGCGACCAGCGCGGCCCCTACAAACGCCAGCAGGGCCGCGAGCCAGAAGCGCGGGCCGAAGCGCTCGATCCCGAGCGCGTACGCGAAGATCCCTGTCAGAGCGGGCAGCGTCCCGAAGAGCAGCGCGACCGTCGTCGCCGTCGTCAGCTTGATCGCGTAGGAGAACGCGAGCTGATTCAGGAAGATCCCGATCAGCGCGGCGATCGCGAGGAACACGAGGTCGCGCCGCCCGATCGCGAACGAGCGCTCACGGAAGAATGTGATCCCCAGAAAGACGAGCGCCGCGCCGCTGAACCGCAGGCAGCTGTAGGCGATCGGCTGGAAGCCGTGCGAGATCACGTACTTGGTCACCGTGAAGTTGAGGGCCCAGAGAGTGACCGTCGCCACGAGCATGAGGTCGGCAAGCTCCGGGCGGCGCATTCCTTCGACACTACCCAGTAGGCTTTTGCTCATGCCGGAGCCAACCACCGACGACGTCGACGCGCTCGTCGCGCCGGCTACTCCGCACTTCGCCTACCAGCTGCGCGCGCGTGTCGAGGAGCTCGTGCTCGGCCTCCCGGCAGACCACGAGGTGCGCCGTTACGCGGAGGTGAAGATGGACCTGCTCGACCGTCTCGGCCACGCCTCCTCGAAGGCGCTGGAGGGCCCGCGCGTGGCACGCGACCGGCCCGGCTGGGAAGAGATCCCGAGCACCGCGCCCGCTGACGAGCCGCTCCCGCCGCGACGATGAGATTTGACGGCGCGTCCGTCCTCGTGACGGGCGGCTCGCGGGGGATCGGGAAGGCGATCGCGCTGCGCTTCGCCGAGCTCGGGGCCAAGCGAGTGGCGATCGGCTACCTGCGCAACGACAAGGCCGCGGAGGAAACGGCGGAGGAGCTGCGCGCCGCCGGGGCCGAGCCGCTGCTCCTGCGGGGCAACGTCTCCTCGGAGCGGGTGGCGCAGGAGGCGGCCGAGCTCGGCCCCTTCGGACGTGCTCGTCCACAACGCGGCCACGGGCGTGATCGAGCCGGCGCTCGAAACGCGGGACAAGCACTGGGACTGGACGCTGAACGCGAACGCGCGGGCGCTGCTGAGCCTCACTCGCGCGTGCGCGCCGCAGATGCCGGAGGGCTCGTCGATCGTCGGCGTCTCGAGCCTCGGCTCGACACGCGTGCTCGAGAACTACGTGCTCGTCGGTGTCTCGAAGGCCGCGCTGGAAGCGCTCATCCGCTACCTCGCGGTTGAGCTCGCCCCGCGCGGGATCCGCGCGAACGCCGTCTCGGGCGGAGTCGTCGAGACAGGCGCGCTCGACCACTTCCCGAACCGCGAGGAGATGATCTCGAGCGGGCTCGAGCGCACTCCAGCCGGGCGGCTGGTGGAGCCGAGGGACATCGCCGAGGCGGTCTGCTTCCTCTGCTCGCCCGGGGCCGAGATGGTGCGTGGCCAGACCCTGATCGTCGACGGCGGCTTCTCCCTCCTGGCCTGATGGAGCCAACCGACACGAACCTGCGCGCCTGGGAAGAGGCGCACAAGCGGATCCGCCGCTCCTCGACGCGCGGCAGTCAGGACGCTGCCGAAGCCCGTGCGCGAGCGGCTGCCCGACATCGGCGGGCGCCACGTGCTCCACCTGGCCTGCGGCGCGGGCCGGGAGACCGCGGCGCTGATGAGCCTGGGCGCGCTCGTCACCGGCGTGGACTCTTCCGAGGCGACGGTCAAGGCCGCGCGCAAGCGGCTTCCCGACGCGGCGCTCGTGACCGCCTCGCCCGAGGCCCTGCCCGTCGAGCTGCGGCGCAAGCGCTTCGACGTCGTCTACTCGTCGTGGGGCGCGCTGGCCGAGATCGCCGACCTCGAGGCGTGGGCAGACGGGATCGCGTCGGCCCTCAAGAAGGGCGGCATCCTCTTCCTCTACGACGAGCACCCGGTCGCGGCCTGCCTCGACCAGATGCTGCACTGGCACGAGAGCTACTTCGAGACGTGGCCGATCGGGAGGCTGGTGCACGCCCTCGGCGGCGCGGGCCTGGCCCTCGAGCGGCTCGAGGAGCTCCCGGACCCGAACCGCTGGGGCCGCCGCGAGGTGCGCGTCCCGGGCGACCTGGTGCTGATTGCGCGCAAGCCCTAGCGCGGCCGTGCTCCAACGGCCAAGACCGGGACGTCCGGCCAATGGCCCAGCGAGACGTGGCTTGTGGAACGCAGGTGTGCCTTTTCGTCCACGGCATTGGCCAGAAGGGACAGCCTCAAGCACTCATCTCGCATCCGATTCAGCAGACTCACCGCGGGAGCCGGACTGCTGCGGGCAGCCGGCACCTTGGCTGACTGCGGCCTCGTTCACGAGGAGCCGTTGCGGCCCGGCAGCAAACGGTTGAACGTGTCCGCCGCGATGTAGCCGGCGATCTTCGGGTTCTCCTGCAGCCGCCGCAGCGAGTACGAGTACCAGTGCCGCCCGAACGGCGTGTAGATCCGGAGGCGGTGGCCCTCCCGCACCAGCTCGTCGCCGAGGCCCGGACGGACGCCGAGCAGCATCTGGAACTCGTAGTCGTCGTGACCCAGTCCCGCGCTCGGCGACCAGGCGCTTCCCCTGCTCGACGAGCCATTCGTCGTGAGTCGCGATCCCGACGTAGCTGCCGCCCTCGAGCAGCTCCTTGAGCGTCTGCACGAAGCTCGCCTGCACTGCGTCGAAGTCGCGGAAGGCGATCTCCGGCGGCTCGAGGTAGATCCCCTTGCAGATCCGTACGTTCGGCCGTAGCTCGGCGAGCGCGCGCACGTCGTCGATCGTCCGCTTCAGCCGTGCCTGGAGGACGATGCCGACGTTGTCGTGCCCCGCCTCCCGCAGCTCGCGGTAGATCCGCAGCGTGTCGTCGGTCGTGGAGGAGTCCTCCATGTCGATCCGGACGAAGTTGTCGAGCTCGGCCGCGTGCCGGACCAGGTCCTCGAGGTTCTCGCGAAAGAGCTCGTAACTCAGGTTCAGCCCGAGTGCGGTCGGCTTGACGCTGATGTTCGACTCGAGCGAGCCGCGCTTGAAGGCGTCGATCGCCTCGCGGTAGGCGCCGGCGATCGCGCGGGCCTCCTCCGGGTCGGTGACCTCCTCGCCGAGCACGTCGAGCGTTGCGAGCTTGCCCTCGGCGTTCAGCTCGAGCACGACCCGTAGCGCGTCGTCGAGCTCCTCGCCCGCGATGTAGTGCTCCGAGATCCGCCGCACGACCTGCTTGGGCACCGCCGGAAGCAGGCGAACGATTGCAGAGTCGACGAGGCCCACGGGCCGCGCGATTGTAGGTCTAAGCGCCTAGGACTCGCGCATGAAGCCCTGGCGGGCGGCACTGACGAGCGCCACCGCCTCGGGGAAGAGCACGCGCATGGCGTTGCGCAGCGCTTCGGTCTGCTCGTCGGCCGAGCCCGCCGCGTCCACCTGGGCGAGCGCGGCTGCGGTCAGCTCGACCGCGGTGTTCAGGGTCAGCGTCGCGAACTGCTCGCGCTGCGCCTCCTGCACGGTCTCGGCCTGCTGCTCGGCGAACTCGCGCAGGCTCCGCATCAGGTCTTCGGGGTCGCCGCCGAACGGGAAGCCTTCCATGGGCCCAGGTTAGCTCAGCGGCCGCTTGTAGCTTCGCTCCACGTCGCGCAGGAGCTCGTCCACGGTGCCGGTCGCGCCCTTGACGGCACCGGCGAGCTCCGGCCCGGCACCCGAGCCGAGCTCGTCGAGGTAGGCAGGGCTCGCGACGCGGGGGCCATCAGGCTCGGCTCCCGCCGCCTCCTCCGCCACCTCGCAGAGGGCTGCGATCGAGACGGCATCTCGAACAAGGGCCCGCTCTTCGACCGGAACACCGGTCGCGTCGATCACGAGCCAGCTCGCCTCGTCTGCGCCGCCGTAGGCGCAGACGTAGAGCCGCAGGCCGCTCGCCGGCTCGGTGGGGACGATCCCGACGAGATCCTCGCCATCGGCCGCGTAGACCACCGCGGCCTCCGCCGTCCGCCTCAGATCGCCATCCAGACCCACTCGGCCAGCCTAGACTCAACGCGTGGAGACGCGCGCCCGGGAGCTGTTCGCGCCGCTCGGTCCGAGCTACGACCGCTACGCGCGCCTGCTCTCCTTCGGCCAGGACCCGCGCTGGCGGCAGTTCCTCGTCTCGCGCGTCGGCGGGGTGGGGCCCTCTGACGTAGTGGTCGACCTGGCCACCGGCACCGGAGCAGTCGCGCTCGAGCTCGTGCGGCAGAAGGGCTGCTCCGTCGTCGGAGTCGACCAGAGCCCGGAGATGCTCGCCGAGGCGCGCCGCCGGCTCATGCTCGCAGCGGAGACCGAACGCGTCCAGCTCGTCGAGGCGAGCGCGGACGAGCTGCCCTTCGAGGACGAGTCCTTCGACGGCCTCACCGCCGCCTACCTGCTGCGCTACCTGAGCGACCTGCCTGCCGGCCTGCGCGGCCTCGCGCGCGTGCTGCGGCCAGGGGCGACCGCGTCCCTCCTCGACTTCGGCGTCCCGCCGGGCCCCGCCCCGCGCGCCCTCTGGAACCTCTACGTCGATGTCGGCCTGCCCACGCTCGGCCGTGTCATCTCACCTGGGTGGCACGAGGTCGGGCGGTTCCTGGGCGGCAGCATCCGGCAGTTCGACGAGCGCTGGCCGGTGCCTCGGCTGCTGGACGCCTTCCGCGAGGCCGGTTTCGAGGACGTCCGCGCCCGCCGCTTGAGCCTCGGCGGCTGCACGGTTCTCTGGGGCCGACGAGCGTGACCGAGGCGCGGCCGGCCTTCTACGCGCTCGCGCCCGGCGGCTGGCGCGACTACGTGACGCTGCTCCACCCGCCCTACACCGCCTGGCACCTGAGCTACGTGGCGATCGGGGCGGCGCTCGCCCCCCAGCTCCGCGAGGGGCGGCTTGCGGCCGCGGCGGCGGCGTTCTTCCTCGGGATGGGGGTAGCCGCGCATGCGCTCGACGAGTTGAACGGGCGACCACTCGCGACCCGGATCCCGGAGCGGGTCCTGCTCGGGCTCACCGTCGTGTCCCTCGCAGGCGCGGTCGCGATCGGGATCGCGGGGGCTGTCGCGTTCAACCTCTGGCTGCTGGTGTTCGTCGCTGTCGGCGCGCTGCTCGTGCCGGCCTACAACCTCGAGCTCTTCGGCGGGGCTATCCACAACAACCTCGGCTTTGCCCTTGCCTGGGGGGCCTTTCCGCTCCTGACCGGGTACTTCGCCTGCGCAGGGACGATCGGCTGGGTGGCGCTCCTCGCGGCCGGCTACGCGGGGCTGACCAGCTACACGCAGCGCGTGCTCTCGACCCCCGTGCGCAATGCGCGTCGCCGCGTCGTCGCGGTGCAGGGGACACTCGAACTTCGCGACGGCGCTCGCGAGCCGGTGACACATGAGCTCCTCTACGGCGCGCAGGAGCGGGCGCTCAAGCTCCTGGCCGCTGCCAACGTCTGCCTGGCCGCCGCGCTACTCGTGCTCAGGCTGACGTAGCATGGCCGGCGTGCGGGAGGAGGTCTTCGAGCTCGTCTTTGCGGGAGCAGTGGTCGCCGTCTTCGGCTCGACCGCGGCGGCCCTCTTCGGTCGCGTCTCCCGCAGCGCCCTGCTTGCGCTGACCGGCCTCGTCGGCGCTGCGGCGGCCGTCGCCTGGGTCGCCTTCGCGCTCGACCCTACGCAGAGCCTGGCGGTCGCGGCCGGCGGCTTGACCGTCTGTGCCGTCCTGCAGCTCGGGACGCTGGCCCTGCGACGGCTGGTCGCCCGCACGAAGGACGTCGAGCGCCAGCTCAGCGAGGCCGAGCAGCGGCTGGACTCACTCGTGACGCGAGAGACCGAGGCGCGCGCGGCCGAGATGGAGCGGACGCTCGCACGCGCGCGAGCCGACTCGCTCTCGCGCCTCGTGGGCGAGGAGCGCCGGATCGCCGAGGAGCGACGAGCCGCGCTCGTCGAACGAGAGAGCAAGGCGAGCGCCGAGCTGAGCGATGCCCTCGGCAAGGTGGAGGAGCGAGTCGGCCGGCGGCTGGCCGAGTGGACTGCCGACCTCGAGCGGACGGAGCAGACGCTGGCGGCGCAGCTGACGACGCTCGCCCAGCGCCAGCAGCAGCTAATGGCCGAGGCGCAGTCGCGGATCGAGCTCGACACCGAGCGGCTCGACATCGCCAGCGAAGCTCAGCGAGAGCGGCTTGCCACTCTCGGGACCGAGTTCGAGCGGGCCGCGCGCGAGAACGCTCAAAGTGCGCACGAGGAGCTCGAGTCGCACGAGCGCGACCGGCGCCGCGCGCTGCACGAGGTCGCCGACCGGCTCCGCCAGCGCGAGCGTGAGCTCAGCGAGCGCGTCGCGGCCGAAGAGGCCGAGGCGATCCAGCGGATCCAGGCCGGCTTCGCGGATATCGAGCGGCGCCAGCTCGACCAGCTCAAGCGAGTGGTCGAACGAACCGCCAGCAGCTTCTCCGAAGCCGTGTCGCAGGAGTTCGGCGCGGCGATCAAGCGCGCACGCGAGGATTCCGCTCAACGGCTCTCGCGCGAGCTCGACAAGGCGGTCGCGCGTTTCGCGAAGGAGGCCGAGAACGTCCTGGCGGAGCGGCTCGCCCACGTGGCCGACGCAGGCGGCCAGCGACTCGAGCGCAAGCTGTCGCAGATCGGCAACACCCTCGAGCATGAGCGTGACGAGCTCGTCGCCGAGCTTCAGCGGCGAATCGGCGCCGCGGAGGCCGACCTTCGCACGCAGGTCCAGTCGCTCGCGGCCGACGCGGAAGCGGAGCGAACGGTCTTGAACGCGCGGCTCCAGGACCTTCAGCGGAAGATCGACCAGGCGCTCAACGACGCAGGATCGAGGCTCGCGCCGACGTTTCGCGGAAGCTGACCGAGGCAAACGCAAACTTCCGGGCAAAGGGTTCGTCTAGGAAATGACGAACTACCCGAACCACCGATGACACAAGTTGCCGAGACACCCAGGGACGAAAAGGCGAAAGTCGAGAGTTGGCGCCTGCACGTCTTGATGGAAGCCGGCTACCCCCTGCCCCTCGCGGAGAAGATCGCGCACAGCGAGGCAGACCTGCATCACGCGGCCGACCTGATCGCTCAGGGCTGCTCCCCTGAGACGGCCGCCGAAATCCTGATTTAGACACCGGCCAGCGCCCCGTATCCTGCAGGGGTGAAGGTCGAGGCGATCGAGTACGGCGACCGCCGCGTCTACTCCGTGGGCGCGTTCAACCGAGGCGTGGCCTCCTGGCTGGGGCGCCTGCCAACGGTCTGGGTCGAGGGCGAAGTCACGGAGCTGCGCCGCCAGGCGCGCTGGGCGAGTGTCTTCTTCACGCTCAAGGACCCGCAGGACGGCTCCTGCCTCGGCGTCTCCATGCCGCGGGGCCAGTTCGACGCGCTCCAGCTCGACCTCACCGACGGCGACCGCGTTCACGCGTACGGGCGGCCCGAGCTCTACGAGGCGCGCGGCGAGTTCCGGCTGCGCGCTCTCTCGCTCGAGCGCTTCGGCCTGGGCGACCACCTCGCCGCGCTCGAGAGGCTGAAGCGCAAGCTGGCCGCCGAAGGGCTGTTTGCGGCCGAGCGCAAGCGCCCGCTTCCCTTCCTGCCCCGCCGCATCGGCCTCGTGACCGGGAACGACGCTGCCGCCAAACGCGACGTCCTGACCGTGATCACGACGCGCTTTCCACCGGCCTCGGTTCTGGTCGCGGAGACCTATGTTCAGGGGCCGCGAGCCGCCGGCGCCGTGATCGAGGCTCTCGCCGCTCTTTGCCGCGAAGGCGTGGACGTGGTCGTCGTGGCCCGAGGCGGCGGCAGCTTCGAGGACCTGCTGCCTTTCAGCGACGAGCGGCTCGTCCGGGCGATCGCGAGCTGCCCGGTGCCGGTCGTGACGGCCGTCGGCCACGAGCAGGACACGCCGCTCTGCGACCTGGTCGCGGACGTGCGCGCCTCGACCCCGAGCGTCGCCGGCCGCCTCGTCGTGCCCGATCTCGCCGAGCTGCTCGAGCGGCTCGGCCGCGCGCGCTCCGGCCTCGAGCGCGGAGCCCGGCGCAGCCTCGACCGTGAGCGCCAGCGGCTCGGCCGCGCCCACGATCGGCTCGGCCGCGCGCCGCGCCTGTTGCTCGAGCGGGGCCGCGCCAGGCTCGAGCACACCGCCGGACGCCTCCGGGCGCTCTCGCCGCAATCCACCCTCGAGCGCGGCTACGCGATCGTCCGCTCGAGCGAGCAGATCGTGCGCTCCGGCAAGGCCGTCCATCCCGGCGAGCGCGTCGAGGTCGAGCTGGCCGAAGGCGGCTTCGGCGCCCGCGTCGAGGAGACGAAATGAGCGACGAGCGCACCTTCGAACAGGCCCAGCGCGAGCTCGAAGAGATCGTCCAGCGCCTCGAAAGCGGCGAGGCTCCGCTGGACGAGGCCCTCAAGCTCTGGGAGCGCGGCGAGGAGCTCTACCGCTTCTGCAAAGAGCGCCTGGACACGGCCGAAGGGAAGATCGAGGAGCTGGCGGGTCGCGCAGAAGCGACAAAGCCTTAGGATTACGGCATGGCACAGGCACCAGTCGAGCTCCTCCAGCGCGTCCCGCTCTTCGCGGACTTCGACCGCGGCGATCTCGAGCGGCTCGCGCGCTCGTTCAAGGAGCGCACGTTTCAGTCAGGCAGCACCGTCGCGGGCGAAGGCAAGAGCGGCGCGGGCTTCTTCGTGATCGAGAGCGGCGAAGCGACCGTGACCGTGCGAGACGCCGACCGCGGCAAGCTCGGCCCCGGCGACTACTTCGGCGAGATCGCCCTGATCGACGACGGCGCGAGAAGCGCGACCGTCATCGCCGACAGCGACCTGCGCTGCTATGGCCTCACCTCGTGGGAGTTCCGTCCGCTGGTCGAGTCGAACGCCTCGATCGCCTGGAAGCTCATGGAGACGATGGCCAAGCGGCTGCGGGCCGCTCAAAGCTGACCGCCGAGCTGACCGACGCCGCCCTCGTCGCCCGCTGCCGTGAAGGCGACGACGAGGCTTGGCGGGAGCTTGTCGAGCGCTTCTCCCGCTACGTCTACGCCATCACCATCCAGGGCTTCCGGCTCCCGCCGCACGACGCGGAGGACGTCTTCCAGGACGTGTTCGCGCGGGTCTACGAGCGGCTCGACTCGCTCCGCGACGACGACGCCGTTCGACCCTGGATCGCTCAGCTCACGCGGCGCCTTTGCATCGACCGCCTGCGCACGGGCTCGCGCGAGGTCGGGACCGACCTCGAAGACCTCGCGGATGCGCCCGCCGACGACGTGCTCACCGAGCTGGAGGAGGCGTTCGACGTGCACGAGGCCCTCGCCGAGCTGCCCGAGAACTGCCAGGTGATTCTCGACCGCTTCTTCGCCCAGGACGAGAGCTACCGGACGATCGGCGACAGCCTCAGCCTGCCCGCCGGAACGATCGCCAGCCGCATCTCCCGCTGCCTCGACAAGCTACGAACGACCTTCGAGGGAAGAAACAGCCCCCCACTCCCGTCCAGTGAGCAGGTGACGTGATGAGCAAATACGACGCAGAGACACTCGCACGGTTGATCGGGATGCTTCCCCCGGCCCCAGTGGGCTGGGTGCAGGCGGCGCAGGAGCTGCCGGCAGCGAAAGCGGAGATCGACCAGATCGTCGTGCGGGCCCAGGCAGATGCCGAGTTCCGCGCCGCGCTCCTCGCCGACCTCGAGACCGCGCTCCAGGCAGAGGGCATCGAGCCCGAGCCGCGTGTGGTCGACAAGGTCCGCCGCCTCCTCGCAGACGGCTAAAGACCGTACGATCTGCGGGTGTCACAGCAAGAGCCCGCACGCAAGCACGCCGAGAGCCTTCCCGCCTGGAGCCTCGCGGCCGGAGGCGGCGACCAGATCTCGATCGGGGACAAGTGGCCTGAACGCGTCACGCGCGAGTGGGCCTGGGGCGGCTCGACCGGTAAAGGCGTGCGGGTCTGCATTCTCGACAGCGGCGTCGAAGCCGGCCACCCGCTCGTGGGCGAGATCGACCAGGCGGTCGCCTTCAACCGCGTCGGGGACGAGGACGAGATCGAGCTCATCGACGACACCGAGGGCGATCTCTGCGGACATGGCACGGCCTGCGCCGGAATCGTCCGCGCGCTCGCGCCCGACTGCACCCTGATCAGCGCGCGCGTGCTCGGGGCCGGGTTCAAGGGCAGCGGGCCCGTCCTGCTCGGGGGCCTGCGCTGGGCGGTCGAGCAGGGCTTCGACGTGATCAACATGAGCCTCTCGACCACGAAACGGCAGTTCGCGGGGCTGCTGCACGAGCTCGCCGACAGCGCGTACTTCCGGAACACCGTGCTCGTGGCCTCGGCGCACAACATGCCGGTCGAGAGCTACCCCTGGCGCTTTTCGTCCGTGATCTCGGTCGGAAGCCACGAGGAGCCGGAGCCGGACACCTTCTTCTACAACCCGGCGCCGCCGGTCGAGTTCTTCGCCCGGGGCGTGGGCGTCGAGATCGCCTGGCTCGGCGGCGGCAAGATCCTCTCGACCGGCAACAGCTTCGCGACCCCGCACATGAGCGGCATCTGCGCGCTGATCATGGCCAAGCATCCTGAGCTGACCCCGTTCCAGCTGAAGAACGTGCTCTACCTGACCGCCAACAACGTCGGAGGAGGGCGATGAGCGACGACCTGAGAGCTGCCGTCGCGGCGGGCGCGCTGGGTTCGGAGGACTCGTATCGCGCCCTGCTGCAATCGATCGTCGAGGTCGCCCGGGCGATCTTCGGCGCCCGCGCCTCCTCGGTCTTCCTCTTCGACGAGCCCTCCGACGAGCTCGTCTTCGAGGCCGTCGCCGGCGAAGGCGCCGAAGACCTCGTCGGTCAGCGCTTCCCCTCGAGCACCGGCATCGCCGGCTGGGTGCTCGTCACGCGGCAGCCGCTCGTGGTCGAAGAGCTCGAGAACGATCCCCGCTTCGCACGCGAAGCCGCGGAATCGACCGGATTCGTGCCGAAGGGGATCATGGCTGTCCCGCTCCTGTACGAGGACGACGCGCTCGGCGTGCTCGAGGTGCTCGACCGGCCGGCGAACGCCGCCTTCTCGCTCGCCGAGATGGAGCTGCTCGGGCTCTTCGCGAACGAGGCCGCGATCGCGCTCGACCTCTTGCAGAAGGCGCGCGCAGCGCGGGCGGTGCTCGAGTCCGAAGGCGGCGAGGCAGAGGCGGTTGCGCGGTTCGTGTCCCTGCTCGCCGATGCCGAGCCCGAGCGCAAAGAAGCGGCGCTGCGACTGCTGCGCGCTCTCGAACAACTTCTTCAGGAACGCTAAGAGGGAGCCTTTCGGCTCCCTCTAGAGCGACTGGACTGAGCTCGAAGTCCTAGCCGTGTCTGCGGCTTGCCGTGACGTGCGGCGCTGCCGAAGTGCGCTGGTGAGCCTCGACATCGTCGTCCTCGTCCTCGCCCTCGCGCCCGTGCTGCGGGGCGCCGTGCTGCGGGGCGCCGTGCTGCGGGCCGTGCGCCTCGACGTCGTCACCCTCGTCCTCGTTCTGCCCGTGCTGCGGGGCCGCCGTGTTGCGGGGCGCCGTGACATGCGGGCCGTGCGCCTCGACATCGTCACCCTCGTCCTCGCGCCCGTGCTGCGGGGCGCCGTGACGTGCGGGGCTTGGTGCTTATGGCCCTCGACGTCCTGCTCCTCGTCGATCCTGGGGTCTCTTCTGGCCGCTCTTCCATCTGACTGCCTCCTTGTTCGACTTCCTGAACTTGCACACTAGACGGCGTCTCGTTGCCGAAATCTTCCCGCCGCCGCTTCAAAAACGCAATGGCTGCTGACATCCTGCGCGCATGAGCCGTTTGCGGGAGCGCGTTCGCGAGTCGATCTCGCGCCATGCGCGAGGTCTACCGAAACCCTGCGCTGCGCCGCGTCAAGCTCGCCTGGGCCGGCTCGATTATCGGCAGCTGGGCGTACTGCGATCGCGCTCGTCGTGTATGCGTACCGCCACGGCGGGGCCTCCGCGGTCGGGCTCGTCGGCCTGATTCGCTGGCTTCCGGCAGCCGTGGCCTCGCCGTTCTCCGCCATCCTCGGCGACCGCTATCCCCGTGTCCGGGTGATGCTGGCCTCCGACCTGCTCCGCGCGGCGGGACTGGCCGGAATGGCGGTCTGCGTGCTCACGCACGCGCCGATCGAGGCCGTCTACGCGCTGGCCGCGGCGGTGGCCGTGACGACTACCGCCTTCCAGCCTGCACAGGCGGCGATCTTGCCGTCCCTGGCCAGGACGCCCGAGGAGCTGACCGCCGCCAACGTCAGCTCGAGCACGATCGAGAGCCTTGGCTTCTGCGTGGGCCCAGCGCTCGGCGGGCTTCTCCTCGCCGTTTCCACGGTCTGGGTCGTGTTCGTGGTCACCGCCGCCACGTTCCTCTGGTCGGCCCTCATGCTGACGGGCCTGCTCAGGACGACCGAGCCGCCCTTACAGCGGGAGCCGACGCACCTCCGGGACGAGGCGGCCGCCGGTTTCCGGGCGATCGCGCGCGACCGCCGGCTGCGGCTCGTGGTCGGCCTCTTCTCGGCGCAGACGCTCGTGAACGGCGCCTTCACCGTCCTGATCGCCGTCTCCGCCCTCGAGCTGCTGAATCTCGGCCCCTCCGGCGTGGGCTATCTGAATGCGGCCGTCGGCGTCGGCGGGCTCATCGGCGGCCTCGTCTCGCTGACGCTGATCGGCCACCGGCGTCTTGCCACGACGTTCGGGATCGCGGTGGCCTGCACCGGTGGGCCCTTGCTGCTGCTCGGGGCCTTCCCCAAGACGGGCGTGGCGCTCGTCGTGTTCGCCTTGATCGGGCTCGCGATCATCGTCGAGGACGTCTCCGGCTTCACGCTCCTCCAGCGCAACACGCCGAGCGACGTGCTCTCCCGGGTCTTCGGCGTCCTGCACAGCCTCTTCTACGGGACCGTCGCACTGGGTGCGATCCTCGCGCCGGTGCTGATCGACGCGGTCGGCGTGCGCTGGGCGCTCGTGATCGCCGGCTCCTTGCTTCCCGGGCTCTGGGTGCTCACGCGCGCAAGCCTTGCGAAGCTCGACGCGGCGCCGTCGCACGACCGCGAGCTCGAGCTGCTCCAGTCGATCCCGATCTTTGCGCCGCTCTCGCCGCCCGTGCTCGAGCAACTCGCGTCCGGCCTCGCGCCGTGCACGTGCGCGCCGGCGAGGAGATCATCCGCCAGGGCGAGCACGGCGACCGCTTCTACATCATCGCCGGGGGCGAGGTCGAGGTCGTGCTGGACGCGGGCCCGCCGCGCCGCGAGGGGCCCGGCTCCTACTTCGGCGAGATCGCCCTGCTCCGAGATGTTCCTCGGACAGCCACGGTGCGAGCGGCGACCGACGCCGAGCTCTATGCGCTCGACCGCGAGGACTTCCTGGGCGCAGTCACCGGCCATGCGGGCAGCGCCCAGGCGGCCGAAGCGGTCGTGGGCTCGCGCTTGGGTATCTCGACCGTGTAAGAATCCGCGCGTGGCCGGACCGTCCGTCGAGCTCCTCCAGCGGATTCCGCTCTTCGCGGAGCTGGAGCCGCGCGAGCTCGCAGCGGCTGAGTGAGTCGTTCAAGGAGCGCACCTTCAATGCCGGCGAGCCCGTCGCGACCGAGGGCGAGGGCGGCGCGGGCTTCTTCGTGATCGAGAGCGGCGAGGCTTCCGTCACCGTCCACGGCGACGAGCGCGGCCGCCTCGGCCCGGGCGACTACTTCGGCGACGTCGCGATGATCGACCAGGGCGACCGCACCGCCTCGATCAAGGCCGAGTCCGACCTGAAGTGCTATGGGCTCACGTTCTGGGACTTCCGTCCGATCGTCGAGAGCGAGCCGCGCATCGCGTGGCCGCTGCTCCAGGCGATGGCGAAGCGCCTACGCCAGGCCGAGGCCGAGGCCTAGCTCCTCCAGATCCTGCGCCGCGCGCGCGGGGTCGCCGCTGAGCGCCACCGCCTCGATCCCGTTCTCGACGCGCCCGCCGAAGAGCACGCACGGCACTCCGAGCTCCTCGCAGATCCGTAACGCCTCGCCCGGTGCCTTGCCCTCGAACGTCGTCTGGTCGACGGTGCCCTCGCCCGTGACGACGAGATCTGCGGCCGCGGCCCGTTCGCGGAAGCCGATCGCCTCGAGCACGTAGAGCGCCCCCGGCACGAGCTCGGCGCCGAGCGAGGCAAGCGCGGCGCCGAGGCCGCCCGCCGCGCCGCCGCCCGGAAGCTTCGCGAGCGAGTGCGCGTGGTCGAGTAGGAGGAAGCGCTGCTCGAGCTCCAGCACATCGTCGGCGAGCGCGCCTTTCTGCGGTCCGAAGAGCCGCGGCGCCTCCAGCAGCGTGGCCCGCACGTCGTAGAGCACCGTCGTCGGCCCCGGCAGCTCGTCGAGGACCTCCAGGAGCCCGGCGCCGCCGTCCATCGTGGCCGTGCCGCCGAGAGACACCAGTAGCCGCGGACACGGGCCGACGCGCGCGAGCAGCTCGCCGAGCCCGCGGCTGGAGGCGGCCTGCACGTCCAACCGCTCAGGGTCGAGTGGCAGGACGTCCGCGCTCTCCACCACGATGGCGCCGCCTGCGAGCTCCCGGATCGGCGCCTCGCGCTGCCGGCCGAAGGCGTCGTGTACCTGCTCGACCCGCACCACCTTCGCGCCGAGCACCTCCGCGGTTCCCTCGCCCCCGTCGGCGATGGGCAGCTCCTCGGCCTCGGCACCGGCCCGCCGGAAGCCGCGGGCCAGAGCGGCAGCGGCCTCCGCCGCGGAGAGGACGCCCTTGAGGCTAGCCGGGGACGCGAGCGCGCGCACGAGCCCTGTCCTCGCGGGCCTCGTCGACTCCGGCTTGATCCTCCGGCACTTCCGCCTCGCCCGCGCCCGGCATCCGCCGCAGCATCGCGAACGAGAGTCCCTCGCGCGCGAGGAAGATCAGGCCGACGCCGATGCCCACCGAGGCCTCGATCGCCTGGAGCCCGAAGCCGTACGCGATCGCCTTCCCCGCGGGGACGCCGTACGAGCGCAGCGGCAAAGCAATCGCCGCCTGCAACAGGCCGATGTTGCCGGGCCAGAGCGGAAAGAGCGTCGCCACGTTCATCAGCAGCAGCACGAGCCCAGCCGCGGGCAGCGGCGCGTGGATGTCGAAGGCCCTCATCGCCGTGTAGACCGCGAAGAACTGGCAGAGCCAACCGAGGCACTGGAAGAGCGCGGCCACCGCCGCCGCGGCCGGCGCGTGCAGCACGCCGAGACCGTGCCGGCCCATCTCCACCAGCCTGCGGATCGGGCCGAGCCCCTCCATCACCGTCTGGTGCCGGTGCCGCGCGCTCGCGAAGGCGAACGCAAACAGTGCGAAGCCGATCGCCATCACGACGACGAGGCTCGTGATCGCCCAGTGGGGGATCCGTGCGGTCAGCAGCACGTACAGGATCAGCCCCACCGCCGGCACGAGGTCGAAGAGCCTGTGCGAGAAGACCGTGCCGACGAGCACTGCCCATGTCCCCGCTTCGCGACGGCCCTGGAGTCGCAGCTTCCGGGTCAGCACCGCCACCCGCGCGAGCTCTCCGATCCGCCCCGGGAGCACCGCGTTGGCGAACAGACCCACCGAAAACGCCGAGAACACCAACGGAAAGCGCGGGTGCGGCGGGTCGATCGCCTGCTTGATGATCGTGTGCCAGGCGAAGGCGCGCATGACGACCGACAGCAGGTTGAGCCCGATCGCGACCACCACCCACTCCCAGCGGACGGCGTCGAAGGCGTGCAGAACGGCCCCCCAGTTGGGACCGCGCCACCACAGCAGCGCGGCCACGCCCGCCGCCGCCGCGACCACCGTCACGACCCGCAGGAGCGGCGTGCCGGGCATGCGGTACTTCACGCGAGCCCCTCGTAGATCGCCGAGAGGCGCCGGGCGATGTCGTCCCAGGAGTAGCGCTCCTGCGCAAGGCGCCGCGAGGCGACCCCGAACCGCTGTCGCCGCGGCTCGTCCACGAGCAGGCCCGCGACCGCGTCCGCCAGCGCGCTCTGGATCCCCCGGCGGGACGAGCAGGCCCGTCTCGTCGGTCATCACGTCACGGTACCCGGCGATGTCCGACGCAACCACGGGCGTGGCGCACGCGAACGCGCGCGTGAGCACCATCCCGAAGCTCTCGCCGCCTAGCGAGGGCGCCACCAGGGCTTTGGCCGCCAGCAGCTCTGCCGTGAGCTCGTCCTGGCTGAGGAACCCGAGCGCATCGATCCCTTCGGCGTCCTTCTCGCCCACACGCGAGAGCGCCAACCGCACCATCAGCGGGTCCGCTCCGACGAGCCGCAGGCGCGCGCCGGTGCGCCGGTAGATCTCCGGCCAGGCGCGCAGCAGCACCGGCATGCCCTTGCGCGGGTCGTGCCGACCGATGAAGACGACGTGGTTCTCCCGTCCGCCGGCCTCGGCCTCCGGCGGAATCAGCACGCCGTTCGGGATCACCTCGTAGTCGCCCGGGAACCAGCGCGCCGCCGACTCCCTGGCGGCATCGGAGACGGCGATCCGGTGGTCGATCCGGTCCATCAGGAACCCCCAGACCGGCCGGCCTGCGCGCAGCCAGCCGAGCCCACCCGACGCGTGGAAGGTCGCGACCACCGGGCAGCGCGCCCAGGCCATCACCGCGGTGCAGACGATCGGGGTCATCGGCTCGTGCAGGTGCAGCAGGTCGAAGCGCTCGCGCTCGAGGATTCGCTTGATCCTCGGTATCGCGGCCGGGCTGAGGATGATGTTCGGCAGGGCTCCGTTCGCCGGCACGATCACCGAGCGCCCGACGGGGATCACGTCGGCCGGTGGCTGCCCGTGCCGCCCATGCCGGGGGTGCAGAACGCGCGTGAAGCTCCCGGGCGGGTCGTTCCCCATGAGCGTTCGCGTCTCGACCCCGAGCTTCTTCAGCGCCTCGGCCTTGAGCTCGGCGTGCTCGGGGACTGCACCCCAGTAGGACCACGAGTATGGGACGACGATCCCGACCTTCACCGTACGAAGATACTGACGCGCGGGAGCGTCGTTATGCGCTGGTGCGACGCGAGCGGCCGGCGTGACCGATCACGCCGGGCCGCGACCAGCAGGATCCCCCACGACTAACCATGGCCTAAAGTGGCCGCCGTGCGAGTCGCCGTCGGAGACACCCACTTGTACTTCGACGTCGAGGGCATGGGCCTCGTCCCCGACGGCCCGACGATGCGCGAGCGGCCCGTGGTGGTCTGCCTCCACGGCGGGCCGGGCTTCGACCACAGCATGCTCAAGACGTCGCTGGCCCCGCTCGCGGACGTCGCCCAACTCGTCTTCCCGGACCACCGCGGCCAGGGCCGCAGCGATCCGAGCGAACCCGCCCGCTGGAACCTCGACACGTGGATCGACGACCTACGCGGCTTCTGCGAGGCGCTCGGCCTCGAGCGGCCGATCATCCTCGGCCAGTCGTTCGGCGGAGTCGTGGCAATGGGCGCTGCGATCCGCTACCCGGACCTGCCGCGGAAGCTGATCGTCTCGAGCAGCATCGCCAAGTTCCGGCTCGACCGGGCTCTACCCATGTTCGAGAAGCTCGGAGGGGCCGAGGCACGCGACGTCGCGGAGCGGTATCTGACCGACCCGAAGGAGGAGCACCTCGACGAGTTCATGGCGGTCTGCCTGCCGCTCTACAACACGTCGCCGTTCGACCCTGACGTAATCGCGCGCGTCGTCAGGCGCGAGGAGGTCGGCTTCCACTTCTTCCGCGGCGAAGCGTTCACGTACGACTGGTTCGCCGACCTGGATCGGATCAAGGCGCCGACGCTGATCCTGGCCGGCGAGCTCGACCCGATCACGACGCTGGCCGACCACGAAGACATGGCCGCCGCGATCCCGGGCTCACGGCTCGAGGTCTTCCCAGACGCCGGTCACGGGGTTTTCCGGGACAAGCCGCAGGAAGCACTCGCGGTGATCCGCGAGTTCATCGTCGCTGAGTAGCCAGCCAGCCAAAGTCTGAGGAGAGGACGCTGGCCCAAGTCAGGCTCCTTGTCCCTGCAGAGGGTCGTTGTGTGGATGGCCGATCACGGCGCGGACGCTTATTCGCTCGTCGACGCGTCCGGCGGGTGCGAGTGTGGTGATGGCTGAGGAGACTTCTCGCGCGAAGTCCTGTCTTTGAGCGGGTGGAATCTGGTCGGCGGACGTCGCGGAGAGGATGTGCCCGATGATGAAGTCCAGGTCGATCGTCTCGACGTATGTTCGTTCCCATCGCTCGATCTGCGTGTAGCCGAGGGCGTGCATTGTGTCTTCAGCGGCGAGAAGTGCCTCGCTGGTGAAGTCGGCGTCGCCGAGCGGCCCGAGGCGGTTCTCCAGAGTGCGGCGTAGAGCCTTCGCCCAGGGATCGGGGTGGAGCCACATCGGCGTGCCGTTGTAGGCGACCGCGACGCCGCCACCTGGAGCGATCCGCCGCAACTCGCCGAGCGTCGCGGACGGCTCCATGTAGTGGAAGGCCGTGCCGATCGTGACCAGGTCGAAGCCGCCAAGCGCCAGTGTCAGAAGTTCGGCCGAGCTGCCCCTGATCCACTCGACGTTCTCGAAGCCCTGTTCTCGCAGCGCCTTCTCGGCCTCACGGAGCATGTCGGGCTCAGGATCGACTCCGACGGCATGCTCGAAAAACGGCGCGAGCTGGAGCAGTAGGATGCCGGTGCCGCAGCCCAGGTCTAGGAGCCGACCGCGGCCGTCGCAGCCGAACTCCCCGAGGCGAGCAACGAACTCAGCCGGATAGGCTCGACGGTACCGCGCGTAGAAGCTCGCGGTATCTCCTGCGAAAGGCCGATCCTCGTCCCGACTCCTGCCGTCTGCCCCCATGGCAGGAATCTAGACCGACCCTTCCTCAGGGGACATTCTCGAACGCTGGCCCAGCGGAGCGTGGCCGAACCACGTGCAGTCATGGGTAGGTGAAGTGCCCGTACTGGTCGAGCTCGGAGCCGTACTTGAGGGCGACGCCCCAGACATTGCCTTCAGGGTCGCGGAAGCCAAAACCGTATCCCCAGCCAGACCGCGTCGGCTCCGCGTCGAGAGCGGTGACGTCGTCGAAGGCCCGAACCTCTTCGTAAGCGCGGTCGACGCCAAGTTCGTCTTCGCAGTGGATGGTGAGCGTAAAGCCGTGGAACGAGTCGCCGGGATGGCCGTACTGCCGCTCGTACGCCGTCTCGGAGAACAAACCCAGCACGACACCGTTGGAGCATTGGAAGACGACGTGCTCGGCTACGCTCGTCGGCGCTTCGGGCCAGTCGAACTGGCGATAGAAAGCCGCCATCCGACCGATGTCTCGGCATACGAGCGTGACCGCACTGATCCGCGCCGGTAGCCCCACGGGGCACTCTAGGTCGCAGGTGTGCCGGGTGACATTCCCGCACACTGGCGCAGGCCACTCTCGCCCCGCTGGCTTCAGAGTCCTCGTCGAAGCCAATCATCTCGGCGAAGCTCGTACACAGTCATCGGTTCGTCCGAGCGCCCGCGGCCCGGGCCGCGCACCGCGAATCCGAGCTTGGCGGCAAGGCGGCGCGATGGTTCCTTCGCTCCCTCCTCGATGTACGCCGTGACGCTCTCGACGTCGCTACGGCACCACAGGTCATTGATGGCCGCTTGCATAGCCTCGGTCGCGATACCTTCGTTCCGCCGGTCCTCGGTCACCCACCAGCCCGCCTCGACCTCGTCGGGCGCGATTCCCTCGATGCCATGACCGGCAAAGCGCAGCTCGGCGCCGCCGAGGAAGCTCTCGTCCCGCCTGTCCCGGATCGCCCACGGGCCGAAGCCGTACTCTCGCCACTGCACCTCGGCGGCGCGAGTGTCACGCAATGCGTCGGCGGCGTCCTTCGACGCTCGTGCATGCTCGGCCTCGTCGAGTCGTCTCAGCGGAATCAGGATCAGCCGTGCTGTTCGGAGAACGATCCCGCCGCGTGCCGGCCCGGCCGATTCGCCCGCGTAGCGTCCCTCCACGCTCGCAGTATGGCCCGATGCCTTCTGGTGACATTCCCGCACACTGGCCCACGCGAGTCTCCACTCCCCTCAACGAGCGCCCCCCCCGGGCCGCTGCAAGCTAAGGCGTCTCGGAGCCAAGAGGCCTTGAGACCATCGCGGCGTGCTCATGGTCGCGGAAACTCGGCCGTGCGTGGCTGCACGTTGGTGCGCGTCCACTGGATTCGCGCGAGACTTAGCGTGTGGAGGCTCCCGAGACGCGCTACGTCAAGACGTCTGACGGCGCGCACATCGCCTACCAGGTCTTCGGCGACGGGCCGTTCGACCTGGTGTACGTGCCGGGCTTCGCCTCGAACGTCGAGTACATGTGGCGTGTCGAGCCGTTCGCGCGTGGCCTGCGGCGGCTCGGGTCGTTCGCGCGGGTCGTCGTCTTCGACCGTCGCGGCACCGGCCTCTCGGATCGGATCGACGAGACGAACCTGCCGACGCTCGAGGCGAGGATGGACGACATCCGCGCGGTCATGGATGCCGCCGCGGTCGAGCGGGCGGCGCTCTTCGGCTCCGAGGACGGCGCCCTTCTCTGCGCGGTCTTCGCGGCCGCCCACCCCTCGCGCGTCTTCGCCTGCGTGCTCCACGGTACCGGGGCCCGTGGCCTGCGCGCGCCCGACTACCCGTGGGAGTGGAGCGCACAGCAGTGGGACGAGTACCTCGGAGACATCGACCGCCAGTGGGGGACGCAGGACATGGCCGACCGGCTCGCGGCGCGGGCCTACCCGTCGCATGCGGCCGACGCGGGCTTCCGTCGAGAGCTCGCTTCGTTCCTGCGCTTCTCGGCGAGCCCCGGCGCCGCCTTGGTGTTCGAGACCCTGTATCGGGACGTTGACATCCGCGACGTCCTTCCCGCGATCCAGGTGCCCGTGCTGGTCGCGCATCGCGTCGACGACACGGAGGAGCCGATCGAGTGCGCGCGCCATCTCGCGGCAAACATCCCCGGTGCGCGGCTGCTCGAGCTCCCTGGAGCCGACCACTTCCCGTTCTCGGGCAACCAGGACGAGCTCTTCGATCCCGTCGAGCGGTTCTTCGCCGCCGCGCACGGCGCCGAAATGGACTTCGACCGTGTCCTGGCGACCGTCCTCTTCACGGACGTCGTCGCCTCGACCGAGGCCGCGGCACGGATGGGCGACCGGGCGTGGCGAGACCTGATCGCGACGCACCACCAGCGCGTCCGATCCCTGCTGGGACGTTTTCGCGGGCGCGAGGTCGACGTCGCAGGCGACGGCTTCTTCGCCGTCTTCGACGGCCCCGCCCGTGCCGTTCGCTGTGGCCTCACGATCTGCGACGACGCCGGCGCTCTCGGCTTCGACGTACGGATCGGCGTCCACACCGGCGAGGTCGAGCTCGACGGAGCAGCGGTTCGCGGCCTCGCCGTCCACATCGGCGCACGTGTCGCGGCGGAGGCGGAACCCGGTGATGTGCTCGTGACGAGCACGGTCAGGGACCTCGTCGTCGGCTCGGGGCTCGTCTTCGCGGACCGCGGCCGGCGCAGCCTCAAAGGGGTGCCAGGTGAATGGGATACCTATTCGGCCTCCGCACCCGACAACGCCAGCGCCATCTGACGACCTCGCGGAACATTCGCGCACGCTGGGGCACGCGAGTTATTCACGTTCAGCGAGCTTGGCGTACGCTGACGCGACGTGGAGCCGTATCCGCCCGTGGAGCCGTTCGCGCACGGACTCCTCGAGGTGAGTGATGACAATCTCGTCTATTGGGAGGCCAGCGGCAACCGGCACGGCAAAGCCGCATTGGTAGTCCACGGTGGCCCTGGCTCCGGCTGCCGCCCCGGCAGTCGGCGCTACTTCGACCCCGAGCGCTACCTCGTCGTGCAGTTCGACCAGCGGGGCTGCGGGCGCAGCAGTCCACATGCAAGCGATCCATCGACCGACATGAGCGTCAACACGACGCAGCACTTGGTCAGCGACATGGAGTTGTTGCGCGAACACCTCGAAATCGAGCGATGGCTCCTGTACGGCGGGTCGTGGGGGTCAACGCTGATCCTGGCCTACGCTGAACGGCATCCGCAGCGCGTTGCTGCGATCGTGCTCCTTGGCGCGACGATGACTCGCCGGTCGGAGATCGCCTGGCTCTATCGAGGCGTCGCGCGGTTCTTTCCGGAGGAGTGGGCCCTGTTTCGTGCCGTCGTCGACGATGACGACGTGGTCGCGGGATACGCGCGCCTGATGGCGTCGAGCGACAGCGGCGTGCGCGAACGCGCCGCGCGAGCTTGGCTCGCGTGGGAAGACGCGGTGATCTCGCTCGAACCCAACGGCACCCCCAACGCCTACAGCGACAGGCCGCCTGAGGCCCAACTCGCCCTCGTTCGGATCTGCACCCACTACTTTTCGCACGGGGCGTGGCTCGAGGAAGGGCAGCTTCTCCGAGACGCGGATCGGCTGGCTGGCATCCCCGGCGTCGTAATCCACGGCAGGCTCGATCTCGGCTCTCCGCTTGCAACCGCGTGGGAACTAACGCACGCGTGGCCAGGGGCCGACCTCGTGGTCGTCGCTGACTCCGGCCACACCGGCAGCGACGCAATGCGAGAGGCAGCGCTGGCCGCGACAGAGCGATTCAAGGATCTCCCCGCGTAGCACCCCGCGTGCGTCAGGGGACATTCGCGAACACTGGCCCACGCCAGAATCTCCACCTTCTGGCGCCACTCAGGGGCGAACGAGCTTGATGTACTTCGCCAGCTCCTTGTCCAGGTGAAGCGTTCGACCGATACCCGCCACGTTGTGGAACCCAACGTGGAACCAAGCCGTAGGTGTGTCCACTCTCAGTCCAGATCAGTACGACGTGGTGCATGAACGCACTGCCATCGTTGGTCGCGGGCGGGACGTAAACCGCCCGCATGCGCCGGCCGTTGATCCGCTCCCACCCGAGTGGGCGGACTCGCTCGTTTGGAAACCAGGCTGGGCCGTTGACGAGCTTCGCGTAGTTCGTAAGCGGGCGCGGAGACGCGGTGATGACGAGATGCTGGTCTTCGTTACCGCTTGACCCGATCACCCATCCGCGCCACGACTTATCGCTACCTCCTACACCGCCCGGGTCGGTCACGTTCGAGCCGAATCCGACGGGAAGGCGAGTAGGGCAGGGCACGGGATAGCCGACCGCGCGGGCGGTCGCGCGGCAATTTGCGCTAACCCGAGACGAGGCAGCGACGAAGTGCAGATCGGCTGAATGGGTCTTCTGTGTCTTGCGCTGGGCCTCCATGTGAGAAGGGGAGCAGCCGCAGACGGTCAGCAGGGCCGCCACGGACGCGGCAGTGGAGATCAGGCTTCCTTGGCGCACTCTGCACAGGCTACGACCGGGCTATACCTGCGGGTCCGTCTGGTGACATTCCCGCACCTGGCCCAAGCGAGCGCCTAAGAGCCGATCCAAGCCGCGACCGCTACGAAAGCCCAACCTGCGGCTGCCAGGGCTCCAGCTGCCCTGTGCCAGAGCACCCAGAAAGGGGCGACGACGGCACGGCTGCTGCCGCTCACGAGCGTGCCCGGATCGATGAGCGATCATCGCGACCACCGGCGCACGTAGATGACCGCTCGTCGGCGTCGCCCGGAGCTACTAGTCCTCGTCCTCCCAATATTCGAGCTCGGGACCCGGGCGAGCGAAGATGATCCGCTCGCCGGCGACGCTCCGCGCTCCGATCTTGCCGGTGTCGAGGTACTCGACGATGTCCGGCGCGATCAGCGTGGAGAGCATGAGGACGCGGACGGGCGCGTCCGTGTCGTTGCGGATCTGGTGCGCGCCCTCCTTGCCGCGCGGGAACGCGACGACGTCGCCCTGGCGCAGCTGCTGCTCGCCCTCGTGCGTGCGCAGCGTCGGCTCGCCGCAGAGGACGATCGCCCATTCCTCGTTCGCGTGGTGGGTGTGAAATGGCCCCTGCTTGTTACCCGGCTCGACCTCGTACATGCTCGCGCCGATCAGCTCGGCGCCGGTGTGCGCGCCGACCCAGGCGTCCTTGAAGCGCCAGCCCTCGCGCTCTTCCGTGCGATCCCAATCGTCTGCGTTGAGATTGAAGATCTTCATGCCGCAAGCCTAGTAGGCCGATGTGAGCGAGGCTCCCGCTTTCCTGGAGGCATGTCCGGCCCCTTCCGGGCTTACTAGTCCTCGCCTTCCCAGTACTCGACCGTTGGTCCGGGCCTCGCGAACATGATGTTTTCATCCTCGACGTCCTTGGCGAGAACCTTTCCGGTGTCGAGGTACTCAATGATCTCGCCGCGGATCATCGAGGAGAGCATGAGTACGCGAATCGGTGAGTCTGTTCCGTTGATGATCTGATGCGCACCGGCCTTGCCCCGCGGAAAACAGACGACGTCACCCTCGTTCAACCCATGCTCACCTTCGGGCGTACGGAGCGTCGGCTCGCCGCGGAGCACGATCACCCATTCTTCGTTCAGGTAGTGCGTGTGGTACGGCCAGAGCCTGCTGCCAGGCTCGACTTCGGACATGGTCGCGCCGATCAGCTCACCGCCGATGCGTTCGCCGACACCCACACCTTTGCGGCGCCAGCCCTCGCCGTCCCGCGTCAGATCCCACTCGTCGCTGTTGAGGTTGAACGTCTTCACTCGGTGAACGCATCCAATCAGAGCAGCCTATGTGTCGTGCTTGGTCGCTCAGTCTCCTCAGGTGACATTCCCGAACGCTGGCCCAGTCGAGCGCTCACGTGTCGGCGTCGACTGTGCCTTCTCCGCTAGTCCACGGCGCTATGTCGTCCACGGCGCTGCTTCGCTTGACGACCATGTCGACCGCGTCGTTGTCCGTCCAGACCCAGACCATGTCGCTGTCCGGGTAGACGACGGCACCGACGGCCGCTGATACGGAGGAGAACATCGCGACGCGGGCGGTCGACTCGCTGTCGTTCCGAACGTGGTGTGCTCCGGCGGGACCGGCAGGAAAGAAGACGAGGTCCCACGGTTCGAGTTGGTCCTCGCCGTCCGGATGCCGCAGGGTCGGCGTGCCCGAGACGACCAGCAGCCACTCCTCATCGGGATTCTCGTAGTGGTAGGGGCTGACTGCCTGGCCCGGAGGCAGCTCGTAGACGCTGAGCCCGGTGCGGGCCGCGCCGACCAGCGCCCCGACCCGGGTGCTGTTCCGCCGGAAACCTTCAGGCAGCTGTGGACGCGGCTCACATGCGATCGCGCCAAGGTTGGTTCGCCGAGCCAATTCGCTTCTCATCAAGGCTCCCTTCGTAGAGGCTGCTACCGACGAGACTGCGTCGGCCGCCGAAAATCATCGCAGCGGAAGCCCCAAGTCGGCACTCAGGGACATTCCGGACACTGGCCCAGGCCATAGACCAGCGCTGCCGTGCGTCTCAGCGATGTGGGTGGAAACTATGATGCCGGAGCTTCTGGCTTGGGCGGATGCCGTCCACGGTGCCGAAGCGCGAGGGTTCAGCCTGCGGGTCAACGACACGCGCTAGTAGGCGTCAAGCCGCGCCGCGCGCCACCCAGGCCTTCGCCGAGACTACGAACGGTGGCTCCGGCAGCCTCTCCCTGCAGAGCTCGCGCAATGCCGTGCGCCGATCGGGCTCGAGGCCGGCGACGTGCGCACCCGACGGGGCGACGCCGAGCGTGAACGGCTCCCACCAGTCCTCGAACGTGGCGTGCTCGACGTCCACCGCGACGGCGCTGTCGACGATGTCGCCGATTCCAGCCGCGCGAAAGAGGTCGGCCAGGTGGCCGGCCCTGCTGCCGGGGCAGACAGACCCAGTCTCGACCTCAGGATCGAGCGCTTGGGCGGCATCCCAGAACGGACCGATCGGGCCGCCGTCGGTGAAGTCCCACACGCATGCGGCGACGACGCCGCCGTCCCGCGTCACCCTCGCCATCTCGCGGAGGCCTGCGACCGGATCGTCCATGACGTTGACCACGAGCTGGGCGAGCGTCGCATCGAAGCAGCCTCCTTCGAACGGCAGATCCTCAGCCGGCGCGCGGATGACCTGGACTCCGGGATGGCGGCCGCGTAGGGCCGCGACGAATTCCTCGGACGGGTCGACCGCCGTGACCCGTCCCGGCCTGGCCCTCCGGGCGAGCTCCGCGGTCAGCGCACCGGGGCCGCATCCGACGTCGAGGACCCGGCCGTCGAGCGGGAGTCCGGCGAAATCGGCGAAGGGCACCGCCAGCGGCCTCGAGTAGCGGCCCATGAACCGGTCATAGGCATCGGCATCGCTCAAGCTCACTTCTTCTCCTTCGGCGGCAACGCGCGGGCGAAAGCGACGCTCTGCATAACCCAGGGCTCGAGCGCTCGCTTCGTGGAGACCGACTCGGCATCAACCCGAAGCCAGCCCTTCATCTCGCGTCCGCGCATCTCAAACGGTCGCGCACCGGGCTTGGCGAGGAGAGCCTCGGTCTCCTCCTTGGAGCAGTGGATCATCAGGCCACCCTCGCCGCTGACCCCCACCGCCATGTGGCCGTCGATCATGAAGCCGATGCCGCCGAACATCTTCTGCTCGGTGTAGCCGTCCTCGGAGGCGATCAGCTCGCGGATCCGGTTGGCGAGATCCTCGTCGTAAGCCATCGTGACAATCATGGCGCATGGGGCCTTGACGCCGATAATCGGGCTTCGCCTGTTCGCCCTCGCCGCCGGGCTTCCGCATAACGCCGAGATCGGTCAACCTGGCCGGCCTGTGTTACAGCGCCTAGGGCCGGGGTGCACCATCCAGACGTTCGGTTCCATGTAGATGCCCTCGTCGCGTTCGCGGTCGATCTCGACGGGGACGAGCGCGCCGGACACGACGTAGGCGCCCGTCTCGGGAAACGCCATCTGCGCCCATTCCTCCCACTCCGCGACCGAGCCCGGGGCGCTCGTCGATTGCGGTGCGACCTTGACGATTTCGGCTCCGAGACGCTCGTGCGTTCTCAGCCATGGGTCGAAGTGAGTCCCGTCCGCGCGCCGCCAACCGATGTATCGCTCCATCGGAGTGAGCGGGTACAAATGCTTGAGGGTCGGCCGGACCGGAGCGATCAGCGTGTCGAGCCCGTGGTCGCGACCGATCTCGGCCATCCGCCGGATCATGCGACTGCTGAGACCCTCGCCCCGGCACTCGGGCGCGATCAAGATCTGCAGCGCGCAGAGCGCGGTCGGCTCCGGAGCTCCCTCTGCGAAGCGCGCTTCGACGACAGCGTCGAGGCCTCCGTCGGGCAGGCTCGCAGCCTCTCCGTCCCACCACGCGGGAACCGCCATCCCCACACCGACGACTTCCTCGCGCTCGTCATCCCAGGCGTAGAACTGAAACTCGGCGTATTCGGCGATCACCCGCCCGAAGAGACGTTCGAGAACTGGGTCGTGGTACAGGAACTCGGGCCAGACGCCGCTCCCTGAGGCTGGCCGTGTGTGGAAGGTGGCCGGGCCGCTCGGCACGCGTCGGAAAGTGGAGCGCCACGTCAAGGAGGAGCCTCGCACGCCGGACTGGACCTTGCCACCAGCGGGGACATTCCCGAACGACTGGCCCAGGCGAGCAGCTCGTCGCTTGACGCTCGGTAGCGTTGTCCCGATGTCGAGGGTCTTAGTGACTGGGATGTCGGGAACCGGCAAGTCGTCGGCTCTCGCCGAACTTGGCCGACGCGGTCATCGCGTCGTAGACACCGGTGATCCGGGCTGGCGCGAGTATCGCGAGTATGTTGAGTCTTCCGACGAGTTGCACCGCGGGGAGTGGCTCTGGGTCGAGGAAAGGATCACCGAGCTGCTGGACTCCGATGATGGTCGCTCGCTCTTCGTTGAAGGGTGCGTGAGGAACCAGTCGAAGTTCTACGACCGTTTCAACGCGGTCGTTCTGCTCAGCGCCCCTGCTGGCGTGATCCTTGACCGGGTCGCACGCAGAACGACGAACAACTACGGGAAGACTCCAGTGGAACGAGCGATGATCTTGGATGACCTCGCCAGGGTCGAGCCGCTCCTCAGGGAGGGCTGCACGCATGAGCTGGATGCCAGCCGACCGCTCGCCGAGATCGTCGCCGACCTGACCGCGATCGCGTCGCGCCCGATGACGACTTCATAGGGGCGCCTCGCTTCGAGGTACACCGGATTCGGCCGTCCAATCCGGCTGCAGGTCACCCGACGTTTTGCACCTCACGAGCACCTGACTGGGAATGTCGCCCGGATCTTCAGGCGTCATTCGTGAACGCTGGCTCAGGCGACCCGACTAGGGCAAGCGCTCCTCGTGGTACCTCTCCTTGTCCTTCTCACGCCACTTCGCTTCGTAGGCCTCCGCCTCCGCGAACTCCTGCTCCGTTCGTGCTCTTGCTTGCGCGTCTTCGCTCGCAGGATGCTCGCCGGCGACCTTTCTGCGACGTGTGGCCACGAAGCCGACGACGGCCAAGGGGACGACGACCAGGGCAAAGACGATCCACGGGATCACGCGGGCAGCGTACCTTGTGACCCGCGAATAGCCCGTCCCGCCACACGACGGGGTACGTCGGGCGACATTCCCGCACGCTGTCCCAGTCGAGCGGTTGCGGTGTAGACGGCCTGCAAGCAGCGGTTGGCGAGAGAGCGTAAGACGCTCCGCAAACAAGCCGCGAGCATCAACGCAATGACCTGAAAGCCGCCCGCACCTCGGTTGAGAAGAGCTCCGGCTCCTCCCACGCGGCGAAGTGGCCGCCCCGGTCGACTTCGTTGAAGTAGATGACGTTGGGGTACGACTTCTCGACCCAGCTGCGCGGAGTCCGCCAGATCTCGCCGGGGAACGTCGTGAAGCCGACCGGGATCGACGGCGGCGGCAGAGGCTGGCCGCCCGCGGCCGGCGCGTCCGGCCCGTAGGCCTCCCAGTACGACCGGGCCGCGGAGGCGCCGGTGCCGGTCAGCCAGTACGCCGTGATGTTGTCCAGGACGTTGTCCCGGGTGAGGTTGCCCGAGGGCTGCCCGTCGACGAAGGCGCGGGCGATCTTGTAGTAGCTGTCCGTGTCGTGGTCGATCATCCAGGCGGCCAGGGCGACGGGGGAGTCGAGCAGGGCGTAGCCGATCGTCTGCGGGCGGGTGGCCATCTCGATGTAGTAGCCGTTTCCGGACTGCCCGAAGGTGGCGATCTGCGCGGCCGCGGCGCGTTCCTCGTCGGTATCCGTCGGCATGGTGCCGCTCAGCGCCGGCACGAGCAGGTTCGTGTGGATTCCGATCAGCCCCTCCGGTGCCCGGCGGCCCATCGCGTCGGTGACGCCGGCGCCCACGTCGCCGCCCTGGGCCACGTAGCGGGTGTAGCCGAGGCGGCGCATGAGCTCGGCCCAGGCCCGTGCGGTCCGGCCCAGGTCCCAGCCGACCTCGACCGGCTCGCCCGAGAAGCCGTACCCGGGCAGGGAGGGCAGCACGAGGTGGAAGGCATCCTCACCGCTGCCGCCGTGCGCGGTCGGGTCCGTCAGCGGGCCGACGGAGTCGATCATCTCCATGACGGAGCCGGGCCAACCGTGGGTCATGATCAGCGGTAGCGCGTTCTCGTGCGACGACTTGACGTGGATGAAGTGGATGTCCACGCCGTCGATCTCGGTGACGAAGTGCGGCAGCGCGTTCAGCCGCGCCTCGACGCGCCCGAAGTCGTAGTCCGTCGTCCAGTAGCGCGCCAGCTCCTGAATCGTCGCCAGCTGCACGCCCTGCGACCGATCTTCGACGAGCTCCTTGCTGGGCCAGCGCGTCGCGGCGATCCGGTCGCGTAGCTCGGCGAGCTGCTCTTCGGGAATGTCGACGTGGAAGGGGCGGATCTCGACTGCGGTCTCGATGGTGCTACTCATGACGTCCTCCGCTTTTGAGGGGTTTTCGATTGACCTCCTTTGCCCAGGTCTTAGTGCCTATGCCGCGGCAGCGGCGAAGAAATCGATAAGCAGTTGGTTGACGCGTTCGGCCTCGTCGTGATGCACCCAGTGCGACGCGTCGGGCAGGCGCTCGACCCGGTCGAGGTTGGGTACGTCGTCGGCGTGGGGCTCGGCGAGCTCGGAGCCGAGGTAGGAATCGCGCTCACCCCAGATGACCAGCGTCGGCGCCGAAATCGGGCGAAGCTTCGCCGCGGCTTCCTTCTGCGACGATCTCACCGAGGCGCGGTAGTAGTTGATCATCCCGGACGCTGCCCCTGGCTGCGACCACGCCTCGACGTAGCGTTCGATTTCCTGGTCGGTGTAAGGCGGGTTCGCGTCTTGCAGGAAGTGCCGGAAGAAGTGCCAGTCCCTGGCGTGCACGACGTCCTCGGGCAGTCCCGGTACCGCGAAGAAGAAGAAGTACCAGGACTTCCGGAGCTGGCTCGGGTGGTGCAGTCCCTCCTGGAGCCGCCGCGGATGGGCCGCGTTGAGGATGGCGAGCCGCTCGACCACCTCGGGGTGGTTCATTGCGACGGTCCAGGCGATGCTTCCGCCCCAGTCGTGGCCGACCAACAGCGCGGACTCGGCACCGAGCTCTTCGATGAGACCGCGGATGTCGTCAGCGAGCAGGTCGACGGCGTAGTCCTCGAAGCCCTCTGGCTTCGAGGACAGGTTGTAGCCGCGTGTGTCGGGCGCGACGACCCGAAAACCCGCCGCCGCGAGTGGCTCGATCTGTCGCCGCCAAGCGAACCAGAACTCGGGGAAGCCGTGCAGCAGAACGATCAGCGGCCCATCGCCGGCCTCGACGTAGTGCAAGCGCTGATCGCCAATCTCGGCGTATCCCTCCCGAAGCTCGGTCCCGACGTCAGGGAGCAGGCTGGTGGTGGCCATGAGGACCTCCTGGGGTAGGGGACTTCGTCGCGAGACTACGCCTGCAGGTTTGGAGACGCAACAACCGTCGCCAGAGCGCTGCGACACACTCGCCTAAGGCGGCCGGGTGACATTCCCGAACGCTGGCCCAGTCGAGGTCACGGCTTCGATGTCGAGCGCCGGCTTGCGCTGCGGCCGAGACGATCAAACGTCCAGACAACTCGGCTAGTCAGCCCACCAGTCGCGCCGGCCATCGACGTCTTCGCGCGGATCCTCGCCGAGGTTGGGCGCGCCGATGACGAGGAGCTCGAGGCCCTCTGGCCCGGCCTCGTAGCCTCGCCACGTGCCGGGCGGGACGCGCACCGCGTCCCATTCTTTGAGCTCGACGATCTCGTCGTCAACCTTCATCCGCCCGCTCCCGCGCAGGACCACGTACACCTCCTCTTGCTTCATGTGCGTGTGGCCGTACGGAAAGCGATAGCCGGGCGGGACGCGCTGGTAGCTCAGGGCGGATTTCTCGAGCTCGAGCGCCTTGGTCGCCGCGCGGAACTCCAGGTCCGGCGCGCCGTCGAACCTAGGGCCGAAGTCCTCCAGATCCTCCTTGATGTTGCTGAGCGTGAACGGCACGGCGCAATCCTATGGCGTCATTCCGGAACGCTGGCCCACGCCAGTCGTGAGCCGGGGAACCAGCCTCGGTCAGCTTGATGGCGCTGCGTAAAGCGCGTCAGACCGGCTGGACGAGCCAGCCGAATCGTTCCATGACGACGTTGGGATCAGGAAAGTGGCCGGCCTGTTCATCGATGACGACCTCGGCGTTGGGCACGTTGTGAGCGAGCCACTCGCCGTGCTGACGCGGTACGAGCACGTCGGTCAGGCCGTAAATGACGCGGGTCGGGACGCGGATCTCCGTCGCGTCGAAGCCCCAAGGTTGGATCAGGCAGAGGGTGTCGTCGACATAGCCCCAGACGCCGTGACGGAACGCCTCGTTGAGCATCCGCCGAGTCGCCTCGTGCCGCTTCGGGTCTCGCCATCACGGCACGGTCAGCCTCGGAAAACTCCACCTCGCTTTCGCTGACCAGCTTGGCGGGATCGTCCGCCACCCGTTCAAGCATCGAGGCCGCGACCCGTTTGATCTCGCCTGCGAGGACGTCTTCGCCCTCCAGTGCCCAGCCCAGCTCCTCGATGTTGACCGCGTCCATGTCCGCGAACCAGTCGAAGCCGGGCATGTCGAACGGCGCGACCCCCGCTCTACAGGCGGCTCTCGTCACCCGCTCGGGCAGACGTGCGGCAACCGCCAGGCTGTGCGGCCCGCCCCAGGAGCCGCCGCTCACGGCGAACCGCTCAATACCGAGGCTGTCCGCGATCGCGGAAACGTCAGCGACGCGAGTCCACCACCCGCCGGCCGCGGAAGCGATCGGAGCCGCCGTAGCCGGGCCGGTCGTAGGTGATCACGCGCGCGCCGACACTCGCGTACGCGCTCGCGGCGGCCTGCCCGGCAAAGCGCGAGCCCGGCGTGCCATGAAGGAAGAAGACCGGGAACCCATCCGGGTCACCCCACTCGGCGATTGTCAGCGCCCGCCCATCGGCCGCCGCCACCGTCTGCGCGTCAGACGCCCCGGCCATGAAGGCATCATCTTGCACCGTGTTCAAGGCGGCAAGCTGTACTCGTCAAGGAACACTTGCGCACGCTGGGCCACGCGAGATCCCAAACAGGTGGCTGCCGAAATCCGTCGCGCGATCGGCGAAGGCGAGGCGACGACCGCCCCTTGGAGCCGCGCTTCAGCGATCTTCAGAAGGACGCAATCGTCCCCCGACGAGCGCCGCGGCCGCGGTGCGCGTGTGGACGCCGAGCTTGGCGTAGACGTTCTCGAGGTGTTTCCGAACTGTCAGGGGTGAGACCCAAAGACGCTCGGCGATCTCAGCGTTCGTCCTGCCCTCGGCAACGAGCTCCAAGATCTCGCGCTCGCGCGGCGTTAGCCGCGGCAGGTGCTGCTGCTCTTCGAGAAGCAAGGCCCCGTCAACCAGCTCGACCACGAGCGCCCGGCCGCCGACATCGATGCGTAGGGGCTCATCGGTCGCTCCCCGGCGTCGCTCGCCCAGCCAGGACGCCACGGCATCCGGGAGTCCGACCCCGTTCTCGCCGAAATAGCGATCGAGCAGCTCGCTCGCCGCGGTGCTAGCGAACGCGACGCGGTGACCGGCTTCGAGCAGCACCACGGCTGCTTGGGTCGATTCGTGGAGCGCGAGAGCCTCACGGAGGTGCCGTCTGCTCTCACTGGTATGTCGAAGCCGGACCAGGTGGGGGTGCAAGAGCTCGAGGACGGCGCGGTCACGCGCGCTGAAACCGCGGCCGCCACGCTCGAAGCCGAACACCCTGAGGATGCCGGGCGGCGCGGGGAGTCGGAGGAGCATCGAATCCTCGACGCCGTATGGCTTCATCCCGAGGTTGTACAGGCCCATGAGGTGGAGTTCGCGCCGGGTCAGGAAGTCCGAGGTCTTGACCGCGCCGAAGCCCCCCGCCGCATGGTGTCGGGCGATGGGATCCTCCGCCTCGAAGACGGGCGTAAACTCCTCCCAGTCGAGGCCGCGGAAGAACTCTTCCTCACCTGGACGGTCGAAGTGTGGACCGGCCCCCTCGTCGCACCCCACGCCGTCGGTGTAGCTGACGTAGTCGGCCGGCACGAGCCGTCCGAGCTGCGTGAGGAACTCTCCCTCGAAGGGATGGTCGCCACCGAAGCTCTCCGCCTCGGCGACAAAGTGGAGCAGCCGCTCCGAATCGCCAGGCGCGAGTGCTGGCACGGCACTCAGAGAGTACTCCGCCGGCGACGCAGACGAAAGCGCCGCTATCCGAGCGGAGCACACCGACGGCGCCCACTGCCGGTCGGAGTGGAACTGCTCCGAGGCAGCGGGCGCCTGCCGGCCACAGCCGTCAGAAACTGCAGAACGGTCCAGGAGCGGCCAGTTCGGTGCGGAAGGCGCCACCGACGGGTGCGAAGATGACACTCACGTCCTGCGCGGGCTGACCCGACTCGTTCCGCACAATGTGGCCGTCGCCGGTGTCGACGAACCCGTGGCCGGCCGTCACGACGTGTGGAGCACAAGTGGGATCGTCGTACTCGTAGTACGTGAGCTGCCCTTGGGTGACCGTGATGAAGATCGGTCCCGGGTGCTGGTGCCAACCCGTATTGGCTCCAATGCCGTAGTCGTGCCGTCGAACCACGACGTCCATCGGCGCCTTGGCCTTGACCTTCAGGTCAACCGGTGACCCGGGATCCGATTTCACCTTGAAGCTGTCGAAGGTGCCGCGCGCGAGCACGGTCGGCGTCACACCCGTAGCCGGTGATGCGAACGAGACCGCAGCCACAGCGGCAAAGGCACCGAGAGCCACAAGTGCGATCGCAGCAATCGGCAGGGCCCGCCGCTTAAGCATCAGCATCTTCGTGTTTTGACGCATTGAATCCATGTCCCCTCCCGTTTGAGTTCCGTACAAGGAGGATCTGCGGGCAGGGCTCTGGTGTCTATTCGTCGTTCGTCATATCTTCGAGGCGCCAAACGAGGGCACTGTGACGACGTAGATAACCTCTGGTCAGGCGTGGACGAAGAGGTCATCCCGGTCCTGTATGTCGAGGACGCTGCTCGGGCCGTCTCGTGGTACGAGCGGCTCGGATTCCACAAGGAGTGGGAGCACCAGTTCGAGCCGGGGTTTCCATGGTTCCTATCGGTCGCGCGAGGAAGCGTCCGCCTCTATCTCTCCGAACACAAGGGTGACGCCCGCCCCAACACGCTCATCCACCTCTACGTCAACGACATCGAGGTGGTCTCTCACGAGTTCGGGATTCCGGTCGATGAAGAGGGTCTTGCTGGCCGCGAGTGCGACCTTCAAGATCCGGACGGGAACCGACTGCGCGTAGCGACTCGGCGCTCCTGACCACGAAGCGGTTTGCGTAGCATCTGCGCGCGTGGAGGCAGGAGTACGCACCGGCGGATGTCTCTGCGGGGCGGTCCGCTACAGCGTTCGCGGTGACCCTGTGCACGTCCGGCGTTGCCACTGCGCGAATTGCAGAAAGGAGTCTGGCAGTGCGTTCACGGTGTATGCGCACTGGCCGGTCGAGGCGTTTGAGATGAGCGGCGAGATCTCAAGCTATGACGGTCGCGGCTTCTGCCCCCGCTGTGGGTCTCGCGCTCCTTGACACAACCGACCCCGGCGATACGCACATCGAGATTCGGATCGGAAGTCTGGATGAGGCGCCCTTCGAGCTGAAGCCCGAAGACGAGATCTGGGTGAAGCGGCGCGAGAGCTGGATACCGCCGGTCGAGGGCGCAGCGCAGCATCGACGAGCGCGCCGACCGCGCCTGACGCTACCGCTTCGGGCTGACCTGGGGTCGCGCTCTGGTGACATTCCCAACACGACTAAGCGCAGCTCCACGCCCGATGCAGAACGGTTACGCGACTGTGACCTGGCTGTTGCTCAGGGGGTGCAGGGTCGGTGTGTCACCAATCAGGAGGCACCAATGAAGCCCTCGCTCCTCATCTTCAGCGCCGTCGCAATCGTGATCGCCGCGGTAGCCGCATCGTCGTCGGTAGCCGGCCGCTCCGGCACAGTCCTGCCGGGCTTCCGCTCGCCGTCCGGGAACATCAAGTGCTACTACAACCCGAAGGGACTGTCGTCCCGTGGCTTCACGCCAGTGCTGAGGTGCTCGCTCGACCACGCCGACTATGGCGTGACGCTTCAGCATCGCTGCGAGACCGGCGACTGGCACGGCTTCACCCTGACGCCGACCAGGAAGCCGTTGATCTTCTGCCCCGGCGGCGCTTCCGGGGACCACCCCGTCTATAGAACCCTCGCGTATGGCGAGAGCTGGCAGCGCGGGCCATTCACCTGCACCTCCCGCGTGACCGGCGTGACCTGCCGCAACCGAACGGGCCACGGTCTGTTCATCTCCCGCCAGACCTACCGCAGCTGGTAGCAGTCCGCCCTGAGAGAGCGTCCTCCGGGACGCTCTCTCCTTTTCGTAGGGTCCTTCAGCTCATGGCGGGCTCGGTGGAATCGCGACTCAAGGTCACGCGGCAGCAGATCCTGGCGTTCCGACGAGGAGTCGGCGCGCTCGACGAGCGAATGCCAATGGGATCGCAGTCGCTGCGGCGGGCGGCGTGGGCCGGCCTGCAGGACAGCATGCCGCGAGCCGCACTGCTCTCGTTGCACGCGCGGGTAGACGGGGTCGAGCCGTCGACGTGGGAGCATCCGTCGCTCGCCCAGCTATGGGGCCCTCGTTACAGCACCTATGTCGTCCCGAAGCGCGACTTTGCGCTGTTCTCGCTCGGGAGGCTTCCTGACAACGCCAAGAGCCGGCTTCGGGCCGAGGGCATGGCTGAGCGGTTACACGCCCACCTCGACGGCGCGCGGATGACGGACCGCGAGGTTGGGCGCGCACTCGGCGTTGGCAACGCGCTCAGGTACGCCGCGACGACGGGCACGGTCGCCATCCGCTGGGATGGCGCGCGTGCGCCGACCGTTTGGACGGTTGCCGCTGCGGAAGTCGACCCCGCCGATGCGTGCCGCGAGCTCGCTCGACGCTACATCCGCATTTTCGGACCGGCGACGGCTCAGGGGTTCGCCCGCTGGGCAGGGATCTCCCGGCGGTCGGCGACGGACGCATTCGCGTCCCTCGAGGCATCACTGCTGGGGGTTCGATCGCCACTTGGCGACGAGTGGCTGCTCGCAGAAGACGAGCCGGTAATTCGCGCCGCCAAGACGGTCGCCGCGCCGGCGCGCCTGCTACCGAGCGGCGATGCCTACTTTCTGCTCGACGGAGCAGAGCGAGCGCTTCTCGTTCCTCGCGAGGATCAGCGGCAGCGTCTCTGGACGCCCCGCGTGTGGCCAGGCGCGCTCCTCGTCGAAGGCGAGATCCGCGGAACCTGGAGACGGGCGCATCACACCGTACGGATCGACGCCTGGGCACGTCTCTCGCGCGCAACGCGCGACGCGATCGAGGCCGAGGCCAACGCCCTGCCGCTTCCAGGCCTCGACCGACCCATCGAGGTGGTTTGGAACGTATAAGCAGTCCCCTGCATCGAGGCAACCCGAGTCGCAGTCGCGAAACTACGAAGTAGGGACAGCCGCCCGTGTTAGTCATGCGACCTGCCTCCTTGCTGTGGGTCGGCGCAATTTCCTCCCGCACAAGAACTCGGTCAAGGGCCACCGACTGATGTTCCGGGTCACCGAACCGGCCGGGCTCGAGGGTGCGGGCAGCCGCACCATTGAACACAGGGTGGCCGCATCCCCACGGGCCATCACGGCTGCGAGCCTCTCCGCATGAAATCGAGCGAAAGGAGAAGCACGATGACGGGTTCGAAGCCCATCACAACCAACCTGACCGGCTTGGCCACGCTGAGGAAGGCAGGACTTGCCCTCGGAGTGTTGGCGACGCTCGTGTCCGCGTTCGTGTTCGCCGGGGGTGCCCTCGCGGCGAAGGGTGGCAATGCCGCCAACGCCAAGCTCTGCCAGCAGGGCGGCTGGCACGGGCTCATGGACTCGGCGACCACGCCGTTTTCGAATGAAGACCAGTGCGTGAGCTACGGCGCGCACGGCGGAGCGATCTACGCTCGGGCGAGCATCGACGTCGAGCTCTGTGCGAATCAGGCGTTCGACGGGATCTGCGTGAGCACGAGCGGCTTCGGACTGAAGCCGACCACGATTGTCTCGACCCCTCTGCTGAAGAACGGGACAGCAGTGCTCACCGACTTTCTGATCGTGCAGGCCGACGGCACCGTCGGCGCTCCGCCGATCAGCTTCTTCGAGGCACCCTGCGTCGCCGGCAACGTCTACTCGGCGACGGGATCCGGCACGTCGGCCGACTCGCTGAGCACGCCCACGATGCCGGGGATCTCGATTACCTCAAACACGGTCACACGCACCTCGGCCTGCCCGTAGGCGTTCTCGGCCGACCACAGAGAGGAAGGGCCGCTCTGAGCGGCCCTTCCTCCTGGGGTTGGACCTGGTGCTAGGCCCGCTTGCGCAGAGCCGCTCGCCCTCTCTCTGCGTGGCGTCAGAGGCCCGCGCACTGACCGGTCTTGGCGCCTGTAACGACGTTCGACTCGCCTTCCGAATCGCCGACCTGAGGCGCCGGCGAGTTGCCTGAGCAATGGAGGCTGCCGTGGATCGTGTTGGTGACGTACTCGTTGCCGTCCTCGTCGACCAAGACGTTGTCGTTCAGGTTCACCGAGCCGCGCACGTCGTTTCGGATGAAGCCCATCCAGAAGCCGTTGTAGCCGCTGATGGTGACGCCGCCGTGGATCGAGCTGTCCTCGATCGTGTTCCACGTCACGTCGAAGGGTCCGCCGAACGGTCCCGAGCCGCCGTGCACGTCGATGCCGCCGTTGATCGTCGTGAAGTGGATCTGCACGGACATCGCGTCGGTGGCGTGCACGCCGCCGTTGATCGTTCCGGTGTCGACCGGGTTCTCCTCGCTGCCGAGCACGAACGTCGCGCCCTGCTCGATGTAGAGGCCGCCGCGGATCGTCACCGGCCCGTTGCTCAAGCAGACCGCGTCCGCCGGCACGACTACGCGCTTGTACGTGCCGGCCCCGAGCTCGCCGTTGCAGGTCGTGACGCCCGGGCTCGCTCCGGCCACCGAAGTGACGCCCGACGAGCACAGCCGCAGCGAGCATGCCGACAGTGACGAGACGAATCGCTCGTTTCATAGAAGTTCTCTCCCCTCCGTCTGGAACGGCCGGGATCAGCCGCGGTCGGACCCTACGGCATCGGTCGTTGGCTGTGGGCCTGCGACGGGGATGGACTTCAACCTCTGGTGACATTCCCGAACACAGCCCAACCGAATCCGTCAACGCCTGAAGGCGTCCCCGTATAGGGTTCCGCCCCCGTCAGCTAACGACTGGAGTTTGGATGCTCGTTCTGCTTCTCGTCATCATCTTGGTGCTCGCGCTGGGCGGAGGCATTTTCATCAGCAAGTTCCTCTTCTTGCTGCTCCTCCTGCTCCTCTTGCTGTTTCTTCTGCGCGACCGCTTTTAGACCACACGCTTAGCCTCGCTCACTGCTGGTCATTTCGGGGCGAGCGGCTGTCGTCGCCTTCTCGGCCACCAGAGTGGCGCGTCGCAATGTCGCTCTGGACGAAGTACGCGCGCGGTCAGGTCGTCGCGTGGTTCGACGAAATCGGCGTAGCCTCCTGTCCGTGCACCGGCTGACCAAGGCGCAAGCCCGGCGCATCGCGGTGCGCGCGCAACTGCTCGACGCACGCCGGCCGGCCGATCTGCTCACGGTCGTGCGGCAGCTGACCCTGCTACAGATCGACCCGACTGCGGCGATCGCGCCCAGCGCCGACCTCGTCGCCTGGAGCCGCCTCGGCTCGACCTACCGGCCCGACGACCTCCGAGAGGCCCTGGAGAAGGACCGCACGCTGTTCGAGCACAACGCGCTGGTGCGGCCGATGAGCGACCTGGGCCTGCATCTCGCGGCCAGTCGGACGAGCCGCAGTCACGAGCGCACGGACGCGTGGATCCGCGACAACGACCGCTTCCGGCGCGACATCCTCGAGCTGCTGGGCAGCTCCGGGCCGCTGAGCTCGCGCGACATCCCGGACACGTGCGTGGTGCCGTGGGCCTCGACCGGCTGGACCAACAACCGCAACGTCACGCAGATGCTGGAGTTCCTGATGATGCGCGGGGAGATCGCGATCGCCGGGCGCGTCGGGCGTGAGCGGCTGTGGGATCTCCCCGAGCGGGTGTATCCGGCCGACGTCGTCGTGCCGTCCGAAGACGATGCGCACCGGATCAGGAACGAACGGCGGCTCGCCTCCCTGGGCATCGCCCGCCAGAAGGCCACCAAAATGCCGATCGAGCCGGTCGACGTCGGCGACGCCGGGGAGCCGGCCGTGGTCGAGGGCACCGAGGGCGCGTGGCGTGTCGACCCCGCCGCGCTCGGCGGCGACTTCGAGGGACGCACGGCGCTGCTCTCGCCGTTCGACCGGCTCGTCTACGACAGGCGCCGCGCGCAGGAGTTGTTCGAGTTCGAGTACACCCTCGAGATGTACAAACCCGCGGCGAAGCGCCGCTGGGGCTACTACGCCCTCCCGGTGCTCCACGACGACCGGCTGGTCGGGAAGGTCGACGCCGCCACCGACCGCAAGGCCTCCGTCTTGCGGGTGCACGCGATCCACGAGGACGTCCGGTTCACCCGCGCCATGAGCAAGGCCGTGCAGGCCGAACTGGAGGATCTGGCTTCGTGGCTCGGGCTGGGTGGCGTCGAGCCCCCGGGACCGCCTGGTCGATAGCTGCCAACGCGGAAATATCGGTTACTACGCATCCCTAAATATCGTGTGCTATAACAGGCGCCGCTCGCCGGGCCACGAGGGAAATTGGGGATCGGCGAGAACCTTCGAAAGCCTCAACCCAAAGCGAGGGGGGAAGTCTTGACTCACCGACTCTTCAAGCGGCTGGTCGCGGGCGGCGCGCTCGCAGTCCTGACCGCTTTCGTCGCCGGCAGCGCCTTCGCGGGCCCCGCTCCGGCCAAGCCCGATGTGACGGCGGAATTCACCACCGTCGGCAGCGTCGCGCCTGAGTTCCTGACGAACGCGAGGACGATCCCGCACTGGACGTTCGAGTACACGGATCCGACGAACAACGTCACCTATCCGACCACGATGGTCGGCACGGACCCGCGGACGACGAACACCGACACGGCCGTCAGGACCGTGATCGTCCCGCTGAAGTTCAACTTCGTCGCGGGTAACCAGGACACGTCGATCCTGAACGACCTCGGCTACGCGGGCTTCCGCGCGACGGCGCTCACCCACACGTTCGACGGCTCGCGCCGTGTCGCCAATGTCCTGGGCTCGCCGATCTACCAGAACGCAGTGCACCCGGCAGCCATGGGTGGGGACAACGCCCAGGCCGGTGACGCCTTCTACCGCGCCCAGTTCAACAAGATCGGGACGAGCTATCACGCCCGGTTCGTGAATGACCACGTCGCTGCGACCCAGACGATCGACGTTCCGGCGAACAAGGGCCTCGCGTACCAGCGGCCCGTGGGCGCGTGGCGGACCGATCATGGGATGCCGACGGACACGATCGCGGGTGTCGTCGACGCGAACTGGTTCTCGACTCGGCTCCAAAACCTGATGGGCTCACTCCAGATCGATGCCCGCACGGTGCCGATCTTCCTGACCGACAACGTGATGCTCTACAGCGGCAGCTACCTCGGCTGCTGCACGATCGGCTACCACGGGGCCGGCATGCCGCTCGGCCGCGGTGCCGGTTCTGCGAACGGGAAGGGCAATCAGCCGGTGCAGACGTTCATCTTCAGCGCCTGGACGACGCCGGGAACGTATTCCGGCTTCCTGGCTGATTACACGAACCCGACACGGACGTATCCGTCCCCGACGCGCGGACTCGCGGACATCCACGCCCTCTCGCACGAGGTCTCCGAATGGCTCGACGATCCGTACGTCAACAACCGCGTCAAGCCTTGGGTGGCAACGACGGCCCCGCAATACGGGTGCACGTCGTACCTCGAGACCGGTGACCCGGTCGTCGGCGACTGGTACCCGCTCAGCGGAAACACCGTCGGCGCGACCGACGGGTACAACTACTACGGCGAGTACCACCCTGAGGAAGAGGTCAACGCACAGTGGTTCGGTCGCGGCGGCGTCGAAGCCGAGGGCCTCCACTCGTACAACAACAACCTCACGTTCATGGGCCCGTTGACGATTGCAATCGGCGGCCCCTGGGCCGACTTCGCGCACTACGCGAACGACTGCTGATCACGAACGGCGACACGAACTGACGACGGAAGGGCCGCGAAAGCGGCCCTTCCGCGTACTGCGGCTCATGTATTGACGGCGCGCGGGCGATGCACCATCATCCGACAGGCTGCGGCTCGGTAGCCCAGGTCTAACAAAGGGGTCAAAAATGAGTTTCAAATGGATAATCGCGGCGGTTGCCGCGGCGATTTGCCTCGCATCGGTTGTCGGTGCAGCGGGCCGCGCCACCGCGGCAGGCGGACCGCCCAGCATCGCTGCAGGTCCGGCCTTCGGATTCGTTCCCTCTCGCAACGTGAATCACCAGGCCGCGCGGACGGGAGGAGGACACGTCTTCCAGCTCAGCTGGCACAACGGGCCGGTGATGCATTCCACGACAGTCGCTCCCATCTACTGGGGGTCGAGGTGGAACACGTCGTTCGCCGGCGACAAGATCTCCGGCCTCGACTACTTCTATTCGCACGTCGGCGGGACGGGGTACGCGCGCACGAACTCGGAGTACTACGACACCTCGGGGAACGTGAACACGAGCAGCATCTCGAAGGCAAGCGACCTGAGCGACTTCTCGGCGACGCCTTCGGGCGCGCCCTCGACGAGCCAGGTGCTGGCAGAGGTCGCAAAGATGACGAACAACAATCCGGTTGCGAACGCCTACTACCCGGTCTATTCGGACCAGCCGCGCGGAAGTGCCGGCTACTGCGCGTGGCACAGCTCCGGCACGATCAACGGGATCCGGGTCCAGTTCGGCTTCTTCTTCAACCTCGACGGCGATCCGGGCTGCGATCCGCAGTCTCCCAGCAGTCTCGGCCACAGCCAGGGCCTTTCAGCCCTCGCGAACGTCACCGGCCACGAGCTCAGCGAGATGCTGACCGATCCTCAGCTCAACGCCTGGTACGACCAGAAGGGCGCCGAGAACTCCGACAAGTGTGCGTGGACGTTCTCCGGAACCGTGACCATCGGCACCCAGAGCTGGAAGATTCAGGGCAACTGGAGCAACGCAGCTGCGCTAGCCAAGAGCGGCTACGCCAACGTGGGCTGCATCCAGACCAGCTAAACGTCTTCGACAGTGCTCTCCCGCGTCCCGCGCAGGACGCGGGAGAGCACTTGGTTGAGAGGGGTGCGGGCCGCGGCTCCGAGCACAACCCTCGGCAAGTCGCCTCGGTCGGATTGCGGCGAGCAACGCACCGCGGCCCGACGTTACTCGTCGGCAGCGGCGGCCCCGGCCTGCTGACCCGGCTGGGTCAAATGTGGATCGAGCACGCCCAGCCGCATGCCCATCACGACGGCCTCGAGGCGCGAATGCGCACCCGTTGCCCGCAAGAGGGCGCGGATGTGATTCCTCGCTGTCTCGTCGGCAATGCCCAGCCGCTTCGCGATGTCGTGCGTCTCGAGCCCATCCCCAAGCAGGCGCAAGACCTCGTGCTGCCGCGGAGTGAGACGGTCGAACGACGGTGTCTCCTTCGGCGCGCTGGCGTGCTCGAGCGGCAGCGCGATACCGAAGACGCCGACCACCTCGCCGTCGCGCCGCAGCGGCGCCGAGGTCGTCCTGAGTGTGACCGCGTTGCCGAATCGGTCGAGCACCCGAAGGTCGTAGACCAGCGTGGCTCTTGCCGACCACCTTGCGCGCAAAATTCGTGCGCGCGAGCGCGCGCTGCTCGGGCACGATCCCGTCCACGAACGGCTGCCCGCGCCTGTCCCCGAACAGCTCGATGTAGGCGCGGTTGAGCCAGCGGTAGCGGCCGTCCCGATCGATCACGCAAGCGGGCGCGGGCAGCTCCTCCAGCGCACCTGAGAGCTCAAAGGCGCTGATCGACAAGGGTTCTTGCGGGTTCTGTTTCGTCACGGAGGTCGAGGAGAGGAGGCCCTATCGGCCGCCCCGCCGCGGGCGGCCGATAGGGATGCGCTCAGACGGTCACGGCGGCCATGACTTCGCCGGGCTGGTGGCGAAGTTTTGGGGAAGGAATAGGCGGTCCCTGACCGTCAGGGCGTCGGTGGCGAGCTTGTCACCGTGCGCGACCCGCCGCATGACCCAAGTGGGTCAAAGTCGCTTGACTGCGACAAAGCAACGGGGCAGCTGCTGAAACTAGACTCAACGGATGTTCGAGGAAGGCCTCGCCGAACTGCACACCCACCTCGGCGCGTCGGTCGCCTCCGAGATCCTCTGGAGCCTCGCGCACGAGCAGGGGATCGCCTTGCCCGTAAAGGATTACTGGGAGTTCGACGCCCTCGTCACGATCGCCGACCCCCGCCGGGTGGACTCACTCGACGCGCTCGACCAGATCTACCACTGGACCGAGCTGATCCAGTCGAGCCCGCTCGCGGTCGAGCGCTCCGTGCACACGGCGATCGGCGGCGCCTATCGCTCCCAGGGGATCACGACGCTCGAGCTCCGCTTCAACCCGATGAAGCGCAACCGCGGCGGCGAGCGCGATCTCGACCACATCATCATGGCCGCCTCGCGCGGCCTCGACCGCGCCAGCCTCGAGTACCCGCAGGTGCGGGCGGGGCTGATCCTGATGATGGACCGAACCTTCGACGAGCGGCAGAACGCGACCATCGTCGAGAAGGCGATCCGCTACGCCTCGCGCGGGATCGTCGGGATCGACATCGCCGGCCCGCGCCCCGACGGAGGCCGCTATCCCTACCGCGAGCTCGCGCCGCTCGTCGAGGAGGCGCGCAACGCCGGCCTCGGCGTGACCATCCACGTCGGCGAGGAGGGCGAGGAGCACGGCGACGCCGAGATCGGCGAGGTCGTCGAGCACCTGCGGCCCGACCGGATCGGCCACGGCATCCTCGCGGCCCGCAACCCGGAGCTGATGGCCGCGCTCCGCGAGCAGGAGATCGTGCTCGAGATCTGCCCCACCTCGAATCTGCTCACGCGCGCGCTGGCCGACGAGCAGGCCGTGCGCGAAACCTTCCGCGCGTTCGTCGAGCACGGCGTGCCCTTCACGATCGCCACCGACGGGCCCGAGATGATGCGCACCCACCTGCGCGACGAGTTCGAGCTCCTGAAGCGGATCGAGGCGCTGGACGAGGACGAGCTACGCGACGCGAATGCGCGCGGCCACGAGGCGAGCTTCGTCCGCAGCCACGGCGTACCGCACCCGGCCTAGCGCCACCGGGTTGGGCGCAATCGCAACAATTAGGAAGCCGGGTGGTTTGCTCTCTCTCCCCTGGGTGGCTTCCGCCACCTAGATCCCGGAGAAGCCACCCGGCATCTGAATAGACGCCGTCCGTCAGCACAACTTGCTGTGCGGGGGTGCTTACGCGGACTGGGCGAGAAGGGCCTCGCCCTCGCGGACGTAAGCAGTCGCGCCGACCTCTCGGTAGAACGCGAGGGCGCGGTTGAGCTCAGCGTCCGCCTCCGCTCGCCGCCCTTCTTCGACGAGCTGCTTTGCCGCCCGCAGCCGGGCGTACGCCTCGCCGGTGACGTTACCGATCCCTCCGAGCACGTCCGCCGCGCGCCGAAGCTCGCCCGAGCAGATCGCCGACGACGCCTGGACCCAGGGTGTAGCCCGCGTTGCTTCAAGTAATGACAAGAAAGCATCCTGGAAGCGGAGGTCTCGCATCAGCCAGGCGGTGTCAACGACCGAGGCGTCGTCTGCGACCACGATGTGCCGCACGCCCATCTCGAGCAGCTCGGCAGCAAGCGCCGAGGCTTCGTCGCGGCGCCCCTGCCCGACGAGGTCAGCTCCCCTGCCCACGAGTGCCGGGCCGAGCAGCTGCGCATCTCCGCTCCGACGAGCGCCCGCGAGCGCCTGTTCCATATCGCTGGCTGCACCCGGCAGGTCACCGGAGGCCCGCCGGATCATCGCGCGGAGATAGCGACAGTGGACCGTCGAGGTAGTGCGGATTGCCGGCTTCCGATTCCGCGATGTGCTCGTCGACTATTCGACTCGCTTCCGCCCAGTTGCCGGCCATCATTGCCAGCTCCGCGGCGACGACCGTGACCCAGCGGCGCCTGGTGTCGGTGGAGTGCCGTTCGACGTTCCGCTTCATCGCGGCGAACGTCTCGCGAGCCGCCTCGAGTTGTCCCATTGAGAGCTGCCCCGCGAGGAGGTTGTTCAACGCCGTGTGGAGTTGCTCGAAAGCGTGGATCTCGGAGGCAAGGGCGATGGCCACCTCGAAGTCGTCGAATCCTCCGTCGTCGCCGGAGCTGAGTCGCGCGTAACCGCGCAGCTCGAGCAGTCGCGCGCGAACTTCGCCTAGTCCGAGACGTTCGGCGATGGGCAAGGCTTCATTCGTCAGCGCGATCACGTCCTCGAACTCGCCTTCGAACACGTGCCTGGCAGCTTGAGCGGCGATCGCCGTCACTCTTGCGGCAGACTCCTCTCGGTCCCCGACGAGCTCGAGCGCCCTTCGGATGTAGTCGTCATGCCTCGCAATCTCGCCGCGCTGCCACAGTGCGCGCCCTGTCACGACAGCTGCCTGCGCCGCGGCCTCCGCATCGCCCGTTGCCTCGAGCTCGTTCACCGCCGCTTCGAGCAAATCCGCCCCCGTGCCGTCCGCGTTGAAGCGCGCACGCCCGCAGCGAAAGCGCAGGTGCGGCAGCTCCGAGTCGTCCGCCGGCCACAGCTCGAGCGCTTCCGTGTAGAACCGGGCAGCAGCGGGCCAGGCCTGGAGTGACGACGCGCGGTCGCCGGCGTCGCGCAGCGCGTCTCGGGCCTGCTCGATCAGCTCGGCGTCCTCGCGCTACCGGTCGCGCGGGAATATTCGAGCGCGCGCGAGTAGTGCGACGCCAGCATCTCAGCGTGGTCGTCGGGCCGGCCGAGGCGCCTCGACCCACTCGGCCGCGGCGCGGTGCTTGTCGGCACGAGCGGCCCGCGGGATCTGGCCGTACGCGACATCCCTGACCAGGAGGTGGCGGAACGAGTACTCGGCCTCACCCTCGACCGACGAGCGCCGCGCGCGCTGGGCGAGCTCCTTGCGCTCGAGCCCGAGCAGCGCCTCCTCCCCTTGCTCGCGATCGATCCCCCCGATCGCGCGAACCACCCCGAGCCAGAACACCTTGCCGACGACGGATGCGTCCTGCAGCAGGGCCTTCTCGGCACCCGAGAGCCCGTCGAGGCGGGCGGCGATGATCCCCTGCACCGACTCCGGTAGAGGCAGGTCGTCAGCGTCGCCGCGCTCCACGAGCATCCGCGCGTACTGCTCGGCATACAGCGGGTTCCCCGCCGCCCGCGCCAGCAAGACGGATTGCGTCTCGGCCGGGAGGACGGCTCGTTCGAGCAGCGCCGACAAGAGCCGTGCCGTCTCCTCGTCCTCCAGGGGCGGCAGCGAGATCGTGGTCGCGTTCGCCTTGCCTCCACCCCAGCCCGGCCGGCGCTCCAGCAGCTCGGGCCGAGCCGTGCAGAGCACGAGGATCGGCGCGGAGCGCGCCCAGTCCACGAGCTGGTCGATGAAGTCGAGCAGGCCGTCGTCGGCCCAGTGCAGGTCTTCGAAGACGAGGACGAGCGGATGCCGGTCGGCCAGCGACTCGAGGAACCGCCGCCAGGCCGAGAAGCTCTCGCTCTGAGGCGCAGTCGCCTCCTCGCCGGCGCCCTGCAACCCGACGAGGCTCCCGAGCCGAGCCGCCATCCACTCGGCCTCGCTCGGATCGTCGGCCACCTTCTCGACGGCCGCGCGCAGCTTGCTCTCGACATCCGGCTCCGAGTCGGACTCGAGGATTCCCGCTTCGGCCTTGACGATCTCCGCCAGCGCCCAGAAGCTGACGCCTTCGCCGTAGGGCAGCGAGCGGCCCTGGCGCCAGGTCGTGAAGTCCGGCTCGGCCTCGACCGATCGGAAGAGCTCGTAGACGAGCCTCGACTTGCCGATCCCCGGCACCCCCGACGAGCGTGACGAGCTGGAGCTGGCGTTGCGAGCGGGCGCGCTCGAGCGCAGCTCGGAGCGCGTCGAGCTCGCGCTCGCGCCCGAAGAGCGGCGCACGAGCCTGCCCGAGGTCGACCCCGAAGCGCGACCGCGCCTCGAGTGCTTCCCAGACCGGGACCGGCGCCGCCTTGCCCTTGGCCTCGACCGCCTCCGCCTCGCGGTAGTCGATCACGTCATTGGTCGCGCGGTAGGTCGTCTCGCCGACGAGGATGCCGTTGACCGGCGCGGCCGACTGAAGGCGGGCGGCGGTGTTGATCGACGTCGCCCGACGCCATTCCCTCGCCCTCGGCGGTGCGGGCACCGAGAGCGATCGAGCGCCTCGCCGGTGTTGACGGCGACCCGCAACTGGAGCTCGTTGCCTCTCCTGCGTAACCCAGTCGCGGATCGCGAGCGCCGCACGGACCGCGCGCTCGGGGTCGTCCTCGTGCGCGGTCGGAGCCCCGAAGAGCGCCACCACCGCGTCGCCGATGAACTTCTCGACAGTGCCGCCGAAGCGCTCGAGCTCCTCGCGCAGATGCGCGTGGTACGGAGCGAGCAGTCCGCGGACGTCCTCGGGGTCGAGCTGCTCGGCGCGGGCGGTGAAGCCGACGAGATCGGCGAAGAGCACCGTCACGACCTTGCGCTCCTCGCGCACCGGCGCCGCAGGAGCCTCGAGCGCCGCGCCGCAGGCGTGACAGAACCGGGCGGTGTCGGGATTCTCGGCCGAGCAGCTTGGGCAGACGATCATTTGCTAAGCGTACGTCTGCTGCCCAGCAGTCACCCCGGCGACGGCCACCTGATGCGAGAAGTCGGTGTGGCCTAACTACTAGCTTGGAGGGTTTGGCCCAAGCGCCGCTTTGTACTACTAGGAGGGTTTTTGCGGAAGGAGCGAGGGGGCGTCCCTTTCGAGCCGCGCCGCCCTCGCTCCCCTCCGCCTTCTGACTAGGCAGCGCGCCGGAGACGCTCAAGCTCCTCCGTGAGACCATCGACCTCTCGGGCGAGATCGAGCAAGGTTTCTCGGAGAGCCACTGCCTTCCGCTCGTTTGCCTCGATTCGTCCGGGCAAATCGTGTCTCTGGGGCGGGAAACCACCCCAACCGCGCAGCCTGAGGCGGTTCTCAATGCGGTGCCTGATGCTCACGTCGTACTCCTTACTTGCTTTTGCACCTGCGGGAACAGGTCTCGTGGCCCATGCCACGACCACCCACTTTGGAGAACTCGCCGGACGACCTCCGGCGGCCGTGGGAGACTCATGCTGCGCCTTACTGCTCGGCGTGCTTCTCCTTACTGCTGAACGGCGGCCCGGGCGGGAACCCGGGCCGCACTCTTTCAGGCCGCCAGCTGTGGCTCTCGCGCTCGAATAAGAGCCTGCGAGAGCCGCGCCAACATCGTGAGATCGGCGTGAAGGCTGCCGCGCTCAAAGGACGCGAAGCGGGCGAGGCCGTAGGGACTCTTCCGAAGGACGCTCCAGCGAGGCGCGGCCCGGTAACGAGTCTTGAACCGCTGCGATTTTTCAACCGCTGAGCTTGCGCCGCGTCCGCGCAGGACACGCGATAAGAATGTTCAACCAACCAGAGCGACGGTTGCCAGATGCGGTTGTTCCTGACGCGAGAAGTTGAATTCGCGGTGGCTCCCAGCGCGATACGCGTTCGTCGAACCTACGAGGACAGCCTCAAAAGCTGCCACAACGGCTGTATCGAACTGGCTCTCGACCGCTTGCGCCAAACGAATGCGCGCCACTTGGCTTGGCATCGCGTCGCGATAGGGCCTTTGAGACGTCATCGCGTTGTACGCATCGGCGACCGCAATGACCCGCGAAAGAAGCGGGATCTCGTCGCCAACGAGATTGTCCGGGTAGCCACCACCATCGACTCGTTCGTGGTGATGCCTAACGATGCGAGCGATGTCGGTGTAGTCCTCGACATTGGCAAGAATCCGCTCTCCGATAACGGGGTGCTGCTCCATCTGGCGACGCTCGTCAAGAGTAAGGGGCCCTGGCTTCTCGAGGAGCCCAGGAGGAAGGCCAACTTTTCCGATGTCATGGACAAGGCCGCAGAGATGAGCCAAGAGCTGCTCCTTTTCGTCCAAGCCGATGCGCGCGGCGATATCCCGAGCGTAGATCGCAACAGCGGCTGAATGGCCGGCCGTGTACCTATCGCGTGCATCGAGCGTCGCCACCAGAGCTGTCGCGAATGAGAGATGCGCCTTTTCCTGCCTTGCGACCGCCGCCGTCAGTTTCTCCGAAGTTGCGCGCTGCTCCCGGTACAGATGCACCAGCCGTTGGAGGGCGACAGCTGGGACAAGGAAGGTCG
>CAVXZG010000012.1:0-16498 GCA_963766375.1 uncultured Actinomycetes bacterium | reverse complement strand
CGCGGCTGGCAGGGGTCTACGACGAGCTTGTCATCGACCCCTGCCATGACCGCTGGGCCTCGTTCCTCCATGACCTCTGGAGCGCCGACCCGGAGGGCGTGCGCTCCGTGCTCGATCTCTGCTGCGGCACCGGCCTCCTCGCGGGCGAGCTGATCGCACGGGGCTACCAGGTCGTCGGCGTCGACGCATCCGACGCGATGCTGGCGCTCGCTCGTGAGCGCCTCGGCCCGGAAGTGGAGCTGAGCCGGACGACTCTCCCGGAGCTCGCGGCGACGGCGTCTTCGACGCGGCGGTCTGCACGTTCGACGGCCTCAACTACCTCACGCCGGACGAGTTGCGATTGACGATAGCCGCGGTGGCCCTCCGGCTTCGGCCCGCCGGGTGGCTCGTCTTCGACCTCCACACCGACGCGATGATGAACTTCACCGTCTCCAACCCCGTCGTCGCGGGTGAATCGGCCGGTACCGGCTTCGTGATCAGCAGCACCGTGGATCCCGGCGCCCGCACCTGCGACACCACGATCGAGCTTACGCGGCCCCGTGACGGTGACTCCTTCAGCGAGCAGCACCGGCAGTACTTCCACGCGGATGCGGATGTCAGTACCTCCCTCCAAGCCGCAGGCTTCGCGGTGATCGCGGTAGGCGAGGAGTACACGCACGAGCCGGTGGACGCCTCGACCCTGCGCGCGACGTGGACTGCACGGCGTCTGCCGATGTGATCAGCGGGGGCACGATGCCCCAGGCGGCCGCGTGCGATTCTCCGGGCTCGAGCAGGATCAGCCCGTCGCCGCTCACGAAGGCGTTCGGAGCGCAGGTCATGGGCTCGACCGCGAGGCTCCGGCGCTCGACGTCGGGCAGGCCGTCGCCGGTGAAGATCATCAGGTACGGGTAGCTCTCGTCCGCCCACAAGGTCGTCCGGTCGACGGTCACGCGCGCGCGCCCGTCCTTGCCGCGCTCGAGCCCGGTGAAGCAGTGGTCGAGCCGCGTCGTGCCGATCGGCCGGGCCTCGCGGAAGTCGACCCCGGCGGCCTCCACCGGTCCCGCCCCGACCGGGATGCCGCGCTCGTCGGCTTCCAGGACGGACGCCGCCGGCACCTGGAGCACGGCGTCATCGACTCTGCCGGAGGCGACCGCGAGGTACGGGTGCGCTCCGGCCCCGTACGGACACGCCTCGCTCCCCGTGTTGAGCGCCGTGAGGGCGACCGCGAGCCCGCCGTCGGAGAGCGAGTACTCCACCCGTAGCTCGAGCGTGAACGGATAGCCCGGCCGCGGTCGGAGAACGTGCTCGAGGACGACGCGCTCCGGCTCCCTCTCCGAGACGCTCCAGGCCGACCAGCGCACGAGCCCGTGGATGGCGTTTTGCCGCTCGATCTCGTTCAGGTCGAGCTGGTGGCCGCGCCCGTCGAGCTCGTACGCGCCGTCGCGGATCCTGTTCGGCCAAGGGATCAGAAGCTGGCCCCGCCCCGAAGGCGCGAGCTCGTCTGCCGCATAGCCGTCGAGGATTTCACCACCCGCGGCCGAGTACGTCCGCAGGCCGGCCCCGACCTCGGTTACGACCGCCTCCTGATCGCCGAAGGAGAGCCCGATCTGCTCGCCTGAAGGAGCGTTTGCAGCTGTCACCACCCCTGCTTACCACGGCACAGGCCCGCTTGGGTTCATCCCGTTCGGACGATGGCGCCTCGGCCGCCACCTCCTAGCGTCTGCGCCGAGATGTTGGGCGTCGAACCGCTCGCTTCGACCGTCGTGGACCTGGCCCGGGCGCAGTTCGCCACCACGTCGATCTACCACTTCCTGTTCGTGCCCCTGACGCTGGGTCTGGGGCCGCTCGTCGCGATCATGCAGACGATCTGGCACCGGACCGGGGACGAGGCGTGGCTGCGGCTAACCCGCTTCTTCGGGACGCTGTACCTGATCAACTTCGCGATCGGTGTCGCGACCGGGCTCGTGCAGGAGTTCGAGTTCGGGATGAACTGGTCGGTGTACTCGAAGTTCGTCGGCAACGTCTTCGGCGCGCCGCTCGCGATCGAGGGCCTGGGGGCGTTCTTCCTCGAGGCGACCTTCCTCGGGCTCTGGATCTTCGGCTGGAATCGGCTCTCGCCGCGCCTGCACCTCGCCACGCTCTGGATCGCCGTGGTCGGCAGCTGGCTTTCGGGCTACTTCATCCTGGTCGCGAACTCGTGGATGCAGCACCCGGTCGGCTACAAGATCGTGAACGGGGAGGCACAGCTCACCAGCGTCTGGGCGCTCCTGTCCAACGGTTTCGCGCTCCGCGCGTACGTGCACACGATGCTCGCCGGTCTGATCTTCGGGTCGATCGTGATGTTGGGCATCTGCTGCTGGCATTTCCTGCGCGGCCACGACGGCGACCTCTTCCTCAAGGCGGCGAAGCTGGCCTTGATCGTCGCGGTACCGGTCACGCTCCTCCAGCTCGTCGTCGGCAACCGCTTCGGGGAGGCCGTCACGAGCGCCCAGGGCATGAAGATCGCCGCCTCGGAGGCGCAGTGGAACACCTGCCAGCCCTGCGGCTTCTCGGTGTTCCAAATCGGCGGTTTCACCGCAAGTGACGAGACGCCGAGCTTCTCGATCACGATCCCGAAGCTCCTGTCGTACATGGCCGACGGCTCGTTCGACGGCCAGGTGCAAGGCCTCAACCAGCTCCAGAAGCAGGAGCAGCGCAAGTACGGCCGCGGCAACTACATCCCGAACGTGGAGGTGATCTACTGGTCGATGCGGGTGATGGCCTTCGCCGGGGTGCTGATGTTCCTGGTCGCGGCCGCCGGCGCCTGGCTCTACTGGAAGAGGAAGCTCGAGCGGGCGCGCTGGTTCCAGTGGACGGCGATCGCCGCGATCGCCTTGCCGTACATCGCCGCGACCGCGGGCTGGATCCTGACCGAGATGGGACGCCAGCCCTGGATCGTGCAGGGGCTGCTGCTGACCAGCAAGGCGAACTCGCCGAGCGTCAGCACGACGTGGCTCGGCATCAGCCTCGGGGTCTTCGTCAGCCTGTACCTGGCGCTCGGCATCGTCGACTTCGTGCTCATGCGCCGATACGCGCGGCCCGACCGGCCGGCGCCGAAGGAGGAGCTGCCCGCTCCCGGCGGCGACGTACTGATGGATCTCCAGATCCTCTGGTTCTGCCTGATCGCGGTTTTCTGGTCGGGCTACTTCCTGCTCGAGGGCTTCGACTTCGGCGTCGGGATGCTGCTGCCGTTCGTGCCGCGGGACGAGCGCGAACGCGGTGTCATGTTCCAGTCGATCGGTCCGGTCTGGGACGGCAACGAGGTCTGGCTCGTCGTGGCAGGTGCGGCGACCTTCGCCGCGTTTCCGGCCTGGTACGGAACCATGTTCTCCGGGTTCTACATCGCATTCCTGCTTCTCCTCTTCCTCCTGATCGTGCGGGTGGTCTCGTTCGAATGGCGAAGCAAGAACGACAGCCCCCGCTGGCGGAGGACGTGGATGTGGGTGAACGCGATCGCAAGCGCCGGCATCGCCCTGATCTGGGGAATCGGGCTCGCGAACCTGCTTCACGGCGTCCCGCTCGACTCGAACGGCGATTTCACCGGGACCTTCTGGGATCTGTTCAGCGGCTACACGGTGCTCGCCGGGATCGCATTCGTGCTCCTCTTCGCCTTCCACGGCGCCGCGTTCCTGACGCTGCGGACGACGGGCGATCTCTGCGAGCGGGCGGGCCGGGCGGCTCGCAGGCTCGCGCTCCCGGCCGCGGCGGCCGCGGCCGCGTTCCTGATCTGGACGATCGCGGTCGCCGTCGATCGCAACGACAAGGACGTGTTCCCGGTGATCCTCCCTGCTGCGATCGCGATCCTTGCCGTTGCAGTGGCCGCCTACCTGGTCTACGTCGGCAAGAGCGGGCTCGCGTTCACGATGACCGCGGTCGGAACTGTGGCCACGGTCGCGACGCTCTTCACCGGGCTCTACCCGCGGGTGATGGTCTCGAGCCCCGACTTCGGCAACAGCCTCACCGTGGCCAACGCCTCGTCCGCCCACTACACGCTGGCGGTGATGTCGGTGGTGGCGCTGATCGTGACGCCGGTCGTGTTGCTGTACCAGGGCTGGACGTACTACGTCTTCCGCGCCCGGCTGACGGGCGACGAGGTCGAGTCTCCGGTCTGAGGCGATGAGGTCGCTCGACAAGCGCCTCCTTCGCCGGGCCCGCGCGGCGCGTCGCCTGCTCGCGGCCGACGTCGCGCTCGGTCTCGGCACCGCGCTGCTCGTCCTGCTCCAGGCGACGCTGATCGCGGACGTCGTCACCCGGGCGTTCGATGGCGCGTCCCTGCACGAGGTTCGCGGCGAGCTGCTGCTGCTCGTGCTCGCCTTCGCGGCCCGCGGCGCCTTCGCCTGGGGCTTCGAGGTGGCCGGACGGCGCGCCGCGTCGTCGGTCCTGTCCGAGCTGCGGCTCTGCGCTGGTCGAGCGGCGGCTCCGATCGCAGCCGGCGGCGCTCGACGGGGTGGAGGGCGGTGAGGTAGCGGCGGCTGCGGTCCAGGGCATCGACGGGCTCGAGGCCTACTTCGCCCGCTACCTGCCCCAGCTGGTCCTGGCCGCGATCGTTCCGGTCGCCGTGCTCGTCTGGGTGGCCCGAGTCGACGTCGGCTCGGCGCTGCTGATGCTGATCACCCTCCCGCTCGTGCCGGTGTTCATGTGGCTGATCGGCCGCTACACCGCCGAGCGGACGCGCGAGCGCTGGCTGGCGCTCCGTCTCCTCTCGACCCACTTCCTCGACGTCGTCCGCGGCCTGCCGACGCTGCGCGCCTTCAACCGAAGCCGCGCGCAGGCGACGACGATCGAGGAGGTGGGCGAGCGCTACCGAGAGGCCTCGATGGGCACGCTGCGCGTCGCCTTCCTCTCGGGATCCGTGCTCGAGCTGGCTGCCACGCTGGGCGTTGCCCTGGTCGCGGTCACGGTCGGCGTGCGTCTCGTCGACGGTGGCCTCGGCCTGCGGGCCGGGCTGACCGTTCTCATCCTCGCGCCCGAGCTGTACGCGCCGTTGCGCCAGCTCGGAGCGCAGTTCCACGCGAGCGCCGACGGGCTGGCCGTCGCCGAGCGCCTCCTCGGGTTGCTCGAGGCGCCCGCGGCGGTGGGGCGCGGGGGACGGCTCGTCCCGCCCAGTCCGGCGGACGCGTCCGTTCGCCTGGAGCAGGTCTCGTTCGCCTACCCCTCGCGACCCGACCTCGTCCTCGACTCGCTCGACCTCGAGCTGTTGCCCGGCGAGACCGTCGCCCTCGTCGGCGCGAGCGGGGCGGGAAAGAGCACGGTCGCGAGCCTCCTCCTGCGCTTCGCCGACCCGATCGCCGGCCGCATCACGGTCGGCGACGTTGACCTCGCCGAATGTCGAACCGATGTCTGGCGGCGCCTGCTGGCATGGGTCCCGCAGCGTCCCACGATCTTCCGCGGCACCGTCGCGGACAACATCCGCTTCGGCGCGCCGCGGGCAACCAGGGCACGAACCCGCGAGGCGGCGATGCTCGCCGGCGCCGACCGCTTCGTGCGGGCGCTGCCCTCCGGCTACGAGACGCTCGTCGGCGACGGCGGCAGGCCGCTCTCGGCCGGCGAGCGGCGGCGGATCGCGCTCGCGCGCGCGTTCCTGCGCGGCGCGCCCTTCGTCATCCTCGATGAGCCGACCGCCGACCTCGATCCCGTCAGCGCCGACGTCGTCGCCGAGGCGGTCGAGCGGCTGCGGCACGGGCGCACCGTGCTCCTGATCGCGCACCGGGCCGAGCTCGTGCGCCAGGCCGACCGGGTCGTCTCGCTCGACCCCGACGGGACCGTCTTCGTCCCGACGAACGAGGCGGCATGACGACGCTCGGCCGCCTGCTCGCGCTCGCCTCCGTTCCGCGGAAGCGCGTCGCGCTGGCGGTGCTGCTCGGCACGCTGACCATCGTCTTCGGGGTCGGGCTGATGGCGACGGCCGGCTACCTGATCTCGCGCGCGGCCGAGCGACCGGCGATTCTCTCGCTGACGGTCGCGATCGTCGCGGTGCGATTCTTCGGGCTCGCGCGGCCCCTCGCCCGCTACCTGGAGCGCCTGAGCTCGCACGACGTCGCCTTCCGCGCGCTCGGCCGGGCGCGACGCCGCGTCTACGAGCGAATCGAGCCGCTGGCGCCCGCGGAGCTGCGCGGCGACCGCAGGGGTGACCTGCTCTCGCGTCTCGTGGCCGACGTTGACTCGCTCCAGAACCTCCACCTGCGCGGGATCGGCCCTCCGCTGGTCGCGCTCGCGGCGGGGGCGATCTCCGTCGCGGTCGCGGCCGCGGTCCTGCCGGCCGCTGGCGCGGTGCTGGCGGCGGGGCTGCTCGTGGCCGGGGTCGCGGCTCCTGCTGTCGTGGTCGCGCTCTCCCGGCACGGTGACCGCGAGGCGGCCGCCCGCGGCGAGCTGACGGCGGAGCTCGTGGAGGCTCTTGCCGGCGGCGCGGAGATCGCCGCGTACGGCCGCCAGGACGACTGCCTCCGCCGTCTGTACGGCGCCGACGGGAGGCTCGTCCGGCTCGCGCGCAGGGCCGCCCTCGCAGACGGCACCGGCGACGGGCTGAGGCTGGCGATCACCGGAGCGACAGTGGCCGGTGTTCTCGCGGTCGCGATCTCGGCCCACGCCTCAGGCGGGCTCAGCCGGGTCTCGATCGCGCTCCTGGCCCTGCTCGCGCTCGCCGCGTTCGAGGCGGTGCAGCCGTTGCCCGAGGCGGCGCGGGAGCTCGGGGAGACGCTAGCCGGCGGAAGGCGGCTCCTGGAATTGATCGATCGCGAGCCGTCCGTGACCGACCCGTCCGACCCGCTCCCGCTCCCGGTTGGCCCGTTGCCAATCGCGCTCGAAGGTGTCCGCGCCCGCTACGCGCCCGGCGAGCCGCCGGCGCTCGACGGCTTCACCTTGCGGCTCGATCCCGGGCCGGCGGGTTGCGCTCGTGGGGCCGAGCGGGGCGGGCAAGTCGACGGTCGCGAACCTGCTGCTGCGCTTCCTCGATCCCGAGCATGGCCGGGTGACGCTCGCGGGAAACGACCTGCGGGCCTACCGCCAGGAGGACGTGCGCGCGGCGATCGCCGTCGCCGGCCAGGACGCGCACCTCTTCTCGACGACCATTCGCGACAACGTCCGCCTGGCCCGGCCAGACGCGAGCGACGAGGAGCTCGAGCGCGCGCTCGACGCGGCCCAGGTCGGAGACTGGGTCCGGTCGCTCCCGGACGGGCTCGACACGCTCGTCGGCGAGGAGGGGCGCGAGCTCTCGGGCGGGCAGCGCCAGCGAATCGGCCTCGCCCGGGCGTTTCTGGCCGACGCGCCGGTGCTCGTGCTCGACGAGCCGACGGCGCACCTCGACGCGCCGACGGCCGAGCGACTGCTCGCGGATGTGATTGCGGCGTCCGGCGACCGCACCGTGCTATTGATCACCCACCGGCCCGAAGGCCTCGACCTCGTCGACGACGTCGTCGTGGTCGACGGAGGCATGACGAAAGGAGAGAGATGACGGACAAGGCCGCATTCACGGAAGAGGAGTGGGAGCTCGTGCGCGAGGGGCCGCCCACGGCGGGAATGGTCGCGCTCTCGGCCGAGAAGGGCGGGACCTTCCGCGAGACGTGGGCGCTCGCCAAGTTCTACGCCGAGGCCCGGAAGGAGCACGGCGAGAGCGAGCTGCTCGACGCACTCGTGGCAGAGAAGCCCAGATGCGAAGCGCTACTCCTCGAGCGAGGAGCTTGAATCCAAGGGACTCGGTCGGCTGACCGAGGCCGTAGCGCTGCTGGAGCAGAAGGCGACGACGGGCGAGGTCGCCGGCTACCGGAAGTTCGTCATGGACGTCGCAGAGCAGGTCGCCAAGGCCCACAAGGAGGGTGGCCAGGAGGTCAGCGAGGGCGAGCGCGCGGCAATCGAGAAGATTGCCGCCAGCCTCTACCCGTCCGGCTCGGCGTAGACGACCTCGGTGCCGGCGAGGTAGTCGGGAAGGCCTCGCCGGCGCTCGTCGAAGAGCACCGGTAGATAGCCGGCAAACAGCGGGATGATCGAGATCCAGGTCCCGATCGCGCGCACGATCGAGCGGCCGACGGACGGTGGCTCGCCCGAGGGACGGCGCACCCGAAGTCCGAAGAGGTGCATGCCGGGGGTCCTGCCGGCGGTGCTCCAGAACAGCACGAGGTACCCGGCCGCGATCAGCAGCCCGCCGGAGCCGAGCAGGAGCCCGGCGAGCCAGGCGGGCCGCAAATCACCGACGAGAGACGTGATCAGCTGCGACGAACCCGGACACGATCGTGAGGATCGCGAGAATCAAGAACGCGTCCACTCCGAGCGCGGCGGCGCGTGTCGCGACACCCGCGAACCGGACCGTCGGCACCTGTTTGCGGCCGACGCGGCCGTCGAGGTGACGCGCGCCGGCCCGCACCTCGCCGGCCAGCTCCTTGGCGAGCCCGGACGTCTGCTCCGTGACTGCGTCGCGAACCTCGCGGCTCGAGACGATCTCGCGGATCGCCCGTCGCATCTCCTCGCTGTTGACGATCCGGTCGACGAGCTCGTCCGCCCTCGGGCTCGCGAGCGCCTGGTCGACCAGCCGGTCCAGCTCTCCGCTGGCGGTGAACTCCGTCGCCATGCGCTCGAGCACGTGGTGCTCGACGATCGACTGGACGAGCTCCTCGGGCATCGATTGCGCCAGGGCGCGGTCGACCAAGCGCGAGAGCTCCGGAACGAGGTGCTCCTCGGCCGCCGCCTCGAGTGGGCCGCGCGAGGCCCTCGCGGCGACGCGCGCCGGGAAGAAGGCGAACCGTCCCGCCGCGCCTAGCCGTGAGCGCCTGCCCTCGGGTGCCACGCCGGTCAGGCCGCCGCGGCGGCCGCCGCGCGGGCGCCCATGCGCTCGAGCAGGTGGTCGCCGACGCGCAGCGAGTTGGCCATCGCGGTCAGGGCCGGATTGACCGCGCCTATGCACGGAAAGACGCTCGTGTCGACGACGTAGAGGTTGTCGAGCTCGTGCGCGCGGCAGTCCGCGTTCAGCACCGACGTAGACGGGTCGGTACCGAAGCGGCAAGTGCCTGCCTGGTGCGCGCAGCCGGCCGCCGGGATCTCGTTCTTCATGTAGGCGAAGCGGCGGAAGAGGTGACCCGCATTGAGGTCGAGCTTGCCGAGTATTGAATGGAGCTTCCCGTACAGCTGCTTCTTCGCCTCCGCGTTGGTTTCCGCGTAGCTCAGCGTGAGCTTTCCGTCGCCGTCCACCGTGACTCGATTCTCCGCCCTCGGTAGGTCCTCGGTCGAGAGCCAGAAGTCGATGGCGTGCCGCGCGACCCGTTCGAGCGTCCACTCCGGCGCGAGCTTCGTCTCGCCCGGCTTCTCGCCGTGAAACATCGGCGCCTGCGACTTGCCGACCATCTGGATGTTTCCGAGCGGGAAATCGAAGTCGTCGCTGCCGAAGTAGAAGTCGTTGAGGCCGAGCGTCTTCTGGTAGACGGTCGGGTTCTCTTCGCGCGAGAGCGCAAGCACCGCCACGCTGTCGTGGAACATGAAGTTGCGCCCGACCTGGTCGGAGCCGTTGGCAAGCCCGTTCGGGTGCTTGTCATTCGCAGAGAGCAGCAGCAGCTTCGCTGTGTTCGCCGCGCCGCAGGCGACGACGACGAGATCGCCCGTGTAGGTCTCCGTGTCACCGTCGCGTTCAACGACGACGCCGGTCACGGCGGTGCCGGCCTCGTTCGTCTCGAGCCTGGTCGCCTTTGCGTTCGTCAGCAGCGTTACGTTCGCGTGTTCGAGCGCCGGCCGCACACCCATGACCTCGGCGTCGGCCTTGGCATGGACTGGGCAGGGGAAGCCGTCGCAGTTGGCGCAGCGCACGCACGTGCTGTAGGGCATGTTCTGCTCGTCGAGCAGGATCCCGCAGGGTGCGTGGAAGGGGTGGTAGCCGGCCGCGGCGAGCTGATCGGAGAGCTGCTGGATCCGCGGCTCGTGCGAGACGGCGGGATGCGGGTAGGGCGCACTCGTGGGCGGTTCCGTCGGGTCCTCGCCCCGGGCGCCGTGCACCTCGTAGTGCTGCTCGGCCTTCGTGTAGTACGGCTCGAGCTCGTCGTAGGAGATCGGCCACGCGGGCGAGAGCCCGTCGTGATGCTGGAGGTCGCCGAAGTCTTCGGCCCGGAGCCGGTAGAGCGCCGCGCCGTAGAGCTTGGTCGCGCCGCCGACGAAGTAGTGGATCTGCGGCTGGAACGGCTTGCCCTTCTCGTCGTACCAGGTGTCCTCGGAGACGTAGCGGTTGTCTACGAACACGTCCTGCGCCAGCCAGTTCTGCGGCTCGCGCGGCAGCCAGTCGCCCCGCTCCAGCAGCAGGATCCGCTTGCCGGAGGGGGCCAGGTGCCTGGCGAGCGTGCCGCCGCCTGCGCCGGTGCCGACGATGATCACGTCATATTCAGCCATTGCAAGCCCTCCGCTCGTAGCTCGGCGATGCTGGCACTCGGCCCAGACATTCCCGAGAACGTGGCGGCCGCGCATCGTCCCGACGGGGTGAAGGCCCTACGAGAACACGTTCACGGCCCGCGAGATCACGAGGGCGAGGATGCTCAGCGAGATGACCGATTGGAGCATCATCGCCAGCTTGGCCCAGGGCGCCAGCGGCATGGCGTCCGTCGGGCTGAGTGCCGTCGCGTTGGTGAAACCCAGGTACAGGTAGTCGACGAACCGTGGGCGCCAGCCCGGCGAGGCGAGCTCTCGATTGATCTCCTGCGGAAAGGCGAAGTCGATCCTCCGCGATGGATCTAGGGCGCGGGCTGCCGCTCCACCTCCGTCCAGGTCCCAGTAGAGAAGCGCGAACGCGATGTTGTTCGATACCCACACGATCGAGCCCGCCTCGAGCAGAGCGCTGGCAGAGTTCGTCTCGGGCCCGCCGTGGATGAGGTCGTCGATCAGCTCGGCGGTCGCCCAGAGCGAGCTGAGAACCAGGAGAGAGACCAGCACGATCGAAGACGTCCGGAGCAATCTCGAGCGGCGAGAGATCGCTACCGGATTCGCGACGATCAACGCGGCGAGCAGGACCCCCTCGACCGTCGGAAGCAGCCAGTTTGGACCGGGGCGCAGCCCCTCGGGCAGGAGGTACGTGAGCACGATCGCCGCGACGACGGCCGCCACCATCGGCCATCGTGCTTCGGCCACGGCCTGAGCCCGTTCATCGAGAGACGGTGCGTCAGCGGAGGCCGGCCCGTCGTGCCGCACCTGACGGGATCAGCCCTTCAGCTCGACCATGATCACGTGCAGATCAGCCTCACCGACGTTCTCGATCGAGTGTGGCGGGAGCGGCTCGGACCATAGGATCACCGGCGGCGCTGCCGACTTTGCGTCATGCGGGTGTCGAGGAGCACTGCTCCCTCGCCGTCACGCCGGATGAAGTCGGGGCTGCTCACCACGTACTGGACGTTCGGCCAGCGGTGCGTGTGGACAGCTGTCGTCTCCCCGCCCGGGATTCGCGTCTCGAGAACCCGCACGCGCTCGTTCTCGAGTAGGAACGTGTGGTGCGCGGGCGCAGCCACCAGAGCGTCCAGCTCGTCAGACCAGTCCCACGGCATGCGCGCCCACGGGTCAGGAGCGACCGCTGTGTGCCCCACCCCCCACAGGCACTCAGATCTCCGCCGTCAGCTCGGGCAGGATGATCCGGCCGGCGGCCTCCATCAGCGCGAGATGGGAGAACGCCTGCGGGAAGTTGCCCAGGTGCCGTCCCGTCTCGGCGTCGAACTCCTCGGCGTAGAGGCCGAGCGGCGAGGCTACGCGGAGCAGCCGCTCCATCAGATCGCGGGCCTGCTGCAGCTCCCCGACGATCGCGAAGGCCGAGACGAGCCAGAAGGAACAGATCAGGAACGTCCCCTCCTTGCCCGAAAGGCCGTCGTCGGTCTCATTCGTCTTGTACCGGAGGACGAAGCCGTCCTCTGTCAACTCCTCTGCAATCGCCTTGACGCTGGCCTTCAGGCGCTCGTCGTCCCCGGGCAGGAACCCGAAGATCGCCGCAAGGAGCGTCGAGGCGTCGAGTGCGTCGGTCTCGTAGTGCTGCCGCAGGACGCCGCGCTTGTCCACTCCGTGCTCGAGGATGTCCTGCTTGATCTCCTCGGCAACCGTGTTCCACTTCTCCTGCAAGGCGCCGTCGCCCCGAATCTCGGCCAGCTTCGCCGCCCGGTCGAGCGCGACCCAGCACATCAACTTGGAGGAGACGTACTGCTGCGGAGCGCCGCGCGCTTCCCAGATTCCCTGATCGGGATTCCGCCAGACCTCGGTCGCGCATTCAGCCTGCGTCTCGACGATTGGCCACAGGCGCCGCGGTAGACGCCCGCTCCGGTGCGTATGGAGCAGGATCGAGTCGAGCGCGGCCCCGAAGACGTCGTTCTGCTTCTGGTCGAACGCGCCGTTGCCGATTCGCACCGGACTTGCGCCGGCGTAGCCGGTGAGATCGTCCCGCGTGGACTCGGTGAGGTCTCGCCTCCCGTCGATCCCGTACATGATCTGCAGCGAGCCGTCCTCGGTTGCCTCGACGTCGGCGACGAACTGCATGAACTCGTCCGCCTCCCAGTCGAGGTTGAGCATGTGCAGCGCCTGGAGCGTGAACGTCGTGTCCCGGATCCAGGTGTAGCGGTAGTCCCAGTTCCGCTCGCCGCCCGGCGTCTCGGGGAGCGATGTCGTCAGCGCGGCGACCGTCGCGCCCGTCGGCATGTACGTGAGGCCCTTGATCGTCAGCGCCGAGCGCTGAATCGGGTCGCGGAAGCGGTGGTCCGGGATGCGGGCTCGGCCGAGCCACGCCCGCCAGAACCGCGTCGTCGCGTCGATCTGCGCCTTGGCCTCGTCGGCATCCTGCGGGGCGACGAGGCCTTCATCCCAGGACAGGGCGCAATAGGCCCGGTCGCCGGCGCCGAGAACGTGCCTGGCACGAGCGCGGTTCTCCTCGATGCCGAGTGCGAGATCGGTCTGCAGGCGAACCGTCTGCCCGGCGCCCGTGGCATCCGCGGCGTGACGGTCGTCTCCCACGAGCGCCCAGGTCGCCGGCGCACGGCCGTAGTCGAACGCCGGCTCGCACACGAGCTCCACCTCGACGTTTCCCTCGAGGCACTCGACCGTCCGCACCAGCAGGTGCTCGGCGTCGTCGTCGGCCGGTGGCCGTGTGTGGGGAGTGATCGTGTCCTCGTGGTCGCGTGGGCCCATCGTCAGCGCGTCGCGGACGACGATCCACCCGTTCGGTGTCTTCCAGGTCGTCTCGAGCACGTTCGTCCCGGGCTCGTAGACGACGGAGGTCGGATGGTTGATCCCGAAGGGCGCGAAGCGGAAGAAGCCCGCTTGGCGGTCGAGCAGGCTGCCGAAGATGCTGGGTGAGTCGAAGCTGGGCACGCAGAGCCAGTCGATCGCCCCGTCGGGCGCCACGAGGGCGCCGGTGTGGCAGTTCGAGAGGAATGCGTACTCTGCGATCGGCGGAAATGGCGAAGGTGCCGCCGCGCTCTGCGGGCGGGGCTCCGTTGCGGGCTCGACGGTGGTCATGACGTCACCCAAGGGCCGTGCCAGCGGCCGTGGCCCGAGAGGAGCTTGTCGGCTTCCTTCGGACCCCAGGAGCCGGGTTCGTACGGGTGGACGGGCGGTGGAGCGTCGAGGAGCGGCTGCATGATCCGCCACTGCTCGTCGACTCCGTCCTGCCGGGTGAAGCGCATGCCGTTGCCGAGCATGGCGGCCTCGAGCAGCACCTCGTAGGGCGTTGCGCCTTCGCCTCCCTGCAGGGCAAACTCGACGTCGAGGTCGATCCGGCCGGCTCCCTGTTCGTCTCCCCGGTGGGCGTCGACGATCACTCTGATGCCCGTCGTCGGGTCGAGCTTCACCACGATCTGGTTCGGCTCGGGCATGCGGTCGCCGTGCTTGAAGCCGAGCCGCGGTGGGTCCTTGAGCACGAGCCGGAGCTCGGTCTGAGTCGCCTTCAGCTTCTTGCCGGTGCGGATGAAGAACGGCACGCCGCCCCAGCGCCAGTTGTCGATCTCGAGCCGCAACGCTGCGTACGTCTCCGTCGTCGAGTCGGGCGCGACCCCATCGATCGCCAGGTAGCCGTCGTACTGGCCCCGGACGTAGTGAGCCGGGTCGGCATCCGCAACCGCGCGGAAGACCGAGAGCTGCGCGCTCTTGAGGGTGTCCTCGTCGTGACCGACCGGAGCCTCCATCGCTGCAGCCGCGACCACCTGCATCAGGTGGTTGACGACGACGTCGCGCAGGGCGCCGACCGGGTCGTAGAAGTGGCCGCGGTCCTCGACCCCGAAGGACTCCGCCATCGTGATCTGCACGAACTGGACATGGTTCCGGTTCCAGATCGGCTCGAGCATCGAGTTCGCGAAGCGCAGGTAGAGGATCTCCTCGACCCCCATCTTCCCCAGGAAGTGGTCGATCCGGTAGATCTGCGACTCGTCGAGGTGCTCGTGGAGCTGGTCGGCGAGCTCCCGGGCGGACGCCGAGTCGTGCCCGAATGGCTTCTCGACCACGACGCGGGCGTTCTCCGTCAGCCCGGCTTCCGCGAGTCCACTCACCACCTTGCCGAACAGGAACGGGGGGATCTCGAGGTAGAAGACCGGGTGCTCGGCCCCGTCGATCGCCTCGGCGACTGCCTCGTAGGTCGCCGCGTCGGCGAAGTCGCCGGCCACGTAGGCGAACCGGTCGGCGAGACGCTCGAACACCTTCTCGTCCAGCTCCTCGCCGGTGCCGATGATCGACTCGCGCGCTCGGTCCTTGAGCTGGTCGACCGTCCAGTCGTCCACGGCGACGCCCAGGATCGGACAGTCGAGTAGGCCGCGCTTCTCGAGCCGGTAGAGCGACCTGAACGTCATCACCTTGGCCAGGTCGCCGGTGATCCCGAACGCGACGAAGACATCCGCCGGCTTCGGCTCGGCACCCGTCGTTGCCGGGCTCATCGCACGTGAGGTAGTTGGGCTTGCCGTCGTCATACGTTTCCTCCTACTCCGAGTTGCGGACGCAGCGGCGCTCGCTTTCCGTTCACGTCGACGCGCCCGCGCCCGAAGGCGTCGACCCGGTGCCAGCGGCCCGGCACGTCGAGCAGTTCCAGATGTCCGATGCCTGCGGGAAGCGCGGGATCCACCACAAGATGGTCGCCGACAGGCTCGAGGCCCAGCATCGTTCGCAGCAGCAGCAACGGCGCGCCGGTCGACCAGGCCTGTGGGCTACAGGCAGTCGGATACTGCACCGGGTACCTCGTCAGCGTCCGCTCGTAGCCACCGAAGGCTTCGGGCAGACGGCCGTCGAAGAATTCGGCCGCGTCGAGGATTCCCGCGGCGATTCGCGCCGCTTCGTCCTTGAAGCCGTACCGCCTCAGGCCCCATGCGATGAACGAGTTGTCGAAGGGCCAGACGGTGCCGACGTGGTAGCCGATCGGGTTGAAACGGGCCTCACCCTCGGCCAGCGTGCGCACCCCCCAGCCGCAGAAAAGCCTCGGTCCCATCAGATGCCGCACGACCGCCTTCGCTTTCGACTTGTCGACGATGCCGCTCCAGAGCAGATGGCCGTTGTTGGAGGCCAGCGCATCGACCTGCTTGCCCTCCGTGTCGAGGGCCAGCGCGAAGTACTCGTCGTCTTCGACCCAGAAATCGCGGTTGAAGCGGCGCTTGAGCTCCGCGGCCTGCTTCTCGAGCTCGTCGGCGAACGCCGGGTCCTTCCACACCTCCCGCGCCAGCCGGGCGCCCCGCATCTTCGCGTCGTACGCGTAGCCCTGGAGCTCGCACGTCGCGCGCGGGAAGTCGGGAAGCCTCCCGTCTCGGTACGAGATCGAGTCCCAGGAGTCCTTCCAGCACTGGTTCTCGAGCCCTGTCTCCTCGTTGCGGCGCTGGTACCAGATGTAACCGTCGCCCTGGAGGTCGGCGTACTCGTCGATCCAGTTCAGCGCCGCCCGGGCCTCGAGCTCGAGGCTACGAACGAGCTTCCGGTCGCCGGTCCAGCGCTCGTACTCGTCGAGCAGGACGACATAGAGCGGCGTCGCATCCGCGCAGCCGTAGTAGGGGGAGTGCGGCCGTTCCTCGAAGGCAGTCAGCTCGCCGTAGCGCATCTCGTGAAGGATCCGGCCGGGATCCTCGTCGCGAAAGTCGTCGATCCGCGATCCCTGCCAGCCGCCGAGCGCGAGCAGGGTCGTCGCCGCCAGCTCGGGCGTGAACGGGAGTGCCTGGAGGCTGGTGAGGATGCTGTCGCGGCCGAACATCGTCATGAACCAGGGCAGGCCGGCGGCGGGGAGGCTTCGCCCGCTGGCGACGGGCGGGGTGAAGCGCAGGGCGGCCAGGTCGACGAGGCTCCGCCTGTACGTCTCCTTGAGGGGATCCCAGTCGCACTCCAGCCTCGGCGCGTCCTCCAGCCACCGCTCCAGGTTCCTTTCCATGTTCTGCCGGCCGCGGCCGTGCGCGAACTTCGGGAGCTCGTGGCGCTCGCCGTAGCCCAGCATCGCCGTGACGACGTCAAGATCGGTCGTCCACGTTCCGTGGGGCTCGATCTTGACCTTGAAGGTCAGGCCGCCCTTGTCCAGCCGGGCGGGGGC
>CAVXZG010000011.1:0-36014 GCA_963766375.1 uncultured Actinomycetes bacterium | reverse complement strand
TCCCGCGGGCCGAGCCGATCCTCGACGACCTGGTCGAGGTCGGCGCCCTCAACGAGCGCGTCCGGCGGATCCGCGACATCATCGAGACGAGCTGGGACACCGTCGAGAAGCGCGTGCGAGAGATCGTGGGGCCGCTGCCCGAGATCCCGAACGACCCGGCCGACCCCAAGCTCGCCGAGATCCGCAAGCGGACCGAGGATGAAGCCCAACGCAGCGCCGGGTTCAGCTACGCGACCTACACCAGGCTGAAGATCAGCGGCGTCGTCGACCGCTACGCCGAGACGGCGTGCGGAGTCTGCGACCTCCCCGCCGACTCCACCCACGCGCTGTTGACCCGGAGCGTGCTGCGCGCCTGGGCCGAGGAGCGCAAGCTCTTCGAGCAGGCCGATGGAGCCGACGCCCGAGCAGCTCGACTTCCTCAAGACCTTCGACCTCGCCCACGGCGAGCGCCGCCTGCGCTTCGTGATCGACGGCCTCAACCACCTCTACCCCACGCGGGAACCGAGGGCTATCCCGAACGGGAGCAGATCGACGAGGCCAAGGGCGCGCTGTGGGAGGCCGTGGGCAAGCTGCGCGACGTCCAGTCCGGCACCGGCTTCGACGAGACGCTCAGCGGCCACTTCGATACCTGCTTTGCCGTCGAGGCGATGCGCGAGTTCATGGAGAAGACGGGCTTCGACACCAAGGCCTACGTCCAGGAGCACCGGGGCCAGCTCGACGGGCTCGAGGCCGCTCTGCGCGAGTACCTGAAGACCGAGCTCAAGGGCTTCACGGGCGACCTCTACATCAGCCTGCTGCAGCTGACCGAGGGCTGGAACAACGAACGCCGCTGGGATCTCCTCGTGCGCTATCTCGGCTTCCCGTTCTGGGACGTCCTCCTCTACCCCGTCCAGTCGCTGAGCGACGTCGGCGAGCGCGACCACGTCGAGATCGTCCGGATCAGCCCGCGGGACACGCACCGCATCCCGGTCGAGACGAAGGGCAAGCAGGGAAGCTCGTCGGCGCTGAGAAGGGCCACTTCGGCGCCTTCCTCAGCCGCCCCGGCCGCGAGCAGGACTACCTCTGGGGCCGGCTGGACGGCGCCGAGCGATTCATCGGGATCCTGCTCGCCGGGGCCGACGACGCCGACAAGAGCGCTGGTGCAACGAGGCGTTCCGCGCGATCCTCGAAGAGGACGAGGAGGCCGTGCCGAAGGCCTCCGAGCTCGTCCAGCACGTCCGCAGCGTCGGCGGGTTCCGCGTAGGGGTTGCCAAACGGGCGCGATCGGCCTACCCTCGATGTGCGGCCCGGCCTCTGGGGAGAGGAGGGCATGATGAGAGCGGCAGCAGCGACCACCGTCCAGGCTCCGAAAGCCTGGTGGGGGCACATCCGCGAGCGCCCCGGCGCTCGGTCTCGTTCGGGAGCTCGTCTGGTGCATTTCCTGCGCCAGAAGGAGCTCGCCCAGCGCCACCACGAGCCGTATGAAGGGCCGGCGGAGGATCGCTATCGGGAGTTCGAGCAGCGCTTCGAGGCCCTGCACGGCCCGATCGTCGGCCGCGTACTGGTGTAGCACCGAGGCCTCGGGCGTCGCGCTGACGATCAAGAAACGGCCGTGGGTGCTGCCCGACGTCGTCGAGCTGCACTGGGCCACCGACTGGTCGACGAAGGACAAGCCGAAGCTGATGAAGCTGCTCTACGCGTCCGAGAGCCTGGCCGTCCGCGTGCACGAGGTGCTGCGCGACACGAGCCAGCGGCTCGCGATGCAGTCGCTCTTCACGATGATCAGCTTCCTGCTCGGGTTCGCAGAGAGCGGGCGGGCAAAGAGCGATCGCGCGGTCGCCGAGGTCGAGCGCCTCGGCAGGGACCAGCTTGCCAAGATCGAGACCTACTACCGCAACGCGGCCGTGCGCTCGGGCCAGATCGTCTACCTGACCGGGATGCTGCTCGGAATGATCCCGACGGCGCTTCTGGTCGTGCTCGCGCTGGTGCTGAAGGTGGTCGACCCGCACAACACCACCGTCCGGACCGGAATCCTCTGCTTCGCCGTCGGGGCCGTCGGCGCGCTGATCAGCGTGCATGTCGCGCTTGAACTCGGGCAAGGTCCGGGTCGACTGGGAGTTCGGCAAGGACACGCTGCGCACGCTGGGCGCGCTGCGGCCGTTCGTCGGCGCTGTCTTCGGCCTGATGACCTTCTTCGCGCTCAAGAGCGGCGTCGTCGCGCTCGACATCGCGAACAACAGCAAGAGCACCTCCTTCTATGTCCTCTTCGCGTTCGCGGCCGGGTTCAGCGAGCGGCTCGCCCAGGACATGCTCGTCGGCTCCACCGTCGAGGCGCGGTCTCGCGAGGGAAGCGCCGGCACGACCGAAGAAGAAGGGCCGCCCGAGATCCCGCCTGACGAAGAGCTGACCGGCGCGATCCCGACCACGGACACCGGGATCTAGATGGCAGCGCTGTCGAAGGGCCTGGCCGAGGAGTACAGCCTCCTCTACGAGTCGTGCCTGATTCGGCCGAACCGGAAGGCGGCCGTCGGCCAGGTCGTCCGCCGCCTGACGGCGAACCGGCCCCGCTACGAGAAGGTCGCCAAGGCGCTGAAGATGCCCTGGTACGTCGTCGCGGTGATCCACAACATGGAGGCCGGCGGCGACTTCAAGCGGCACCTTCACAACGGCGACCCGCTGAGCGCCCGCACGACGCACGTTCCCGCGGGCAGGCCGAAGACCGGCAAGCCGCCGTTCACCTGGGAGGCGAGCGCGATCGACGCCCTGACCGGCCAGGGCCTCGGCGCATGGAAGGACTGGAGCATCCCCGGCGCGCTCTACAAGCTCGAGGGCTACAACGGCTGGGGCTACCGCGACCATCACCCGACGGTCAAGTCGCCCTACCTCTGGAGCTTCTCGAACCACTACACCAAGGGGAAGTACGTGGCCGACGGCCGGTTCTCGCCGACGGCGGTCTCGCAGCAAGTCGGCGCCGCGGTGCTGCTCAAACAGCTCGCCGACTCGCGCAAGGCCGCCGTCGAGGCGGGGCCGCGCGTACTTCAGCTCGCCAACCCCCACGTCACCGGGGCGGACGTGAAGGAAGCGCAGCGGCTGCTCATGAAGAACCCCTTCGGGTCGTTCGACCCGGGCGGCGCCGACGGCGATTACGGCGACCTGACCGCGGGCGCCGTCGCGCGTGCGAAGTGGGAGCTCGGCTTCCCGCAAAACGCCTACAACAGCGTCTTCGGGCCGCAGCTCAAGGCGATCCTGTCCGGCAAGAAGCCTCTGCCGGCGGCCTTCAAGCAGCGACGCGCGAAGCGGAAGCGGGAAGCGGGCTCCGAGCAGGCGATGCGCAAGAAGATCGTCAACTGGGCGCTCTGGGGCTGCAAGAACAGCGGCCGGATCGGCTACTCGCAGAACGGCACCGTTCGGCTGGGTGCGCTCGGAACTCCCGGCTCGTTGCCGCTGGCGACCGACTGCTCCGCCTTCGCGACGCTCTGCTACTGCTGGGCCGGCGCCCCGAACCCGAACGGCACCGGCGTCTACGACGCGCGCCAGCCGGCCTACACCGGCTCGATGCTCGATCGCTGCCGGCGGATCCCGAAGAGCGCGGCCAAGCCGGGCGACCTGGTCGTGTGGACGCCCCCGAGCCGCGGCCAGCACGTCTGCGTCGTCGTCGCGGCCGGCCCCGACCCGATGCTCGTCTCCCACGGCAGCGACTCGGGGCCGAAGCGTCTTCGCTTCTCCGTCGAGGACGCATACCAGCGCCGCCACGGTCACGGCAACGCCGTCTGGCTGAGCGCGTTCTAGCCCACTGCGTTAAAAGTCACCCGTGGACGTCGCCGAAAGCCTGGGGCAGCTCGCGCTGTTCGCCGACCTCTCGCCCTCGCAGCTGGAGGCGATCGCCCACTCGCACGACGAGGACGTCTTCGCCGCGGGTGAGCGCGTGCTTCGGCGGGGGCTCAGCGGCGGGAACTTCTACGTCATCCTCGAGGGCGAGGCCGGGATCGAGATCGACGGCGAGGAGCGGCACCAGCTCCGACGCGGAGAGTTCTTCGGCGAGATCTCGGCGCTGACCGGCGAGCCGCCGGCGGCCGACGTGGTGGCGACGACCGTGCTCCGCTGCCTCGTCATCCCGGCGGCCCAACTCGAGCGGCTGCTGCTCGAGCGGCCCCAGTTCATGTTGCGGATGCTGCGGATGGAGGCCCGGCGCCTTCAGGGCACACTGAATTGGCGGCCGTAGAGGCGCCGTTCCCACCGGGCGACTACGACGTCGTCGTCGTCGGCAGCGGTCCCGGGGGCCTTCAGACCAGTTACTTCCTGCGGCAGCTCGGGGTTCGGCACGCGGTCGTCTCGCGGGACGACCGGCCGGCGGGCATGTTCCAGCGCTTCCCGATCTTCCAGCGCCTGATCACCTGGACGAAGCCCGACGCCCCGGTCGAGCGAACCGCGCGCGAGTACGAGTGGTACGACCACAACAGCCTCCTCGCCGACGAGCCTGAGCTCAAGGCGCTCGTGCCGGGGCTGATGGACCGCGCGTACGACCTCCCCTCGCGGGCGGAGATGGAGGCGGGGATCGCATCGTTCGCCGAGCGCGCGCAGCTCATCGTTCGCTACGGCTGCACGTGGGAGTCGACGCGACAGGAGGACGACCGGATCGTGCTCGTGACGAGCGACGGCGAGTACCGCTGCCGCGCCGCCGTGTTCGCTCTCGGGGTGACGGAGCCGTGGCGTGCGGCCGTTCCCGGGCTCGAGCACGCCGCCCATTACGTGGAGACGGAGCGTCCGGAGCGCTACGCGGGCCGCGACGTCTTCGTCGTCGGCAAGCGGAACTCCGGCTTCGAGGTCGCGCAGGGCATCCTCCCCTGGGCGCGCAGCATCGTCCTCGGCTCGCCGAGGCCGGTGCAGACGGACGCGCTCGCGCTCTCGGCTCTGCGGGTGAGATACCTGCATCCTTACGACGAGTACGCGCGCGGCGGCCCCGGGACCTACGTGCTCGACGTCAGGATCGAGCGCGATCGAGCGCAGCGCTGACGGGTTTCGGGTGCTGACGCAGGGAACGACCTGGGACGGCCGGCTCGAGTTCGACGTCGACGACGTGATCGCGGCGACCGGCTTCCAGACGCCGCTCCGGGACCTCCCCCAGCTCGGTCTCGTCACGGTCAGCGACGGGCGCATTCCGGCGCTGACGCCGTTCTGGGAGAGCGTCTCCCTGCCGGGCTTCTACTTCGCGGGCAACGCCTCGCAGGGCGCCAAGGGAGTGGGCAAGCGAGGCGCTGGCGCGAGCTCGACCTCGGTGAACGGCTTCCGTTACAACGCGCGCGTCCTCGCGCAGCACCTCGCGGGCACCCTCAACGGCCATGCGCCCGCGCGTCCGCCTGTGGGCGACGTGGTGGCGTTCCTGCTCCACGAGCTGAGCAGCGCGCCCGAGCTCTGGGTGCAGAAGGGCTACCTCTGCCGCGTGGTTGCCGCCGGAGCGGAAGGCTTCGTGGACGAGGACGTCGTCCCGCTCGCCCACTTCCTCGACTCGAGCGGCCCCGATGCCGTCGCCGCCAGCGTGGAGGTCGACGACGCCGGCCGGCTCATCCCGATGGTCTACGTCCGCCGAGGTGCCGAGGTCGCCGAGCACCCGCTCGAGCCCCATCCGCTGCACGAGTACACGAGCGAGGCCTATCGGCGTGAGCTCGCGCTCCTGCTGGCCCCGGTTCTCGGCAGTGCGTAAGGCATCCGGCGCGGCTGCGTTCGCCGTTCTCGCCGTCGTGGTCGGATGTGGGTCGTCCTCGTCGCCCTCGGTGAGAGACGAGTTCGTTCGCGGGATCGAGCAGATCCGCGGGTCGCACGATGCGACGAAGCTCCACGCCCAACTCGGTCAGACGCTCGCGAACCTGCGCCGGTCAAACGCGACGCGCGGGAGACGGCTCGCAATCCAGGGCTTCGCAGCCACGCTGCGAGGCGTCCAGGCCCAGGTCGACCTGATCGAGAACGACAGCGGAAATCTCGAGGCTGCAGTGCGCGACGCCGCAGAGGCCGACCGCTACCGAACGCGGGGCGCGAACCTCTTGCGAGCGGCCGGCCGAGCGCTCGGGATCAGCGTCGGGGAGCTCAAGGGTTACTAAGCCTCTAACGTGGAGGAGGAGGCCGCAGCACGCCCTGAAGCTGCTCGACTTGCTGGCGTATGAGGGCCGTCGAGTAGGAGAGCTGCTCCGCGCTCGGCGGCGGGGAGCCGAGCCGGAGGGTTCTGTCGGCCTCGAGGCTGCCGGCGAGGTCGTTGAGCCCTTCGCGCACCCGGGCGGCCGCTGCGCGCGATGGATCGTCGGGGGCGCGCGTCTCGAACGCTTGCGCCTCCGCGGCGAGAGCTTCGATCTGTCCGGTCACGACCGAGCCCTTGGCGAGGACGTCGTCAAGCGCGACAAGGCAGCGCCGGTTGAGATCCGCCGTCTCGGCGCCCCACTCGGCCGCTCCTGCCCGGTGCCGCTGCCACACCACGAGCCCGATCACGAGAGCAGCCGCCAGTGCGAGGCCGAGGGCGATCCAGCCCCAGGGCGTGCTGCTCGAGGAGGACTCGCCGCTCGTGGTGGCCGGCGGGATCACCAGCGGAACGGTCGTCGTCTCGGCCGTCGTGGCGGCTTCAGTCGTCGTCTCGGCCGTCGTGGCGGTTTCAGTCGTCGTCTCCGACGTCGTCACCGTCCGCGTCGGTGTCGTCCGCGTCGGTGTGGTCCGTGTCGGAGTGGTCCGCGTCAGCCCGGTCTGGGTGCTGAGCGCGCCACTTTCCCCTCCTCCGCAGGCCCCGAGCGCGAAGCCTGCGATGGCCACCAGGGCAAGCACAGGCGCGACCTGCACGAGCCTGCCAAGCACCTTTCGCCGGTCGGTGTCCCCCACGGCGAGAGCTTGATCCCGGCCTAGGCTTGGTACACCACCCCGATTGGATGAACCGCCGAGACCCGAGAGTCCTCGCGATCAGGCCGTGGAGAAGTAAGCCTTCGAGAGAGTTCACCGAACGGAAGGGCGCTGTAGTACGGTCGGCTCGACCGCTACCCGCTACGCGAAAGGGACTACATGACCAAAGTCGTCATCACCCATGCCGTCGAAGACCTCGACCGCTGGCTGCAAGGCAAGGCGGAACGTGCTGCTGCCATCGAATCGGGTACCGGCAGCAACGTGACCGACTACGTCGCCCACGACGGAAGCAACAAGATCGCCATCACAGCTGACGTTTCCGATCTGGCCGCTCTTCAGGGGATGTTGGCCTCGCCGCCACCCGAGGTCATGGCCGCGATGGAGGCGCACGGCGTCATCCAACCGATCTCGGCCTACGTCGAGGCTTAACCAGGCGGGGTGTTGAAAGCGCCGTTTCCGGCGCTTTCTTCATGGGCCCGGAAGGACTCGAACCTTCGACCAACGGATTATGAGTCCGCTGCTCTGACCAGCTGAGCTACGGGCCCGCGCCGGCAAGCGTAACGCCGAACGCTGTTTGCTCACGAAGATCGGCCGCCGGAGCCGGGCTTAGCCCGGCGGGAGGCCCACAACGACCAGACCGATTCGAACCGAACCGAGAAAGGGCGGCTCCTGAAACGAGGGAGCCGAGCGTGCGCTCGCAAGGAGGGGGCTCACGGGGGAACCAGGGGTTCCCCCGTGAGCGAATTGGCGTATGATTCCGCGCCATGCGGAAGCTTCTTTTGCTCGCCCCACTCGCGCTGCTGATCAGCGGCTGCGGCGGTACCAGCGGCGGCACCAACGACCCGAACCAGGGGCACCTCGGCGAGAAGGCCGGGCTCGTAGGCACCACGATGACCTTCATCCTCAAGGACTTCACGATTACGCCTGCCAACGTCACGCTCCCGAAGACCGGGAAGTACACGATCGTGATCTACAACGAGGGCTCCCAGCTGCACAACCTCGAGATCGAGGGCAACGGGCTCGACGTAAAGGGCAAGGACATCGGCTTCGGTGAGAACGAAACCTTCACGGCCGACTTCAAGAAGGCCGGCAGCTATGACATGTTCTGCCCGATCCCCGGCCACAAAGAACTCGGGATGACGGGCACGATCACCGTCAGCTGACGGTTTGCTCTCGACTCCGCACCTAGAAACCCTCACAATAGGGCGGCGCGCGCTCCAGGGGCCGTCCACGAAGGAGGGTGGCGAACGGTGAAGGTCTTCCAGCACGAACGGCAGCTCCGCACGACCGGCGGCTTGGCCGTCCGGGACATCACCGAGGAGGTGACCGACGCCGTCCGAGAAAGCGGCGTCGTCGACGGAATCGCCTGCGTCTACTCGCCCCACACGACCTGTTGCGTGCGGGTGAACGAGTTCGAGAGCGGCTTCCTCGAGGACTTTGCGAACCTGCTCAAGCGCCTCGTCCCCAGCGAGACCTACTACGCGCACGACGACTGGGACCGGCGCACCGAGAACATCTGCGAAGAGGACATGGACTTCGGCAACGGCCACTCGCACTGCATGGCGATGCTGCTCGGGACCGCCGGGGAGTCGATCCCCGTGCGCGAGGGCGAGCTCTGCCTCGGCACGTGGCAGCGCGTGCTCTTTCTCGAGCTCGACCGCGAGCGCGACCGCCGCTGGATCGTCCAGGTAGTCGGTACCTAGCGGCGCTCAGCTCACGTCTTCGATGATCCGGACGAGCTCGTCGACCCGGTACCCGTGCTGACGCGCAAAGCGGACGAGTTCTTTGGCTCGTACCACGACGGCCCCTTGCTCGGCCGTCCCAGCGACGGTTACGCCGCGACCGCGCCGAAACTCGAGCAGCTCTTCATCGCGTAGCTGGCGCAGCGCTCGGAGCGCGGTGTCATGTTGACCCCGAGCACTGCGGCAAGGTCCTTCGCCGGCGCAGGCGATCACCCGCCTTCGCCTCACCCTCCGCGATCGCACGGCGGATCTCGGCTGCCACCTGCTCGTGCAGATCCGTTCGTTCGCCTCGGCTGACCTTGACAGGAAACATAGTGCTATTCATAGTAGCGTCATATCGTGAGCACGACGACGCTACCACCTGTGCCACCGCCGGGTCCGCCGAGCGTCGACGAGCGCGAGGAGCTCGAGGCGCTGATCAGGGAGGCGCGCAGGCGGGCACGGCGTCGCCGCTCTCTGTACGCCATCGCTGCGGTTCTCGCTGCCGGCTCGGCGGCCGCCGGTTTTTCGGGCTTCCACGGCGGTGGCAGCACACCTCGTGGCGCGCCCGGAGAGTCCACTGCGGGAGGACCCAGCAGAACAGGCCCGCGCCCGCACCTCGCGCTGTCAGGAACGGGCCTCTTGCTCTCGTCGACGCCGTAACCGGGACTCGCGTCGTCCTGATCGGAGCGGGAGGCCGCTTCTTCAAGTCGCTCCCGATCTGCCGGCCACCCAGATGCGGCGGGCTGCAGAGCGTTGCCTGGTCACCTGACGGCAAGACCCTCGCCTACGGAACGGCGACGGGCCCCGGCGGACCTTGGCGCCCCCGAGACGGGTTGCACCTCTTTGACCTCGCTCGCAACAAGGAGAGGAGATTTATCCGGGGCGCGAACTGGGGCGTGCAAGACCTCGCCTGGTCACCGAACGGGAAGAAGCTGGCGTATGTAGCCGGCGCCGTGATCTACATCATCAATCTCGAACGGCCCAAGGAGATAACCGCGCTAAGCGCCCACAGCACCTCGCCGTCCTGGTCGCCCAACGGGAAGCTGATCGCATACCAGGGCAAGGGCACGTGGGGCATCACCGTAAGTCGTCCTGACGGTTCGCACTCACGCCGCCTGTCGAAATTCGGAGCCGCGCCTGCCTGGTCGCCGTCCGGAAACCTGATCGCCTACGAGGTTCGCTGCGGGATCCGGCTCATGACTCAGACAGGAAAGGACGTTACGGCCAACGCGGTCTGGAGATGCGCCCACATCGGCGTGCCCGGCGCCCCCGTGTGGTCGCCGGACGGGAGGAGAATCGCGATCGGGGGAGCGAAGGGCGTGTTCGTGATGAACGCCAACGGCAGCGGGTTGACGAGGATCTGGGCGCGCCCGGCGCTGCGACCCTCTTGGCGCCCGGTGCAGCGCGGCTAGGCGAGCTCTGAGCTAAGCGCCTCGACCAGCTGCTCTTGCAGCCAGGACAGGTACGCGTACAGCGCGAGCTCGGGCGCACGCGGATCGTCCTCGGCCAGGTCTTCGAGCAGGCTCTCGTCGCTGACGTCCAGTCGTGTGCCGAGCACGAGGCGCAGGTCGTTCAGCGCGGTCAGCCAGGCCTGCGCCTCCTCGGCCGTGAGGCGCTCGGCCTTCGCCGTCTCGGCCAGCACATCCAGTGCGCGCCTCCGCCCGTCCAGGAGCTCGTTGCCCATCAGCTCCCGGAAAGCAGCCTCGTCCTGCTCGTCGTCGTACGCGGCTGGGAAGAGCCTGCGCAGGGCGGGGTTGTCCGGCTCAGCCTCGAGCAGCGATCGCAGCTCGGCGGGCAGGAAGCGCAGTAGCGCCCGCTCCTCCTCGGGCAGCCGCAGAGCGTACGACCCGTCGCCCGTGCGCTCGATTCGCCGCTCGTTCCACATCAGTCGCGCTGCATCGTCGCCCACAGCCCGTGACCGTGGAGCCGGGCCACGTCGTGCTCGGCTTTCTCGCGCGAGCCGGTCGAGACGACAGCCTTGCCTTCGTTGTGCACCTGCAGCATCAGCTTCGTCGCCTTCGCCTTGCTGTAGCCGAACAGCTTCTGGAAGACGAGCGTGACGTACGACATCAGGTTGATCGGGTCGTTCCAGACGATCACGATCCACGGGCGGTCGTGCTCCAGCTCGTCGCCGCCCCGCGGCTGCTCGACCTCGACCTCGGCAGGCGCGAGCGTCGTCATCGCGAGGGCCCTACGCCACTTTCAGCGCTTCGATCTCGCGGTTCACCGCGAGCTGCTCGAGCGCGCTGGCCTCGATCTGGCGCACGCGCTCGCGCGTGAGGCCGAGCTCGCGGCCGATCGTCGCGAGCGAAGCCGGGTCGCGTTCACCGTTGAGCCCGTAGCGGCGCTTGACCACCTCGCGCTCCCGTTCCGGAAGCTGCGCCACCGCGCGCCGCAGCACGTCCTCCTCGAGGCTGACCGTGAGCTCTTCCTCGGGCTCGGCGCCCTCGCTCGCGAAGAGGTCGCCGAACCGGCCTTCGTTGTCGGCGCCGAGCGGCTTGTCGAGGCTCGTGATCGCCCGCGCGGCGTGCCGCACCTCACGCACCTGCTTCAGCGGAAGCTTGGCCTGCTTGGCGATCTCCTCTTCGGTGGGCTGCCGGCCCAGCTTCGGCGCCAGCAGCCGCTCCGCCCGCGCCATCTTCTGCTCGCGGTCGGCGATGTGAACCGGTAGGCGGATCGTCCGAGACTTGTTCGCGACCCCGCGCTGCACGGCCTGGCGGATCCACCAGGTCGCGTAGGTGGAGAACTTGAAGCCTCGCCGCCAGTCGAACTTCTCGACCGCGCGGATCAGGCCGATGATCCCTTCCTGGATCAGGTCGAGCAGCGAGAGCCCGTGGCCCTGGTAGCGCTTGGCGATCGAGACCACGAGCCGGAGGTTCGAGTTGATCATCCGCTCCTTCGCCTGCTCGTCGCCGCGCTCGATCAGCTTGGCCAGCTCGATCTCCTCCTCCTTGGTCAGGAGCGGCCAGCGGCCGGCTTCGTTCAGGAAGAGCTGCAGCGCGTCGGTCGTCGCGACGGCGAGGTCGCCGTTGACGTAGGTGCTGTCGTCGCTCTCCTTGCCGCAGTCGTCGCTGACCTCGATCGCGCGTTCCTCGAGCTGCTCGTAGAGCGCACGGATGTCCTCGTCTTCGAGCTCCTGTTCCTGGACGAGCTCGTTCAGGTGGGAGAGGTTGACGCAGCCCTGCTCCCCGCTCCTGGCGATGAGGGCGTCGACCTGGTCGCTCGTGATCTCGTTCATCGTCCCTCTCTTATCCCCGATACGCCGACCTTTAACGCGGCCGTCTGAGGAAGATTAGAGCAGGCCGCAGTACCGGGCTGTGTTCGGCCACGGGCCGTAGCCGCGCCCGCTGCGATGCGCGCGCTCGGCGACCCACATCTGCTCGAGCGCCGTCCAGCGGTTTGCCCAGCCACGCTGGAGGAGCAGCCGCGGCGCGTAGCTGCGCATGAAGCCCCGGTCCATCTGCAGGCCGCCCCAGTACGGATCGTTCCCGTCTCGCCAGCTGCCTTCGAAGCGGTGGATGCAGAGCCAGCCCTGCTTGTGCGGCGGGCGCGCCGCGAGCTTGTGGACGTACCGTGCGTGCCTGCGCCAGTAGCGCAGCGCGCGGCGGGTGTTCAGCGGCGCAACCGAGTGCGTCCGGTGCAGGCCGATCAGAACCTGCCAGCGCCAGGTGGCGTCGCGGAGCTTTCGCGTCACCGCCGGGTTGATGTGGCGCTTCGACGCGATCTTGATCGGCGTCTCGGGAAATGCCCGCTTCCTCGGCAGCCCAGACGCCGCCCCGAGAGCGGACGCCGCGGCCACAATCGGCCACTAGGACCGCGAGCACAGGCAGAAGCACACGCTTTTGATTCACCGCAGAAACCCCTCCTCGGGAGCTGGACACCGTTCGGCTCGACTGGAAGCGCGTCCGCGGACGGCGCGGCACCCATGCTTCCGTGGCCTGGTCGGTACGACCTGTTCCGAGTGGGCTTAGACGCCAAACCTGACAACCGGTTAGTAGTGTTTGTGCTCCGAGACACAAAGATCGGCGGAAAACCCGCTTGATACGGTCGAAAGATGCGTCGGCTGGTTCTGCTGCTGAGCGCGATCGTCGCGCTCGACATCATGTTTTTCGCGGCGCTCGCACCGCTGCTACCGCACTTCGTGAGCCAGTACGGGCTCTCGAAGAGCGCGGCCGGCGTGCTCTCGGCCACCTACGCCGCGGGAGTGCTTGCGGCCTCGGTGCCTGGAGGGCTCGCCGCCTCGAGGTACGGACCTCGGCAAGCCGCGCTGGGCGGGGTCGCGTTGACCGCTGCGGCGAGCCTCGCGTTCGCGCTCTCGCACGACGTCTGGATGCTCGGCGCCGCCCGGTTTCTCCAGGGCGTCGGTAGCGCGTTCTCGTGGTCGGGTGCGCTGGCCTGGCTCGTGGCCGCCGCACCGCGCGATCGGCGGGGTGCGCTGATCGGAGCGACCATGGGCGCTGCGGTCTTCGGCGCGCTGCTCGGCCCCGTGCTGGGCGCGATCGCCAGCGTGGCGGGTGTGCGCTCGACGTTCCTGGGCGTGAGCGTGCTCGGGCTCGCGTTGGGTGCCTGGGTGCTCGCGACGCCCGGGGTGCCGGCGCAACCGCAATCGCTCTCGGCGCTTCGGCGCGCCGATCGGCACCTGCTCGGTGGGCTCTGGCTCCTCGTCCTCCCCGCGCTGCTCTTCGGCGTCGTAGCGGTGCTCGTGCCGCTGAAGCTGCATGCGCACGGCTGGGGCGGCGTCGCGATCGGGGCGGTCTTCCTCGCGACCGCCGGGCTCGAGGTGGCGCTGAACCCGCTGCTCGGGCAACTCAGCGACAAGCGCGGGCGGCTACTCCCGGTGCGGATCGCGCTGCTCGGATCGGTAGTGGTCTCGCTCGGGTTCGCGTGGGCCGACTCGCCGGCGGTCGTGGCCGGCCTCGTCTTGATCGCCGGGCTCACGTACGGAGGCTTCTACACGCCGGGAATGGCGCTGCTCACCGACGCGGCGGAGCGCCAGAAGATCGCGCCGGGACTGGCCTTCGGGGCGATGAACGGCGCGTGGGCGGCCGGCAACGTCGTGGGGCCTGCGCTGGGCGGCTGGCTCGGGGAGGTTGCAGGCGACTCCGTCCCGTACCTGCTCCTGGCGCTCGTCTGCCTACTGACGTTTGCCGTGACGATGCCGTGGGCGCCCGGCTACCTCCAGGCGAGGTCGCGGCCGAGCAGCTCGTAGAGGCGCCGGTTCGGTTCGGCGAAGTAGTCGGCGAGCTTGGCCCGGGTCTCCGGCTTCATCCCCTCGTACTGCCGCTCGTAGACGCGCGGGTACGACTCGAGCTGGTGCGGAGACGCGCCGAGGAACTCGAGCACCTGCGCGTGCGCGCGCTCCGGCTCGCCGAGGAGCTCCTCGCTCGGGATGATCAGCAGCTGTTCCCGCGGGAAGACTTCGAGCCAGCGCTCGAGCTGCTCCGCATACCTGCCGCGCGCCTTGTAGGTGTGGCTCCACCACTCGCTGCTGAAGTAGCGCGGGTCGGCGCGGAGGCGCGCGTCCTCGCCTTGAAGGCGATCCTCCTCGGCGGCGAGCGCGTCCTCGAACGAGAGCGGCTCCCGGCCGAGCGCGACCTCGTGGTTGTAGTGGGAGAGCGCGCGGTCGACCGGGTTGCGGACGAGCGCGACGAGGCCGGCCCCGGGCAAGAGCTCCTTGACCCGCTGCGGGGCGAGCGGATGGAAGAGGTAGCTCGGGCTCGCTTCGCCGACGAGCTCGCCACGGGCGCGCAGGAGATTCGGAAAGTTGCCGCGGTACCAGCTCGGCCCGCGCGCGTAGTGCCGGTCGAAGTAGCTGACCTCCTTCCAGGACGGGCCGGTGATCGCGGGGTGGCGGCGCAGGTACGCGTAGAGGGCGGTCGTGCCGGCTTTTTGCGCGCCGAGGATCAGAAAGTCCGGGAGCGGGCGGAGCTTCGCGGTGGCCTTGCCGTAGGTCCAGATCGCATTGCGCAGGACCACCCGAGCCGGCTCCGGGATTGTCGGGATCAGCTCGGCGGGCAGCCGGGGCATCGGCACTTAGTAGCCGAGCTCGTGCAGGAGCGGACCCGCTTCGGCCTCGACGTCGGCGACTTGTTGCTCGGTGAGGTCGCGGCGCCAACGGCCGACGGACTGGGAATGGACGGCATGAAGGCCCTTGGCAAGGGCGCTTGGGTCGGCGTCGATGTGCCCGGCGATGCGGGCGGCGGTCGCGTCCGGGTCGGCAGCGAGCTCCTCGTAACGCACCTCGAGCGTGGCTGCGGGCGCGGCAGCTCTGGCCGCCGTCAGGTAGCGGCGCCACGCCCAGGCGGCGCGGGTCGCCTCCGTTGCGGCGTTGAACTCCTCGGCACGCTCCGGCTCGACCCAGAAACGAGTCTGCTCCCCGTACGGGTTACCCACGTCGTCGGCTCCGCCCCGGTCGGTGCGGAGCCAGCCCTTCTCGAGCAGCGAGCAGACGACGTCACGGCCGTCGCGAACCATGTGCACGACCTTCGCCTGTGGGTAGGCGCGGAGCGCGGCGGCCAGAACGAAGCTCGATTCCGGGGTCTGCTCGACCGCGCGCAGCCGACGAGCCAGGCCGAAGCGGCGCACGCGCTCCAGCGTGCGGCGGAGGCGTCGTGCAGCCTCCTCTTCCGGGAGCGCCGCGAGCTCGTCGATCGCCACCTTCAACGGCCCCACCTCGCCGAGGTCGACGAACCCCGGCAGCCCGCCGAGCGAGCTGCCCATGAACGTCGTACCCGAGCGCGGCGCGCCGACGACGAAGACCGGCCGCTCGGTCGCGTCCGTCGCCTCCGAGGCGGCCTTCCTCCGTCCGCGGCGAGCGACGCGCGCGGCAGCACCGCCGTAGAGGCGCAGGAGGTGTCCGGTGTCGGAACGAACGGCCACGGCGCCGAAGCCTACTCAGGCGTCACGTAGGCGGCGGTGAGGCCACCGTCCACCAGGAACGTCGTCCCGGTGACGTACGAGGACTCGTCCGAGGCGAGGAACAGCGCACCGTTCGCGATCTCCCCCGCCTTCGCCAGCCGGCCCATGGGCAGGTGGATTCGCCGCCGCTCGTACGCGGCGGGATCGTCCTCGAAGAGCCGCAGCAGGAGCGGCGTCTCCACCGGGCCCGGGCAGAGGGCGTTCACCCGCACGCCCTGCCGCGCGAACTCGACCGCGAGCTCTCGTGTGAGCGACAGCACCGCGCCCTTCGACGCCGTGTAGGCGATCTGCGAGGTCGCCGCGCCGACCAGGGCCACGAACGACGCCACGTTGATCACCGATCCGCCGCCGCGCTCGAGCAGGTGGGGGATCCCGTGCCTGCAGCACAGATAGACGCCCTTCGCGTTCACGTTCATGACGCGGTCCCAGGCGTCCGGCTCGGTCTCGAGTACCGACGCGTCGTCGGGCGGCATGATTCCGGCGTTGTTGTAGAGCACGTCGATGCCCCCGTAGCGATCCGCCGTCGCGGCGTACATGGCCTCGACGCTCTCCAGGATCGGCGACGTCGACCTCTTGGAAGAACGCCTCACGGCATTCGGCCGCCACCGCCTCCCCGTGCTCCCGGCTCAGATCGCCAACGCACACCGCTGCGCCCTCGGACGAGAACAGGATGGCCGCCTCGCGCCCGATCCCGCCGGCGGCGCCGGTGATCACGGCCACCTTTTCGTCGAGCCGCCCCATCAGTCGGTGGAGACAAACACGTTCTTGATCTCCGAGTAGCCCTCGAGCGCGTGCATCCCGAGCTCGCGCCCGAAGCCCGACTGCTTGAAGCCGCCGAACGGCGTCGTCACCCGCACGGACGAATTTGAATTGACGGAGAGGACGCCGGTCTCGAGCGCCCGCGCGACCCGCAGCGCACGCGCGCCGTTCTCGGTCCAGATCGAGCCCGAGAGCCCGTAGGGCGTGTCGTTCGCGATCCGGACGGCGTCAGCCTCGTCCTCGAAGGGAATCACGGCGGCGACCGGGCCGAACACCTCCTCGCGCGCGACGCGGTCGTCGTTGGACGCCTCCACCAAAGTGGGCGGGAACCAGAAGCCGTCTGCCGTCGGGTGTGTTTCCACGATAGGCAACGCCACCATCGACGTAGGACGACACGTTCTCGCGCTGCTCGGCCGAGATCAGCGGCCCCATCTCGGTCGTGTCGTCTTCGGGATCGCCCACGCGCACCCCCTTCGTCGCCTCGACGAGCAGCCCGAGGAACCGGTCGTAGGCCGAGCGCTCGACCAGGATCCGCGAACGCGCACAGCAGTCCTGACCCGCGTTGCCGAAGACCGCGTAGGGCGCCGCAGCAGCCGCCTTCTCGAGATTCGCGTCCGCGAAGACGACGTTGGCTGACTTGCCCCCGAGCTCCAACGTGACGCGCTTGATCGTGCCCGCGGCGGCCTGCATCACGCCGCGCCCCACCTCCGTCGAGCCGGTGAACCCGATCTTCGCAACGTCGGGGTGCACGGCTAAGCGCTGGCCCACCACCCGGCCGGGACCGACCAGCACGTTGAGCACCCCTGCCGGAATCCCGGCCTCGAGCGCCAGCTCCGCCAGCCGCAGCGCGGTCAGCGGCGTCAGCTCTGCGGGCTTCAACACGACCGTGTTCCCGCACGCGAGCGCAGGCCCGAGCTTCCAGCTCGCGATGTTGAGCGGGAAGTTCCACGGGACGATCAGGCCCACCACGCCGAGCGGCTCCCGGAAGGTGAGGTCGATCCCGCCCGCGACCGGAATCGTCTCGCCGTAGTGCTTGTCCACGGCGCCCGCGTAGAAGTTGAAGACCTCGGCCACCATGCCGACCTCGCCGCGGGAATCCGAGATCGGCTTGCCCACGTTGCGAGTCTCGAGCAGCGCCAGCTCCTCGCCGTGCTCCTCGACGAGGGTCGCGAGCCGACGCAGTAACCGCGCGCGATCGGAGGGCGCGACCGCCCGCCACGCCGGATACGCGGCACGCGCCCGCTGCACCGCGGCGTCGGTCTCCTCCACTCCAGCCTCGGGCAGCTCGGCGATCTGCTGCTCCGTGGCCGGATTGACGACCGAGACGCTCAGCGCCGCTCCTCCCGGTAGGCCCGCGCCTCCTCGACCAGCGCCTCGAAGAGCCGCATGTCCTCGCCGGCCTCGGGATGCCAGAGCACACCCAGCGCGAAGCGGCGCGATGGATCCTCGAGCGCCTCGAGCGTTCCGTCCTCGGCGCGCGCGGACTCCCGCAGGCCCTCGCCGAGCCGGCCGAACCCCTGGTGGTGGTGCGACTTCACCGGGGCGCGATCGCCGAGCAGCGAGCCCAGCCGCGTGTCGGGCTCCACGGTGACGTCGTGGTCCGCGTACTCGCCCGGGCGTGTGCTTGTGCTTCTCGTCCCCGACCACGTCCGGCAGGTGCTGGACGAGGTCGCCGCCGAGCGCGACGTTCAGACCTGGCTCCCGCGGCAGACGGCGAGCACCGGCATGTCGCGCGCGAGCGCCGCCTGCAGCAGCGCGAGCTCGCCGCGGTCGCGTTCCCGAACGACGCCCTTGGTCTCGGGGTGAGGCTCCTGCCCGTAGAGCTTGGGGTCGAGGTCACTCGCCGCCGGAGAAGAGCACCCCGTCGAGAGCGTCGAGGGTCTCCTCGATCGCCGTCCTCGCTCGGCGGCACGAGCAGCGGCCGCCCGCCGGCCCGCTCGATCGCGTTCACGTAGTCGGCCGGGACGAGCGCGGTGTCCTCTTCCCAGGACCCGAACCTCGCCCGGGTCAGGTACGTCGTGATCCCGATGACCGGTTTCATCCGCGCTCGTACAACCGCTCTCGCTCCCAGCAGGTCACGGCCTGGTCGAACAAACGCTGCTCGACCCGCCCGTAGTTCAGGTAATGCTCGACCACCTCGTCGCCGAGAGCCGCGCGCGCCATCGTCCCCTGCTCGAGCGCCTCGATCGCCTCTCGTAGCGCGCCGGGGAAACGCTCCGCGTCCGACTCGTAAGCATTGCCCTCGAGCGGCGGCGGCAGATCGAGGTGCTGCTCGATCCCGTAGAGCCCGGCCGCGATCAGCGCCGCGAACGCGAGGTACGGGTTGACGTCTCCGCCCGGGATCCGGCACTCCGTACGCAGCGCGCTCCCGTGCCCGACGATGCGGAAGCCGCAGGTGCGGTTGTCGTGGCCCCAAGCAAGCGTCGTCGGCGCCCAGGAACCGGCCGCGTAGCGCTTGTACGAGTTGATCGTCGGCGCGAGGAAGAGCGCCAGTTCGCGGGCGCACGCGATCTGGCCCGCCAGATAGCGCTTGAAGGTCTCGGACTCGCCGGCGAAGGCGTTCGCGCCGTCGGCCCAGAGGCTCGAGTGGATATGGCACGAGCTGCCGATCCAGGTGTGGTCGGGCTTGGCCATGAATGTGATCGAGCAGCCGTTCTGATGCGCGATCTCCTTGGAGCCGTTCTTGTAGATCACGTGGTTGTCGGCCATCGTCAGCGCGTCGGCGTAGCGGAAGTTGATCTCCTGCTGCCCCGGCCAGGCCTCGCCCTTCGAGCTCTCCACCTTGATCCCGGCGCCGTGCATCGCGTTGCGGATCTCGCGGATCAGCGGCTCGTCGAAGGTCGTCGCGAGGATGTGGTAGTCGAGGATGTACGGCACCGAGGGCGTCAGGTCGCGGTAGTGCTTCGCGTGCGCCTCCTCGTAGCTCTCCTTGAGGAGATAGAACTCGAGCTCGGAGCCCACCATCGGCTCGAAGCCCGCTGACCGCGCCCGCTCGACCTGCGCGCGCAGCACCTGCCGCGGGGAAACCGTCAAGGGCGTGCCGTCGCCGAGGCCGACGTCGCAAAGCACGAGCGCCGTTCCTTCCAGCCAGGGCACCTTCCGCAGGGTGGCCAGGTCGGGCGCCAGGGCGAAGTCGCCGTAACCCTGCTCCCAGCTCGCCATCGCGTAGCCGGGCTGCGGGTCCATCTCCATGTCGAGAGCCATCAGGTAGTTGCAGCCCTCGATTCCGTGCTCGGCGGACTGCTCGAGGAAGAACTCGGCGTGCTCGCGCTTGCCGAGCAGGCGGCCCTGCATGTCGGTGAAAGCGGTCACGACGGTGTCGATCCCGCCCTGCTCGACCTCGGCTCTCAGCTCATCGAGACTCAGCATCGCCCTCTCCCGAAGACGAGGGAGCCGGCGCGAACCGGCTCCCTCCGTCCTTCCAGTCCTGGTACGAGTCTACGACGCAGGCAGAGGCTCGGCCTCCGCGCCCTCGCCGTACCGCGCCTCGATTCGTGCCAGCTCCTCTTCGGTGCCCTGCACGATCGGGCCCTTGAACCACTTGCGCGCCGACAGCAGCCACCAGCTTCCGACGAGCAGCAGCGTCCCGAGCACCGCGACCGGTGCGTAGTTGAACGAGGTCCAGTGGAACTTGCTCGTTGCCACGGGACACCGTTGGGGTTCGTCGGCAGGATGAACAGGATCGAGATGCCCGCCACCCAGGTCACGGCCGTCCACCCGATCACCTTGTAGTAGCGGCCGAGGTTCCACTCGCCGGGCTCCCAAGCGTCGCCGGCCTTCAGCCGGAGGTAGATCGGGATCGCGTAGGCGATGTAGAGGCCGATCGTCGCGATCGACGTGACCGCCGCGTAGGCGATCGCGCCGTTCGTGCCGAAGTACGCCGGGAAGGCGCAGAAGAACGCGAGCACGGCGATTGCGATCGCGGCCAGGTACGGGACCCGCTGCCCATTCAGCTTCCGCCAGAGCTGGTGCCCCGGCACGGCCCGGTCACGCGAGAACGCGTACATCATCCGCGAGGCCGAGGTGATCGACGACATGCCGCAGTAGAACTGCGCGCCCACGGTGATGAAGAGCATCACCTTGGCGGTCGTCGTCCCCAGCGACTCGATGAAGACCTGCTGCACCGCGAACGTTCCCGCTCCGGTGGTGGAGGCGATGTCCTGGATCGCGAAGGTGACGGCGAGGGCCAGGATGTACCCGAAGATCGCAGACACCACGATCGACATGACGATGCCTCGGGCGGCAGCGCGCGAGGCGTTTTTCGTCTCCTCGCTCATGTGGGCCGAGGCGTCGTAGCCGGTGTAGGTGTACTGCGCCTGCAATAGGCCGAGGAGCAACACGAACCAGAGCCAGCCGTGCCCCCAGCCGCTGTTGTTGATCGTGTGCGTGAACACCTTCCCGACCGACTGGTGGTGATCCGGCTTGAAGGCGAGGAAGCCCACGATGATGAGCACGCCGAGGCAGTGCCACCAGACGGAGATGTCGTTCAGCAGCGCGACCAGCTGGACGCTGAAGATGTTCATCGTCGCGTGCAGCGCGAGGATGACCGCATAGACGTAGATCACCTCGTGCGAGGTCCCCTTGAACGTGCCGGGCCAGAGCAGCTGGAGCAGCGCATCCGTGAAGGTCGCGGCTCCGTAGTCGATGCCGGCCGTGATCGCGATCTGGCCGATCAGGTTGAACCAGCCTGTGAACCAGCCCCAGGCGGGGCCGCCCATCTTTGACGACCAGTAGTAGAGCCCACCGGCGGTCGGGTACTTCGACGCGATCTCGGCCATCCCGAGCCCGACGATCAGGACGAAGAACGAGACGAGGGGCCAGCCCCACGCCTCTTCGACGAAGCCGCCGTAGTTGAGACCCTGGTAGTAGAGCGTCAGGGTGCCCGACAGGATCGAGATGATCGTGAACGAGATGGCGAAGTTCGAGAACCCCGACATCGTGCGCCGCAGCTCCTGCGCATACCCGAGTGCATGGAGAGCGCGACGATCCTTGTCGTGCGATTGATCCGCCAACATTCCCCCTTCTCGAATTGACGCGCGGGATTCTCTCGCGTCGAGAGGGTCGGCGCTAGCGGTACTGCTCGAGGATGTGCCAGGAGTGGGCGAACTGCTCGGGATCGCGCAGGCTAGTCTCCGCCGGTGCCGATCTGGAGCGCGGAAGTCGTCGTGGACGAAGGCCTCGCGCGCCGGCTCCTCGCGCAGTTCCCGGAGCTGACGGTGGAATCCCTGCACCCCTTGGCCGAGGGGTGGGACAACGCGGTCTGGGTCGTGAACGAGCGGTACGCCTTTCGCTTCCCGCGGCGGCAGATCGCGATTCCTGGGGTCGAGCTCGAGCTCGCGTTCCTGCCGAGGCTCGCGCCGCTCCTGCCGCTGCCGATCCCGGATCCGATCTTCCGCGGCCGGCCCGGGGACGGCTACCCCTGGCCGTTCTTCGGCAGCGAGCTGCTGCCCGGGCGCGAGAGCTGCGAGGCGGAGCTCGACGACGAGGCACGGCTCGAAGTCGCGCTCCAGCTGGCGGGCTTCCTCCGGACGCTGCATGACACGGAACCGGACGAGCTGCTGCCTGCGGACGCGAACTCGCGCGCAGACATGACCAAGCGGGTGCCGCTGGCGCGGAGGGACCTCGCCGAGCTCGCACGGCTCGGTGTCTGGCGCGCGCCGGCGGGGGTCGAGCGAATCCTCGAGACCGCGGAGCGCCTTCCGCCCGCCGAGCTGCCGTCCGTCGTCCACGGCGACCTGCATTTCCGCCACGTGCTCGTGGAGGGGCGCCGCGTGACAGGCGTGATCGACTGGGGTGACCTCTGCCGCTCCGACCCGGCGATCGACCTCCAGCTCCTCTGGAGCTTCCTGCCGGCGGCTGCGCGTCCCGCGTTCGTCGACGCCTACGGACCGCTTACCGACGAGCAGCTGCTGCGCGCGCGGGTGCTTGCGTTCTCGCTCTGCGCGGCACTTGCGCTCTACGCGCACGCCGAGAATCTGCCGAACGTGAAGCGCGAGGCGCTCGAGGGGCTGGCGCGGGCTAGCCGCTGAGGCGCTCGATCCACTCTGCGAAGAGCGGATCGACGACGACCTGCTTGCCACCTTCTGCCTCGACCTCGGCTCTCGCGGCCAGGCGCTGCAACGCCTTCTGCGCCATTGTCTTCGTGAGAGCCAGCCGCTCCAGCACGGCGGCCCGGTAGGGAGAGCCCTCGCCGGCGAGGACCGCGCGCATCGTCTTCTGCTCCGACGTGTCGAGGCCGCGCCACTGCGCCTCGAACTCGGGCTGGAGCTCGTCGAGCGCGGCGCCGTGCGCGCGCTCCCAGTCGTCCAGGGTCGCCGTGCCCCCGCGCTCGACCTCCTCCCAGAGCCGATGCGCGAGCAGCATCGCCCGCTGCGGATGGCCCTTGGCCGAGGCCAGCAACGGGTTCAGCGCCTCCCCCACGTTGCGCTTGCTCTGGCGAAACCGCGCCGCGACGTACTCGGCGATGTCCTCGTCGCGCAGGCGCCCGAGGCGCACCGGCACCGCCGACCCGTAGAGGGGCGCCTCCTTGGTCTCGAAGAGCTGCTTCATCAGCCCGGGCTCCGAGCCTGCGAAGACGTACGAGGCGACGTCGCCCTGGAACTGGATGTGGCTCCTGAGGATCCCGTCCAGCGAGGGCACCTTGCCGATGTCCTGGAACTCGTCGAGGGCGATGAACGCGCGGAAGCCGCCGGACTCCTCGAGGCGCAGCGGCAGGTCGAGCAGCGCATGCAACGCCGGAAGCGGGTCGGTCTTCGGCTCCAGCTGGAGCCTCGCGCTGATGCCGAAGGCGCCGAGCGAGAGCCCGAGACCCGTCTTCTGCAAGAACTCCTCGACACGGCCACGAATCGCGCCGCGCAACTCCTTCGCATAGGCGCGCTCGAAACGGACGGCCACGTCGGCCAGCGAGACGGCGCCGTAGAGGTCGACCAGCACCGGCACGAGGCCCTCCTGCTTCTCGCCGTCGGCGAGCGCCCGCCGCAGCAGGCTGGTCTTGCCGTACTTGCGCGGCGCGTAGAGGCGGACGTAGTGGCCGCCGACCGCGTGCTTCAGCAGTTGCTGGGTCTCGTCGTCGCGGTCGACGATCTCCTCCGGAGAGATCGGCCGCGAGTAGACGAACGGGTTGACGTCCGTGATCATGGGTCCCGGAGGATACCAACGGGTAGTCCCGATGGATACTGTTTGGTATCTCCTTGGACCACTCTGAGGGCCCGCAAGTTTTCGAAGCCGGCGTCCGGCTGGCAGGCACGCCGTCCACGCTAGCCTCGCGTCGGCATGTTCGACCCGACCGAGGCGGGGTTCCTCGCCGACCCCTACCCGACGCTGAGCGCTCTGCGCGAGGAGACGCCGGTCTTCTACGAGGAGACGCTCGGCCGCTGGTTCGTGACCCGGCACGCGGACGTGCGCGCTTGCCTGCGCGACAAGCGGCTCGGCCGCAACTTCCGGCACGTGGGTAGCGAGGAGGAGTTCGGCGCCGAGCCGCTCGACCCGCGCCGGCAAGCGTTCTGGGACTCGGAGCGCTGGAGCCTGCTCTGGCTCGAGCCGCCCGAGCACACGCGGATCCGGAAACTCGTGGCGGCGGCGTTCACGCCCCGCAGCGTCGAGAGCCTGCGCTCGCCGGCCGAGGCCCTGGCGCACGAGATCCTCGAGCCCCAGCTGGAGCGCGGCGCGATGGAGCTGCTCCGCGACTACGCGCAGCCGTATTCGATCGCCGTGATCTGCCGCATGCTCGGCGTGCCCACCGACCGGCAGCACGACCTCCTCGACTGGTCGCACGCGATGGTGAAGATGTACGAGTTCGACACGACCGAGGAGCAGGGCGCGGCTGCAACGCAGGCCGCAGCCGACTTCCGGGACTACGTGCTCGAGCTGATCGGGGCGCGGCGGCGCGAGCCGCGCGAGGACATGGTCACCGCACTCGTCGACGCGCGTGTGGACGGCGAAGGCTTGAGCGACGCCGAGATCGTCTCCACGATCATCGTGCTCCTGAACGCCGGCCACGAAGCGACCGTGAACACCCTCGGCAACGGCGTGCGGGCTCTCATGCGCCACCCCGACGAGTGGCGGCGGCTCCTCACTGGCGAGGTGTCTCCGGCTGCGGCGGTCGAGGAGCTGATCCGCTGGGATCCCCCGCTCCAGCTCTTCGAGCGCTGGGTGCTGGAGGAGGGCGTCGAGGTCGCCGGCCGGCCGATCCCGCGCGGACAGAGGCTCTCGCTGCTCTTCGGCTCGGCCAACCGCGATCCTCGGGTCTTCGACGATCCCGAGCGCTTCGACCTCGCGCGACCCAATGCGGCCGAGCACATCGGCTTCGGCGGCGGCATCCACGTCTGCATCGGAGCGCCTCTGGCCCGCATCGAGCTGGAGGCGAGCCTACGGACGCTGGTCGAACGCGCGCCCGGCCTGACGCTGGCCGAGGAACCGCGCCGCAACCCGGCCTTCGTGATCTGGGGTCTGGAAGGCGTGAACGTGAAGCTTCAGTCGAATGACCACAGGTCGACGTCCGAGACCGGCCGGTAGCCGATGCGCTGGTAGATGCTGTTCGAGGTCGGGTTCGCAAGGTCGGTGAAGAGGAAGCAGAACCGCCTGCCGCCGTCGAGCAGTTGCTGCGTCAAGGCCGCCGTCAGCGCGCTTCCGTAGCCACGGCCGCGCAGCTCGGGCGGCGTGTAGACCGGGCCGATCCGGATCCCGTTCGGGGTCGGGCCGCCGAACCCGGCGATGCAGACCGGCTCACCGTCCTCCCAGAAGACGTACCCGCCCTCGGGATCCTCGAGACGGTGCGCGAGCGCGCCGGCCGCCGATCCCGGATGGGAGTCCGGCAGCGCCTCGGTGCCGAAGGCGTCGAGCCACCTCAACGCGAGCTCGCGGTCGGGCTCGGCGTAGGGCCGCATTCGCCCGGCCACGCCCTGTGGCGGCTCGACGCTCTCTGCTCGGAAGATTCGCTCGGCGATCGCCCGCCGGCCGCGCGCCCCGGTCGCCGCTTGCCAGAGCTCGACGAAGCGTGCCGCCTCCTCGGTCGGCCCGGTCACTCCCGGCAGGGAGCCGAACGCGAGCAGCACGTCCGCGCAGAGCGGTTCGAGCGCGGCATGGTCGTCGATCTGCGAGAGCACGAGGTTGTGCGGCGGCGTGCGCAGCGCCGCCGCAACGACCTGCTCGCCCTCTTTCACGACCGCCAGGTACGGAGCCTCGCCGAAGGCCAGCGGATCCTGCTTCAGACGCGAGGAGAGCCCGAGGATCAGGTTGTGCTCGGCCTCGCGCGCCGCCAGGAACTGACCCGCGTGCCGCAGGAACTCGGCGGTGTCCTGGTAGCGGTGAACGTCCACAGCGGCCGCACGATCTAGTCGGGGAGCCAGCCCTCGCGGTAGGCGGCCGGTTCCCGCTTGGGGACGCGCGCGTAGGCCTCTGTCGGATCGGTCGTGTCCTGCTCGACGCCTGCGCCGTGCCGCTGCGCTGCCTCGTCCACGGTGTAGCCGCCCCAGTCCGGGCCGGTCGAGCGGTCGCGCGCGCCCACCGCGAGCACGAGGCACGAGGTGTCTCCGGCGCCGACGATCACGTGCTTCGTCTCCGGCGGGCAGTGCACGAAGTCCCACTGCCGCAACGGACGCTCCTCGCCCTCGACGATCAGCAGCGCCTCGCCGGCGAGCACGAGGAAGTCCTCCTGGTCGGCCTCCCAGTGGTACATCGCCATCGCGTCGCCCGGTTCGAGGGCGACGAGGTGGATCCCCACCTGCCCGAACTCGGGCTCACCCTCGAACGACCCGTAGGCGCCACGCCCCTCTGCGGCTTGCCAGGCGACGTCACGCGCGTTGAGGACGAACCAGCCGTCCCCCTTTGGGACAAGCCCGTTCTCGGTCGGCTCTAGCGGCGCCTCGGGAACCATCGCTCGTGATCCTGCCAGGTCGGGCTATCTTGCGGAGCAATGGATCGCATCAAGCGACTGTTCATGGGAGGAAGCGCCGGCAACGAGCAACTCACCGCCGTGATTGCGGCCGTGCTGCTGTTGCTGCTTGCGATCGAGGGCGCCACCCTCCTCCGGCTGACCTCGCTCCTGACCGTGCACGCCTTCGTGGGGATGCTCCTGATCCCCGTCCTGGCGTTGAAAGTCGCGAGCACCGGCTGGCGGTTCTTGCGCTACTACCGCAACGGCGAGGAGTACGTGCGGCGCGGCCCACCCCACCTCGCGCTTCGTGCGGTAGTTGCGCCGGTAATCGTCGTCTCGACGCTCGTGGTCTTCGGGACGGGCGTCGCGCTGCTCGTTCTCGGGCAGACGCACGGCACCGTCGTCGGCTTGCACAAGGCGAGCTTCCTCGTCTGGGTCGGCGCCACCGGCCTGCACGTCCTGGCGCACGTCTCGAAGCTGCCGCGTCTCCTGCGGGCGCGGATCCCCGGGACCTCGATGCGCGTCGCTCTCGTTGCGAGCGCTGTGCTAGCCGGCGCGGTGCTCGCGACCGCGACTCTTCCGCAGGCCGACCACCTGCAGGACCGCGCGTCGGCCCACATCGGCTTCGACGCGCACTAGATCACTGACCCCTTAGACGAGGCCTCGTGCCGACCAGGCCAGCCCCGTCATGACGAACGGGGCCTCCGGCAGCAGCCCGCGGCAGACGCTCGCGGAGCTCGGCTCGCCGCTGCTCGTCGAGGCCGGCCACGAAGGCGCCCGCCGGCCCAACGCCGAGCTCGAACAGCTGCCACCACTCCTCGAAGCTCTCGTGCTAACGCTTACCGACAGGACGCTCGTCCTCGATCTCGCGCAGCCCGGCCGCCCCGAAGCAACTCGGCGAGGTGGCCCTCGCGGGCTCCTGCAAGCTCCGACTCGTCCTCGACCTCCGCGATCGACCTGTCGCGCCGCCTCCCAGAACACGCTCAACGGCCCCTTGCCACCCGCGTGATCCCAGACGCACGCGGCCACGACGCCGCCCTCGCGGGTCACGCGCGCCATCTCGCGCAGTCCCGCCACGGGGTCTGCCATGAAGTGGACGACGAGTTGCGCCAGAGCCGCGTCGAACTCCTCGTCCTCGAACGGCAGGTCCTCCGCAGCAGCACGTTGCACGCTCACCCCGGGGTGGCGCTCGCGAGCCGCTGCGACGAAGGGTTCCGAAGGATCCACAGCGGACACGGCCGCCGGCCCGAGCCGCTTGACCAGCTCGGTCGTGAGCGCGCCCGGCCCGCAGCCGACGTCGAGCACGCGCTGGCCGGCCGAGTCGACCGACGCGAAGTCGGCGAGCTGCGGAGCAAGCGGCACCGAGTACCTGCCCATGAACCGGTCGTACGCGTCGGGCGCGACAGCGAAGCTCATTGGCGGAATCTACGTTCTCGCCGACGGTGCCTTAGGGTTGACCCATGCTCTGGGTGATCGTCCTCGTCGTGATCGTTGTCCTGCTGCTGATCGTCGTCGTGGCGATGTACAACAGGCTCGTTCGGCTGCGCAACCGCGCAGAGAACAGCTGGGCGCAGGTGGACGTCCAGCTACGTCGACGCTACGACCTGATCCCGAATCTCGTCGAGGCCGTCAAGGGATACGCCGCCCATGAGCGCTCGACCTTCGACGAGGTCACCCAGGCGCGCACGGCCGCGCAACAGGCGCAGGGCGTCGAGGACAAGGCGCAGGCCGAGAACGTGCTCACCGCGGCGATCGGCCGCCTCTTCGCAGTCGCCGAGGCGTACCCGCAGCTGCGGGCGACGGAAAACTTCCAGCAGCTCCAGGCGCAGCTCGCCGAGACCGAGCAGAACATCGCGATCTCGCGCCAGGTCTACAACGACACGGTCCTCACCTACGACAACGCGCTCGAGACCGTGCCGACGAACATCGTCGCCGGCATCTTCAGCTTCCACCCGCGAGCCTATTTCGAGACGGAAGGCGCCACGCGGGAGGCGCCGTCCGTGCAGTTCCAGACCTGAGCCGGCTCAGCCGAGCCCTCCTCGCGCTCGGCGCGGCCACGTTGCTGTGGCCTGCGACGGGAGCGGCGAAGACCTATTCGCTTCCGCTCGCCGACGTCGCCGTGCGGATCCAGCCCGACGGCTCGCTGCTCGTGCGGGAGCAGATCGCTTTCGACTTCGACGGGCCCTTCAGCGGGGCCTATCGCGACATCCCGCTCCGCAAGGGCGAGTCGATCGACCACGTGACCGTCAGCGAGGGAAACACGCGCTACCGGCCCGGCGCCAATACCGAGCTCGGTGGCTTCGACCTGCCGAACACCTACGGAGTGGCTCGGATCGACAAGGGCATCCGGATCGTCTGGCACTACGCCGCGAACACCGAGCGGAGGACCTTCGACATCTCCTACCGCTTCCGCGGCCTCGCGGTCGCCTACGACGATGTCGTCGACGTCAACCTGAACGTCTGGGGGGACAACTGGCCGGCCGCGCTCGGCCGCTTGACGGCGTCAATGCAGCTCCCACAGCCGACGCAGCTTTCGCCCTCCTATCGGGTCTGGGGCAGCCCGGTGTGGGTTCAGGGCACCGTCACGCGCCTCCCCGATCGCTCGCTCCTGCAAGCAGCGGGCGTTCCGGCTCACCAATTCGTCGAGATGCGCGTGGTCTTCCCGCGGAGCCTGCTCACCTCGACCGCCGGGGCGCAGGTCCGGCACGAGTACGGCCTGCAGAAGATCGTCGCCGACGAGCTCGGCTCGCAGCGCGCCTACGAACACGACCGCGAGCGCATCGACGACGCGAAGCGACACCTCGGGCGAACAGCTCTCTACCTGCTCCTCCTCGGGCAGGGGCCGGCTCTCGCGCTGATGCTGCTCGTCTGGCTCGTCTACGGGCGCGAGCGGAAGACGGGCTACGACCGCGAGTACGAGCAAGAGCCGCCCTCGGACACGGAGCCGGCACTCGTGCCGCCGCTTCTCCGCCAGGAGACGACCATTGGCTCGAACGAGTTCACCGCAACGCTCTTCGACCTGATCCGTCGCGGCCGGTACAAGTCCACCCCGGTCACGACCGAACGCTCGATCTGGGGTGGCATGCGCCACCAGGACGTGGCCGATCTCCAGCTCACGCTCGGCGACAAGAGCGTCCCGCTGACCGACTTCGAGGAGCCGGTGACCAGGGTCGTCGACTCGGTCGTAGGCGACCAGGGAGAGCGCCTCACCGAGTTCCGCGGCAAGATCGAGAGCGACCGCAAGACGAACAGCCAGCGCTTCACGAGCTTCAAGAAGGGCGTGGCGTCGGCGATCGACGCGACATGGTTGGTACCTCAGCGACGGCCTCCGCATGCTCGGGCTCGGCATCCTCGTCTTCGCCGTCGCCGCCATCGTGCTCCTCTGGCTCGGCATCCACGGTTTCCGCTCGGCCGCGCCGCGCTGGAGCGACGTCGTCCTGGTCGCGCTCGGCGTCTGCGCGGCGGCGAACGCCATCACGCTGATCGCCGCGGGGACGAGAACGCGGCTCTGGCGGCGCCGAACCAAAGCGGGCCAGGTCGAGGCCGAGCGCTGGGAGGCGTTCCGGCGCTACCTGACGGATTTCCCGCGCCTGCAGGAAGCCCCGCCCGCCACGCTCGAGCTCTGGGAGCGCTTCCTCGTCTACGGGATCGCGTTCGGAATCGCCGAGCGCGTCCTCCAGGGCGCGCACCTCCACATGCCCGAGGAGCTGCACAACCAGAGCGCGCTCTACTGGATCACGCCGACCGGCGATCTCGGCTCCGGCCCGACCGCGCTCGCGATCGGCGACCTGTCGTCCGGCTTCGGCTCGGCGCTCGCGCCGCCGGCCTCGTCCGGCGGTGGCGGCGGCTTCTCGGGCGGCGGCGGTGGCGGAGGCGGCGGAGGCGGCGGCGGTGCCTGGTGAGCCCGATGAGTTTCTTCGGATACGACCGTCTAACAGGACAAGAGCGCTAACGACAGAGAGGATCTAACGATGCAGAACATCACTCCGTGCTTGTGGTTCGACACCGACGGGGAAGACGCGGCGAACTTCTACACGTCGATCTTCCCGAACTCGAAGATCCAGCACATCGAGCGCTACGGCTCGGCCGGCCCCCGGCCCGAGGGCACGGTCATGACCGTGAGCTTCGAGCTCGATGGGCAGGAGTTCCTCGCCCTCAACGGCGGCCCCCAGTTCGAGTTCAGCGAGGCGATCTCGTTCCAGGTGAGCTGCAAGGACCAGGACGAGGTCGACAAGTACTGGAACGAGCTCTCCGAAGGCGGCGAGGAAGGCCCGTGCGGGTGGCTGAAGGACAAGTTCGGCCTCTCGTGGCAGATCGTCCCGACCGCCCTGCCCGAGCTGCTCTCGAATCCGGACAAGGAGAAGGCGCAGCGCGTGATGGCGGCGATGCTCGAGATGAAGAAGATCGAGATCGACGAGCTGGAGCGAGCGGCGGCGGCGGCATAGCCCTGGCCAAGCTGATCTACGCGGCGATCGCCTCGCTTCGACGGCTACGTCGCGGACGAGGAGGGCAAGTTCGACTGGGCTGCGCCGGATGAGGAAGTGCACCGTTTCGTCAACGAGCTCGAGCGGCCGGTCGGCACGTACCTCTACGGGCGCCGGATGTACGAGGTGATGAGCTACTGGGAGACCGGCCCCGACCAGCCGGCCTTCATCCGCGACTACGCGGAGATCTGGCAGGCGGCCGACAAGATCGTCTACTCCAAGACGCTGGAGACGGTCTCCAGCGCCAGGACTCGGATCGAGCGCAACTTCGACCCTGAAGCCGTCCAGCAGCTGAAAGCGTCAGCAGGGCGCGACATCTCCATTGGTGGCCCCGATCTCGCCGCCCAGGCGATCAAGGCCGGGTTGGTCGACGAGTACCACGTGTTCGTCGTGCCCTACGTGGCGGGAGGTGGCACCCGATTCCTCCCCGACAATGTCCGCCTCGAGCTCGAACTGCTGGACGAACGCCGCTTCGGCAACGGCGTGGTCCACCTCCACTACCGCACGCGCGCTTAAGGCTTCCGCGAGACGGTCGTCACCGTTCCGTTCGGAGCTACGCGACGCAACCGGCCCAGAGGCCCAGCCTCGAGCAGGTACGCGCCCCCGTCCGCCGTGGCCTCGACGTCGTAGGGCAAGCCGAACAGGGGACCGAAGAAGCCGATGCGCGTGCCCGAGGCGCTGAAGCGGGCGATGCGGCGCGCCCGGCTGTCGACCACCGAGATCGTCCCCGCCGGGCCGACGTCGATGCCGTCAGGTGTCCCGACCAGCGCGAGCGTCGTGATGACGCCGCTGCCGAGATCGATCCGTCGGATCCGCTCGTTGCCGGTATCGGACACCAGCAGCGCACCGTCCGCCGCGATCGCGAGGCCGTGCGGCTGCTCGATCTGCGCGTTGACCGCGGGCCCGCCGTCGCCGCCGCTGCCTTCGACTCCCGTGCCGGCAATGTGAATCGGCGGACCGACGCCTCCGGCAAGACGGAAGACGCGCGTGGAAGTCGCGTAGTAGAGATCGCCGTTCGCTGCGACGGCGAGCGGGCCGATGTCGCTGTCGGCCTGAGCGACGGTCGTCGGCGTTCCGGCCGCGTCGAGGCGCTGCACCAGGCTCCCGCTGGAGACGAAGACGCTTCCCGAGGGAGCTCGAACGACCGCGTACGGTGCGCTCATCGAGGGCACGAGCACCGTGATCCGTCCTGTCGCAGGGTTAACGCGCAGGACCCGACCCGGATTGTTCTCGACGAGCAGCAGCGTTCCCGCCGGCTCCAGGTCGATCGCCGTCGGCTGCGTGAAGGCCAGCGGCTGCGGCGGCGCCGGCCGGACGCGCACCGAGCCGAGGCGCGACACGGAGCCGCCTGCTCGCGCCGTCAGCGTCCAGCGGCCGGCCCTGGGAAAGACGAGTCTTGCGCGATACGGGCCTGGCCTGGCGGTTGCCCGCGCCCGGGCACGGCTCGGGCCGACCGCGGTGATCCGGACGATCCCTCGAAACGAAGCAGGCCGCACCGCAAGTCGCACCGTCCACGCTTTCCCCGCCACCGCCGGCGGCCGCTTCCCGGCGATGGACACGTGTACGGGCGTTGCAGATCCACCCAGCGCGGCGAGAAGAAACCCAAGCGCGACGACCTTCATGTGCGGTAAGACGCACGTGCGAGCAAGCGGTTTGCAAAGGATTCAGCGCATGGACCCACGTGCCGTGGTGCTCGTCGAAGGAACCAGCGACCAGGTCGCGCTCGAAACGCTCGCCGAGCGCCGCGGGCGCGATCTCGAGGCCGAGCAGGTCGCCATCGTGCCGATCGGCGGCGCGCAGGCGATCGGAGCTTCCCTCGCGCGGTTCGGCCCGCAGGGGCTCGACGTCAGGCTCGCCGGCCTCTGCGACGCCGGCGAGGAGCGCGACTTCCGGCGCGGCCTCGAGCGCGCCGGCCTCGGCTCCGACCTCACCCGCGCCGAGATGGAAGCGCTCGGCTTCTACGTCTGCGTCGTAGACCTGGAGGACGAGCTGATCCGCGCTCTCGGCGCCGAGGCCGTGGAGCAGATCGCCGACGCCCAGGGCGACCTCGGAGCGTTCCGCACGCTCCAGAAGCAGCCGGCGTGGCGCGGACGGCCGAGGGAGGAGCAGCTCCGCCGCTGGATGGGCAGCGGCGGCAGGCGGAAGATCCGCTACGCGCGCCTGCTGGTCGAGGCGCTCGATCTCACCGAGGTGCCCCGGCCGCTTAACCTGGTGCTCGCCCATGTCTGACGACGGCTACTTCGACGAGCGCGTCGCCGCCAGATACGACGAGTCCTCCGCGGAGATGTTCGACCCGGAGGTCGTCGACCCGGCCGTCGACTTTCTCGCCGAGCTGGCCGGGAGCGGACGCGCGCTCGAGCTCGGGATCGGGACGGGCCGGATCGCGCTACCGCTGGCGCAGCGGGGAGTGCCGGTGCACGGGATCGAGCTGTCGAAGGCGATGGCCGCGAAGCTGCAGCGCGAAGCCGGGCGGCGAGGACATCGACGTGACGATCGGCGACTTCGCGACCACAACCGTGGACGGGACGTTCTCCGTCGCGTACCTCGTCTTCAACACGATCCTGAACCTGACGACGCAGGCGGCGCAGGTCGCGTGCTTCCAGAACGTCGCGGCGCACCTCGAGCCCGGCGGCTGCTTCGTCATCGAGGTCGGCGTCCCCCGGCTCCAGGGGCTCCCGCCCGGCGAGACCTTCCGCGTCTTCCATGTGAGCGAGAACAGATGGGGGTTCGACGAGTACGACGTCGCGAATCAAGGCCTCATCTCCCATCACTTCGAGATCGTCGACGGGAAGAGCCGAGCGCCTGTCGATTCCCTTCCGGTACGCGTGGCCATCGGAGCTCGACCTGATGGCGCAGCTTGCCGGGATGAGGCTGCGCGAGCGCTGGAGCGGTTGGAAGCGGGAGCCGTTCACGAGCGACAGCGACAAGCACGTCTCGGTCTGGGAGAAGCCGGCTTCGTGAGCCTCACCCAGTACTACACGGCGACCACCCTCGACGGCTTCATCGCCGACCCCGACAACTCGCTGGACTGGCTGTTCACCCGCAAACGCGAGGAGGATGGGCCGATGAACTACGGCGAGTTCATCGCCGAGGTTGGTGCGTTGGCGATGGGGTCGACGACGTACGAATGGATCGTCGCCCACGAGTTCGCGGGCAAGGATCCGGCGGAGTGGAAGTGGCCGTACGACATCCCGTGCTGGGTCTTCACGCACCGGGAGCTGCCGGTCGTCCCCGACGCGAGAATCGAGTTCACGAGCGCGGACGTCGCAACCGTGCACGAGCAGATGGTCGCCGCCGCTGGCGACCGGAACGTCTGGATCGTCGGCGGCGGTGACCTGGCCGGTCAGTTTGCCGACGCGGGGCTGCTGGACGAGGTGATCGTGTCGATCGCGCCGGTCACGCTGGGTGCGGGTGCGCCTCTGCTGCCGCGCCGGATCGAGCTGCGTCTGGACGAGCTCGGCCGGAACGGTGATTTCGCCAATGCGAAGTTCTCGGTCGTGAAGACCTAAGTCCCGCAGAAGGAGCTCTCCAGCAACCGCCGGAACGCGGCCTCTGCCGGCGGGGTCAGCGGGAGGCTGTTGCTCATCGCGACGACCCGGTGACGGCCGTCAGCACTGCTCAACGCGGCGGAAACGGTGCCGAGCAGAGCGCCGGTGTGGCCGATCGCCGTCCCGCAGGGGGTGCGGAACGCCGCGAGCCCCAGGCCGTACCGCGCGCCGGGCTCCGGGCGCATCAGCTTGAGCAAGCGGGGCGGAAGCAGGCGGCCCTGGAGAAGAGCACCGAGGAACCGCGAGAGATCGGACGCCGTGGAGACGATCGAGCCGGCCGCCCAGGCCCAGGATGTGCCCACCGTGCTCCGGTCGCGAGCGGTCGCGAGGCTGCCGACGATGCCGTCGTGCTCGCTCGGTGCGTAGCCGTGGGCATAGCGGCCCTGGAACCGCTGGCCGGGCGCGAAGCTCGTGTCCTCGAGCTCGAGCGGCACGAAGATCCGGTCACGCAGCTGGCGTTCGAGACTGGTGCCGGTCGCGCGCTCGACGACCATGCCGAGGAGGACGTAGTTCGTGCTGGCGTAGGCAAAACGCTCGCCGGGCCGAGCAACCGGACCTTCGGCGAGGGCAACACGCACCAGCTCGCGCGGCCTCCAGCGGCGGCGCGGTTGGGCCAGCGTCTCGCGTACGAAAGCCGCGTCCCCCGCATAGTCGGCGAGCCCGGACCTGTGCCCGAGCAGCTCTCGCACGGTGATCCGCCCGCCGTCGGGGATGAGACCGGGCAGCCAGCGCTCGACCGTGTCTCCCAACCGGATGCGATGCTCGTCGACGAGCTGGAGCACGACGACCGCGACGAACGTCTTCGTGATGCTGCCTACTCGAAAGCGGTCGCGAACGTCGAGCGGCACGCGTCCTCGCAGCACGGCGAGGCCGCTCGCCGCCTCGCGGCGCGAAGAACCGTCGTCGACGAGCACGAGCGCGCCCGGGCTTCCCGCGGCGACGACCGCGTCCGGCGAGGGTCGAGTCGGGCCGCTTCGAAGGGCAACACCGCCGATGACGATCGCCGCCGACGCCGCGAACGCCAGGGCGACCAGAGCGACCGGCTTCGCGCCGATCCGTTTCACGGCTTCAGCCTGACATAGTTGCCGCCGTTGCGACCGATGGCCGCGGCTACCTGGCTGGACGAGCACTCGGCCGTTTAGCGGTAGCCCCTCGACGCGGCGTACTCCTCGGCCACGCTCTTCGGGACGCAGAAGGCCCAGGCGTCCTCGACGAGCTCGCGCATCTCGTCCTCGTCGATCGCGTCGAGGCGGACGTGAACCCAGTGGTAGCGCATGTCGGACTTGCTCGGCAGCGAGAACTTCTCGGGCTCGGACTCGACGAGCGCGACGCGCAGCTCCTTCGGGAACGCAAAGCCCATCGTCGAGCCGTCGCGTGAGAGCGAGAGATAGACGATCCGGCCGATGCGGAACTTCACGCGGCCGCGCACGAGCCCCTCGCTGCTACGAGGAAGCGTGAGCGCAAACTCGCGGACCTCGTCGATGGTCACCATGGCTTCAGCCTAAACTCCGCGCGTGGATACGCGAGAGGCCGCGCAGCGCTGGGCGGACACGTGGGAGCGGGGTTGGCCCGAGCACGACACCGACGCGATCGCCGCGCTCTACGCCGAGAGCGCGTACTGGCAGCAGCATCCGTTCCGCGAGCCCGAGCCCGGCTACCTCGCACGCGTCTTCGCCGAAGAAGAGTCGGCCAGCTGCGAGTTCAGCCCGCCGATCGTCGACGGCGACCGCGCCGCGGTCATGTGGAGCGCGGAGACGAAACTCACCGACGGCGGCACCGAAGACCTCGTCGGCGTGTCCCTCCTGCGCTTCGACCAGGACGGGCTCGTCGTCGAGCAGCGAGACATCTGGGT